>CAXBER010000008.1:0-159931 GCA_963974875.1 uncultured Pseudohongiella sp. | reverse complement strand
ACGAAACGGTCATGGGATCGATCAACGTCGACCAGACCAATCCGGCTGCACCGACATTAACGCTGGCTGCAGATACCGGTACAAACAACACCGACGGCATCACCAGCAATGGTCAAGTGAATGTCGCCAACCTGGAAGCCAATAGCACCTGGGAATACTCCACCGACGGTGGTACAAACTGGACAACAGGCACCGGCACCAGCTTCACCTTAAACGAAGGCAACTACGCCAACGGCGCTGTTCAGGTTCGTCAGACTGATCTCGCTGGCAACACGGGCGCACCCGCTTCTCTGGGCGCACTGACCATTGACAGCACCGCGCCGGCAACACCGGCTGCACCTGATTTGATAGCGTCCTCAGATACTGGGACATCTGACACTGACAACCTGACAGGTGATAACACACCGACCTTCACAGGCTCTGGCGGCACCGCAGGTGATACAGCCACGCTGTACATTGATGGCGTTGCCGCAGGCACCGCCACCATTGATGCTGGTGGTAACTGGTCAATCACAACAGCGGAACGTGCCGATGGCACGTATGATGTCACAGTCAGCTTCACTGATACGGCTGGTAATGAAAGCGCACAAAGCACAGCGCTGGAAGTCACGATCGACACCACTGCCCCGGCTGCATTAACCGCTTCGTTGAACACTGACACCGGCTCTGCCGGTGACGACAGCGTCACCAACAATGGCCTGATAGATGTCGGCAACATCGAAACCGGCGCTACCTGGCAGTACTCCACCGACGGTGGTACAAACTGGACCACTGGCACAGGCACCAGCTTCACATTGAGTGAAGCCACCTACGCCGCCAACGCGGTACGTGTCCGTCAAACTGACGGCGCAGGCAATGTTAGCAACGAAACCGTCATGGGTTCGATCAATGTCGACCAGACCAATCCGGCTGCACCGACATTAACCTTGGCTGCCGATACCGGTGCAGAGGATGATGACGGCATTACCAGCAATGGCCAGATCAACGTCGCCAACCTGGAGGCCAACAGCACGTGGGAATACTCTACTGATGGTGGTACAAACTGGACAGCAGGCACCGGCACCAGCTTCACCTTAAACGAAGGTAACTACGCCAACGGCGCTGTTCAGGTTCGTCAGACTGACCTTGCGGGCAACACCGGCGCACCTGCTTCTCTGGGCGCACTGACCATTGACAGCACCGCGCCGGCAACACCAGCTGCGCCGGACCTGACCACGCCAGCAGACACAGGCACATCAAACACAGATGATCTGACTGCCGACAACACACCTACCTTCACTGGTTCTGGTGGTGTCTCTGGTGATACTGCCACGCTGTACATTGATGGCGTTGCCGCTGGCACTGCTACCATTGATGCTGATGGCAACTGGACAATCACCACCGCTACGCAAGCTGATGGCACCTATGACGTCACAGTCAGCTTCACCGACACGGCTGGCAATGAAAGCACACAAAGCCCTGCACTTGAGGTCACCATAGACTCAACTGCACCGGCAGCGCCGACCGCACCGGATCTGATTGATGCCTCTGATACCGGCACATCCAGCACCGACAATCTGACCAGCGACAACACGCCAACCTTCACCGGTAGTGGTGGAAGCGAAGGTGATACCGCCACATTATACGTTGACGGTGTGGCCTCCGGCACAGCGACTGTGGACGGCGACGGCAACTGGACAATCACGACCGCAGAACTGGCAGATGGTACCTATGATGTGACCGTCAACTTTACCGACGCTGCAGGCAATGTGGGCGACCAAAGCCCCGCGCTGGAAGTTACCATTGACACCACCGCACCTGGGGCGCCAAGTGCCACACTGGCGACAGATACCGGGGCTGCAAGAAATGACCGGGTCACCAATAATGGTCAGGTCAATGTCGGCAATCTGAAAACCGGCGCTACCTGGCAATTCTCCACGGATGGTGGTAACACCTGGAGCGATGGAACCGGCACCAGCTTCACACTGGAAGAAGGTAGCTATGCTGCCAATGCCGTGCGCGTCCGTCAAAGCGATGGCATCAATGAGGTCTCCGCCGAAACCAGAATGGCTGCCATAGTTGTGGATCAGACCAATCCAGCAGCACCGGCTATCAGCCTTGAAGCGGATACCGGTTCAGACAGCAACGACGGTATCACCAGTAACGGTCAGATCAACGTCGTCAATCTTGAAGCCAACAGCACCTGGGAATTCTCCACTGATGGTGGAGATACCTGGACGATCGGCGCTGGCACCAGCTTTACGCTGGGCGAAGGCAGCTACGCCAATGGTGCAGTCCAGGTTCGTCAGACCGATCTGGCTGGCAATATTGGCGCACCCGCCTCACTCGGCAACCTGACAATTGTGGGTGCTGCGCCCGCAGCCCCAGCCGCACCGGATCTGATAGATACGGCTGACACCGGCATATCCGATACGGATGACCTGACCAGTGATAACACCCCGACCTTCACCGGCACCGGTGGCAGCGCCGGGGATACTGCTACCCTCTACATTGATGGCGTAGCAGCTGGCACAGCGACTATCGACAACGATGGTAACTGGTCAATCACAACATCTGCACAGCCCGATGGCACTTACGATGTGACGGTCAGCTTCACCAATGCTGCCGGCAATGAAAGTGACCCGAGCCCTGCGCTTGAGGTAACCATAGACACCACGGCACCGGCCGCGCCTGGCGCAGTGCTTAACGCCGACACCGGTGCTCTGGGTGCTGACAGCGTCACCAACAACGGTCAGATTGATGTAAGCGGTCTGGAAGCAGACAGCACATGGGAGTTCTCTACCGATGGTGGAAACAGCTGGACCGTTGGCACAGGCGCCAGCTTCACGCTAAGTGAAGCAACGTATGCCGCCAATGCGGTGCGCGTCCGTCAAACTGACGGCGCGGGCAACATCAGCAATGAAACAGTGATGGGTTCAATCACAGTGGATCAGACCAGCCCGGCCGCACCGTCACTGACGCTTGCCGCAGATACGGGCGCTGACAACAACGACGGCATCACCAGCAATGGCCAGATCAATGTCGCCAATCTTGAAGCCGACAGCACCTGGGAATTCTCCACAGATGGCGGTAACACATGGACCACTGGCACTGGCGACAACTTCACGCTGGAAGACGGCAGTTACGCCGATGGCACTGTGCAGGTCCGCCAGACAGATCTGGCAGGCAACATCGGCACGCCCGCATCGATGGGTGCATTGACCATTGATGCAGGTGCGCCAGCAACACCGCCCTCCCCGGATCTGGCTTCAGACTCCGATACCGGCGCGGCCAATACTGACGATCTGACCGCCGACACCACGCCCACCTTCACTGGCACTGGCGGTGACGCCGGCGATACCGCCACCCTGTTCGTTGATGGCGTCGCCGCAGGTACGGACATCATAGATAGCGACGGTAACTGGAGTATTACCACCGGAGAACTGGCCGATGGCACATACAATGTCACCGTCAGCATTACCGACCCGATGGGCAACGTAAGTGACCCCAGTCCGGCGCTTGAGGTAACCATCGACACCAACGCACCCGTCTCGCCAACGATCGGGCTGGCAGACGATACCGGGGTGGACAACAGCGATGGCATCACCAGCAACGGCCAGATCAATGTCGGCAATCTGGAGCCCGGAGCAACCTGGGAATTCTCCACCGACGGTGGTGTTACCTGGACAACCGGCAGCGGTTCCAGCTTCACACTGGGTGAAGGCAGCTACAATGCCGGCGATGTGCAGGTACGACAGACAGACCTCGCCGGTAACACTGGCAACGCTGTATCAATGGGGCCACTGACCATCAGTTCAGATGCACCCTCTGCACCGACAGCTGAACTTGCAGACGATACCGGGCTGGACAACAGCGACGGCATCACCAACAACGGTCAGGTCAATGTTTCCAATCTGGAACCTGGCGCCACATGGGAATTCTCGATAGACGGAGGCAACACCTGGACTACTGGCACCGGCACCAGTTTCACGCTGGGTGAAGGCAGTTACGGTGCAGGGACTGTGCAGGTTCGTCAGATCAGCCCCACTGGCAACATCAGTGATGCAGTTTCGCTGGGATCGATAACCGTAGAAAGCTCGGCACCCGCAGCGCCAACGGTCAACATTCTGACAACCACGTCGGAAACACCGGTATTGACCGGTACCGCCACGCTTGCTGACGGCGACGTTCTGACCGTTACGGTAGCGGGATCCTCGTACACCGGCGGTGAGATCACATACAACGATGCAACAGGCACGTGGTCGCTGCAGATCGCGGACACAAATCCAATTTCTGTTGGTACTTACGACGTTGGTGTATCAGTCACTACCGTGGCTGGCAACGCAGCATCTGATACAACATCAAATGAGCTGCAGGTCATTGCGCCGACACCGCCACCGGTACCGCAGCCCCCTGCGCCTACACCACCAGCGCCTACGCCTCCCCCGGTAGTCGTTACGCCGCCAACGCCACCCACACCGCCGGCGCCCACAACACCGCCCGCTGCCCCAGTGGCACCACCACCAGCAGCACCCGATGCTGGAACGGACACAGGTGGCAATGCCAACCCGACACCGCTGCCGACCAACAATGGCCCGGTCGGTCAGGGTAACAGACCACCGGCAGTCAGCCTGGTGGCAGGCGCAACTTCGGACGGGGCTGGCGGGAGTGCCCTGATACTGGGTATCGAACCCCAGAACCGGTTGCTGGAAGCAGGTACCACAATCAGCTTCAACGTGCCCGAAGGAACATTCCTGCATACCGATCCAGCGGCAGATGTACAGCTGGCCGCCAACATGTCGGATGGATCGCCATTGCCAGGCTGGCTGCAGTTTGATGCGGACCAGGGCATATTCACCGGACAGGCACCAGAAGGCACAAGTGGCTCCTTTGAAGTTGAAGTGATCGCTCGTGATAGCAACGGATCGGAAGCTGCGGCCACCTTTACGCTGATTATCAACGATGGGCAGGTCGTGGAAGAAGACCTGCAGATTCTGCAGCCAGAGGCCCTCGGCACACCGATCCCGGATGGTTCTGCGCCCAACCCTGATACGCCGGCAGAGAACACGGACGGTCAGCCGGCAGACAATGACGGGCAGGCTTCAAACGGCCGCGCCAGTCTGCGAGATCAGCTGGTTGCCAGTCAGGATCTGAGCATCAGGTACACGGCTGAACAGCTGCTGCAACTGTTGCTTGGGGAAATTGACATCGACTCGCTGGGCCAGCAGCCACCCAAAGACATTAACTCAGAAAACGAAATGGAAGTTTGATGACAACCGAATCCAAATTGAAATGCAAAACAGGGATATCTGAAACAATGACTGACACAACGATTAAAAAAGGCCTTCGACTGAATCCCCGGACAGGGACAGTGATGCTTGCGGCAGGTCTGCTACTACTGAACGCGTGTAGCGTAACGCCAATACCGCTGACCACTAGTGAGCAACGCTCGCTGGTGGCGGCAGATATGGACCAGATTTTTGTCCAGCAGGAACCCATCACTGAGCCAATCAGCCTGGAACAGGCATTGGCCCGAGCTCTCAAATACAACCTTGACCACAGACTGATGTTGATGGAAGAGGTTCTGAGAAATAATCAGTTGCATCTGTCACGTTTTGACATGCTCCCTACCATTGCGCTGAACTCGGGTTACACAACCCGCTCCAACGAAAACCTCAACCTGAGCCGCGACACCGGTTCGGGCCAGCTCGCAACTGATCCATCGATCAGCCAGGACCGCAATATCGGTACAGCCAATCTCAATATGAGCTGGAATATTCTGGACTTTGGCGTCAGCTACTACCAGGCGCATCAGAACGCGGATCAATACCTGATTGCGGTGGAAAGACGTCGCAGGGTTGTCAACCAGGTGGTGCAGCAGGTTCGGGCCGCCTACTGGCGTGCCGCTACAGCGGAGCCGCTATTCGAGCAGGTAAAACCCCTGCTGGAGGATGCAAGACAGGCGCTTGCCGATTCCCGGGAAGTGGAAGAACAACGTCTGATGCCACCGCTTGAGTCCCTGCAGTACCAAAAGGGTCTGGTAGAAGTAATTCGCGAACTCGAAGGCATGGAAATGGATCTGGTGATAGCCAAGTCCGAACTTGCCTCATTGATGGGACTGCGTCCGGGCGAATCATTCGAATTGAGTTTGCCGCCAGCTGAGGAAATGGTATCACCCTCTATCAACCTGACTCTGGAAAAAATGGAAGAACTGGCGCTGATGAAACGGCCGGAACTGATTGAGGAGCGCTATCAGCAGCGTTTCACTGCGCTTGAGACTCGCAAGGCATTGCTTCGGCTGTTTCCGAGCCTGAACCTCAGCACATCGGGCAACTACGACAGCAACTCCTTCCTGGTCAATCAGAACTGGGCGGACGCTGCTGCCAGGCTGTCATGGAACCTGATGAATCTGGCAAGCGGCCCAAGCGCCCTGCGCGCCTCAAGAACTGCAGAAGATGTTGCCGATATGCGTCGCCTGTCACTGAGCATGGCTGCAATCACCCAGGTGCATGTGAGCTATCAGCAGTACCTCAGAGCTAACCAGTCATTTAATCGTGCCCAGGTGCTTGATGATATCGAAGGCCGCATTTTTCTGGCAGTCAGTCAGGCCGCTGACAATGCTGCACAAAGCCAGCTGCAACGCATACGGGCGCAAATGGCTGCGATCTATGCCGAGGTCAACAGCTTCAGAGCCTATGCCGAAGTGCACAGCGCGGTAGCCAATCTTTATGTGTCAATGGGTGTGGATCTGCTGCCCGAAACAATCGAAAGTCACGATATTGACGTTGTCGCTGAATCCATCGGGGAAGCGCTCAATCGCTGGAATAGCGGGGAAATTTCAGAACTTCTATGATTGATCTTAGTAAAGGTTTACTCGGGGCTTGCCTATGTCTGACGTTGAGTTCGTTGTGCACCGTTGCATCGGCACAAACGTCAGACACGAGCCTGCCCAGCTACCCGCCAGTCAGTTCGGTTCGCAATGAGATCAGGATGCAACTTACGCCTGTTCAGAGCACGGTATTGTCCAGTGAAATTCCCGGCCGGATAAACGCCCTGAACGTCAAGGAGGGGGAGTCTTTCGACATTGGTGACACGCTGCTGACGCTTGACTGCGGGATGCATCAGGCCAGACTGGACAAAGCCATTGCACAGGCCAAGGAAGCCAGTCAGATACTCACTGTCAACAAGCAACTGGATCGGCTGGGATCAATCAGCGTACTGGAAGTGGACGTCGCCGGATCACGCCAGGCAGCAGCTCACGCTGAAGCATCCCTGATGACAACAGTCGTTGAGAAATGTGAAATCCGGGCGCCCTTCTCCGGAAAAGTATCAGTACTGCATGTCCGCAATCATCAGTATGTTGCTGAAGGCCAGGAGTTGATGGGCATTCTTGATGATTCAACACTCGACGTAGAGATGGTCGTACCATCGCGCTGGATCTCGCAGCTTGTGCCGGATCAGGGCTTTCAGCTGCACATAGAAGAAACTGATTCAAGCTACCCTGCACGAATCACACGGTTTGGTGCTGCCATCGATGCCGTCAGCCAGTCATTCAAGGTATTCGGCAGAATCGATGGCGATTTTCCGGAGCTTCGCGCCGGCATGAGCGGCACTGCACGGCTGGTCAACTAATGAACGACCAGATCAAACGGCTTCAGCCGCTCGCAGTATTTATTGAGTTCGAAAAACGGCTGAGAAAATGTGCCGACAGATCGACGCTTGCATTCAATCTTGTTAACGAGACACACAGCCTGTCGCCCTATCGACAGGCTGTGCTCTGGCAACCCCAGGGCGGTCTGTCGGGCAGGATTCTGGCAGTATCAGGGCTCTCCATGCCCGATGCAAATGCGCCGTTTTCCAGTTGGGCACGCAAGTTTGCCAATTCTGTCCATTCGGCTCAGCAAACGAGTACAACTGCCCTGCAAACCGTACATCGGATCACTGCCGATTCAGTTGACGAGGAAATAGCCCGGGAATGGAAAAACTGGTTCCCTGCCTCTGCGCTCTGGATTCCCATCCAGACGCCAGATGGAGAGTTACTCGCGGCACTTATTCTGGGACGTGATACGCCCTGGACCGACTCTGAAACCGCGCTGCTCAACTACCTGTCAGATTCGGTCAGCCATGTCTGGCAATCACTTGACGCAAAACTTGCCAGTCGACCGGGCCGATTCGAAAAAATCGGTAACAAACGACGCTGGATGATCGCCGCGCTGGCTGTCATCCTGGTATCTGTCATTCCTGTGCGCCAGACAACGCTCGCACCGGTGGAGATCATTGCCAAGGATCCCGTCATGATTCGCGCCGGCATCGACGGTGTCATCGATACGATTGCGGTGGAACCCAATCAACGTGTTATTCACGGTCAGACACTGCTGACACTTGATGCTACACGACTCAATAATCAGCTGGAGGTAGCACGCAAAGCACTTGAGGTCGCAGATGCCGAGTATCGGCAAGCCGCACAAACCGGGGTTTTTGATAACCGGGCCAATGCCAATCTGGCAATACTCAAAGGGCGCGCTGAACAGCATGTCGCCGAAATCCGCTACCTGGAGTCCATTCTGTCCCGCGTCACCGTATCCTCTCCACGCGACGGGGTTGCGGTATACAGTGACCGGTCAGAATGGGAGGGTCGCCCCGTCACAATTGGCGAACGCATAATGCTGCTGGCTGATCCAAAGATGACCGAGCTTGAAATTCAGCTACCGGTAGCAGATGTCATCGCGCTTGAGGAAGGGGCTCGCGTGCGCGTGTTCCTGAATATACATCCGCACACGCCGGTAGAGGCAGCTGTGCGGTTTGCAAACTACCAGGCGGACCTGACGCCGGAAGGTACTCTCGCCTATCGGGTCGTCGCTGATTTCAGTGAGCCGAACTCCGACCGAATCGGTCTGAAAGGCACGGCCAAACTCTATGGAAACCGCACACTGCTGATTCTGTATGTCCTGCGCCGCCCGCTGACCAGTCTCAGGCAAATGACAGGATTCTGATGTGAGCGCCGCCGCTGTTCAAACACCCGTGCCACTGTCCGGGTCGGCGCTTCAATCCCAGACGCTGCCACCGCTGCGCGAAGAATTGAATCTGTTTGCCGGGGCGCCCAGTATGGATGGTGCGCCAACCTGGATTCTACAGGATCCGGTTGCGCACCGGTTCTACCGAATCGGCTGGCAGGAATATGAAATTCTCCTGCGCTGGAATATGCGCGCTGGTGATATGCTGCGCGAGATTGCCCAGCAGACTACCCTGAATGTCTCAGAGTCCGATGTAGAAAAACTGCTCAAATTTCTCGCCACCCACAACCTCATTCAAAGTCGTGGCCCCATGGCACTGCAGCGTCTGCAGGAGCACGCAGCAAAACTCAACCGCCGCGATCTGGTCTGGGTGGTTAAAAACTATCTTTTTATACGCATACCGCTGGTAAGACCGGACAAATTTCTTGAACACACGCTGCCACTGATCCGATGGCTGGGTACCCGAGCGTTTTTTCTGGTGACGCTGATTGCAGCAATTACCGGTATATGGCTGGCCCAACGAAACTGGGACGGGTTTCTCTCGCAGTTTCCGTATTTCTTCAGCCTTCAGGGTGTTGTCACCATGTTTGTCACCCTGACGTTCGCCAAGATTCTCCACGAACTGGGTCACGCCTATACCTGCAAACACTTTGGATGCAAGGTACCCAGCATGGGAGTCGCCCTGCTTGTACTGTGGCCGGTGCTCTACACGGATGCGAGTGATTCCTGGCGCCTTACTTCACGGCGCCAACGCTTTATCATCGGTGCAGCCGGGATGTCGACTGAACTGACAATCGCAGTGTATGCAACGTTGCTCTGGAATTTTCTGCCCGATGGCCCGCTACGCAGTTCGGTTTTTTTGCTGGCGACCACAACCTGGATTGTGACGCTGCTGATCAACCTGAACCCGTTTATGCGATTTGACGGCTACTATCTGCTGTCCGACAGTCTGGGCATTCCGAACCTGCAGGACCGGGCATTTGCGATCGCCCGATGGCGTTTGCGTGAAGCACTGTTCGGATTCAACGAACCCATACCAGAGCGTTTCCAGCCACGCACATACCGTATTCTGCTGATCTATTCATACGGCACGTGGATCTACCGCTTCTTCCTGTTTATAGGTATCGCGCTGCTTGTCTATTTCCTCTTTTTCAAAATTCTCGGCATTGCACTTATGATTATTGAACTTGCATGGTTTATTGGCAAACCGGTGGCAAATGAACTCAAGGCCTGGCACGAGCGGAAGGACAAAATGGAGATTAATCTGCAAACGTTGCGAACAGCAGGACTGTCTTTCGCGCTTGTTCTTCTGCTGGTGATCCCCTGGCAAAGTGACAGCGTTGCGCCTGCGTTGTGGCGGGCGGAAGAGCATGCGAGCCTGTATTCGCCCATGGCGGCAACCATCACAACGATCAATGTGCAACCGGGCAGCCGTGTCCAGCAAGGCGACGTGCTGTTTGAACTGCACTCGCCGCAACTGTCATTCGAGATAGCGCAGGGTGAAACGATTCTGGAGATGCTGAGATGGCAAACGGAGTTTCAGGGTTTCAATCTGGAACTGCTGGAGCGCGCCCCGGTTATCTGGCAACAACTCCAGGCCGAAACCGCAAGTCAGCACGCCCGACTTGAGCAGGCCAGCCAGCTGCAGATTACCAGCCCTATCAACGGTGTTGTGCGCGAACTGCAGCAAGGGCTGTCGGTAGGCATGTGGTTGCCGGAAAACGAAAAACTGGGCGCGGTTCTGTCGCCCAATGCATCGGTTGTTGAGGCATGGCTCAATGAGAGTGATCTGTCCCGCATTGATACGGCAGCGCGCGGCCGGTTTTATCCGGAGGACCCGACGCGCCCTCCTTTTGACATTCAGGTTACCTCAATTGATACCGCCAGCTCCCGCAGCCTGTCTGAGCCCTACCTTGCATCGGTTCACGGCGGACCGATTGCTGTCAGAATAGACCAGGATGACCTGCTGATACCGGAGAACCCCGTTTACCGCGTCCGGGCGATTCCGGAATTCACAGAGGCTGCGCCTGAGCACATACTGCGCGGCACAATCAGAATCGAGGGGGACCGCCAGAGCATCATCGGCAGGGTCTGGCGGAGTGTCCTGGCGATCCTTATACGCGAAAGCGGGTTTTAGGTAAAAAGGGGACGGAGGCAAAAAAGGGGACGGAGGATATTTTATTTGGACACGGGGGAGTTTTTTTGCTCCGCAAAAATTACTCCTCCGGCCCAAATAAAATATCCTCCGTCCCCTTTTTTGCCTCCGTCCCCTTTTTCCCCTTAGTGGTACACTGCCTGCTTTGATCACGCACGCAGGACACCCTGATGATCGCCAACGCCCTGGGCCCGGTATTTCTGCTGATACTGTTCGGCGCGCTGCTGCGCCGCATCAACTTCCCCGGCGCCGAGTTCTGGCCGGGCATTGAGCGGCTGACCTACTACGTCGCCTTTCCGGCGCTACTGTTGCATCGGCTGGCCCTGGCCGATTTCAACGATGCGGATTTTGGCCGATTTGCGCTGGTCATCTGCACGGCTGTTTTTCTGACCAGCGCGCTGGTGTGGATGCTCAAACCCTGGGCAAGCCGCAACGCCGCCGACTTTACCTCACTGTTCCAGGGCGCGATCCGCTTCAACACCTACATCGGCCTGGCAGTGGCAAGCGCGCTGTTCGGTGACCCGGGGCTGGTCATCGCCGCCATTGCCGTGGCCATCATGATCCCACTGGTCAACGTGCTGAGTGTCGTTACCTTCTCTCTCGCCATCGACAGCAATGGCAAGCAGCCCGGTGATGTGCTCAAAGGCCTGCTAAGCAACCCACTGATCGTTGCCTGCCTGCTGGGCGTTGCACTCAACATCAGCGGCGTGGGGCTGGGCGGTGCCTGGTTTGGCGTGTGGATTGAGGAGTTTCTGGCGCGTCTGGGCGCTGCCGCCTTGCCGCTGGGCCTGCTTTCCGTGGGCGTCGCGCTTAGCCTGGGCACCGTCAAACGCGACTGGCCCACCATCGTGCTGGCCAGTGTACTCAAATTTGGCGTCTTCCCGGCGCTCATGCTGGGCCTGGCCATCTGGCTGCAACTGGATGTACTCAGTCAGCAGGTTCTGCTCCTGCTGGCCTGCCTGCCAACAGCTTCTTCCGCTTATATACTGGCCCGACAACTGGGCGGCAATGCCGTGATGATGGCCAATATCATCAGCGCCCAGACCCTGCTCGCCTTCGCTGCCATCCCGCTGTGGTTGCTGGGCGCCGGGCGGTAGTTGGAGTTGCCGCGCCAGTGGCCTGGAAATTAAACTCCTCAAATTAAACTCCTCCGTCCCCTTTTTCACACGCCCCATTTTTCGCGACATAAGTTACAATTGACGCAAATACACAACCGCACAGAAGGGACTCCATGAACATCGCTATCGCCGGAACCGGGTACGTAGGACTCTCCAACGCCATTTTGCTGGCCCAGCACAACTACGTCACCGCGGTCGACATCGTTGCCGACAAAGTGGACATGATCAACAACCGGCAGAGCCCGATTGTTGACGCCGAGATTCAGGATTACCTGGCCACCAAACCACTTACCCTGACCGCGACACTGGACAAAGACCAGGCTTACCGCAACGCCGACTTTGTCATCATCGCCACCCCTACCGACTACGATCCGGCCACCAACTACTTCAACACCAAAAGCGTCGAATCGGTGATTCAGGATGTCATGGCCGCCAACCCCGATGCCGTGATGGTCATCAAATCCACCGTGCCGGTCGGTTTTACTGCGGAGGCCCGCGAGCGCTTCAATACGCCCAACCTGATCTTCTCCCCGGAATTTCTGCGCGAAGGCAAAGCCCTGTACGACAATCTCTACCCCAGCCGCATTATTGTCGGCGAGCGCTCCGAACGCGCCAAAACCTTCGCTGGCCTCCTGCAACAGGGCGCCATCAAGCCGGACGTCGACACCCTGTTTGTCGACTCCACCGAGGCCGAAGCCATCAAGCTCTTCTCCAACACCTACCTGGCCATGCGCGTCGCCTACTTCAACGAGCTGGACAGCTACGCTGCCGTGCACGGCCTGGATACCCGGCAGATTATCAACGGCGTGTGCCTGGACCCGCGCATCGGCGGCCACTACAACAACCCCTCCTTCGGCTACGGCGGCTACTGCCTGCCCAAGGACACCAAACAGCTGCTGGCCAACTACGCGGAAGTCCCGCAGAACCTGATCCGCGCCATTGTCGACTCCAACCGCTCGCGCAAAGACTTTATCGCCGACAGCATCGTGCAGAAACAGCCCAAAGTGGTCGGTGTCTACCGGCTGATCATGAAAGCCGGCTCAGACAATTTCAGAACCTCCAGCATTCAGGGAGTGATGAAACGCATCAAGGCCAAAGGTATCGAGGTGGTGGTGTACGAGCCGGAACTGGCTGAAGCGGATTTCTACCGCTCACGCGTGGTGCGGGATCTGGCAGAGTTCAAGCAGATCAGCGATGTGATTATCGCTAACCGCATGGTGGATCAGCTGGAAGATGTGGCGGAGAAGGTGTACACAAGGGATCTGTTTGGGGGGGATTGATGACTGATGCGAGCAACCTAAATCATCTCAATCACAAACACACCAAGGCTCAATACAAATATAAGCTGTAAGATCTCAGTGCCGTAAAGCGTTGCCGTCGCCTGTCCGGGTTCGCAACGCAGCCCTGCTCTTGCATTTCTCTCCAGCAGGTATTCCAGCACTATTCCTGGCAAGACCGCGCAAAGCAGCAGGCTTATCCGGATAACAACCTCCGTCTTGAATGGCAATGCATAAAACCAAAGCAAAGTGAGCGCCAGAGCGATGCCTGCGAAACAGGCCATGGCCAGACGTTGCACCAACCGCATTTGCGGGGCCATCAGGCAATCGGGGCGCCTTGCGCCGAATAAGAGCAGCGGACGTTTTATTTTCATCATGTGCAAGGTTACGGATCCAATACCTGAACCATAATAAAACCCTCATCCTGAGAAAATTTAAGCAACGCCGCCGCCATACAGGAGGCTCACTAGTGTTATAGACCATGGACGGGAGTTTAGTGACATAAATTAATATCCTCCGTCCCCATTATTTTTTTCGCATTAAAGCCTTTATTTTTTCGTATTAACGTGTCATATTTTGCGTACTAAAAAGGCAACCAAATCATGTTTCAGCGATATCTTCTCGCTCGTGCAGAAGAGCTTTTATGTGAGTTCCGCATTCTCTACCTGACCGGTCCGCGCCAGTCGGGCAAAACCACTATTGCCAGAGCTATCGCAGAAAAACAGGGAATGACCTATGTCACGCTGGACGATCAGGCCACGCTGACCTCCGTCAGGAGCGATCCTCATGGATTTATCCGCTCAATGGAAAGTCAGCGCCTGGTTATAGACGAATTCCAATACGCCCCTGAGCTCATTCCAGCCATCAAAGCAGCGTCGGATCGTCTGGGGGCATCGGTGAAAGGTAAGTTTCTATTGACCGGTTCTACTGACATTTTCCGCTCAGCCAATGTTCAGGAATCCTTGCCAGGTCATATGGCGCGCCTGGAACTGATGCCGCTATCGTGCAGCGAAATAAACGAAAATACACTAAACATCGTCGATTACCTTTGCTACGCCGACTTCAGCTCACAAACAACACCATTCATAAACCGCGAGCAGTTGGCACAACGGATCCTGCTGGGCGGGTATCCCGAGGTCCAGGATAAAAGTGAACGCAGCCGTCAGACCTGGTTCCGCTCTTACATTGAAGGGCGACTGTTCAAAGATTTTGAAACCTTGCACGCCGCCCGCGGTGACTACTACAGTCGGTTGCAGGCTCTCGTCCCCGCATTAGCAGGCCTCAGCGGCAACCTGCTTAAATACGCCAACCTGGCCAATGACCTTGAACTCAATGACAAGGTCGTTAAAAGCTACTGCGAAATCCTGGAACTCATGTTTATCCTGCGCCGCGTGCCTGCCTATGTAAAAAATCGGGCCAAACGGCAAGCAACACGCATGCCCAAAGTGCACTTTATTGACACCGGACTGGCCGCTCACCTGCTTGGTATTCGCAAGCCCGACGTACTCCTGAAAAGCCAGTTCCATGGAGGCCTGCTGGAGAATTTGATCTACATGGAATGTTATAAACAGGCCGGATGGGCCGATGAAGAAGTCTCTCTGATGCACTTTCGCGATACACAGCGCAACGAGGTTGATCTAGTGATGGAGCGTGCAGACGGCGGCATCATCGGTGTTGAGATAAAAGCATCCGCCAGTTTTCGCATGCAGGATTTCCGTGGTCTGGCTGCACTGGCAGAACACGCCGGCTCGCATTTTCAACACGGGGTGTTGATTTACACCGGCGACAAAGTGCTGCCGGTCAAAATGGGGAAGCAGCTTTTTCACGCCGTGCCAGCCGGTTTGTTCGTGGGTTAGCTGTCAGGTTTAGTGGCAAAAATTAATATCCTCCGTCCCCTTTAGCTCAGGGCATTTACGATAGTCGGCCACCTTGCCAGGCCGGGGAATCTGCACGCCAGCCTTGGCGAGCTCCGCCAACTGCAAGTGCACTGCCTCCAAGGCCTGGGCGTACGCAGTCTGCGGCGTCAGACCCTGCAATAGCTCTTCTTCACTATAGGGAAGTTTCAGCAGCGGCTCTGTCAAGGTGTAAACCCCTTTACTCCCCGTGCGCGACCCAGAACGCAGCGGGGGTGATGATGGAGAACCTCCCGGCCACTGACAGCAGATCCTTGTCCCCGGTCACCAGGTAGTCAGCAGCAAATGTTTCCTGTGCCGCCATAAAAGTACCCAGAACAGGCAGATCATCAGCATCGCGAATGGTGTCAGCCGGAACCGCTTGCGGCACGACCAATTCAGCCTGGAATGACAGGATGTCTACAAGATCATCAATCTCCTGATTATCAAGCCCATGGCGATGACGCAAACGTGGCAGAACCCGGCGCAGTTCCTCCAGAATAAAATCTGACAGGAACACCTCTATTGCTCCAGCACGCCAGGCCTGCATGATTTTCCCCGGCGCACTGCCAGGGTATGCCAAACCAGACAGAATCACGTTGGTATCCAATACCACCCTCAGCGTTGCCATCCCTGATACTCCGCTGCTACCTAACGTTGGCGTCTCTCATCATGGATAGCCTGCTCGATTTCGGTGAGACCTTCAGCTTCGGGTACTTTTGCATACCCCTTCTCGAGCCGACCGGCAAGCGTATCAAACCGCGCCTGCATCCGCCGTATCCGCGCAAACAGGCGCGCGTCGATCAGGGCCGCCACAGGTTTGCCATCCTTGTTGATAACAACACTATCGTGGCGATATTGCACCTGATTGAGCATCTCACCCAGATTCTGTCGAAATTTCACTGCGCTTGTCTCAGTTACCATAATTGCCTCTTGTAGCCGCCCTCACACACCAGCATGACCATGCTGGTCATTATGATCCATGAAATTCGATTTATCAATTGATTGCCCCCCCCTAAACCCAATCCTCCCAACTCAAGCCATCGACCCGGGCGAACTCACGCGCATTGTTGGTGACCAGAATACAGTCAGCAGCGATAGCATGTCCGGCGATGGCGATATCGTTTGGACCAATCGGCTGCCCCGCCCGACTGAGTTCAGACTTAACACCCACAGCAGCATCCACCGCCGCCTGATCCCACGGTAATACAGCGTTCAGGCGCCCCACAAACTCATCAACCCGCTCCTTGTGCCTGGCAGAAGCCTTCCTGCCAATCTGACCGTAGCGCATTTCGGCATAGGTTATGGCAGAAACCACAATACGGTTATGCCGATTCACCTCACTTGCCAGTCGTTCAAGCACGGCAACCGGACGTTCGCGCATGATGTAAGAACAAATGCAGGTGTCCAGCATGTATGTCGTCACAGCGTGAATCGTCCTTCGTCGTCCACCACCACAGGTCGCTGCTCAAGAAAGTCCGTATCGGCTGCCGGCAAATCTGCCAATGACAACCATCCCGGCCGGGCAGGCCGCAAAATGACGGCATCGCCTTCACGGATAATCTCCAGCTCCGTGATGCCTTCAAATTCCATATCCTTGGGCAGACGCACGGCCTGATTCTTGCCATTTCGAAAAATTGAAACAGTACGCATAAACATACCTTGGTTATAGCAGATGGGAGTCTGTAGTGTAGGCTTAATTTGCAAACCTATGCAAGGCATATGTTCGAACGCCTGCACGGGTTGTACAACAATTTCTACATGCTGGTCCAGCGACACCAGCGCTTGCATTAACCGTTCTAGCGAAATGTTCTGCAGCTTGTAGCGGCGTACCTGGGACACTTTCGGCTGAGTCATACCCGTAATCGCGGCAGCTTCCATCTGGTTCAGTCCTCGGCGCTCGAGCAACTGATTGAGTTTCAAGGTAAGCGCAGCTTTCGCAGTCAACTCTTTAGCATCTTCGAAACCAAGATCCATCAATACATAATCAAAACGCACGCATGGCCTCAGAGCCACCAGATGATGGATCAGATTCTTGCGCTGGCGCGCGGGCATGCGGAGAAATTGCGGCAGTGGCTGGGGTGAGGCGCGCCACTACCCCGCCCTGGGAACGTAGACCGCCTCCGTGTCAGCTACATCACGAATTCCGGGCTCTCTCCCTCCCCCGGGGCTGACAGGTGACGCAACACCTGGTCATACAGACGGGTTACTTCCTTGGTCAGGAAAGGATAGAACTCAGCTTTGGCAAGCGTGCTCTCCTGTACGGTAATCGGAATAAAGCGCTTCATTTCATTCCTGAAAGCATCGCCGTGGATTATTTCCGGCAGCATTGCCTGCATGCGGGCGACTTTGCCAGCGTAATCATCAATTTTGTAATCGCTTATCTTGAGGGTGACCAGCCTGCCATTCACTGCCGCGCCTTTTTGCTTCAGCCAGCGCAAATCCCAGATGTCACGGTGGCGGATGTATTTTTCCGTGTTCGCAAGCGAGATCAGTTTGTCGGCCATGATCTCATCCAGGGTTTCCACTCTCAGCAGGGTGTCCGCATAGCCATCAGGCAGGAATTCATAGTTGGCCTGCAGGGCCATGGTTTCAGAGGTATAGGCCTCGATGTTGGCAATCTCGATCTTGATACGCTGCCGGGGAATGGATTTTTGTTCCGGGGCCGTGGTGACCGATACCTGCCACTTGTCAACGTTGACGCCCCTGTATTCCGGTTGCTCGCGAAGCTGCTTTGGTTCCTTGACGCTGACCTCCAGGCCGTAACGTTTGCCCAGGTAGTCCTCGATGCAGTCCTTGATCGGGGCCAGTTCATTGGCGCCAAACGCCTTGCCACCGACAAAATCCAGGTCTTCGCTGAACCGGTTCGAGCCATAACATAAACGCAACGACGTGCCACCCTGGAACACCAGATTCTTTAACAATCCGGCCTTGTCCAGGGCAAACAGAATGTCGTAGTGCAGCAGCTCCTTGACAACGACGGGACGCATGGCAGCGGCATTGTTTTGCGCCACGGCCAGTTCAACCAGTTCGTCCAGGTTAACCCTGCTCATTCAACACCTCCCAGTCCAGCAAGTGAGTATTGCGACCCACGCGCTTCAGGTCGCGCAGTGCGGTTTTCAGTGTCGCCACTTTCAGTGGGCGCGCGGCTGAATAAACATCGTCGAGAATCTCCATTTCAGGGCGCTTGGTGTGGGTGAATTCAATGACCCCGTAGGGCGTCCGGTACTCCCCTTTGCGGCCCGTGGTCATCACCGTCAGCCTGTCCAGGGGAATCTGGGAAATCGCCCCGGCTTCGGAAAGCGCCGATTCGAGGCTGATATAGTTGTAGAACCCCCTGCGCAGTGCCTTGGCAATATGTTCCAGCACAAAGCTGTCCCTGCTCTGAGCGTAAGCATACAGGTACACCCCCCTGCAGGCACGCTCAAAGACCCCGGCTTTGGTCAGCCGCTGCAGCCCCTCCTTGAAGGTCTTGGGACTGTCTTCATGAAAAATCTTGGCCAGGTCCTGCACCAGGAACACGTAGCGCCCTTTTCGGCTCCAGGCATTCATTCTTTCGATAGCAGTGGCTTTGTTCATATCGTCATCAAGTATACAAAAAGACTATATGATAATAGTCTAAATGTACACTTAATGGCAAATCAACTTAGTAGGTCTCAGTATCACACGCTCATTCGTCTATGCATGGCGCGCGTACTAGCAAAAGTGGTGCACAGCCACTGCAATGGTTTGCCACTGCAGGCGGAAATGGATGACAAGGTCTACAAATTGCTGTTTTTGGACATCGGTCTCATGAATGCGATTTGTGGCCTAAACTGGCGCATCCGGCAGCCTGAAATCCCTGCATCAATTCATGGGGGAAAAGAAGGCGCCACTGGCCGTGCGCTTTGGCCTGGTTGCTGCCTGAATCATTATTCGGCCCTCCTTGACCTCTATCTACAAGTCAAGGCAGGCCTAGACAAACGGATTCACCACACGCAAACCAGCACCTGGCCGCAACCCATGCTGCATATCCTCTGAATACAGCACCTGACAATCCGCCTGCAGAGCGGAGGCCACTACCATGGCATCGTAAACACTCAGACTATAACGGGTTGCCAGCGCACGCCCCTGCCGGTGAACCTCCAGCGTCAAGGGTTCCACCTGCAGCAACCGCTCGGTGACGTCCAGCACGTGATTAATCTCAGCCCAGGAGTACAAAAACTTGCGACGCAACACATGCGTCAGTTCATTCAGAACCTGCACACTCACCAATCCTCCCTCACCAACGAGTGCCAGCGCGCGCTCAGCCTTCACCGCATCGGCAGAATGCAGATACAGCAAGATATTGGTATCAAGAAATCTCCGTTCCGCGCTCATTGGCATCTTCCCTGTCAAAAATAAAATCAGCAGGCAAACGTCCACGGTATGCCTTAAGTTGCGCCAGCAGCTCATCACGCGAAGGCTGACGGCGAATCTCGAACAGTCGCGAGCCGGTCACAACAACTTCTATGTCATCGCCCTCTTTAAGTTGCAGAGCCTCAGACACAGAGGCAGGAATGCGAATCGCCAGGCTGTTCCCCCATTTAGACACTTGCATTTTCAGACTCCGGCAGTGATGGATATACATGGTTAATTTTGTATATCAAAGCATAACAGAGTGGTCACATAGAGTGTATAGTCCACTTAAGAACATCTCGCCACTGACCCAATCAGGTTATAGACCATCCCCCCGCCCCTTGCTACACTCTGCGCCAACTGGAAACACCAAGGACGCTGCATGCAAAACGTAATCCCCGTCATCCTCTCCGGTGGCTCCGGCACACGGTTGTGGC
This sequence comes from uncultured Pseudohongiella sp., assembly GCA_963974875.1. Taxonomy (GTDB): domain Bacteria; phylum Pseudomonadota; class Gammaproteobacteria; order Pseudomonadales; family Pseudohongiellaceae; genus Pseudohongiella. The sequence continues at coordinate 139,682 of CAXBER010000008.1, read as the reverse complement.
CGCTGTCGCGCAAGCACTACCCCAAGCAGTTTCACCGGCTGACCGGTGGCGAGCACACCCTGCTGCAGGCAACCGCCCTGCGCGTGCAGCACCTGGCTGCGCCCATTGTGGTGTGCAATGAGGATCACCGCTTTATGCTGGCCGAGCAGCTGCACAGCATCGGCATCAAACCCGCCGCCATTCTGCTGGAGCCGACCGCCAAAAACACCGCGCCGGCCATCGCACTGGCCGCGCTCAAGGCGCTGGAGATTGACCCCCAGGCCATCATTGCCGTGTTTCCGGCAGATCATGTAATTGGTGACCAGGCAGCGTTCAATCAGGCCCTGGACAGCGCCGTGCAGGCCGCAGCGGCCGGAGACGAACTGATCACCTTTGGTATCGTGCCCACGCACCCGGAAACCGGGTATGGGTATATTGAGACCACTGAGGTCAGCTTTGATCAAGATCAAGGGGAGCGGGACCGCACCAAAGGCGACGCAGCAAACCTACGTCCCCGGGCGGTGGTGCGCTTTGTGGAGAAGCCTTCGCTGGCCACAGCAGAACAGTATCTGGCCAGCGGCAACTACCTGTGGAACAGCGGCATGTTTGTGTTCAAGGCTGCCGTATACCTGAACGCCCTGCAGCAGACACAGCCAGACATGGTGGACAGTTGTCGCCAGGCCTTTGACAACGCCAAACAGGATCTGGATTTTATCCGCATAGACGCCGATGCATTCGAGCGCTGCCCGTCAGACTCCATTGACTATGCAGTGATGGAAAAAAGTCAGCACGTGCAGGTAGTGCCGCTGGATGCCGGCTGGAATGACATTGGCAGCTGGAGCGCCATCTGGGAAATTCTGGAAAAGGATGAGCAGCACACCGCGGCCCTTGGGGATGTGATCAGGATTGGCACCAACAACTCGCTGCTGCTCAATTATCACAAGAACGGGAACAACAATAACAAACTGATGGTGACCATTGGCGTAGACGATCTGGTGATCATCGACACGCCCAACGCCCTGCTGGTGGCCCACAAGGATCAGGTACAGAACGTCAAACAGGCCGTGGACCAGATTGCCAACAGTGACAGAGACGAGCACCTGTTCCACCGCGAAGTACACCGCCCCTGGGGCAGTTACGACAGCGTTGACTGTGGTGAGCGGTACCAGGTCAAGCGCATTACAGTGAAACCCGGCGCCTCGCTGTCATTGCAAATGCATCACCACCGCGCCGAACACTGGGTCGTGGTGTCAGGCACCGCGCGGGTACAGGTGGGAGAGAAGGAATCGATTCTGACAGAAAACCAGTCAGTGTACATTCCGCTGGGGGATGTGCATCGGCTGACCAATCCGGGGAAGTTACCGCTGGAACTGATTGAAGTGCAGAGCGGCAGTTATCTGGGGGAGGATGATATTGTGCGGTTTGAAGATACGTTTGGGCGGACTTGATTTCCAAACTGAAGTAATGGTTTGTACCCCAAGTTTCAGCCTGCACCCCAAACCACAAAATGCGGATTCTCAAAGATCGGTTTACCGTACCCCATCTCCACACCGTCCAACGTAGTCAACCTGCCCCCTGCCGCACTTGCAACAGCATGACCCGCAGCAATATCCCACTCCATGGTACGGCCCAGACGCGGATAAAGATCGGCTTCACCGGCTGCCACCAGACAGATTTTTAGTGACGAGCCGGCGTTGCGCAATTCAGCCACAGGCTTGCCTCCCATAAACGCCTTAAGTGCCTCAGGGTCGCCATGTGAACGGCTGGCCACTACAGTAAACCCTGCCTCTGGCACTTGCCTGACGCTGATGTTTCTGCGCTCTGCGCCCTCCTCTACAAACGCTCCCTGGCCAACCACACCCGCAAACAAACGTTCAATCGCCGGCGCGTAGACAACTCCCAGCGCAGGTGCTGCATTGCGAATCAAGGCAATATTGACAGTGAACTCACCATTTTTGTTGATGAACTCCTTTGTGCCATCCAGAGGATCAACCAACCAGAATACGTCACCCGGTTCAACAATCTCACCGGCGGCGGCAGCTTCTTCAGCAACAATTGGTATATCCGGTGTCAGTTGACGCAGAGCCGCCAGAATCACAGCCTCGGCTTTCTCGTCAGCCTCTGTCACAGGTGAGCTGTCATCCTTGCCGCGCACGGTAAAATCTGTGGCGTAGATGTTCATGATTACATCGCCCGCCTGGCGGGCAATGTGAATGACTTCGTCCAATAACGTTTGTTGATCTATCAAAATATCCTCCGTCCCCTTTTCTAGAAGCTAAAGAAGGTGGGTATGAGATAAGCGGCAAGGCCCAGGTAGACCAGCGAGACGGGGAAGCCGGCGCGCAGGTAGTCAAGCGGACGGTAGCCGCCGGGCGACATCACCATCAGATTGGTCTGGTAACCATGGGGGGTCAAAAAAGAGGCGCTGGCGCCGTAGATGACGGCCATGACAAACGGCATGTGGCCAACGTCCAGCGATATTGATGCACTGAGTGCAATCGGGAACATCAATGCGGCTGCGGCATTGTTGGTCATCATCTCGGTCAGTAGCGCCGTCATCAGCAGGACAACCACAACAGCCACACGGGGGTTATCGCCAAGGGCTGTTAATGCGCTGTTTGCCATCAACATAGCCAACCCGCTACTGGTCAGTACGTGACTGACAACCAAAGCGGAACCAATTGTGAATATCAATTGCCATGGCACACTGCGGCGAAGTTCGCCGGCTCGGACCAAACCGGTCGCCAGATACAGTACCAGCAGACAGATCAGACCATTGACAAAGGGATACCAATCCAGCGCCGCACCAACGATGGTTCCCAGAAAAGTCGTCAATGCCAATATGCCTTTCCAGGGCTTCGTGTACTTGGACACAATGGGCCGTGATACAGGTATGAAATTACGCGCCAGGTTATTGCGCGACTGGAAGTCACGGCCAACGGCCAACACCAGCATGTCCCCTGCCTGCAAGCGCTCCGGTTGGTGTCCGCGCATGACTCCAGGCCGGGTGTCAAAACGCACGCGCGCGGGTCGTACTGCGACCAGGGCAGCATCAAACTGCGTGCGAAAATCGATGGTGCGCAGACGTTTATTGACCAGCATTGACTCACCACTGACCATCACTTCCAATAGGTTACTGGTTGGCACACCATCGACATGCCCATCAATTTCCAGCCCCTGAAACTGCGCCAGTAAATCCAGACGACTGACGTCCCCTGCAAAGACGAATACATCGCCTGCACGGATCATCTGCTGCGGCCTGACCGGTGCAATCAATTGTTCCGGTCGAACTATTTCCACCAACTGCAACGCATCCAGTTTGTTCAGTCCGTTGTTCTCTACCGTGCGCCCGACCAGCGGTGAGTCAGCGGTAACAACAGCCTCAATCAGGTAATCCTCACGCAAAGGTTCCTGCACCTCGGCGTCTTTCAACAACAACGGATACAGCAACACCATGACCAGCGCGCAAGCCAAAAACAGGAGTATACCCAAGGACAGCGGCGCAAACAGCGACAACGCCGGCAATCCGGCGCCAACCACAAAACCACCCACCAACAGGTTGGTGGACGTGCCAATCAGCGTCATCATGCCACCCAGGGTCGCCGCGTATGACAACGGCAACAACAACCGTGGTGCCCGACCCTTGCAGGCTGCGCGCAGTGGCCCGATGAGCGAAGCCACCACTGCTGTGTTATTCAGAAATGCTGAATGCAGTCCCACCAGGCCTATCAGTTTGACCAATGCCCAACGGTAAGGCCCCTGCACAATCCTGTGTGTCCAGGTCTCCAGCAAACGCACCTTGTCCAGTACCGAGGCTACCAGCATCAGCAGCACCACAGTCACCAATCCAGGATTGATCAGTTGCTGGGACAGATTGGCAAAGTCAATCAGGCCAGTGATGAAAAACAGAAACGCTGCGGCAGAGAAAACCGAGGCCACGGGATAGCGGCCCCAGATCAGCAGAGCGATCAGGGCTATCAGTACAAAGGCAATGAATAATTGTGAAGCATCCATAGGGCACCGGAAACGTGAATCAAACGATTCCCTTCTCCTGCAAAAACGCAACCACTTTCGCTGCGCTCTGCTCCGCAGTTTCGTTCTCGGTAAACACTGTCAACGATGGTGCCGCGGGCACCTCGTATGGGGAGTCTATGCCGGTAAAGTTCTTCAACTGGCCACTTCGGGCCTTTTTATACAGCCCTTTGACATCACGCTCCTCTGCAACAGACAGTGGCGTATCAATGTAGATCTCATAGAAGTTTTCAGCGCCAATGGTCTGTTTGGCCTGAATACGTTCAGCCCGAAACGGTGAGATAAACGCCGTTAACACAATCAAACCTGAATCAATCATCAGGCGGGCGACTTCTGACACGCGGCGGATATTCTCCACCCGGTCAGCATCGGTAAAGCCCAGATCCCGGTTCAGGCCATGGCGCACATTGTCACCATCAAGCAGGTAGGAGTGCCGCCCCATCGCAAACAGCTGTCGTTCAACATGGTTGGCAATCGTCGATTTGCCTGCACCCGACAGACCTGTAAACCATAGCACGACTGGCGCCTGGCCTTTCTGCGCAGCGCGTGCCGCCATGTCAATATCAAAATGCTGATGATGGATATTCTGCGAACGACGCAGGGCAAAATGGATCATGCCCGCCCCGACCGTCTGCTCGGTCTGGCGGTCTATCATAATAAAGCCGCCCATCTCCCGGTTGTTATCATACGGTTCAAAGGCTACCGGCCGGTCCAGGCTGATGTTGCACACGGCAATCTCGTTCAGCGCCAGTTCCGTCGCCGCAACATGCTCCATGGTATTGACGTTCACCTTGTGCTTGAGCGCGGTGATATTCATGTTCACCAGTTGCGCGCCTATCTTCAAACGATAGGGCCGACCCACATACATCGGCTGATCGGCCATCCAGACAATATGGCATTCAAACTGGTCAGCCACTTCTGCTGGGCTATCTGCCGCGGAAATGACATTTCCGCGAGACACATCTACCTCATCGGCCAGTGTTACTGTCACACTTTGCCCGGCCACCGCCACGTCCAGGTCACCGTTCATGGCCACCAGACGTTTAACCGTACTTTCCTTGCCTGAAGGCTGGATGCGCACCCGGTCCCCCGGTCGTATTTGCCCACTGGTCAACATGCCGCTGAAACCACGGAAATCCAGATTGGGCCGGTTAACCCACTGAACGGGCAAGCGCATCGGATGCGCCTGCAAATGTGTGGCATCCACCTCACAAGTTTCAAGATACGCCATCAGGGTCGGCCCTTTGTACCAGGGCGTCCGCTCGCTGCGCGAAATCATGTTGTCGCCATCCAGCGCTGACAGCGGTATCGCGGTGATGTCCTGCAGACCTATTTGTACAGCAAAGCCCCGATACTCTTCCACAATGGCATCAAAAGTGGCCTGGTCAAAACCGACCAGATCCATCTTGTTCACTGCCAGCACAATCTGCTTGATGCCGATCAGGCTCACCAGAAAGCTGTGCCGTCGCGTTTGCGTCAGAATGCCTCTGCGCGCATCAATCAGAATGACCGCCACATCCGCAGTGGACGCGCCAGTGATCATGTTGCGGGTGTATTGCTCGTGCCCGGGGGTGTCAGCAACAATAAACTTGCGCTGATCGGTGGAGAAAAAACGGTAGGCAACATCAATGGTGATGCCCTGCTCACGCTCCGCTGCAAGCCCATCCACCAGCAAGGCAAAATCGACTCCACCGCCCTGGGTACCCCAGCGTTTGGAGTCAGACTCCATGGCCGCAAGCTGGTCATCAAACAGCATCTTGGAGTCGTACAACAGACGGCCGATTAGAGTGGATTTACCGTCATCAACCGAGCCGCAGGTAATAAAACGCAGCAGAGTCTTGTTCTCGTGTTGCTGGAGGTATTCAGCGATATCGCCAGCAATCAGATCCGATACATGGGCCATCAGAAGTAACCCTCCTGCTTTTTCTTTTCCATGGATGCGCTCTGGTCATGATCAATCATGCGCCCCTGCCGTTCAGAGGTGCGAGTCAGCAGCATCTCCTGGATGATATCAGTGAGGGTTTCCGCCGTGGACTCCACGGCGCCGGACAATGGGTAGCAGCCCAGCGTACGGAAGCGGACTTTTTTCATCACGGGCTGTTCGCCCTTATGCAAAGGCATGCGCTCATCATCCACCATGATCAGCGTACCGCCCCGCTCAACGACCGGCCGCTCTTTGGCAAAATACAGCGGCACGATGGGAATGTCTTCCAGCAGAATGTACTGCCAGATATCCAGCTCAGTCCAGTTTGACAATGGGAAGGCCCGGATCGATTCACCCGGGCCTTTTAAGCCGTTATACAGGTGCCACAGCTCGGGACGTTGCACCTTCGGGTCCCAGCGGTGCCCGGCACTGCGGAAACTGAGCATGCGCTCCTTGGCCCGGCTTTTTTCCTCGTCCCGACGTGCGCCGCCAAAGGCAACATCAAAGCCGTAATGATCCAGCGCCTGCTTCAGGCCCTGGGTCTTCCACATATCGGTATGCAATGCTGAGCCATGATCGAAGGGGTTGATACCCTGTGCTTTGGCATCCGGGTTCTGCCACACTAGCAGTTCCATGCCGGCCTTTTTGGCAGAGCTCTCACGCATGGCATACATATCCCGGAACTTCCAGGTTGTGTCTACATGCAGCAGTGGAAATGACGGTGGCGCTGGATAGAAGGCCTTCCGAGCCAAGTGCAACATCACCGCGCTGTCCTTGCCGATTGAATACATCATCACTGGCCGTTCGGCTTCAGCGACGACCTCTTGTATGAGGTGGATGGACTCAGCTTCGAGGCGCTGGAGGTGCGTTAGAGCGAATGCTGGCATTGTTCCTCCTTAATACTTGAAACAGATTTGTAGCACCCCCTAGTAGCCAGTTGTCAACGGCGAATAGTTTTGACGCACTCTCAAGTGGGTCATTCTAATTAGCCATTAACTCCAGTGGAGGTCAATTAAATAATGCAGCCTCTCTCGCGTGGCGGTTCTATTCCAGCCTTGCGACCCAAAACACTCTATAGAAAAATGAATCATCTGCAAGACTTAATCTCATTCAGATCGACAACTGCCCACTCGTCAACATTACTCGCCTGAATAAATGTTCTGGAATCGACAAACTTAAACTGACCAAACAATTTTGACAGTTTCCTGCTAGCGCCCTTTAAACCTACGTAGCTTTTGAACCGACGAAATAAAGAAAGTCCCGGTATTACTGGCTGCTCTGGATCAAAGTCTCGGGGATGGAAGTATGTCATGACATAGTCTTTACTCCCAAACAAAAATTTCAAGACAGGGTAAGGCAATATTCTAAAGTAACCTCCACCTGAAAACACAAACTCTCTACCTAAGATACTCGTGGTGTTAATCGGCAACTCGATTATCTTGTTACCTAACAGCGTACTAATATGGCAAGGCTTCTTAACCCCAAAAGACAAGATACCACCATGTGCCCTATCACTTGGGAATATGGAAGAATCGTATCTAATCCCCACCTCACACAATATATCGAACACCCAGAGATTATTTTCAGTAACAGAAAAACCAGGTGCTCTGTATGATTCGACGGGCTTACCTGTTGCCTCAGATATACTAGCCATCGACTTTATCAAGTCAGCCCTAAACTCATCAGGAGATTGTTGATACGCAAGAGTGTGCGAATAAGAATGACACCCGATCTCGTGTCCTTTCTCAGACAGCTCTCTAATTAGGGTAGGATATTGATCCGCAATCCAACCTAAACAATAGAACGTCGCTTTCAGATCATGGCGCTCGAGCATCTCAATTATTCTACGCGTATTATCTACAAAACGAGGCGCATAACAACGCCATGTATCAGGACCTTTGATACTAGGCACATCAAGCAAATGAAACCACTCTTCAAGGTCGAATGTAAGGATCTTCAATTCATATCTCCAGAATAGATATGCGAAGTGAACTATTTTTGGGGGCGATTAGAAAATTTTTTTCTCAAAAATTTAATATCCAACATCTTAGAAATTTGTACCAAAATAGCAACACATATTGACGATGGGAAATTAGAATAATAGTCAACTTTCTCAGTGTTAGCGTTCAAAGAGATCAAAAAATTTTTAAGCCCATCAAAACTACCCTTTGACAACAGATAGATCGCGCGAGCAAAATCCAGAGTAATGAAATGTACTGAGTCGCTCTTTTTTCCAATAATACCTGCCTCTCTAACTCCAACGAACTCAGCAAAAATATCTTGAACCAAATCTACTCCCACACACTTGGTATATTTCGAACACGCAGGTAACCTAGGGTTAATCTCAATAGGATAAAGACTATCATCAGAATCTGAAATTAGATCAAAATCAATAACGCCACTCCAATTAACGTTTTCAATAACTTTAGCGCACATATCACTAATCTCGCGATTATCAATCATGTCACCGTATGTACAGCTTCCTCCCGACACAGGAAAGTATCTTATTTTATGTAGTACAACAGAGTTAATAACTTTGCCATTATGACAGCTCGCTGAATATTTATACTGTTCGGACTTGGACACATACTTCTGAACATGATAGTCACGGTAACTGCCGATATCCTCTTGAGAGAATTCATTCTCGCTTTTCACAATTTTAAATCCTCTCGCACCACTTCCCCGATTTGGCTTTAGAATCACAGGAAAGCTAATCCCATTCCTCTGCAAACATTCTATAGTCGTATGAGCAGTCAATCTGCAAGACGGCAAAGTTGGAACATTGAGCTCTCTACAAAGTTCTATAAAGTTAGCTTTATCTGAAACCAGCGACACACTGACTGGGTCGGGCATGATAACAGCTGCATTTTCGGGAAAAGCAGAATGATCAGCAATCAACATCTCCAAATAATGCTCGTTGAGTGGGTAAATCAATGCTGTTTTGTATTCCGACAAGCAAGTTAAAAATTTTTCTGTGTGCAGAGTAGCACTACCAATGCCTAGCTTGATGTTTCGCCTAACGTACTTGTTAAATGAGCTATAGAAAACTGAACCCTGGCCCACACACACAAGATCAAAACCTGAACACCTCAATGAATCAATACAGTAGAGAACTTGAGGGGTCTCTGCTCCTAGCAAAAAAATGGCTCTGTCATTCATACTTCTCTCTCTGACCTATAAGCTTTACCGGAACGCCAGCGTAAACCGAATTTGAACTGAGCTTGCCTTTGACGACTGAACCTGCGGCAATAACAACTCCGTTTTCAATCTCCGTTCCTGCAAGAATTATTGAGCCAGCTCCAATCCAAACGTCATCTCCAATTACGATATCGGCCTCATCATAATTTTGCACTTTTGAGGGCGTACCGGTCTCAAATCTGTGATTGTAAGCAAACATCATTACGTTTGGTCCAGTGTGAACAAAGTTGCCGATTAATATCCGAGCATTGACCTTCCCTGCTTGTATTACATTACCATGATTTATAAGTGTATTATCTCCAATAACAATTCGTTCAGCGTGCCGCAACAAGGTAGTGGGATGCACGTTGGTATTCTTACCCTTTTCAATCTGGGCCCTAGGAAGTACAAAATTAACCAACCAGTATGCAAGACATGAAACAAAGTAGCCCCATACTCTCCAGCGCAATAAAGATCCTACTACTTTTCTAAAGTAAGATAGTTTAGAGGGTCGCTCGTACACAACATTTTTATACATGTTAACGTAGTTCTCTAGTTGTGACTTTTTTACGATCACTTTCGATTGCATCATAATCCGTCGACGACTCCCTCCGATCTCTGCCTATCCATGAAAAATATCGCAGCACCTCATCCTTTCGCCGTGAAAGGACAGCCAAAGTCCCTTTAATCCCACGTGAGCGGAGAATAAAAGCCAGCGTAGATGTGACATGGGAAATGATACTTATCCGGTATATAAAATTAAAAAGTGCTGAATATACGCTAAGTGGAAGTTTCAGAAGGACACGGCAAGACCAAAAACTTAGCTGACATCTCAATTTAGTAATTCCAGAAGCTTCACTCACATGAAAATCACGATTCTCTAAGAATCTAATATTATAAGTAAGAGGCTCTCTATCAACATTTGGCGGGAAAAACTCAAGTGCCATAGATCTGCGACGGCGCATCGACTGTCCGTCCATAAGAAAATCACCAAGGTTATAGCAAATAACAGACTGGCCGTACTCTTCGACTGCCCCAAAACAATGGCTGTGAGTTGTAACGACGAGACCAGCTCCAGAATCGATTAACTGGTAGATTCGCTCCCTGATTTTGGGACTTGGCAAACGACAAAAAAGTAACCCTGTATGTAAATATAAAACAACAAACCTGCCCTTATTCGCCTCATCGGCGACTATAGAGTCAACTTGTTCAGAGAACATATACAAATATTTGAACGCCGAATCCGACTCAAATGGAACGTTCATCATATCAGAGGCAAATATAAACGATACATTCCCAAACGTCCCCGGACTGTACTGACTTGTAAATATGCCATTGTGGGAAAATCCTCTGGTATTTAGAGAATCGAATGTATGCTCAATACCATTATCCCCTAAATCATTGATATGGTTGTTAGAAAGACAAAACATGTCAACAAATTTCAATTGATCAAGAAATTCAGCTTTACCTTGAAATACAAGATGATCTAGCTCTTCATTCAATTTGTCGGCGATTGGAGCTTCCAAGTTAGCTACCACATAGCTCTTGGAGAGGGTAGACAAAAGATCCTTGCACACCACCCCCTTATCGGAAATCTCAACTAGCCTTGCGGGACATATGTCGCCAAGAATCGTGATACTCATCGCTCCCCCTTCTTGCCGACTAAATTTTTGACGCCCGCTTGGATCAACTCACCAAGTATGAAAAAGAATGGTTTAATAAAAAAAACCGTTCTTTTTGTTTGGGTAAAAATCCTAAACAGCCATTCGAACCCCATTCTTGAGACGAATTCTGGCGGCTTTCTTACATTTCCCGCCACATAGTCAAAGACTAAGCCTACGCCAGCAACTGTTGCAAACCCAATTTGCTGATGGAGATATCGACCAATGACGTCCTGTTTAGGGGCACCTAAACTGACCCAAACAACATCAGGGGCAAAATTCTGTATTTTCGTCAAATCCAGCTCACTCAATACTGTTTCAGTATCCCCATACGGTAACGGTTCAAACATAGCTTGCTCCGGCAAAAGTCCCCCCGCCTTGAGGGCCTCTCTAACTTTTCTCAATGTCTCTATATTAGTACCCAGAAACAAGTGCTTTTTTTCCGCAATATCCCTATCTGACAAAAAATCGAAAAACAGATCAATTCCTCGTTTGCGCATCAAGTCACGATAGCCTCTCCATTTTAAGATCTTGTATATTGGCACGCCGTCTGAAACAACTATGCTTGCTGAGTTCAAGAGTTCTTTGTAAGACTTGTCATGCTGTGCGCTATACAGCGCCCTAGCATTCACGACGCAAACCCTAAATCCTATTTGACCAACGTGAGTCATGAACTCTCTGTAGCTAAATTTGTCAAGAATCGTGAATTTCACACCAGATACTTCGGCTTCATTGAATTTAATAGCGCCTTGGGTTTTGTACATAGTGAAACAAGCCTTTTGACAATTCCTGTATGCAAGTAACGCCGATTACGTTATGTGATTGACGCCATCACGAAATGAATCTATCGCTTTAGAATAGATATGCATCAACGTTTTATAGTTAATCTCTTCGTTATAATACATATCAAATGATTTTCTCGCGTTTAGTGACATCTTATCTAGTTTATCTAAGTTACTTACTAAAGGAATCAGACTACTTAGCAAAGACGCAGCATTTCCAGCCTCAAACACCACTCCATTAATATCGTCGCTAACTATTGATGGCAAGGGCCCCAGGTTCGAAACAACTGCAGGCGTCCCAAACGCGAACGCTTCTCTAAGTACCATAGGAAAGCCTTCAAAACACTCAGATGGAAGTATCAATAGTCTTGCAAGAGAAATTTCTTGCTGTGCCGCATCTCCAGAAAGCTGTCCAAGAAATTCAATATTTGCCCCTTTTGAGAGCAGCTCTAACTCAGCTTTCATAGGACCGTCACCGACGATCTTGATTCTAGGCGCGGCTTCGCCCCATTTTTTCCAGGCCCGAACTAAAGTATTGAGTCCTTTCTCACTGCTCAAACGACCAACATACACAATATCATTTGATCTGTTGATCATAGGGACCACTTTAGGTGAACCCGAATAGAAATTTGGTTTGACATACAATTTCCCAATCGGAAGCCCACCTTTTACCATCGCTTCTTTCTGAAATTCTGTAAGCGCTACGAATGCATCGACCTTGTCCTGCCAAGTTCCTAACGACCTATGCAAGCCAACATTTATGGCCAAGGGTAGTGTAGCCAAACGACTACCTCGGTAACACCCATATCGTAATGAGGGAACTACAGATCGCTCATCCATACATCTTGTGCAGACTTTTCCATCCCTAACCGGAATAGCAGCAGGGCAAAGTAGCCTAAAGTTATGTAGAGTCAGCACCTTTGGTACTTTCTTATCCAAAGCGTGGAATACTGAAGGGGAAATTAGGGGAAATGAATTATGAACATGTACGATGTCTGGCTCAATTCTCTCTACGTCTTTTTGAATATCTCTTGCGGATTTGTAGTTCCAGGGCACGCACATTGAGGCCTGTAAGTAGCCCAGAATTCTTGATTTTTTAAGCTCATCACTGTGCCTTGTAAATGTGAATACAGTGTCTCCATTCTTCTCTAACAGATCCTTCTCAGCTTCAAATACAACGTTCTCTCCAGAGGGAGATCCGGAACCATAGTAATTGTGAACAAGCAAAACTCTCATAAGAACTATAAACCTATCTACTATGCCCTGCAATTGCATAAGGCTCTATTTAAAGAGCTTCTTATCCGATTCATTAGTCGATTACAGTAAGAGAAATTACTCCTAAATTCCGCAGCCAACACCGGGTCCACATATACGGCTTCCTCGAAAACGAATTCGCGCTGATCACCCACATCCAACTCAGTTTGAAATCTCTTCTCTGAAAATGTATGAGTTGCACGACCACCGAATCCGATAGATTCGATCTTGGATGAGCACGGAAAAACGGTCAGCTGATCATGATACGCTTGATGAAAACAGAAGCGAATTGCCCAAGAGTCTATTCTTCCAGATAGCTGATTATTCAACATCTTAGGCATATCTGACCCTCCTCTTTTGAATCTTCTGCTGAGACTTCTATCTTTCTTCAGTAAATCTCTAGACGACAAGTCCCAATCAACCTCAAACCACCGATCACGCCATGTCCCCCATCCCCAGGATGAGGCGCGATACCCGAAATATATGTCTCTACCCAAACCCCTAAGTCGAGGTAGGCTATTCAGATCGAGTGAATACCCTGATATAGAAAGTATCTTACGTTGCCCCCTATAATGGTCGAGAGCCTGATTCATAAAGTCGAGAAAATTTGGGGAACTTACTAGATCATCCTCTACTACTATGACCTTTCCATGTCTGGATATGATCGCACTTACACCCTCTATAACCGAAGAAGCAAGCCCTTTGTTTGTCTTAGCTTCGTATATTTCAATACTTTTGAAACCAGAAATAGTACGTATATATGATCTCACGGCGTCAACATAAGGCTTCTCCTCTGCATTCCTTGCTGCATCGGAAAATATGTATAACCTTGTATCTTTAGCAAGATAATTGTTAGTTAAACTTTCAATTGACTTTATTGTCTCATCTATTCTACAGAAACAAAAAAATACTACCGGCGCGCGATCAATGTCCCCAATATCTTGCATATTAGTCGATTTCATTATTCTAAGTTAGCCTTATATCAGGCTTCCAATTGTTTTTGCATATCACATGTACTGAGAATACAAAGTAGTAAACTTATTTTAGTAACCATCAGGATTAAGATTTTGCCAACGCCAATGGTCTTTGCAAATATCTCTAAGAGTCAGACTTGCACGCCAGTTCAGTAACTTTTGAGCACTGCCTGGATCGGTGTAGCTTTCTGCAACATCGCCTGGACGCTTAGGTCTAATCTCATACGGGATAGCTATTCCAGTGACTTGCTGAAAAATATTGATAACCTCTAATACCGAATGCCCTACTCCAGTACCGAGGTTGCATGTGATTATCCGATGATTATCCAGCGCTTTTAAGGCTTTCAAATGTCCATTCGCAAGGTCCATAACATGAATGTAATCTCTAATGCCGGTCCCATCGGGAGTATCGTAGTCGTTGCCAAATATAGACAACTTATCTAGCCTACCCACAGCCACTTTAGTAATGAATGGCAGTAGGTTGCTCGGCAAACCTAAAGGATCCTCACCAATGTAGCCGCTATAATGTGCTCCAGCAGGATTAAAATATCTTAGAATGGCCGCTCTCCACGATTTATCAGAACTAATCAAGCATCTTAGCGTATCTTCAATATGTGACTTTGTTACTCCATATGGACTCATGGGAGCCAATGGAAACAATTCTCGAATAGGCATGGTTTCGGGGTTTCCATATACTGTCGCCGATGAGCTAAACACAAACTTATAAACGTTAGCTTCATTCATTGACTCCAGCAATCTAAGAGTCCCTATCACGTTAACGTCAAAATAGTCTAGTGGTTTCTCTGTTGACTCTTTTACTGACTTGAGGCCTGCAAAATGCATCACCGCGTCTATATTATGTGTTCGAAATATATCCGTTAATGTCCCTCTATCTCGTATATCTCCTACTACAAGTTCAGGGCACTTCCCGGTCAGCTTTTCTACTCGAACCAAAGGCTCCACTTTACTGTTAGATAAATCGTCCAATATGACTACTTCATACCCGGCCTCGAGGAGCACTAGCGTTGTGTGTGAGCCAATATAACCGCAACCACCTGTTACTAGTATTTTTGACACCATTAAATCTTCCTAAAACTGTATTTTATATAGTCAAAACTTACAACGAATACCAACATCTATATCAAGGCAAAAACGAGGCCCACTTGCTCATTGCTATTGAAAAAGATCAACTCGAATCTGCAAACCGAATCGAACTAATCGTCCCTCATAGACATGGCGTAAGCTAGTGCGTTTAGCACAGCCAAAAAATAAATAACATAGCTATAACTAAGCGGATTATCTGTAATCATAACTATTGCAATCCCCGAGGTAGCATATATGCTCGAGTCCAGAAATACTCTTCTTTGCGAGGACATGTCCCTATAAACCCTCTTGGCAATCCTGTGATGCGCACGAATAAAGAAGATAAGGAATGCCATCAAACCAATAGCACCACACTGATGCAACAATCTAAGGTAGTCATTGTGGGGGTGAGACCACCGCGCCACACCAACGAGCTCAGGCGCTAAGTCTGTTCCATGCCCCAAGAAAGGTGACTCTCTAATCGACTCAATCATTAACTGCCAAGCATACCATCTCCCTGAAGTATTTACCGTGTAGCCCCCCACTAAAAGAGCATTGTCTCCGCCGTTAAGCCCTAGGTAGGCTGGGGCGAATCTGACAACAGCAGCAAACACCAAAAATGATAGCAGAACGCAAATCAAAAATGACTTAATATGCCCATTTCGAAGTAGAAATATAATCAGTATTGAGAAAAGCGCCAGTAGTACGATTCGTGAGTTTACTGACAATGCAAGAAAAAATATAAAAAGAATAATCACCCGGTCCCCTGGGCGTCCGTATAGATGTTGATAACGCGACAAGAAAAAAGAAAAAAATATCACTAGTAAGATGGAAGTAGCAGGATCAGTAACATTAAAGGCAACCTGATATGCAACTATGCCAAAATACAAGATCGATAAAAAGCTCAGCGTACTGCTAATATTCGATAACGCTTGATCAAGATTATCAACCCTCACTGCCCATGAAGTGACGTTAATCGAAACAAATAGCATCCCCACCCAAATAGCTATACGCTGAAAACTCCTTAAATCGAAGTCCCCTGCCACAAACCACACAACATTCATAATTAGAAAAAAAATGAGAGGAGAATGGAAATAGAATACTTTCTTAGAGCCTGGCGAGATGAAGAACGCAAATAGAAAGTAAAAGGCTATACCAGCTGTCAATGCGGCAGACAAGCTTATAGGCCCTAAACTAATCTTAGTAGGAAGCGCTCCAAAAGCAGATATAGCAAGAATCACCAAAACGCCAAATACTTTTATATTGTAAAACAGTTGCACCTAAGCCCTACCTGTAATTTCCTAAATCAAGTTTATTGCAAACATCAAGTATCATTCGCGACGTTATGGTCGACAATTGATAATTTAGTACACTTTCGTCGTAACAAACATCTTTAGACTCGATTTTCTCTAAATTTTTTAACAGATCATCAACATCCAAATAGCTGAATCCAAATTGCGAAATTACGCTCCCTCTTCTAACTATGGGCATAACACCAGTTTGAATGGAGCGCCCAAAAACACCAGAAGCCTGATCATATTTCGGAGAGTAACAACACCACGAATAGTCAGCTACTTTGTACAAGCTAAGTACCTCTTCATCTGTAACATAGCGACTCTCAACGATCATCCCTACTTCTCGCATCCGATCTGCATGATCACGAAACTTAACATCTACTTTGCCAGCAACCACTATCAGCAATTTCCGATAGCATTCCGTAGCTAGATCAGCAAGTAATGAAAACTGCTTTGAATCGTTTCCCTTACCTATAAAAACAAGAACTTTTCGGTCAATTTTTTCTCTTATTACTCGGTCAGACAACCCGCTATCTGGCAGACAAGGGGTGCCATTAACCCACAAATCCCACATTTGAGGATCATATATCCAGTCATTAGTAACTCTCTTCAGCTGCGGATTCAACGTGTGCGGTACTATGCTGAGCACTTTAGATCTGGGCAATCTGCGCAACAATATGAAGATCAATCTTAGGGCGAAGGACTTGAATAACGGTGCTTTTAGGAAACAAGCCCATGGTCGTAGAAACAACACATATGTGGGGCGAAGGAGAAACGATCGAACGAAAACGACCAATGCCCCCCGAAAATACTCATCGTCTATCGTCGCGAGGATTACTTTCTCGGCGCTAATGAGTTCCGTAAAACGTCCCCAATCAATACGGCCGATTGACGAACTTCCCCCGGACATAGCTTCAAAGAGTTCGCAATAGCTAGCCCGGTGCCCGCTTCTACTGCTTGCTTGGATTATGGTTTTAGACATACATTAAATTTCTTAGAATTTCTAAATGTCTAGCCATATTATCATTTAGAGGGAGCCGCGAGCATTTTCTGCAAGCAATTGTGCTTCCTTCGTCATCAAACACTAATGACTGCGAATCTCACCATCGGCAATATTCTTTAAGAACCAGTCATACATGTCATTCAAGCCATCAGTTAGACTAGTTTGTGATCGCCACCCCAGACTTTCCAACTTCGAAACGTTTAGCAGTTTTCTTGGTGTTCCATCGGGCTTACTTCGATCAAAAACAATAGCTCCTCTATAACCGACCACATCGGCCATGGCTTCTGCGAGCTCTCGAATCGTACAGTCAACTCCAGTACCAACGTTTATATGTGAAAGCATAGGGGAGGTCATTGAGGAAAATTCCACTCGATCAAGATTCATTACATGAATACAGGCCCGCGCCATGTCATCAACATACAAAAACTCCCTCATTGGAGATCCACTACCCCAGACCACGACCTCTTGAGCTTGCGCAACTTTAGCCTCATGGAAACGTCTCATCATTGCTGGAATAACGTGACCATTCTCTGGATGGAAGTTGTCGTTAGGACCGTACAAATTAGTAGGCATGACGCTTCGGTAGTCTCTACCGTACTGCCTGTTGTAACTCTCACAAAGCTTAATACCAGCAATCTTGGCAATTGCGTAAGGCTCATTTGTCGACTCAAGCTTTCCTGTGAGCAATTCCTCTTCAACGATAGGCTGAACTGCAAATTTTGGATAAATGCAAGATGACCCAAGAAAAAGTAATTTCTGCACGCCATTCTTGTGCGAAGCGTTGACTATATTGGATTGAATCATTAAATTCATGTATATAAATTCGGCTGGATAGGTATTATTTGAGAATATCCCTCCAACTTTTGCCGCAGCGAGATAAACCTGATCTATCTTGTTCTGAGCAAAAAAATTATTTACTTGATCCTGGTCAGCTAGATCTAACTCATCACGCGATGCCGTAATAAGAATTACATCAGCGTTATCTGCAAGACCTCTAACAATCGCAGAACCAACCATACCTCTATGGCCAGCGACGAATACTCTACATTTATGACCCATGAAAACTAGCTCTCGATTGAAAGTGGAACATTATACCCGTGACTCTTCAATAATGCGTGTCGCTTGGCCATTATCAAATCCTCTTTCACCATTTCCCGACACATCTCTTGAGCGGTAATTTGAGGCACCCATCCGAGTTTTTCTTTAGCTTTTCCGGGATCGCCCAACAAAGTTTCAACCTCGGCAGGCCTAAAATACCGAGGATCGACTTTCACGACAACATCTCCAACATTTACTCCAGGTGCCACACATCGTTCAGTCGCCGCCACAACTCCAATCTCGTCAACTCCTTCGCCTTCAAAATGTAAAATAATTCCTAGTTCTCTAGCGCTCCATGAAACGAACTCCCGTACCGAGTACTGCAATCCAGTCGCTATCACGAAATCTTCCGGCGCTTCTTGCTGAAGCATCATCCACTGCATTCGAACATAATCTTTCGCATGCCCCCAGTCCCTGAGCGCATTAAGATTCCCTAAGTACAAACAATGCTCCAACCCTTGCGAAATATTTGCTAGCCCTCTCGTAATTTTTCTGGTTACGAAGGTTTCCCCCCGACGGGGAGACTCATGATTGAAGAGAATCCCATTACAAGCATACATACCGTACGCTTCACGATAGTTAACCGCTATCCAATAGGCATACAGCTTGGCTACTGCGTAAGGGGACCTAGGATAAAAAGGAGTGCTTTCTTTCTGCGGGGACTCCTGAACCAGACCGTACAACTCAGAGGTCGACGCCTGATAAAACCTTGTTTTTTGTTCCAATCCCAGTAATCGTATAGCCTCCAATATTCTAAGCGTACCTATGGCATCAACATCCGCAGTATATTCAGGAGACTCGAAAGAAACTGCCACGTGGGATTGGGCGCCTAGATTATAAACTTCATCCGGCTGTACTTCTTTAAGAATTCGAACAATATTCGAAGTATCAGTTAGATCGCCATAATGAAGCACTAAGTTCTGATGCGCCACATGTGGATCCTGATAGATATGATCTATTCTTTGAGTGTTGAAAAGGGAAGCACGTCTCTTAATACCATGCACCTGATAGCCTTTTCCTAAGAGAAGCTCAGCTAGATATGAGCCATCCTGACCGGTTATCCCGGTTATCAACGCCTTCTTCATCCTTATTGCCTTTTTAACAATTAGAAACTTTCCTTAATGTTTTCAAGCTACATAATCTAAATTTTATATAGCGAGAAAGTACGCTAGCAACTAGCTCAGAGTTGCATCGCTCTTCTGATTTCAGGAAGGTAGCGAAACAATTTAACAATATCTCCCGGTTTCCTGCCGAGTTGCTTACACAATTGAACCAGCCCAAACCCTTGGCTTTTAATTAGCTTAGATCCAGAAGAATTCAAACTACATAAAGCGTCTATGTCCTCTGGAGAGAGATTATCAGTCAAAACCGAACCTAATGAACTAATAACGTGCTTCTTCCATTCAATATGTACTGAGCTATCCGCCCGTGACAGCGAAAAAGGCATTTGCATGTATAAAGTTCCTAGTTGCTGACTACAACTCCAAACAGCTCCTTTGGATGCAAGCAGTATTTTAAACTGCCAATCCTCATATAATGGAATATTATGGCGAAAACCTCCAACCAATTCATACAATGCCTTCGACAACATCATATCTCTTGGTATAGGACCGTTCCTGAAGAGCAGGTTTCGAACTATGCTACTCGTATCACCGGTCACCGTAGCACTAGGATCCAAAATAGTAGATTTCATAAGCGAGCCGGGCTGCACAACACCAATGAAAGAATACGCTACCGCATTCTTTCTTCCGCTTAATGCTAACCACTCACCATATACCTTTTTCGAACAGAACAAATCATCCCCATCCAGATGGGTGATAAAGGGCTGGCTAGCAGATCTTATTGCGAGATCTCTGTTTGCTGAAACACCTAGATTTTTAGGCCTGATTAGTGGCAGGACAATTGAATGCGCACTTGAGATTCGCTGAATCACCTCCGCGCTACCGTCAGTCGATCCATCGTCGGCAATTATTATCTCCGAAACGGGTAATGTTTGACTCAATACTGAATCAACTGCTCGACGGATTGTCGAGCGATTGTTGTAAGTCGTTATAACACATGTAATCGGAGCAGATTTCAATTTTTGGTGCATGTAGCCACTTCCAAAATCTTGTTAAACCAATTCTCTACAATAGACTTATGAAAAATAGCAATTCTCATTTTTTCTGGAATATAGCGTCGCTGATGCGCCAATCTTCCCCAAACAAAATTTGGAGAAACAAAGTCAGAAACCAGTCGTCCAAAGCAAAAGTTACTCAGACCAAAATCTCTCATCACAAGCCATGTCTTGCTTTTCCTGCGACTAAAAGGGTATTTATGGTACATGTCTAATGAAACCACTGGTACACCGGCACAAAGGCTAACAACGACGGGATGAAACCGTGCACCGACATAACCCGACGATCTAGCATGAATGTCTAGCCAATCTATCGGATCCAACGGTACATCAATCTTTCGCGACGTACCTTGGTCCAGCACTCCTTCGGGCGTTGGGACTGCAACTGTTTCATATCCGAATTTCTCTGCAATTTTTGTAAAAGACTCAATCCAATTTTTAGTTTTTGCACCCTGAGTGGTAAGCACAATATATGGTTTAGAAACGACCGAATTTTTCGCTTGAGATTGGATGTAATCAGCCAACGAAAAGACAGGATCCGGGACTAGATCAATTTGCCCTTTAAACCCTGTGCCAAGTAGTTGTGATTTAGTCCACGGATCTCTCACAGACAACAACTGAAAGTCATTCAGAGCATGTCCTATACCGCATCGTATCGCTCTATTTAGTTTTGCATAGTTCGTACCCATCGCGCTGGGCGATAGGGCAACCTTTATATATTTACGGCTTACCTCTCGAGAAACTACGCTCAACCAATAAGGGTTTGGAAAGTTAAGATCTTCCCTCTTACTAGATTCATCGATTCTAAATACTGCATCTGAACCTGTGATATAGATATCAGCAGGACAAGCCTGACACAGATCCGAAAACTCCGAAAGAGTAGAAACACCAGTAGATAGTGTCAAATTCTTAGCGATAAAGTATTTGTGAGCATCTAATTGTTCCTTGCTTACACTTGCTCTGTACTTTTGCCGAAGTTCATCAGGCATATAGTCGATAAAAACCGCATTAATACCTCTCGCTCTCAATGCAGTTGATGTTGCATAGGCTTGGAGATTAGCGCCGAAATTCGGTACAGAGTGATGGGTCAAAACGTACGCTAGCAAGGGCTCTTCTCTCATTGAATTTCCTTTACCGCAACAGTTTACAACTTGGAATTCTTGCTATCTTACTATCTAAGTCTTCGTAGCACATTCTAAGACGCTCGATATCGGCCTGGCTTACATGGTCTAAACTACTACGCTCTCGCCTAATTGGAAAGTCTACGTCAATACCCAAGAATCCCGAGACTATGTCTTGATGGTCCCATATCGAATCGTAATTGAGCACCAATCTTTCAACGCCGGATAAGCCAATCCAGCTATCCAGTTGATCTCCAAATCGAAGAACATCTCGATTATATATTTCATCAAAATCGCCGCTCGCTCGGAGATGCTCAAAATGCAATTTAACCCAATGATCACCATATTTCTTTTTACATGACATTACGGATATCGCTGCGTCACTTGCTTTGCCAAAAAGAAAGATAACTTTTGGCTTATCAAAAGCTTTCAATTCGTTTCCCAATGCGTGAGTCTTATACACAACCCCAAACTCAAAAACCCTATTATGAATATCCCACGCATTATCTGATACCAGGCCTAAGCGAAACCTTCTGGGCAGAACTGGAGGTACAAGCTCTGCGTACGCCTCGCGAACAGCATTATACATCAGCGTAGATCCGGACCTACCCATACTAGCGATTAATACAGGAGGAACCTTTGGAGCTAAAAACCGCTGAAAAACTTGCCGTGCAGCCCTTCTATATTTCATTTCGAAAATCCATGAATATCCATATTGGTAAAAACTTTAGGTCAAGTTTTCTTTAGAATACGTCTGATACTCTTTACACCTACTTCACCGACTAGCCTCTTTGCCATGTTTCTCGCAACCTTCCCCGACTCGTTCTTGATTGATCGAATAAGCTCTAACGCATTGCTTTCATCATCGCTATCTGTAAATACTTCAAACACTATAGGTCGGCATTGCTCATCACGATTAACAAAGATCGTGTAAACATCATAGAATTCATCCTTATTATTTGCAGACATGTATTTAAATCCGAGGTCTTCGACGTAGTTTTTTACCAAACTGCGAGACTGCTTGCCGAAATGACCTGCTGCAGATATAAATCTGTCTGCCTCTTCAGCGAAATGTGCAGCAGAATGATTATACTGTCTAAACTCTGTTCCCTTCCCATTATTGATCAGAAGAATGCGAATATTCGATGGTACATGTCTGTTGCCCAAGACATTCATGTCATAAAAAAATGCTAAGTCACCAATAGCGATAAAGTAAAGTTTACTTGAATCATGCAGTGATGCGCCAACTAAACTAGACAAGCCACCATCTATACCGAAACCCCCAACATTAGCGGTTGATTCAACTGAGTCTGGCAATTCAAAAAAATTCCAAGATCTTAGACTATTTAGAATACCAAAATGAATCACCGAGTTTGCCGGCAGAACCTGAGACAGCTTAGACGCGACCCATATGTTCGAAAAAGGCAATTCAGGAATTTTTGATTTAATGGAATTTAGCTTAAATCGTAGTGAATCAAGATAATCAGTCCTTTTTTGCGTTTCCATCCCTTGCGTGTACTGACTAAAAAAATAGCTTTCATCGACTTCAAAAACATTTTTTAGCCTTCGATATGGGTCTCTAATTTCACCATCCTCACTTACTCTCCAGATCTCCGGCCCTACTATTGAAATAGATGAATAGTCGCCAGAGATTTCACCCAGATGTATCAGAATATCTGGCTTATCATTTGCGCTACTCAGCATATCTTGGCTGCCTACGAGTGAATACAGGACCTTATATTTACCACTGTATCCACTTGTATGATCGCAAAATACTACGGCATCATAGATGGCGCAAAACTCATCTATGATAGCTGTCTCCGACTCCGAAAATGGCTTATGAGAGCCTACAAAAATCGCAACCCTCTCGTTTAAATCTGGGAACTTATGTTTGTAGGTATAGCGATTTATGACTCTACTAATCGGTAGTCGCTCTGTTTCGAACTTTTGGCTAAAAACCGTAGGCAAGTTAATGTGTACTGGCCCCCCTCCAGATCTTGTCAGTTCCAGCAAAGCACTATTCACCTTAATCATGCAATCCCATTCATCGTCTTTGTCCTTAACGACAGGAAGAGTCGTACTAAATTTAGCCACATCTCTTGGTATCTGACTTCGATCAATAACCTGTGGAACGTTATGCCCTACTCTTGAAACAATTTGAGAAGAAGTTATCGCCAATATCGGTAGTTTGCGATAGTACGCCTCCGTCAAACCCGGCAGATAGTTCCTAGACGCAGTCGCACCAGTGCAACTAATTATAACTGGCTCTTGCGACTCATAAGCAAGTCCACAAGCAATATAAGCCGCAGATCGTTCATCTACTGAAGAATATACCTGAAAAAAATTATCATTCTGGATACTACCTACAAACGAGACGTTAGTTGCTCCGGGAGAAGCAACTACTTTCCTAATTCCATGCGCTTTCAACAATGAAATTAGGATGAGAGCATTTTTTTCATCTGTATAAAATTTGGCCATTATAGTGCAACTTTTAGTATTTCGGTGGACAACTTAGAACCAAGATCAAAGGATTTAGGACTAAAGATTATATCAGCGCAACGAGAATCCACCATCACAGACAATTGTTTGACCTACAATAAAATTTGAGGCATCGCTCAAAAGAAATACTGCAAGTTCTGCAATCTCAGATGGTAAGGCTAGCCGCCTCAGAGGGTTGTGGGGACAAAATAAATTGCCTTCTCGATCCGAAAAACGTGGCTGCATATCGGTTCGTACAATCCCCGGAGCGATACCATTAACTATTATATTATCTTGGGCAAGTTTAAGTCCTAAGCCTTGTGTCAAACCAGCTATATCCCATTTACTTAACCGGTAGGGATATGTCGCTCCTACAAACGCTGCTTGCGAAGAGATATTTAATACCTTTTTAAGTTTTCTAGTTCTATCACGTAGCCACCTATTGCAAATAGTCTGCGTGACAAAGAACGTGCCCTTCGAGTTAACCTGATAGACACTATCCCAGGCCTCTTGAGTTACGTCAGGAAACATCTTTGAATCGATTACACCAGCATTATTTACTAGGATATCGATATCCCCTCCCAAGAGGTCTATCGCTTTGTTCAAGGAGTCTTCATTAGATACTACCTCTGAAATATCCCAAACCAATGTCTTTAGTTTGTTGCTTCCTATTGTTCGCTCTGCAGACTTCAGCTTCTTTTCATCTCTTCCTGTAATTACAACGTCTGCTTTTTCTTCTATGCACTTCTTTGCGATTTCAAATCCAATGCCGCTACTCCCACCAGTGACCAGAATTTTCTTATTTAATAGAGTGCCGCCGTAATTGATACAAGCGATCTGATGACGAGTGACCCCTCCCACCCTTACTAGTTGCCTCAAGAAATCAATTATCATCGAGCACTTGTGGCCTAGATACTTAATACGTACAACAATGCGCCTCATTAGTTCTCCGCAAGTTTAGGAATTTTTCTTAGAATTATGCTTGTCAACGATTTTTTTTCGGCCTGTGTAAGCGCAAGAAAATACATAGAAAGACTAGAAAAAGTAACTGATAGCAGAACTGAAAAGAATGACGTCAAAACACTCTTGCTTAACAGGATATAAGCAGAAGTGGAAGCTATCGAGGATACACACGTCACCATTACAATAGGAATAACAACACCTTGCACAAATCGCCATACATCAAATCCTATCATAACTCTTACGAGTATCAATCGAACGAAGAACATTAACACATTGGCTACAATGGCTACTACGAATACGGAAAAGGGTGGGGCGCCCATGTTTAGCACAACCCATGAAGCTATGAAAATACCAATCTGTATACTACCTAGAGAAAGCTCATATATCATCATTCTTCCAGGCGCTCGTGCTGCGGTGGTTATGGGTAAACTAACCGATAAAATCAAAGACTCCACTAAAGCCAGTCGAGCAAACAGAACCGCGTATTCTGGCACCTCCTTCAACCATAAACTCAAAACTGTTTCCATCTCTAAAATCAATGGTAATGCAAAAACCCAAAGCAGGAAGAAAGTTGCTTTAGAACCGCTATTTACTAATGACATCATCGCGGGCCGATCGCCTTCAGCATATGTCTTAATGATCGCTGGATATAGTCCAGTATTAAAATTAATCGCAAACATGTTTACCTTATTTGCAACAGTTACAGCTAACGCGCGGGACGCCACAACTGTGGGGTTGAACGACTGATTCAAAAGAATTGTAACTGCATGAGTCCGAAGCAGGTTTGTCGAGTGACCAAAAATACTCCAACCAGTGAATGAAACCACCTCCTTGAGCAAAGCAGTGTCCCAGTGTAAGGATTTTATTGAGCACTCTTGGTATCGTGAAAAACAAATAAAGATATAAACCAGAGAAGTTATGCTGGTAGCAACCAGAACCAATCCTCCGTAAGTCACCAGATCATCCCAAGGCAGTACTGAAAGAAAAACCACAACTGTCAAAGCAAGCAGTGCCTCAAATATCGAAATATACGCGTATGTTCCCATATCCTCGTGGGCAATGAGAATCGCAACGAACGGCGACTTAAGAATCCCAATCAAAAAAGAAGCTACTGACAACTGATAAAGTACTAAAACAGCACCTAATCGTTCCTCCGGTACGACAAGTTGTTCCTTAACATACCAAAGGCCTAAAGATTCAAGCAAAAACAATGTCAATATTATTACGGCTGCGTACAATCCTAAGTTAACTGTAAATATTCTACGTAATTTTTCTCCGTCGCCTTCGCCAAGAGCGAATGAGAAAAATCTTTGAGTAGCAGACGCCAATGTAGCTGACAACAGAGATCCTAACGCTACCAAGCCAGCAATGACGTTGTATATCCCGTAATCCTCAACACCTAGAACTGTCAGTACTACTCGAACAGTATAAAGGGCAATAAAGAGAACTAGAATCTGCCTAAAATAGAGCATTAAGGTGTTTTTTACTATGCGTCTATTTCTTTCGTCTGACATGACAACTTTGAACCTTGTGAATCAGCACATACTGGTGCTGGCTGAGTTTTTAATACTAATTTAAAGTAGGAAAAGCATAGAAAATAATATTCCATGTAGGAAAAGACTTGTTTTCCTCTCTGTAGTAACTTACTAAAACCCGACAGAAACTAAGTTGGAGTGGACAAAATCAGTCGGCTTTTGCCACCAAATGTACGCAAGAAATTTGAGGATACTCTGAAAAACTTACTATTTTTACATATTACAGCTACCAACCAGAAGGAGCCAATTATGAGCCAATTGACCTTTACCGAAGCTGAGTTTGCCATCTAGAAATAGAAAACCCACCAAGAGATCTTTTTGGACAAAATGGATAAGCTTATTCCTTGGGCAAAACTGGAGCGACCTAAAGCAGGCGTGCATGGGGAAGTCGAGCACAGCTTTTTCTACATCAAAAGAGTCTTCAGTTACAACAAAGTGCGCTACCGAGGACTTACCAAGAGCAGCGCGCAACTTTATACACTCGCTGGGTTCAGTAATATAATGATGGCGAGAAAATACTTGGTGACATAGGGACAGGTGCGCCTGACTGACGCCCGTGGGGCGCCAGAGGGCGCAAAAAAGATAGTAAAAAGTGCCTATCATGCCTGTTTTGGCCATTTTTTCAGAGGTTCCCTATCTGACGTGCTTCGGTCCGAACACGCTACCGCCCTGCCCGTGCACTTCTGCAGCATCTCTGCGGGTGTTGCTTTTGATCTGCTAGCGGACTTAAAGGGGAACGAGGCTTCTTTGCGTAGCAAAATGACTCCGTCCACTTTACCCCCGTTACCCCGCTTTCGCCAACTGCGTCACTGGAAACGTCATCGCCTGCTGGCTGTGTAGTATATTCATCAGCACAATAATCCGATCGTCAGATGTCACCGCTTTGACAATGGCCTCTATGTCTTTAAAGCAGCCTTCGGTGATGCTGACTGTGTCGCCGGGTTTAAACAGGATGTTGGGTATCTGTTGCGGGCTGTATTGTTGTTTCAGCGCGGCAATAAGCCCATCTTCTATTCTGTGTGGCAAATCGTTAAAACTGACCAGGCGGCTGACCCCTCGCGTGGCTTGCAGTGCGCGCCAGTCGCTGTGCGGGGTCAGTTGAATAAACAGGTAACCGGGGAACACGGCTTCGTCGCGAATGATACGTTTGCGGCGGAAAACCCGCTCGGCTTTTAGCCGCGGCGCGTAGGAGATGAAGCCCTGATTGTCCAAATGTGCCTGCGCGCGGCTTTGCTGGTTGGGTTTGCACTGTAAGAGGTACCAGTCGCTCATTTGATAGCCTCCAGTTCCTTCTGGATCTCTTCAATTTCGGCTTTGAGTGTCTCGTACTCGGCAAGCTTGCGCTTCAGAAAGCGCTTGGTCATGCGCGCCTTACTTTCTATGCCTGCTGGTGTCAGCACGTACAGGTAACGCGATTTCTGGTCGCTTTTGCTGAAGTTGCTGGCCTTGACCAGACCTTTTTCTATCAGGGCCTGCAGGCAGTAATTCACCTTGCCCAGACTCACGCCCATCTGCCGGGCCAGCTCACGCTGGCTGATATCGGGATTGGATTCCAGCTTTTTAAGTATGTGGTAGCGGGCGTCTTCGCTTGGCATGGGGCTCTGCATGTTCTTGTTATCAGCGACTGTTCAACGGATGAACATGCTAAAGCCTGTTACATTTATTTACAATAGCCCGAATGGGTTATTTATCGTCGGATTTGTAGGCGTAGTGGTAATACCCATAACCATAACCATACCCGTAGTACGATGACGCACTGCGCTCAATGGCATTGAGAATGCTGCCTTTCACTACCACCCCGGCCGCTTCCAGTTGCTGCAGAGCGCGCTCAATTTCCTTGGGATTGTTTTCGCGGAAACGGGTGATCATCAGGGTGGCACCCACCTGTTTGCCCACGACCGCGGCATCGGTCACGGCCAGCGCTGGCGGTGTATCGATAATCACCAGATCGTATTCTTCACCCACGTCCTGCAGAAACTGGTTAAAACGCTGACTCATCAGCAACTCGGACGGATTGGGCGGCGCGGTACCCCGGGCCACATAATCCAGACCCTTTTGTTCGGTCTCGCGTATCAGTTGTTCCAGTGTGATATCTCCCACCAGGTAATCACTCAGGCCGTCTTCGCTGTAACCGCCAAAGGAGCGGTGGATATGCCCTTTACGCAGATCGCTGTCTATCAGCAGCACGCGTTGTCCGCCCTGGGCACAAATGGCGGCCAGGTTGGTGGAGATAAAACTTTTACCCACTGCCGGGCTGGGACCGGTCAGCATCAGGCGGTTATTGGCTGCCTCCAGCATGGCAAAGTGCAGGCTGGTGCGCAGGCTGCGCAGTGCCTCAATGGCCAGGTCGCTGGGGTCGATCAATGCGAGTACGCCGTTGTCGTCGTCGTTTTTGCGCTTGTGACGCGGTTTGCCCATTGCTTTGCTGATTCGGTCACCCAGCGTTTTACCCAGCGTATTGCGTAAGCGCTGTTTGGTTTTTTTGTCGCTGAAACGGTCAAATATCTTCAGCTGTCGCTCGGACAGCGGTATGGTGGCATACACCTGCAACCCAAGCGCCTGCAGCTCTTCCACCGAGGTAATACCACGGTGCAGCATATGGCGGATCAGCACCACCATCAGGCCCAGCATCACACCCGCCATCAAGCTGATTACCAGAATCAGGTTGGTGCGCGGGGCAATGGGGTTATTGCCGACCAGTGCACGGTCCAGAATCCGCACGTTGCCCACGGTGCCGGCGCGCGCAATGCGCAGCTCCTGGGTGGCGTTGAGCATCTGCATGTAGATCTGCTGACTGACCTCCACATCGCGGTTCAGACGCAGCACCTGTCGCTGAGTCTCCGGCAGATTATTCACCTGGGCTTCCAGCCGCTGCTGCTCGCCTTGCAATTGACTGCGTTTCTCCAGCAGGGAGCGGTAGCTGGGGTGGCTGGGGGTGAAGCGCTGAGCCAGATCACTTTCCTGTATCTGTAAGCTGTTCAGCTCGGTTTCCAGCTCGACCATTCGCTCCAGCATGGTACGTGTTTCAAAACTCAGATCCACACTGTCCTGATTGGCGCGGTATTCGTTCAGGCGGTTCTCGGCGCTGTTCAGATCGTTCTGAATCATTGGCGTCTGCTGTTCCAGAAACTCCAGCCGGCTTTCAGCTTCGGCTGCCTGCCGGTTGATATTCTGGACCAGATACACATCAGAGATGGCATTGAGTGAGCGCTGCAGTTCTGCGCGGTCCGGGCCAGTCAGGCTGAGTTCCAGTATGCCAGTGTCGCGACCGCGTGAGGCAACACTAAAGCGCCCCTGCAGGTTACGGGTCATCTGGATATCGCTGCGCTTGATCAGCATAAACTCGACATTGGCCGGTGCGTTGATGCGGCTGACCCGCACTTCGACAAAGGGGTTTTCATTGCTGAACAGCTCGCCAACCTGGCCATTGCCAATGAGCTGACCGTTTTGTTGTGTCAGGCGGTAACTGTCTGGCCCGGTGACGGTGAGCGTGAGAGCCTGACCTAGCAGCAGATCTTCCACCCGCAGTTCATCCACGGTGATGTCATCACCGGCCCAGGCGTATTCGCTGCCCTGCGACCAGTCCGGCCGTTCGCTGCCACGACGGACCAGTGCCTCACCTATAAACGGAAAATAGTGCGGCCTGACTACCAGGTCAAGTCGCGCCTGCTGGGCGGCCTGACCCATGATCATGCGTGAACGCAGAATTTCAGTCTGGGTGCTGGAGGCGGTCTGTTCCTGGCCCAGCAGTGCCATGTCCAGTGAGCCAAGATTGTTCTGGCGTTGTTCTACCTGCAGCAGGGCGTCACCGCGGTATTCGGGCGTGGCCAGCCAGGCGTAGGCAGCACCCAGCAGGGTAACCAGGGAGGTAATGATGATGATTAGCCATTTGTTGTCAAGGCAGACGGCCAGCAGGTATCCCAGATCGATTTCATCATCGGCCGTTTGCTGCTGGCTGCTCTGGCTGCGCGAGGGCTGGGCGTTACGTGAAGATGCAGGACTGCTTGTTGTATCTGTCATAGGCTATACATCTTACCCGAATTATATTTTGTTGGCCCACAGGGCAATGCTCTGCGCCATCAGCTTGTGTACGTGTTCAAACACATCCCGGCTTTTTTTGTAGGGGTCGGGAATGTCTTTTTGTTGTCCTTGAGTCTGCTGTTCCAGCCAGTGCCCCAGCAGCAGGGTTTTGCCCATGGCTTCTGGCGTCAATTGGCCCACCTGGCTGCGCTGGCCGTGGCTCATCACCAGCACCAGATCTGCCCACTGTATCATGTCCGTAGTCACCTGCCGTGCCACATGCGCTGACAGGTCCAGCCCGTCTGCTGTGGCAATCTCGATGGCCGTTGGCTCGGCGCCCTGCCCGACCATGGCGGTCAGCCCGGCCGACTGTATCTGCTTGCCGGGCATTTGTTGCCGGAGCATGGCCTCAGCGACCGGACTGCGGCAGATGTTGCCCTGGCACAGGACCAGTATTTTGTTGTATGGGCTCATGTCAGCTTTGTCCCGGGCATGAGAAAAAGGGGACGGAGGATAAAAAGGGGACGGAGGATATTTCCTTTGGGCACGGGGGAGTTTTTTGCGCTGCAAAAAATACTCCCCCGGCCCAAAGGAAATATCCTCCGTCCCCTTTTTATCCTCCGTCCCCTTTTTCTCATAGCGTGCCTATCCTGTCTGCAGTTATCAGCGCATTCAAACTGGGTATGATCTGGCTGATCACGCGGTTCCAGCGGGTGACCGGTGCGGTGGTCACGTAAACGATATCACCCGGCTGCAGCATAAACTGCGCACCAACGGCAAAGGCGACAGCGTTTTTTACATTCAACTGGTAGATAGTGCCGAGTTTGTTGACGTCAGGGCTGGCTGTGGCGGCAGCGTCAGGGGCGCTGGCGGCAGTCAGGATCTCTCGTGGGCGGATGACAAAGATGCCCTCGGCATTGGAGGTGACCTGATTCAGGCCGCCGCTGCGGGTCAGTGCCTCGGTCAGCGACATACGGATATTGCCCATGGCCAGGGTGTTGACGCGGTTCAGCTCGCCGAGCACAAATATCTGTTGCTGGCCGGTGACCGGCACGTGCAGTACATCTCCGTGCTGCAGCAGCATGTTCTGACCCAGCCGGCCATTGTTGAGCATTTCGTACACGGACAGCCGGGTTTCGCTGCCATTACGTGAGAGCAGCACTTCGTGCCAGTTGGCGTTGTCGCTCAGCCCGCCTGCCCGTGCGATGGCGTCCAGCACGGTCATGGGCACGTTGGTAATGGATTGGGGGCCAGGATCGTTGACCTGGCCGGTAACATAAGCCCGTTTGGCGTTGAACGTGATGACTCTGACAGAAACCTGTGGAGCAGTAATGTACTCTGCCAGCGGCGTTGAGATGGCTTCGCGCACCTCATCCACCGTCATGCCAGCGACGCTAACTTTGCCGATATAGGGGTAATAGATGGTGCCGTCGTTCTCGATCGTGATACCGGAGTTTTGCGGGTTGTTGTTGTTGCTGCCGCTGGGGTTGGTCAGCTCGGGATGGTCGTAGACGGTGATCTGCAGCATGTCGCCCTTGTCTACGTGGTATTCGTAGTTGGCGATCTCCTGCTGCAGGCTGGCGGGCATGGCCGCGGGCACGGCGTTGTTGAGGATGGCCTCGCGCTGCTGGTTGGCAATCAGCTGCGAGGTGATGGTGACCACATCCACCTGGTCCTCTACCGCCCTGCGGTCTTCTTCAGTATCCGTGCCAATGGCACTCTGCCTGAAGCTCGGAAACCACACGCCCTGATTGACCTCAAACCAGCTGCTCTGCTGATCATCCGCACTGTACTGACCGGGATCAATATTGCTGCCGGGGACCAGCACGCAGCCGGTCAACAGGGGTAGGAACAGGGAGGCAAACAGCAAACGCGTAGTTCTAATTGTCATCCGGTAACTCATGCAACTTGTATCGATGGACGTTGATGATGTTCTTAAAGCGCGCATTGTAAACGATTTTTTAGCCCATTGCTGCAGTTTGTGACTAGTACATATGGGTAAAAATGGGGACGGAGGATATTAATTTTTGCCCAATCCTGCGTTTACCTTTCAACTAAAGGGCTTTCATTTGATATCAATGCTATCATTTTCATCAACTATACTTTCTTAAAGGTGATGCCTGTGCCGAATCTGTTGGTGAGAAATGTGGACGAGGAGATTGTGATGGCGCTTAAGGCCCGGGCGGGCGAGCGCGGTGTCAGCGCCGAGGCTGAGCACCGGAAAATTCTGGAGCAGACGTTGATGCGCCCAAAGGCCCGATCGCTGGCTCAGGTGCTGGCGGCAATGCCCGACGCCGGTCTGGATGAAGACTTTGCCCGTGCGGGCGGCAGTCAGGGGCGCGACATTGATGTATCTGATTGACACCAATGTTATCAGTGAGTTGCGCAAACGGGAGCGGGCAAATGCGGGAGTCAGTCATTTTTTCCGGGGCCTGCAGGAATCCGGTTCAGCATGTTATCTCAGCAGCATCACCGTGGGTGAGCTGGGCCGTGGAGTGGCCATGTGCCGACACCGGGGCGACAGCACGCAGGCGCAGGTGCTGGAATCGTGGCTGACCAGCATTACCACCGACTTTGCCGACAGTATTCTGCCCTTTTGCAGCAACAGCGCCCGCATCTGGGGCCACCTGTGTGCACCCGACAATACCAATGTAGTGGACAAGCAGATAGCGGCAACTGCGCTGGCCTATGATCTGACGCTGGTAACGCGCAATGTGCGCCATGTTGCGGGCACGGGGGTGCGGGTGCTGGAGGTTTAAATGGGGACGGAGGATATTTATTTTTGTCCGTCATTTGGGAAGGCGATGGCGAAATACTTTGACTGAACTATCAGGACACATCAAGAATTTAGTAGCCCAAGGCCATGTCCGCATCAGCGAACATGGCTATGATGAACTCGTCGATGATGATCTCACTGCCAGGGAAATTATCGCTGGAGTTGCTGGAGCTCTTCTCGTTGAAGAATACCCTGATTATCCAAAGGGTCGGTGTGTGTTATTCTTGCAAAAAGATCACGTGGGCAGACCGGTCCACACCGTCTGGGGGATACCCAAAGGCTATGATCTCCCGGCAGTTTTAGTGACTGCCTATCGACCGCATCTGAATCAGTGGGACGCATCTTTTCGCAGGAGAATGAGACGATGAACAACCGGGAAAAGATCAAGTATGTTCATGAAGGCCAATACGTAGCTGAGGTCTCTGTGCGTCTGATTGATTCAGACGGATCCTGGGATCCCCAGCTCAGCGAGGAAGACGCCTATAAACTAGACGATGTTCGGGCGGCGCTGAAGGCGGGAAATCTTGAGCTGGCCGCCCGCTACGGCAAAGTATACGAGCTCAGACCTCTTGCTCAGGGCTGAGGACTAAAACGGTGAGGAGCCGTTCAGAATTCCGCCCCTGCAATAGGATTGAATCATGTACCCGGTGGTAACTCAGATAACAATCGCCGACGAGTAATGGGGACGGAGGATATTTATTTTTGCCCGTCATGTGGGAAGACGATGGACACCGCCCCGATTGCCCGGCCGCGTGCATACCGTGACGGCCTGATCATCCCCCTTTACAATTTGTGCCCCACAGGCTACAGTTCGGCCAACAATCACCTATTTTGATGCCCAGAGGCTACAATGAGCGACTTGACCGACGTTGCTGATATGCTGAAGACCGCCAGAACTGATGCTCGCCTTAGTCAGGAAGAACTCGCCCGGCGCGCTGGCGTCGCGCGATCCACCGTAGCGCGCATGGAGACGCTCGCCAGGGGCGACATGAGTGTATCCGTCCTGTTACGTCTGCTGGAATCCGCAGGCTACGATCTCAAATTGGTCAAAACCGGCCATCAGCGCACGATTGAAGACATTCTTGCAGAACAGCGCAGCGGTGCAGCCTGATGCGACTTGACGTGCAGGTGTGCGGAAAACACGTCGCGCAGTTGTACCGTGAACGCGACGAATACGTGCTCAAATATGCGAGTGATGCAGATCCCACCGACTTTGTGAGTCTGGCGATGCCCGTCCGCGAAGAGTCATGGCGTTGGCCTCGGGAACTACACCCGTTTTTCCGCCAGAACCTGCCAGAAGGTTTCATGCTCGGTGTTATTCGCGAGGAGTTCGGGCCGCTTCTCGATGGCACCGACTTGTCGCTTTTGGCCGTTGTCGGGAGCAGCGGCATTGGCCGGGTTACCTTGCTTCCCGAAGGCGCGAGTTCCGATCTCACCCAGGGCTCGTTTGAGGCGGAGAGTCTTCTCTCCGCAGATAACAGCACGGAGCATTTCGTGCGATTGGTTCGACGCTACGCGCGATCAGCCGTTTCCGGAGTCATACCAAAATTTGTTACACCCGAAACCCGCAAAAGCGCCTCCCCTGCCGCCGCAGGCAAACCAACATTGCGCACCAGCCGGCATATTGTAAAGGGGGCCGATGAAAAAACGCCCTATCTTGGTTTTAATGAGTTCTACAGCATGCGGGTGCTGGAGCGGCTGAATGTTGTCCCCGTGGCCAGAACCCGGATGTCTGATGATGGCAATGTACTGCTGGTAGAACGATTTGATGTCGATGAGGCCGGCGTGCCTGTTCGTGGCTTTGAGGATGCCTGTAGCCTGCTGGGCCTGCCTCCGCATGAAAAATATGCCACCACCACCGAGCGGGTATTGAAGGCGACCCGCGCCTACCTGACCAGCGCGAATCTTCGTGACCAACTTGAGCAGTTTGGCTGGCAGGTACTTATTAACTATGTGATACGCAATGCCGATTGCCATGCAAAGAACGTGGCGCTCTACTACAGTTCCGTGACGAATGTAGCCTTTACGCCCGTGTACGACCTTGTGACCACACAGGCCTATCCATTATATGCCAACAATCCGCCAGGCTTGTCAGTTGACGGGCGGAAAACCTGGGCCCCGGGTAGTACGCTGGAGAAGTTCTTTAGTGCACGGCTCGGCATCAAGCCAACTCGATATCGTGAGATGGTAGAGATGCTGTGTGAATCAGCGATTGCAGTGGCTGACGAAGTCATTGCTGCGTCGAGCAATGAAACACGCTGGCGAACAGTCGCGAAACAAATGGTCCACGCATGGAACGATGGCATGACAGCGCTGCGCGACCCCAAACGGGCTACGCATTTTACTGGCCTGGATGCCACGATCAGCGCTGCTGGCTTCTCCGATCCGACACCCGCAGAGCAAACCCGCACCGTTGTTGGCCGTTCAGAGTTGTTAGCGCAGCGCAGAAAGTAAAAATGGGGACGGAGGATATTTAGTTTTGCCCGTCATATCGGGGCAGACCAGGATACAGGCATTCCCTGGCCAGTGGTCAAAGCTCGTATTCTGCCCAGGTAAAATGGCCAGCGCTGGTGGCGCGTGAATGCAGGCGTTAGCGCCCCTACTTGCCAAAACTACGTCTCTGACGTATAGTGCATCACATGTACACGATAGTCGAAACTCCCACGTTTGTAGAGGATGCCAAACGTCTGTGGTCGGAAGAGGAACGCGGTGCATTTTGTGCATGGCTTGCCTCCAGCCCTGACGCGCGCTCAGTGATACCTGGCAGCGGTGAATGTCGGAAAGTGCGCTGGGCCAGATCTGGTTCGGGAGGAGATTGAAAACGGGATTGTCGCAAGCTGAGTTCGCGCAGGTGTTGCAGATATCTGCACGCACGCTTCAAGAATGGGAGCAAGGTAGAAGATCACCATCTGGTGCTGCGAAAGCCTTAATCCAAATTGCATTCCGCCATCCTGAGATTATCAAGGAAGGTCTGACAGCGCAGCGCTAACAATTGCACGCCTCTTTTTTCACCCCATCACCGCCTCACAATGCGCCAGAAACAACCTGGCTATCCGCGTCATGGGCGCATGACTACTGGTCACAAACGCATACTCATGACGGATATCCGGACGCAGCGGCCGCAGCACCAGGGAATTGCCCGCATACTGCCGGGCCAGCATCTCATTGACGATGGCGATGCCGCTGTTGCCGCGCACCAGTGCGCAGGCGGATCCGACAGTGTGGGTTTCCACCCTTATCTGCATGGGAATTTTCTGCTGACTGAAGGCGGCTTCCAGTTGCCGGCGGAAACCGCGGCCCTTGCCCAGCAGAATCAGGGGCTCATTGTGCAGATCAGTCACGGAAATTTCCGCGCGATCACGCAGCCGGTGCCCCGCCGGCAGTACGCAAACGGTGCCGGCTTCCAGTAACGGCCTGGAGGTCAACCCCGGGTATTCTGCCGGCAGTTTGACAAAACCGCAGTCCACCGCGCGCAGGGCAATCATTTTCATGGCGGTTTCCACGCTGTGGGAGTCCAGGCTGACGCTGACCTGGGGGTACTTGTCTATAAAGGAAGACACCACAGCGGACAACAACCCCTCAGTGAAGCTGGGCGGCGCGACAATTTTTAGCTCACCGTAGTTGGCGTTGTGCAGATTGCGCGCGAGTTCCGTGACGTGCTCCACGCTCTGCAGCGCAATTTCCACCTCCGGGAACAGCACCTGCGCCTCCTGCGTGGGGATCAGCCTGCCCTTCTCCCGATAGAACAGCTCGGCGCCGACGTCCTCCTCCAGCAATTTGAGCAGACGGCTCACGCCGGGCTGGGTGAGCTTGAGCTGCCGCGCGGCAGCTGTGGCCGAGCCGGTGTTCATGATGGCGCGGAAGCATTCCAGACTCTTGAGGTTTGGGGAAAAAGGGGACGGAGGACATTTATTCTTGGCCGGGGGAGTAATTTTTGCAGAGCAAAAAACTCCCCCGTGCCCAGAATAAATATCCTCCGTCCCCTTTTTCTCCGTCCCCTTTTTCTCCTCCGTCCCCTTTATCCCCATACCCACCCCCATCACATTTTGTTATTGATATATACGCAGACATCATAATATTGCATACATCAAAAAGGCTACCTAAGATCGGTGCGTCTGTAAACATCAATAATATGTCTCCAAGGGAGTAACCACTATGTCTTACCGATCCGCAACACCCTGCCGTCGCCTGCCACTGCCCGGCGCCATCATGCTGGCCATCGGCGGGTTTGCCGCGCTGGCCGGTCAGTCTGTGCTTGCCCAGCCCGGTGCAGCACCCCAGGTAGAGGAAATCCGCATTGTTGGTTCGCGCATCATCCGTCAGGACGAGGTTTCTGCCAGCCCCGTGCAGACACTCTCCGAGGAAGACCTGCGCGCCGACGGCTCCCTGTCTATTGGCGAGACACTCCAGAGCCTGCCGTTTGTTGGCCCCAGCCTGAACAACAACGGTTCAGCCGGCACCAGCCACGGCAGCAGCAGCCTGAATCTGCGCAACCTGGGCGAAAACCGCTCGCTGGTGCTGGTCAACGGCCACCGCTGGGTGAACGGCGCCGGCACCCGAGGATTCCGCGACTTTGTGGACCTGAACACCATCCCGCAGGCGATGATTGAACGCATTGAAGTATTGCAGGACGGCGCCACGGCCATTTACGGCGCTGATGCCATTGCCGGCGTGGTCAACATGCACACCTATCAGAATTTTGAAGGCTTCCGCATCAAGGCCAATTACGGTGAAACCAGCGAAGGCGACCGCGAAACCATGGGCCTGGACATTCTGGCCGGCCGCAATTTTGGTGACAGCAACTGGACCATGGCCATCACCCACGTGGATCAGAAACCGATCATGACCCAGGACCGCGCGCTGACCGCCATCCCCCTCAACGGCCTGAGCCTGGGCACACCCGAACACCTGTTCCGTGAGAGCAACCAGGCCGGCGTAGTTGGTTTTGCCATCCCCACCAACGGCATCACTCGCGACCCGGGTGTTGATGGCAGCAATCCGGGTAACTGGCGCGGCGCCACCACCGATGACCGCTATAACCGGTACAACAACAACTACGTGGTTGGCCCGCTGGAGCGCACCTCTGTGTTCCTGCAGAATGTCACCCCGCTCAGCGACAGCATGCAATTCAATTTTGAAGCGCTGTACAATCAACGAAAATCCGACCAGCAGTTCTCCGAGCCACTGTCAGTGATTCTGGGCAGCCGCGGTTTCACAATTCCTGCCAACCCGGCGGTGAATCCCTTTGGCGTGGCCTTTGGCGGCAGCGACTTCCGGGTAACCGGTTTCCACACTGAAAACGGTTACCGACAGAACCAGCAGGATGTCGAAACGTTACGTATTGGCGCAGGTTTCAGCGGCGAGCTGGCCAACAACTGGCGCTGGGACATGTTCTACAGCTGGGCGGAGAATGAAGCCACTTTCCGCTCCGTCAATCAGATGGACATCGATCGTCTGGCACTGGGCATGCGTGCCTGCGACACCAGCGGCCTGACGGCAGATGTATCAGATCTGGCCAACGGTTGTGTACCAATCAATCTGTTTAATCCCATGACACAGGCAATGGTGGACTACACCAACTTCACAGGCCAGGACAAGAACGCCGCCGAGCAGCAGGACTTCACCGCCAACCTGACCGGCGACCTGCTGGAACTGCCGGCCGGCCCGCTGGCCTTTGCCGCAGGCATTGAGTATCGCGAAGAACAGGGCCGTGACATCGCGGACTCCTACATCAATGCGGCTCCGCGTGTTAATACCTATCGCACCACCAGTTCCGCACCGCGTGAAGGCACCAACGGCAAGTATGATCTGTCCGAGGCTTACGTGGAATTCAGCGTACCGTTGCTGGCCGATCAGGCTTTTGCGCAGGACCTGCGACTGGATCTGGCAACACGATTCTCCGACTACAGCACCTTTGGTGACACCACCAACAGCAAGGTTGGTATTGTCTGGCGACCCGTGGATGATCTGATGCTGCGTGCTACCTGGGCGGAAGGTTTCCGTGCGCCGTCCATTCTTGAACTCTTTGAAGGCGCCAGAGCAACCACTATCCCGGTAATCGATCCATGCAGCGGTGGCGGCGCAGGTCTCACAGGTTGTCAGGGTGTGCCGTCATCGTATGTGCAGATTGAATCCGGTGTCCCCGCCAGCGTGGGCGGCAACGGCAATCTGAACCCGGAATCGTCGGAGAATATTTCCTACGGTTTTGTCTACACACCAACCTACCTGGAAGGATTCAGCATGACACTGGACTGGTATGACATCGATATCAAGGACACCATCAGCACGTTCGGCGCACAGAATCTGCTGGATCTTTGTGCCACCACGGGTCAGCGCTGCAACTTTATCCAGCGTGGCAGCAATGGCGAAATTGTGGACCTGGCAGATGGCCCGATCAACCTGAACAGCACCAGTGTACGCGGTGCGGATCTGGTCGCCCGCTACGCCATGGACAGTGATATTGGCGCCTGGGACTTTACACTGGGTGCGTCGCGGCTGAGCGAAGTGAAGGAAGAATCCACACTGCCAAACGGCACGGTACAGGTCAACGACAAGCTGGGCAAGGCCCTGCTGCGTGAAGCCTTCCCCGAACTGCGGGCAAACTTTTCTGCCCGCTGGCGGCTGGACCAGTGGTCAGCCAATTATTCTGCCCGCATGATTGGTGACACCGAGGAAACCTTTGCCGGCGCCCAGCTGCACATTGGCACCATGGTGTATCACAATGTGGCGGCAGCGTATCAGGTGACTGAGCAACTGGGTGTGCGTGTTGGCGTTGATAACCTGGCAGACAAAATGCCACCGGTATCACGGGTCAATACCAACATCAACTTTGACCAGAACACCTACAACGCGCTGGGCAGATATATGTACCTGCAGGTGAATTATTCTCTGTAAACTGTGCTTGAGACGCTGCGGTTGAGATAGTGCGGTTGAGAAGCTGCGCTTATGACGCTGCGGTAATTGAAGCGCCGCCGGTTATGTTGTTTGCATGGCCGGCGCTGTTTTCAGGGGAGTTGCGGCACGCGTTGGCAGGCACTTCTGACCAGGCACTTCTGACCAGGCACGATGAATTTGCGCAAAAGATGAATCTACACAATAAAGATGAATTCACATAAAAGATGAATCCTCATGAAAGATGAAACAGCAGAAAAGTTGAGCAAGCAGACCAACCCCATCATTGTGCTGCTGGGCATTCTGGCGCTGGCCGCGCTATTGACCTACCTGGTTGACTCCGGCAGTTACCAGCGCGATGGCCGTCTGGTGGTACCGGACAGCTACAGCGTGATTGAAAAAGACCGCTCTGTCACCAATCTGTTTGAGCTGCACACTGGGCCGGCCGAACCGGCGGCGGACGGATCGCTGACTGCCCGCCCGGTCAGCATCGTTGGCACCCTGTCAGCGATTCCAACCGGGCTGGAACGCATGTCCGGCCTGATTTTTATGGTGCTGCTGATAGGCGGCATGTTTGGCATCATGACCCGCTCCGGTGCGATTGATGCGGGACTGGAGCGCCTGCTGGGCAGTGTGCGCGGCAATGTCTACATTCTTGTTCCCACGCTGATGATGGTGTTTGCTGCCGGCAGCACCTTTCTGGGCCTGGCATCAGAATACCTGCTGATTATCCCCCTGATGGTGGCCATGGCCAACCGTCTGGGCATGTCCAACCTGATGGGACTGGCCATCGTGACGATTCCGGTTAAAGCCGGGTATCTGTCGTCGGTGACCAATCCCCTGCCCCTGACCATTGCGCAACCTTTGGTAGGCGTACAGATTTTCAGCGGTGCGGGTCTGCGGTTTGTGTTCTTTCTGATCTTCACCCTGGTCGGCATTGCCTTCATGTTGTACATGATCCGGCGCTCCAGTTTTGATCCAACGGTGAAAATAAGTTTTGGTTCCGACCGGCTCTCGCAGCGACACACCTCGATGCTGCTGGTATTGCTGGCAGGCATTGCAGGCATTGTGTATTTCTCCAATGCGCATGGCTGGGGTCATACCCAGCTGTCGGCTTTTTATATTGGGCTGAGTATTGTTCTGGCCGGCTTGAGTGGCCTGGGTGCAAGTGGTGCAGCTGACGCGTTTGTCAGCGGCATGAAAAAAATTCTGATGGCGAGCATGCTGATCGGCGTTGCATCCGCAGTGGCAGTGACGCTGGAGAACGGTCAGGTACTGGATTCGGTTGTGCACGGATTGACCAGCGTGATCGGCACCGATAATGCGTACATTTCTGCGGCGGGCATGTTTCTGTCGCAGTTGATGCTGGACTTTCTGATTCCGTCCACCTCCGGACAGGCCGCGGTGAGTATGCCGATTCTGGGGCCAATTGGTCAGCTGACCGGTGTGCAGCCGCAGACTACTGTACTGGCATTTCTGTTCGGCAATGGTATCACCAATATGCTGACGCCAACCTCGGGCACCTTGCTGGCGTATTTAGCGGCGGCGCAGGTGGGCTGGACGCAGTGGGCGAAATTTATCGTGTGGCTGTGGGCCATTTATATTGTGCTGGCGTTGCTGATGCTGGCGTATGCAGTGGCCATTGGTTTCTGAGCAGGGCAAATTGATGAGCAACACGCGGGTTCTGAGCAATGTGATGGTGCCAATGCGCGATGGCGTTTTGCTGGCCACCGACATCTATTTGCCCTCATCAGCCGACAGCACCTGGCCGGTCATTATGGAACGTACTCCGTATAATAAGGCGGGCCCCAGCCGCTCTGAAGTGTCGCTGACAGA
The DNA here is from genome assembly GCA_963974875.1 of uncultured Pseudohongiella sp. Lineage (GTDB taxonomy): Bacteria > Pseudomonadota > Gammaproteobacteria > Pseudomonadales > Pseudohongiellaceae > Pseudohongiella. Next base: position 97,684 of record CAXBER010000008.1, on the reverse strand, counting down.
CCCTTCCCCCCGTTCACGTGCTGACGTGGCACGGGCGTTTGCCGGACAGGGGTTTGCAGTGGTGATGCAGGATTGCCGGGGACGGTTCGGCTCCGGCGGTGTGTTCACAAAATATCTCAGCGAAGCCGAGGACGGTGTTGATACGCTGGCCTGGCTGGTGCAGCAATCCTGGTGCAATGGTCGTGTAGGTACCATGGGTCTTTCTTATGGCGCTCACACGCAAAGCGCACTGGCCTGCCTGAATCCGCCCGGCCTGGCGTGCATGTTTATGGACTCGGGAGGGTTCTCCAGTGCGTTTCATGGCGGCATTCGTCGCGGCGGCGCGTATGAGCTGAAGCAGGCAACCTGGGCTTATCGACATGCCTTGCTCAGTCCGGAGGTGGCGCGTGATCCCCAGCGACTGCAGGCATTGCAGAACGAGGACATTGAGCAGTGGTTCCGGAACATGCCGTGGTATCCGGGGCATTCTCCGCTGCGTCATTCGCCGGAGTATGAGTCCTACCTGTTTGAGTTGTGGCAACATGGGCGATTTGACGCTTATTGGCAGCGACCGGGGCTGTTCGCGGAGGGTTATTATGATGACTTTCCGGATGTGCCGGTGGCCATCATGGGCAGCTGGTACGATCCTTATGTGCGCACGTGTCTGAACAATTTTCAGGGTCTTGCCGGACGTAAACAGTCTGCGATGCAGTTGATCATGGGGCCGTGGACGCATGGCAATCGTTCGTGCAGCCATGCGGGCAATGTGGATTTTGGGCCGGACGCGGTGCTGGATGGCAATCTGGCGGATGATTATTTTGCCATGCGGCTGGCGTGGTTCCGGCGCTGGTTGCAGGATGTGCCGGCGGGTTTGGGCGCGGGTGCTGTGGTGGGTGCGGGTGCTGCGGTGGGTGCTGCTTTGGGCGCGGAGACGGCCCTGAGCTCTGAGTCTGCCTTGAGCGCTGAGACAGCCCTGAGCGCGGAGGTACCCGACTCCGGCAGCAGATCAGTCTGGTACTTCCGCATGGGCGGTGGCAGCGGCAAACGCAACACTGACGGACGCCTCGCGCATGGCGGTCAGTGGGTTCACACGGATCAGTGGCCCCCACGGGACGTGGTTGAGCAGCGGCTGATGTTGTCTGTGGATGGGTCAGCGGCGTTTGAGTCCCCGCGTCAGAGCGCTGCGGCGACTCCCAATGACGGTTCTCCTGTCGTAACGGATGATACCCTGACGTATCGCGAGTTTGTGTTTGATCCACGCGATCCGGTCCCGACTGTGGGCGGTGCGTTGACCTCCGGGGAGCCGGTGATGCAGGGCGGCGCTTTTGATCAGCGCAGCCGCGCCGGCAAGTTTGGGCTTGATGATTCCCCCGATTCCCGGCCCCTGGCTGACCGGGCGGATGTGCTGGTATTCCAGACACAGCCTCTGACTGAGGATCTGGTGGTAACCGGCGCAGTAACCGCGGAATTGTGGGTGTCCTCTGATCAGCCGGATACCGACTTTACGGTGAAGCTGATGGATGTGTACCCACCGTCTGAAGATTATCCGGAAGGATTTGCCATGAACATCACCGACGGCATCTTCCGGGTGCGCTACCGCGAGGGGTTTGATCGCGAGGTAATGATGCAGCCCGGTCATGTATACAAAATCGTGATCGAGCCGTTTGCCACCAGCAACCGCTTCTGCAAGGGTCACCGGCTGCGCGTGGACATCTCCAGCAGCAACTTCCCACACTTTGACGTCAACCCCAACACCGGCGCCCCCGAAGGCAGCGCCGGCGAGCGCCGCGTAGCCCGCAACCGCCTCTACTGCTCACCCCGCCACCCCTCCCACCTGAAAATGGGGACGGAGGATATTTTGTTTTCCCATATTTTACGGGAGTTACCTGAATGAAAAATCTGCGTTGGAATGAGGGGAAAAAGGGGACGGGGAGGGAAAAGGGGACGGAGGATATTTATTCTGGGCACGGGGGAGTTTTTTGCTCTGCAAAAAATACTCCACCGGCGCAGAATAAATATCCTCCGTCCCCTTTTCCCTCCCCGTCCCCTTTTCTCTTCTCCCGTCGTCGGCTGCTGCAACTGCTGGGCGCCGCCGCCCTGCTGCCCCTCTCAGCCACCGCGGCATCACAGAGTCGCCCCCCGGGCCGCACGCGGGTCACGCTGGCCGGCCAGGCGCTGATGAAATATCCAATCTGTTCAAACCCTTACGATGGCCTTGCCGAGGTAATTGCGGAGTTGCGCAAGGGCGATGTGGTTTTCACTAACCTGGAAGTGCCGATTCAGACAGAAGCATCCGGCGCGCCGACGAGGGACACTGAATTCTTTCACGCGGGTTCCCAGCAGACGCTGGATTGCCTTGATCGCATGGGGTTCAACCTGTTGGCGCTCAGCAACAATCACGCATGGGACCTTGGGACACCGGGTATTGTGGCGACCCGCGATGCGGTTGCGGCGGCCGGGTTTGCCCACGCAGGCACGGGTGACAACATCACGCAGGCGGCTGCGCCGGGTTATCTCTACTCCCCTGCCAGCGCCGCGCTGGTATCAATGGCCATGGGGCGCATCCGGGAAGGCGGTGCTGCAACGGATACGCGACCGGGCTCAAACGAGGTGCGATTGGGTGCGGATCTGATTCCCAATGCGGAGGACTTTGAGCGCAATCTGGCGTCCATCAGAACAGCCAAACAGCATGCCGGACTGGTGATTGCGTATCTGCACAATCATGAATGGGGCGATGACATGGCTGTCACCAAGCCCTGGGCGCGTGAGTTTGCGCGGCGCTGCGTGGATGCCGGCGCTGACATTTTTGTCAGTCACGGTGCACCGCTTGTGCATGCGATTGAAATGTATCGCGGCAAACCCATGTTGCACGGCCTGGGCAGTCTGGTATTCCACTCTCATACTGAGGTTGGATATTACGTGCCTGAGGTGTGGGAAAGTGCCATTGTGCATCTGGATTTTGAGGGCGACACGCTGATCGACATAAACATTGTTCCGCTGTGGACCAATGAGGTGGGTGATGATCCTGATAATCACTGGCCAACCCGTGGTCGCCCCCGTCTGGCGAGCGGGGTGCAGGCTGAGCGGATTCGTGCACGCCTGCTGGGGTGACGCTTGGCAGAGTGACGTCAACCAGAGTGACGTAAACCAGAGTGACGCCTGATCAGAACCAGCTGCCGGATGTCACCTCAGTGCTTTCGGCCGGCATGGACACATACATACCGTCACGGGCAACCCGAACCGGGCCATCAAAACGTGCCGGCGCATCGCCCAGAAATGCCGGTTCCAGCAGCCGGTTGGGCAGCGGCGGCACAATATGATTGAGTATCAACGCTGAGGCATTGGCGAGTTGAGCAACATCAGCCGCGTCCTCGGGTGTGGTGTGATAGTCAAGCACATCTTGCATGATGGCACCCAGATTAGGATCACCACGCGCAATTACATTCTGTTCCAGCACGCTTAACAATCTGGGCTGCAACCCTTCCACAACCAGCAGGTCCGCACCGGATGCAAAGTCGGCGAATCCGGGTGAGCGTGACAGGATAAGATCCCCGCTGAACACCACAGCCCGACCCGCGTACTCAAAGCGATAGGCCACTGCAGGTGCGGCCGGATCATGGTCTACGCGCATGGCCGTCACTGTCACACCCTCATCCGACAACACCGCGACCGGGCGTTCCCTGGCCGGTGGCGCCACACGTTCCGGCAGGTCAAACGGGAAGGCACGCAAACCACCACCTGACGACGGCACGATGATTTCACCATGGTGTGCCGGCCGGTAAATCTGATCTTGCGAGTATGCCTGGTTGAACCCTGCGACCACCTGCTCCACGCCGCGGGGACCGTGCACCGTCAAGGGTGATTCGTGCGCGCCGTTAACCCAGCGCTGCAATGCCAGATTACCCAGGTCGGCAATGTGATCAGAGTGAAAATGCGTCAGAAATACGCCATTGATCCGGTCGGGGGCGAGCCCCATCAGGGCGATATTGACCGTGGAGCCGCTACCCGAATCGATGACATACATTCGCTGCCCGGCCACCACGATAGCGCAGGATTCTGCGCGCGACGGATCCGGCAGTGGCGCTCCGGTTCCGCAAAAAGCCACATGGAGTCCGGGCTCAAGCGTTGCCAACAGGTTCTGTTGCACGCGCTGCGCCGCCATCCGCTCATAGAGCAGCTGACCCAGTTCGGCGCGAAAATAGAACACGGCTGCGGAAAACAGGGTGATAAGGAAAAGGGGACGGAGGATATTTTGTTTGGCCCGGAGGAGTAATTTTTTGCAACGCAAAAAAACTCCCCCGTGCCCAGGCAAAATATCCTCCGTCCCCTTTTCCACCTCCGGCCCAGACAAAATATCCTCCGTCCCCTTTTCTGACGGCCCCTTTTCTGTGCTCACCGCTTCACCTGCATTTTGATCGTCTGCTCAGTCGCCTTGCCGTAAGGTGGCAACATCCCTCCCAGCTTGCCGATATTCAGCCGGGACTGACGGTACACGCTCTTGGCGTGGCTGAAGGTGCGGAAACCGTCCAGGCCGTGATACACACCCATCCCACTGGGACCGACGCCGCCAAACGGCAGATCTTCCTGCATGATATGCATGATCACGTCGTTGATGCAGACGCCGCCTGACGTGGTGCGACTCAGCACCGCCTGCTCCTCCTGCCGGTCCTGGCCAAAATAGTACGCAGCCAGCGGTCGCGGGTGTGCGTTCACGTAATTGATGGTTTCATCAAAATTCTTGTAGGTGCGAATCGGCAGCAGCGGACCGAACAGCTCCTCTTCCATCACCAGCATGTCATCAGCGGGATTGACGATCAGGGTCGGTGGTATCTTGCGGCTTTCCTTGTGCGCAATAAAATCCTCGCCGGCCGGATTGATGACAACCGTTCTGACGCCGCGCTGCTCCGCTTCCTGCAGGTATCCGCTGAGCCGCTCATAGTGACGGGCATTAACAATTGCGGTGTACTCCGGATTATCCAGCATGCGGGGATACATGGCACTGACCACTTTCTGCGCCACGCGGATTACCTCTTCCAGCTGCTCTTCCGGCACCAGCAGGTAATCCGGTGCCAGGCAGATCTGACCGGCATTCAGGGTTTTACCCAGCATCACGCGCTCCAGGCTTTGCTCAAGATTGGCGCTGCGGGACAGGATGACCGGTGACTTGCCGCCCAGTTCAAGCGTCACCGGGACCAGATTGCGGGCGGCCGCGGCCATGATGTGACGAGCGACGGACGTGGCGCCGGTGAACAGCAGATGATCAAACGGTAACGCAGAGAACGCCTGCCCGACTTCCGGCCCGCCGGTGAAAAGCGTCACCTCCTTTGGATCCCAGGCCTCGCTGACCATCTGCTGCATGACCTCAGAAGTCGCCGGCGTGAATTCAGAGGGTTTGATCATTACGCGATTGCCCGCCGCAAGAATGCCGGCCAGAGGGCCAAATGTGAGATTAACCGGAAAATTCCACGGTGAAATCACACCCACCACACCCAGCGGCTGGTATTCAATATGCGACCGGCCGCCCAGCAGATTGAACGGGAATGAGCTGGGGCGCCGCTGTGGTTTCATCCATTTGTGCAGATGTTTGCGCGCGTGCTTGAGCGGCGTGATGGATGCGGCGACATCGGTGAGCAGGGTTACCTGTCGGGCCCGGCAACTGAAATCCGTGTTGAGTGCGTCGACCAGCTGGTTCTGGTATTTGAGCAGCACATCGATGCCGCGATCCAGCCGGTCGATGCGGGTGCTGACACCGACGGCGCCCTCCTGCAGAAAATCCTGGCGCTGTGCCTCAAGCGCTGCTGATAACGGTAATGGGGACGGAGGATATTTATTTTGGCCCGAAGGCGTGTTTTTGGCATCGCCAAAAACGCCTCCGTGGCCAGAATTAATATCCTCCGTCCCCATTACCGCCGCCCCCATTTCCTGAGTCCCCATTTCCCGATTCTCGTCACTCATCGCACGGCCCTCAACTCTTCATAAACAATGGGTATAAAATCCGCCGCAGTCCATGAGGGCACCTGCCCCCAGCGTTCATCATGCACAGCCCACGGCGCAGCCGCCATGGTTTCATCCAGACTCAGTCCCTGCGCCACCAGCTCAGCAACGCTTTCACGGATGTCATAAAGCAGTGTCAATACTTCCTGCATACCGTCGCGATCACTGACGCCGCTGCCATGCCCCGGAATCACCCTGGTATCCGGCCCGGCCAGTTCAATAGCCAGCTCCATCGCCCGGATCATGCCGAGAAAACTGCCACCGTTGTACACGTCAATGATTGGATACATGTTGGTGCGGAACACGTCGCCTAGATGCAGCACATCAGAGCCGCGGAAATGCACAAAACTGTCCCCGCCGGTGTGCGCAGGCGGCGCGAGAAACACCCGTACTTCCTCACCGTTCAGGTGGAAGCTGATCGCGTCACTGTAGGTGATAACCGGCAGCGCTCCCGGCGGTGGCTGCGGAAAATTGATGCCGCCGCGCCGGGGAATCCGCAATTCGGTGAGCATGCGCAGGCGCACATCATCGTGTGCCAGAATGGTGATGCCATACGCTGCAAGGTTGTTGTTGCCGCCAATGTGGTCGGGATGCACATGCGTGTTGACCACAAAACGGATGGGAGAATCGCTGATCGACTGCACCGCTTTGAGAAGGTTTTCGGTGTCACGGTCATAGCGATCATCAATCAGCAACACGCCGTCAGGGCCGGAGAACACCCCAATGTTGCCGTCGGTATCCGGCGCCTCGAGCATGTGGACATTCCCGGCAACGTGTGTGATTTTGAAAAAATCCGCCGGCGGCTGAGCCTGTGCGCTGACGGGCAGCAGGAGGCTAACAAGCAAAATGCGGGCTGCAATAAAGGGGACGGAGGATATTTTGTTCTGGCAATGGGGCGAAAAGGGGACGGAGGATATTTTATTTTCCCACGTGGGTGATTTTTTGCTTTGCAAAAAACCGCCCCTACGGCGAAAATAAAATATCCTCCGTCCCCTTTTTCGTATCGCCCTCAGGAATTGCACATGAAGATTATCCGCACCAACATCAAATGGATCATGCTGGTCGCGGGTGCGCTCACCTGCACCATGGCGCTCGCGATCGTGTCCCCGCAGGCAGCGCTGCAACAAACGTTTGGCGCCACTCTGGAAGGCCCCCTTGCTGATGTCATTGTGCGCAGTTGGGGTGTACTCATCACGCTGGTCGGCGCCATGCTTGTTTACGCCGCATTCAGACCCGCGCATCGCAAACTGGTATTGCTGGTCGCTGCGGTAAGCAAGGCGGCGTTGCTGGCTCTGATCGCCGGACCCGGCAGTCAATACGCCGCAGCGGCCATGCCAGTCATCATCTTTGATGGATTGATGGTGGTGATTTTCAGTCTGTACCTGCTCAGTGCCAGCGTTAGTCAACATGAGAAGATCCCCGGTTCCCCCTGAACAGATTTCTGACCGGAGCACCCACGCCTGTTCCGGAAACTATCCTGAACAGAAAGAAGCCAGTCATCAGAATCGCAGCTACTATGCCGAATGCAGCCAGCATCAGCGTGACTCCATATTTTTCGATGATCTGCTGAGTGGTGGCATCCGCGATCATCTTGGTGCCGGAGTACCCGGGCGGCATCGGCTGTACGCCATACTCTTTCACATACGTTTCATAATCCTGCAGCATGCTTGCAACAAGCGCCGGATGCTCGGCCGTCAGATCCCGGGCTTCACCCGGATCAAGCACAATATTATGAAGGCGCCAGATACCATCACCATACAGATCCATATTACGCACCAGTTTATAGTCTCCCTTGAACACAGCCGACTGACCTGACGCCTCAAGTGATACTGGATCATCAGGTCCATAAACCGCCTGCGCCCTACCCTGCAGAACCTCAGCGAGACTGCGGCCAGTAAACGCTGGGCCACCTGGCAATGCACTACTCCCGGAAAGATCAAGAATGGTAGGCACCAGATCAGTGACAAAACTGAACGGGTGCAACACGCCGGAAGTCGGGATACCTGGCCCCGACATGATCAGCGGCACCCTTGTGCCACCTTCGCTGGCGTGAAACTTGAACAGAGAACCACCCGCACCGCCGGCAATCGCCCATTCAGGACCGATGGAGGCGTAAGAGCCTCGCTCTCCCAGCGTATCGATGTCCTGTGAATAACCTTCCAGTTGAAGCCAGAGTCTGAAACCTGCATTATCAGTGGGATGATTATGCTCCGGACCGTTGTCAGAGAGCACCAGAAATACACTGTTATCGTAGGTACCGGACGTTTTGAGGTGATCAATCAATCGACCGAGATGATGGTCCATCGCCTCCAGCATTCCCGCATTAATCTGCATGCTGCGGATGCTGCGCTCACGCTCTCTGCTGGAGAGATCTTCCCACTTGCGCAGTTCATCTGGCACCGGCCCAAGCACTGCGCCAGCGGGAATCAATCCACGCTCAATGGCTGCTGAGTGGCGACGTTCACGCTGAACCTCCCAGCCCGCGTCATACACCCCATTGTACCGATCAATGTATTCCCGCGGCGCCTGCACGGGGATATGAATAGCCTGAAATCCGATAAACGAGAAAAAGGGTTGACCTGGCTCTGTCTGATCAATGAATTCAATCATCTTGTCGACCAGAAATTCGGATGAATAAAAATCGTCCGGCAAGGTGCCACGTTGCCCATCCGCAAACCAGTCTGCCTGTGCATATTGCGGAAGGTAGGATCTCTGTGACCAGTTGTCAGCACCGGAGGCATCCAGTATGAAGCTGCGATCAAAGCCACGGGTGCTGGGCAGACTTTCCGGAGAATGCCCCAGATGCCACTTACCAGTAATGTAATTGGCATAACCGGCCTGACGCAGATGTTCAGCCAAGGTGGGCACATCTCTGGCAAGCTCACCCTGGTAAGCCGGATGGTCCGCCTGTTCGGGCGGTCTGAGATGATCCAGTGTCGCAACGCCCGCGCGGTGACTGGGCACTCCGGTCATCAGCATGGCCCGCGACGGCGCACAGGTGGGTCCGACATGAAAGTTGCTGAACATCACACCCTCGGCGGCAAGGCTATCAATATTCGGCGTATTGATTTCACTGCCGTAGGCCCCCAGATCGGTGAACCCGGCATCATCAATCAGAATCAGCACAATATTGGGCTGGGCAGCAAACGCAGGCATCGCCAGCAGGAGCAGAAAAAGGGAAAAAAGGGGCCGGCCCCATTTTTCACACATCGCGCGCACACCTGAATCCAACGTGCATTAACGAACTGTCCGGCGTCGAATGACTGCGCGCAGACACCCGATACCCATGGCAAACACCTGCCTCGCACAGAAATGAACCGCCACGCTGCACTTTGCTGCTGCCTGTTGTTGGCGCATCGTCCGCACTCTCTCGCCCCGCGTAGCTGCCATGCCAGTCAGCCGTCCACTCCCAGACATTACCGGCCATATCACTGAGTCCCGCCGGCGACAGGCCGAAGTATCCAACCGGTGACGTAGTAGCAAAGCCATCTTCCAGCGTGTTGATGATTGGGAAGGTGCCGTTCCAGGTATTGGCCTGCCAGATGTCTGCAAGGCGGATCCCTGCCAGGAAGTCGCCCTCTTTGAGCAGCTTGTCGCCAAATGCGTAGCTGACGTCACCCTCGTGACCACTGCGTGCGGCAAACTCCCATTCCACCTCGCTGGGCAAACGCTTTCCCTGCGCTGAGCAGTACGCCTGGGCGTCATCCCAGGATACCTGCGTGACTGGATGATCGTCCGGCGCGGCATCGCCATCCGGACCCAGTGGGTAGCGCCAGTTTGCGCCTGGCTGAAGAAACCAGCGTCCAGTGCCGAACTGCATCACAGCGGCGTCACCAAACTGTTCTGCCGTGCTCACGTACCTGGTTTGCTGCACAAATTCGCCGAACGCAGCCACTGTCACCGGCGTGCGATCCATCAGAAAATCAGGCAGTTGCACCTGAAACACCGGACGCTCATCTTCCATGCCCTGCTCCGACCCAATCACAGACGTGCCGGCGGGAATAAGCACCATGTCAGGGGGGATGGGGTCAGCTGCTGCGACAGTGCTGAACAAAAAACCAAAAAGGGGACGGAGGATATTTAATTTGGCCACATGGGAGATTTTTGCCTGAGAATTAACGCTCCCGCGGCCCAAATTAAATATCCTCCGTCCCCTTTTGCCCACGCGTCCCCTTTTACCCACGACCGTATCCTCATTCAGAACAGCATGTTATTATCCAGCAGTATAATTATGGTGCCAGTGCTTGTCTACACATTCAAAATCTGCGGATATACTTGAGTTCACCGACCTCAATGTACGGGAATAGCAATATGAAAATCAAACGTTGGCTGCGTACCCGTGGATCGGCCATTATTACCAGCCGCCTTTACCGTAATGCGCGGCGCAGCAAAGCGGCCATGTTACGACGGCTGCGCGGCGATCAGCCGGTGGTGCATTATTTTCATCAGGTGGACGACCCATACTCCGACCTGGCCGTTCGCGCCCTGCCCCACCTTGCCACCCAGTATGCCATCAAGATTGTGCCACACCTCGTTCCCGTGCCCGATGCGGCAGCGGCTCCTCAGTCACAACGTCTGATTGACTGGTCTCTGCGCGACGCAGCGGATCTCGCTGGGGCGCTCCAACTGTCACCATCACCCTGGCGAACGGCACCATCGGCAGAGGCGATCACCCGGGCACAGGCAGCGCTTGCAGGGATCACTGATGCCAATGCGTTTGCGGCCGCCGCGGCCAATATTCGTGCCGTATTCAGCAAGGAAGCGGATGGCAGAACTCATGAGACATCGGACTTTGCGCCCGGTGATGGTGCCGCTGATGCGCTCACGTCAGATGACGAGCTTGCAGTTGATCAAGCGCTTGCGGCTGGCAAAACGCTCCGTGAAACACTGGGTCACTATCTCGGTGGAATGTTCTATTTTGAGGGCGAATGGTACTGGGGACTCGATCGGCTGCCCTATCTGGAGCAGCGCCTTCAGTCATCATCCCTTGTCAGTCAGGCTGATAACGGGACCGTAACGCCGTTTGTAAACAGGCTGGAGGCGTCTGTTATTCCTACTGCATCAGTGCCTGCTTCAGCATCACGGCCGCAGCCGCACCAAGAATCCCTTCCCCGGGGACCTCTGCTGGATCTGTATTTCTCATTCCGAAGCCCCTACAGCTGGATTGCATTACCGCGCGTGATTGCATTGGCGAAAAAGTACGACGCCCGTCTCCGCCTGCGTTTTGTGCTGCCTATGGTGATGCGAGGCTTACCGATTCCGGAAGCAAAGCGTCTATACATTGTCAGCGATACCAAGCGGGAAGCCGAACGTGTTGGCCTGCCGTTTGGCCTGATTGCCGACCCGGTTGGCAAACCCACGGAGCGTGGCCTGGCCGTACTGCATCACGCCATTGGTGAGGACAAGGGTGAAGCGTTTGCCATGTCCTTTATGCGCGGCGTTTTTGCCGAGGGCATCAACGCGCGCACGGATGCGGGTCTGCTCAAACTCTGCAATAGAGCCGGTATCAGCGCAGAACAGATGTTTGCCGCGCTGTCAGATCCTGGGTGGCGCGCAGTTGCCGAGGCCAATCGCGAGGAAATGTTTGAGCTGGGCATCTGGGGCGTGCCTGCGTTCCGCGTGAACGGCGGCAGCGCCCACTGGGGCCAGGACCGACTGTGGTTGCTGGAGCAGCAGCTGGGACGGGACGGATAAAGGGTGCGGAGGGAAAAAGGGGACGGAGGATATTTTATTTGGGCACGGGGGAGTTTTTTTGCTCCGCAAAAATTACTCCTCCGGCCCAAATAAAATATCCTCCGTCCCCTTTTTCCCTCCGTCCCCTTTTTCCCCATCACGCTAACATTTAGCCATTCACACCACCCTGCGCCACCCAACAAAACACTAACCAACTGTAATATATATATTTTTTAATCTGGCCTTAATCTTGCTTTATCCGGTTAACGACTTTTCTGACAGATGCGTTTAAACGTTTCGTCAGAAACCACCGTCTACCTGAAATAACCGGAAAAAATACAGATCAAATGAAGATATCAGACACCTCATCCCAGGACGTTGCACTTCCACCACGGACGCGTGGCAAAAAAATTCTTATCAGCGCCGTCACAGCGGGACTGATTCTGCTCGTGGCGTCACTGACATGGCCCGCCTTGCAGCGCTGGTCTCAGGCGCAGGAATCCGTTTCCGCTGACCGGCTGCGGCTCGCAACAGTAACACGTGGCGATTTCATCAGGGATCTCACCGTGCAGGGACGCATTGTTGCCGCGGTCAGCCCGGTGCTGTATGCCAGCGACACCGGCACCATCACCTTTCTTGTCGAATCCGGTGACTCGGTCAAAACCGGCCAGACCATTGCCAGCATTGAGAGTCCCGAACTTCAGAACCGGCTGCTGCAGGAACGTTCGCGCCTGAATTCACTGAAAGTCGAGTCAGACCGTCAGCAGATCACCACCCAGCAGCAGCAACTGGAAAACCAGAAATCTCTGGATTCCGCCAGCATCACCCTCAAGGCCGCACAGCGCGAACTTGACCGTGCCCAGCGCGCTTTTGAGCGCGGCGCCATGACCGAAGTTGATCTGGACCGCGCACGTGACAACATTGAGACCGCAGAAGTGTTGCACCGCCACGCGGTACTGGACGCCGAGCTGGACAATAATCGCCTGGACTTTGAGAAGCAGACGCGCCAGTTGTCAGTTGAACAACAGGAGCTCATGGTGAGCGACCTGGAACGTCAGGTGAATGCGCTGACACTGAACTCACCCGTCGATGGCATTGTCGGCAACCTGCTGGTAGAACAGAAGACCACCGTCAGCCGCAACCAGCCGGTGCTAAGCGTTGTTGATCTGTCCGCCTTCGAAATCGAAATCCAGGTGCCCGAATCCTACGTCAACGACCTGGCCATCGGCATGAACGCCGAGATCCGTAACGGCGCCACGTCGCACATCGCCACACTGGTCGCGGTATCACCCGAAATCATTAACAACCAGGTCACCAGCCGCCTGCGCTTCCAGGGCTCCGCACCAGAGAATCTGCGTCAGAACCAGCGCCTGTCCACCCGCATTCTGCTTGAGGAAAAACAGGACGTCATCATGGTGCCGCGAGGCCAGTTTGTCGAAAGCGGAAATGGCCGATTCGCCTATGTCGTGCGCGATTCCATAGCCTACCGAACGCCAATCACGATGGGCGCCACAAGTCTCAATACCGTTGAAATCATCCAGGGACTGGACGTGGGCGAGACGATCATTACCTCAGCCACGGATATTTTTAACGGCGCCGATACAGTACTTATCAACAACTAGGGATCAAACGGAAAAGGAGAACGAAACATGTTAAAAATGACCAACATCAACAAGGTTTTCACCACCGAAGTGGTGCGCACTAACGCCTTGACCGATTTTTCATTACACGTGAACGAAGGTGAATTTCTTACCGTCACCGGTCCCTCTGGCTGCGGCAAAACAACGTTTCTCAACATCGCCGGGTTACTGGAAACCTACTCATCCGGCCAGTACTTGCTGGATGGTCAGGACGTATCAGCGCTGAGTGACTATCAGCGCGCTCGTCTGCGCAACGAAAAGATAGGTTTCATTTTTCAGAGCTTCAATCTGATGCCTGACCTTAATCTGTTTGACAATGTGGACGTCCCGTTGCGCTACCGGGGCCTGCGTGCCGCCGAGCGCAAAGAGCGGATCGAGCATGCACTGGAATCTGTTGGTCTGGCCAGTCGCCGCAAACATCTGCCATCACAACTGTCTGGCGGACAGCAGCAGCGTGTAGCGATTGCCCGGGCGCTGGCGGGTGCTCCCCGATTTCTGCTGGCTGACGAACCGACCGGCAACCTGGACTCGAACACTGCCGAAGGCGTCATGACACTTCTTCAGGAAATTAATGCGAGGGGCACCACCATCATTATGGTGACACACGATCCTGATCTTGCTCTGCGCTCAGACCGCAACGTTCAGATGCTGGATGGTCAGATTCAGGACATTGTGACTAACAAAAAGGCGGCCGCGGCCTGACCGGGAGAATACATCATGTTCCTTTACTACGTTCGGCTGGCAGCACTTAGCTATCGTCGCAACCCTGTCCTCAGCAGCCTGATGGTGATGGCCGTTGCTATCGGCGTGGGCGCCTATATGGTGGTATTTACACTGAACTATGTGATGGGTGGTGACCCCATCCCGCATAAAAGTGATCAGTTGTATCATGTTCAGTTTGAGTATGGCGACCCCAGTGTGCCCGGTTTTGAGCCGCCCCCCCAGCTAACCTATCGTGATGCCGTTGCCCTGCTGGACAGCGACCAGCCCTACCGGCGCACAGCCAGCTCAAAGTTTATTGGCATTCTGGAGCCGCCGGGTGATCAGTTGCAACCGTTCTATGTGAACGGCCGCGGTAGTTCGAGTGATTTTTTTGACATGTTTGACATCCCCTTTCGGTATGGCAATGCATGGGATCGCAGTGCCGACGAAGGCCAGCAACAGGTAATCGTTCTTAGCGAGCCAATGAATGATCGTCTTTTTGGTGGGGAGAACTCAGTTGGCGAGACATTGCTGATTCACGGACTGACATTCCAGATAGTTGGCGTACTGGACAAATGGCTGCCTACCCCAATGTTCTACGATGTTAATAATGGCCCGATCGGCCCCGGCGAGGAAGTCTACCTGCCATGGTCACTTATCGCCGGCCAGGAGCTACGCCGGTCTGGCAACACTAACTGCTGGGGGCCACCGGAAAACAGCAGCTTTGAGGCTTTTCTGAATGCGGAGTGCGCCTGGGTGCAGTTCTGGGTGGAGCTGCCTGACAGCCAGGCCTTCAATAATTACAGTGACTTTATCAACAACTACAGCGCCGAACAGAAGGAATTTGGCCGTATGCAGATGCCTGTCGGTCAGCGACTGTATGACGTCAACGAGTGGATGATCAAGAATGAAGTGCAACCGGATGAGACGCGCATTCTCTCAGCCCTTGCAGCCATGTTGATGGCTGTGTGTCTGCTTAATACCGTGGGTCTGCTGCTGGCAAAATTTCTGGGCAAGTCAGCGGAAATCGGTGTACGCCAGGCGCTTGGTGCTCACCGCCGATCGTTGTTTGTCCAGCACATGATTGAAGCAGGTTTTATCGGTGCGATTGGTGGTGTTCTGGGCATCGGGGTTGCCGCACTAGGACTGGAAGGCATCAAGGTTCTGCTGGGCAACGAAATTCCAACCGACTGGGTTTCTCTGAATCTGCCGGTTATTGGTTTGACGATTCTGCTGGCTATTGTCAGTACGATCATTGCCGGGCTCTATCCCATCTGGCGGGCCTGCAATATCAATCCTGCTATCCATCTAAAAACTCAGTGAGGGCATGACATGGAAATCGGACCTATTTTTCGCGCGATGATGCGTAACCGGCTGGGTGTCTTACTTATAGCTGTACAGATCGCGTTTACCATGACGGTTGTTGTCAATGCCATTTACATTATTGTGCAACGCTCGGAAAGCATGGCGCGACCCAGCGGACTGGATGAACCCAATACATTTCATATCAGTAGTGTGGGGTATGGCAATAACTTTAATGAGTCTGTTGTAATGGACGAGGACCTGGCCATGATCCGGCAGTTACCGGGTGTTGTCAGCGCAACGGTGACCAATGCCATTCCTGTTAGCGGAAGCGGATCTTCCAGCGGATACATGGTGGAGGCCGGTCGCAGAGAAATGATGGTGGCTGCTGCCATTTACCGGGTAGACGAGAACGTACTCGACGCCATGGATCTGCAACTGGTGGCAGGTGAACCTTTTAGCGCTGGACAGGTTGTGCGCCGTGCCAATAATGAGGAGCGTGAAGCCACTGACATCATCATGACTGTAGCCATGGCAGAAGCGTTGTTTCCCGGTGAGGCCATGTCCACCGCTGGCAAGGTCATTTACGGTGTTGATGATACCCCGCTACGCGTTATCGGGCTGATTGATCAACTGCAGGTGCCATGGCCCGGCTCCACATTTGTTGAGCAGTCAATATTGCAGCCGGAAGTTGTATTGGACGGCAGCACGACGTACCTGATTCGTACTGAACCGGGTTACCGTGATGAGTTAATGCTGCAGGTAGAGGAAAGGCTTGCCGCCTCCCCGCATCAGCGCATCTTGCGCAACAACCAGTCGTTTGAATACACGCGCGACGAAAGTTATCGCATTGATCAGCTGATGACGACTGTACTGAAGGTGGTGATTGCCACGCTGATGTTCATCACCAGCCTGGGCATTGTGGGTCTGGCGGTGTTCAGCATCAACCGCCGGCGCAAGCAGATCGGAACCCGTCGCGCACTGGGTGCCACGCGACCGGACATTCTGCGCTACTTTCTGCTGGAGAATGTGCTGATCAGCGGCGTGGGCGTGGTTCTGGGCGCCGCGCTGACGATTGGATTTAACATGTTTCTGGTGCAGGCCTTCAATATGCCGCGCATAGAGTGGTATTACACACCGCTGGGCATGGTGGTGCTGCTGGTGCTGGGGCAACTGGCGGTGATCGGACCGGCGCGCAATGCAGCGCATACGCCGCCAGCGCTGGCTACACGCTCGGTGTAGCGAAAGGGGACAGCGAAAGGGGACGGAGGATATTTAATTTGGGCCGGGGGAGGGAAAAAGGGGACGGAGGATATTTAATTTAGGCCGGAGGAGTAATTTTTGCAGCGCAAAAAACTCCCCCGTGCCTAAATAAAATATCCTCCGTCCCCTTTTTTACCTTTATCATGTACCCATGAGAACCTTTATTGCTATCTGCCTGCTGCTGACGCTATCCGCCTGCCTCAGCACCCGGCCCTCCAACCCCTCCAACGTGTGCCACATGTTTGAAGAACGCCGTTCGTGGTACAAGGCTGCGCAGCGCACAGAGGATCGCTGGGGCGTGCCGGTGCCGGTGACCATGGCGTTTATCCACCAGGAATCGTCGTTTCAATCGCGGGCCCGCCCCGATCGCACACGGCTGTTGTGGGTGATTCCGTGGAAGCGCCCTTCCACCGCTCGCGGATACGCCCAGGCGCTGGACTCAACCTGGGCGGATTACCAGCGCGAGACCGGCAACTCACGCGCCAGACGCTCCAGTTTTGCCGATGCGGTGGACTTTATTGGCTGGTACAACGCGCATTCCCAACGCCGCAGCAACATTGCGCTCTATGACGCGCGCAACCTCTACCTGGCCTACCACGATGGTCACACCGGCTTTAATCGCGGCACCTGGCAGGACAAACCCTGGCTGAAGGAGGTGGCGGCCACCGTCCAATCCAACGCTGATCGTTACGCCGCACAGTACGCAACGTGCCGCGAAGATCTTGGAAAGAGCTGGTTCTGGCGGCTATTTACCTGAAAAGGGCAGCTTCCCAATTTGACACAGGACACAACAACATGCCGCAAACTGGCAGCACCGCCCCCTACGGGCACTGGCACTCCGATCTCACGGCCGAGCGCATTTTCCGCGGCAGTACCTCTGTGGCCTTTCTGCGCGCCGCGCGCCATGGGGTATTTTTCCTGCTCAGCCTGCCGGAGGAAGACAACACTCAGGCGCTGATGTTTCTGCCGGACGCCGGAGAGTTGATGCGTGTCTCCCCGCCTGGCATGAACATCCGCTCACGTGTGCATGAGTACGGCGCACTTCCCTACGCATTCGACGACGATGCCGTCTATTATTGCAATTTTTCCGACCAGCACCTGATCCGCCAATCCTTTGATCAGTTGACATGGGAAGCCGGCTCACCCACTTCCCTGACGCCAACCAGTATTGAGGCCAGGCTGCGCTACGCCGATTTTATCCTTGATGCGCCCCGTCAACGGCTTATCTGCGTTCAGGAAGATCACCGTCGCGAACGTCACGTGGACAATACACTGGTCGCCATCAGCACCACCACGCCGGACACCGTCACCACGCTATTCTCCGGCACCGACTTTGTCGGCTCTCCCTGCCTTTCACCGGACGGTCAGAGCCTGGCGTTTATCAGCTGGAATCACCCCGCCATGCCCTGGGACAGCACGCAGCTGCACATTCTCAATCTAAGCCTCAACCCGGCCGCGCATCCGGAGGCCAACCCGACCGCGAACCCGGCCGCCAGCCCAAACGCAAAGCCCGCCACCAGCCCGGCACACAGCAGCGCAACCCTGAACTGCCAGACTCTGCAGCAATCCCGGCCCGGCTCAATAATGCAGCCGCTGTTCGGGCCTGATGGTGATCTGTATTTTATCGCCGACTGGTCCGATTGGTGGAACCTGTACCGGCTGCCCGCCACGACATTCAGTGGCAACAGCAACGGCCAGAGCCCTGATCGCAACGACCCGGACATGACCGCCGCTGAACCCGTCATGGCACTGACGGCTGAAATCTGCGGGCCGCTGTGGCAACTGGGCGTGCGCAATTACGCAATTGTTGACGACAATACGCTGCTGCTGAGCGTAAACCGTGACTGCTGCTGGTCACTGTGCCGTTTTACCCGGCATGATGGCCGACTGCACACCCTGCAGAACGGCCTGGGCGCGCTGGAACCGGTACTGACCCGGCAACGCGACGGACAAAGCAGCGCACTCTATTGCGCCACAACACCGTCCGGCCCCGCACAAATTATTGATTTACCACTGCTTAATCCGCAGGAAGATGACCAGCAGACAGCTGATGAACAGCCCGTCATCCTCTACAGCTGTGCATCGCCGGCGTTGCTGCCGGCAAATGAAATCGCCATGCCGCAACATCTGACGTTCAAAGGCAGTGGCGACTCTGATGCCTATGGCATCTATTATCCGCCGACCAACGGGACGTTCAGCGCACCGTCTGACACGCTGCCACCCTTGCTGGTGATGGTGCATGGCGGGCCTACCAGTTCGGCTAAAACCATCTACAATCCGACCATCCAGTTCTGGACCCAGCGCGGATTTGCCGTATTTGACATTAATCATCACGGCAGCACAGGATACGGTCGGCAATTCCGGCACAGCCTGTACGGAGGCTGGGGCGAGACGGACATTGAGGATGTGGTGCTGGGGGTCAGTCACCTGATCAATGAAGGTCTGGCTCATCCCCATCAACTGGCCATTCGCGGCGGCAGTGCCGGCGGTTACGTGGTGCTGGCAACATTGGCAAAGACTGACATTTTTGCGGCCGGCACCAGTTACTACGGCATCAGCGACCTGACCCTGCTGGCACGCGACACACACAAATTTGAGTCGCACTATCTTGAGCAGATGATCGGCCCATGGCCGCAGGCCCGCGAGTTATATGAGCAGCGCTCCCCCATCAATAATATTGCCAGTATTACGACGCCGGTGCTGATGCTGCAGGGACGATTGGACAAAGTCGTCCCGCCGAATCAGGCAGAAGCGATATTTTCGCAGATCAAGAGCCGCAATCCGGCCAGCGAGCTTATTTACTTTGACGACGAGGCCCACGGGTTCCGAAAACCTGCCAATCAGATACTTGCCCTGGAGCGTGAACTGGCGTTTTATCGCTCTGTCTTGTTGTAGATCAAATTTAACCTGTAGTTACAATTGGTCACTTTTATATCTGACAAATCGGTGGTAGATTCGGTCTTATGTGCTGATTATCAGCATTTTTAACGACAATATGAGGATCATCATTATGTGGACAAAACCTACTTACAACGATATCCGTCTGGGCTTCGAAATCACTATGTATTTCAAGGCTGACTGAGACTTACGCACGAAGAGTCCCGGTGGCCTGCGTTTCTGGCAGCATAAACAGAAACAGCCGCCACCGGCATAAGAAACGCCAGCTTCGTACTGGCGTTTTTTATTTCAAGTCACCGATTATTTGCACGGAATCATCATGTTTATTCACGTCATGGGATCTGCCGCCGGTGGCGGTTTTCCCCAATGGAACTGTAACTGCAAAAATTGCCATGGGCTGCGTAGGGGCACCATCAAGGCCACAGCCCGCACCCAATCCTCGGTCGCAGTCAGCGGTGATGGCATCAGCTGGGTACTGTTCAACACTTCCCCCGATATCCTGAAACAGATGGCCGACTTCCCTGCCCTGCAGCCCGGCAGGGCTCTGCGTGATACCGCCATTCGCGCCATCGTCTACATGGATTCACAGATTGACCACACCACTGGCCTGCTGATGCTGCGCGAGGGTTGTCCGCATGATGTGTATTGCAGTGACATGGTGTACGAGGATCTGACCACCGGTTTTCCGCTGTTTACCATGCTTAAACACTGGAATGGTGGCATCAACCGGCATCCGATTCCGCTGGATGGCAGCCAGTTTGTGATAGGTGGCATTGACGGGCTGGCATTCCGGGCCATACCGGTAGAGGGCAAAGCACCGCCGTATTCACCGCACCGGCACGATCCGCATGTAGGTGACAATATTGGCATTCAGGTGATAGATACACGCAGCGGCAAAGTGCTGTTTTACGCACCGGGACTGGGGCAGTTGACACAGGCCACCCGCGATCTGATGAGTGAATCCGACTGTCTGCTGGTGGACGGTACATTCTGGACCGAAGACGAAATGGCTGCGGTTGGATTGGGTGACAAAAAGGCGGCGGACATGGGGCACTTGCCGCAGTCCGGCGAGGGCGGCATGATGGATGTACTCAGACCAATGGCCCGGCCGCGCAAGGTGCTTATCCACATCAACAACACCAATCCCATCCTGGATGAAGAGTCGCCGGAGCGTCAGCAGCTTGTTGATGAAGGCATCGAAATTTCCTTTGACGGCATGGAGATTGAGCTATGAGTGATGTCCCCTTCCAGATCAATTCTCGTTACCGGCTGCAATGGGAACCGGCACAGAAGTGTCATGTCCTGCTGTACCCGGAGGGACTGGTGCAGTTAAGTGACACGGCTTACGAAATACTGAAGTATTGCGTGTCACCTGTCACCCAGGAAGAACTGACAGCAACATTACAGGCTGCCTATCCGGATGCGGACACGCTGGCAGAAGATGTTGATGAGTTTCTGAAGCATGCGTTTCAGCAGGAATGGCTGAAACCGGCCGGAGGCGCGACTGGCTCCACGTCCGGAGGTGGCCACCCATGACCTCTCATGTGCCCATGTGGCTGCTCGCCGAGCTGACCTATGCCTGCCCGCTGCAATGTCCGTATTGTTCCAACCCGTTGCAGCTGCCTGCGTCGCGCAAACAGGAGCTGAGCACTGAGCAGTGGATCAGCGTGATGCAACAGGCGCGTGAGCTGGGCGCTGTGCAGCTGGGTTTTTCCGGCGGTGAACCGCTGGTGCGGCAGGATCTTGAGGAGCTGATTGCAAAAGGCACAGAGCTTGGGTTCTATTGCAATCTGATCACGTCCGCCGTAGGCCTGACCTCTGCGCGCCTGCACGCTATCCGCGATGCCGGACTGAATCATATGCAGATCAGTTTTCAGGGCAGCGATCGTGAAACCAACGCTGAGTTTGGCGGCTCGGACAGTTTTGAGCAGAAGCTGCAGATGACCCGTGAAGCCATCGCCATGGGGCTGCCGCTGGGGCTGAACTTTGTGTTGCACCGGGGCAATATTCATCAGGTGGAAGATTTCCTGCTGCTGGCAGAATCGCTTGGCGCCGAGTTTGTGGAGCTGGCCAATACACAGTACTACGCCTGGGCGCTGCACAATCGCGATCTGCTGATGCCATCAAAGCAGCAGTTGGATGACGCGCGTGCAGCCACCGAGCGTTTCCGCGCCCAGCACACCGGACATATGCGGGTGTTTTTTGTGTCACCTGATTATTATGATGATCGCCCCAAAAAGTGCAGTAATGGCTGGGGCACAACGTTCATTACGGTGACGCCGGAGGGTGACGTGCTGCCGTGTCAGAGTGCCAAGGTGATTGATGGTCTGACGTTCCCGTCGGTGAAGGAAGATTCACTGGCATACATCTGGCATGAATCTGATCTGTTTGAGCGTTATCGCGGCACAGACTGGATGAAGGAACCATGTCGCAGTTGTCCTGAAAAAGAGATTGATCTGGGTGGTTGTCGCTGCCAGGCGTTTCTGGTGACCGGTGATGCGGCCATGGCAGATCCGGTATGCAGTCTGTCGCCGGATCATAAACTGATAACTGATGCGGTTGCCAGGGCGCAGTCTGCCGGGCATGAGTCTGACACTCAACCGCTGCTGTTCAGAAATACGGCAAACGCCAAACGATTAAAGACTGAAAGGTAGCAAAAATGACAGTACAAGTGACAGAAATCGGGACTGATGAGCAACCCTGGAGTCGTGAGGAGTTTGAACAGAAACTGAGGGACAAGGGTCGCTTCTACCACATTTATCACCCCTTTCATGTGATGATGAATGAGGGTGGCGCCAATAAGGAACAGATTCACGGGTGGGTGGCCAACCGGTTTTATTATCAGACGAGTATTCCGATCAAGGATGCGGCCATCATGTCCAATTGCCGTGAGCGTGATGTGCGCCGGGAGTGGGTGCAGCGGATTCTGGATCACGATGGTGTGGCTGGTGAGGAAGGTGGCATCGAGGCGTGGTTGCGGCTGGCGGAAGCGGTTGGCATGTCCCGTGAGGAAGTTATCAGTGAGCAGCACGTGCTGCCGGGGGTGCGTTTTGCCTGTGATGCCTATGTGAATTTTGCACGTCGTGCGTCCTGGCAGGAAGCAGCCTGTTCGTCGCTGACTGAGCTGTTTGCGCCGGAAATCCATCAGCGCCGCCTGGACTCCTGGCCGACACATTACACATGGATTGAGCCGCAAGGTTATCAGTATTTCCGCAAGCGCCTGTCGGAGGCCCGCCGCGATGTGGAGCACGGCCTGACCATCACGCTGGATTATTTCCGCACCCGCGAGCAGCAGGAGCACGCGCTCAACATCCTGCAGTTCAAACTGGACATCCTGTGGACCATGCTCGACGCCATGCAGATGGCCTACGTCCACAACCAACCCCCCTTCCACTCCTGCCAATAATGGGGACGGAGGATATTTGCTCAGGCCACATGATTTCGTTAATGGGGACGGAGGATATTTGCTCAGCCCCCATGTTTCCTGAGCCTACAGCTCGTTGCCTGCCTCCTACACCGCACCAGCTCTTCCCGATTAAATAAACTCCTCCGTCCCCATTACCGGAAGCTATACTCTCTGCAACCACCCAACATTAGCAAAAGGAGTTTGCTATGCCACGACGGGCGCGACACTATCAGGCAGAAAGTGTTTACCACGTTTATCAGCGCGGAAATAACAAGCAGGCGGTGTTCCGGGACACCAGAGATTTCCTCTACTATCTTTTCCTGTGGCAGGATGTTTCTGCACGCTACAAACTGCGCGTGCACGCTTTCTGTCTGATGACCAATCATATACATTTTCTGGTAACACCCTCCGTAGAAACGAGCATTTCCAGCACAATGCGGGTTGTTGGCAGCAGTTACGCGGGATTTATCAACAAAAAGTACGAGCGAACCGGCACACTCTGGGAGGGCCGACATGGCGCGAGTCTGGTGCAGACATCACTGTATTTCCTCAAATGTCATCGCTACATCGAGCAGAATCCGGTGCGGGCCAACATGGTCAGGCGCCCTCAAGACTACCGATGGTCAAGTTTTGGTGAAAATGCATTTGGCGATGAAGGATGGTTGACGCCGCACCCGCAGTATCTGGCGCTGGGCGAAACTCCCGGCGAACGGCAGGCGAAGTATCGGGAATTGCTGAATGGGAATTTGAGCGACGAAGACCTGGACTTGATACGCAAAGCCATGCACTACTGTCAGCCGGTAGCTGATGAGGCATTCAAAAGAGAGCTCAAAGAGGAGCACGGCTTGGAGATCGGACACATGAAGCGCGGCCGCCCGCCCAAGAACAAAGGGACAGAATAAAGGGGACGGAGGATATTAATTTTGGGCAAACAACCAATCTCTCCGCTATATTAAGAATCGGGCATGGCCCCAAATTCTTAACATTGAAATGAATACAAGGAGGTAGTCAATGAGAGAGCTCACTCAATTGGAAACGGATGCCGTTTCAGGTGCGGGTGTCTGGAAAATTTTTCGCGATATCGTCGTCGGAGGTGTTGGTTGGGATGCAATGAAAGCCGCTGGCGCCTGGGCCCGCGACACATTTATAGCAAGTGATGGCTCCAGTGGCTCGCGGTATCCAATCGAAGACTGTGATCGTTGCAGCTGATATGAGCCTGCGGAAATAGGGGCACAGAGAAATATCCTCCGTCCCCTTTTATCTGTCCCCTTTGTCCCCAAACCACTGAATAGAAGCCTAATGACTGACTGGATCAAATACATACTCGCAATCTGGATGCTCACCATCTATCTGTTTGCCAACGCTTTTTTCCTGCACAGACTACCTGTCGGAATACGCCCTTCGGAGGATGCATTTTCAGTCGGATTTTTCCTGATTATCGCCTCATTGCTGATCAGCGCACTGCACCACCCTTCAAAAACGACCAGAGACCTCGGCATCCTAATGGGCACAGTTGTCGCCGGCATCTATTTATTATGGGCGTCTACGGGACTGATATCGGCTGACCTGATTTTTTTGATTACCTGTGGGTTTGTGGCATTCGGCCTTAACCGAATTAGTCTGCGGACGAATGCGAAAAAAGAAGACCGCCCCGAATTCCGGGCTGATTAGAAATATCCTCCGTCCCCATTACTGGTCCCCATTTAGGAGATCGATCAGGCCTTGCTCGTCAATGACGGCAACGCCAAGCTCAACGGCCTTGTCCAACTTGGATCCTGCCCCTGGTCCGGCGACAACGGCAGTGGTCTTTTTGGACACGCTGCCGGCAACCTTGGCGCCCAACGCCTGGAGTCGGGAGCGGGCTTCATCGCGCGTCATCGATTCGAGTGTGCCGGTTATCACCCAGGTCTGCCCGGAAAGTTTATCAGAAACGGTTTGTGCCGAATGCTCTGGCCAGGTGACTCCACGCGAGCGCAGATCCGCAATCACCTTGTCGTTTTCCTGATTGCCGAAAAAATGCGCGATATGTGCAGCCATGATCGGCCCGACATCAGCAACCTTCACGAGGGCATCTTCGTCAGCCTCCATGAGCTTGTCCAGACTGCCAAAATGTGAGGCAAGCGCCAGCGCAGTTGCCTCACCAACCTCTCTGATGCCAAGTCCGAACAGCAACCGTGGCAACGTCGTAGCTTTGGATTTTTCTATGGCATTTATCAGGTTATCCGCAGACTTTTCGCCCATCCGCTCAAGACTGATCAATTGCTCTCTGGTTAGAATAAACACATCCGCCACCGTATGAACGAGATCAGCGTCAACGAGTTGCTCCACCAGTTTCTCACCCAGTCCTTCAATATCCAGCGCAGCACGCGAGCAGAAATGCCGTAGCGATTCCTTGCGTTGCGCCGGACAAATCAGCCCACCCGTGCAGCGATACAACACCTCACCGTCTTTCTCCACCGGGGATTGGCAGGCCGGGCAATGATCTGGCATAGTTATGCGGCCTGAAGAAATATCCTCCGTCCCCTTTATTGCCGTCCCCTTTATTACTGAGACTATCTTGGGGATGACGTCACCGGCGCGACGAATGATGACACGGTCACCTATATGCAGGCCCAAGCGCTCAATTTCATCCATGTTGTGCAACGTGGCATTGCTCACTGTAACGCCGCCGACGAATACCGGTTCCAGGCGAGCTACTGGTGTAATTGTGCCGGTGCGTCCGACCTGAAACTCAACATCCCGCACTACGGTTGACGCTTCTTCCGCGGGGAATTTGTACGCCATGGCCCAGCGTGGGGTCCGTGCGTTGCTGCCCAGTTCCAGTTGCAGACGAATGTTGTCCACCTTTATCACAGCGCCATCAATCTCATAATCAAGATTCGGCCGCTTCAGCAGGAGGTTCCTGGCATAGGCCAAGCAGGCTTCATAGCCTGTGACAACCGCCCGCTCCGGGTTCAGCGGCAACCCCCATTGACCGAGCAGAGCTAACGTTTCACTGTGATATTCAGGTCCGCGGAAGTCTGAAAAATGCGCACTGTAAGCGAAGAAACTGAGTGGACGTTTTGCAGCAATACGCGGATCGAGCTGTCGCAGGGTCCCGGCCGCAGCATTACGAGGATTGACAAAGACACGACCATCTTCGCTGCGACTTGCCTCATCATTCATGGCGGCGAAGCCAGAACGTGACATGTATATTTCTCCACGGACTTCCAGTCGCGCGGGGATTCTCTCGCCATCAGAAGCCTGCAAGCGCAGCGGTATATTTTTGATGGTTTTGACATTATGCGTGATATCTTCGCCGGTTACGCCATCCCCACGCGTTGCAGCGCGCACCAGCAAACCATCCACATAAAGCAGACTGACAGCAACGCCGTCAATCTTTGGCTCACAGTTATAGGTCGGCGGTTCATCGTCATCCAGTCGTTTGAGGATACGCGCCTCAAAGTCAGCCAGATCCTGATCATCAAACACCTTTGCCAGTGACATCATTGGTGTGTCATGTGTCACCTGTTCAAAGGAAGACAACGGAGCATCGCCCACTCTTTGCGAGGGAGAGTCAGGTGTCACAAGCTCAGGAAATTCCTTCTCTAACGCAAGAAGACGATCAAAAAGCCTATCGTAATCTGCATCGGGAATTTCGGGCGAGTCAAACTGATGGTACAGAGAGTTGTGATGATTGATCTGGCGGCGCAGCTCGTTTATTTCTGCTACCGCCTGATCCTCGTTCAGAAGGTTATCGTCGACCATTTTTTAGTTGCTGAAGCTCAAAGTCACGGATTCGTTGACGGTAGTGTTCAACTGTCTGGGCTGTCATGACGGAGCGGTTGTCATCTTTTAACTCTGCATCCATTGACGACTGAACATGTTTGGCCGTTGCCAGCATCTGTTCAAACGCCAGCATGTTGTTCGCCACATTAGGCAGGGTCATAAAGAAGCAGACACCCTGGGTGCTGAATTCGCTGATACGATTCAGGTCAAACGTACCTGGATTCAGCGCGTTCGCAACGCTGAACAGTACCGGGCCACCTTTACGATCTGCATGTCTGTGAAAAATGGACATTTCCCCGAAGCGCAAACCAGCGCCAAGTAGCACCTGAAGTAGTTCGTCGCCTGCCATCTGGGTATTCGGGCGCGCCATTACATTGATCACCAGCACTTCACTGTAGCCCGGATCCGCGTTTTCTTCTTCCTCTGCCGGCATATCAAGGCTCAGCTGATTGTCTTTCAGATTCCTGCTTTTGGGAGCAACAGGTGTAGCTTCAGTAGCTGTGACATCTGGCTCTGACATATACGATTGATCGACTTGCTCGTCAGTTTCGACACGATAAGTTTCATCAATTTCATCGTCAAACAGAATATCATCATCCGTGTGACTCTCCTGCCTGACTGCCTCGGCATCACGCCGACGCGCATCTTCTGCATCGTCACTGGCTTGTTTGGCCGCTTTTTTCTCGGCAGCGATGAGTGCTTTTTCCGTAGCCTTGGCTTCAGCAGCTTCCGCAGCTTTGGCCCGGTTGGCGGCCACCCCGGCGCCCAGGCTCTTCAGCGCCCCGCCGGCCCAGCTCATAAAGCGTTTGGGCGCAGTATCTTCTTTCTCTTCAATCGCTTCAAGACGGCGTGCGTTGTCTTCATCGTCAAACAGAATGTCGATATCGTCTTCGTCATTGAACGCACCGAACGAATCAGTTTCTTCGGGCTGAGGCTCCGGATCGGCTTCGTACTCTGAATCAAAGTCCGGCATTTCGTCCTCCTCCTGCTCTTCGTTGTCCTGCTCTGGCTGTTCTGGTTCTGGTTCTGGTTCTTGCCCGTTGAAATCTTCCGATTGAAAATCAGAATCTGACTCAACGTCTGAATCTGACTCAATGTCTGAATCTGACTCAATGTCTGAATCGTAGTAGTCATCATATGACGCAGGATCAGGCTCAGTTTCCGGCTCCGATTCAGACGCGTAGTCCGGCTCTGCATAACCAGACGACGACCCTGCTGTTGACTGGGTCAGAAGCTCGTTGAGCACATCATCCAGCTCCTCTTCTTGCTTTTCGGCGCTCCTGTTCATATTTTCCTGCGTCGCAACAATAGGATCTGCAATATAGGGGACGGAGGGATTATTTTTAAACTCCTCCGTCCCCTTTTCCGCATCCCCTGCGATCCGAACCTCTCTCACAGGGGACACTTCATCTTCCCAATCATCGTCATCATAACTATCCGACCACCCGGGCTGCTCGCTGATTGCATCAGACACCAATTCTTCGAATATTTCATCTGACTCTGCAGGCGACTCACTGACTGCAGGCTCTGCGTTTACATATACGGACCCATTCTCAGACCCGGCGCTTTCCGGTTCCCTGAAAACTGTCGCACGCTGCTCGGCCGCCACCTCAACTAACAACTCATCTTCAGCCAGTAGCGCATCTTCAGATACGACGTCGGCGATTGGCCCTTGCAGTGATTCTGGCGCTGTCTCCGGCTCAGTCACAACCTTTGGCTCAATCTCTGGCACAACCTCTCGCTCCGGCTCAGTCTCAATCTTTAGCTCAACCTCTGGCTCTGGCTCTGGCTCTGGCTCAACCTCTGGCTCTGGCTCTGACTCCGGTTCAGCACTCTGAAACTCTCCTGATAACTCAAGCGCTGGAGAAATATCCTCCGTCCCCATTAACACAGGATCAGCCTGCTCAACCTCACACTCTGACGGTAACTCAACGGTTTGAGAAATATCCTCCGTCCCCATTTCTACCGGAGGCTCCGCAACCTTTGCCCCGGAAATGGGCTCTGACAAAATATCCTCCGTCCCCTTTAATGCCGTCTCCTTTAATGTTACTGCTGCGCCCATCATGGCGCCGTTGCGGGCGCGGGCGAAGGTTTCAGTGGTCTTTTTGGGGAACACGCGCTTGGGGGCCGGGGCCGGCTCCACGCCCGGCAGACCGTGCTGCTTCATGACTTCCGCAAATGAGCGCTCCACAACTCGGGCTCCGCCGCTGGGCAGTTCCCGCAGCTCCAGCTCCTCCAGATCATACTCCGGAATATTCTTGTCCAGGGCGATTTTTATCTGATTCCTGCGACTGCGCATTGCCACAAATATTCCACGCAGGATCACAGCTACAATAGCCAGAATCAGAAGCAGTATCAGTAATTCCCGTGGGCCCATTCTTCGGTGTTTCCTGTATCTCAGTAATTACATGGCGGCCAGTTCAGCGGCCTCTTCTATATCCACGGTCACGATGCGGCTGACGCCGGGCTCATGCATGGTCACACCCAACAGTTGGTTGGCGATTTCCATGGTCAATTTATTGTGCGTGATAAAAATGAACTGCACCGCATCCGACATCTCCTTGACCAGCCGGCCATAGCGGCCAACGTTGGCATCATCCAACGGCGCATCCACCTCGTCCAGCATACAGAACGGCGACGGATTCAACCGGAAAATGGAAAACACCAGCGCAATCGCTGTCATCGCCTTTTCCCCGCCCGACAGCAGGTGGATGGTGCTGTTGCGTTTGCCTGGTGGCCGCGCCATGATTGCCACGCCCGTGTCCAGCAGATCTTCCCCTGTCATATCCAGATAGGCGTGCCCGCCGCCAAACACCTTGGGGAACAGCTCCTGCAAACCGGCGTTGATCTTATCAAAGGTTTCCTTGAAGCGTGTGCGTGTTTCCCTGTCAATCTTGCGAATCGCATTTTCCAGCGTCAGTAACGCCTTTTCCAGATCTTCATTTTGAGCATCCAGATATACTTTGCGCTCCGACTGCTGCTGATACTCCTCAATAGCCGCCAGGTTGATGGCACCCAGGCGCTGAATCCGCTGGCCGATTGCCTCCAGCTCATGTTCACACTCACCCGCCGTCAGCTCCTCCGGCAGATTCGCCAGCACCGTCTGCAGGTCATAACGCGCTTCTCGAAGCTGTTCCGCCAGCGCCTCACGCTTGACCAGATCACCTTCGGTTTTCAGCCGGTTCTCCATCAGTTTTTCACGCACTTCCAGTGCCTTGCGTTCAAACCCGGCCCGCTGCTGCTCCAGTGCCCGCAGCTGATGTTCATTATTATCCGCCGCAGTTTTGGCAGCGTTCATCTGTTCTTCCACATCCAGTCGCTTTTCCAGCAGCAGTTCCAGTTCCTCGCGTTTGCCTTCCAGCGGCATATCCGATTCAGACAACTGCTTTTCGATTGACTCGATGCGTTCACGCGAACGCTGCACCTGCGTACTCATCCGCGCCATGGTGTCTTTCACAGACGTAATCTGCGACTGTAACAGCTGTGCGCGCAGACTCAACTGATTCAGCTGATCCTTGTCGTGCCGTGCCTTTTGCCGCACCTGATCCAGCGATTGCCGCAGCGCATCACGCGATTGCAGCAACTGCTCGCGCCGCTCCACGTCCTGCTCCATGGTATCCAGCGCATTTTGTAGCCGCTCGCGTGACAGCGTGATATTTTCCTGCTCCACTTCAAGCTGTTTCTGCAGCTCTTCCAGTTCATGCTGCAGGCGCTGACGACGCTGGTTGGTCTGTTCTTCCTTCATGATCCTGGCGCTGAGGCGCGATTTCAACTCACTGTATTCACGGCTCATTTGAGCAATCAACCGCTGCACATCCTCGCGCTGGGTTTCCAGATCCCGCAGGCTGTCACGGCTCTGCTGCTGCTGATCCACCAGCTCATCCACGCGGAATTGCAGCTCATCCATCTGCTCTGACAGACGCGTCATCTCACCCTTGCGGGCCAGCAGACCTTCACTGGCATCAACCGATTTACGCACCCGAATCCAGTTGCGACCCAGCCACAGACCCTGCCTGGTGACCACAGACTCAGACGCCGCCAGCGTGCTGCGTACCTGCAGCGCCTGCTCCAGCGTTTCAGCCGTGTGAATGCCCTGTAACAGCGGCGCGATATCCAGGCTGGAGGTGATCTGATCCAGCAACAGGGGCAGCGGCCCACGTGAAACGGGGGCTGAGGAAATATCCTCCGTCCCCATTTCTACCAGCACAGCGGAGGGCAGGCTGGCCAGGGCGGTGGCGACGCTGTCCAGGCCCGGCACGCATACGGCCTGCAGGGTGTCACCGAGCACGGCTTCCACGGCCTGTTCCCAGCCGGCGGCGACTTTGATCTGCTCACCCAGCCGCTGCTGGCCAGCCAGCTTCTGCTCGTCCAGCCACGTGTTCAGTTTATTGTCTGTCTGGCCCAGCGCCGCCTTTTGCAGCGACTCCAGTGAGGCAAACTGACCATTGCAGCGCTGCAGTTCCGAGCGCGCCTGATCCAGCTCGGCGGATAGTTGCTGACCGCGGCCACGCTCCGACTCAATGCCGATCGCCAGATCCGAGTTCTGCGCCTGTTTACTGTCCAGATCGTCTTCCATCTGCGTCAGCTGAATGGACAGCTCATCAATGACTTCCTGGTCCGGATTCTCACCCAGCGAGGCACGCTCTTCCTTCAGACGCGCACGTCGTTCCACGCCCCGCTCGACAATTTTCTCCAGTTGCTGAATCCGCGACTGCTCAACCTCCGCCGTCTGCCGCGGTTCCTCCGAGCGCTGACTGAACTCATCCCAGTGCTGCTGCCACTGCTGCATCTGCTCCTCAGCCTCTTCCAGCTGCATGGCAGATTCCTCACCGGTATGCTCGGCCATCTCAAGATCCGGCGTTAGCGCGTCCAGTTCGTGCGCCAGCGTCTCCAGCTTGTGCACGTCCGTGTCCATGTCCGACTGCGACTGATTGAAATTCTGGCGGTTCTCCTCCAGATCCGAACGCAGCTGTTTCATGCGCTCAATATGATGCTCGATGGATTGCTCGATGCGCGCAATATCACCACCCAGACTGTAGAACCGGCCCTGCACTTCGCTCAGCGTATCGTTAAGATCGGTCTGATTCAGCAACAGCTGTTCATGCTGTGCATCCAGTGCGCGCTGATCCGCCATCACCGCTTCAACCTGCAGCTCCAGCTCATTGATCACTGCCTGTTTGGACTGCACTTCATTGTCCAGCGCACGCCATCGCAAGGCATTATGCTGAGCATTAAGATCACGCTCCTGAACCTTGTATTCCTTGTATTTTTCTGCCGCCTGCGCCTGTCTGTTCAGGTGCTGCAACTGGCGTCCAAGCTCGTCACGGATATCCGTCAGACGCTCCAGATTTTCCCGCGTACGCTTGATGCGATTTTCGGTATCACGGCGCCGTTCCTTGTACTTGGAGATGCCCGCCGCCTCTTCAATAAAGATGCGCAGCTCCTCCGGCTTGGACTCGATCAGACGCGACACCATGCCCTGTTCAATGATGGAATAACTGCGCGGCCCCAATCCGGTACCCAGGAAAATATCTGTGATATCACGACGTCGGCACTTGGTGCCATTGAGCATGTAGATGTTCTGCGCGTCGCGGGTGACCTTGCGCTTGATGGAGATCTCGGTGAACTTGCCGTACTCACCCTTGATGCGGTTGTCCGTGTTATCAAATACCAGTTCGATACTGGCCTGCCCCACCGGTTTGCGCCCGCCCGAGCCGTTAAAAATAACGTCAGTCATGCTCTCGCCGCGCAGGTTTTTGGCTGAACTCTCGCCCATCACCCACCGCACTGCATCAATGATATTGGATTTGCCGCAGCCATTGGGGCCGACGACCGCGCACAGGTTGCTGGGGAAATTTACCGTGGTGGGATCCACGAACGACTTGAAGCCGGCAAGCTTGATACTTTTTAAACGCATGTTGTGTTGGGTGCCCGAACGTCCTGTTGGTGATTATTGGATTTATGGCTTTTTAATATCTGTGGTTTTTTATATCTGTAGAAGTGTAGCCGATTTTGCGCCGGAATGGGTATCGCAAAAAAAACTCCTCCGTCCCCTTTATTGAAACGCTGATAAACGGTAAGCTGCTGCCTTCAAAAGGAATTCAGAGCAATAATGCGATGTTGAGGCACAATCTTCACGTTAACCCCTGCACCTCCGTTTCACTTTTCCGCGTTTTGTTGAGCCTGTCCATCGGGTTTGCCGGCATCGGCATTGGCGGTACTGCGCTGGCGCAGCAGCCTCATGGCTGGGTGAGCAACGGGCATATCAGCGCGTATACTCTGGCGCCGGGGGAGTTTGAGCTCAGCGGCACGCTGATGCGGGTCAACGACACGCTGGATGTGCTGAATCTGCGTGAAGACATGCTGGCCGGCACCTCCCGCCTTAGCGCCGACAGCGGCGACCTGGATGGCACGCGGGGCGAGCTGCGGGTCGGTGTCTGGACCGGGCTTGAACTGTTCTACAGGCGCCAGACACAGGACATGACGCTCAAACTGGCGGCCGACTCACGGGTTGATATCAGCGGCCTGGATGAAAAACTGCAGACCACCGGCGACAGCTATGGTGCCAGGTGGGTGTTTTTCCAGTCAGCCACTCGCAATCCCAATACGCCCTGGACCAGTGCCGCCCTGGAGTTGACCGCCACAAAAAACAAAAGCGATGATTTTGGTGGCATGCTGGAGTCCATAAATTTCAGCCCCACAGTAAATGTGCGACTCGATCCGCCTCAACGGTTTGACATGAACCGTCTGAAAGACGACGGCTGGAACGCAAAAGTCATCTACAGCCACGGCCTGGGCGATAGTCTTGCGCTGAGCTACTGGGCTGGCTACGGCAAGCTGGACTCCTCCTCAGGTACCAGTACGGAAATTGAACAGGCCGCCATCAGCAACGCATTTCTGCAGACATTCGACATCAGCGAAGACCTGGTTTACGCCGGCATCAATCTGAACTGGCAGGGCATCCAGCGCCTGCCCATCCAGATTGGTTACGAGTACATCAACATCCGTGACCGTCAACAGCAGATAGTCAGCAGCAACAGCACATTGGTGCCGTCATTCCTGCGCGGCAGCAATCTGAGCAACAGCGCAACTGCCAATCATACGCTATACGGCTCTGCAAGCTGGTGGCTGACACCTCATCTGTACGCCGGAATAAGCGGAAAAGTATTTAAAAATCAATTTGTTGGAATACTTCCCCACTACAACAACCCATTGAGTGCGCGCTTCTCGGAAACACCTTACGGTTATATTGAGTTCAGTCTGGGCTTCAAATTCAATCCGGGACTGTAGTGAGGGACTACCCAAAGGTCTAATAGAACATTTCTTTGGAGTTGGCCATACTGTTATAAAATTTATGCAGTTATCAGTTGTGCACTGTATTGATGCAACGTCAGATTTGTGTTGAAAAAATGTTAAATTACCGCTAAACAATTGACACAATCCTGTGGCACAATGCTTATGTAACTGTTTTGACAGCCGGATTGCTGTTGAAACAACACTGGAAATTGCATTAACGTTATTAAGTAAGTAACAAAAAGCAGTACCGATAATTTGATACACAGCTGGAAAGATACACAGTTAGAAAGTTACACAGCTAAAAAGTTACACAGTTAAAGAGGTATGTAGGGTATCGCGCATCGGCTGACGAGCCACCCCTGCCTCAATCGCTCTCATCGCTGGTCAAGCCGGTCAAAAGGCAGAGCATTGAGCAAAACGCGCCCGCGCTAATTAATTTTCCGGAAAAATGAATACCCGACGGTATTAGAGGGATACGTAATGAACAACAAGCACAGCTTCATCAAAAAGCGCCTTAGTCAAGTGATCGCAGCCAGCCTGGCAGCCAGCCTTGGCGCAACGGCCTTTGCGAACGACTTTACCATTCAGGACGGCGAGCTCAGGATTTCCAGCGGGGCATTCGATCAGACCGTCACCGTCGGGGCGAACGGCGTCATTACCAAACCAGGCGCCAATGTGCCGGTTTCAGGTAATTTCGGCATCCCGGATTTTGATTTTACCCTTGTTAATACCGCGGCCACCAAAACCGATGGCACTTACACGTTTGAGGTTGGCGTTGCGATTACCGACGACAATAGCAATCGACGTATTGAAGCCTACCTTGGCCAGCTCAATCTGGTAGTAGGAAACAATGGCACCACACTGACCGGCAGCATACCCAGTCAGAATCTTGTGGTTCTGGCCCGTGACGGTGCCATCAACGCCAGCGCTGTGCTGAACAACGCGGCCACCAATGGCCCGATCAGCATCAGCGATGGCAATGTATCGTTCAGCGGCGCCCGTCTGGTGTCCCGTCTGCAGGCAGCCAACTCGGCCTTTGATACAATTCTGGAAGCCTTTGATGACGGCGGTCACTACACTTACCGCGTCGTCATTGAGCAGACCAGTGCCAACACGGCAACCCGCTTTGGTATCGGCAATGACGCCGGCTCCTTCTCGGCGCTGCCAAGAGTGCAGACAACCTGTACCGAGAACACAAATTCACAACTGGGCAGCGTATTCCAGCTGCTTGGTTCAGTTAATAACGCCGCCTACCGCGTTAATGAGCAGCTCTCACTGGCATACGCCGTACAGGGTCAGTTCAGTGTAGTTGGCGCTGCCGGCGCTGCAGGCGCAGCACCCACTGCATTTACCGAGACCTGTGTGGCGGCACCGGTGAATACCGCGCCAACCGCTGCTGATGCAACTTTTGATACGGCCTTTGAGACTGAGCTGAGCGGCAACCTGCCGGCAGCCACGGATGGTGAGAATGACGCCATCACATACGCGCTGGCTCTCGCGGCCGCCAACGGGACAGCAACCGTCAACGGTGATGGCTCGTTTACTTACACGCCTAACAATGATTTCAGCGGCGATGACACGTTCCAGTACTCGGTCAGTGACGGAACCCTGAACACGACCTATACAGTCACTGTGTCAGTCGCCGAGGAAGTAAATACCGCGCCGATTGCCGACGGCCTGGCGGTCAGCACCGGCTTTAACACAGATGCCAGCGGCACGCTGCCGACAGCCACTGATGCCCAGGGTGATGACATCACCTATGCGCTGGTGGACGGAAGCGCTGTTGGTGGCGTAGCTGCTGTTACCGCTGGCGGCGGTTACAGCTTCTCACCAACTGCCGGCTTTAGCGGCGCAGGTTCATTCCAGTATACGGTCAGCGATGGTGAACTGAGCAACACCTATACAGTCAATGTCACTGTCGCGGCGCCACCGAATACCATGCCCACAATCAGCGGCATCAGCGCCTCCCCGGGCACCACGTTTGTTGATACGGATGGTCAGGACGGTGAAGAAGTCACTGTTACAGTCGTGGCAACGGATCCAGAGGACAACATTGCGACCTATCAGTGGTCAGGTAGTGACGGTGTGTCGTTGATATCCGAGAGTGGCGACAGTGCCATTTTCCGTGTACCCAATGATTTTTCAGTCGTGTCTGTCACGGTAGTCGACACTGGCGGCCTGGCCGATACAGCTGATCTGCCATTCAACATCGGACCGCCCATCCCGCCGACAGCCGCTATTGCCGGCGGTAACCGCACCCAGGTTGATACCAATGGTGTGGTTGGCGAGAACATCACTGTTTCCGGAACAGTCGACGATACCGATGGCAACGTTGTAGCCGTGCGCTGGCTGGTCAATGGTGTTGAGCGCGCGTCCAGCTCGGCACCAAACCTGGACCTGTCACCCGAGTTTGTCTTCGCGACCGACGGCGACAAGGTCATCACGCTGGAGGCGACCGACAATGTTGGCCTCGTGACCACTTCTGCGCCAATCACCATTCGCGTCCAACCGCCTGTGCGCCCGATTGTGAGCGTTATAGGTGGCAGTCGCGAGATTATTGACACAGACGGTGACCCAGGTGAAACAGTTTCCCTGGTCGGTACAGCATTTGACCCCGATGGTCCGGATCTGGCCGTTGCCTCCACCGAGTGGCGCATTGGCGGTGTAGCCGTGGCTCAGGGTCTGGAAGCAGAGATCTCGGTACCGGACGGCATCACCAGCGTTCTATTTGCTGCCAGGGATACCCAGGGCCTCGAGCAGACGACAACCATTCAGGTACGTGCGTTTGCACCGCAAATACCGGTGGTTTCCATCAACGGTGGCAACCGAACGCGTGTTGATACCGATGGTGAGATTGGGGAAACGCTGAGCTTTACAGCAACGGCTGCTGATACTGATGGCCAGATTGTCGGGTATCAATGGTCTGTTGGCGGTACCGAAGTTGATGGCGCCACCGGTGCCACGGCTGAACTGACCATCCCTGCCGGCGAATCAACCGTATCGGTTGTTGCTGTCGACAATGTCGGACTGAGCAGCCTGCCCGCTGCCGTTGCCGTCACCATTGGTGCGCCAGAGAGTCCGCTGGTCAGCATTGTGGAAGGCGACATTGAAGACAGTGCCGAAACGGCTGATCCATTTGCCGTGACACTGACTGCCGATGCGTTTGACGTGGATGGCATTGTCGACACCCTCGTCTGGAGTTCCACTGGCGAAGGTATCGCGATTGCACCTGCCGCTGACGGCCTGTCTGCAACGGTTACGATTACGCCGCCGGTCACAGCTGGCACGGTTTCGGTAACTGCGACTGATAACGTGGGTCTGTCTACGACTGCCACAAGCAACGTGAATGTAGCGGTAACAGCCATTCCCGTGGTCGCCATTGCAGGCGGTAATCGCACAGTAGAAGACACCGATTCAGCCGCTGGCGAAACTGTCAGCGTCAGTGCGACTGCGACCGCCACAATCGGCGCTGCCATCAACCCTGAATGGGTCATTGGTGGTGACGTTGTCGCAACCGGCCTGACAACGGATCTGACTCTGGCAGATGGCCCCAATACGGTCACATTCCGCGCCACAGCTGAGGCAGGTGGCGAGGTTCGCTCGGAGTCAGTGGTTATCACTGTCCAGTCTGCCCTGCCGAACGTGGCACCAACCATTACCGCGACTGGCCCGACCAGTGTGGCTGATACCGACGGTAAAGCCGGTGAGACAGCCAACTTTTCCGCATTTGCTTTTGACCCGGATGCCGGCGGCGCTGGTGAAGGTGGCCCGGTTTCACTGATTCGCTGGGAAGTCAACGGTGTCTCTGTTGCCACTGGCGCAGAGGTAGGTCTGAACCTGGTCAATGGCACCAATACAGTTCAGGCGATTGCGATCGACAATCTGGGTGCGCAGACAGCGGCTGATCCAATCACGGTCGATGTGGGCCTGCCCACTCCGCCAAGCCCTGGAATTATCGCTGTTACTCCGGTAACCGACACTGACGGTAAAGCGGGTGAAATCGTCAATGTTTCAACCATCGTTTCGAACAACCAGTATCCCGGCGGTCTCACTGCCCAATGGCTGGTTGGTGGCACTGTGGTTGCCAACGGCCTGAGTGCAGCGCTGCAATTGCCCGCTGATGGTCCAAATGCTATCTCTGTGCGCGTGCGCAACAGCGTGAACCTGACTGGCACCGCAACCGCCTCGATTACTGTGCTGGAACCGGTTGCACCGGTTGTAGCCATCATCGGTGGCAACCAGTCCTTCGAGGATACTGACAGCCGTGCCGGTGAAGCGGTATCGCTGCTCGGTCAGGCGTCGGATGCTGACGGCCCTGATGGCAACATCGCGGTAGCACAGTGGCTGTTGAATGGTCAGGTAATTGCCAATGACGTGGCAGCTGACGTGCGACTGCCGGACGGTGCAAATACCGTTGTGTTCCGCGCCACCGACTTCCAGGGTCTGTCCACACAAACCAGCGCTGTTTACACGGTTGCAACGTTTATTCCGCCACCCACGGAAGCTGAAGTGGTAGCGGAAACACAGGCACAGAATGAGCGCGCCGATGCCATCGCAGCATTGCTCCAGACTGATCCGCAAGCGGCGGCTGCGGCTGCAGCACAGGCTGCGGAAGACGCCAAGCGAGGTGCCGAGCAGCTGAGACGTGGTCTGGATTCCGGAACTGCGTCCAACGGTTCTATTGTTTCTGGTCTGGGAGCATTGTCCCGTGCATCCAGCACTGCATCAACTGCAGCTGCTGGTTCCACCAGCCAGGCGACCCGTCAGGCTGTCAAGGATGAAAACAAGGCAATTCTTCGCGAAAGCGCCGAGCTGCTGGAGAGAATGGCCGACAACTCGCAGAACAACGATGTGGTTCTGTCTCAGGAAGAATCCGATCAGCTGAAACAGGCAACCAGCAACCTGCTGGACACCACAGCCAGCATGTCTGAAGAAATTGAAGGCACAGATGAGTTGCTGGAAGTTGTGGCCTCGGCCAACCGCGTGATTGAAAACAATCAGCGACTTGGTATTGCGGCGGATCCGGTGGTTGCAGAGAAGACCAAGACTGCCAGTGTCGCGATTGCTACCAAGGTGATTGATCAGGTGCTTCAGGAACTCGGTGAAACAGGTGTTTCCACTGAGGAAATCCGCCAGGCACTGAGTCAGAACGATGCAGCACTGCAGTCAGTGATCAATTCGGCGCTGAAAATCCCTGCGACGACTGTCAAGTCACCGGTAGATCGCAAGAATGATGCTCGTGAACGTCTGGGTGGCGATGCCCCGGCAAGCCTGGTTGATCGACTGGCAGCAGCCACCAACAATGTTGTGAACCCACGCAACATTACAGCCGGTGGTGGTTCTGCGCTGGACGCGATTCTGGCGCTGTTTACAGCAGGCGGCGCACCAGTGACATTTACCCTGATAGACAATGCGGGTCGTGTCCTGAGTGTTGCCAACCTTGAGGATGGTGAGGCAAGGGTTGATGTGGACGAAGCCACTGGCGCAGTGACCATCAATGTGCCCGGTGAAACTTATGCTGGTGTGCTTGTTGCGGTGCGTGCAGTACCGGAAACAGTGCCTGAAGGCATCCGTTTCCGTCAGGATGGCAGCGGTCTGATTGTCAACAACGGGTTCGCGATGGAGATCGCACCGGCGCCAATCGATCTGATCAAGTTTGGTGCGGCTGTTGAAAGCGCAGGCTTCCCGTTCAGCTTCAAGACCAATGCAACGGTGTCGCTGGACGTCGGTAACGGAGAACGCTTCTCTGGTGCCTTCGCTTACGACAACCTGGTTGGCATTGATCTGACGGCCTGCGGTGATCTGAGCTTTGTTGAACCGGTTGGTGCACTCAACAGCGCGGGTTACGCCTTCGCGGTTCGTTGTGCCAACGGCGCAACCCAGCGCATTGTACCGTTCATCGAATCCACCACGTTTGTACAAAGCGTTGGCGCCTATGGGCTGACGGTGGCTACAGACCGCAACACCGGGTTTGTGACGGTGCAGACAGTGGGTACGTTCAAGCCAAGCTTCTTTGTTACGCCGCGAACCGCTGCAGAGCGTGTTTATCATGCGACCAACAAGGATGTATTCGGTCAGGCTTATCAGACTCTGGATATCAACGGTGACGGCAAAATGGATGTGAAGCTGATCAGCAATACCGGTACCCAGATACTGTACGGCGTAAACTAAGTATGTTGCCCTGCTGCCGGTTGATCCTTGAGGATCTTCCGGCAGCAACAGCGTGCCTATCGTGCCTAAGGAGTAGTGTCGGACTCGATGGATTGATTCACGGTTAGTAATTTCAGCTGTTTGTATGGATACACGGAAAATTAGAAAATGACCATTTACCCGCTTTTCAGTGCGTTCCTCATGACCGCATTTGCGCTAGTAACGCTGCGCCCGATAGCGGAGAAAGTTGGACTATTGGACTTTCCCGGAGGCCGCAAGACCCATCAGAAGCCTACGCCGATGATTGGTGGTCTGGGCATTTATCTGGGAACTCTGTCCATTTGTATGCTCTCCCCCGTAGTCATGAATGACTACAAGATTCTGTTGGCGATCTCCGGTTTTGTGCTGTTTGTTGGCGTATTGGACGATCTGTACGATATTCGCGTCTCGGTGCGCATGGCCATGCACGCGGTGGCAGCCTGGGTGATGGCAGTCAGTGCCGGTATTCAGCTGACGAGCTTTGGTGATCTGTTGTTTATAGGGCCGCTCGAGCTTGGCCTGCTGGCCATTCCGGTCACCATCTTTGCCACGGTGGGCGTCATCAATGCCGTCAATATGAGCGATGGTCTGGACGGGTTATCCGGCGGCCTGGTGGTGGTTGCACTGATTCTGCTGTCTATTGCATCGTTTGGCTCCGGTCAGACCGCGATGCTGAGTTTCAGTCAGATATTGATTGTTTCCCTGCTGGCCTTCCTGGCATTCAATTTCCGGTTGCTGTGGAAAAAGAGTGCGCTGGTTTACCTGGGTGATGCCGGCAGTACCTTGCTGGGCTTTATTCTGGCATGGCTGGTAATTGCCGCCTCACAGGGTAGCAATGCGTTTATATCACCCGTGTACGCACTGTGGTTCCTGGCGGTACCATTGATGGATACTGTTGGCCTGCTGGTGCGACGACCAATGCAGGGGCGCTCGCCCTTCTCTCCGGGTCGCGACCATCTGCATCATCGTTTGATGAACGCAGGTTTTGATGCAAAACAGAGTGTGCTGATCATTCACTCCACGGCATTGATTCTGGGTGGAATTGGTCTCATCGGCCATTTTGCCGGTGCCCCTGAAGGCCTGATGTTTGTCATATTCCTCGCGTTGTTTGCCATCTATATGATGGTGTCGAAAAAGTTCTTTCCGGTGCAGCAGCAAAACCGCACCGAGCTGAACCAGCAGGGTTAATCAGCAATCACGATATTCACATCCGACGGGATTTTTACCTGCCCGTCGGGCTTGTGCTTATTCTCCCGATATAATGTCTGCAGGGCATCCCTCAGGGCAGCCTTGGCCGCATCGTCACCGTGCACAATACGGATATGATCCGGCCAGCGCCGCATCCGCCGGACAAAATTGACCAGGTCGTGCTGATCTGCATGTGCACTGTAACCGCCAATTGTATGAATACCTGCCCTGACCGCCACGCGCTCTCCGTCCAGCATTATGCTGTGGTCTGCCCCCGCGCCTGGTTCTTCTGAACCTTTCTCCCGTGTGTCATTTTGTGCGTCATACTCATTGTTAACATGTTCTGCACTCCTGCGTCGCCGCTCCAGCGCCTGGAGCTGTGCCCCTGGCGTGCCGCTGGCCTGATAACCAACAAACAGCACATCGTGCAGAGGATCTGGCAACATGGCCTTCAGGTAATTGACGATGCGTCCGCCAGCAGCCATACCACTGGCGGCGATCACCACTGCGGGTTGCCGGGTGCGCGCCAGGTAGTCCACTGTCTGTATGTGTTCGTCGTGGCTGTCCACCGTGTACAGATTTTCAAAACTCAGTGGATGACGCCCTGCCCGCACTCGCTGCTGCGCCTCGGCATCCCAGAATGGTTTTAATTCGCGGTATACCGCAGTAAAACGCGCGGCAAGCGGTGAATCCACGATGATCTGCAGACTGCCCCAGTCCGCTGTGTCTGCATGGATCAATCCTTCCAGCTCATACAGCAACTCCTGGGTTCGGCCGATACTGAACGCAGGAATCATCACAGTGCCACGGTTGGCCAGGGCACGTTGTAGCACCTGTTTCAGTCGCTGACGTCGCTCGCGGCGGTTTTCGTGCAGACGGTTTCCATAGGTACTTTCGATAATCAGGGTATCTGCGGCATGGGGTGATCTGGGCGCCGGTAGCAGCGGAGCATAAGGCGCACCCAGATCCCCTGAGTAGACAGTGCGGTGGTGGCGGTTTTTATCTTTGTAGTACGCGTCCACCTCCACATAGGCCGAGCCAAGGATGTGCCCGGCCCGTTGCAGCCGCACCCGCAACAGTAACTCGTCATTTTCCGTGACCGTATGCCAGGTTTTGTAGGCCAGCGGCACCAGGTGCTTTTCCACCGTCTCCAGAAACCGGCTGATCAGCACCCTGTCGCGGGTAAATCCCACCTTTAGCGCGTCCTCAATGACCAGCGGTAGTAGTCGCGCAGAGGGCTCCGAGCAGATGATGGGGCCGCCAAACCCCGCCGCCATCAGGTACGGCAGCCGCCCGATGTGGTCAATGTGCACATGCGTAACCAGCAGGGCCACCACCTGACTGATATCAAACTCAATCTGATGACGCGCAAAACTGTCCTCCCGCGCATCTTCTCCCTGAAACAGCCCGCAATCCACCAGCAAATGCGTATCTGCCGTCGCCTCGTACCGATGGCAACTCCCCGTCACCCCCCGCGTCGCCCCATGGTGTTGATAATGGGGACGGAGGATATTTTGTTTTCCTTGATTTTGCGTTGCCTGGTCCATGGCTTGTTCTCCTCAGAAAGGGGACGGAGGGATTTTAATTTGATCAGTCGTCGCGGTAGCCGGAGATATGCGTCGGGCAGAATGAGGGCGGAGGCGGTGGACCGGCCACCTCCTTCAGCCAGCTTGCCCAGCGCTGCGGAACTCGCCCTCACGCTGCGCGTTCGGAGCTCGGACAGTCCTCGCGCAGTTTCGGGCAACTGGCCGCAGGAGACTGCGTGGCCTGATTGGTCCGCCGCCTCCGCCCTCTCCGCCCTCATTCTGCCCTTGTGGTCACCCCATACTCTTGCGTTGCTCGTGGCGGGCAAATTTGATCAAATTTAAATCCCTCCGTCCCCTTTACTGGTCCCTTACTGCTGGAAAAAATTAATATCCTCCGTCCCCATTTTTCCGTCCCCATTATTACAGCGTGATGCTGTAGCGGATGTACATATCAGTTTCAGAGCGCTTGCGCAGGGTGAGAAGTGGCTGGATCAGATCCTCGCGCTCACGCACGCGGGCCTCAAACAGGTGGCCGGACAGTGGGCGCCAGGCGTAGCGCAGTTCAGTGAGCGACGCGTTGTTGCCAAAATCCGTTGAGAGCAGCCAACCCGCCTTGTTGCGGCCGTAGACAAAACCGACACTGTGCCCGGGACTGATGTCCATCAGGTTCAGCGAGATCTGGTAGGCGCTGCCCTCGGAATCACCCGCGCCCGGCAGGTTCATGGCCGCCTTGCTTGGCGTTTCCGGTGCCCACGCCAGCTCGGCGCCGGCTACCAGACGGGTCTGATTGCGCACAGTCCACTGCGTGGCGACGCGACCGGTAAATCCGATATAGTCGCGCACCTGTCCTGCATTCAGGCCATTGTAATAAAGTGCCGAGGGGATAACGGTGACATCCAGCGAGCGCTGCAGCAACACATCGTCAGCAGCGTTCTTGTCTATCGCAAAGTAATAGGTGGCGCGGCTGGATGACTTGTCAAAACCCAGCGGCGCCCGGCGCAGATTGCTGGGCCCCTGTTCCTTGTCATTACGCTCAATGATGGCAGTATACTTCCAGCCATTGGTACCCTGATAACTACTCTGGATACCATCCGTCCAGCCCACATCCCAACTGGTGGAATTGGTACGGCTGAATGACTTGGCCGCGATGCCCACCAGGCGATTGTTGGATTGAAAGCGCCCTACCCGGTGATCCCAGTTGCCGTAACGCGCGCGAACGTACAACTCATCCAGTGTACTCTGACCGGCGCCGATACTGCTGCCACCATTCAGACCGCGATAAAATCTGAATTCACTGTCATTGTCCTTGTTGTGCACTCTGGCCGCATATCGTCCCTTGACCGAATACATGTCAGAGATTGTCCACAACAGACCCGCTCTGGCCCGCAACCGCAACTGCCCGTCATCCGGGTTAGTACCGTTGCGCTCGTCCCTGTCAAAACTGGCGTAACCAAAACGCAGATCTCCAGAAAAATCCACTGCCTGCGCCATCGCGCCACTACTGACTGTTGCAGCCACAACTATTGCCATTGAGGCCCCGAGTGCCTTATAAGATTGCTTCACGTAAGCTCTCCCCTTTGCGTGAATAATTGAACAAATGACTACCTGTCATTATTTGGTAACAAGACAGAATGGTGTCATTTTAACTACAATCTCATGACAGTTGTGTGACAATTACAAGACGGGCACCTGACCCACTATCAGACAAGACACGCAAGCCCTCTGATACCGCAGTAACCAGCGGGGTTTTTTGCCAGATATTGCTGGTGATACTCTTCCGCATAATAAAACGCGGTCAGTGGCGCAATCTCCGTAGTAATGGCTGAAAATCCCGCGTCATTCAGCCGCTGCTGCGCCTGCTCCATGCTGGCCTGCGCCGCAGCGGCCTGCGCATCGGATACTGTATAAATGGCTGAGCGATACTGGGTGCCACGATCGTTACCCTGCCTCATCCCCTCAGTGGGGTTGTGTGAGCCCCAGAACACCGTCAACAGTTTTTCATAGCTGATCAGTGCCGGATCAAAGTACACCCGCACAACCTCGGTGTGTCCGGTCTGGCCGCTGCATACCTCATCGTAGGTCGGGTTGGCGGTATATCCACCTGCATATCCAACAGCGGTACTGAACACCCCATCCAACTGCCAGAACACC
Organism: uncultured Pseudohongiella sp.; assembly: GCA_963974875.1. Classification (GTDB taxonomy): domain Bacteria; phylum Pseudomonadota; class Gammaproteobacteria; order Pseudomonadales; family Pseudohongiellaceae; genus Pseudohongiella. Next base: position 52,709 of record CAXBER010000008.1, on the reverse strand, counting down.
CGTTCTGCCCCCCAAAAACAGCCCAGACCAAACACCGCCTCCTCCAGTCCCGCAGGCACAGGCGGCACCATCGGCTGACCGTTGACAGCGTGCAGTCCGCTGATCTGCATGACCTTGTCGCGCCCCGGCAAGGCTGAATCAGGCGTAGGCATTTTCGTTTTGTCAGTAAACCACATGGCAAGTTCTCCGCGATAAAGCTGTGACGCTATACATCTGTATAACAGCTGCCTAGAATATCACATCCGCGACTCTCGCCTGCGCGGCAGACTCCATCAATTCAGGGACTATTCATGAATTCAGCGTTAATGGCCAACTACGGACACCCGCAACTGCAATTTGAGCGCGGCCAGGGTGTGTACCTTTATACCGCCGACAATGAGCGATATCTGGACTTCACCGCCGGCATCGCAGTGACCTGCCTGGGCCACTGTCATCCGCATCTTATTGCTGCGCTCAAGGATCAGGCTGACCGCCTCTGGCACACCTCCAACCTGTTCAGCATTATTCCCACGGAACGGCTGGCCCGACGACTGGTGGACCTGAGTTTTGCTGACCGGGTGTTTTTTGCCAACTCCGGCACCGAGGCCGTAGAGTGCGGCTTCAAGATGATGCGCCGTTATCACTACCATCATGGTCGCCCGCAGCGCGTGCGCATTGTTTCCCTGACCCAGTCATTTCATGGTCGCACCCTGGCACCCGTGGCAGCGTGTCTGAATCCATTGCATACAGAAGGTTTTCTGGTGGGTGACAATGGATTTGACCAGGTACCTTTTGGTGATCTGGACGCGTTGCGCGGTGCCATCACCGATCAGACTGCCGGCGTCATTCTGGAACCAGTGCAGGGCGAAGGCGGTATCCGCGCCGTACCAGTCGAGTATTTGCAGGCGGTCCGGCAACTGTGTGATGAGCATGGCATCCTGCTTATGTTTGATGAAGTGCAGTCCGGCATGGGCCGCACCGGCTACCTGTTCGCCCATGAAGCGTTGGGCGTTGCACCTGATCTGCTGGCATCGGCCAAGGGTCTGGGCGGTGGTTTCCCGATCGGTGCCTGCCTCTCCCGTGAACACGTCGCCGAAGTCATGACCGCCGGCACCCATGGCAGCACATTTGGCGGCAACCCCCTGGCCACTGCTGTGGGCAATGCGGTACTCGATGTATTGACCGAACCCGGCTTTCTGGCCGGCGTCACCGAGCGCAGCACACAACTGAGGACGGGGATCGACACGCTGGCCCAGCAATATCCCGCCCTGATCGGCGGCCACACCGGACTCGGATTAATGGTCGGCATTAAATGTCTGGCCAGTAATGCCGATCTTATAAAGGCAATGGCGGCAGAAAAAATGCTGGCGGTCAAAGCAGGTGGCAATTCCATCCGTCTGTTACCACCGTTGAACATCTCGGCCGATGAAGTGGACGATGGCCTGCAACGGCTGAACCGGGCCTGCGCTGCCCTGCAACCCTGATGCCCTGAAAAGCGCTTGGCGTATGCCAGATTTATTGCTAGATTAAACATAACTTTACAATTTGTGACAAGAATACTAATAACAATGCGATTCACAGACTACGTCCGATCTCGAGACCGCATCGACACCGGACCGGACATGATTAGTTAATGGTTTCATCCAGCACCACCCAGCACACCCTGCTTTCCCTGTGTGCCGATTTGTACTGGCGTCAGGATGCACAAGGTCAGTGCCAGGAAATATACAACTACGCCAGTAAAACCGAGCGGGCAGCGCAGGCTATCCAGAAAACCACTCTGCCGGCATTGCTGAACAATATTGATCGCCAAAAATGGCTGCAACAGGTCAATGCGCAGCAACCGTTCCGCCAGCTGAACTGCTGTCTGAACACCACGGAAGCCCCCTGTTTTCTGCAGATAACGGCAGTACCCCAGTTTGCCAGTGACGGACGGTTTGATGGTTACGAATGCCTGGCCATCGATCTGACTGAAGTTCACGCCAACAACACCAATCTGCAACGTTTCCGCGCCGCCATGGACATGTCCATGGACATGATTTATCTGGTTGACCGGGAAACCCTGACGTTTCTGGATGTGAACGATACGGCCTGCCAGAATGCCGGCCGCACCCGCGAACAGCTGCTGGAGGAAAGCCCCACCACGATACTGGGGCTGACAAAAGCCGAATTGATTGAGCGCTACGACCGCCTGATCAATGAAGGTGGGCACAGCCGTATCGAGCGGGAACTCAAACGCATAGACGGTGGCATGTCCGTTGTTGAAGTGTTCAGCCGTGCCACGCAAATTGACGGGCGCTGGATGATTATCGGCGTAAGCCGGGACATAACAGCCCGTAAACGCGCCGAAAACCGGGCATTGCGCCTGCAGCATCTGTTCTCGGCGCTCAGCCTGACCAATGAGGCAATTCTGCGCGCCGAGTCAGAACTCAGCCTGTATCAGAGTGTTGCTACCGCAACGGTTTCCTCCAGACTGTTCAGCATCGCGTCGATTTGCGTGACCGATGGTCATGGCGGTTTCAAACATCTTGCCACTGCCGGCAACTACACACGGCAACGCAGACGCATCGTAGTCAAAATTGCCGACGACTCACCGGAGGGACGGGGCCTGACCAGCCAGGCCTACCGGGAAGGCAAGGCATTCTGCAGCAACGATTTCAAACACGATGAACGCACCCGGCCCTGGCATCACCTTGCAGAGGAAATGGATCTGGGCAGCGCCGCCGCTTTCCCGTTGTTCAAACGCAAACAGTGTGTGGCCGTGCTGCTGTTCTACGCAACGCTGCCCGACACCTTTGATGCGCAGACTATGTCCATCCTGCAGAGCATGGCAGACAACGTCTCCTTTGCGCTGGACAGTTTTGCGGCAGATGAGGAACACGCCCGCGCCGAAGCTATCATCCGTCAGAATGAAGAACGTTTCCGCAGCCTGACCAGCCTGACCTCGGATTTCTACTGGGAAATGAACGCAAACCTGGCCTTCACGCTGTACGAGGGCCGGATTATTGGCGACAGCAATCAGCGTGCAGTCAGAACCCTGCCGGGCCGCAACCTCTGGAATATGCCCGGTGTTCAGCCCGAAACCATGAATTGGCGACGACTGAAACGTCTGCTGAAAAAGGAAAAGGCATTTCGCGATTTTGAATTCTCCTTCACCAACGACGAGGGCTGCCTCTACTATTTTTCCCTGGCCGGCGAACCCATGTTTGACGATCAGCACAGGTTTCTTGGCTATCGTGGCATATCCCGCGACATTACTGACAAAAAACGCACCGCCAACCGCATCAAACATCTGGCAACGCATGACACCCTGACCGGCCTGCCCAACCGGACCATGTTCAGTGAAATGCTGGGCAATGCTGTGCGCGCTGCCAATCGATACCCCGATCAACGCTTTGCCGTCCTGTTTGTTGACCTGGACCGGTTCAAAACCGTCAATGACACATTTGGCCATCATGCTGGCGACAAGCTGCTCAATCAGGTAGGCAAACGCCTGAAACTGCCATTGCGTGACAGTGACATTGTGGCGCGACTGGGGGGTGACGAATTTGTGGTGTTATTACAGAAAGTTGCTGATCGTGAGCATGCGCTGTTTATCGCCAACAACCTGCTGGAGGCGTTCAGCCAACCCATCCAGATTGATGACCGCGAATTCATGGTCAGCGGCAGTATTGGTATCAGCCTGTATGGTGTTGATGCCTTTAATGAAGAAGAGCTGATGAATCACGCGGACACCGCCATGTACGCTGCCAAGGAGGACGGCCGCAACAATGTGCACTGTTACTCATCCAGGCTGCACCAGCACACTCAGGAGCGTGCCAGCCTGTCGCTGCAGTTGCGGCACGCGCTTAAGCGCAATGAATTTTCCGTGCACTATCAGGCCAAGCTGGAGCTGGGAACCCACCGGGTAACCGGCGTTGAAGCCCTGGTGCGCTGGACCCACCCGGAACTGGGCGAAGTCTCCCCGGTGCAGTTTATTCCCATCGCCGAGGACAATGGCCTGATCCTGCCCATCGGTGCGTGGGTGCTGGAAACCGCGCTCGCTCAGCTGAAGCAGTGGGACGCGCTGGATCTGCCGCCGCTCTCACTGGCGGTCAATCTGTCGGCCAGACAGTTCAACTACCCGAATCTGGGCAAGTACATCAGCAGCACGCTGAAAAAGGCCGGCATTGCTCCGGAACGTCTGGAACTGGAAATTACTGAAAGCCTGGTGGTACAGAGCCCGGACCATGCCATTGCCCTGATGCAGGATATCCGCAACGGCGGTGTGCGATTTGCGCTGGATGACTTTGGTACCGGTTATTCCTCATTGGGACAGCTGCGCAACTACCCGGTTGACACACTGAAAATTGATCGCAGTTTTGTCCGCTACCTGGCGACCAGCAAGGAGGATCAGGCGATCAGCAAGGCCATCATTGCACTGGGGAAAACCCTGGGAATGGTGGTTGTTGCCGAAGGTGTGGAAGAGGTCGAACAACTCAATCTGCTGCGCAGCTATCACTGCGACCAGACGCAGGGATTTTTCTGTCACCGGCCCGCCCCTGCTGAAGAGTTTATCGTCTGGTACAGCCAGCATTGCGCTCAGTCTCACCATTATGACATCCCTGCGACTGGCAACCCGCCGCCTGAGAACCAGCTGCCTGACTAAAGTTCCACCTCACTCAGCCGTTAGCCATATCAGTACACTCACGTAATCGGCAAGAGACTTCAACATGGCTGAGCGCAGACAGTTCTCCGAACACGAGAAACTGGTTTCGACCACGGATCTTAAGAGCTATATCAAATACGCCAATCCGGAATTCATCAAAATATCCGGCTTTACCGAGCAGGAACTGCTGGGCGCATCGCACAACATTGTCCGCCATCCCGATATGCCAAAACAGGCATTCAAGGCCCTGTGGGAAACCGTTCAGTCAGGCAAACCCTGGATGGGCATGGTAAAGAACAAGTGTAAAAACGGCGACTTCTACTGGGTGGACGCCTTTGTTACGCCGGTATTCGAAAGTGGCAAGGTAGTCGGTTACCAGTCGGTGCGTTCACGCCCTGAACAACGTTTTGTAGATAATGCAGAATCGCTTTACCAGAAACTGCGCAGTGGCGCTGCGGTGCGACTCAGTGCCCTGCTGAGCTGGCGGCAAAAAATTCTGGCAGTCACGGCGGCCAGTCTGGCCGCCGTTCTGGCTGTGACGCTGACACCCATACTCAATCCGGTTCTGGCCACAGCACTGGCAGTGGTGATTGCAGCAGTGGGACTTGGTACAGTCTGGATCCTCCTCAATCAGATGAACCCGGTGCTGGAGCAGGCACAGGGTATCAGCGACGATTCGCTGGCCCGCGCCATATACACAGGCCGTGACGACGAACTCGGTAGCCTGGAACTGGCATTAAAAGCCCGCAAGGCTGAAGTGGATACCATTCTCAAGCGCGTTGACGAGTCTGCCTCTCGGCTTGATCAGCTGGCAGCACTGGCCAATCAGGCAGTCAATGACACGGATACCGCCATCAATCACCAGCAGGCCGAGCTCGCCTCGGTTTCCTCCGCTGTCACCGAAATGTCCAGTGCCATTCATGAAGTTGCCAGCAACACCGCCAACACATCAAGCGCAGCCGAACAGGCAGATCAGAGTGTGGTCAACGGGCATCATTCCATTGAGGAAAGCCTGACGGCAACCACCCAGCTGGCGGCCAATATTGATGATATCAATGGCATGATCCAGAATCTGGGCACCGACAGCACGGCCATTGGATCGGTGATTGAGGTGATCAACGCCATCGCCGAACAGACCAATCTGCTGGCACTGAACGCTGCCATTGAAGCCGCCCGTGCCGGCGAACAGGGCCGTGGTTTTGCAGTGGTCGCTGACGAGGTTCGCACCCTGGCGCAGCGCACCCAGAACTCCACGGTGCAGATCAAGGACATCATCACTCGCATTCAGAGCAGCACCCAGAGCTGCGTGGATTCGATTGCCAGTGCCCAGGAACGCGCCCAGCAGTGTGTGAGCTACAATCAGGAGGCCGGCGCTTCGTATACCTCCATCAGCAAGGCCGTGTCGGATATCCGCAATATGACCTTCCAGGTAGCGAGCGCAGTGGAAGAGCAAAGCGCCGTGGCCGAGGAAGTGAACCGCAACATTGTGAATATCCAGACCCAGTCCGAGCGCACCGGTGATGCCTCGCGTTCCACCTCTGATACCAGCAAGCGCCTGGCACGTGACATTTCTGCCATGCACGAACTGGTCAAACAGTTTTCGGCCTGATCTGCAGCATGTGAATCCGTTCAGTTTTGGTTTAGAATCGGTCGCAAGACGATAACAAAAAACCAGCACGAGAGCGGATTCATGCACTACTCCCAATTAAGTTTTGACCTGGACGAAAGTCTGCGAATGCTGCAGGACCAGGTAAAGCAATTTGCCGCCAAAGAGATTGCCCCGCGCGCGGCCGACATCGACAAAAACAACGAATTTCCTGCAGATCTGTGGCGCAAAATGGGCGACATGGGTTTGTTGGGCATTACTGTGTCTGAAGAATACGGTGGTGCCGGCCTGGGCTATCTGGCGCATGTGATTGCCGCTGAAGAAATCAGCCGCGCCTCGGCCAGTGTCGGCCTGAGTTACGGCGCGCACTCCAATCTTTGTGTCAACCAGATTTTCCGCAACGGCACCGATGCCCAGCGCAGTCAGTACCTGCCGGGCCTGCTGAGCGGCGAGTCAATCGGCGCGCTGGCCATGAGTGAACACAATGCCGGATCCGACGTGGTCAGCATGCAACTGAGCGCCCGCCGCGACGGTGATGACTTTATTCTGAACGGCAGCAAGATGTGGATCACCAACGGCCCGGATGCGCACGTGTATGTCATCTACGCCCGAACGGATGCCAATGCCGGCCCACACGGCATTACTGCGTTTCTGGTAGAACGTGATACCCCAGGTTTCTCTCGCTCCCCCAAGCTGGACAAGCTGGGTATGCGCGGCTCCAATACCTGCGAATTGGTCTTTGAGGACTGCGCAGTGCCGGCTGCGAATATCCTGGGCGGTGAAAACCGCGGCGTTCAGGTGCTGATGAGTGGTCTGGACTACGAGCGCGTGGTGCTGTCCGGCGGTCCGCTGGGCATCATGCAGGCCTGCATGGACGTAGTAATGCCGTATGTGCATGACCGCAAGCAGTTTGGTGAGTCGATTGGCAATTTTCAGTTTATCCAGGGCAAGGTGGCGGACATGTATACCGCGCTGAACGCCGCCCGGGCGTATGTATATGCAGTTGCCCGTGCCTGCGACCGCGGCGAGACCACGCGCAAGGATGCTGCCGGCGCGATTCTGTTCAGCTCTGACAATGCGACGAAGCTGGCGCTGGAGGCGATTCAGATTCTGGGGGGTAATGGGTATATCAATGATTATCCGACGGGGCGGTTGTTGCGTGATGCGAAGCTTTACGAAATTGGTGCGGGGACGCAGGAGATCCGCCGTATGCTGATCGGGCGGGAGCTGTTCCGTGAGACGTCTTGAGGGTGTGCCTGACTTGTTTGGTGAATGCCTGACGGCCGCGGTGCTGGGGAAGCTCAGTGAACCGGCCATCCTGTTGTACCGCCCGGCCGGCGCTAGCGAACGCCTGACGGCTGTGGCGCTGGGGAAGCTCAGCGAACCGGCCATCCTGGTGTCCCGCCCGGCCGGCGCTGCGGAACTCACCCTTGCGACTGCGTCGCGCGGGGTTCGGACAGTCCTCGCGCTGTTTCGGCCGGGCGGCTCAACAGGAATACATGGCCTGACTGGTTCACTGTGCTCGCCCCAACACCACGGCCTGGATTGTGATTCAGTGGGTGCGTCAGGCAATACACCCAGCGCTGCAGCGTGGCACAAGGGCCGGGTGGCGGAGGGAGCGCTGTGCGCCAGTCAGGCCATGCTTTCTTCTTTACCGCACACCCGGATCAGCGCGAGGACTGTCCGAGTCCCGAGCAGCAACGCTGCGAAGACGAGTTCCGCAGCGCCGGGTGTAAGGCAAAGAAGATGGCCGGCGCACAGTGTCACTCCGACACCCGGGCCGCTCCCGAACAGAACGATCACAACAGCACCCCATGAACCAGCGAACAAGGCCCGGGCGTCGGAGGGAGCGCTGTGCGCCAATCAGGCCATGCTTTCTTCTTTACCGCACACCCGGATCAGCGCGAGGACTGTCCGAGTCCCGAGCAGCAACGCTGCGAAGACGAGTTCCGCAGCGCCGGGTGTAAGGCAAAGAAGATGGCCGGCGCACAGTGTCACTCCGACACCCGGGCCGCTCCCGAACAGAGTGAGTTCCGCAGCGCCGGGTGGCGCCGGGCAGACGGCGGCCGGTCAGAATTTGCGACCCGCCACCCGGCCCGCTCTCAACGGTACATATCAACTTCGGAGCCCGGAGAATCCAGCACCATGAAACAGATCCAGACCAAAATTGACCGGAGCTCACCAGACTTCAAGCACAACTACGCCCACCACATCGAGCTACGCGACCACCTCCAGCACCTCACCGCCAGGCTCGCACTCGGCGGCGACCAGCGCTCCAGAGACCGCCATGTATCCCGTGGCAAACTGCTCCCCCGCGACCGCGTAGAGAGCCTGCTCGACACCGGCTCACCTTTCCTGGAGTTCTCACAGCTCGCCGCATGGAACATCTACGACGAAGACATCCCCGGCGCTGGTCTCATCAGCGGTATCGGCATGGTTTCCGGTCAGGCCTGCGTGATTGTTGCCAATGATGCCACCGTCAAAGGGGGCACGTATTACCCATTGAGTGTCAAAAAACATCTGCGTGCCCAACAGATCGCAGCGGAAAATCACCTGCCCTGTATTTACCTGGTTGATTCCGGTGGCGCCAATCTGCCACATCAGGCAGAGGTGTTTCCGGATCGTGAACATTTCGGGCGCATATTTTTTAATCAGGCGCGTATGTCTGCCGCCGGCATTCCGCAGATTGCCGCCGTGCTGGGATCCTGCACTGCCGGTGGCGCTTATGTGCCGGCGATGGCGGATGAATCGATTATTGTGCGTGATCAGGGCACGATTTTTCTGGGTGGCCCGCCACTGGTGAAGGCTGCAACCGGGGAGGAAGTTACCGCCGAAGAATTGGGTGGTGGACGTGTCCATGCTGAAACTTCCGGTGTTGCTGATCAGCTTGCCGACAACGATGCACATGCGCTGGCTTTGGTACGCCGCAGTATTGCCCGTCTCAACCGCCCTGCCCGCATGCTGAACCTGTCCGCACCGCCACCGTTGTATGATGCCGATGAACTCTACGGCATTGTCCCGGCCGATGTTCGACAACCCTATGATGTACGCGAGGTGATAGCGCGCATAGTCGACGGCTCTGTGTTTGACGAATTCAAACCGTTATATGGCGCGACCCTGGTATGCGGTTTTGCAGATATTTTTGGCCAGACGGTCGGCATTCTTGCCAACAATGGCATTCTTTTTTCGGAAAGCGCGCTAAAAGGTTCGCACTTTGTTCAGCTATGCTGCCAGCGCGGTATACCGCTGCTGTTTCTGCAGAACATCACCGGATTTATGGTGGGTCGCAAGTATGAACATGAAGGCATTGCCAAGCACGGAGCCAAGCTGGTCAATGCGGTCGCAACGGCCAACGTACCCAAAATTACGACGCTGATTGGTGGCAGTTTTGGTGCCGGTAACTATGGTATGTGCGGTCGGGCTTATGATCCGCGTTTTCTGTGGACCTGGCCCAATGCACGAATTTCCGTGATGGGCGGCCCTCAGGCGGCAGGCGTCATGGCACAGTTGCGCAGTGAAATTCTGGCAGCCAAGGGCGAGTCATGGTCAGCCAAGGAAGAAAAAGCATTCAAACAGCCGATTGAAGCCAAGTACGAACGCGAAGGTCATCCCTACTACGCCAGTGCCAGACTCTGGGACGATGGTATTATCGCCCCGTCCGACACCCGTACGGTGCTCGGGCTGTCCCTGTTTGCTGCCAGTCATGCGCCGCCGATGGAAACCCGTTTTGGTATTTTTCGGATGTAACCAGGTTGTCTCGACCTACAGGATTTTTTGATGCCAGATAAACATGACGTATTACAACTGAGCAGCCCGGCATCGGGTATCACAGAAATGTGGCTTAACCGACCGGACAAACACAATGCCTTTGATCCGGCGCTGATTGCGGCCATTCATCAGACATTGAACCGTTTGCGGGATGACGCCTCGGTGCGTGTGTTGATTATTGCCGGTCGTGGCAAGAGTTTTTGTTCCGGTGCAGACCTGCACTACATGAAGTCCATGGTCAACTTCAGCAATGAAGAAAACATCAATGACGCCGCACGGCTGGCCGCGATGCTGCAGGCACTGCAGCAATTCCCCAAGCCGGTGATTGCAGCCGTGCACGGCAATGTATTCGCCGGCGCAACGGGTCTGGTTGCCTGTTCGGACATTGTGATTGCTGCCGACGATGCGCGCTTTTGTATCAGTGAAGTCAAGCTGGGCCTGGTACCCGCCGTTATCAGTCCGTTTGTGATGGCTCGTATGGGTGTGCATCAGGCACGGCGGTATTTTCTGACTGCAGAAGTATTTGATGCAGCTGCCGCGCAGCAGGCCGGTCTGGTTCATGAGTGTGTGACTCCCGGCGCCCTGATGGCACATGCGCATGCAGTTGCCTCGCAGCTTCTGCGCAACGCGCCGGTAGCACTGAGTGAAACCAAAAAGCTGATTCGTCACCTGGTACCCGTCCCTGTTGCACCAGCTGTCACGGCGCATACCTGCGAACTGATCGCCCGAATTCGTGCCAGTGCGGAGGCCCAGAGCGGACTCCAGGCATTCTTCGACAAGCGCGACGCACCGTGGATTGCCGCAGAGCCTTCAACGGGCCAGGAGCCTTCAGCAGAAGAGCAGCACTCAGCCGGTAAGGAGCCCTCAGCGGATAAGGAGCCCTCAGCGGATAAGGAGCCCGTCCAATGATATCCACCCTGCTCATCGCCAATCGCGGCGAGATCGCCTGCCGCATCATTCGCACTGCCCGGCGACTGGGCATTCGCACAGTTGCCGTGTATTCTGCCGCCGATCGCGGCGCTTTGCACACGTTACTGGCAGACGATGCTGTGCCGCTTCTGATTGACGGCGATCCGCGTTATACCGCCTCCGATACCTACCTGAATCAGTCGCTGATAATGCAGGTCGCTCACGATTGCCGGGCTGATGCCGTTCATCCGGGTTATGGTTTTTTGTCGGAGAACGCAACGTTTGCACAGGCAGTAGCAGATGCCGGCATGAAATTTGTTGGTCCTTCTGCAGCGGCCATCGAGGCCATGGGTTCCAAGGCGCGCGCCAAGCAATTGATGTCCGAAGCCGGTGTACCCTTGTTGCCTGGTTACCATGGCGCAGATCAATCCGATCAGGTCCTCAAGACGCAGGCTGAGCAGATGGGTTACCCGATACTTATAAAGGCGGTTGCCGGTGGTGGCGGGCGCGGCCTGCGGATAGTGGAATCATCTGAGCAGTTTGCCGATGCACTGACCGCCGTGAAACGGGAAGCCATCTCGGCCTTTGGTGATGACCGGGTACTATTGGAAAGATATCTGGCACGTGCGCGTCACGTCGAGATACAGGTATTTGCCGATCAGCAGGGGCAGTGTGTGCATCTGTATGAGCGTGACTGTTCTGTTCAGCGGCGCCATCAGAAACTGATTGAGGAAGCACCGGCGCCGGGACTGACAGAAGCAACCCGTCAGGCCATGGGCGACGCCGCAGTGCGGGCTGCGCAGGCTATTGACTATACCGGCGCTGGCACCGTGGAGTTTTTGTATCAGGACGGTGAATTCTATTTTCTGGAGATGAACACACGACTGCAGGTTGAGCACCCGGTCACCGAAATGATTACCGGCCTCGATCTGGTCGAGTGGCAGTTGCGAGTGGCTGCCGGCGAACCTCTGCCCTTGCCGCAGGCGCAGATACCGTGCAACGGCTGGGCAATTGAAGCGCGCATCAATGCGGAGAGCGGCGCGCCGGATTTTTTACCTTCCACCGGACTCATACAACAACTGGCATGGCCCTCCGGTGAGGGTATCCGGGTTGATGCCGGTTTCCGCAGCGGTGACCGGATCAGTGTGTACTACGACAGTCTTCTCGGCAAAGTGATTGCACATGGCGCCTCACGCAATCAGGCTGCTGCACGTCTGGCGAATGCACTGACGCGACTGCAGGTGCTGGGCATCAGTCACAATGCCGGTTATCTTGGCGCTGTAGTGGATACTGACGCATTTCGTCGTGGCGATGTGCAGACCGGTTTTGTGGTGGATCACCAGGCGGAGATTGCCGAGTCAGTGGAAAGGCGACAGGCCTTATGTGTATCAACCCGTTTTGCTGAATCTTCCGCATCGTCAGCATCTTCCGGGTATTCAACAAACTGGCACATGCTGACCGCCTGGCGCAGCGCTCATACCCCGTTTTCCAGACAACACCATATCACCGCGCTGTTCAGCGACGGACCGCTCTCCCCGGCATGTGACCCGGCGACCCTGACGGGCAGCGGCGCGCAGCAACATGGGCAGCAACAGATCAAGGCACCATTGCCGGGTCGGGTGATCAGCGTACTCGTCGCAAACGGCGACGCGGTTGCTGCCGGACAGGCGCTGCTAATAATGGAAGCGATGAAAATGGAACATACCTTGCGGGCGACCGCCGATGGGTCGGTAACACTGGTGCACTGCGCCGAAGGCGACATGGTGCAACCAGACCAGCTGATGATGGAGTTTGCAGACTGATGGCAACCAGAATACAGATGAAAGATACGACCACGTTTATCAGCATCGTGGAGATGGGCGCACGTGACGGCCTGCAGAACGAGCCCTCGCAGGTATCCACCGATATCAAAGCGGCACTGATCGACAGATTGGCAGCAGCTGGCTTGCAGCGCATAGAGGCCGGCAGTTTTGTGTCGCCCAAATGGATACCACAGATGGCCGATTCGGCCGAGGTATTTGCACTGATCAAGCGGGTAGACGGGGTGCGATACTCGGCACTGACTCCCAATCTGCAGGGACTGGAGCGCGCGCTTAACGCCGGTGCTGATGAGGTGGCTGTGTTTGCGGCGGCTTCCGAGGCGTTCAGTCAGAAAAATATCAACTGCAACATCAAAGAAAGTATCGCACGTTTCACCGATGTCTGCCTGGCAGCGCGTGAGCTGGGGATTCCGGTGCGCGGGTACGTTTCCTGCGCCATGGGCTGTCCGTATCAGGGCAACGTGCCAGTGGCAGATGTGGTGATGGCGGTGCGGGAATTGCTGGCACTGGGTTGTTACGAGGTGTCGATTGGCGACACCATTGGCGTGGGCACACCACTGCAGGTACGGGACGTGCTGTCCGCGTGCCTGGAGGTGGCACGACCGGATCAGTTGGCAATGCATTTTCATGACACCTACGGTCAGGCACTGGCCAACCTGGTCAGCGGCCTTGAGCTGGGTATCCGCACCATTGACGCCTCTGTCGCCGGCCTGGGCGGCTGCCCATACGCCCAGGGTGCCAGCGGTAACGTCGCCACCGAAGACGTTGTGTACATGCTGCACGGCATGGGCTACGAAACAGGTGTGGACCTGGATCGACTGATTGATACCAGTCACTGGATCTGCGGACAGCTTGGGCGCCAGAATCAGTCCAAGGTGGCGGCTGCAAGAATGGGGGCGGTAGAAAAGGGGGTAGAAAAGGGGGCGGGGGTAAAAATGGGGACGGAGGATATTTCTGCAGAGCACGGGGGAGTTTTTGCTCCGCAAAAATACTCCCCCGGCGCTGCAGAAATATCCTCCGTCCCCTTTTCCCCCTCCGTCCCCTTTTCCCCCTCCGCCCCCTTTTCTACCGTCCCCTTTTCTGCGTACCACCACTGGAGCATCACCAACCGGGAGGCATTCTGGCAGGACTGCTTCGAGCGCAGCGGCATAATCGCCCACCAGATGGGCGACAAGGTGCTGGAACCCGGCGCGGCCATCTGGCAGGATCGCTGGTTCCCGGGCACCCGGCTCAACTACGCTGAAAACCTGCTGCGTTTCCGCGATTCACATACCGCACTGATTTTCCGCGACGAAGCGGGACATCAGCAACAACTGACCTACGGCGAACTGGCTGACCAGACCGCGCGCCTGGCACACTGGCTGCGCCAGCAGGGTGTCAAACCGGGTGACAGGGTCGCAGGTTTTGCGGCCAATCGGGTGGAAACCATTATCGCGATGCTGGCAGCAACCTCACTGGGCGCCGTGTGGTCTTCCTGCTCCCCGGATTTTGGCGTCAATGGCGTGCTGGACCGATTCACGCAGATTGAACCGACCATCCTGTTTGCTGTATCCAGTCACTACTACGCCGGCAAAACCAATGTGCATCAGGCCACGCTGGAGAAACTGATCGCCGGACTGCCGTCATTGCAGGCGGTCGTACTGCTGCCCGAATTGTATGATGCAGACGCCAGGCCGGCAGCCTCCGACAGCTGCAGTGTATACAGCTGGTCAGACGCAACAGGTGATCTGTCAGACCCGGCGCCTGAGCTTGAGTTCTACTCCGCCGACTTCAATCACCCTCTGTTCATCATGTATTCATCCGGCACCACCGGTATTCCCAAATGTATTGTGCATGGCGTGGGCGGCACGTTGTTGCAGCACCGCAAGGAACACCTGTTACACCTGGAACTATCACGCGACGATGTGTTGTTCTATTTCACCACCTGCGGCTGGATGATGTGGAACTGGCTGGTCAGCGGACTGGCCTCCGGCGCCACGCTGGTGTTGTATGACGGCTCACCGTTTCACCCGAAGCCCGATGTACTGTTTGATCTGGCTGAGCAAACCGGCATTACTATATTTGGTACGTCTGCCCGCTATCTGGCTTCAGCAGAAAAAGCCGGCATTAAACCCCGGCAGACGCATAACCTGCAGCACATGCGCACCCTGCTCTCTACCGGATCGCCGTTGAGTGCGGAAGGGTTTGATTATGTGTGGCGTGATATCAAACCGGATGTGCGACTGCAGTCGATTTCCGGTGGCACGGATATTATTTCCTGCTTTGTACTGGGCAATCCCTGGCAACCCATTCACCGCGGTGAGATCCAGTGTGCCGGCCTAGGCATGGATGTTGCGGTATTCAACGAAAATGGCGAGGCGGTGAAACAGGAGAAAGGCGAACTGGTGTGCCGGCAGTCGTTTCCCAGTATGCCTGTGGGCTTCTGGAATGATCCCGACAACACAAAGTACCAGGCCGCCTACTTTGAGCGCTTCCCGGGCGTCTGGACGCATGGCGACTACGCGGAGCAGACTGCCAACGATGGCTGGATCATCCACGGCCGTTCCGATACGGTCCTCAACCCCGGCGGCGTGCGCATCGGTACTGCGGAACTGTATCGCCAGGTGGAACTGATTCCTGAGGTGCTGGAGTGCGTGGCGGTAGGCCAGGAGCATGACCAGGATGTGCGGATTGTGCTGTTCGTCCGCCTGCGCGATGGCGTGACACTGGATGAAGCACTGCAGACCCGCATCCGCCAGACTATCCGCAGCGGCGCGTCACCGCGTCATGTGCCGGCTGTCATCAGGCAGGTGAATGACATCCCCCGCACCCTGAACGGCAAGATAGCCGAGACTGCGGTGCGCGAGGCAATCCATGGCCGGCCGGTGAAGAACAGGGATGCGCTGGCGAATCCGGAGAGTCTGAGTGAGTACTGAGGAAAAAGGGGACGGAGGAAAAAAGGGGACGGAGGATATTTAATTTGGGCACGGGGAGTTTTTTGCTATGCAAAAATTACTCCTCCGGCCCAAATTAAATATCCTCCGTCCCCTTTTTTCCTCCGTCCCCTTTTTCCTTTCCTACAGCTCAATTTCCGCAAAAGAATGAACCACCGGATGTTTCGACTTCACTTCGCTCACATCACCACCAGCCTCCTGTGGCCGCACCACATGGATGGTGCGGATACCCGCAGCGGCAGCGGCGTCCAGCTCCGCTTCCACATCAGACAGAAACAGAATGTCTGACGGTGGCAATGCTATCCATTCAGCCAGATTGTGGTACGACTGCTCTTCCTGCTTGGCGCCGATGTTGGTATCAAAATAACCGGCAAACAGCAGCCGCAAATCGCCGAAGGTGGTAAAGCGAAAAAACAGTCGCTGGGCTTTTTCCGAACCGGATGAGTAGACATACAGGTTGATACCGTCCGCCTGCCACTCGCGCAATTTCTCCGGCACATCCGGGTACACATGCGCCTGGTATTCACCACGCTGGTAACCCTGCTCCCACACCATGCCCTGCAGTGCCTTCAGTTCCGTGACCTTTTTGTCCTCGCGCATCCACACCAGCAGCTGCTTGATCAGATCTTCGGTGTTGCGCAGGGGAATTCCGGTATTATCGCTCATGGATCGTAACTGACGTGCCACGTCGCGCTCTTCTTTGTGCTTGCGCACAAACTCCGGCAGAAACTGCTCTGCATACACAAACAATACATCTTTGACAAAACGGATCGAGCTGGTGGTTCCTTCGATATCAGTAACAATAGCGATGGGCTTCATTATGACTCCAGTCGGGAAAACGATTCAGCAATCGCACTTCCAGTGTAATTGGCAACCCAGCCTTCCGGGTTGTTAAAAAATCGAATCGCCACAAAGCTGGGTTTCGGACCCATGTCAAACCAGTGCGGCGTATTGGCCGGCACAGAAATCAGGTCACCCTTCTGGCACAGCACTTCGTAAACCTTATCCTCAACATGCAAACTGAACAGACCCTGTCCATCGACAAAAAATCGCACTTCATCTTCATTGTGACGATGTTCACTGAGAAATTTCTGGCGCAGCTCTGGCACTTTGGCCAGTGTTTCCGGATTGCTCGCATCCAGACTGATGACATCCACAGTCTGATAACCTTCCTCGGCCACCAGCTTGTCTATGTCGTCCCGGTAGGCTGCCATCACCTGCTCACTTTCAGCACCCGCTTTGACCGGCGCATTGGCCTGCCATTGTTCAAAACGGATGCCGACCTTGTTCAGTTCGGCGGCAATCTCGGCTGTATCAGTGCTGTGCAGCAACTCAGTGTCGGGTTGACTATCCGCAAAAATACTCAGTTCGCTCATATTACCGTCTCTTTTCCGTGCGCAGTCCGCCAACTGTTGGCGTGCCAATAATAATCAAACAAAAACTCCAGCGCCTCAAGATGGCGCATTGTCGCAGGCAAATCCACCCCCCAGGTGTATAACCCGTGCCCTCTGATCAGATATGCATGACCGGTGCCATGTCTGTTCATATGGGCATCCACCTGTTTTGCAAGTGAGGCAATATCCTGTGTGTTTTCAAACACGGGAATGCTGATACTCTCCTCATGGGTGGACACGCCACTGAAGGCCTTCAGAAGCTCCAGCCCCGACAATTCCACGTTCGTGCCACCGTGCATGGATACCCAGGTCGCCTTGACCGAATGTGTATGCAGAACCGAGCCGATGGCGGGGTCACGACGATACAGCTGGGTGTGAAGCAAGGTTTCTGCTGACGGTTTTTTGCCGTCCAGCGACTGGCCATCCAGATCCACCTGCATGATATCCTCAGGCTGCAAACTGCCTTTATCGCGTCCGGATACCGTGATAGCACAACGTCCGCTATCAAGGCGTTGCGAAAAGTTGCTGCTGGTGGCGGGACACCATCCCTGTTGCCAGATACGTTGCCCCGCCAGGATCAGACCTGTCACGGCCTGCTCATAGGATAGTGCTTGTGTCATGGGTGCCGATTATAAACCGAAAACTGCTCGATGAATAAGCGTTACCGCGCTCAATCCAGCTCGCATACCAGTCCTTTTAAATACAGCGCCTCGGGAAACGGCAAGGCCACCGGATGATCCTCCGCCTGATGCAGGTAGTGGGTGATACGCCCCTCCCTGCCGGCATCCAGCAACGCATCGGCGGTAATCTTCTGAAAAAGTGCCGGATCAATGGCACCGGAGCAGGAAAAATTGATCAGCGTGCCGCCTTCGCTGATCAGCTGAGCTGCCTGCAGTGCGATATCCTTGTACGCCCGTGCGGCGCGCTTGAACTGGTGTTTGGTCTCCGCAAACTTGGGTGGATCCAGCACCACCATATCAAACTTTTTGCCGCTGTTTTTGAGTTCACGCAGATACTCAAACACGTTGGCCTGCACCAGTTCCGCCTGGTCGGGATCAAACCCGTTCAGCTCCAGATTGGCCCCGGCCAGCTCCAGCGCCGGGCCTGAGGAATCCACATTGGTGACATGCGCCGCCCCGCCCTTTAGTGCCGCAATACCAAATCCGCCCGTGTAGGAGAAACAGTTGAGCATGGTTAACGGATTTGTCGAGCGCTCACACAATGCCTGCACCAGTGAGCGATTATCAAACTGATCAAGGTAGTAACCGGTTTTATGACCATCGCGGATGCTGACCTCGAACAGCCTGCCCTGCTCATTGATGGTGACAAATTCCGGCGGCTCTTCACCTGACAGCAGGCCCTGCTGTTGTTCCAGGCCTTCGTGTTTGCGCACGCTGACATCGGAACGCTCGTAGATACCGGCACAGGGCGATGCCTTGTTGAGTGCAGCAACGATGGTATCGCGCCAGTATTCCGCGCCGCTGCCGAGAATCTGGCAGGACAGGTAGTCACCGTAGCGATCCACAATCAGCCCCGGCAAGCCATCCGATTCCGCATAGACCAGACGCACGGCGGTGCGGGTGGGGCCCAGCAAATGCTGACGCCGGCGGACGGCGCGGGCAATGCGCTGATGGATAAATGCCTCATCAATCACCGCTGCCGGGTCAAACGACCACATGCGGGCGCGAATCTGTGAATCCGGGGAATAGGCCGCCCAGCCCAGCACTTTGCCTTCCGCGCTAATCACCTGCACGGTTTCACCGGCGGCAGGGTCACCGCTGATGCGCTCAACGGCGCCGGAGAAAATCCAGGGATGGTGACGTAGCAGCGACGAATCTCTGCCCTTGCTTAACTGCAGTGTTTTCATGGTAACGGGATATATTCCTTATCATCGCCGGGTACGGCGGGAAACCCGCCATTGTCCCAGCGTTTGCGTGCCGCATCTATAGTGGCGCGCTCATGAGACACAAAATTCCAGTTGATATATGGCGGTGACTGGAATTTTTCGCCGCCGATCAGCACAAACCGGCTGTCCTGCGCCGCACTGATCTGCGAATCAGTGCCGTCCAGCAAAACAAAATCGCCTGCCTCACAGGTCTGATCCCCAATTTCCAGTTTGCCGCTGATAACGCAAACGGCAGCTTCCTGACGCGGGTCAGGATGTTCCAGCGTCTGACCGGCGTCCGCCAGCACGTCCAGGTAAAACATGGGCGAGAAAGTTTTCACCGGGGACTCACGACCGTAGGCCCTGCCCACAATCAGCCGCATCATCAGGCCGTCGCGATAAATGCATGGCAGATCATTTCTGCCCACGTGTACAAACTCAGGTTCGGTCGCCTCATGCTCGTGCGGCAACGCAACCCACAGCTGCAGGCCGTGCAGCGCATGTGCCTGCGCCCTTACTTCCAGCGTTTCCCGCTCGGAATGCACAATGCCGTGGCCGGCTATCATCCAGTTGACGTCACCGGGAAAGATCTCCTGCACCGACCCCAGGCTGTCGCGATGCAGCATGCTGCCGGCAAACAGATAGGTAACCGTGGCCAGTCCGATGTGCGGGTGAGGCCGGACATTGACGCCCTGCCCGGCCGGAAACTGTGCCGGTCCGATGCGGTCAAAAAAGATGAACGGCCCGACCATTTTTTTGTCACGATGCGGCAGGATCCGGGAAACGGAGAATCCACCCAGATCCTTGTCATCACCCCTCAAAACTCTAGCCATCTTGCGCCTCCTCCAGATAAAAGGGGACGGAGGATATTTAATTTTGCCCAGCGGAGTGTTTATTGCAAATCAAGAAAACCTTCCCAATGGCCCAATTAAATATCCTCCGTCCCCTTTTTTCATCCATACTGTTCACATGATCACACACATGCATTTGCAGAACTTCAAGGCGTGGCGCGACAGTGGCGAACTCGCGCTGGCCCCCCTGACGCTGCTGCTGGGCACCAACGCCGGCGGAAAGTCCTCGTTTATCCAGAGTTTATTGTTGCTGAAGCAGACGCTGGCGGCAACCGGCAATTACCGGCAGCTGCAGACAGAGGGGCCGTTGTTCAATGCCGGCACCTTGCAGGATCTGCTGCACGTGGCCGCCGACGGCACGCTGGCGCCATGTCTCAGTATCGATATCAGGCTGGATCAGGCACCTGCCTTCCACGGTGAATACAGTGCTGAATACAATGCTGAATACAACGCTGACGGCAGCACCCGCACCACAACGTCGCCGGCATTTGACACATGGCTGCAGCAGCTCACTCACCTGCCCGCCCTGCGCCAGTTGCAGGCGGACGATCTGGCTGAGCTGACCCGGGACGCCGCGCTGCGCGAAACTGTGTCTTTGTGGTTAAACCGCATGGGCATTGCCGATGAGCTGACCATCAAACCTGAGGAGCCTGATCAATTGTATGTCTGCAGACTCGGGCGACTGAACAAAATGCATCACACCGGCACCGGTCTGAGCATGGCGCTGCCGGTGCTGATCACCGCCTGCCGGGCACAGCCAGAGAGCACTGTGCTGATTGAAGAACCGGAAGCGCATCTGCATCCACTGGCTCAATCAACGCTGGCAGAACTGTTTGCCAGCATCAGCAGAACACATCAGGTTCAGTTTATGATTGAAACCCACTCTGAGCATCTGTTCCGGCGCATGCAGACGCTGGTCGCCAGAACCACCCTGAACAAAAACGACGCCGCCCTGTTTTTTGTTGAGCAGACCAATACGGATTCACCCTCCGCCAGGCGGTTGACCCTGGATGACGTTGGTCGGGTACAGAACTGGCCCAGCGGCTTTTTTGGCGATGCCCTGGCTGAAACGCGTGAACAGGCCCGCCTGATGCTTACCCGCTCACGGGAGTTGTAACCCGCATGAGCCGTTTTACTAAAAAAGCCCCTGCAGCCCCACCACCCACACTCAATGCCCGTTACGTTGTCGACACCAATGTGCTGATCGCCGCCAGTGCTGTCGATCCGCAACATCCCCACGATATTGATGCCACGCCGCATGACCCCGAACTTCGGCTGCAGCTGTGGCAGTGGCTGGCCGATTTTTCTGACAGCAACAGCCATCTGGTGCTGGACAATCAGGGGCGCATCGCTGACGAATATCAGCATCAGCTGGACTTCAACGATTTTGGCGTACAGGTGCTGATGCACAAGTGGAGCACAGCGGCAGTGGATACCGTGGATGTGTATTACGATGCGGATGGCAATGCCGTTCTGCCTCCGGAACTGATGCCCGTTGTGCACGATGTTGCCGACCGCAAATTTGTTGCCGCCGCCTTAAGTGCCGAGGAGTCCCTGGGCCTGACCCCCATCGTGTTTGCCGGCGATACCGACTGGCATGACTGGGAACAGGCACTGGAAAAAACCGGGATAACATTGCTTCCGCTACTTGAAGACTGGTCGCGTGCGTTGCATGATGCCCGTGCCAAACCAATACCCAGAGACAGACATTCGTATGAGTGATTTTTTCCGCTTCCCCCACACCGCCCATATCACCTGGCTTAACAAAGGCAGTCCGCGCGACGACAAGATTCTTAATCCCGTCGAAGTAAAAGATCTGCTGTCCGGTGAGGTTGTGGTTGAGGAAAAACTTGACGGAGCAAATCTGGGGATCTCGCTGGATCCCCACGACAGGCTGCGGGCCCAGAATCGTGGTCAGTATCTGCTGGAACCCTATGTGGGTCAGTTTGCCCGCCTACCGCCCTGGATCAAACAGCATGAGATGAATCTGCGCAGCGCCCTGACACCCGGGCTGATTCTGTTTGGTGAATGGTGCGCAGCCCAGCACTCACTGGACTACCACACACTGCCGGACTGGTTTCTGCTGTTTGATGTGTACGATCGCGACGCTGAAAAATTCTGGAGCACCGCCCGCCGCAACGCCCTGGCCAAAGCGCATGGCCTGAGCACGGTGCCACAACTGTTTACCGGCGAAACCACGGTCAACACTCTGAAGGACATTGTTGCGCACAAACCCAGCCTGTACCGCAAGGGACCGCTGGAAGGTGTGGTAATCCGCAGGGAAAACGCACAGTGGTGTGAGGCGCGGGGCAAACTTGTACGCGGCGAATTCACGCAGGCCATTGAGGAACACTGGAGCCGCAAGGCAATCAACTGGAACCGGGTGCATTACCACACGGAGCAGGACTGATCTCTATGCAGCATTCTCCCGTACCCCGTCCTAGCATGTCGCCAGCCGGCCGGCTATTTACTGTGATTGCCCTTATCGAAGCCATGACCTGGGCGGGCCTGCTGATTGGCATGTTTCTGAAATATGTCACAGAAACCACTGACCTTGGCGTCTGGCTGTTCGGCCGCCTGCATGGCGCAGCGTTTGTAATCTATGTGATAGGCACCATCTACTGCAGCGCCCGTCTGCGCTGGCCATGGTGGGCAAGTCTGCTGGCATTGCTGGCCGCGATTCCGCCGCTGGTGACGCTGCCGCTGGAGATATGGTACCGGCGGCGGGGGTTGTTGGGCGGATCAACAACAATTTGAATACCTTGTTAAAACGCTTTGATGATTCTCGCCTGGTAAGCCAGGTGTTTTCCAACAGCCGGGCAAAGGAGTAGAATCGCGCCAAACGCTGGCCGCGAACCCGCTCAATGTAGCCTCGATCGGCAACGTCATAACACTCAGGAGCATTACACATGAAAGCCAGACTCTTCGCTATATTGATCACGACCTTTTTTGCACTACCATCCACACTGTTCGCACAAGATTCGGCAGACGGCCTTTGGAACTTTGTTATGACTGGCCCGGCGGGAGAAGTCACCGCGGTCGTTGACATTTACAGCGATGGCTCCGTCATTATCGGTCAGTTTGATTTGGGGGACGGTCGCATCTGGCCAATCAGCAATGGGACGCTGAACGGCAACACCATCAGTTTCAGTCTGGCCCGTGGCGACTCCGGCGTCACTTATCAAATGACCGCAACCATTGAGGGCGATAAGGCGACCGGCAAAGCCACCGCCATGGGCACCACCGCCGAGTGGGCCATGACGCGGGCTGAGTAAACTGGCCGACTTCTGATGCATTCTGGAATCGAGGTAGAACCCCTTCGGGGCGGGCAACAATCTGAATGGCAATATGTTATCACGGTCAAAAAAGCCCGCACTAAGGCGGGCTTCGACACAGTGTTACTTTAGCAGAGACCATCCTGTTAAACCGCTTTTAGAGTATTCAGACGAAGTCGGTAAATATGGAGAGCCAAAAGGGTATCGAATTTCCGGGGTAACTGACGGAAGCCTGAATTTGGTCACCAGACTTCATCAGTGGACAGTCAAAACGAGGAGCGAAGGTTCAGGGATGTGCGGCTTAGCCGCACGCACTGAAGCCTTCGCTCACTTGGAGTTCTGTCAATAACTGTACGGATTGGTTACAAGCAGACATGCAGCCTTTCTAGCACGAGAGCGACTCGTTAGCTGTGGGAACTTTCAAAGAGGTTCTGCACTATGGCTCGTTCCACGCCTCTACACGTCGCGAGGAACCATCAAACCTGACCGAACCGCCCCCTGGATAGTTATAGTGCCAAGTAAAAAAGTATTCATTGACATTAACCCTTCCGGGCTCGCCTAGTAAAGCTGTAACTTCGCTTTCGGCCATGTTCTGCCGAAGCTGACGCCAATTCCGTAAATTCTCCGACTTCGCTTGATCGGTAGCAACGGGAGGTGAAACCTCCAATCTAGCTTCCAAAACTCGCACTCTCTCTTGAAGCAAATAGATTTGTCTTTCAAGTTCTGCGAGCTTGTCAACTTCGGCCGACAGCGAAGGTTGCCCTAAAAGCAAAAGTAACAAAAATGCAAATCTTAAACCTTTCATGACACCTCCTCGTTCTGCCTAACGCCGCCATAAAGGGCGCACGCTGTTTGCGCGTCTCAGGCTGTGCTTTTCAACGGCCGATTTCATGGCCTTGTTATGAGTTCTAATACTTACCTAACTCATTGCGATCAATATCATCTTTAGCAATTTGAAGCAGCTGCTCGACGATGTCGCCAAAGCCTTCGCTATCCGCATTAGAAACTACATCTTCTGATGCAATGTACACGTCACCGACTTCGCTACCAATCTTTGAAATATAGATATGGTGATCTCCAGTCTCTTCCGCACGGTAGACCGTTAAGTTGTAGGTGTTTCCATGCGCACAATGCTGAACCGATTTGACAAATATCATGTGAAGAAACATAGGTACTCCCTTTAGTACTCATAACATTTGCATTCTGAGCATCTACAGAATTTAGTTTTTCTGCACGATATTTCAAAACCGTAGTTTCTAAAAAATACCCCAAACCAATTGAATCACCACAAAACTGATTCCAACCCTCTATACGGACCCTATTTGTGCGCTGCCGCATAGTTTGACTATGACCAAACATGCAAACATTGGTTCTTTTAGATTAAATTACGAGAAGAAGCAATAACCCGAATGTGCAATCAAGCGTGGCACGTATTCACGACGAGCATAATTCGATGCTAAAGCCTAACGATGGAGGCTCTACAGTTCGCCCATGTCCCGGCAGAGCCGCCTACACAGGAAAATAACGAGGAATTATTAACAGAGGGGTTTTACCGGTAACTTATTGATTTAATTGGTGCCCGGGACCGGAATCGAACCGGTACGGAGTTTCCCCCGAGGGATTTTAAGTCCCTTGCGTCTACCAATTTCGCCACCCGGGCTGAGGGGCTTTATTAATTCGGGGATACTAGCACATACCAGCTGTCCCTTGCGGCCGCTCCCGGACTCCTGTCCTCCGCGGCATTTGTGCATCCTGCACGGCAGCCGCTCCCGGACTCCTGTCCTCCGCGGCATTGGTGCATCCTGCACGGCGTCTACCAATTTCGCCACCCGGGCTGAGGGGCACTTGCGAATTCTGCATAGCAGTCGACCAGCATGGTCATCCGGGTGGATGACAAACACTGACGTACAGACAGAAAACTAATTTGAATGGAGGCTGGGGTCGGAATCGAACCGGCGTACGCGGAGTTGCAGTCCGCTGCATGACCACTCTGCCACCCAGCCTGTAACCTTCCAAATTTACCTGACAGGCAGGCTATTTTCCGGACTGGCCAGTGGCCGTGTGTTTGGAGCGGGAAACGAGACTCGAACTCGCGACCCCGACCTTGGCAAGGTCGTGCTCTACCAACTGAGCTATTCCCGCTTTAACTGGTACTTGCTTCTTCCAGACTACTGCGAAACCTGTTGTTTTGCAGCACTTTGAAAGAGGCGCTTATTCTAATGCCATTCGGTGCGATGTCAAGCACCAGAACGCGTATTTTGACCTGATTTCACCTGTTTGTCACTTCAGTGACGGCAGTGCACTTTTCAGGTAGACCGCCATTGACCACAAGCTCAACGCGGCGGCAAGATATAACAAAAGGTACCCTGTTTGCAATACCCACGATGGCCAGGAGAACCATGAAATTTCCGGGGACAGATCTGGTGTATATGCCATCAGCACAATGATGGCGATCATCTGCACCGTGGTTTTGACCTTGCCGATATACCCTACCGCTACCAGATCACGCTGATTTCGACCTGCCATCCACTCGCGCAGGGCCGATATAAACACCTCCCGCCCGATAAGCACCGCTGTGGGCACCACAAACCAGGGGCTCGGATAGTTGGCGGTCAGCAGCACCAGTGCCATCACTACCAGCAGCTTGTCGGCCACCGGGTCCAGAAACGCGCCGAACTCCGAGGTCTGGTCCAGTTTTCTGGCCAGATAACCGTCCAGCCAGTCACTGATGCTGGCCAGCGAAAACAACACCGCCGCAGCGATCTGGCTCCAGGCGAAACCGCTGTAGTACACCGCTACGATCACCGGTACCAGCAGTATGCGTGAAATTGTAACCAGATTGGCTGCGTTCATTGGTTATGTCCTGCATTTTTAATCATGCCGCATTCTACTCATTATGCAGTGACTCATAAATAACAGCGGCGAGTTTTTTACTGATTCCGGGCACACGCGCCAGATCAGCCTCGGCGGCACGCACTATTTCCTGCTGACCACCAAAATACTTCAGCAACTCCCGCCGCCGTGTCGGCCCAAGCCCGGGAATCTGCTCCAGCGGCGATTTGTTGCGGGTTTTGGCTCTGCGCTGGCGATGGCCGGTGATGGCAAAGCGATGCGACTCGTCGCGTACCTGCTGCAACAGATGCAGGGCCGGGGAGTGACTGGCGATGGCGATCTCCTGAAAACCGTCGCTGGTGGCCAGGAACAGGGTCTCCTGCCCTGCCCGGCGGCTGATGCCTTTGGCAATGCCGATCAGCATCATGTCCTGCAGCTGATAGTTGCGCAGGACTTCCACGGCCTGGGATAGCTGGCCTTTGCCGCCGTCGATCAGGAGGATGTCCGGGAGCTTGGGGGCAGCGGCCGGGCCGGAGGAAAAAATGGGGACGGAGGATATTTCTTCAGCGCCGGGTGAGTATTTTTGCGGAGCAAAAACTCCCCCGTGCTCTGAAGAAATATCCTCCGTCCCTATTTTTTCCTTTTGTGCAGCGCGGAAGCGGCGGCTCAGCGCTTGCTCCATCGCCGCGTAATCATCGCCCCCCGTGATGCCCTCGATGTTGTAGCGCCGATAGTCCGATTTCAGCGGGCCGCTCTGATCAAACACCACGCAGGCCGCCACTGTGCTCTCACCCATGGTGTGGCTGATATCAAAACACTCGATGCGTTGTGGTATGAAGTCCAGATCCAGTTCGGCCTGCAGGCGCTCGAAGCGTTGCAACATCGTCTGCTTGTTGTTCACGTGACTGAGCATGGCCTGTTCGGCGTTGGATACTGCCATGGCCAGCCAGCGGGCGCGATGGGCGCGCACCTTGCCGCTCACCCGGATCTGTTTGCCGGCGGCGGTGCTCAGCGCCTCCTGCAGGCTCTGAGCTGACTTCAGATGGGGGCTGACGATGATTTCAGCGGGGATCAGGCCCGCCACAGCTGCCGCACTCTCGCGCAGATAATACTGGGCGATAAAGGAACCCAGCAGATCAGCAGCCGTGTCGGCAAGTTTGTCTTTGGGAAAATAATTGCGACTGCCAATGATACGCCCCCCGCGGATACTGATCACATGCACGCAGGTGTACGCGCCATCCAGCACCGCAGCCATCACATCCGCATCGCTGCCATCGCCGGAGATTACCTGCTCACTCTGGATTCGCCGCAGATCCACAATCTTATCCCGGATACGGGCGGCCTGCTCAAATTCCAGTGCGGCAGACTTTTTTTCCATACGCTTGCCCAGCGACTGGATCAGCGCATCGCTTTTACCCTGCAGAAACTGACTCGCGTCCTGCACATCCAGCGCATAGTCTGCCGGCGTGATGTAGCCTACACAGGGTGCTGTGCAGCGCCCTATCTGATACTGCAGACACGGGCGGCTGCGATTACGGAAGTAGCTGTCCTCACACTGCCGGACACGAAATACTTTTTGCAGCAACGACAGACTCTCGCGCACCGCACTGGCACTTGGGTATGGCCCAAAAAAAGTTGCATCGCGTCTGCGGCTGCCACGATAGAACGCCAGACGTGGAAACACATCCTTGTGGGTGAGCATGATATAGGGATAGGTTTTATCGTCGCGCAGCTGGATATTGTATGGCGGACGAAACTTCTTGATCAGATTCTGTTCCAGCAGCAACGCATCGGATTCGCTGTTGGTAATGGTCACATCAATCGCTGTGATGTGTGAAACCAGTGCCATGGTTTTGGTATCCAGACCACTGGCCCGGAAATAATTGCTGACGCGCTTTTTCAGATTGCGCGCCTTGCCCACATACAGCACATCACCGTTGGCATCGAGCATGCGATAGACGCCCGGGCGCTGACTCATGACCGCCAGCGTTGCCTTGGCGTCAAAAACAGCCTTGGTGCCAGCAACAGCGTCGTCGTCAAAAACAGCCTTGGTGCCAACAACATCTGGGTCCGATGGATGTGGTTCCTTTTTACTCATGTGACTTGTTACTCAAGAGAGTTATTGCCTGCTGCAGCTATCGCCGCGGCCCACAGCGAAGCTGGCTCAATCTGCACTTCAGGCTCCAGCAGAATGGAAAATTTTTCATTTACATCGGCGGCAATGTCGGCCGCCAGTTCAACCAGCGCCATGCCCGGCGACGCACTGTCGCCGCTGCCTGAGCCGCCAGAACCGCCAGAGCCACCAATACAGCCAGAGCCACTCAAAAAATCATGCACCAACACCAGTGCCTGCTTATCATGGACACCAATAGCGCCGCGTCGCACACCTTTCCAGCCGGCATGCTCAATCAACCAGGCGGCCGGCACTTTTACATTTTTGCTGCGATCAGCCAGCTCAAAACAGGGCAGCTGCGGCCAGCGCTCCAACAACTGCTCGTAGTGCTCACGCGACACCACCGGATTACGAAAAAAACTGCCGGCATTGCCCAGCACGGTGGGATCGGGCAGTTTACTGCGGCGCACATTGCACACGGCGTCAAACACCTGCTGTGGTGTCACCTGTGCGGCTGCACCCAAAGCGTCACGCAATGCGGGATAACTCAGCACCGGCGCAGGCACCGAATCAAGCCTGAACGTACAGGACAAAATAATGGCCCCATGCTTCAGGCCGCGTTTAAAAATACTGTCGCGGTAGCCAAACTCACATTGTTCAGCGCTCAACTGCTCCACCTGCATGCGTTGCAGATCAAGGTACCTGACCGACACCAGCCGATCGGCCAGCTCCACGCCGTAAGCACCTATATTCTGCACCGGTGCCGCGCCCACCGTCCCGGGAATCAGTGCCAGATTCTCAAGCCCGTACCAGCCCTTTGACACACATCGGGAGACAAACAGGTGCCAGTTCTCCCCCGCTGCTGCAGTCACCAGAATATGATCACCTGCGCGTCGCGAACTGACACCGGCAAGCTGCAGGTGAAGCACCAGCCCCGGGTAGTCATGGGCAAACAGTACATTGCTGCCGCCACCGAGCACCTTGAACGGCAAGTCCTTTTTTTCCGCCAGTGCCAGCACAACCGGCAGCTCATCTTCCTGTTGCACATCAACCAGCCAGCGTGCCCGCGCCGGTAATGCCAGCGTCGTCAGTCCAGCCAGATCAGCATCTGCCTGCCAGTTGGATGGCCAGGCCGCAGCCTGATCGGAAGCAAACGAAGAAGACATTGGCCTTTACATCTCACTGTCAGAAAGAAACCGGCGCACCGCTGCCAGATCGTCCGCCGTATCCACGCCGGCCGGCACGTGTTCAATGGCCTCGTCCATGATGATACGTACACCGTGATGCATGGCCCGCAACTGCTCCAGTCGCTCGCTGACTTCCAGCAGTGATCGTGGCCAGCTGACAAAGCGGTTCAGGGTTGTTACCCGATAGGCATAGATGCCGATATGGCGTTTGCCGTGAATACCATCAGTATCCTGCCAGGGTATGGCTGCGCGACTGAAGTACAGAGCATACCCATCTGCGTCGGTCACCACCTTGACCGCATGCGGGTTCAGCCACTCCGCCGCATCGGTGATGGTATGAAACAGACTGCTGATACCGGCATCAGCATGCGCATCCAGATTGGCAGCCACCTGGTTGATGGTGGCCGGTGGAATCATCGGTTCATCGCCCTGCACATTCACCACAATGGTTGATTCGGGCAGCGCCAGTTGCGTGACAACTTCCTGAATGCGATCAGTGCCGGATTGGTGATCCTCACGCGTCATCACCACCTTGCCGCCAAAACTTTCTGTAGCGGTCGCGATGCGCGCATCATCAGTGGCAACATAGACGTCGGTGGCGCCACTCTGGCAGGCCCGCTCATACACATGCTGCAGCATGGGTTTGCCGGCGATGTCCAGCAACGGTTTGCCAGGCAGCCGGGTGGATGCGTAGCGTGCAGGAATCACCACAATAAAGCTCATGAGCGATCCTCGCGCTCCTCGTTACTGAGCGTTCTGGCCTCGGTTTCCAGCATGACGGGGATCTCGTCGCGAACCGGGTAAGCCAGGGCATCCGCATAACAGATCAGCTCGGCCTGCTCACGCTTGTAAACCAGCGGCCCTTTGCAGACCGGACACACCAGTATGCTTAACAGTTTTTTATCCATTCTCCATTTCCCCCGTTGCCGGTTGTTCGTGTGTGCGCAAGGCAAGTACGGCATCCAGCCGGGTGCCCAACTGCTGTAACATGTTCTTTGACAACTGTGCCTGCACTGACAGATACCACCAGTTGTTGCCTGCAAACTGCTCGCATTTTACCGCATCTTTTTCTGTCATCAGCAGCAATGCCTGACCGGCAAATGCCAGATCTCTGGGCTGATACAGATGATGGTCGGCAAATTCATGGCAGGCGGCGTGAATTCCCAGCTCACGCAGCGTGGCAAAAAAACGCTGCGGGTTGCCAATGCCCGCGATGGCATAGACATTTTTTGACGACTGTTTTTCAGTCAGATCCTGCGCCAGCAAAAATTCCTGCAACGCCACGCGCTGACCGGTTTTGACATTGACCCATTCATGCGGCACCAGTTGCACCGGACTGACCGGCGTTTCTGCGGCGGCAACGCGCCAGGCAGTCGCGGCTACGGGCTGATCATCTTTCGACAGAGCATCTATCGCCGGAGCATCTATCGCCGGAGCATCGATGGAAGGATCATCATACACGGCGCCGTTGACCACAATAAAGTCCACCTCAGCCAGCCTGGCCGGTGGTTCCCGCAGCGGTCCGGCTGGCAGGCACAAACCATTGCCGGTGCCGCGCTGCGCATCCATGACCACCACTTCTATGTCGCGCCACAAACGATAGTGCTGCAGACCATCGTCGCAGATGACTACATCACAGCTGCCATCATTCTCCAGCGCTGCAAGCCCCCGCGCCCGGTCCGGATCCAGCACCAGCGGGCCACGTAGATGACGTCGCAGCAGCAATGCCTCGTCCCCGGTGGCGCGCACGTCAGAGTCTGACTTGACAAAATACGGGTAGTGTCGCGCCCTGCCGCCGTAACCGCGACTCAGCACACCAGTCCGCAGACCACTGCGTTGCAGGGCATTGCTCAGCGCCAGCACCACCGGTGTTTTGCCGGTACCACCCACGCTGATATTACCGACCACAATGACGGGGATCTGCGCCGGTCTTACCTGGCTGCATTGTTGCCGGCGGCGCCTCCGGGCCAGCCAGACAAACAGGACCGAGAGCGGCCGCAGCAGGTTCAGCCACCAGGCGCCGCGATACCACGCATTGACCATCACCGACCGCATTACTCTATCGCCCGGTCGGCAGGCTCGGTGCGCTGTACCTGCAAGGGATCATCAAGTTGATCGCTGAACTGCATACGGTGCAGACGTGCGTAGTGTCTGTTCAGCTGCAGCAACTGCTGATGCGTGCCGCTTTCCACCAGTTGCCCCTGATCCATCACCACAATCAGATCGGCGTTTTCTATGGTTGAGAGCCGGTGGGCTATCACAAACGTGGTCCGGCCCCGGATCAGTTCTCCCAGCGCCTGCTGAATATGCTGCTCGGACTCGGTATCCAGTGCTGAGGTCGCTTCGTCCAGAATCAGCACCGGTGAATTTTTCAGAAACGCACGGGCAATGGCCAGCCGCTGTCGCTGCCCGCCGGACAGCAGTGCGCCGCCGTCACCCACCTGGGCATCGTAACCGCCCGGCAGTCGGACAATAAATTCATCAGCATGGGCGTCTTTGGCAGCCTGCTGAATCTGTTCCGGGGTCACCTGATCAGTAATACCATAAGCGATGTTTTCCGCGACACTGCCTTCAAACAGCACCACATCCTGCGTCACAATCGCCATCTGCTGACGCAGATTTGCCAGTTTGTAGTCGGTCAGCTTTACGCCGTCCAGACGCACCTCGCCACTACTGTATTCGTAGAAACGCGGCAACAGGTTGACCAGAGTGGATTTGCCGCTGCCGGATCGACCGACCAGCGCTACCGTCGTACCCGGCTGAACTTTCAGAGACACGTCATTCAGCACGGGCTCCTCCGGGTTATAGGCAAAGCTGACATGGTCCAGCTCCACCAGGCCTTTGGCACGCTGCACGGTAACCGTGCCAGTATCCTGCTCGCGGTGGGTATCCAGTAATTCAAAGATGCTGGAGGCAGCGGAGATTCCGCGCTGGATAATGGCATTGACACCTGACAATTGACGCAGCGGTTTGCTGAGCATGCCGGCCAGGGTCAGAAAGGTCACCACCTCGCCCGCTGTGGCATTGCCCAGAAACTCCGGCGCCAGCGCAAACCAGATAAGAATGGCCATGGCCACACTGACCATCAGCTGGATCAGCGGGGTGGCAGTCGATTCCGTTGCCACCATCTTCATATTCTGCCGCCGGTTGCGTTCGCTGGCGGTAGTAAACCGCGACAGTACAAAGCGGCCAGCGTTGAACGTACGGATCACCTTCTGGCCTTTGATGGACTCATTGGCAATATGTGTGACATCACCCATGGAGTCCTGCATCTGCCGGCTGTAACGCCGATAACGTTTGGTTGCCAGATGCACCACCAGCGCCATGCACGGTGCCACCAGCAGGAACACCAGACTCAGTCGCCAGTTGACCCAGAACAGCCAGCCCAGCAGTCCGATCACAGTGAGACCTTCACGCAGGATCACGGTAATGGCGTTGGTAGCGGCGCCCTTGATCTGCATGACATCGTAAGTGACCTTGGACACCAGCCGGCCCATGGTATTTTTGTCGTAATAGGTGACCGGCACATTCAGCAGTTGATCGAGCACCTCGCAACGCAGTTTGTGCACCACATGGTTGGCGATATGTTCCAGCGAATAGCCACCCATGAATCCGCCAATACCGCGCACCAGAACAATCAACACGCACAGTAGCGGACTGAGAATTCGTGCATCGGCATTGCGCGCTTCAATCTGGTCAATGGTCCAACCCAGCCAGGCCGCCGTGGCTGGCGTGGTCAGGGCAAAAATCACAAAACCCAGCAGACTGATTGCAAATACGCCCATATAAGGCCGTACATAACCCAGTAATCGCTGGTAGACCTGAAAACCCGTCATCATCACAGCAGCAGCCGGACTCTGCTGTGGTTCACTCATTGCTGTCACCGTCGGATTCCGGTCGACGCGTGGCGATACTCAGACGACTGAATCCGGCCTGACCAATTGCGTCCATGGCGGTCACCACCGCCTGATGACTGGATTCGGCATCAGCAATCAGCAGCACCGGCAGGCTGCGGTTTCCGCCGGCCACAACCAGCAATTGATCACGCAATGTGCTGCTCTGGTTATCGGCCAGCAACTGATCATTGATGCTGTAGCGTCCGGCCTGACTGACCAGCACTTCAATCTGGTCAGCGACCGGTTCGGCGGTGGCAGCGTCGGCTTCCGGCAGGTCCACCGCCAGCCGAGTGTCACGGGTAAACGTGGTGGTGACCATAAAAAAGATCAGCAGCAGAAATACCACATCAATCAGCGGGGTCAGGTTGATCGCCGGATCTTCCAGCGTTCGGCGGGGGAATTTCACAACGCAGGTTCCGTAACAGCGGCCTGTGCTTCGCTGGCAGGGGTTTCCGGCATGGTAACGATATCGCGGACATCAACTCGGCGGTCACCGTGCAGTGCTTCCACCAGTTTGGAAGACTCCTGCTCCAGAGTGAGCACCAGTGAATCAACCTTGCGCACAAAATAGCGGTGGCAGGCGTACGCCGGAATGGCCACGGTCAGACCCGCAGCGGTGGTTATCAGAGCTTCCGAGATACCACCGGCCAGTGCGCTGGCGTTACCGGTGCCCTGAATCATGATTTCCGTGAACACCCGGATCATGCCGATTACCGTACCCAGCAAACCCAGGAGTGGCGTGATCGCGGCAATGGTGCCCAGCGTGCTCAGGTAACGTTCCAGCTCATGGATGACCACGGCGGCGCTTTGCTCGATGGCCGCACTCATGGCTTCACGTCCCTGGCGGGCATGCAGCAGACCGGCAGCCAGAATCTGTCCCAGCGGCGAAGCCAGGCGCAATTCACGCATACGGGCCGAGTCCAGCTCACCGTTTTTTATCCAGGTCCACACCTGCCCTACTGCGTAACGCGGAGCAATGCGGTTGGTACTCAGTGTCCAGAAGCGCTCAATGACAATTGCAATCGCCAGAATGGAGCACAGAATAATTGGCAGCATCAACCAGCCACCGGCCATTACAATTTCTACCACAACATTAATCTCCTGCAGATTTGGTGGGTACTTTACCATATTCGTCAGACGGGATGTTATGCCAGAAACGCCGCGATTGCTCGCGATAAAGCGATTTAATACGTGGCCCCTGCGCCTCCCCCAGCACCATCTGCACAGCACCACTGATGTCAGTACGCAACACGTCAATACCCGCTTGCCGGGCGCGCGCCAGAACCTGCTGCCCCGGATGATCAAAACGGTTACGGTAACCGGCCGATACCAGCAGCCACTGTGGTTGCACACTAGCCAGCAAGGCAGGTGAGGATGACGAGTTACTGCCATGATGGGGCGCCAGCAGCACATCAGCGCGTAACTGACCAGCGTATCGGCGCACCAGTGACAGCTCGGCAGCCTGCTCAATATCGCCGCTCAGCAAAATCCGCTGCCCGCCGGCATCGACCATCACCACGCAGGACTGGTCGTTGATACCGCGGTAGGACGCGTTGTCCGGGTGCAGTATCTGAAACAGCACGCCGTCCCACTGCCATTGATCACCGGCGCGGCAACCGGCAAACTGATGATCGCCCGGCGCTTCTGCCAGCGCTGGCGAGCCGGTCAACAGTC
The DNA here is from genome assembly GCA_963974875.1 of uncultured Pseudohongiella sp. Classification (GTDB taxonomy): domain Bacteria; phylum Pseudomonadota; class Gammaproteobacteria; order Pseudomonadales; family Pseudohongiellaceae; genus Pseudohongiella. The sequence goes on along the minus strand of CAXBER010000008.1, from coordinate 17,939 downwards.
TGGAGGGCCGGGTCACTGGCTGGCTGGCGGCCAGCACCGAATTCAGCCCGCCGTAATGATCCTCATGCCAGTGACTGACTATCACTGTGTCCACACGCTCCACCCGCAATTGCCGCAGCACGGGCAGCACCACCGAACGCCCGGCATCCACATCAGGGCCAAGCCGGGGACCGGTGTCAAACACCAGCAGATGTTCAGTCGTCTGCACCAGCACTGCCAGCCCCTGCCCGACATCCAGCATATGCAGCCAGACCGTGCCATATGCCGGCCGCTGTGGTGCCGGTGGCCAGATCAGCGGCGTTAACAGCAGCACTGCCGGCCAGCGCGGCAGCAACCCTTTGGGCAGCAAAAACAATAAGCAGGCCAGTGCAGCGCACAATGCTGTAAATCCGGACAACGGCGGACTTTGCCAGAGCGGTGAGACCTGTTGCGCCAATGTCTGCAATCCAGACAGCAGTAGTTGCAGACCCAGGTCTGCCAGCACCAGCAACACGTCACCAGCCCCGGGCCAGATCCACAGCAATGCCGAGCCACCCAGTGCCAGCGGCACTACCCAGAAACTGACCAGCGGAATGGCAATGATATTGGCCAGCGGTGAAATAACTGAGACCTGACCGGTCCACAGCAGCAGCGGGACCAGCAAGGCAATGCTGACCACCCACTGCGGTTTTATCCAGCCCTGCCAGATACGCTGGCCATGACCTGCAACCTGTCCATCACTGGCAACGTGGATGTGTCCGGTAAAGGCCAGCAGTAACGCGCCAACGGCGGTAAAGGATAACCAGAACCCGGCCTGCGTGGCAGCCAGCGGATCAAGCAGCAGGACAATGCTCATCGCCAGCAGAAAACTGTAACTGGGCAAAAACCGCCGGCCCAGCAGTTGCCCGACCATGGCAACGCAGACCATGATCATGGCGCGCTGGGTCGGCAGTGAAAAACCGGCCAGCGCGCTGTACAGCAGTGCCGCCAGTATCGCCAGTGCAGCTGCCACGCGTTGCGCCGGCACACGCAGAATCAGGGTGGTCGACAGCCGGCTGAGCAGATTGCCCGCCCACCAGGCGACCAGCGCCACAAAGCCGACATGCAGCCCGGATATGACCAGTAGATGATTGGTGCCGGTTGCTGTCAGCAATGACCAGTGCCCGCTGCTGATACCGTCACGGTCTCCGGTTACCAGCGCTCTCAGCAGTCCCGGATATTGCAGATCAGGCAGATGCTGAATCCGCTCGCCCAGCGCTGTGCGCAGCCGGTTCATGTCTGGCCGGGCCGCCTGCAGCCGCACGTTCAGACCGGTTTCACGCACGTAACCACGGGCGACGATGCCCTGCTGTGCCTGGGCAGCTTCAAAATCATACCCACCGGGATTGGCAAAACCGTGGACCCGGTTCAGCCGTACCCGCAAACGCCACTGTTCGCCGGATTTTAATGGCAGTGCGCTGTAGTCGTTCAGCACCACAAGACTGCCCACCAGCACCGGCGGCTGATCTGTACAATCGACCGGTTGCAGACGAAAACAGCTTGCCTGTACCCGCAGCTGAATCTGCTGCGTGCGCTCGCGCTGCCGCACCAGCCCGCTGATGCGGCCTTCTACCCAGAAGTCCTGACCCTCCAGCTGATACGGCAGCCGGTTCTGGTTCAGCTGCATTGCACTTTGCAGTGACCACAGCAAACCGCCGGTGAAACACAACAGCAGACACAGTGCGCTGCGCCAGCGGCCATCCAGCGCCAGCAGGTATATGCCGGTGAGCAGCATCAGATTTAACCAGCCGCCGATTTGCAATGCCATCAACGGCACCGGCGGCAGTGTGCTGAGCCGGCCCGTCAGTGCCAGACCCAGACACAGCAGCAACATCCCTGTGCGCATCCGTGCCGACTCCGTTCTGTGCAAGGCCAGATCCCGGAGCAGTACCTTTCTCGGAATCAGCGCCCTGCCTTGCGACATTTAACTGTATCAATGGGGTATAGACGATGGCAGGCAATGCTGCACAGCAAACCGCTTATTCGGAGCGCAGCGCCTCTGCCGGCGCAACCCGTGACGCACGCCAGGCGGGATAAACACTGGCCAGCAGACACAGCACCAGCACGCCGATACTGACCGCCAGCACGTCACTCAGACGCAGTTGAGAGGGCAGAAAATCCACCGGATACACATCTGCGCTGAGCAACACGGTACCGGACCACTGTTCAAACATGGCAAACAGGTCGCTGACGCTAAGCGCCAGAATGCTGCCCAGCACCAATCCCAGCAGCGTGCCTATCAAGCCGATCAGACATCCCTGCATCATGAAGATACGCGCAATCATGCCGGGCGAAGCACCCATGGTGCGCAAAATGGCGATATCCCCACGCTTGTCGCGCACGATCATCACCAGGCTGACAATCAGGTTAAAGGCGGCCACCGCCACCAGCAACCAGAGCAGAAAACCAACAATGGTGCGTGACAGGCGGATGTTTTCATAGATATTGCCAAACCACTGCGTCCAGGTCTGCACGTAAAAACCGTCTGGCAGCACAAACTCAAGTTGCGGACGCAAGCTGTTAACACTCAGTACATCATCAGTACGCAGGCGCAGGCTGTTGTAACTGTCAGGCTGGCGGTACAGCGCCTGTGCATCAGGCAATGCGATGATGACCAGTTGTTCATCCAGCTCCTGGGTGCCGACCCGGTAAATGCCACCGACGGTAAAACGGCGTTGCACCGGCAGCGGTGCAATCGGATTGATCGACACATTCAGGGAGTACAGATTGACGCTATCCCCCAGACCAACACCCAGCCGCTGTGCCAGCGTCTGTCCAAGAATCAATTGAAAACGCTGCTCCGCCAGGGCCTGCAGAGATCCGGAGAGCATAAACTGTCCCAGCTGGGATATCTGCTGTTCACGCAGCGGATCCACACCATTGACCAGCACGCCGCGACTGCCTGCCGCGCTGGCCAGCACGCCATTGACTTCCAGCACCGGCGCCGTGGCGATAATACCGGTCAGCTGTTGCAACTCCGCATCAATGGCCTGCCACTGGGCGGAAGAAGGTTTTTCTGACGTCAGTACACTGGCGTGGGGCAGCACCCCCAGCACATTCTCGCGCACCTCACGATCAAAGCCGTTCATCACAGACAATACCGTAATCAGGATGCACACACTGAGAGCCAGACCGCTGATAGTGAGCAGCGACATAAAACTCACCAGCTGACTGGACTGACCGCCGCCAATGCCTTTAAAACGTCCGACGCTGACATACCTCAGCGCGATGCCAGCGGCCAGACCTGTCTGGCTCACGGGTCCGTTACGCATTGCTGACTTCCAGACGGCCATTTTCGAGCAGCAGCACTCGATCCAGACTGGCGGCAAATCGCTCATCGTGAGTGACCACCACAAAACTGGTGGCCAGCGTCTGATTCAGGGTCTGCATTAGCTGGTGAATGCCTTCGGCCGTGCGCCGGTCCAGATTGCCGGTGGGTTCATCCATCAGCACACAGCGTGGCGAAGCCACCATGGCACGGGCGATTGCCACACGCTGGCGCTCACCACCAGAGAGCTCCGAGGGTTTATGATTCAGCCGGTGTGACAGGCCCACCTGCGTCAACAGGTCAGTTGCCTTTTGCGTGGCCGTGGCCACATCACTGCCACCAATCAGCAGCGGCATGGCGACATTTTCCAGCGCACTGAATTCACCAAGCAGATGGTGAAACTGATAGACAAAGCCCAGATCCCGGTTGCGCAGCTGACCGCGCTGCTTTTCGCTGAGCTGCGCCAGATTCTGACCGCCCACCTGGATGTCGCCACCGGTGGGCAGATCCAGCCCGCCCAGCATGTTCAGCAAGGTGGTTTTACCGGAGCCGGAACTGCCAACAATGGCAACACGCTCGCCCGGCTGCACCACCAGATTGATATCGATCAGCACGTCAACCTGCTGCGGCCCCTGCGTGTAGGATTTGCGCAGGTGACGGCAACTGATCACAGCGTTGCTGGTGTCTGCGGTGCTGGTATCCGCTTTTTTTGTATGCGCTGCGCCATCGTTATTCAATTGCGTACTCCCTGACAACTTATTCATATCGCAGCACATCCGCCGGCTGCACGCGCGAGGCACGCCAGGCCGGATAGAGAGTGGCCAGCAGACTGACGACCAGTGCACTGGCACACACCAGAACCACATCGCCCCACTGCAGTTCCGCACTCAGATGTGCAATCATGTAGACATCATTGGGCGCCAGCAGCGTATTCAGCGCCCCTTCAAACCACCGCGTTAATGCACCAATATTCATCGCCAGCAGAATGCCGCCTGCGGCCCCCAGCAGCGTCCCAAACACACCGGCGGCAAACCCCTGTATGACAAACACCGCCATCACTGTGGCACGGCCTGCCCCCATGGTGCGCAGAATGGCGATATCCGCATTTTTGTCAGCCACTGCCATTACCAGCGTCGCAACAATATTGACAGCCCCAATGATCACAATCATCAGTAACATAAAACCGGTAAGTATTTTTTCCATACGCAGGGCATCAAACAGGCTGCGGCGGGTTTCGTTCCAGCTGCTGACCTCATACTGCCCTGACGGCAGACCGGCCACTGCCTGCCGGGCGACCACGCCGGCAGTAAACAGGTCCTCTACGCGCAGCCGCAACTGCACCTGTGTGCCCGGATCGTTGGCAAACAGCGCCTGCGCGGCCTCCAGGCCAATCAGGGCGGTGCGGTCGTTATCATAAAATCCGAAATCAGCCACGCCCAATACACGAAAACTGCGGGCATCGGCGGGTTGCCGGTTCAGCAGACTGGACAAGGGTGTGACCGACAGTTGGGTGCCAGTATAAATACCCAGTTGTGAGGCCAGCCGGGTACCCAGAATCATGCCATCAGGCTGTTGTCGCAGTTGCTGCAGCAAACTCTGTAATTGGGCATTTGGGGTCTGCAACACCTCGGGTTCTGACGGCGGATAAACACCGCGCACATTGACAAACTCGCCACGGCCTTCAAAGCGCAGCCAGGCTTCGGCTTCCACATACGGCGCTACTGCGACGATACCGGGCTGCTCGTAGAGTATCTGTGAGGCCTGTGCCCAGCGCAGCGTGTCGTCGCCCAGTTGCACAGAGGCATGCGGCACGGTCTTCAATGTTTCGTCCCGCATGGTGGTGGTCGACGCATTGATCACTGACATGACGGCTATCAGGGCAAGTACCCCCAGTGCAATGCCGAGCATGGAAATCAGCGACACAAATGACATCAGCTGATTTTTTTTGCGGGCGCGAACAAAGCGCAGCCCGACAAACAGTGCCAGAGGTTTGAACATGTTTAGCGTCTGGCTCCCTGATCAGGTTTGTGGTGCGACTGTTGTTGCTGCTGTTGTTGCTGTTGCTGCTTTTGTGACGGCGGTGAGCGCTGAGCTGCACTGGCATCCTCGCGCTGCAGAATCCGCTGAACCGTCTTGAAACTGACCGGCGCCACCGGCGTGCTGACCCGCTGCGCGATCGCCCGCAGTGACATGCCTTGTCGGCGCAGCTGACGGATCTGCTTGAGAACCCGCTGCTCCAGCGGATTTTCAATCAGTTTGCCATTGCTGTGCACCATATATCCAAAGGGTTTGGTACCGCCCAGAAACCGGCCTTTGTCACGCTGCCGGGACTTGACCTGGCGCATACGGTCGGCGCCCCGCCGCAGTTCGATATCAGCCAGACTGGCGAGCAGCCGATCCGAGTCTACCCGGGTGCGGGTCAACGTGCGGGTCTGGCTCAGCTCCGCCTGCAGGTTGAGCACATGCAGGCAGATATCGCGTTCACGAAACCAGTCCAGCACCGCCAGCAGATCCTGGGCGCCATTCACCATGCGCGCCAGATCATACACCAGCACATCTGCGCCAGGCTCAGGCCGCCAGTGCTCGCCAGGATCATCGGTCAGCAGACGTTTACTGAACCCGTCACGCCAGTCCGCCGTCAGTTCTTCCTGCCAGACCGGCGCCGGCCACCCATTGTCGACACAGTAATCCAGCAGTGCCTGTCGTTCGCGCGACAGCGACAATGCACTCACACTGCCTTGACCGGCAGATTGTTCGAACATGGACAGACGTTGGTAGGCGTAAACAGGCATGGCAGGATTCTAGTCGAGCTGCTCTGTTAAAACAAACCGGAAAACAACCAGCTAGTCGATATCCTTGAGCCAGATCCTGAAAATGAGTATTTGAATATTGCGATTCTTGCTGTTATAGTCGCGAAGCTGCAATGCAGACGGATTTTTAGTTTACTCCGCCAGACCAACGGCGACGAGATTTGAAGATTTTTCAGCAAGACCAGAACGTTACTTAAACAAACAAGTAACCGGATCCGGCAGCTCCGCGTGATATCACGCAGGGCCGGAGTCCAGAAAGTGATTTTTGGCGCAGAGGTTTACGATCCATATCAGCCTCTCGCAGACCGCACCCCTCAGGCATTCAGCCACAAAAACTGAGCCGGGGTCCGGAGAGCCGGGCACGACCACGGCACGAACAAACGTATTACGCGACACCCCGTGTTTTTAATTTAGCAGTTGGCACCGGGCGGCGATGTAAGTAAGACAATGACAGCAGGACCGCCGGACATGTTCCGGTCGCGCATTACCGGCACAGACAATCAGCGTCCGACACGCGTCGTACCCGTTCTGACCCGGCCAGCCCTGAGTGGTAGCACCTTCACTGGTCGCTCCCTTGTGGTCTGAGATTGAAGCGGCCTGAAAACGCGACGAGAACACCTGCAACCCACTGTCTTTAAAGGTTTTTATTGCAATAACACATTGCAATGACAACCCCTCCGGCGTTAGTTCCTGTCCCGTAGTCTGCACCCTGCCGTCATTTCATCTGGATTCACCGATCTGGTTCAACAGAGATGTGAACCTCATGAAAAGAATGTTGATCAACGCCACGCAGGAAGAAGAGCTGCGCGTTGCCCTGGTAGACGGGCAAAAACTGTATGACCTCGATATTGAAAACCGCACCCGCGTGCAGAAAAAGGCCAGTATCTTCAAGGGCCGGATTACCCGTGTGGAACCCAGTCTGGAAGCGGCATTTGTTGATTTTGGCGCCGAGCGCCACGGCTTTCTGCCACTAAAGGAAATCGCCCCCGAATACTTCAGCAAAAAAAGTGATGGTGGCCGGGTCAGCATCAAGGAATCGGTTGCCGAAGGCACTGAAGTTATTGTGCAGGTGGAAAAAGAAGAGCGTGGCAACAAGGGTGCGGCACTGACCACCTTTATAAGTCTGGCTGGCCGTTATCTGGTTCTGATGCCAAACAACCCGCGCGCCGGTGGCATTTCCCGTCGCATTGAAGGTGATGAGCGCTCGGAAATCCGTGAAGCCATCAACAGCCTGAACATCCCGGATCGCATGGGCATTATTGTGCGCACCGCCGGCGTTGGCAAAAACCAGGAAGATCTGCAGTGGGATCTGGACTACCTGCTGTCGCTGTGGACCTCCATCACTGAAGCATCAAAGCAGAAAGCCGCGCCATTTCTGGTGTATCAGGAAAGCAATGTCATCATCCGTACCATCCGCGACCATCTGCGTCAGGATATTGGTGAAGTGCTGTTTGATACCAAAGAATCCTATGATGAAGCGCTGAATTTTGTGCGTCAGGTAATGCCGCATTATGAATCGCGCATCAAGTTCTATCAGGACGCCCTGCCCCTGTTCAATCGCTACCAGATTGAAAACCAGATTGAGTCTGCCTTCCAGCGCGAAGTCAAACTGCCTTCCGGTGGTTCGATTGTTATCGATCCGACGGAAGCGCTGATTTCCATCGATATCAACTCATCGCGCGCCACACGCGGTTCCGACATTGAAGAAACTGCGCTCAATACCAACCTGGAAGCGGCGGATGAAATCGCCCGTCAGTTGCGCTTGCGTGATATGGGTGGCCTGGTGGTAATCGACTTTATCGACATGAGCGCTACCAAGAATCAGAAAGAAGTTGAAAACCGTATGCGCGATGCGCTGGAGGCTGACCGAGCACGTGTGCAGGTGGGTCGGATCTCACGTTTTGGCCTGCTGGAAATGTCACGTCAGCGACTGCGTCCGTCGCTGGAAGAAACCAATGCCGTGGTCTGCCCACGCTGCAGCGGCCAGGGCACCATCCGTGATGTGAAATCGCTGTGTCTGTCCATCCTGCGCATCCTGCAGGAAGAAGCCAACAAGAAAAAGAGTGCCGAAATCCGGGTGATTGTGCCGTTGTCTGTGGCCTCCTACCTGCTGAACGAGAAGCGTAATGCGGTGGCAGCGATTGAAGCACAGAGCAAAACCAGGCTGCTGATCATACCGAACCCGGCACTGGAAACACCGCACTACGAAATCCAGAACCTGACCCAGCAGGAAGGTGGTGTGGCACTGGCGAGTTTTGAGATTGAAGTCGAAACTGATTTTAACGAAGGCGTAGCACAGGCCCAGAAACCCTTGCAGGTGCAACAGGCTGCCGTGCAGGCGCCGGTGCTGCCGCAGGCACCCGCCTCAGTGCCACGTGCCGCATCTCGCACAGCACCAGCCGCTGCTGCAGCCAAAAAGGGTTTGCTGGGCTCGCTGCTGTCAGCCTTTGGCGGACTGTTTGGCGGCGCTGCCAATGATGATGAAAAAGAAATAGCTGAACAGGCTGAGCGCGAAACCAGCCGTAATCGCAGCCGCACAGCTGACACCAACCGCAGTCGCAGTGGTCGTGGGCGTGGCCGCAGCGACAGGGATCGCAATGACAGGGATCGTAACAATAACGATCGTAACAACAGCGATCGTTCTGAACGAGACGATCAGCGCCAGAAATCAGCGTCCACAGACGATCGCTCCGACAGCGCACGACGCAAACAGGGAGATTCTGACAAGGATGGCGGTGCCAGTGAAGGCCGTTCACAAAACAGCCGTCGTCGTGGGCAACAGGGCGGACGACAACGTTCCGCTCAGGGCGATGATGACAAGACTACACGTCAGGACAATGCTGCACAGGCAGCTGATGACTCACAGAGCAGCGATGACAATCCCAACCGTCGCCCGCGTGGTGACCGTAAGCCACGCAATACCACCAAGCGCCGTCGCGGACCGCACCCTGACGGTGTGCAAAGCGACACTGATGAGGGTTTGAGCGACCAGGCGGTGGCAGATGGAACCCAGACTGACGAGTCAGTGACTGCTGCAAATGCTGCGCCGGAAGCCACAACAGACAGGAAGACCGGGGACAGTGCCGAAGCACAAACAGATGCATCAGGTTCAGCTGATGGCGAGACCGCAGGTGATGATGCGCCCGCAAAACCAAAACGTCGGCGCAGCCGTGGTGGCCGCTCACGTCGTGGTCGTGGTACTGCCGGCGAAAATGCAGATGCAGCTGAGTCTCAGGGATCGGATTCTGAACAGGACAACGCCTCTGAGGACGCATCCGCAAAAGAGGATACTTCTGTCGCTGTAGCAACAGACAATGCAGCCACTGCAGACAGCAATCCTGCCAACGAAGCAGCGCCAGCTGCCAGTGCAGAGTCAGCTGCTGAAGAATCAGTACCTGCCGAAGCTGCGGCGACCACAGACAAGGCTGATGCAACGCCTGCTGCTGATGGAGCACTTGCTGCTGATAAAACACCGGCTGGTGATGAGGCGTCTGCGGCTGATCAAGCGTCCGCGGCTGATCAAGCGCCCGCGGCTGATCAAAAGCCCGCCGAATCCACTACTGCCGCCGATGCTGAAACAGAAAAAGCACCGGTCAAACGCAAGCGCCCACCGCGCGGCAAAAAAGCCGTAGCCAAAGCGCCGGCTGAGCCAAAAACATCAGAGGACGCGCCCGCCGCTGCGGACCAGCCGGTTGCCGAGGTTGCTACCGACGTGTCTGAACCGGCACCTGTGAAGGAAGAACCTGCGCCAGCAACTCAGGAGTCAAAGCCTGCTGAAGCGTCTCAGCCGAGGAATGAAGAGCTTCAACTGAATGACCCTCAGCCAGCAGAAGAGCCTCAGGCAGTAAAAGAGCCTCAGCCAGCGGAAGAGCCTCAGCCAGCGGAAAAGCCAGCTGACGAAACCACGCCGCAGCAGCCCGCAGTAGCCGCCGGTGGCCGCGCACCGAACGATCCGCGCGAGATCAAGCGCCGACGTCTGGAGGAAGAGGCCCGCAAGAAGGCTGAATAAGGAAAAAAAGGGGACGAGGAAATATCCTCCGTCCCCTTTTTTTATCTCACCGACAGCCGCAACGGCGCCGTGTTGTAAATAATATCCTCAGCCCGACGCGACGCATCCGGCGTATACCCGATAAACAGATCGTAAGTACCCCGGTCACCAATATCCATCATCCCGTCAAACAGCAAAAACTCATGGCGTGCCTGCAGGCTGCTGATGGTTCTGAACACCTGTACATCGTCAGTATTTACTGGCTGCAACTGACCCAGATTATTGACTGCCAGCAGCGTATTGCCGCCATCCGGGCTGACCACCACAACGATATTTGCCGATCGCCCCAGATGCGCGGTTTCCGGCTGGATGGCGGCCATGATCTGACAGTTCCCGGGAGCCTGCAGCTCGTCAGTCAGCGATAGCCAGTTATCTGTGCTGGTGCCCAATTCGATACGCGCCGATGACGCAGCGCCGCCAACAGTAGCAACTGATTTGCTGGCCAGTGCAGCGCGAATCATGAAGTTGCGCATCATGCCCAGGTCTTCATGCTCCAGAATATGACAGTGATAGAGATAAATGCCAGCGTGCTGTTCAAACTTCATAAGCAACCGGACACGTTCACCCGGCAGCACCTGCACCACGTCCTTCAGACCCTCATCCACAAACCCGGCACGCATCTGCTGCGCCAGAGCGGATTCATTCGCCGCAGGTATTCTCTCAATCACCCTGAAGAATACATTGTGGACATGCATGGGGTGGGCCATCTGCATACCGATAGCTGCGTTATTGGCAAACTCCCACACCTCTGTGGTGCCGGCCCGGACTATTTCATCGTCGGCATACTCATCCATGGCGCCGTATATACGGCCATTCAGCATCACCTGCCCCTGCGTCATGGACAGCAGCACTGTGCGGGGACTGGTGAGATTGATCGCCTCAGCCGAACTGACTGACGGGAAGATGGACAACTGTTGCGGCAGCGCGCTGACCATGTCCTGCCCGGCGACCAGCATGAATCGTGCAATCGGACGGGCACCCTGAACCAGCGGTTCGCCGGACTGTGATGCTGTGACATTCAGCAGCGAGGGTGAAAATGACTCCGCCAGCAGACTGATCTCCTGCCCCGCAGGTAGCCCGGAGAGATCGACCCAGACATCCAGACGCTCAGCCGGCGCCATACTCAGGTACGCGCGCTGCACCGGCTGTTCCAGCAACCCACCATCACTACCAATAACCGTCATGGCAGCGCCGTGGCTCCAGCGCAGGATGTAGCTGGATGCATTTGAAGCATTGAACAGTCGCAGGCGATAGGCGCTACGCCTGAGATTGCGTGAATAACCGCGCACGCCGTTCACCAGCACAGTTTCACCCGTGAACCCCTGCATCCAGACATTACGTGGTGGTGGCCCGGGCAGGTAGACCAGCTGATTGCTGGCATTAAAAGTCCGGTCCTGAATAATCAGTGGCAGATCAAACTCACCGGTCGGTAGCTGCAATTGCTGTTCGTTATCGTCTGTCACCAGGAACAGACCGCTCAGACCGTGATAAACCTGATGGCCAGTGCGCTCATGAGGGTGCGGATGAAACCAGTAAGTACCGGCCCGGTTCTCGACGGTAAACTCATAAACAAAGCTTGCCCCGGCCGGAATTGCATACATCGGATGTCCGTCCATACGCTGCACCATGTGCAGCCCGTGCCAATGGACAATCGACTCTTCCGGCAGCTGATTTCTGAAATGGATACGGAATTTTTGTCCCTGACGGGCGCGGATCACAGGTATGTGCGAGTTTTCAAGATAGCTGAACGCTGACGCATCACCGTAAAGCACCGAGCCAACATAACGCCACAGCTGAGTAGCCTGACCCGGCAGCAGGCTGACAGCCTCGACCCGGGCGGTCAGCTCCAGCTCTACATCAGGCTCAAAACCCGGCGAAGCCGTGGCCGGCGCCACCAGGTTGTGAGTCATGGTCTGAGCCATGCTCAGTGAGCTGATGGCGGTGCCCAGGGTGGTAGCTGAAAGCGCCTGCAGAAACTGCCGGCGTGATAATAAAAAAGGGGACGGCGGAAAAAAAGGGGACGGAGGTAAAAAAGGGGACGGAGGATATTTTATTTGAGCACGGAGGAGTTTTTTGCTCTGCAAAAAATACTCCTCCGGCCCAAATAAAATATCCTCCGTCCCCTTTTTTACCTCCGTCCCCTTTTTTTCCGCCGTCCCCTTTTTCACAGCTTTTCGGCAAGCTCCGGCACAGCCTGGAACAGGTCAGCGACCAGGCCGTAATCTGCCACCTGGAAGATCGGTGCCTCTTCATCCTTGTTGATTGCCACAATCACCTTGCTGTCTTTCATGCCCGCCAGATGCTGGATGGCACCAGAGATACCCACGGCAATATACAGTTCAGGCGCAACAATTTTACCGGTCTGCCCTACCTGCATATCATTGGGTACAAAACCCGCATCAACCGCGGCACGCGATGCACCAATCGCTGCACCCAGCTTGTCAGCCACTTTTTCCAGCAGCGCAAAATTTTCGCCATTCTGCATTCCGCGACCACCGGAGATGACCACTTTTGCACCGGTCAGCTCAGGACGTTCCGACACAGTCAGTTCCTCACTGACGAACCCGGCCCTGTCATTCGCTTTGACCACATCACTGGCCTCCACCGCGGCTGATCCGCCTTCAGTGGCTGCCGCTTCAAACGCGGTACCACGTACTGTGATCACTTTGACAGCATCGCTGGACTGTACGGTTGCCATCGCATTACCGGCATAAATAGGACGGACAAAGGTGTCCGCGCCTTTAACGGAAATGATGTCGGATATCTGCGCAACACCCAGCAGGGCTGCCACGCGTGGCATAAAGTTTTTGCCGGACGTGGTCGCCGGTGACAGGATATGCGAATAATCCTTGCCCACTTCAACCACCAGCGCTGCCAGACTCTCCGGTAACTGATGTTCATAGGCAGCATTGTCTGCTACCACTACCTTGCTCACGCCATTGACTGCTGCGGCGGCCTGCGCCACGGCATCACAACCGGCACCGGCAACGAGTACCGTGATATCACCGCCAATTTCACTGGCAGCTGTAATGGTGTTCAGTGTCGCCGGTTTCAGAGCGGCATTATCGTGTTCTGCAATAACCAAAATACTCATGTGTGCTCTTCCCCTTAAATCACTTTAGCTTCAGATTTCAGTTTGCTGATCAGCTCATCAACGCTTTCAACCTTGATACCTGCTGATCGCGCGGGTGGTGGCCCTACAGAAACGATTGTCAGGCCGGAGCTGACATCAACACCCAGCTCATCCGGTGTCAATGTATCAATAGGCTTCTTCTTGGCTTTCATGATGTTGGGCAGTGAGGCATAACGCGGCTCGTTCAGTCGCAGGTCAGCAGTCACCACCGCAGGCAGTGTCAGTGACACTGTCTGCTCACCGCCATCAATCTCGCGCGTTACCACAGCCTTGCCATCAGCCACGTCAAGCTTGCAGGCAAATGTACCCTGTGGCATATCGGCCAGCGCAGCCAGCATCTGACCTACCTGGTTGTTGTCGGAATCGATGGACTGTTTGCCCAGAATCACCAGTTCGGTGCCTTCCTTCTCAACAATTTTCTGCAGCAGTCGTGCCACTGCCAGTGGCTGCAGATCAGCGGCCGCTTCAACGTGAATGCCGCGATCAGCACCCAGTGCCAATGCAGTACGAATCTGTTCCTGACAGGCTTTTTCGCCGATGGAAACAACAATGACCTCTTCCGCCACGCCTTTCTCTTTCAGTCGAATGGCCTCTTCAACGGCGATTTCGCAAAATGGGTTTACAGCCATCTTGGCATTCGCCAGATCAACGCCGGTGCCATCGGATTTGACACGAATTTTCACATACGCATCAACAACTCGTTTAACTGCTACCAGAATCTTCATGGATTCTCCAATTTTCAAATTCAAAACATGGCTTGAGGGTGCAGGGCCGAAAGCAAGGCGGCCCAAAAAAGGCTGCCAATGATGCCGTGTTTATGCTGCTTCGTCAATAAACTTGCGGGTACAAATGTGCCTCAAAATTGTCCCAACGCAAATTTTTGGCCCTTACTGACAATGCTTACTGATTGGCTAGACCCCTTGTTTTTCAAGGCTTTCGACGTGTCGTCAGAGACCGGTTCGAGCTGGGCCAACTCCACCATTTGATAAAAAACCGAACGGCTGATCAGTGCCTTGAGTCCGCGACGAACCTCCAGCACCGGGTGAGGTTCACCGGCATCATTCAGGGTCACATCAATGGGATTTTCCGGACCGGCATCAACCGTCTCTTCGGTGTTCAGTGTAAAGCGCAAACATTGCTGACCGTCCTCATCAACCACGTCCATCAGTTGCGCTACAAAGGGGCAGTCATCCACCCGGATGCGCACTTTTTCTACCGGTGTCACCAGATAAAAATGACCATCGTCATCCAGTCGCAGAATGGAGGAAAACAGCTGCACCATCCGCAGTCGACCGATGGGTGACCCTTCGTGGTACCAGCGCCCGTCTGCGGCAATTCGCATATCCATCTCGCCACAATAGGGTGGATCCCACAGATGCACAGGTGCCGGGCCTCGCTGTTTGCCCAGGCTTTTCAGTATATTGTCGGTGGTCGGTTTGCTCTCACTCATCAGACCTCCTGCCGCGTTTAATCCATGACTGCGAATATGCCGGGGGCGTTACGCCAGTAGCCCTTGTAGTCCATACCATAACCAAACAGGTATTTGTCTTCAGCATACAGTGCCGTGAAATCGGCCTGTTTGATAGCAGCCGTTTTACGGTCATGCTGTTTGTCCACCAGCACAGCACTGCAGACTTCCGCCGCACCCTGTGCCAGACACCAGTGGTGGATGGCGGCCAGTGTCTCACCTTCATCAAATATGTCATCCAGCACCAGCACTACCCGATCCTGCAGCGACGCCGAAGGTGTCACACGCCAGTGCAAATCACTGCCGGTCAACTGTTCGCGGTAACGGGTGGCATGGATATAGTCCAGCTGCAATGGAAACTTCAATCGTGGCGCCAGGTGCCCCGTCAAAATGATGCCACCATTCATCACACACAACAGTAGCGGATTTTTATCGGCCAGTCTGTCACTGATTTGTACTGCCATGGTGTCCAGTGCAGCGGCAATCTGTTTTTCATCATAAAGGCACTGTGCATTGTCGAACACGGCCTGCAGTTCCCTGATTTGCATTCAATTACTCTCACATGTCTGTTAATTGCTGACCAACTGCGCAATACCGGCCCTGACAGCCTGTGCCCTGTTGTCTGTTTCTAAAGCCGCCAGTGTGGCAATGGCCGCCGGTGAACGTCGCTGCATCCGCAGCAGACGGGCAGCGGGCGGTGCCTGCCGCACTTCCAGCGCCTGCAGGGCAACAAGCGCAGCGTCGCGATCGTTACACACCAGCAGCATGTCACAGCCGGCGTCCAGCGCCTGTGCCACGCGCTGAGACATCTCGCCGGCCGCAGCCGCTGCAGCCATCACCAGATCATCGCTGAAGATTACCCCCTCAAAACCCAGCCTTTGTCGCAGGACTGTTTGCAACCAGTACGGAGAAAAACCGGCACAACGCGAATCAGCTGCCGGATAAATCACATGCGCCGGCATCACAGCATCCAGCGACGGCAGACAGCGCACAAAGGGCTGCAGATCAACCTGTTCGATCTCTGCCAGCGGACGGTCATCTATCGGCAGACTCAGATGCGAATCGGCACCCACACTGCCATGCCCCGGGAAGTGTTTCCCCGTGGTAGCCATGCCAGCCTGATGCATGCCGGCCATAAATGCCGAAGCCAGCGCGACCAGCGTATCGATATCCGCGGAAAATGCCCGGTTGCCAATCACCTCACTGCGTCCGGTATGCAGATCCAGTACCGGCGCAAAACTGAAATCAAATCCAGCTGCCAGTACTTCTGCCGCCATCAACCAGCCCATATCCTGACTCAGCGCCAGTGCCTGTTCAGCATCGCGCTGAAACACTGTCTGCAGGGACAACATCGGTGGCAATCGGGTAAAACCGTCCTTCAGCCGCTGCACCCTGCCGCCCTCCTGATCCACCGCCAGCAGAAGCTCCGGGCGGCAGGCGCGGATCGACGCGGTCAGATCCGCCAACTGCGCCGACGAGCCGACGTTCCGGGAAAACAGAATCACGCCACCCACCTGCGGGTGTAGCAGCAGGTCATGTTCCTGTGCACTGAGTGTCCGCCCCTGGATATCCAGCATCAGCACACCCAGTCCTTTTACGCCGGGATTATCAGCACCAGGCGCACTCGTGCGTTCGTCTACCTCACCGTTTTGGACCACTGTGCGTTGTTCGTCGACCATCTGTCCATCCGATCCTGTTGTCTGAGAAGGACCATTATCGCTGATCAGCCGGCACTTACCAATGAATGCGGACAAATCCGGGCTTGCAGCATCCTCAGGACTGTATATAATTACAGGCTGAATGCATCCACAGGACACCCGGCTATGCAAGCATTGACCCCACGGCAGGCACAGATTCTGAAATTTATCCGTAGCTATCAGCTGGAAACCGGCTACCCGCCCACCCGCTCGGAGATCGCCCAGGAAATGGGCTTCCGCTCACCCAATGCGGCAGAAGAGCACCTGAAGGCACTGGCCCGAAAAAAAGCCATAGAGATAGTGCCCGGCGCCTCGCGTGGCATCAGGCTGCCGGATCTGGAGGAAGATGAGAGCACCCGTGGCCTGCCGGTAATCGGTCAGGTGGCAGCCGGCAGCCCGATTCTGGCGCAGGAATGTATTGATGAATACGTGAGTATCCCGCCAGCGATGTTCAATCCTGCCGCTGACTACCTGCTTAGCGTCAAGGGAACCAGCATGATCAATGTGGGGATCTATGAAGGTGACCTGCTGGCGGTGCACAAGACCTCCCGTGCGAGAAACGGGGACATCATTGTGGCGCGCCTGGATGATGAGGTGACTGTCAAACGGCTGGAGGAAACGTCTGATCGTAATCGTTTGCGGTTGATGCCGGAAAATGATGAGTATCAGCCAATCGAGGTGGATCTGCGTCGCGATGCGTTCACGATTGAGGGCATCAGTGTTGGGGTTATCCGTCGACACTCGTGAGTTTTGATGAGAATGTTTGTCGGTCAGGATGAGGACGGGGACAGCGGACCGGCCACCTCCTTCAACCGGTTGCCCGGCGCTGCGGAACTCACCCGGGCAAGCCCGGGCTCAGACAGTCCTCGCGCCCTTCGGGCAACCGGCTGAAGGAGACTGCGTGGCCTGACTGGTCCGCTGTCCCCGCCCTCATCCTGCCCTTGTGCCATTCTGCTGAACCGGTGGCTCTTGCCGTGGGGTGACCGCCAGCCACGGGCAAGGGATGCCGCAACCGGCCACATCCCCAACAAATATTTTCTGCGCTGCGGGATAAAGGGGACGGAGGATATTTAATTTGGGCCGGAGGAGTATTTTTTGCGGCGCAAAAAACTCCCCCGTGCCCAAATTAAATATCCTCCGTCCCCTTTATCCCCACACAGTCCTCGCGCTCGATCGAAAATACCTGTTGGGGCTAGACGTGGCCTGACTGGTTGCGGCATCCCTTCCCCGTGGCTGGCTCACGTTGTCGTGGCGGTCGGTGCGCTGGATCGGAGATATCTGGTGTAGATAGGTGTTGCCTGATTAACCAGGGTTGCACGCCCGGCTCGCCATGATCACTGAACTTCATTGCCGAGAGGTAATGTTGCGGCTGATGGCAGTGGGTGGGGGGTGGCGACCCGGACCAGTCAGGCAGCGCTTAACCTTTGGCTGGAAGCCCGATCAAGCGCGAGATACCATCTCTCCAAACCAGCCGCAAGCACCTTAAAAAACGGCTTG
>CAXBER010000007.1:0-206158 GCA_963974875.1 uncultured Pseudohongiella sp. | reverse complement strand
CGTGAAGGCGGTCGTACAGTGGGCGCCGGCGTGGTATCCAAGATTCTTGAGTGATCTTTGCCTGCAACAGTTGTAGAAACAGGAGGCGGCCTTCGGGTCGCCTCCTGTTGTTATAAAGGTCGAAGGCCGCTTGTCGGTCTGCAGCGTTTGAGCCGTGACCTGGTTCGGGGCAACAATAAATCAGTGTTAATGTGATAGTGTGCTTGACACGGGGTTGCTTCAGCCTTAGAATTCCGCTTCCTTTTTTCCGGTACTCAAAGTGGTTCCGGAGCTTAGAAAAAGTAAGTATTTAATTTAAAAAAGTTTTTGGAGAGCAGACTAGATGCAAAATCAGCGTATCAGAATTCGGCTGAAAGCCTTTGATCATCGGCTGATTGATCAGTCTACTCAGGAAATTGTAGATACTGCCAAGCGAACCGGTGCGCAGGTAAGAGGTCCTATCCCTTTGCCGACAAACAAGGAACGCTTCACGATTCTGGTGTCGCCGCACGTGAATAAAGATGCGCGCGATCAGTACGAGATCCGGACGCACAAGCGCCTGCTGGATATCGTAGAGCCAACAGAGAAAACAGTGGATGCACTGATGAAACTGGATCTGGCGGCAGGTGTGGAAGTGCAGATCAGTCTTGGGTAAGGGCTGAAAAAAGAGAATTTTGTGTTAGGCCGGGTTTGTATATAAGTAGCGAGAATGGTTCAGTAATGGTTCAAAGTCAGAACAACTGATAACAGCTGGCTCAGCGAGGCCGAAAGGTCTCCAGGCAAACATGGTGTAATGCGATAGCAGCCATAGCGGGTTCAAGCCCCGTACACGATGAGGTTTAAAAAATGTCGATTGGTTTGGTCGGTCGAAAGAGTGGCATGACCCGGGTATTCACTGAAGCAGGGGAGTCAATCCCGGTAACAGTGGTCGAGGTCAGCCCTAACAGAATTACTCAGTTGAAAACTGAGGAAGTGGATGGCTATAGTGCTGTACAGGTTACTGCTGGTGAGCGCAAAGCTTCCCGTGTATCCCGTTCAGCGGCCGGTCACTTCGCCAAAGCTGGCACTGAAGCTGGTGATGGCCTGTGGGAATTTCGTGCAGCACAGCAGGATTTGTCTGAGTTTGCCCCGGGTGGCGAGCTGACAGTGTCCCTGTTTGAAGCTGGTCAGAAAGTGGATGTCACAGGCACCTCCAAGGGTAAGGGCTTTGCCGGCGCGATCAAGCGTCACAACTTCCGCATGCAGGACGCAACTCACGGCAACTCGTTGTCGCACAGGGCGCCTGGTTCTATTGGTCAGTGTCAAACACCTGGCCGTGTCTGGAAAGGCAAAAAAATGTCAGGTCACATGGGTGACGTGCGTGTAACTACCCAGTCTCTGGAAGTTGTACGTGTTGACGCCGATAACAATCTCTTGCTGGTGAAAGGTGCAATTCCGGGTGCAACAGGCTCTCGTGTGATTGTTCGTCCTTCTGTCAAATCAGCCGGATCCAGGGGGTAAGCAATGATGGAACTGAATCTTGCAAAGCCCGGTAGCAAGGCCGGAGCGGGAACCGTTTCTGTTTCAGAAGAGACGTTTGGAAAAGAATTCAATGAGGCACTGGTGCATCAGGCAGTGGTCAGCTACATGTCGGGTGCCCGTCAGGGTACTGTGCAGCAGAAGACACGTTCTGATGTTCGCGGCGGCGGTCGCAAGCCCTGGCGCCAGAAAGGCACCGGTCGTGCCCGTGCCGGTACTACCCGCAGCCCGATCTGGCGCTCCGGTGGTGTCACATTTGCTGCGCGTCCCCAGGATCACAGCAAGAAGCTGAACCGTAAGATGTATCGCGGCGCAATGCGCAGCATTCTGTCCGAGTTGCTGCGTCAGGATCGTCTGGTGGTTGTTGAGCAGTTCACACTGGACTCGCACAAGACCAAAGACCTGGCGGTGAAACTGAAAGAGTTTGCGCTGGATAACGTGCTGATTGTTGCTGACGAAGTTGCTGAAAATCTGTATCTGGCTGCCCGCAACCTGCGTCACGTTGATGTGCTGGATGTGTCTGGTCTGGATCCGGTCAGTCTGATCGGCTTCGAAAAGGTGCTGATGACAGTTCCTGCGCTGAAAAAAGTAGAGGAGATGCTGGCATGAATCAGCAAAGACTGTATTCGGTAATTGTGGGACCGCATGTTTCCGAGAAGGCGGCGCTGATGGCAGAGAATCGCAATCAGGTGGCGTTCCGTGTTGCCAACGATGCGACCAAGCCAGAGATACGCGAGGCTATCGAGAAGCTGTTCAAGGTAACGGTCGAGGATCTGCAGGTATTGAACGTAAAGGGTAAAACCAAGCGTACTGCCCGCGGCAAAATCAGACAAAAATCAAATTGGAAAAAAGCTTACGTTAAGCTTGCGCAAGGTCAGGAAATTGACTTTGCGGACATGGCGTAAGAAGGGGTCGCGGTTATGGCAGTTGTAAAATGTAAACCCACCTCGCCAGGGCGCAGGTTCGTCGTCAAGATTGTAAATCCCGAGCTGCACAAGGGTGAGCCCTTTGCTGGTTTGCTGGCGACGAAGTCCAAGACGGGTGGCCGAAATAATGCTGGTCGTATCACTCGCCGTCATGCGGGTGGTGGGCACAAACAGAAATACCGGATTATTGATTTTCGTCGTAACAAGGACGGAATCGCAGCCAAGGTAGAGCGTCTTGAGTACGATCCCAATCGTACCGCCAACATCGCCCTGCTGCTGTACGCCGATGGTGAGCGTCGTTACATTATTGCACCGGCCAAGGTGAGTGCCGGTGACAGTGTGGTTTCGGGTGAGGCTGCGCCGATCAAGACAGGTAACTGTCTGCCGCTGCGCAACATCCCTCTGGGTAGCACGGTACACTGTGTTGAGCTGAAGCCAGGTAAAGGTGCGCAGGTTGCCCGCAGTGCCGGTGGTTCAGCCCAGCTGGTTGCAAAGGAAGGCAATCATGTGACCTTGCGTCTCAAATCAGGCGAGATGCGCAAAGTGCTTTCGGACTGTCGTGCCACACTGGGCGAAGTATCCAATGCAGAGCACAGCCTGCGTTCCCTGGGTAAAGCGGGTGCCAAGCGCTGGCGTGGTGTTCGTCCGACTGTTCGTGGTGTTGCCATGAACCCGGTTGATCACCCGCACGGTGGTGGTGAAGGTCGAACATCCGGTGGTCGTCACCCAGTAACACCTTGGGGTAAACCGACCAAAGGCTACAAGACCCGGACAAACAAGCGTACCACCAAGATGATTGTACGCCGCAGAAATGCCAGCCGATAAGGCCTGACTACAGAGGAAATAAAAGTGCCACGTTCACTGAAAAAAGGTCCATTTATAGACCTTCATTTAATGAAAAAAGTGCAGACTGCACGCGATGCCAATGACAAGCGTCCGATTAAAACCTGGTCGCGCCGTTCGATGGTGTCGCCAGATATGCTTGGTCTGACTATCGCCGTGCACAATGGTCAACAGCATGTACCGGTGTTTATTTCCGAAGACATGGTCGGCCACAAGCTGGGTGAATTTGCGGGAACACGTAACTATCGTGGTCACGCTGCAGACAAGAAAGCCAAGCGCTGATAAGCGGGGAAATTGAGATGGAAGTTGTAGCAAAATTGCGCGGCGCTCGGCTCTCTGCCCAGAAGGCGAGGCTGGTAGCTGATCAGATACGCGGTAAGAATGTTGAGGAGGCGCTTCAGTTGCTTTCCTTCAGTCCCAAGAAAGGTGCTGAGGTGATCAAGAAGGTGCTTAACTCCGCAATCGCGAATGCAGAGCATAATGAAGGAGCGGATGTGGACGAGTTGCGTGTATCCACAATCTTTGTAGACGAAGGTATGACCATGAAGCGAATTCGTCCGCGCGCCAAAGGCCGCGCCGACCGGATCATGAAGCGTACCTGCCACATCACCGTTAAAGTAGCCGATAAGTAGGAGATCAGGATGGGTCAGAAAGTACATCCAACCGGAATTCGGCTTGGTATAGTTAAAAAGCACACTTCAGTGTGGTTTGCCGAAGGCAAAAATTATGCTGAGCATTTGCTGGTTGATTTGCAGGTACGTGCTTACATCCGTAAACGTCTCGCCAGTGCATCCGTTTCGCGTGTTGATATCGAGCGTCCGGCGCAATCTGCGCGTATTACCATTCACACAGCCCGTCCCGGCATTGTGATTGGCAAGAAAGGTGAAGACGTCGAAGCGCTGCGTAATGCTTTGATCGCCAAAATGGGCGTACCGGTTCACATTAATATTGAAGAGATTCGCAAGCCGGATCTGGACGCACAACTGGTGGCGGACAGCGTGGCTCAGCAGCTGGAGCGACGGGTAATGTTTCGTCGTGCCATGAAGCGCGCTGTACAGAACGCGATGCGTCAGGGTGCGGAAGGTATCAAGATTCAGGTTGGCGGTCGTCTTGGCGGTGCCGAGATTGCGCGGACCGAGTGGTATCGAGAAGGCCGTGTACCGCTTCATACATTGCGTGCAGACATCGATTACGCAACCTCAGAAGCAAGCACAACTTACGGGATTATTGGCGTGAAGGTCTGGATTTTCAAAGGCGAAATCCTGGACTACAAGGAAGCTCTCGCGGCTCCCCAGAAAGCGTCCAAGTAGAGGATAGGCCAAGATGTTACAACCAAAGCGTACCAAGTTTAGAAAGATGATGAAGGGTCGTAACCGCGGCCTGTCTCATCGCGGTAGTAAAGTGGACTTCGGCGAGTTCGGCCTCAAGGCTCTGAGCCGCGGTCGGTTGACGGCTCGCCAGATTGAAGCGGCACGTCGTGCGATGACACGTCACGTAAAACGTGGCGGTAAAATCTGGATTCGTGTGTTTCCGGACAAGCCGATTACCCAGAAGCCTCTTGAAGTGCGTCAGGGTAAAGGTAAGGGTAGCGTTGAATACTGGGTTGCCCAGATTCAGCCAGGTCGTGTGATGTTCGAGATTGAAGGCGTTGACGAAAGTCTGGCGCGGGAAGCGTTTCAGCTGGCAGCTGCAAAGCTTCCATTTGAGACTACTTTTGTTAAACGGACGGTAATGTAATGAAAGCCAGCGAATTGCGTGAAAAGTCAGTTGCAGAGCTGAACGAGCAGCTCAATGGCCTGTATCGTGACCAGTTCAACTACAGGATTCAGAAGCGGACCGGGCAGCTTGGGCAAACTCATATGCTTGCAACAGTGAAGCATGATATTGCCCGTGTTAAGACCATCATTACTGAAAAGCAGAAAAGTGGGTCCTGATTATGTCGCTTATTGAAACAGCAGAAGTAAAAACCGGTCGCATTGCGACAGGTAAAGTCGTCAGCGCCAAGATGGACAAGTCCATCGTTGTGCTGATCGAGCGTCGGGTCAAGCACCCGGTGTACGGAAAGTTTATTACCCGTTCCTCCAAGGTTCACGCACACGATGCGAACAATGAATGCCGAGAGGGCGATAAGGTTACTGTTAAGGAAGTCAGACCGATATCAAAGACCAAGACCTGGTCTCTGGTGTCAATAGATGAAAAAGCGTTGCAGATCTGATTCTGGCAGTAAATTGATTTATGGCGCCATGTTGGCGTAGTTGCTAAAGCGACAGTTTAAGGGTTCGGAGAGAATCGATGATTCAGGTACAGTCATATTTAGATGTGGCAGACAACAGTGGTGCCAAGCGAGTAATGTGTATAAAAGTGCTCGGCGGTTCCCATCGTCGTTATGCCCGCATCGGGGATGTCATCAAAGTGACAGTGAAAGAAGCGATTCCCCGAGGCAAAGTGAAGAAAGGCCAGGTGCTTTCAGCATTGGTCGTTCGCACAAAAAAAGGTGTTCGCAGAGGCGATGGCTCGCTGATCAAGTTTGATGATAACGCTGCGATTCTGCTCAACAATCAGCAGGCGCCCATTGGGACGCGTGTGTTCGGGCCGGTGACTCGTGAATTGCGTACTGAAAAGTTCATGCGAATCATCTCCCTGGCACCAGAAGTGCTGTGATAGATATCGAGGCCGCGTAATATGCGTAAGATCAAAGCTAACGATGAAGTGATAGTCATCACCGGTAAGGACAAGGGTAAACGTGGAACCGTTTCCCGTCTGGTCGGCGAAAACAAGGTGATTGTCGGTGGTATCAATATTGTAAAAAAACATACCAAGCCTAACCCGAATGCCGGTGTGGCCGGTGGTATTGTTGAGAAAGAAGCGGCCTTGGATATTTCCAATGTTGCTATCTTTAATCCGGAAACCAGTAAGGCTGATCGAGTTGGCTTCCTGGTGGAAGACGGAAAGAAGAAGCGGATTTTCAAATCCTCTAACAAAGTCATTGATTAACGGAAACTCAGGTCGCCAACATGGCTCAGTTGAAAGAATTTTACAAAAGTGACGTAGTACCCGCGCTGACCAGTCAGCTTGGGCTCGACAATCCTATGCGTGTACCCCGTATCACGAAAGTGGTGTTGAATATGGGTGTGGGTGAGGCCGTTGGCGACAAGAAGTTGCTGGACAACGCCGTGGCTGAGCTGACCATGATCAGTGGTCAGAAGCCGGTCATCACCAAGGCACGTAAATCCATAGCAGGATTCAAGATCCGTGCAGGCTGGCCAATTGGCTGCAAAGTGACCCTTCGCGGGGATCGCATGTACGATTTTCTGGACCGCCTGGTTGATATCGCGATACCACGTATCCGCGACTTCCGTGGTCTGAATCCGAAGGCGTTTGATGGTCGCGGCAATTACGCCATGGGCGTAACTGAGCAGATCATTTTCCCTGAAGTGGAATACGACAAAATTGATAAACTGCGCGGTCTGGATATCACCATTACCACGACTGCCCAGAATGACGAGGAAGGCCGGGCGCTGTTGACAGCCATGCGTTTCCCGTTCAAAGCATTGACAGGCAAAGCTGCCGCCAAGGAGTCATAAGATGGCCAAAAACTCTATGATCGCCCGTGAAAACAAGCGGACATTGACTGTCGCCAAATATGCCAAGAAGCGTGCTGCGCTGAAAGCGGTAATTTCCGACGTAAATGCCAGCGATGACGAGAAGTGGCAGGCTCAAATGGCGCTGCAAAAGCAACCACGTGACGCAAGTCCTGCGCGTCAGCGCAGACGCTGCCAGATAACCGGCCGGCCGCATGGCGTGTATAGAAAATTTGGTATGTGTCGTCACAAGTTGCGCGAAGCAGCTATGCGTGGTGATGTACCGGGACTGACCAAGGCTAGCTGGTAAGCGGAGAATTTATTATGAGTATGTCAGATCCTATTGCAGATTTGCTGACACGCATCCGAAATGCACAGATGGCACGCCTGCCCAAGGTAAGCGCGCCTTCATCCAAATTGAAAATTGCAATTTGTGATGTGCTGCAGGACGAAGGTTACATCGGCGGTTACGCCGTTGAAGAAAATGGCGCCAAGCGCGAGTTGACGATCAATCTCAAGTATTACGAGGGTAAACCCGTAATAGAAGAGATCAAGCGTATCAGCAAGCCAGGTCTGCGCCAGTACAAAGGTAAGGAAGCGCTGCCACGTAACCGTCAGGGTCTGGGTATCGTCATTGTTTCGACCAATCAGGGTCTGATGACAGAGAAGAAGGCCCGTACCGCCGGATTGGGTGGCGAAGTTTTGTGTACAGTATTCTGATACACACAATTCTTAGTAACAGCACATATAGAGCACGATTATGTCCAGAGTAGCTAAAAATCCGATCACGCTGCCAAAAGGCGTGGAGACGACAATCGCGGGAAGCGCGATCACCGTCAAAGGCAGCAAAGGCAGTCTGAATATCGATTTGCACAATGACGTGCAGATTGAAAAAGAAGGCGAAGTACTGCGTGTCTCGGCGAAAAACAATTCACGCCAGGCTGACGCAATGGCCGGAACCTTCCGCGCACTGATCAACAATATGGTTGTTGGTGTCAGCGAAGGTTTCCAGCGCAAACTGCAATTGCAGGGTGTTGGTTATCGTGCCAAGGCGCAGGGTAACGTCATCAATATTACGGTTGGGTATTCCCATCCCATCGATTACCAGCTGCCGGCTGGCGTGACTGCCGATACACCTTCTCAGACCGAGATCGTGTTGAGCTCGACTGACAAGCAACTGCTGGGTCAGGTCGCCGCCGAGATTCGTGACTTCCGACGTCCCGAACCTTACAAGGGCAAAGGTATCCGATACGCGGATGAGAATGTTTACAGAAAAGAAGCGAAGAAAAAATAGGGCGTGACATTATGAACGACAAGAATCAGGCTCGTATCCGTCGCGCACGACGTACCAGAGCAAAAATTAGCGAGCTCGGTGTAAACCGGCTGTGTATTTACCGTACACCGCGACACATTTATGCACAGATCATTTCTGCGACCGGCGACCAGGTTCTGGCCTCCGCGTCAACAGTGGAAAAAGAAGTGCGTGGCGGCGTAACGGGTAACGTTGAGGCAGCTGGTAAAATCGGTGCATTGATTGCCGAGCGTGCAAAAAAGGCAGGCTTGAGCAAGGTTGCATTTGACCGCTCCGGTTACAACTATCACGGCCGGGTTAAAGCACTGGCTGACGCGGCACGTGAAGGCGGCTTGGAATTTTAAGGGTTTAATACTATGGCACTGAAAGACGAGGCGAGAAAAAACGAAGAAGGTTTACAGGAGAAGTTGATCCAGGTAAACCGTGTCGCCAAAGTAGTAAAAGGTGGTCGAATTTTTGCCTTTACTGCCCTGACTGCAGTAGGTGACGGCAACGGACGTGTGGGTTTTGGTCGTGGCAAGGCGCGTGAAGTGCCGCTGGCTATCCAGAAAGCCATGGAAGCTGCCCGCCGCAACATGATCTCTGTATCTCTGGACGGTAACACGCTGGAGTATCCGGTCAAGGCGCGCCATGGCGCATCAAAGATTTACATGCAGCCCGCATCTGAAGGTACCGGTATTATCGCCGGTGGCGCAATGCGAGCTGTGCTGGAGCTGGCCGGCATTCAAAACGTGCTGGCAAAATGTTATGGCTCCACAAACCCCGTCAACGTTGTAAATGCAACGTTCAAGGGCCTAAAAGACATGCGTGCGGCTGAAAGTGTTGCAGCCAAGCGCGGTAAAACACTTGAAGAGATTCTGGGTTAAGCGTTATGGCCAATAAAACTGTTAAAGTCACGCTGGTTCGTAGTCCGATTGGTACCATGGAGCGTCATCGCCAGTGCCTTAAGGGCCTGGGACTGCGTCGTATGCACCAGACCGTAGAGCTGGAAGATACACCGGCTGTCCGCGGTATCATCACCAAAGTCAGCTATATGCTGCAGGTTGAGGGATAAGAAAATGCATTTGAATACTTTGAGCCCGGCTCCGGGTAGCACCCACGCTCCTAAACGCGTTGGCCGTGGTATCGGCAGCGGATTGGGTAAAACGTGTGGTACTGGCCATAAGGGTCAGAAATCACGCAGCGGTGGCACCGTACGTCCGGGTTTTGAGGGCGGCCAGATGCCTTTGCAGCGTCGTCTTCCCAAGTTCGGTTTTACCTCACGTGTGGGACGTTCCACAGGTGAAGTGCGTACCAGTGAACTGAATGCAATCGAGGGCGGCGTAATCAATATTGATACGTTGCGTGCGGCGAATATCATCAACGGCAGCATCAAACGTGTGAAAGTGATGCTGTCCGGTGATGTTCTGAAGGCTGTAACAATCGAAGGGCTGCGTGTAACCAAGGGTGCCCGGGCAGCAATCGAAGCGGCTGGTGGCAAGGTTATCGATCCGGTTGTGCCTGCGCACGCCGGCAAGAAAAAAACCAAAAAAGCAGCTGCGTAATTCGAACTCACTGATAGAGCTGATTGAATAAACATGGCGAAGAAACCAAATATGTCAGGTGAAGGAATAGGCGCAGGCCTGGGTGAATTGAAAGCTCGCCTCCTGTTTCTGTTATTTGCCATTTTTGTTTACCGCATAGGTACGCATATCCCGGTGCCGGGCATCGATCCGGCGCAACTGGCAAACATGTTCAGCCAGAACGAGGGAACTTTCCTCGGGCTGTTCAACATGTTTTCCGGCGGCGCGCTGGAGCGGATGAGTATCGTTGCACTGGGTATCATGCCCTACATTTCGGCATCGATTATCATGCAGTTGCTAAGTGCGGTGAATCCGCACCTGGCGCAACTGAAGAAAGAGGGTGAATCAGGTCGTCGCAAGATTACCCAGTACACGCGTTATGGAGCACTCGCGCTGGCGCTGGTTCAGGGCACCGGAATGGCGGTGGGCCTGTTGGCGCCAATGGCGTACAACCCGGGTCTTGGGTTTACATTTACTGCGATCGTATCACTGGTAACCGGTGCCATGTTCATGATGTGGCTTGGTGAACAGATTACCGAGCGTGGCGTAGGCAACGGTATTTCAATGCTTATTTTTGCCGGTATCGTCGCAGGGTTACCCAGCGCGATCGGTAACTCGTTGACCCAGGCTTACGAAGGCCAGATCAGCGGCCTGTTATTGTTCGTGGTCGGAATTATCGCTGTTGTTGTGATCGCCGGCATCGTATTCATCGAGCGTGGCCAGCGACGCATTACAGTGAACTACGCCAAGCGACAGCAAGGCAATAAATTGTATCAGGCACAGTCCAGTCACTTGCCACTCAAGGTAAACATGGCGGGTGTGATTCCGGCCATTTTTGCCAGCAGCATACTGCTATTCCCTGCATCCATCGGGCAGTGGTTTGGTCAGGCTGAAGGTGCTGAATGGTTGCAGGATCTGGCTCTGCTGATCGGTCCGGGACAACCGCTGTATGTGATTCTGTTCAGCGCAATGATTATATTTTTCTGCTTCTTCTATACGGCGTTGGTATTCAACCCGAAAGATGTTGCAGACAACCTGAAGCGTTCCGGTGCATTCATACCGGGTATTCGCCCGGGCGATCAGACGGCCAAATATATTGACGCAGTGTTGACGCGGTTGACAATGTTCGGTGCCATTTACATCACCATCGTGTGTCTGTTGCCAAACTTCTTCCAGATGATGGCAAACGTGCCGTTTAATCTGGGTGGTACCGCGCTGTTGATTGTTGTGGTTGTTAGTATGGACTTCATGTCCCAGGTGCAGGCTCATCTGATGTCACATCAGTATGATTCCCTGATGAAAAAATCAAACCTGGGTAGTATCGGCCGGGGCCGCTAGGTCATTGGATTAACGGTTTTTTAGCGCTGCCGGATGTAACCGGGCGTCGAATGGAGAGTGTATTGTGAAAGTCAGAACATCAGTAAAGAAAATATGTCGTAAATGCAAGGTTATCAAGCGTAACCGTGTTGTCCGCGTGATTTGTGAAGCGGAACCCCGACACAAGCAACGCCAGGGCTAAGTAACTGGTTGATTTTTAGATCGCCAGAGTATATCCTTTGCGCCCCTGAATTCAAGGGGTACGGGTTCTCTGGTACACGAGCAAATTAAAAGATTGGAGTTAAACTATGGCACGTATTGCCGGTGTCAACATACCAGATAACAAGCACCTGGTTATTTCTCTGAGTTATATCTTCGGGATCGGCTCCACGCGCGCAAAATTGATTTGCGAACGCGTTGGAATCGCTCCTTCGACAAAAACCAGTCAGCTGTCACCGGAAGAACTCGATAACGTACGTGCTGAAGTAGGCAAGTTTACTGTTGAAGGTGACTTGCGGCGTGAAGTGTCCATGAGCATCAAGCGACTCATGGATCTTGGTTGCTATCGCGGCATTCGGCACCGTCGTTCGTTGCCGGTGCGTGGTCAGCGTACCAAGACTAACGCTCGTACCCGCAAGGGACCGCGTAAGCCAATACGTAAATAATTTTGATGCCTGGCAGCGATGTGCTGTCGGGCAAGTGATAAACGCTTTAATCTGATTCAGGAATTATCTATGGCAAAGCCAGCAGCTAAAGCAGCCCCGAAGAAAAAGGCGCGAAAAGCCGTTGTGGATGGGATCGCATTTATTCATGCGTCATTTAACAACACTATTGTGACGATTACTGACCGCCAGGGTAACGCCCTGAGCTGGGCAACGTCAGGTGGTTCGGGTTTTCGTGGCTCACGTAAAAGCACACCGTTTGCTGCGCAGGTTGCTGCTGAGCGTGCAGGTAAGGCCGCGATTGAGCTTTACGGTCTCAAGAATCTTGATGTGAAGGTTAATGGTCCCGGTCCGGGTCGTGAATCCGCAGTACGTGCGCTGAACGCGTGTGGTCTCAAAGTGGGCAACATTACTGATGTTACTCCGATCCCGCACAACGGTTGCCGTCCGCCTAAAAAGCGTCGCGTATAAGTGTCAGTGTCTGGTGTTACCGGATGCTGTGATAGGAATTATTGGTAGTCCACGGATCAGTTTATAGCTCATTCAGGCTAATCGCAGAGATTTTGAAAACAGGAGTCAGTGTATGGCCCGTTATCTAGGCCCAAAATGCAAACTCGCACGACGCGAAGGAACAGATTTGTTCCTGAAGAGCGGCGTACGTCCGCTTGACAGCAAGTGCAAGGCAGAGACCATTCCGGGTCAGCACGGTGCGCGTCGCGGCCGTTTGTCTGACTACGGCGTACAATTGCGCGAAAAGCAAAAAGTGCGTCGTATGTATGGTGTGCTTGAGCGTCAGTTCAGCACTTATTACAAGGAAGCTGCTCGTCGTAAAGGTGCAACAGGTGAGAACCTGCTGCAATTGCTGGAATCACGTCTGGATAACGTTGTTTATCGCATGGGCTTTGGCTCTACCCGCAGTGAATCACGCCAGCTGGTTGCACACAAATCAATCACTGTAAACGGCGACGTTGTCAATGTTGCGTCGTATCAGGTTGCACCTGGTGATGTGGTTGCTGTGCGCCAGAAAGCCAAAGAACAACTTCGTATTAAGTCAGCTCTGGAATTAGCCGGTCAGCGTACTCCGGTTGAGTGGATCACGGTCGATACCAGTAAACTGGAAGGTCAGTTTACACGCAGGCCCGACCGTGCCGACCTCTCGGCGGATATTAACGAAAACCTGATCGTAGAGCTTTACTCCAAATAAGCCTGATTAGTCAGGCGTTGGATCAAAGGCAGTAAAGTTAAAGATTACCAGGCTAATTGTTAAGGGTGAACCCATGCAGATTTCGTTGTCGGATTTTCTTACACCACAGTTGATTAAGGTAGAAGAGTTTGACAAGTATCATTCAAAAGTGGTGCTTGAGCCCCTGGAACGTGGTTTTGGCCACACTCTGGGAAATGCGTTAAGAAGAATCCTGCTGTCTTCCATGCCCGGTTGCGCGGTGGAAGAGGTTGAAATTGATGGTGTTGTTCATGAATACAGCAGCATAGAAGGTGTTCGTGAAGACGTAATTGAGATTCTGTTAAATCTCAAGGGTGTCTCCATCGTATTGAATGGTCAGGATGAAGCCGTTCTGACACTGAGCAAGAAAGGTTCCGGCGTTGTAACTGCGGGTGATATCGTGGTTGATCACAATGTCGAGATTGTTAATCCGGAGCATGAGATAGCGAATCTTAATGCGTCTGGTGAGCTCAACATGCGTATTACTGTTCGTAAAGGTCGTGGCTATGTTGCGGCAGATTCACGCCGTCGTGACGATGACGAGACCCGCGCGGTGGGCCGTCTGCTGCTCGACGCCAGCTATACACCGGTGCTCAGCGTTGCCTATTCCGTCGAGAGCACGCGGGTTGAACAGCGCACCGACCTGGACAAACTGATTATAGATCTGCGGACCAACGGTACAATTGATCCGGAAGAAGCGATCCGCAGGGCCGCCACTATTCTTCAGCATCAACTGGCAGTGTTTGTGGATCTGCAAAGCCAGGAAGCTGCTGCACCAGAAGAACCAGAAGACGAAATCGATCCGATTCTGCTTCGACCGGTGGACGATCTGGAACTGACAGTTCGCTCAGCCAACTGTTTGAAAGCGGAAGATATATATTACATCGGTGATTTGATTCAGCGTACTGAAGTTGAATTGCTGAAGACTCCGAATCTGGGTAAAAAATCCCTGACGGAGATCAAGGACGTACTTGCTACCCGCGGCCTTTCACTGGGTCTGCGGTTGGAAAACTGGCCGCCGGCAAGCCTGCGGACTGAAGACAAGAACTGAAAACCGAATCAATTATAGCGAGTCAGCCGCGAGGCTGCGGTTGGAATAGGAATAGAAGATATGCGTCATCGTCATAGTGGACGTCAACTGAATAGAAATTCGTCTCACCGCAAGGCCATGTTCCGTAACATGACTGCTTCGCTGGTTGAGCACGAAATCATCAAAACGACTGTCATCAAAGCCAAAGAGCTGCGTATGGTTGCCGAGCCGCTGATTACGCTGTCCAAAAATGACAGTGTTGCCAATCGTCGTCTGGCATTCGCCAGGCTGCGCAGCAAAGAAGCCGTCGGAAAGCTCTTTACCGATCTGGGTCCGCGTTACCAGGGGCGCCCGGGTGGATACATCCGCATTCTGAAATGTGGTGTGCGTGCAGGAGACAAGGCGCCCATGGCATACGTAGAGCTGGTTGACCGTCCCGGTGCCGCCGGTGCAGTCGAGAACGCTGACGATTGAGACTGCTTGTCAGAACATCCCTTCCCTTACAACGGGACGGAAAGAAAAGCCGGGTTTACCCGGCTTTTTTGTTTATAGATTTCAGGGGGCATCACCGTGAACCATTCATTCTATCCGCCGCAACGCACGTTGATGGGCCCCGGGCCGTCTGATGTCAGTCCACGGGTGTTGTCAGCACTTGCCCGTCCTACTATCGGGCATCTGGATCCTGCATTCATCCACCTTATGGATGAAATCAAGCAGCTACTGCAATATGCGTTTCAGACCGTCAATGAACTCACCCTGCCAGTATCTGCGCCCGGGTCAGCTGGTATGGAAACAGTTTTTGTTAATCTGTTGCAGCCAGGTGATACGGTGATTGTCTGTCAGAACGGTGTGTTTGGCGGCCGGATGAAAGAGAACGTTGAGCGCTGTGGTGCAAACGCAATCATGGTGGAGTCGGAATGGGGACAACCTGTCGACCCTGACAGTGTAGAACACGTACTGAAACAGCATCCGGAAGCTATTGCCCTGGCGTTTGTTCATGCAGAAACCTCTACCGGTGTCTGTAGCGATGTCAGGTCATTGTCAGCACTTGCTCATCGGTACAACTGCCTGTCAATAGTGGATGCTGTTACCTCGCTGGGTGGTGTTGAGTTACGCGTGGACGAGTGGGAGATAGACGCCATCTATTCGGGTACACAAAAGTGCCTTTCCTGTGTGCCGGGCATATCACCGGTAAGTTTCAGCCCAAGAGCGGTGGAGCTGATTCGGAATCGGCGGCAAAGGGTGCAAAGCTGGTTTCTCGACCTGAATCTGATCATGGACTATTGGGGTTCAGGTGCACGGCGCAGTTATCATCACACCGCACCGGTTAACGCATTGTATGCACTGCATGAGTCATTGGTACTGTTGCAGAAAGAAACGCTGGAAGCAGCATGGCATCGTCATGCATATCATCATCAGGCGTTGGCAGCTGGTTTACAGGCAATGGGGCTGAATCTGATCGTTGATGCCCGGTACAGGTTGCCGCAACTCAATGCGGTCAGTGTGCCGGATGGTGTAGATGAGGCGGTTGTACGGCAAAAGCTGTTGTCAGACTGGAATCTGGAAATTGGCGCCGGTCTCGGGTCACTGGCCGGCAAAGTCTGGCGGGTTGGTCTGATGGGCTACGCAGCCAGACAGACCAATGTTCTGTTATTTCTGAGTGCGATGGAAAGTACATTGCTGACCATGAATGTGCCTTTGACCGCAGGTGCTGCCGTCTCGGCCGCTAAGCGCGTTTATGATGCCAGAACAGCCCGATAAACAACATGGGCCAGAGTCCAAAGTGAATGAACGTGTCGGCCGTGTTGAATACATAGTGCCAGTAAGGGATTCCACGGACATCAATAAAGTCGACAACGCTGCCGTAAATCAGTCGATCCAGAATGTTGCTGATACCGCCACCGGCGACAAAGCCAAAACAGATATATTCATACAGATGTACCTGTTTGCCGCGTAGCAGATAAACTACCAGCGCACTGATAAGCACAATACTGAACAGTGCAAATAGCCACCCCTGCCCCTGTGCCATGCCGAACACGCCGCCAAGATTGCGTATATGTGTGAAATGCAGAGCACCTTCAATGATGGCAACACTGTTCCCGAGCGGGATTTGCTGGTTGACCAGCCAGCTGCTCAGTTGCGAGAGAGCAAGGCAGACAAGAGCGATCAAGCTGAATATTGCAACATAGCCGGTACGGGTTGTACCGGCTGTCTGCAATAAAGTGTGTTTCAGGCTGGTCGGTTGTGGTGAGGCTTTATTCACGGCGGGCTCTTGGACCTCTGATTCAGGTAGAAAAGGCCACAAGCTTAGCCGAGGATAACCTAAAGTGCAGCAAAAAATGCTCTCAACCGTTGCGCATTTTTACCGACATCACTGAGGCCGACCCGCGATGTTGATCGCGCATCCAGCAGTGTTTCGCCATTGTCAGACTCTGTAATCCGGATCACCACATCATCCTTGAAACGAAACCAGAAGGTGGTATCGGTAGCCTCAATGCGGCCCTCTTCAGGCGCGTCGGCGACCAGCTCCCAGCCCAGGCTGTTCACTGCGGCCAGGGCTCGTGAATATACCTCGGCAGCAGGTTCGCTGAATCTTTGGGTGACGACGTCAGGATAGGCGGCGAGTTGACGTTCAGCATGCTCCTGCGGGGTCATGTTGCGGTTACCGGTACCGTAAACTGTGGGATTGGTGCCGGGTCCGCGCAAATTCAGGACTGCCACAAACTGTGGCGGGTTATCCAGATCCGTGCTGATGTCGTGAATGGGCGGGATGTCGGCGCCGGCGCCGGGTAAATATGACTGAGGGATATACCAGGCGATGCCGGCAGAGATCGTGGCTGCAAGCGTGATAACCAGAAAACGCGGCGTGCGGGAATCGTTGCTACGTTTTCCCAGAATAAATACAGCGGCTGTGATCAGTGCGCATCCAAACGTAATCCAGGCAACAAATGGTTGAGCGGTTCGCAATATTTCAAACCCGCGCCTGAAGTCCCACCACTGTGTCCAGACGCCCAGCGGTGCTGTCAGCGCTGCCAGTGCCAGGCCGATACCGGCAATTGCCGCGATGGTGGTCAGTGCAAAAACCAGCTTGCTGTTGTTATTGGAGGTTGATGTCATTTTTCTGTCTCCGCTTTCTTGTAAAGGGTGTGCCTGGCAGGGTGTGCCAGCTCAGGCTGTGATGGCATGTTTTATGGGCGGTGCGGTTGATCGCAATAGGTGAGTATACGCTGATTGCCATCGGATTGGATTGAAATGACGCTGCGCGCGCAGTTATGCATGGCCGGCGGTCTCCACAACTCAGCAAGCGGTCGGGGTTCGATTGCACAGAGAATTGTTTTGATCAGCACGCCGTGGCTGACAATGGCAATATTACGGGCAGTGGAGTCGCGCAGAATGCTTGCCAGTCGCTTCAGGGCTCTGTCCTGAACCTGGGCAAAGGATTCCGCGCCAGGCAGGCTGAAGCGTTCCGGCGCTTGCCAGAACGCCTCAAACTGGTCGGGATCCTGTTTCTGAATGTCGGCGTAGAGGAAACCCTCCCATGGCCCCATACAGATCTCGCGTAACTGGTCACAATAGACAACGGGTATGTTCCGGTTGCCAAATAGCAATGCAGTGGTTTGCCGGGTGCGCACGCTACTACTGGAATACACAGCGTCAATCGGAATATCCCGCATTGCTAGAGCCAGTGTTTGTGCCTGGTCCTGACCGTCATCTGTCAGTACTGATTCCAGTTGGCCCTGTGCGCGCTTTTCGCGATTCCAGTCAGTTTCACCATGGCGAATCAGATGGATGATTCGCTCCGGCGTCTGGTGTGCGTCGATCATGAATCTTCCCTTGCTGTTCGGGTGCGGTTGACCGCATCCAGCCAGCGCTGGTACTGACTGTCCCGCCAGTTTTTGTCCTGCTCCGGAACAAAGCTGCGCTCGAGTTGCCAGAGCGCGCTAATGTCATCCAGTGATTCATACACACCAGACTGGAGTCCTGCCACAAAGGCGGCTCCCAGCGCCGTAGTTTCAGTCACCACCGGGCGATCGACCCGACAGCCAAGCAGGTCGGCAAGCTTTTGCATGGCAAAGTTGTTGTCTGCCATTCCGCCATCCACGCGCAGGGTGCTTGGACGCTGGCCATCAGATTCCATGGCTTTTTGCAGGTCACGGGTCTGAAAACAGACCGACAGCAGTGCGGCCGCCACGATTTCCGGAATGCCGGCGTCCCGTGTCAGGCCGTAAATTGCGCCTCGTGCATCAGCATCCCACCAGGGTGCCCCCAGTCCGGTGAACGCCGGTACCAGCATCACTGACAGTCCCGGGTCAGCCTGTCTTGCGAGTGACTCAGACTCTGAGGTGGATGTAAAAAATTTCATTTTGTCCCGCAGCCACTGAATGGTAGCACCAGCCATAAAAATACTGCCCTCCAGTGCATAGGTGGTTCGACCGTGCAGACGGTAGGCGACAGTACTCAGAAGGTTGTGGTTGGATGTCAGTACCTGTGTGCCTGAGTTCATCAATACAAAGCAGCCCGTTCCGTAAGTGCTTTTTGTCATGCCAGGCTCAAAACAGGCCTGACCGAAGGCAGCGGCCTGCTGATCGCCGATCATGCCGCCGACAGGCACCGGGTGGCCGAGGTGCCGGGGGTCGCACTGGCCATAGTCGGCGGCACAGTCCCTGACCTCTGGCAACAGACTGGCCGGTATGTCGAAAAGCTCCAGCAACTCATCATCCCAGCATTGAGTATGGATATTGAACAGCATTGTTCGTGAGGCATTGGTTGCATCCGTGCAATGCTGGCTGCCGCCGGTAAGTCGCCACAGCAAAAAGCTGTCAATTGTTCCGAAGGCCAGTTTGCCTTGCTCTGTGGCGGCACGAGCCCCGGGCACATTGTCTAACAGCCAGACGATTTTGCTGGCTGAAAAATACGAATCGAGGAGCAGGCCGGTTTTGTCGCGAATCAGATCGCCCTGTCCCATGTTACGCAGGCGTGCCTGCAGATTATTGCAATAGTCTGCCGTGCGCCGGTCTTGCCAGACAATGGCCCTGTGAATGGTTTTGCCTGTTTCCCGGTCCCATATCAGCGTTGTTTCACGCTGGTTGGTGATGCCGATGGCAGCCAGCTGTGATGGCGCAACGTTGCTGTTTTTCAGCGCATCGCGACAGCTGTCCAGCGAGGTTTGCCAGATATCTTCAGCATCGTGTTCAACCCAGCCGTCATGCGGATAGTGCTGGGCGTAATCATATTGTCCTGAACCGACGGGTATGCCGTCGCGCGAGAAAACGATTGCCCGGCTACTTGTTGTACCCTGATCAATCGCCAGCAGATAATCACTCATGTTTCCTTCCTGAATCCCTGCCCGGGTCTTAAACGCATGGTACTATATCCCGGCGTACGATATCACTACACGGAGAGCACCATGAGCGGCCGTTTAACCCCTGAGTCAACTTCCCCTGACAGCCTGGATACCGATATATTGGTGATAGGTGGTGGAATAAACGGCGCGGGAATAGCTGCGGATGCGGCAGGGCGTGGCCTTTCCGTTGTACTTTGTGATAAGGCCGATCTGGGGGGAGCAACGTCCTCGTCCAGTACCAAGCTGATTCATGGTGGATTGCGATATCTGGAAACGTGGCAGTTCAGACTGGTTCGTGAGTCTCTGCAGGAGCGGGAGGTACTGTTGAAGTCAGCGCCTCACATCGTCTGGCCGATGCGGTTTCGATTGCCGCACCATCCCGGGTTGCGGCCTGCCTGGATGATACGGGCAGGATTGTTCTTGTACGATCATCTGGGAAAGCGGGTCACTCTGCCCGCTTCACATCGCATCCGGTTCTCCGCGGCTGATCCACTGCTGGCTCAGTACAGCAAGGGTTTTGAGTACTCGGATTGCTGGGTTGATGATGCGCGTCTGGTGGTTCTGAATGCAATGCAGGCAGCCACGCATGGCGCAACAATCCTGCCACGCACCCGTTGTACCGCGTTGAAGGTGTCGGATGTGTTCGGACCAGCTGTCGGGTCCTGGCAGGCAACGCTGCGTGATGAGGTGTCAGGTGATATTTTAACCGTGAATGCGAGGTGTGTCGTTAATGCTGCCGGCCCATGGGTCAGCAGCGTGGCCGGATTGCCCGCTGCAGACACGCAGGTGGAGAGTGTCAGGCTGGTCAAAGGGTCACACATAGTAGTGCCCCGAATCCACGCTGGTGACGAGGCCTATCTGTTGCAGAGTGGCGACGGACGGGTTGTGTTTGTCATCCCTTACGAAGACGATTTTTCACTGATAGGGACAACAGAGCAGGAATACACCGGTGACCCGGCACTGGCTGAAATATCAGCTGAAGAAAAAATCTATCTGTGTGATGTGGTCAATCAGTATTTTAAGGGCAACATTACTCCGCAGGACATCCTGCATGATTTTGCTGGTGTCCGTCCGCTGACATCTGATGATGAAGACAATGCCAGCAGGGTATCGCGTGACTATACCCTGCACATGGATATGTCCCGGGCTCCCTTATTGTCCGTGTATGGTGGCAAGATTACTACCTATCGGCGCCTGGCTGAATCTGCTGCACAGCATCTGGCCAAAGTGTTTCCTGATCTGGGACGGTCCTGGACCGCTGAAGCAGTATTGCCGGGAGGCGATTTTGCCAGCCAGACACAGCTTCTGTTTGAGTTGTGTGGTGCGTACCCGGACATTGAGCCCCGGCTGATGCTGTCATGGGTCAGGCGATATGGCACTCTGACCTGGAAATTGCTGGCAGGTTGCAAAACCATGGCTGATCTGGGAGCGCTGCTGGGGCCGGGCCTGTACGCCCGTGAAGTAGAGTATCTGCAGGATAACGAGTGGGCACGCACGGCAGACGACATTCTCTGGCGCAGAACCAAAGCGGGGCTGTATTTCAACCAGCGACAGCACGATACACTGGCGGATTACCTGAGCAGTCGCACGGAGACTGCGGATGCTTGACGAAAGTGTCAGTCTGCCGGCGTGGCTATATACGCTCTTGTGGCTGGCGGCGGGTTACGCGATTCTGGTCAGTGTGCTGTTTCCCAGTGTGCGGTGGTTCATCCACCGCCGCCTGAACCGGGCAGTGGATCGGCTCAACACAAGTCTGAGTATCAAGATCAAGCCGTTCCAGCAGACCAAGCGTCAGGTCCTCATTGACAAGCTGGTGTTTGATCCGGAGGTGCTTGCTGTTATCGATGAGCAGGCCCGGGTTACCGGCTTGCCGCGTGCTGCGTTGCAGGAAGATGTGAAACGCTATGCGCGCGAAATTGTGCCGTCCTTCAATGCGTATGTTTACTACCAGCTGGGTTACTGGTTTGCCAAACGGATATCCCGTTTTCTGTACCGAATTCGCGTGTCTGCAGTAAATCAGGAGGTGCTGGAGACGCTGGATGAAGACTCTACTGTGGTCTTTATCATGAATCACCGCAGCAATATGGATTATCTGCTGATCTGCTACCTGGCTGCCGAACAGGTAACATTGTCATATGCTGTGGGGGAGTGGGCCAGAGTGTTCCCACTGGAATCGCTGATCCGTGCGATGGGCGCTTTTTTTGTCCGGCGCGGGTCACAGAACCCCCTGTACCGGAAGGTACTGGGACGCTATGTGGATATGGCCACGCAATCAGGTGTTTGCCAGGCAGTTTTTCCCGAAGGGGGGCTGAGCCGGGATGGCAATGTGGCGAAACCAAAAATTGGTTTTCTTGACTATATGTTGCGAAATTATGATTATCGGACTGACCGCAATATCACGTTTATTCCTGTCGGCATCAATTACGACCGGGTGATCGAAGACAAGAATCTGATGCACTGGGATGATAAATCCCGGCGCAGCTCCAATTGGCATACATTCAAGCGAACCCTGAAGTTCCTGCGGGTAAATCTGTTCTCCGGATCCCGGACACGGTGGCAGCGTTATGGGTATGCTGGCGTCAATTTTGGCATACCCTTTAATATGCGAGAGTACTGTGAGAAAAATGCCCTGGTATTCAAGGATATGCCGCTAAGGGAGCGAATCCCTGCAATCACGGCACTGGCCGAAGAGTTGATGGAAGCAGTACGTTATGTAATTCCCGTGCTGCCCGTGCCGGTCATCGCGTCTGTTTTTAACATCAATCGTGGCGAGGGGCTGCGTTCTCTGGATGTGATTGCAGGCAGCGACCGGTTGATAGATGAAATGATTGCCGCCGGCGCGGCGATCCGGCCGGATCAGAAACCGCGTTCACGTACGATCACAGCGGCACTGGACAATCTGGTGCATCGTCATATTCTGCTGGAAGAACATGATGTCTACCGAGTGAATCCGGCGTTTGAATGTCTGATTGATTACTATGCAAATTCGATCAGGCACTGGCATTAATTCAACAGGAAGAGAGGCGAGAGTCATGAAGCAGCAGTCAGGATATTTGGTATCAGGTCTGATGGCGCTGATTGTGTTGTCAGGCAGTCAACAGATGATTGCACAGGTCCCTCCTGCAGAGGTGACCGGGCCGGTGGCGGCCGCGCAGCACGGGGATCCGGGGCGCAACAGTCAGCTCAATCCAAATGCGATTGAAGTGCCGGGTGTGCGATATATAGAAGAGGAGTTTTTTATTGCAGGTACCGCCAATCGCTACAGTACGCCGGAGATGCAGACCGGGACTATAGTGGATGGTGGCCATGCATACCGCACCCGTTTTATTGTGCGCCGACCTGCATCAGCCGAACACTTCAACGGGACGCTGGTCATTGAATGGAACAATGTCACCGGCGGGCGTGATCTGGACATTGACTGGTGGCAGTCTGGCGCACACTTCATGCGCGAGGGATACGCATTTATAGCAGCCTCGCCGCAGCGGGTTGGTGTCAATCATCTGCGGGAATGGAGTGCTTCACGCTATGGTGACCTGGATGTGACCCATGGTGGGATGGTGACAGATGATGCGCTGTCCTATGACATATTTTCAGCCATTGCCAAATCGGTCGCCAGAACGGGGGAAAGCGTGCCAGCTGGTGCGCCGGATATCCTGGGAGGATTGCGCCCCGAGCTTATTGTAGCCACTGGCCACTCGCAATCGGCCAGCCGCCTTGCCACTTACATCAATCATGTACATGGGCTGGACCCGGTGTTTGACGGATTTATGGTGCACGGCGGAGGAGGACGTATACGTGATGATCAGCCCATAAAAGTGTTCAAGATCATGGCAGAAACAGACATGGCCCGGCGCGCTGCTGATCCCCAGCCGGACACGGCAGGGTTCCGGCAGTGGGAGGTCGCCGGCACCTCACATGTGGATATACCGTTCGAGCTGGAGTATGCCAGAATGGTTGGTCTGGAAGCAGGAGAAAGAATAACGCAGCCGCAACCGCGCAGTCCGGTATGCGAGCGGCCCACCTACAGTCATGTGCCTTTTCGGTATGCCATGAACGCAGCGTTTGAGCATCTGCGCAACTGGATTATCAGTGATGTGCCGCCGCCGGTCGCTCCGCGTCTCGCGTTGCTGCAATCGACTCCCGAAGTGATTTTTGATCGTGATGCGGCCGGCAATATCAAGGGAGGTATTCGCCTCGCCGCGCATGCCGTGCCCACGGCGACCAACACCGGCATGAACAGTGGAGACGCATT
This sequence comes from uncultured Pseudohongiella sp., assembly GCA_963974875.1. Taxonomy (GTDB): domain Bacteria; phylum Pseudomonadota; class Gammaproteobacteria; order Pseudomonadales; family Pseudohongiellaceae; genus Pseudohongiella. Next base: position 182,610 of record CAXBER010000007.1, on the reverse strand, counting down.
TTGCAGGCTTTATGGTTCACATGAGCCGTTTGCTGAGGCAGCGTTGCGTTCACTTTATCCGTCTCAGGCAGCCTATCTGGCAGCGGTGAATGCCGCTGTCGAACAGAATCTTGCGAGTGGGTTCATTCTGGAGGCGGACGCTGAGGAGACGAAGGCGCAGGCTCGTGCGTCAGGTGTCGGCGCCTGGTAACCAGACTTCACGAATCCACTCCCAGAGGTTGGGCCAGTCCTTGACACCCTGAGGGTCTTTGCCGAATTTGCTGCCGTTCCAGAAGCGTACTTCGCCATCCTCGCTGATGCAGTAGTACCCGGCACCGAGCTGACAGACAGGCAGCAGGTGCCGTGGCATGCCATCATTCCATGCCTGCGCGGCAACCTCGGGCAAATAGGTGTGTGATCGGGGGTCTGCCACCGTGACAGGCTCCAGCGACCCGAGCACCACGTCGCTTGCTTCCAGCAGGTAAACCCTCAGATCGTCAGGCAGTGGCAACAGCAGTTCTTCTTCAATCTCCACTAGCAGGTCTTCATCCGGCAAGTCCAGCGGGACCGGAATGTCTTCGGTGAGTTCGCGCAGTAATTCTATGACATCTTCCACAAGTGTAATTCTCTGAAATTATTCGGCGGGTTTGCGCAGGCGCAGCAAAAACTGATCAGTGCCCCGGTTAAGCGAAGGGTCAAAAATTGAGCGGCGTGGATTGTCTCTGCTGTTGGCCAGCAGCTCACTTTCCGCTTCCACATCAAAACCGGCCCGATGAGCGGCTTCTATGGCCTGCGACTTTAACATGCGATGCAGACGGTTGTTATTGTTTTCCGCGGTGCCGGTATGATCGATGATGCCAACAACACCGCCCGGTTTGAGCAGGCGATAGAGTTCAGTCAGCAGGTTGTGGGCGCTGGCAGGACTGCGGTTGTAATAGTCATGCAGAATCTGGGAGACCAGGGCAAAATCCACTGATGCATCGGGCAGTCCTGTTTCACTGATGGGCCGGTCTATTCTGACGACATTGGCCAAAGCGCCATTGGTGATTTTCTGGCTCAGAGCATCACCTTGCGTCATATCCGAGCGGTCTTCATCAAAGCGCAAAGCGCGAGGTGAGTTCTGGGCATACACTGTGCCGTGTTCACCAACTGCACGGGACAATACAAAGGTGTAGTATCCACCGGCAGCATAGACGTCCAGCGCTGTCATGCCCTGTTCCAGTTGCAGGAACTGCAGGACTTCTGCCGGTTTGCGCGCAGGGTCCCGCATACGGTCGGCGATTTCCCGGTCGGGCCCCGCAATGTTTTCCTTTAATGCGTCAACATCAATTGGCTGAGCCAGAAGAGGTTGTGAGATCGCGACCCAGCATAACAGTGCGAAGGTTGCAGGTCGGGAGATAATACGTGTAGGGTTGCGCATCGGGTTTGCGTCCGCATGGCCACTGGGGTGCTTAGTCTCCTATAATTGCCGGCATACGCCAAGTTTAATAAACAGGAATCACTATGAGTAAGCTGTCAGCAATAGTCCGGGAAACACACACAGATCAGCCAGCCGGTGCAGCGGTAATCTGGTTGCATGGTCTGGGGGCAGACGGAAATGATTTTGCGCCGATAGTGCCCGAATTGCGTCTTCCTGCCAGTCTGTCGGTTCGATTCATATTCCCGAATGCACCGTCGATCCCTGTAACGATAAACCAGGGTTACGTCATGCCGGCATGGTATGACATCCGCGACATGACCCAGGACAATCGCGCTGATGTGAAGCAGTTACGTCAGTCCGCGACTGCCATCCACCAGATTGTTGAGGAGCAGATGGCGGCGGGAATTGATAGCAGGCGAATTGTGGTGGGTGGTTTCTCCCAGGGCGGAGCAGTGGCGCTGGAGGCGGGCCTGAGTTGTCCGCACCCGCTGGCAGGCATCATGTCCCTGTCCAGCTATTTTCCGACCGCGGAAACAGTAGCGATAAGTCCGGCGAACCGGCACTTACCCATACGAATATTTCACGGCACAGCAGACCCGGTGGTTGATGAATCGCTGGGCAGGCAGAGTGTGCAGGCGCTGTTGTCCAAAGGCTATGAGCCGGAGTACAGCACCTACCCCATGCAGCATTCGGTATGCCCGGCAGAAATTCGCGATATCTCCGAGTGGCTGCAGACGGTGCTCACGGGCAACTGATGCAGTTTCCGTTGTTTCAGTAGCCGATACCCCGGGCCATCAGATAAGCCAGTATCGGCAGTACCAGCAGCAGGGGGATAGCAGACTTCTGCAGCCGCTGTATCGTTGGCGGAATATTCGCTTCCTGAAGCTCTTCCGGCATTCGGGAGGCGAGTCGGTGGAAAACGGCGGCAGGCCATCCGATCAGTCCGGCCAGGATCACAAATAACCCCATTTTGGCCTGAAATACCGGGTTGTTCGTAAAAAAATCAGCTGGTTTACCTACCCAGAACCACAGGCTCAGTCCTGCGACAGTTGTTATCAGCAGTGCAATCAGGCTCATGATGTACACCTTGCTGAGCCCGGTTACGTCATCCCGGGCGAGCGAGGGTCGGGTCGCCATAATAGCGATGATGACGCCCGCCGCCAGACCGAGTATGCCCAGCATGTGCAGGGTGCGGAAAAATGCTTCGCCCATATCAGGGTTCCTTTCTATACAAGTTTCAGGTCTATGCAAGTTTCAGGCTATCGACGTCTCAGGCTTCCGGGACATCAGGTTTTCGGGTTTTCAGCCAGTAATTTCTGCAATTTGCCACTTCTGGCGGCAGCGCTGGTTTCCGTATATCCACCAACACTGATGCGTCCTACAAACACCTGCGGCAACGTATTGCTGCCCGTCATTTTGCGCAACTCGGTGCGCAAACTGGCATTGAGTGCCGGTTCACGGTAGCGGCCGGTATCCAGTTCCACTTCATCAAAGGGAATTTTCAGCTGTTTCAACAGCTGTTTGACGGCGTGGCAATAGGAGCACCACGACAAACTGAATAGTGTCACCGGAGCGGATGACGCCCCCAGGAATGCGGCGATACTCAGTGCATCTTCGTTGCCAATTTCTGTGTTCATGAATCAACCTGCTTGTAAAATTGGCTTATTGTGCCATACCTGAGTGTGTTAATCTTTAGCCCGAAATTATTCAGGGTGGTTCAACATGGCCGGTAACAATGCGGTTTCGCACTCGGAAGTGCCGGAAAGTCTGGCTGACGATCCGGCGTTTGCCTCATTGGGGTTGCGAGAAAGAAAAAAACTGATTCGATTGCAGCGAATCGTGGCCGCTGCCCGCAAACTATTTGTCGATAACGGTTTTAGCGCGACAACCATCCAGGATATCGCCGCAGAGGCCGATGTCGGCCTGGGTACGCTGTATCTGTATGCGAAGAGCAAGGAAGACCTGCTGGTGCTGGTTTTCAAGGATGATATCCTGAGCATGATAGAGCAGTCTTATGCCTGTATTGATCCGGAAGCGCCCTTACTGGACCAGTTGATGGTGTTTTTTGATGGACACATCAATTACCACATGCAGGATCCGGTGTTGTCCCGGACAGTGCTGAAAGAATTGTCCTTTTCAACAACAGAGCAGCGACGTCAGGACATTGATCAGATTACGCGTCGTACTTACTCCAAGCTGATGAAATTAATTGAGAAAGCCAGGCGGGATGGCCGTTTGACCAAGGATCTTTACACTGGCACAACTGCCTGGAGTGCCTTTGCGCTGTATTACCATTTACTGCAGGGGTTTTTGTGCGGTTTTCACACGCCCGAGGCGTTCCGTAAAAGTCTCCGCAATGCATTGAGGGCAATGTTAACCTGACCCGGAGGTCAGGTCGGTGTTGCAGCTCATCCCGTGTACACTGTTATTGGGCGCAGTTGATCATAAAATGACTTTTGTCATTTGACTTTGGCTGTCTGAATGATACGATCAAAAAGATGAATGGGCTCATTTTTTGACGAAGCCCGCAGAGTACGCAAGCCAGGGAATAGCCGAATTCGCAGGTCAGGCAACACACGTAACAAATACGGGTAACATCAGGCAATACAAGACGATACAAGAACAGATTTATAGTCGTAGGGTATCAGGCAGCTCGTTGAGCCTGTCGGACATTAATTGTTGGAGGGTAGTATGATCAGTTGGTTGCAGAAAAAAGGCAGAATGGCTGCCGGCACGGCATTGACAGCGATGGCGCTGAGTATTGGTGCCAGTGTCAGTCACGCCGCAGATGAAAGAGTCGGCGACTTTGCGTTACTGGACCATGAAGGTTATTTCCATCATATGGCCTGGTACGATAACAACAAGGCGGTTGCATTCCTGGTGCAGAGCAATGGTGCGGCAGAAACCCGCGAGGCACTTGGCCAGTTCAGCTCCCTGAAAGCCAAATACGAAGATCAGGGTATTGTCTTCATGATGATCAATCCTCAGGGCCAGGAGCGTGCTGCGGTAGCAGCAGACGTTGCTGCTCTTGGCACTGACATTCCGGTGCTGATTGATGACGTTCAGGCCGTGTCTGAATCGATTGGCATTGAGCGTGTCGGGGAGGCGGTCATTTACGATCCCAAGTCCTTCCGGGTGATCTACCGGGGTGATGCCGGACAGGCATTTGCAGATGCAATGGCCGCTGTTGTCGCTGGTCAGCCGGTCAGCAATGCTTATGTTGCGGCCACGGGCACAGAGGTAAAGTACGTAGAACGTAACCCAAGCGATGTCTCATACGAGAAAGATGTCGCGCCGATCATTGCCGAGAACTGCGCCGCCTGTCACCGTGAAGGTGGAGTTGCACCGTTTGCACTGAACAGCCATGCGATGGTGCAGGGCTGGAGCCCAATGATTCGCGAGGTCATGATGACCAAGCGTATGCCGCCGGGTCAGATGGATCCGCACGTTGGCAACTTCCGCAACAGCTACGTTGTGCCGTTTGAAGATCAGCGCAAGGTGCTGGACTGGATTGCTGCCGGTTCTGTCAAGGATGGCGCTACTGACCCACTGGCAATGATCGAGTGGCCACCGACTGAGTGGGCATTCGGCGAGCCGGATTACATCATCGAAATTCCGGAGCAGCAGGTTCCGGCCACTGGTGTACTGGATTACCGGTATGAGTTCATACCGATAAATCTGCCAGATGGCAAAGATCACTATGTGAAGGCAAGCCAGTACATGCCGGGCGACCGAACCGTACTGCACCATACGTTGAACGCGCTGTTCAAACCAGGTGAGCGGCCAAGCGGCCGTGGTTTTGTCGGAACACCTGACCCGAACCTGGCATACATCACGCCGTATATTCCCGGTGCTGCACCCTATGTGGAAGAACCCAACACGGGTGGTCTGTTAATGGATGGCTCAACCATCGCCATTCAGCTGCACTACACCACAACCGGCCGTGAAGCCGTTGACGCCAGCCGTATCGGTGTCTGGTTTTATGGCGAAGACGAAATTCCGGAAGAGCGTATGACTGGTGAATGTGCGTGTATTTTTACACCTACATGGACCAATATTCCTCCTTATGATCCGAATTTCGAGCAACAGGCACAGATTGTGATCCCTGATGATGCCTACGTGCATAGCTTCCTGCCGCACATGCACTTCCGTGGCAAGTACATGCGCTTTGAAGCGCATTATCCTGACGGTACCACGGAGATGCTGGCGAATATCGCCAACTACGACTATAACTGGCAGATGGAGTACAAGCTGGCTGAGTATAAGTTTGTGCCTGCCGGTACGCGCATTGTAGCAACCGGTGCGTTTGACAACTCCGAGCAGAACCTGGCTAACCCGGATCCGTCACGCTCCGTGCCCTGGGGTGACCAGAGCTGGGATGAGATGTTCTTCGGTCAGGTCTACTACAAGTTTGCAGACCAGAGCCGTTATCAGACCAGCACCGCTGAAGCTGATGCAAACCTGGTCAGCAGTGCGCAGTAACACAAGCTGTTAACCCAAGAGGTTGGCATATAAAAAGGGGAGCTTTTGCTCCCCTTTTTTTTTTATGATTTATTTTTCCGGCGTTATATTGCTGTGATGGTTCACGAGCTGGCTTATGAAGATAAACGGATTGTTATTGTTGCTCCTGCTGATGCCGCATATGGCTCAGGCCTTGCCGGTTGTCGCCCCGGAGGAGGCGGGCGTGTCTGCCTCCCGGTTGGCACTGGCTGACCAGGCGTTGCGCCATTATGTGGATTCGGGGCATGTGCCCGGGCTTGTGGCTGGTGTTGCCCGTCACGGCAAGATAGTTTATCTGCAGAGCATGGGCTGGCAGGACGTTGAACAGCAGATTGCCATGCGGGACGATGCCATGTTCCAGATTCGTTCAATGAGCAAACCGATTGCCTCGATGGCAGTCATGCAACTGATTGAATCCGGCAAGCTGGCGCTGTCTGATCCTGTATCCCGCTATATTGCATCGTTTTCTGACCTGCAGCTCTTCAGTGATCCCACTGATTTTGACAGTCCCACCGTATCTCCGCAGCGAGAGATCACTGTCCGCGACCTGTTATTGCATATCGGCGGTCTGAGTCACCGTGACCGTGCCTTATATCGGCGCCACCAGGTGCGCTCACGTGCCGACACGCTGGCACAACTGGCAGACAAGGTGGCGGCAGTACCCTTGATAGCAGAGCCCGGCTCACAATGGAATTACAGTATATCCACGACAGTGCTGGGGCGTATTGTGGAAGTGGTTTCAGGCATGGCATTTGACGATTATTTACGGCAGCATGTGTTTGATCCCCTGCAAATGCCGCACAGCGGTTTTTATGTTCCACCGGAAAGTCTGGATCAACTTGTCACTGTCTATCGACTGACGGATCAGGGGATGGTCAGTGAGCCGCCCATGGCCATCCCGATTACCATGGATCCTCCATTGCTGGAGGGTGCTGCGGGCATGATCAGCACCGTACCGGACTATCTGCGTTTTCTGCAAAGTGTTCTTAATGCAGGTCAGCTGAACGGGAGACAGGTGTTGAGCGCCGAGAGCGTGGCAGCAATGACACAAAACCAGCTGTCGGATGAACTGCTGCCTATTATGCTGTCACCACCAAATCCCATGGCGGATCTGGGGTGGGGGTATGGTTTCAGTGTGGTCATTGATGCGAGCCAGAGTCCCTTCTTCCGCAACAATGGCGAATTTGGCTGGAACGGTTCACTGGGTACATTTTCGTGGGCGGATCCTGAAACCGGACTGAGCGCTGTGTTAATGTTACAGATTCAGCCATCGGGCGCATTCAACCTGTCGGCGCTGTTCAAGTCGCTGGTCTGGGCGGCGATCAATACTGAATCGGGTATTTAATGGATAAACTATGAAATCAACCTGGTCAATGTTCTTTTCCACCAAGACCCTGCCACTGATGGCGGTTTTTGTCACTGCATGCGGTGGGGGGCTGAACTGGCAGGCGCCACCGGCAATGGAGCAGTTGATTCCAGAGATAACGGAGGATGGCACAAAATTTTTTACGTTCCAGCGCGACTACCTGAACACACAGCAGTCGGGTCCTCCGGGCACAGACCGGAATGCGAACCGTGAGCCACGCAGGCGTGATGTCATGACAGGTGAATTTGAAGTGACAGAGCGGGTGCAGGCAATTCTGGATCTGACAGGTTATTGTCGCGAAGGTTTTTTTGAGCGCCATCGCGAGCAGACGTTTCGTCGTTTTCTGATCAAGGGCGAGTGTCGGGAAGCTGCCAGCGTCGGTGACAGAGAGATGTATACAGCGCCGATAGCGTTGAACTGATGAGGTGCTGGCTGATGCTGCTGCAATATAAACGATATACCCTGGTGCTGCTGGGCCTGCTTGTTTTGCCACTGGTCTCGTTTGCCCAGGCGCCCGTGACATTACCGGCAGGGCTACACACAGAGACGTTTTTCAGTCCTGCCGTCAACAGGCAGATGAAGTACGACATTGTGCTGCCTGAGGATTATGAGCGTTCAGACAAGCGTTATCCCGTTCTCTATCTGCTCCATGGTTACATGCAGAACTATACGGTATGGGGCCGCAATCTGGGGGCTGCCTTTTACGCGCGTGACATTGGTGAATTGATTGTGGTCATGCCGGATGCGGGAAACAGCTGGTATATCAACTATGCCGAAAGCGCGAATGAACAGAGTAACAACTGGGAAGACCACATCATTGAGGACGTGATTGGACATGTGGATGCCAACTTTCGCACCGAGGCGCGCCGCGAAGGCCGGGCTATCGGCGGGTTGTCCATGGGAGGCTACGGAGCGGTCATGCTCGGTTTGCGCCATCCGCACATGTTTGTATCGGTTGCCAGTACCAGCGGCGCATTGAAGCATGCCAGAAATCGGGCCGATGCCATTGCAGCAGGGCAGCCAGCACCCAGACCACGCAGCACGGCCGATTCGCCTGAGCTGGCACGAGCCGATGCCATGATTTCCGCGATCATCGATATTCCGGGATTCAGCGCCCAGGATGACAGAAATCCGCAGGGAGTGGATTTTTCGACATCAGAGCAGGCGCTGGCCTACGATCCGTTCAGTATCATCTACGAACTTTCAAAGAGTCAGCTACCGCACTTCTATCTGGACGGCGGCCTGGAAGATGATCTGCTGAATGATGCGCGGGAGTTTATGCAGATTCTGCTGTTAAACGATGTGGCATTCGAATATATGCAGTCGCCGGGACGTCATAACTCAGAGTACTGGCGCCGCTCCGTCGGGCATTTCATGAATATCCAGAACGAAGTCATGCAACGGGCGCTGGGCAACCGGCCCTGACATGTCAATGCAGTCGCTGGTGAATGTCCGCAAGCTGAATTGTCGCATCTCGGCGAATTGTCAGCTGGACATTGCAGACTTCTCGCTCAAGGCAGGTCAGCACTGGTGTCTGCTGGGCGGTAATGGCGCAGGCAAGTCCCTGCTGGCCGCTGTTGTCACGGGAGAGCTTGTGCTGGCGCGTGGTCACGTCAGCTACCAGGCCGGGTTTGATCCCCGGACGGATATCTGTATTGTTTCATTTGAAGTACAGCAGGCGCTGTGGCAGCGCGACAGCCGGCATGATATCAGCGAGTTCACTGTGTCCGCTGTTGATCAGGGTACAACCGTGAGACTGCTGGTACAGGCAGGCCGGCGCACCACAGACTCCGGAACCGGGCAGCTTGACCAGTTGCTGACACTGCTGGAGATCGCGGATCTGGCTGACCGCGGAATCCGTTTTTTGTCATCCGGGCAGTTGCGCCGCGCCATGCTGGCCAGAGCGTTGTACAGTCAGCCGAAAGTCCTGATTCTGGACAGTCCGCTGGAAAGCATTGATCGCCGTAGCGCCGGCGCTATCAGGCAGACCCTGTCTGCATGGATGGCGCCGGACAACTGTATGCTGCAATTGTCCCGGCGCGCCAGTGACGTGCTGCCGGGTATTACTCATCTCGCACTGATGGACTCCCTGAAAATAGTTGATCAGGGTCTGTCAGATGCTGTTCGCCGGGGGCCTGCCTTCGCTGCGTTTGAGAGTCGGCGTCCGCGAATTCCGGTGTTGGCGGGCAATGATCACCTTGCCGCACGGACGCGGCATAGCCAGATTGCCGCGGATCCGGATATGCCGCTTATAGTACTTGAAGGCGTTTGTGCGTCCTATGGTGACAGGCCAGTGATACAGGACCTACACTGGCAAATGCACTGGGGGGATCACGTGCTGATCGAGGGGCCGAATGGTTGTGGCAAATCCACACTCCTGAGCCTGATTAACGGAGAGAATCATAAAGCCTACGGTCAACCTGTTACTCTGTTTGGACGCCGACGCGGCACCGGTGAATCGGTGTGGGATATCAAGGCAAAGTTTGGTGTAGTATCCAATGAGCTCCACAACCGGTATGTCAAAGGCTGGAAGGTGCTTGACGTGGTGGTCAGTGGTTGCTTCGATTCCATGGGGCTTTATGACAACGCCGGCATAAACGAACTGGCGGCCGCCCGTGAATGGCTCTCGGTACTCCAGCTTGATGATCTGTCTGGCGCCAGGTATCACGAATTGTCATTTGGCCAGCAGCGGCTGGTATTGCTGGCGCGCGCCATGGTCAAAACACCATTGATTCTGATTCTGGATGAACCCTGTGTCGGGCTGGATGACTATCATCGGGTGATGCTGCTGGGTGTGGTGGATCAGATTGCCGGTCTTGGTTGCACACATATCGTGTATGTCAGTCACTCGGAGGAAGAGATGCCCGCGTGCATCAATTCCCGGCTGACCTGCCAGAGTCCGGCGTCTGGTGAGACGGCCAGCACCTGGCAGGCCAGCCGGCTGTAAACCATCACAGGGATTTACCACGGAGCGCCCGTAATGCTGCCGTCTCCCGGAATAAACAATCTGGCATTGTCTGGCGCCTGATACAGTCTGGTTATCATCAGCAGCACGCCCGGCACATCCAGCAGTTCAGTTTCGGACAGGACCAGTTTGTCGCGTATCCGTTCGCGTCGGACAAAAACGAGACCATTGCGGTTGAACTGAAGTGCGCTGAAGTATTCGCCATTAACACCCCAGTCAGCCGAGATCATCTCCTGACCCACCTGGCCGTCCAGTCTGGCGAAGGGGTAGAACCAGCGCGCACCGCTTACACCGGCAAGGTAGGTGACTATGTGACCGTCGGGGTAGTACCACGCCTCGTTTATCGTCCTGAAGCTGAACGTGGCCGGGTTACCATTGGGCCAGTAGATGGTTTGCCCGCCGCCCATCCATCCGAACGCCATGACCTGCCCGTTGGGATAGTAGACTGCGGTATCGCGCCCGGGGCGACTGACAAACAGCTGGCCATTGGGGAAATACCAGGCACTGTTGTGAAGGTCATCAGATACCCGCATGGCATTGTCGTACGTACTCTGAAAACGAGTGACATCGGTGTGCATGACCGGTTGACACGCCAGTCGATTCATTTCCACCAGGGCTGACTGGACAGCGTCCAGCTCGCTCATGCGATCCTGGCCGGACGGCAGCACAAGGTTGAGTGCGGTCATTTTGGCCATGAACTCCAGTGTTGCGCAGGCGCTGGAGACGCTGCTGTCCCTGGCCAGTGCGCCGGAAGTTGCGCTCAACATGCTGATGCCAAGCAGACTGCTTAAGATAATTCGAAAAGCGATTGTTGCTGTCATTTTGCTGTCCTCGATGACTGAGTCTCGAAGACAGCGTATGCAAGTGATGATTAACGCGTGCTGAATGATACGTCTATCGTGTATTCCAGTGCAGCACGCCGCCATGGATGTTGGCAACCTTGTCATGGCCGGCGGCTTTGAGGATACCAAGCGCCAGCGATGAGCGCTTGCCGGAACGGCACAGTGTCACAACCGGCTTGTCTGTTGGCACCTCGGCCAGGCGATCACGCAACTGACTCAACGGGATACTCATGGCGTTGTTCAGACCGTCCAGTGGCTCATCAACTTCATCTGCTTCCCGGACATCAACAATCGTCACTGAGGGTTGATTCTGTATGACCCACTCAGGCTCGACTTCCGGGATGCCGGCATAAGTGATACGGATATCGGCCCAGTCCGGCTCGGGTGGCAATTTGCCGTCGTCAGGCATGCCACTGCGCATGTTGGCGGGCAGGGCTTCGGCAAGTTTTTTCGGATGTGGCAGCTGCATGGCGTTCATGTAATGCACAAAATCCTTTTCATTAGCCACGCCACCGGCACGCGGGTTGAATTGCTTTTCCTCACCGACGGAGGATTCTGTCCGCCCGCTGTAGTCGTGCGCCGGGTACACAATACAGCTGTCAGGCAAAGTGAAAATCTGATCAGTAATCGAATGGAACAGCCGTGCGGCGTCGCCCTGCTGAAAGTCACTGCGACCGCAGCCACGAATCAGCAGGGTGTCACCGGTAAAACACATGCTGCGGTCTGCCAGCACATACGTCAGGCAGCCATTGGTGTGGCCGGGGGTGGCACGAACTTCCAGCGTTAGGCCATCAACGCCAAACTGATCCCCATGTTGCAATGGTATATCCACATTTTCGGCACCGGCCGCTGCGGCCAATGCTATCCGGCAACCGGTTTTCTGTTTGAGGATCCATGCTGCTGTTACATGGTCGGCATGGGCATGCGTATCAGCAACAATTTTTAACGTGAGGTCCAGTTCCCGTAGCAGCGCCAGGTCGCGATGCATCTGCTCAAACACGGGATCGATGATAATCGCTTCGCGCGAATCCTCAGCAGCCAGCAGGTATGTGTAAGTGGATGATACGGCGTCATAAAGTTGTCGGAATAGCATAGTGTGGAACCTCCAGCCAGCGGGTGTGTGATGTCATGTGCAATGTCTGGGGACAATGCTACCACACTGGCTGACGTCGTCAGATATTGTTCAAAAAAATACATAACTGTATGAATAAATTGAAATTATTCCAGATTCGGAAAATATTTTTGAAAAGGTGAAACTTTTTTATCCCTGTCACATTGCTGACAAATTACTTGGTTAGGATCGCTCCCATACCTGATATCCGACTCAAAAAGGGAGTGCTCGACAATATGAACATCAAGACAATTTTCAGCGTAAGCGTGCTGGCCGCGGCAATTACCGCCTGCGATGGTGGTGGTGTGACTCTGGCGCCAACGACAAGCGTCAGCAATTCCAACAACAGCACGGTGACCGGCGGTGACAACACCCCTACAGTAAACCCTTGTGCCAGCTACACGGTGTCAGGTCAGACAGTGCAGGGGTCGTTTGATGGCACCAACTGCACCTACTCAAATACGTTTGTCAGCGACACCCGTCCTTTGACGACTGATCTGGTGATCAATGAGTTGTCAAATGGCGGTTTGCATATCTTTGAAGACAGTCTGTTTGTTGGTCAGGATGTTAACGCCAACTCTGCTGCCCAGGGTGTGCGCATTCCTCAGGATGGTGAAGGCCCCTCGCTGACCATAGGTGCGGGATCCAAGCTGGCTTTCTTCAACTCTGAGGACTATGTGCGTATCTCCCGCGGTTCGCGCATCATTGCTGATGGTACCAAAGCAAAGCCAATTATTTTCAGTGCTGTGCGAGATCTGCGTGACGGTCAGGCAACAGATTCGGATCGTGGTTTGTGGGGTGGGTTGCAGATTAATGGTAATGGTCTGACCAACAAGTGTTCAGATGCTGATCGTCAGTCCACCGCCAACAATGTGCACGGCTGTCACGTAACAGCCGAAGGCCGCCCGGCAACCTACGGTGGCACCAACAACGCCGAGAATTCTGGCGTGCTGCGTTATGTGCAGGTTCGTCATGCAGGCTTCGAAGTGGTAGAAGGTGATGAGCTGAATGGCGTGACGCTGAATGGCGTTGGTTCAGGCACGACCCTTGAATACGTTCAGGTTTACACCACGCTGGATGACGGTTTTGAAATGTTTGGCGGCGCAGTTGATCTGAAAAATGTAGTGGCTGTGAATGTTGGTGATGACTCCATCGACTACTCCGAAGGCTGGGTTGGTGATATCCAGTTTGCGCTTATTGTACAAACGTCCGGCTCAAACCGATGCATCGAAGCCGATAATACCGGTAGCAGTGCGGCCGATGATATCGCGCCGTTCACCAAAGGCCGTGTATCGAACATGACCTGTATTACATCTAATATTGACACCAATGGCGGCACAGCACCTTCGTCCAAAGGTGATGCTGAAGGTCCGTTGTATCGTGAAGGTTCTTACTTCGAGCAGTACAACTCCATCATCACATCCAATGCTGATGGCATGGCCAGCAATGAATGCTTCGAGATTGAGAGTTCACAAACTATCGCCGGTGTTTCATCTGGTATCAGCGCCGCATCAGGCAACGTCATAGCCTGTACCGAAGCACTGAAAATTTCTTCAAGTGCCGGTTTCGATCTGCGTGCCTGGTGGACAAACAGCGGCAATGCCGTGGTCGACGCTTCTGCCAACCTGCCTGCAACACTGATCAAGGATTTGAGTTCTGCCAATCCGACGGCATACATAACTGCTCCGTCATTTACCGATGCCAACGGCGGCGCGATCAGTGTCGACGTGTTTGATGTGACGCGTCTGCGTGACAGTTTTGCGGCAGATGCACCGCCAGCGCTGGGTAGTGCCGGTAGCAGCTCCTTCTTTGAAGCGGTTGATTTCATCGGTGCGGTAAAAGAAGGCGATGACTGGGTGTCGGGCTGGACCACTGGTCTGTAACTGAGTGCGTTGATCGATTGAGCGCAGACTCACGGGGATAAGACCGTCAAGGACTTATCCCCGTCCGAGTTTCCACAGCTGACTAATTTGACAGGTTATGATGATGAAAAAGATGATCAAGTGGCAAAAACGTAAAATTGCAATGGCAGTAGCCGTTGCATTGACAGGAATCCAGTCCATGTCCGTGAGTGCACAAACCGGGCAGGCAACAGTGCCGGTCGCTGCACCGCAGATAGAAGAAATCATGGTAATGGGGCGCCTGCGTGATGCTGCCCGGTCCATCATCATGGAGCGTGTGGAGCAGCCGTTTGCAGCTGAAGTAGTCGGCATTGAACAGATAACCAGAGCGGGTGACTCAGATGTGGCAATGGCGCTGCGAAGGGTAACCGGGCTGTCACTGGTGGACGGCAAATATATTTACGTTCGTGGACTGGGCGAGCGCTATTCCAGCGCAACGCTTAATGGCGCAGAGATCCCTTCTCCCGAGTTGAGCCGCAATGTTATTCCACTGGATTACATTCCAGCATCCATCCTTGAGTCGGTGAAAGTTCACAAGGCTTACTCTGCCGATCAGCCCGCAGCGTTCGGCGGTGGCAACGTAAATATCCGTACCCGTGGTACGCCAGATGAGCTGATATTCAATGTGTCTGTTGGTGCGGGCTGGAATACAGAAAACTCTGGCAAAGGTATCCGCAACCTAGGAGACCAGGGCGGATTGCCTGCGAATATCATGGCAGCCATCAACAAATATCAGGGCGATATCCGTCCGGCCAATATCACCCGTTTTGAATTTCCGGATGTCAGTGTGCCGACACTTGAGCAGCGCCAGGCAGGCGAGCAAATCAATCGGGATCTGATGTTGTCACTGAATCGCGACGTTGCCATTGAAGGCGAAACGTCACTGAACCCGGATACCAGTGCCTCTGTCACTCTGGGCAACGCGTTTGATATCACAAACGACTGGTCGGTAGGTGCAATGGTCAATGTGGCAATTGGCGAGTCGACCCGAAACTCGAATCAGTTTGAACAAAGTTTCAACAATCCTGAGGAAGACTTTCGTAACGTGCAGCGCACCCTGTCCAATGAAAGCCTGACAGGCGCAGTGAATCTCAGTCTCAATTATCAGGATCGACACAAGATCAGCACCAACAGCTATGTGTTGCGTGATGATGAAGATCAGTCATCAATTGTTCTGGGGTTCAACCCGGACTTTCAGCTGGCAGGCGGTCGACAGCGCAAGACCAATGTCGCGCGTCTGGAAAAGCGGGAGCTGGTTGTCAATCAGGTTACCGGTGAGCACACAATTGAGCCCTACGATCTGGATTTCCTGACCCTGCCGGCATTTTTCGATCCTGTCACCCAGCTGGATGTTAACTGGTTCTATTCCGATGCGCGTGCAACTACCGAAGTACCCAATGCCAGCACCGTGCAATCAACCAATATAGTAGACCCGACATCTCAGACCTTTTTGAGCTCTACGGTCAACAATGGTTCGTCAGCACAATTTGCCTTCCTTAACCTTGATGATAATGTCGAGAGTTGGGGCGGTCAGTTTGACGCACAGTTTGATCTGGGCTTTACCAATGGTACGGTCAGTGGTGGTTACAACTACAGTGAAAAAGCGCGAGAGTACTATGGCTACACAGCCAATATTGTAATGGGCGCCACTAACCGGGAAGGTTTGCCTTCGCAAGTATTCAGCGATCAGAATCTGGCTGATGCCGGTAATGGCTTTTTCCTGAATATGGGCTCCAACTTCGGTACTGAGAGCTATGTCGCCGGGGAAACCAAAACGGCTGCATTCGGTTCGGTGGATGCCTACTTTGCGGACAATTGGCGCGCCACTGTTGGTGTGCGCTGGGAAGATTTTGCTCGCGGCGTGTTGCCATTGAATTTGCTGGATTTTTCGGGCAATTCACTGAACGCGATCATAGAAGACATGAAACAGCCTGGCACTACCGTGGCATTGCGTGATGATGACTACTATCCAGCTGCCGCTCTGACATACATGCGGGATGGTCTGTTTAACACGGACAATTTTCAGGTCCGCCTGGGTTACGGAAAAACCGTGGTACGACCCGACTTGCGTGAATACGCGGATATCCAGTTTATTGATCCTGAGCTGAATGACCGGGTGCAGGGTAACCCCAACCTGATATTCTCGGATATCGAGCATATTGATTTGCGTACAGAAATGTTTTTTGACAACGGCGACAACCTGACGGTATCGCTGTTTTACAAGGACATCACCAATCCGATCGAGCGGGTGGAACGTCCTGGCCCGCAGGATGCACGCCTGCTGAGTTTTGAAAACGCCGAAACTGGTGAGATATACGGCATCGAGTTTGAAGGTCTGAAAAATATCGGCCGTGGCTTCTTTCTCAGTGGTAACCTGGTGCTGAGTGATTCAGAACTGACTTTTGATGCAACCAGTTCTCAAACCAGTCTTAATCGTCGCCTGACTGGACATTCGGAGTATGTGGTTAACACACAATTGGGTTACGACTCGGACAATGGTGAGCATGCAGTGTCGTTGCTGTATAACGTGTTCGGTGAGCGGGTTTTCTTTGGTGGTCGTAACCAGGCTCCTGACGCTTTCGAAAACCCTTTCCATTCACTGGATCTGACGTATTCTTATTATCCGACAGATCGTGTGACTGTTCGTTTACGTGCACAGAACCTGTTGAATGAGAACCGTGAATTCAAGCAGAATGATGTGACAATCATTGATGTAGAAACCGGATCACGTTTGCGGCTGGACCTCAGCTGGAAATTCTGATTCGTCGCGGGAGACAACACTGAACATCCGCTTGAGAAACCTCCGTTTTCGGCCCTGGATAACATTACTGTTTATGCTGGTAATGTTATTCTGGGCGGGACACAGTCTGGCGCGCCTGTTCTGGGTGTTGATGCCGGCACCGCAATCATCAATAGCGCTGACCGCAACGCCGCCCGACTTACGCCTCCCCGGATCCACCGGCAATCCCGGCTCTGCAAGCAGTATTGACCTAATGGCTATCCGCGAGGCATTTGTTTTAACGGGCGCTGCCGGACTGGTATCACTGCCTGATGCAATAACGGCGAGTTCTGCCGCCGACACACGTTTGCAGCTTGTATTGCGCGGTGCTGTTGTCAGCAGCGTGCCACAGCAATCACAGGCGATCATTGCTGCTGGTGATGTACAGCGGGTTTACCGGCCAGGTGAACAAATCACTGGCACCGTGACAGGCGTCAGACTGGTTTCTGTGTTTAATGAATTTGTAACGCTGGACAATAACGGCCGCGAAGAACGTCTTCGTATGTACGAACCGCAAGGGCAGGTCCGACCGGTTGATGAAGGACAGAGCGCGGCACCCGTTGCGGCCTCACAACAGGTGTTGTCTGAGTCCGGTTCGCTGAACAATATCATCCGCCTGGGTGTCTATCAGGAAGACGGTCGGCCGCGTGGGTTGCAGATTCGACATGGCAGCCGGGTCGATATCCTGTCTCCCGCCGGGTTGCGGGTGGGGGATCTGATTACGGCGATCGATGGCGAGTCCGTGACAGATGTGATGCAACTGCCCGCCCTGATAGCGCGACTTGAACAGTCAGAGGCGGTCAATCTGCGCATTGATCGAGATGGCACTGAGGTGACTGTCAATCTGAACCGGGCAAGCCTGAGATTACCCTGATATGAGAGAAACAATGATCACAAGCCGACATCCGAGACGTGAGTTTATGCCGTTGCTGACCCTGGCGGTCACCCTGATGGCAGTCTTTATGGCAGCATTTATGGCACCCCAGGCAGGGTTTGCTCAGGATGAGCGCTGGACACCCAATTTTCGGGACAGCGACATACTGGAAGTGATCCGTGCGGTGCAGGATGTCACCGGCAAAACAATGATCATTGATCCCCGGGTGCGTGGTCAGATGACGGTGATCAGCAGCACGCCGGTGGACGCAGAAACCTACTACAACATTTTTCAGCGGGCACTGGATGTAAACGGGTTTACTGCGGTGGAAACCGGTGACAACATGGTGAGCATCCTGCCGACGCAGGAAGCCCGCTCGGCCCCGCTGCCGTTTTCTTCCTATGACCCCGCTGACAGCAGCAGATATGTGACTGAAGCCATCCAGCTGGAAAACGTCTCCGTGTCACAGGTGTTGCCGGTACTGCGCCCGCTGGTATCACAGAGTAACGGACAGATGTCGGCCTATCCCGCTGGCAACATGATTGTGCTGGTGGATACTGTGGCCAATATAGAACGGATTCGACAGATACTGGAGCGCATTGATCAGTCATCGGTGCCGGAAACTGAAGTGGTGCGCTTGCAGTTTGCCAAAGCCGCTGACATTGTCGGTCTGTTGCGCGACATGAACGAAGATCCCCAGCAGGCTGATCAGGAGCCGGCAAACACCCGCTTGCAGATCAATGCGGATACCCGCACCAATGCGATTCTGATTACCGGTGGGCAACGCCAGCGTGACAATATCCGCAATCTGATCGTTCTGCTGGACCAGCCCCGTGAGCAGACCGGCAATACCCGGGTCGTGTATCTGGAGTACGCCAGCGCCGTGCGTGTAGCCGAAGTGCTGACCGAGGTAGTGCGCAGCACGTATGATCTGCCCGGTACCGGCGGTACCGAAGCCGGTGCTGGCAGTACAACCGGCAATACACGCACAGCCAGTATTGAAGCTGACCCGGATAACAATGCCCTGATCATTACTGCCGATCTTGACCTGATCGATTCATTGATGGACGTTGTGCAACGACTGGATATTCAACGTGCGCAGGTATTGGTTGAGGCGATCATTGTTGAGATTAATGATGATGTCGGGCAGAACCTGGGCATACAGTGGCTGTTCCGCGATGACAGCGGAGGTTTTGCCAGCAGTTTTGATGCAGGTAACAATCTCCAGCAGTTGGGGCAGATCACCGAAGGCGCGCTCAACGAAGACCGTCAGGAAGCATTGACCGGCCTGGCGGCAGGTCTGGCGGGCATAGCCGGACAGACCATAGGGTTGGGCCGGCTGGGTGGCAGCACTGACCTGCTGGCCCTGATAGATTTGCTGCAGGCCAACTCCGGCGCCAACATTCTGTCGACACCAAATATTCTCACCACAGACAACACCGAGGCGGTGATCACGGTGGGTGAGAGCGTACCGTTCATCACCGGCTCCTATACCAATACCGGCAATTCGGGCGGCGTAAACAGTCCTTTTCAGACCATCAACCGGCAAAACGTGGGCACGACATTAAAAGTGACGCCGCACGTCAATCGGGGCGACAAAGTGGCACTGGATATCAGTCAGGAAATTTCCAGTATCTCGCAGAAAGCCGGCGCGGTAGACCTGATCACCAATGAGCGCAAGATTGAAACCCGGGTGACAGTGGCCGATGGTGAAACCGTAGTGCTGGGCGGGCTGATTCGCGACAATGTGATTCAGAGTGAGACGCGCGTGCCGCTGCTGGGGAGTGTGCCCGGCATTGGCCGATTGTTCAGATCGACGTCCAGCTCTGTGCAGAAAACCAACCTGCTGGTGTTTATCCGACCGACCATTTTGCGTGACGATGCTGCCCTGCGAGGCGCCACGGCTGAAAAGTACCAGCTTATCCGCGATCAGCAACTACGCCAGCTGCCAATTGACGGTGTTCTGTTTGATCGCATCGGGATGCCGGTATTGCCGGAATGGGAAACAATGTCACGAGGCGCTGCGGAGCCGCAACCGTGAACACCCAGTACCTGTTGCCCTACGAATTTGCTGCCAGCAACGGTGTGCTGCTGGATGGTGGGGAAGTCTATTGCCGCAACGAGCTTGCCCTGCCGGTGATGCTGGAGCTGAGGCGGGTGCTGAAGACGGCGTTCACTGCAGAGCGTTTGCCGGCAGATGAATTTCAACAACGATTGACACAACTGTATCAAAGCGGCGCTGATGATGCGCAACGTGCAGCCGACGAACTCGGCGACGATTTTGATTTGACCGCACTGGTCGACGATATTCCGCGCAATAGCGACCTGCTGTCTGATACAGACAATGCCCCGGTGATCCGTCTGATCAATGCGGTTCTCTCGCAGGCCGTGCGTGAACAGGCCTCGGATGTGCACATTGAACCATTCGAGCATCGCGTGTCCGTGCGCTTTCGTGTGGACGGCGTGCTGCGTGACGTGCTGTCACCCAAGGCGGAACTGGGGCCTGTGCTGGTCTCGCGCCTGAAAGTGATGGCACGGCTGGATATTGCCGAGAAGCGTCTGCCACAGGATGGCCGGATCAGTGTGCGTCTGGCCGGGCATGTGGTCGACATCC
The DNA here is from genome assembly GCA_963974875.1 of uncultured Pseudohongiella sp. Classification (GTDB taxonomy): domain Bacteria; phylum Pseudomonadota; class Gammaproteobacteria; order Pseudomonadales; family Pseudohongiellaceae; genus Pseudohongiella. The sequence goes on along the minus strand of CAXBER010000007.1, from coordinate 162,259 downwards.
GCGTCTCGACCATCCCGTCTTCATTTGGTGAGCGCGTGGTGCTGCGACTGCTTGACCAGGCGGCCGGACAACTGCAGCTTGAACAGCTACAGATGCCTGCGGATATTCATCAAAAGTTTGCCGCAGCACTGGCCAGGCCTCACGGTATCATTCTGGTAACCGGACCAACCGGTTCAGGCAAGACCACAACGCTGTATGCAGGTCTGCAACACATCAACAACCGGCAACGCAATATTCTGACGATTGAAGATCCCGTGGAATATATTCTGCCGGGGATCGGGCAGACCCAGGTCAATGCCAAGGTGGATATGACGTTTGCGCGTGGTCTGCGGGCAATTCTGCGTCAGGACCCTGATGTGGTGATGGTGGGTGAGATTCGTGACCAGGAAACCGCAGCCATCGCCGTGCAGGCATCGCTGACCGGACACCTGGTCCTTTCGACCCTGCATACCAATACTGCGGTTGGCGCGGTGACGCGTTTGCAGGATATGGGGATTGAACCTTTTTTGTTGTCGTCGAGTATAGAACTGGTGCTCTCCCAGCGGCTGGTTCGCAAGCTTTGTCAGCACTGCCGTCAGGCAGTCACCGTGGATCAGGCCGAACAGCAGCGGTTTGGTTTTGCGCCGGACACAGTCATCTATCGCGCGGCCGGGTGTGAGCACTGCAATAACACCGGTTACCGCGGCCGAACAGGCATCTATGAGGTTGTTGAGGTTGATGACGATCTGCGCCGGATGATTCACGACGGCGCGGGCGAGCAGGATATGCTCAGTCATATAAGGCAGCATAGCCCGGCAATTGATGAACACGGCCGGCAGCGGGTAGTAGACGGCGAGACCAGTCTGGAAGAGGTGCTGAGAGTAACGGCGTTGAGCGGGCCGGCAGCGCCGGGCGCGGGCGGCTGAACTCATGGCTTCCTTTCGATATCAGGCGCTGGATGAAAACGGGAAAACCGTCAGCGGCGTGCAGGAGGCGGACAGCGAACGACAGGTCCGCACGCAGCTGCGCGCCCGGCGTCTTAAACCCCTTGAGGTGACTGCAGTCGCCGCCACAGTGGCCGACGGTGGGACATTTCTGAACTGGGTGAAACCGCGTCATAAACTGTCGGTTGCCCAGCTTTCACTGATCAGCCGTCAACTGGCCTCACTGGTGCAATCCGGGCTGCCGCTGGATGAAGCACTGCAGATCAGTGCCCGGCAAAGCCGCAACATGCGCGTTAAAGGAATTCTGTCGCAGGTTCGCTCAAGAGTGATGGAGGGCCAGACGCTGGCGCAGTCCATGGCTGAACATCCCGTCGCATTCGACCGGATGTATTGCGCCATGGTCCGGGCCGGCGAATCGGCAGGTTTTTTGGGACAGGTACTGGAACGACTTGCTGAATACACTGAGTCGGGTCAGCAGTCGCGCCAGAAGTTGCAGATGGCGCTGATCTATCCGCTGGTATTGCTGGGTGTCAGTCTACTGGTGGTAGTGCTGCTGATGACATTTGTAGTGCCGCGTCTGGTCAGCATGTTTGCTACCTCCAACAGGGAGCTGCCGGGACTGACCAAGGCCCTTATTGTCAGCAGTGACTTTCTGAGTTCAGTCTGGGCGCTGGTATTGCTTGGGGGTATTGTATCAGCGGTGATTGCATTCAGATGGTGGCTACGTGAACAGCAGAACCGGCTGCGCTGGCATAAATTGCTCCTGAGAATGCCATTTTTGAGCGAAAACCTGCGACAAATGGACAGTGCCCGCTTTGCATCGACGCTGGCAATTCTGCTGGGTAGTGGCGTGCCGTTACTGGAGTCGGTGCGTATCGCCGCTCAAGTGCTCAACAACGAGGTGATGCGCGACAGCGCACAAATGCTGGCGGTGCGTGTCCAGGAAGGTGGCAGTTTCAGTAAAAGCCTGCGTCAGGCTGAGGTTTTTCCTCCGCTTCTGGTGCAGATGGCGGCCAATGGCGAGGCCAATGGTACGCTGGCGCGGCAACTGGCGTATGCTGCCGAAAATCAGGAAAGAGAATTAAGTATCCGGCTGGGTACAACCATGGCGCTGCTGGAGCCGTTGACCATTGTTCTCATGGGTGGCCTGGTCACCCTGATTATGCTGGCCGTCCTGCTCCCCATTTTTGACATCAATACACTGATCTGAGACTGATTAAGATGACAGAGATTTCGATATCACTATCGAAAAACCTAAAGGAAATTGACATGTTAACGAAAGAATGCGACCAAAATCTGAAAAAATCCAGCTCCCAGAGAGGTTTCAGTCTTATTGAAATCCTGGTGGTGCTGGTCATTATGGGTTTGTTGATCAGTATCATCGCGCCCAATGTATTGGGGCGTGCTGATGAGGCACGGGTGCAAAAGGTATTTGCGGATTTCAGCGCCATTGAAACCGCTTTGCGAATGTATCGTCTGGACAACTATGGATATCCGAGCAGCGAGCAGGGACTGCGCGCATTGGTCGAGCAACCGACACTGGAACCGGTGCCGTCAAACTGGAAGAGCGATGGCTACCTTGAATCACTGCCAATTGATCCCTGGGGGAATGCCTATCTGTACCTGAGTCCGGGGCAGAATGGTCAGTACGACATATTCACTCTGGGGGCCGATGGTGTGCGCGGTGGTGAAGGTCAGAATACTGACTATGGCAACTGGCAGTCGGCCGAGCAGTAAGCTATGCGCAGACCATCCCAATTAGCACATGGTTTCAGTCTGATTGAGTTGCTGGTGGTCATGGCAATCATGGGGTTGATGGTCAGTCTGGTCAGCCTGTCGGTTGGTGGCAGTGATGGTCGCAGAGATGCCTTGCGCGACGCTGCGGCCAGTCTGGCAGGCATGATGTCGATTGCGTCCTCGTCAGCCATACTCAGCGGTGAACCAATAGGCATGCACTGGTATGCGCCGGACGCGATGGCGGAATCGGGTTGGCGCCTGGACTGGTCACGCTGGATCAATGGTCAGTGGCATAAAGACGAAGTGCGTGATTTGCCTGAGGGTGCCCTGCCTGCCGGGATTGAGCCGATGCTGGAGGTTGAAGGTGGTCCGGTGAGTCTGGATCGGGCTGCGGAACTACCGGTACTGGTATTTTACCCGACCGGGGAAACAACACCCTTTCGTCTGCAGTTGAGCATGGATATCGGTGAACGCATGGTGATCGATAATATGAGAACCGGCGCTATTGAGTTGGCGCTGTGAGAGAAAAGACATGAATGCCAGGAAATGCCAGCGGGGCTTTACGCTGGTCGAGGTGATGGTTGCGCTGTTTATTGTGGCGTTGGCTCTGCCTGCCTTGATGTTTCAGCTGGGCACACAGCTGGACAGTGTGCAGAACCTGCAGTCAAGAACCGTGGCTGGCTGGGTGGCGCAGAATCAGCTGGCGCTGTTGCAGTTGCGTGCCAGTCAGGGACAGTTGGCTGCGCCTGGTTATTCGCGCGGAGAATCGGAACTTGCGGGTGTGCAGTGGCAGTGGCAGATGAATGTTGAAACGACGCCGGTACCTGGACTGCTGCGGCATACCATTGACGTGGCGTCAGCACTGGCGCCAACCGATACGCTGACGAGTCTGACCGCGTACCTGGTCGCCGGGCAGACCCGCGACAATTCTGCAGTTGGCGGGTCTGCAAGTGGCGGGTTTGCAGGAGATGCGCCATGACTGGCCGGATGCGTGGATTCACGCTAATCGAGTTGATGATAGCCATGGCCTTGACCGTAATGATTGGTGCCGTTTCCTACCGCTTTCTGGACGGTGCCATCAGTGCCAGCGAACAGGGCAGCACCATGATGGATCATTTGAACAGTGTGGAGCGCGTCTGGTCTCTGATTACAGCGGATCTGGAACACATTGCAGCACGTCCACTGCCAACCCCTGCGATAGGTACTGATCCATTGCAGAACGCGTTCGGTGCACAGGGTCAGCGTCCAGCGCTGCTTGCCGAATTCGGTCCGGGTTTCAGTCTTGCCCAGGTGTCAGGTCGCGAAGGTGCAATGTTGTGGTTTACCCGGCATGGCTGGATCAATCCACTGCAGCAGCGTCGTGCGAATCTGCAGCGCGTCATGTACCGGATTGATGAAGGCACGCTGCGACGGGAGTATTGGGCAGAAAGAAATCAGCCACTTGACGAGCCTCCAACGGGCAGTCTGCCGCTGCTGGAGAATGTTCAGAATGTTCGACTGCGGTATCTGCCGGCCGGCGCAGTGCCCATTGAGGGACAGTGGCTGCTGACCTGGCCACCGGAGAATCGGTCTGCTGATGAGCAAGTGTCGTTGTCAGGGTTGCAGCCAGGGCTGCTGCCGGCAGCAATAGAGGTAAGTTTCACCACGGACTACCTGGGAGACGTTCGACGCGTGCTGGTGTTGCCGGGTGGATAGACAACAGATAAACAAATTGCACCGCACAAAGGGCAGTGCATTGATTCTGGCGATACTGGTAGCGGGCATTGTGGCTGTGCTTGCCGTGCAGTTTTCCCAGGCGTTTATGGTGAAGGCCACGCTGGCCGGGAACAGACTGATGCAGAGCCGCTTCAGTACCTATCTCACCGGCGCAGAAGCATTGGCCAGGCAGGTGTTGTGGCAGGACAGACTATCTGATCTGGCGGTTACGCAAACACCTGCGGATCATCTTCAGGAGCCGTGGTCGATGACACTGCCGCCGCTGGCAACTGATGATGGATACCTGGAAGTGACAATTACCGACGCGCAAGGGTTGTTCAATTTGAATAATCTTTCTATAAAAACCGCCTGGGCGGATGATCTGACGGCCCCTCAGGCTTTGCGTTTCAGTGCGCCGCAGAAGCAGTTTATCCGTCTGTTGCAGGGGTTTGCAGATTTCCCGCTCAGTGAAGCCGAGGCAGTGGAAATTACCGAAGCGGTGATCGATTGGATAGATGGTGATGATCAGGTAAGTGGCTCCGGTGGAGCAGAATCGCTTTATTACCAGTCGGATGTGCCGGTGCAGCAGGCGGCCAACCAGTATATTCATGATGTCAGTGAGCTGCGTATGATCCGGCATCTGAGTCATGAGCTGGTGCAACGGTTGTCCGCTCAGGTTGTGGCACTGCCGCTGGCAACGTCGCTGAATGTGAATACGGCACAATTTGCGGTGTTATCGGCGATCAATAGCGCTGATAGTCTGGCACCGGCGGATGAACAAAGTGTGCTTGCGGTGCTGCAATTGCGTGAGCAGTCCCACTTTCAGGAGGTTGCCCAGTTTCTGGGTGCAGGTATGCCGGCAGAAATACTAAATGATACTCAGGGTGGTGTGGATGATGCGCAGGATGTCGACCAGAATGACTCGCAGACTGAACAGGATAGCGATACGGTCTCTGACACGGAATATGCGCTGTACTCTGTTTCCAGTCAGTTTTTTCAGGCACGCTTCAGGGTGTTTATAGGTGATGAGGTTCGCGACATGCGTGCGTTACTGTACCGCGATGAGCAGGGAGTGCGAACCCTCGGCAGGTACTATGGTGGAGGAGAGCCTGGTGATGTTGAGCCTGGCAGAGGTGAACGCGTATTATGACGACGATTGCAGTTAAACAATCTGTTGCAGACGGTGATGTAATCACTTTCCAGTGGCGTCCCTTTGACCATCTGGGTCGCTGGCTGGGACCATCAGCAACCGGCACGCTGGATGAGCTGCTGGTGCGCTGGCCGCAGGCCCGGGTTTGCCTGCTGCTGGACAGTACCACGTTGATTACGCGGCGAATCCATTTTCAGGCAAAAGAGCGGCGACATCTGGCAAAGCTGATTCCGTTTGAACTCGAACCTGATATTGCCGGTGACCTGAACAGTCTGCATATCGTATCTGGCATGATCTCCGGCAATACTGTGATAGCGGCCTACACGGACCGGACGAGTCTTGGTCAGCAGATTAACAGACTTGAGTCAGCCGGACTGGAAGTATCTCATTGTTTTGCCGAGAGTCAGTTGCTGGAGAGTGACGAGCAGGTGTGGGCGCTTAGCGCCGGACACGCAGACAGCGCTGATGTCAGCTGGATTGACATTGCCTGGGACGGTGTGCTGGCTGCCGGGTGTGAAGTCGGCATGGCAACGCCGGTGCTGACAGCCCTGACTGCACAGCAGTCAGAAAAATTACCTGAAAAAATACGTCTGTTTGGCAAAAATGAAAGTGTATTGGCGACAATGCAGGGGCTATTGCCGGAAGCACTCACTGCAAATGCAGCAATTGAGACAAAAACTGTGGCGGACAGCTGGGATGCGCTCAATCCGGCATCGGCGAGGGCCGTCAACCTTCGGCAGGGCGAACTGGCGGTGCCATTGCGCTGGCGCAAGTACTGGCGACCGCTTCGGTTACCTGTGCAGGTGGCAGCAGCTGCGCTGGGACTTTACATTGTGACGGGCGTGGTGGAAATACAACTCAACAATGCCGGATTTCGACAGTTGCAGACCGAAGTGGAATCCGTCTATCGCCGCGCAGTGCCCCAGGGAGTCCTGGTGGATGCGGAACAACAGCTGACTACCCAGCTTTCGCAGCTCAGGGGAAGCGGACAGCAGGGACAACTGATGAGTCTGATGAATGATATGGCACCACATTTGTCAGCGGCCTCATCGGTGCGCCTGCACCGGTTGAGTTACAGCGCAAGGCAGGGGGGCGCAGGACAGACTGAACTGCAGTTAGCGGTTACCGCCGAGTCCAACGCAGAAATACTGGCTTTGAGTGAGGCTCTCAACGATGCCGGGTTGCAGACCCGCGCCCAGAACATAAGTCGGGCCGGTGATCGCCAGCAGGCGAGCCTGCTGGTCAGCAGAAGCAACTGATGCCGATGCTCACAGCACAAGAACGCGTGAAACCACAGGGTTCCGTTAAAAGAGACAAGTTATGAAATTCAGTCGTGTACGCACATGGTTGCAGACAAAAACTCTCAGGGAACAGCTGGTGCTGTTGTCCGGGCTGGTTGCTGTCTGTTTATACCTGTTCTGGGCAATGGTTCTGCAGCCACTGCAACAATCGCTGCGGCTGTCGGAACAGCGGGTTATTGCGGCAGAGCAGAGTGTGCTGACGGTTACTGCACTGGCAGATGAGTTGATCAGGATGCGCTCGGTATCAAACGACAATCCTGCAGCGGGAAGTCTGCCGCAGCTGCTTGATGAATCGGCGGGGATGGCGGGTTTGCAGGTCAGTGCGCTTGAGCCTTCCTCAGATGGAAGATCAGTCTCCGTGCAGCTGGATGCAGTTGCAATGCCCGCCGTACTGGAGTGGCTGACCACCCTTGAGAGTACCCATGGTGTGGCCATCGATTCGCTGATTGTGACACCTGCCGCTACAGGCCTGGTGGCGGTCAGTTTGCGTGCCAGGAGCCGGTAGTCGTGCGCAAAGGCCTGTATGTGTCGGTATTGGTGCTGACGACCCTGTGCTGGATTGCTGTCATGATGCCGGCGCAGACCCTGCTGTATGTGTTGAAAAGTCCTGCTTTGCAGGTTGCCGGATTGTCCGGAACAGTCTGGAACGGCGCAGCACGGCAGGTCGCCCTGGCCGATGGTGAGATATACTTTGATGCCGGACAGCTGCGATGGACGCTTAAACCGTATGCCTTGTTGCGCGGTAATCTGTGTGCGGACTTTAGCGCGGAAAAGACTGCTGTGATGAGGCGGGGAGCGTCCCAGAGTATTACCGGCTCAGTCTGCGCCGGACTGTCGGGCAACCTGGTGCTGTCAGATACATCCCTGGAATTGCCCGCCAGCGTCCTGTTGCGCTCAGAGGAAATCCGCCTGACCGGCATAATCACGGGTCATGTTGAACATTTTGCTGTTGATGCCGGCAGTGTATTGCAGCGTCTGTCCGCACGAGGTCTCTGGACCGGCGCAGGAATGAATGTGGGCACTGGCAGTTCACAGCTGCGGTTTCAGGCCGGAGATCTGCCTTTTGCAATTGTGGGAAGCGGTCCGCAGTCGATGCAATTGACTGCAGATAACCTGCAGTTGGCAGCGGCCAGTGGGAGGACGGGCATCGATCTGACTGCTGAGCTCGAAACAACAGGCGATGTCAGTCTTGAGCTCAGAATTGTGGCAGAGAGCAGCATGCCGGAGCGTGCACGGGATTGGCTGGCGGTATTGGCCGAGCAGCGCTCGACGTCAGAATACTATCTTGAATGGCGTCGCTGAACGTTGTGATGACAGTTATGCAATCCATCAGTCTGCAGCAATGCTGATTCCCTGAGCAGTCAGGCAGTGATGCAGGGAACGTGCAAAGCTGAGGGCTGAGGGGCTGTCGCCGTGAATACAGAAGGTGCTGGCGCTGATCCTTACCGGCTGACCATCAAGGCCTATGGTGTGACCTTCGCGGATAATCGACAGGCATTGTGCCAGTGCCGTTTCCTGGTCATGAATCAGTGCTTTGGGGTGTGTGCGTGGCACCAGTGAACCGTCGGGCGCATACGTGCGATCAACAAATGCTTCAGCTCTCCATCGTAAACCCGACTGTTGGGCTGACTTCAACTGCTCGCCACCTGCCAGGCCAACAATAATCAATGTCGAATCAAATTCTTTAATCCATTGACAGAAGTTCATGGCGAGATCAGGGTCGCACGCTGCATCATTGTAAAGTGCGCCATGGGCTTTTACATGTCCCAGCACAAGCCCCTGCTCTCTGGCGAGATTCTGTAGTGTCGTCAGTTGATGCAAAATGCTGTCACGCAAACGTTCCTTTGCAATTTTCATAGTCCGGCGGCCCATGTGTTCGCGGTCCGGATATGATGGATGAGCGCCAATTCGCACATTATTTAGCGCAGCATCAGACAAGGCCTGGCGAATGGATGCAACGTTGCCGGCATGTGCACCACAGCTGATATTTGCTGAGCTGACAAGCTCCAGAAGACCGGAATCGCTGGGGCCGCATTCGCCCAGATCCGCATTGAGATCAATGCGGATGGCGGGCTTATCCTGTGCCGGATATCCGGTGCCGGTGCTCATGATGCGTACAGTGACTGTATACTGCGTTGCAATTGACGCAGGTCATTGACCTGGGCTGCAAGCAACCCCTGTGCCTCCGCGATACTGACCTCGGTAAACGTGATCTCCATAGCTGCGGACAGATAGGCCAGTTGCCACAGGTCAGCCTGGATGACGCTGGCAGGACAGCTATAACCTCCGATGGTCTGGGCATCATTGGCCAGTATGATTGGCTGCCCGTCGGGTGGTATCTGGATCTGACCCGGCAGTACGCCTGCTGAAAGCCGCGTAGCGGATGCGGGAACATCCAGCGGGTAGCCTTGCAGTCGCACGCCCATACGGTTGCTGAGTGGGTCAACTCGCCAGCGCCGGCTGAGGAACTCGGTCAGTGCCGGTCGTGCGAACAGATCCCAGTCAGGACCGCGAATGACACGAAATTGCAGTATTGGTGCGGTTTGTCGGACGCCCTTGATGCGTCGGGGCACCGGCCCGGTTTTTGCACCAGTATTCAGGCCAGCATTTACACCAGCATTTGCATGTTCATGCGGACCGACGTTCAGCTGGTCGCCGGCCCGAAGCGCGCGACCATCATAGCCGCCAAAGCCATTGTTCAGGTCGGTACTTCGCGAACCCAGGACAGCGGGTACATCGATGCCGCCGGCGATTGCCAGCACTCCCCGGTGGCCCGGGATCGCCGGCCCGTCCAGTTTCAGCAGACTGCCGGCAGGCAGTTGAGTGACAAACCCCGGATACACATGTTCCTGAATGAGCGTTTTGTTGTCGGCAGCAAAAATCTGTGCTGACATCTCCGCACCCAACAGGACAATCCAATGTTGCGCAGTGCTTTGCAGGGTCACCGGTCCTGTGGATATTTCCAGGCCGGCAGCACCCGGATCATTCTGCAATAGCAGATTTGCTTTCTGTAACGCGGGTGCATCCATTATGCCGCAACGGGGCACGCCCAGGTGACGGAATCCGTGACGGCCGAGATCCTGTACAGTCAGCAGGGGCGCGGCGTGCACTACAATTATCACGGATACACTCCTGACGCCGCAGCCATTACAAACTGCACCTGATCCCCGGGTAGCAACAGGCAAGGTTCGCGCTGCCGGGGATCGAACAAACAAATATCTGTATGGCCAATAACATGCCAGCCGCCGGGCGAGGCTGACGGGTAGATACCGGTCATGGCACCGCCGATAGCCACTGATCCCGGTCGGATGCGTGGGTCGGGTGTTGTTTTGCGAGGTGTTGCCAGAGACGGATGCAGCCCGCCAAGATATGCAAAACCCGGCATGAAGCCCAGCGACTGAACATAGTAACTGCCAGCACGATGGGTGTTGATTATTTCATCGGTAGTCAGTCCGGTATGGCGGGCAACGTGCTCGAGGTCGTATCCGGCCTGGCCACCGTAGGTTACAGGAATCTCTATCATTCGGGCTTCATCAGGGATATCGTCACAGGACTGCCAGATGGCTTCGGCTTCGCGCAGCAGGCGCCGTGCCTTGCGTCCATCGTGCAATGACAGCAGTAGACTGCCCGGTGCAGGTACAATATCCTGCAGCAATACGCGGGTTGTGTCGGATTGCCTAAGTGCCCTGGCAAGCCGGCAGATACGTTCTTGCAATATCTGGTCTGAGTCGGTCAGTACTGGTTTTTCAGGGTATGCAGACGTCTCCCCAGGATTCAGCGCGGGTTCAGCAAATAGCAGGATAATGGCATTTTCAGTAACAAAACTGATTCTTGGTTCAGGGATGTCCATGAGGTAACTGTTAATGAAGTCATTGATTGAGTCAACTGTTCTTTGACGCACCTGGTTGAACACAGTAAACAGGAAACAAATTTATGAAAAAATTATTAATATGGCGCAATGCGGTCGCGCCCGGACGTTTTATCAGCGCCGCTATTCTGACAGTTGTGATGTCTGGCGCAACAGGTGCGGCGATCGGACAGCCGGCACCTCTGCTGCCGGAAGGGCAAACGCTTATTACACTGTCCGTGACCGAACGTCAGCGGGTAACTCAGGATGTGCTGATTGCGGAGCTGAGGCTTGAGGCTGAGGACCGGGATCCTGCACAGGTACAGAACAAGATAAACAGTCAGATGACGGCGGGGCTGCAGCGTGCCCGCGAGGTCGATGGCGTCATGCCCTCCACCGGGCACTATGGTGTTTACCAGATCAACCGCCAGCCCCAGGGTGCCCGACCTGATCCGGTCTGGCGAGGCTCTCAAAGCATCTCTTTGCAGGGAACAGATGCCGATGCTGTGCTGGTGCTGGCCGGGGAGTTGCAGGAACAGGGCTTCATCATGAATCAGCTTTCCTATCAATTGAGTACTGAGAAAGCGGACGAAGTCCGTGATGCGATGATGGAGGCTGCTATTGAGCGGGCCCGGACCAAAGTGGAACGAGCCGGCGCTGCGCTGGGCAAAACACAGATCGACATTGCTGCACTGAACGTGGACACCGGCGGATCTGATTATGCGCCTCCGATGATGATGCGTGCGATGGCTGCTGATACTGCCGAGATGGCGGCTCCCGTTTCCGGGGCGGGTGAAACAGAAGTGACATTGACCATCAATGTGCAGGCAGTCGCACGCTGATCCTGGCGCGCTGGCGATTCAACGTTGCTGCTGATCCCGGGTCATTGGCCAGGCAACTGCGCTTGCGTTGATCCGTCTGCCTGTTTATGCTCCGGAGCAGACAACAATAAGCAGCGGAGTGATACGCATATGAGCATGGGTTGGGGAAAGTCGGGTTTGACGGACAAACTGATGTTGGGAGCAGTGCTGGCAGCCCTGCTGGGAGCATGCTCCGGAGAACAGGCTCCTGCGTCCGGTGTTGGCGATGTTGCAGGCACAGCAACCGAAATGGCTGGTGTGCGGCAGACAGGAAACCCGGTTGATGCAGAGAGAGTTCGCGCTGCAGCGGGCAACAATGCTGACTGGTTAACTCACGGCCGCACCTACTCCGAGCAACGCAACAGTCCGCTCGATACCATTAATCGCTCCAATGTGGCGGACCTGGGTCTTGCCTGGGATTTTGAGCTGGACACTGACCGTGGTCAGGAAGCGACACCCCTGGTAATTGACGGGGTTGTCTATCTGACGTCAGCGTGGAGCAAGGCATTCGCCCTGGATGCCAGAACAGGCGAGGAACTATGGCGTTTCGACCCGGAAGTCCCAAAATCAAAGGGCGTGGATGCATGTTGTGACGTGGTCAATCGGGGAATGGCGGCCTGGGGCGACAAGGTCTATTTTGGTGCCCTGGACGGTCGCCTTATTGCCCTGGATCGCGCAACCGGTGAGCAGGTATGGTCGACCATGACGGTTGATCCCGAGAAGCGTTACACCATTACCGGCGCTCCGCGTATCATTGATGGTCTTGTCATTATTGGTAACGGTGGTGGCGAACTGGGGGTGCGTGGTTATGTAACCGCCTATGATGCCGAAACCGGCGAGCAGGCCTGGCGGTTCTACACCGTGCCCGGTAATCCGGCGGAAGGGTTTGAAAGTGACGCCATGGAAATGGCGGCTGAAACCTGGGCCGGAGAATGGTGGCGTATCGGCGGGGGTGGCACTGTCTGGGACTCGATGGCATACGACCCACAACTGGATCTTCTCTATATCGGTGTTGGGAACGGCAGTCCCTGGAATCACGGTATTCGTTCCAACGGGGAAGGCGACAATCTGTTCCTGTCATCCATTGTCGCGCTGCGTCCGGATACCGGTGAATACGTCTGGCATTTTCAGACCACGCCTGCAGAATCCTGGGACTATACTGCGACACAACACATGATTCTGGCTGACATGCAGATTGATGGCCGTATGCGCCAGGTCATCATGCAGGCGCCCAAAAACGGCTTCTTCTATGTAATCGATCGTACCAACGGCGAGTTCATCTCGGGCAACAATTACGTCGAAATCAACTGGGCCAGCGGTCTGGATGCGATTACAGGACGACCGATTGAGGCTGAGGTTGTCCGCTACCAGAGAGATCCTGCTGTGGTTATCCCCGGCCCGCTGGGCGGTCACAACTGGTACCCGATGTCCTACGACCCGGATACCAATCTTGTATATCTGCCTACCCAGAATACCTCCTACGTCTACTCTAATCCTGCTGAATTTGTTGAGCAGGAAGTAGGCTGGAACCTGGGGCTTGATGCTGCGCCGGGCGAGCCGGCAAATGCTCAGGATGCAGTTCAGGCGCTGCAGCTGCCTGCATCAGCCCTGGTTGCGTGGGACCCGGTAGCCCAGCAGGAAAGATGGCGGGTTGAATACCCTGTGTATGGCAACAGCGGTCTGCTTTCCACGGGTGGTGGTCTGGTTTTTCAGGGCTCTGCGGACGGATTTTTCCATGCCTATCGCACGGACAATGGCGATCATCTCTGGTCGTTTGAGGTTGCGGATGCCATTCTGGGCGGACCGGTCACATACCAGCTGGACGGAGAGCAATACGTGCTGGCACTGGCAGGGCAGGGCGGCGCCATACCGATGACGATGGGATTGTTGTCTGGCAATTATCCACGCCAGCGCAACGGACGGTTGATGGCATTCAAGCTGAATGCAGATGGTCAGCTACCGCAAGTAAACATGACACCGCTGGAGCCGCTGGATGTGAGCGGTATCAGCAGCGAGGGTAGTCCGGAAGTCGGGGCGGTGCTGTATGGTGCTTATTGTTCAGTCTGCCACGGCCCTGTTGGTCTGAGCTCCGGGCCGCTGCCTGATCTGCGTTACAGCCCGATGCTGTTGAGCCAGGATGCCTTCCGGGGCATTGTTCTGGAGGGTAATCTGTTGTCGCGTGGTATGCCGGGGTTTGCGGCTGACATTGGTGCGGCGGAGGTCGAGAGTGTGCGGGCGTACATGCTCCAGCTGGCCGGCTCAGTGGGCAACTGAGCTGAGGAGTGAGCACTCCGTAGCCCGCGCCATGCGCTGTCCGGCGCTGAACTGGTCGTAGTGACTCCTTTCAGCCCGCGCTGTGGAGGCTGAGTTTTCAGACACGCCTGCAAGTACGTCCTTGTAAGGCTCGGCTCGCGCCATCTGACCGCCATGGATGGCGGAAATGCCGGTGCTGCAGGAGTAATCACCGGCCCTGGCGCTCGACGGTCTGAAAACACACGCCTCCACATCCCGGCCTGAAAGGAGCGGCTGCCGCACCAGTATTCCCACCATCCTTGGCGGTCAGTTCGCGATGGCCGCACCCAACTCAGCGACATGGGATGTCCGTGGCTGATTGCTCGGAGCGTCGAGCGCCAAGGATGGCGCGAGCCGAGCCCTACAGGGATGTACTTGCGGGCGTCTCCGGGCAACAGTCACGGACAGCGCATGGCGCGGGCTACAGAGTACCCACCTCCCAGCGCATGGCGCGGACTACAGAGTTGTCATCTCGCTGATCTTTTCTCCCGGCGCGGTTTCGTGAGTAATATAGCCGTGCATATTACCCATTTATAACCTATATTATGAGTAATATGCGCACGGATACAACTCATGACCTGGAACTGGCAGCACTCAGACTGGCCTCACTTCAGCTGGCAGGCAGATAGACTCAGACGCCGCGAAGACAGTTTTCTCCGGCACGCGGGTGTCATTATTGGCAGTCAGTCAGGCTTGTCAGCTGAAAATGGATTGCAGCTGGCCATCGAATTGATGGGCGGTGAGGCACTGGATACATCGCAGATCGAGGGCGAGATGCTGGATCGGCACAGTATTCAGGCATCCATCCGAAAACATCTGGGTTTGACTGTGGATCGGCGCAGCGGACCCACGGAAGCCGGAATTGCCCGTATGATGGTCGATCTCTATAAGAGTCTGGGTAAACCCCTTCAGGAGAGTCAGCTTTTTCAGTGGCATGAGATGATCATGAATGGCCGCTGGGATCTGGCAGGTATCGGCCACTATCGGGCTCATGACGATGTCATGGAAATAGTCTCGGGACCTGTCGGGCGTCAACGTGTTCATTTTGTGGCACCGTCATCCGGCGGTTTACCGCAAGAGATGCATCGTTTGTTTGACTGGCTGATGCAAACATCGCCTGACGGTCCTGAACCATTGCCCGCTGTGACCCGCGCCGGTATTGCTCATCTGTGGTTTGAATCGCTGCATCCGTTTGAAGATGGCAATGGACGACTGGGACGTGCGCTTGTCGAAAATGCGCTCGCTGAAGGCAGCGAACGACCGGTATTGACGGGTGTGTCATCCGTGTTTCTAAAAAAGCGCAATGAGTACTATCGGGCCCTGGGTCAGGCTAACCGAACCTTGCAGATCGATGCCTGGCTGAACTGGTTCGCTGATGCTGTACTGGAGGCTCAACAGCGGACATTGAAACAGGTACGTTTTGTTATTGAGAAGGGCAGGTTCCTGGAGAGATATGAGACGTTGCTGAACGAGCGTCAGCGTAAAGCGGTGCTACGGATGCTGGAGACGGGTGTGGACGGATTCGAAGGTGGGTTGTCTGCCGACAATTATCGGCGTATCACCGGTGCGCCGATATCTACCGCTACCCGGGATCTGTCGGCGCTTGTTGAGCTGGGTGCGCTGCGCCGCACCGGGGAAAAGAAAGGCACCCGGTACTATCTTGATCTCCTGCGCGACCAATCCTGAAGAATTGTACTCAGTACTCAGTACTCAGTGCTCCGTAGTCCGCGCCATGCGCTGTCCGTGACTGTTGCCCGGAGACGCCCGCAAGTACGTCCCTGTAGGGCTCGGCTCGCGCCATCCCTGGCGCTCGACGCTCCGAGCAATCAGCCACGGACATCCCATGTCGCTGAGCTGGGTGCGACCATCGCGATCTGGCCGGGGAATGCTGGTGCGGCGCCCGCTCCTTTCAGGCCGGGATGTGGAGGCGTGTGTTTTCAGACCGTCGAGCGCCAGGGATGGCGCGAGCCGAGCCTTACAAGGAGGTACTTGCAGGCGTGTCTGAAAACTCAGCCTCCACAGCGCGGCATGAAAGGAGTCACTGCGACCAGTTCAGCGCCGGACAGCGCATGGCGCGGACTACGGAGTTCTTCAACACTGCCAGCTACGGCGTGTTCACGAAGCAGCGCTCAGCAGGCGCTGCAGATACATCCCGGTATGCGAGCGCGCATTGGCAGCAACCTCCTCCGGCGTACCCACAGCGATAATCTCCCCACCCCCATCACCACCCTCAGGCCCCAGATCCACTATCCAGTCAGCCGTCTTTATCACATCCAGATTATGCTCAATCACCACGATGGTATTGCCCTGATCGCGCAACTGATGCAGAACTGCCAGCAACTGCCGGATGTCCTCAAAGTGCAGGCCGGTGGTTGGTTCGTCCAGTATGTAGAGAGTCTGGCCAGTGTCACGCTTGGACAGTTCCCGTGCAAGTTTGACACGTTGTGCCTCACCGCCTGACAACGTGGTTGCCGCCTGGCCGAGACAGATATAGGAGAGACCGACATCCATCAGCGTTTGCAGCTTGCGCGCGATAACCGGTACCGGGTCAAAAAATTCGCGGGCATCCTCTATGGTCATGTTCAGCACGTCTGAGATGTTCTTGCCTTTGTAACGCACTTCCAGCGTTTCGCGGTTGTAACGTTTGCCCAGACATACGTCGCAGGAGACGTAAACATCAGGCAGAAAGTGCATTTCCACCTTGACCATGCCATCTCCCTGACAGGCCTCGCAGCGACCGCCTTTGACATTGAAGCTGAAGCGGCCAGGTGTGTAACCCCGTGACCGGGCCTCCTGGGTGCCGGCGAACAATTCCCGGACGGGTGTGAAAATGCCAGTGTAGGTGGCCGGATTGGATCTGGGTGTGCGGCCAATCGGACTCTGGTCGATATCAACCACCTTGTCCAGCAGTTGCATGCCTTCCATACGGTCATAAGGGGCTGCCTCCAGCGTAGTGGCTCCGTTGAGCTCGGTTGCTGCCACCGGGTACAGGGTATTATTGATCAGTGTTGATTTGCCTGAGCCGGAGACGCCGGTGACACAGGTAAACAGCCCTAACGGTAAATTCAGATCCACGTTTTTTAGATTGTTTCCGCGGGCGCCAATGAGTTTAAGCTGCTTTTTGGGGTTGGGTTGCTGGCGAGTGACCGGGATGTCTATGCGTCGTTTGCCCGACAGATACTGTCCAGTGATTGAGCGCGGTTCTGCGATGATGTCTTCCAGCAGGCCCTGGGCAACAATTTCACCACCGTGCACACCGGCGCCGGGACCGATGTCGATCAGGTGGTCGGCACTGCGTATGGCATCTTCATCATGCTCAACAACAATGACGGTGTTGCCGATGTCGCGCAGATGAAACAGTGTGTTCAGCAACCGGTCATTGTCACGCTGATGCAAACCAATTGAAGGTTCATCCAGAATGTACATCACACCCACCAGTCCGGCACCGATCTGGCTGGCCAGCCGGATACGCTGTGCTTCGCCACCGGACAAGGTGTCCGCGCTGCGGCTGAGAGTTAGATAGTTGAGGCCGACATCTATCAGGAACTGAAGCCGTTGCTGTAACTCCTTCAGGATTTTATCGGCGATGGTGGCACGTGAACCGGTGAGCTCAAGTTCGGTAAAATAGCGGGCCGCATTGGCGATGGTCATTTTGGTAATGTCCGGCAATGTGGTGCCTTCAATGTACACATGGCGAGCATCGCTGCACAGGCGTGTGCCTGCGCAGTCAGGGCAGGCGTGTGAACTCAGATAGCGGGCCAGTTCATCGCGCACGGTCTGGGATTCGGTCTCGCGATAGCGTCGCTCCATGTTGGGTAGTATTCCCTCGAATGCGTGTCGGCGGACTGTGCTGTCGCCACGATCATTCATGAAACGAAAATCGATTTCCTTGCCGTTGCTGCCATGCAGAACAATATTCTGTTGTTCCTGTGTCAGCGACTCAAACGGTGTGTCAACCGCAAACTTGTAATGCGCTGCCAGGGAACTCAGCATCTGGAAATAATAGAAGTTGCGCCGGTCCCAGCCGCGAATCGCGCCTTCGGCAAGCGACAGAGAAGTATCAGTGATGATGCGCTGACGATCAAAAAACTGCTTCACACCCAGCCCGTCACAACTGCCACAGGCGCCTGCAGGGTTGTTAAAGGAGAACATGCGTGGCTCAAGTTCCGTGATGCTGTGTCCACACACCGGGCAGGCAAACCGGGAAGAGAACATCAGTGCCTCGCGCTCTTCGTCCATAAATGCAACGGTGACAATGCCATCGGTCAGCTGCAGTGCGGTTTCCAGGCTTTCAGCCAGCCGTTGCTGAATATCAGGGCGAATCTTGAGTCGGTCAATAACTGCTTCTATTGTGTGCTTGCGGTTTTTTTCCAGTTCAGGGGGATAGTCCAGCTCGGTGACGGTGCCGTCAATGCGCGCGCGGATGAAACCGCTGGACTGCAACTCCTTGAATACATGCAGATGTTCGCCTTTGCGGTCACGGATTACCGGCGCCAGTACCATGATTTTGCTGCCTTCCGGCAAGGCCAGCACCTGATCCACCATCTGGCTGACGGTCTGAGCCTGCAATTTTTTATGATGGGTCGGACAAAAGGGTTCACCTGCCCGGGCAAACAGCAGACGCAGATAGTCGTAAATTTCGGTGATGGTGCCCACTGTGGATCGCGGATTGTGAGACGTTGATTTTTGCTCAATGGAGATTGCCGGAGAGAGGCCCTCGATATGATCAATATCCGGTTTGTCCATCATCGACAGAAACTGCCGTGCATATGTGGACAAGGACTCGACGTATCGTCGCTGACCTTCTGCGTAAAGGGTGTCAAAGGCCAGAGAAGACTTGCCGGAGCCGGACAGACCGGTGATGACGACCAGCTTGTCTCTGGGAATGGTCAGATTCACATTCTTCAGATTGTGGGTCCGGGCACCCCGAATAGTGATTTTGTCCATGATTCTTCCGCGCCAACAAAACAGCCAATTATGAGGAAAAGCCGTCCGGAGCGCAAAGCCCATCTTTGAATAACAGCAAATCATTGCTTTGTCGGCGAGTCGTTCTGAATCATGCTATGCTTTATTCAACAATCAGATGATCCGGTAATGGGAGGAACTAACAAGGTGGCGAGTCGCGGCGTAAACAAGGTAATACTGGTAGGTAATGTTGGCAAAGACCCGGAGACCCGGTACATGCCAAGTGGTGGTGCGGTGACCAATGTCACACTGGCGACCAGCGAAAGCTGGAAAGACAAGAATACCGGGCAGCCGCAGGAAAAGACCGAATGGCACCGTATTGTGTTTTTCAACCGGCTGGCTGAAATTGTCAATGAGTACGTGCGCAAGGGCAGCAAGCTGTATATTGAAGGCAGTCTGCGCACCCGGTCCTGGGAACAGGACGGCATTACCCGATATGCTACCGAAATTGTCGCCAATGAAATGCAGATGCTTGATTCCCGTGGTGCCGGCGCAGGATCGGGTGGCGGTGCAGATGACCGTTTTGGTCAGGACATGAACCAGGATCAGCCACAGCGCAGTGCGCCTGCCGCGGCTCCGGCACAGCAGCGCAATGCGCCACCGCGACCTGAATTCGACAATTTTGATGATGATATACCGTTCTGAGCAATGCGCCTGGCACCATTGACGGTGCCAATGGTGCTGTTGCCAATGGTGCTGTTGCCGATGGTGCTGTTGCAAATGGTGCTGTGTATGGTACGGCAGAGGCCGTTCAAGAAAACCGGGCTGGAGTAAATACGGTCAGTGAAGTTATTTATTATTGGTGCCGGCAGTGGTGTCGGCGTTGAACTGACTCGCCTGCTTGACGAGCGCAGGATCAGCTGGGTCGCTCCCGAGTCCGGCCGTATAGATGCCAGGGACCCTCTGGGAACCGCCCGGGTGATCACGCGGGCGGAGCCGGATCAGGTGATCAATCTGAGTGCGTTTGCTGCCGGCAAGCAGGACGCTGTGATGCTTGCGGAGCAGGCGCCTGAGGAGGTTGAGGCCGTCAATCACCTGCAGGCTGAGCTGGTCGCACAGGTTTGTGACCACTTGCACATTCCCATGATACACCTGTCCAGCGTTCATGTGTTTGGTGGTGAAAAGAAACTTGCTTACAACGAGCAGGATACTCCAAAACCGGTGGGCGTTTACGGAAGGACGGCGCTGGCGGGTGAGCAGGCAGTGGAACAGACTGTCAAACGCCATGTAATATTGCGCACAGGCTGGCTGTTTGGTCAGGGACAGGATGCTGAACTGCGTAACTGGCTCGAGCAACTGCGCAGCGGTGACGGCAGCGTTACCGTGCTGCGCCGCAAGTTCGCGCCCACCCCTGTTGAGGATCTGGCCCGAGTAATTCTGGCGGTATCGCTGCAGGTTGATTGTCAGGCAGAACTGTGGGGCATTTATCATTATGCTGCGCTGGAACCTCTGCGGGAGAGTGAGTTTGTACAACAGCTTGTCAAGTTTGCAGCACAGCATGATGAAACTGTTTACCGTCTGCTGGATCATCTGACGATCAATCTGAGTCGCACAGAACCACCACAGATTGCCAATGCAACCCTGACCACAAAAAAAATATTTGAAACCTTTGGTGTCAAACAAAGACCCTGGCAGGGCAGTTTGCAGAAACTCGTCAAATCCTGGCACAAAGGTCGTACCAATGTCTGAGCAGGCACATCCCGAATTGTTGCCACTGGACGCCGCGTTGACCCATTTGCTGGGCACGGTGGCCGCGCGCCTATCGTCGTCGGGGGCGCGATCTGAATCACATGACCTGAATGACGCCGATGGCCGCATTCTGGCTGCTGATATCCATGCAGCCTGTGATGTCCCACCGTGGAATAACAGTGCAATGGATGGCTATGCGCTCGCCTCAGCGGATGCCGTTGCGGGCAGAACCGTCAAAGTGTCACAGCGCATTCCGGCAGGAACCGCACCGATCCCGTTAGAGCAGGGCACCGCCGCCCGCATTTTTACCGGCGCACCTCTGCCTGTGGGTGCAGACACTGTTGTCATGCAGGAGAATTGCGATGTTCTGGGTGATGCAATCAGTATCCGGCAATCCGCAAGCAATGAAGAGAATGTGCGACTTGCCGGTGCCGATGTGCGCAAAGGCACATTGCTGTTCAGGGCGGGACATCGTCTTCGTCCGGTTGATCTGGGTGTCCTTGCGTCCACCGGGATTGTCAGGGTTGACGTTGGGCGTTTGCCGACCGTCGCCCTGCTGACAACGGGTGATGAGCTGGTCGAGCCTGGTCAGCCACTGGGTCCCGGGCAGATCTATAACAGTAATGCAGCAGTACTCAAGGCCATGCTCAGGAGGCTCGGAATACAGCCCGTTGAGTTTGCCAGCGTTGGTGATACCTACGAAGAAACAGCGGCAGTGCTGACCCGGGCCGCTGCGTATTGCGACTGCATAGTCAGCACAGGCGGAGTATCTGCCGGAGAAGAGGATCATGTTCGCACGGCACTGCAAAATGCCGGACATCTGGATATCTGGAAGCTGGCGCTGAAACCAGGGAAGCCGTTTGCGTTCGGGCAGTTGAGCAATTCGCTGTTTTTTGGTTTGCCGGGTAATCCAGTGTCTGCATTTGTAACGTTTGTACTGCTGGTGCGCCCTGCATTGCTGGCGATGATGGGTGCGACTACGTGTGAGTTGCCGCAGCGCAGCGTGGTGGCCGGGTTTGCTGCGCCACGCTCAGGCCTGCGGCAGGAATATGTGCGGGTGGTGATGGAAGAATGTGATGGCAAGCCGGTTGTGAACCTGCTGCCGGATCAAAGTTCCGGTGTGCTCAGCTCGCTCACCCGGGCTGATGGTCTGGCCATTGTGCCGCCATTGACCGAGATAGAGCACGGAATGCAGTTGAGGTTCATGGCGTTTAATGACATAGTTTAGGCAGTATTTCGTTTGTCAGTGAATCCGGAACATCATGTTCAGTCCGAGTCGTTTTTCTTCCGCCTTATTGATGCCCACAACCCCAGCTGTGTTGCTGGGTATACTTGTTGCGTGCAGCACTCCGGTGCCCGAGCTGGTTGACGCTGAGTCTGAGGCAGTTGTGGTTGCACCCGCCGAAGTAATCGCCCCCATTGCCCCGCGACTGCCCGATGATGAAGAACGGCATCGCCGCTATGTGGCGGATATTCTATACAGCGGTTTGCAGGCGCTCCGGGCGGACCGGTTAATGACGCCGCCGGAAGACAGTGCATTGCATTATTTCAGACGTGCGCTGGCGCTGGATCCGGGTAATACAGTGGCGCTGGATGGATTGCAGGATGTCGTGCTGCGGTACTTGCAACTGGCAGATACGGCATCGCATCAGGGGCAATTTGACAATGCGGAGCTATTTTTGCGACGTGCGACTGAGGTGGATGACAGTCACCCCGGAATAGAAACATCAAAGCAGCGCCTGCTGACAGAACAGGCGCGAACACACAGTGTATTGACGCTGGATGTCAGGGAGCTGCGCAACCGCAATGGCACACTGTCGCAACAGTTACGTGACCTGGCTGACATTGTTGTTGCCGAAAATGCCTTTGTGCTGATTACTGCGCCCAACGATGAGTTGGGGCGCTGGATTTACGCGCAGATGCAGGATGCTGTGGTGGATTACCGGGTCCGTGGTGATATTGAGATTGGCGAGCAGCCTACAGTCCGGCTGGTGTTGCCAGTAGTGCCACAAAACACCTGATCCGCAAATAAACTATCCCATTTCATCAATCTGTAATATCGCGCCGTTAAGCTACACGTGAACTGATTTGGGAGTTATCAATTTTTCCTTATTGTTCTGTTCATTTTATCTATCTTTGGATAGTAGTAAGTGGTTTTCTCCCCTTTATGAGCCGGTAGCATTCATTTGACTGCTCCCGGCTTTTTTTTGGCTGGTTTTCGACCATACGGCATGTCCCCTTTACTTTTGTACAGGCTGAATTTAGTCTGAGCGGTCATTGAGCAGGACGCATCGCGAGGCGAACCAAAACCCATGAGCAATCCAATAACAAAAATCTGGCAGTCGCTGTGGCGATCGCATCATCAAACCAGGAATGCGCTTAAACTCAAACCGGGCACTGAAGACGCGCCGCCTGCGTCCTATTCGCGATCCCAGTTGGTCGGTTTGCTGCTGGGGCCGACCCTGTTTGTTCTGACGCTGCTGGTATTTGCGCCGGCCGGACTCAGTTATGAAGGCAAGGCAGTCCTGGGGATAACATTGTGGGTTGCCACCTGGTGGATAACCGAAGCGATCCCCATACCTGCAACATCGTTGCTGCCCATAGTGCTGCTGCCAGTAACCGGCGCCCTGGACAATGCAACCGTGACCTCTGCCTATGGTGACGACATCATTTTCCTGTTTCTGGGTGGTTTTTTTATTGCCACTGCCATGGAAAAGTGGAATTTGCACAAGCGCATGGCGCTGGCGATCATCGCTTTTGTAGGAACCAGCACACAACGGATCCTGCTCGGGTTTATGCTGGCGACTGCCTTTCTGTCGATGTGGGTGTCCAATACTGCTTCGGTAATGATGATGGTACCAATGGCACTGGCGATCACGGCGCAAGTGGCGCATTCGCTGAAGGGCAGGCCGGGAGAGGAAGATATCCCGGTGTTCGAAAAAACGCTGATATTTGGCGTTGGTTACGCGGGTACGATTGGCGGTATTGGTACCTTGATCGGGACCCCTCCCAATATCATTCTGGCCGCTCAGGCGCGTGAGCTTTTTAATGTGGAAATCAGCTTTGCCAGCTGGATGCTGATCGGTGTGCCCATGGTGGTTGTGCTGCTGACGATTGCCTGGCTATATCTGGGGCGTGTCGCCTTCAGGATGCATATAAAGTCTTTGCCGGGTGGCAGGGAGTTGATACAGAATGAGCGGAAGGCGTTGGGCATCATGTCGTTTGAGGAAAAGGCTGTTGCTGCGGTGTTCTGTTTTGCCGCTTTCATGTGGATCACCAGAGGTTTCATCTGGGCGGACATTCTGCCGGAGATTCGTGACGGCATGATTGGTGTGACTGCAGCGGTATTGCTGTTCATCATTCCCAGCAGATCAGCGCCAGGATCGCGGGTATTGACCTGGACAGATTCCAAAGAAATTCCCTGGGGCATTTTACTGCTGTTTGGTGGTGGTCTGGCAATTGCCAGTGGTTTTCGCGTGACCGGGCTTTCTGACTGGATGGGCAGTCAGTTGACAGTACTCGACGGCTTTCATTTGATTGTCATTATCGCGTCGGCGACATTGCTCATACTGTTCCTGACGGAAATTACCTCCAATACAGCAACTGCCACCATGATTTTGCCGGTTGTGGCAGGCCTGGCGCTGGCCTTGAACATCCATCCTTTTACATTGATGATTCCGTGTGCGATGGCTGCCAATTGTGCATTCATGCTGCCGGTAGGCACACCGCCCAATGCCATCATTTTTGCAACAGACAAACTGACCATCAAGGAGATGATGAAGACCGGTTTTGCGCTAAACCTGATTGCAACAGTGTTGATTACACTGATGGTGTACTTTGGCGTGCCCCTGTTGTGGGGCCTGGATCTGGGAACTGTTCCGGCCGATTTTATTTCGCCCTGAGTCGGCGCGGCACGGTGTCAGGGGCGTGAGGTCACCAGTTGCCTGACCGCTGCCAGAATCTGGCGGCAGGTAATCTGGCCTGCCAGCTTGTTGTTGGCGGTCAGCACCGGGCGTCGACGCTGTCCTTTGGCCAGCATATCGGATGCAACGTCAATGATGTCATCACTGGGCCGGGCCGACACGATATTGGCCGAAATCATGTAATCACCGACCATTCCGACTGATCCCTGATCATAGCTGGCGCTAAGAATGCCCCGCAGGCAATCCATCTCTGAAAGAATACCCAGCAGGTCGCCATTTTCCGCAATCACGCACAAGCCGGATACACGGTTCTTGATAATCAGATCAACTGCTTCGATCAGCGGCGCATCAGGCGACACAGTGACTGGCTTGTCGACCATATAATCTTCCAGATTGACTGAACGAAGCATGGGCACTACTCCTTATTGTTGGCCGACCAGTCTAGCAGCAGTGTTTGTGGGCTGACAACAGGTGCTGAATCAGTCCGTTCCTTTACCTGTTGACCGTGGGGGCGCAAGGACTTATAGTTCTATCGATGTATATTAAGGTAAATATCGAATGCCGCAAAATACACTCGGCGATTTTATTGCGCCGCTGCAGTTTGAAACAGGCACCGGAGAGATCTCCAACAGACGACTGGCCCTGCTGGTCGCCATTGGCAGCGCGGGATCGATCAGCGCGGCAGCCAGGGAAGTGGGAATGACCTACAAAGCAGCCTGGGATGCGGTTGAGGCCATGACAAATCTCGCTGGTGTAGCGCTGGTCAGCTCACAGCATGGTGGCAAGGGTGGTGGCGGAGCCGTGCTTACGGAACCCGGTAAGACGTTAGTGGCTGACTTTTCGCGGGTGCAGCGACTACAACAACAATTTCTGGATCAGTTACAGCGCGACGGCGATCTTGGGCAATCTGCAGCGCTGATAAGGAGGCTCTCAATCAAAAGCAGCGCGCGTAATGTGCTTACCGGCACAGTCAAGTCTATACATGGCGGCGGGGTAAACTCCGAGGTGAATCTTGAACTGACCGGTGGAGAGTCGCTGCACGCCATTGTCACCTGCGAAAGCGTCCGGGACATGAATCTGGCCGAAGGTGCTACCGTGCAGGCACTGATCAAGGCGTCATGGATTGTCCTGGCTGCAGCAGATGATGCAATGCGTACATCCGCCCGCAACCGGCTGTGTGGCAAAGTGCGGCGTGTTCAGGAAGGTGAGGTCAACGCAGAGGTGGTCATAGGGCTGCCTGGGGGGCAGACACTGGCGGCAGTGATTACGCTTGAGAGTCTGCACAACATGAATATTGGGGAAGGTGACAATCTGTGCGCCCTGATCAAGGCGTCACACATTATTCTGGGAGTTGCAGAATGACGGTAAGGGTATTTCTGGTCGCGGCAGTGCTTGCTGCATTAAGCTGTCTGCCAAAAAGTGTGCGGGCTGACACGTTTACCATTGCGGCGGCTTCGGATTTGCGCTTTGCGCTGGATGAGGTGGTTGACATATTTGAGCAGGCTCACCCTGATTACGATATAACCGTAATCTATGGCTCGTCGGGGCGCATGACAAACCAGATCAGCAATGGCGCGCCGTTTGACATATTTTTCTCTGCGGACATCGCGTTTCCTGAAATTCTTCAACAACAGGGTCTGACTGCAACCGACCCTTCGGTGTACGCAATAGGCAGAATTGTACTGTGGAGCTCCCGGCTGGATGCCTCTGAGATGACGATTGCTGACCTGACTGATGAGCGGATCCGACGGATAGCCATTGCACAGCCTGCCCACGCACCGTATGGTCAGCGGGCTCGCGAAGCACTGCAGGCAGCTGGTATCTGGGAGCAGATTCAGCACAAACTTGTATTTGGCGAAAACATTGCACATGCGGCGCAAATGGCGGAGTCCGGGGCGGCGGATGCAGGTATTATTGCCCTGTCGCTGGCACTTTTTCCGACCATGCAAGCGCATCCATATCACCTGATTGATGACTCGGAGCATCAGCCCCTGACGCAGGGTTTTGTGATTACGCGTTACGGTGCAGGCAAGCCTGGGGTCGAACAGTTTGCCAGTTTTATGGCAACTGCGGCGGTGCATGACATCATGAAAAAATATGGTTTTGTATTGCCGGGAGATGCCGATTAATGCGTGACAGATCGTGTTTGAACTGAGCGCGGCCGACTGGCAGGCAATCAGCCTGACTTTAAAGTTGTGCCTGCTTACAACGGCGATCCTGTTGGTCATTGCTACGCCACTGGCCTGGTGGCTGGCAAGTGGTCGCTCGAAGTTGCGCGTCGCCGTGCAGGCCATAGTGGCGCTGCCACTGGTGTTGCCGCCGACAGTGCTGGGGTTTTATCTGCTGATGCTGCTGGGTCCTCGCGGGGCAATTGGCGCTACGCTTGAATCCATCGGGCTCAATCATCTGGCATTTTCGTTCCCGGGTATTCTGCTTGCCTCAGTGCTTTACTCCATGCCGTTTGCTGTGCAACCACTGCTGGAAGCTTTTAACAATCTGGGACGCCGGCCAGTGGAAGTTGCAGCATCGTTGGGGGCGGGTGTTACTGATCGTTTCTTCAGTGTGGTACTGCCGCTGTGCAAGGGGGGATTTATTGTTGCGGCGACTCTCAGCTTCGCACATACCATCGGAGAATTCGGGGTAATACTGATGCTGGGTGGCAGTATTCCCGGTGAAACAAAAGTGTTGTCTGTGCTGATTTATGATCATGCTGAAGCAATGAATTATGCGGCTGCCCATCGGCTCTCTTTGATGCTGCTGGCATTCTCCTTTGCAGTATTGTTTGTGGTTTACAGTGTAAACCGGCGCTTTGAAGTGGTGAAGCCATGAGTGTTGCGCAATGACATTGAAGGTTAGCGCACAATTCAATCGTGACGACTTCCGCTTTGATGTGGATGCGAGCTGGTCCTTGCAGGGTGTGACCGCTCTGTTCGGTCGCTCCGGGTGCGGAAAAACCAGCCTGTTACGCATCATCGCCGGTCTGGACAGAGTGGATGGTGCCAGCGTGACGTTTGCCGACGAATGCTGGCAGGCAGAGAAGCTGTTTGTGCCAATCGAGAAGCGGCGGCTTGGTCTGGTTTTTCAGGAGACCAGCCTGCTGCCGCACCTGTCGGTATATGGAAATCTGCTTTATGGTTACCAGCGCACAAACGCATCACTGCGGCGACTGCAGCCCGACGAGATTATTGGCATGCTCGAACTGCAGGATCTGTTGAGCCGTCCGACAGATCGCCTGTCAGGAGGTCAGCGGCAGCGGGTCGCACTCGGTCGGGCACTTTTATGCAGCCCGCGGCTATTGCTGCTCGATGAACCGCTGGCTGCTCTGGATACCCAGAGCCGACGCGAGATCATGCCGTTTTTGTCGCGTCTGGCAGCGGACTCTGATGTGCCGGTCGTGCTGATTACACATGCGCCTGATGAAGTGTTGCGGCTGGCGGACCGGGTTGTGTTTATGCGCAGTGGCTGTATCGATGATATCTGCTCTCTGGCGCAGGCGATGGCACATGCGGACTCGCCCCTGTTTGCTGATGACGGGCCTTCCTCTGTACTGGAGGGGTCCATAGCAGCGGTGGACGAACAGGGTCTGAGTGTTTTCACAACGCCGCAGGTCCGGTTGATCATTCAGTCAGGTGCGGTGCAAGGGGGCAAAACCCGTGTCAAGGTCATGGCGCGTGATGTCAGTGTGGCACTGGATGACCCGGTTCGCATCAGTATTCGCAATCATTTACGTGTCACAATCAATGCTGTGGAACGCCTGCCGGGTCAACGTGTGCTGCTGAATACCAGTCTGGCCGATGGCCAGATTCTGTTGATCGAGATAACTGAGTGGTCGTCCGAACAGCTGGCACTTGTTGCTGGCATGGATGTGTGGGCGCTGATCAAGTCAGTCGCCCTGGTCCGTTAGGTGGCATCGCAGCGGGCTATGCTGCCTGCTGCCGGGGAGGCGGTTCAGGCACATTTGATACATTTTTCAGCCATCGGATAGGCTTTCAGACGGTCTTCAGCGATCGGCTCTGCACAATTCGTACAGGTGCCGTAAGTTCCATTGTCCATGCGGGTCAGAGCGCGTTCGATCTCGCCGATCTCGTTGCGGGCGTCCACGGCCAGCGCCTGCAGTACTTCGTCGTTCTCCATTTCCTGGGCTTGCTCTTCGGAGTCACGACTGCGACCGGCCGCCATGTCATGCTGTATACCTTCGATTCGCTGATTCAGCTCGTCACGCAGGTCGACAAGCTGTTTTTTGAGGTCATCTGATTGCATTTTGGTTCCTTGAATTGAGATGGTCCGGCAGGTTACACCGGACGCTGCTGAAAACGCTGCTTCTTGCGATACGGGAATACATCGGCGACATACCCAGCACGTATCTTTGCCTGAAGATCCATCCAATAGTCCGGATCGTACAGCTCGCTGTGCAATTGATCAAATACATCGCGGGCGCGCCGGTTGCCGGAGAAGAATAACCGGAATTCCTCAGGGAAGATATCGTTTGGTTCGACGTGATACCAGGGTTTGCTGGCAAAGGTCTGTTCTTCGGTCACAGGTTGCGGCAAACGCCGGAAGTTGCACTCGGTCAGGGGACAGATTTCGTCATAGTCGTAGAACACAACGCGACCGTGCCGGGTGACGCCGAAGTTCTTCAGCAACATGTCACCGGGAAACAGATTGCCGGCGGCCAGTTGTTTAATGGCGTTGCCATACTCGTCCATGACATTGTACAGTTGCGCGTCAGTGCAGTTCTGGATGTACATGTTGAGCGGCACCATTTTCCGTTCGATGTAGCAGTGTCTGATCAGTAAAACGTTGCCGTTTTCCTCCAGCAGGGATGGTACTTCCTTCTTCAGTTCCGCCATCAGTTCCGCGGAGAAGCGCCGTTTGTCAAAAGCGAGATTATTGAACTCCTGAGTGTCTGCCATTCGGCCACCCCGTTCCCAGCGTTTGACCAGCGAGTAGCAATCACGGACGTGTTCACGTGTGGTGTCTTTGGGCGGGGTAAATTTTTCCTTGATCAATTTGTATACATAGTCAAAATTGTCCCGGGTAAATACCAGCATGACCATGCCTTTGATACCCGGTGCGATGACATATCTGTCATCACTGGCCAGCGTCATGTCAACAGCGCGCCGGTAGTAGACAGTTTTACTGTGCTTGGGAAAACCAATGGCACTGTACAGCTCAAAGATTTCCTTGTTGGGCATGATGCTTTTCAAAAAGCGGATGTATTCCGAGGGTGTTGACGCATCAACCATAAAATAGCTGCGGGTAAAGCTGAAGACGATACTTATGTCATCCGGGTCATGCAGCAGCGTGTCAGCATAAACCGCACCCTGCTCGTTATTGAGCAGAGGCAGTACAAAGGGCATGCTGATATCGCCTGAGACAATGCGGCCAACAAGATAGGCGGCCTTGTTGCGAAAGAACAGACTCTCGAGTGTCTCGATCCAGACATCTCCCTGACACGCGCCGAATGCGGGCAGGAATACACTGTCAATGATATTGAGAATGTATTCTGTATCACGTGTCTCATCTTCAAAGGGGATGTTGAAACCACAACTGGCAAGCACCTGACGGATTGCCGCGCGCCTGTCACCGTCAAACCTGAATCGCAGTATTACATCTTCGCCGGGAAGTGGCACAAGCTGATCAGCAGGCTCCATGACAAAGGCATGCAGATCGCGGATTTTTTCGTGGCCAAAAACAAAACAGTAGACCGAATTAAAAAATGTCTGCGTAATTTCGAAATTGCGATGCCCCTGAATAATGACTGCATATTCAGCCTTGGCAATCTTCCACAAGTCTCTGTCGCGCAGATCCTGCCCGGTAATCGCATGCGCGCTGTCGGCCACAGTTGTGACCTTCTGTTTATACAGATCCAGCCGCTGGCGCATGGCAGTCTGTATATCCTGCCAGTCGGCACGCTCAAAACGCCCCTGTGCGCCGTAGGTGATGTTTTTGTATTCCGCAAAGAAAGCGTCGAAACCATTGAGAATGGCTTTTGCCAGGCGTCTTGCAGTTTTGTTCATCAGTGTGCTGTGTTCCTCTCGCATGCCGGCAATTATCGCATGATTACTGTTTGCCAGCGTCTGTCAGTGAAACTGCTCTTCCTCGGTAGAACCTGTCAGAGCTGTCACGGACGACTTGCCACCCTGTATGACGGTGGTCACATCATCAAAATAACCGGTACCAACTTCCTGTTGATGCGATACAAAGGTGTAACCCTTGCCGGCATCGGCAAACTCCTGCTCCTGTAATTCGACATATGCAGACATGTCACGTCGGGCATAGTCGTAGGCCAGATTGAACATGCTGTTCCACATATTGTGAATGCCTGCCAGGGTAATGAACTGAAATTTGTATCCCATGGCGCTCAGTTCGCGCTGAAACCTGGCAATCGTTGCATCGTCCAGATTCTTACGCCAGTTGAATGACGGAGAGCAATTGTAGGACAGAATCTTGTCAGGGAACTCCTTCTTGATGGCTTCTGCGAAGATTCTGGCCTCTTCCAGTGATGGCGTTGCGGTTTCACACCAAAGCAGATCTGCATACGGTGCATAGGCCAGCCCACGAGAGATTGCCTGCTGTATTCCAGCTTTGGTGCGATAGAAACCTTCCGGTGAGCGATCGCCAACAATAAACGGCGCATCGTACGGATCACAATCTGAAGTAATCAGGTCGGCCGCGTTGGCGTCAGTCCGGGCCAGCACAATAGTCGGTACTCCTTCGACATCGGCTGCCAGGCGCGCAGAGATCAGTTTTTGTATGGCCTCCTGGGTGGGGACGAGCACCTTGCCGCCCATGTGGCCACATTTTTTGACCGATGCCAGCTGATCTTCAAAGTGGACGCCCGCTGCACCATTACGAATCATGTTTTTCATTAATTCATACGCATTCAGCACCCCCCCAAAACCGGCCTCAGCATCGGCAACGATTGGTGCGTAGTAGTCAATGTATCCCTTGTCCCCGGGGTTCAGGCCTTTTTTCCACTGAATCTGGTCGGCGCGTTCAAAGGCATTGTTTATTCGTCTGACGACAGCGGGCACTGAATCCGCTGCGTAAAGAGACTGATCCGGATACATGGTTTCAGACGTGTTGTTGTCTGCGGCTACCTGCCAACCGGAAAGATAGATGGCCTGCACACCGGCTTTCACCTGCTGAACCGCCTGTCCGCCAGTCAGTGCCCCCATGGCATTAACAAAGTCCTTGTCCGGTCTGAATGACGGTCTGCCGCCCTCGTTGACCAGCTGCCAGAGTTTCTCTGCCCCTCGGGTGGCAATGACGTTGTCGCGTTTGAGTGAGCCACGCAGCCGCACGACATCGTCTGCCGCATATGTGCGCGAGATGCCTTTCCAGCGCGGGTTTTCTTTCCAGTCCCTGGCGATGGCAGCTATTTCCTGATCGCGGTTGTAGTTGGCCATATTCATTCTCCTGTCGGGCGACAAATGTATTTGATGGCGGCAAGTCTAGTGAGCGCGAAACCGTTATTGAAATTTATTCTGGTGATTTTTGGTATTTTTTATATGAATACACAAAATAATAAGGATAAATTTGAGGAATTCTGTGTGGCTGCTTAGTATGCCTGCATTGATATCGTGTTCTGGTTGCCAGTTTTTGAAAGGAGAGTCTGATGAGTACTGATCGAGGAGCAATAGAAGGGTCGCCCAGGCTACAAGCGTCGCATGGACTGCAGATAAATCAGGCGTTCGCGCAGTTTGTAACAGAGGAGCTGCTGCCTGGTACCGGTATTTCCGGGGATTGGTTCTGGCAGGGGTTGGCACAGCTGATCAATGAACTGGCGCCGGTCAACCGTGCGTTGCTGCAACGCCGGGACACCCTGCAGTCCAGTATCGACAGCTGGCACCGGGAACATCACGGTGCGTCGTTTCGGTCAGGGGAATACAAGCAGTTTCTCCGGGATATTGGTTATCTGCTGCCGGAGCCTGGCGATGTAAAGATCACAACCTCTGGGGTTGATCCCGAAATAGCCCGTCTTGCGGGTCCTCAGCTGGTCGTGCCGGTCATGAATGCCCGTTATGCCCTGAATGCTGCGAATGCGCGCTGGGGGAGCCTCTACGATGCCCTGTACGGCACAGATGCCATCAGTGAGGAAGAAGGGGCGGGGCGCAGTGATATTTACAATGCGGTCCGCGGCAGCAAGGTCATTCAGTTCGGGCGTGAGTTTCTGGACCGTTATGTACCTCTGGCGCAGGGCAGTCACATTCAGGCAAAGCAATACCTGATAGCCGGCGGTGTGCTTCAGGTGCAACTCATGTCGGGAGAGCGATGCTCATTGCGAGATCCGGCGCAGTTTGTGGGCTACTGCGGGACGGTAAAAAAACCAACCAGTATCCTGCTGCAACATCACGGATTGCATATTGAGCTACAGATCGACCCCGGCCACCCGATTGGCATTCAGGACCCGGCAGGGGTAAAGGACATTGTATTGGAGGCCGCGCTGACCACCATACAGGACTGCGAAGATTCGGTGGCTGCGGTGGATGCGGAAGACAAGGTACTTGTGTATCGCAACTGGCTTGGTTTAATGAAAGCAGATCTGCAGGAAAGTTTTCACAAAGGCACGCAGACACTGACGCGTGAACTGGCACCGGACCGTGAGTATATCTCGCCGGATGGCGCTGCTCTGACCCTGCCCGGTCGCAGCCTGATGCTGGTTCGTAATGTCGGGCATTTGATGACAACAGATACCATACGTGATGCTGAGGGACGTGAAATCCCCGAAGGTATCCTTGACGGTTTGGTGACTGTGACAGCCGCTCTGCACGATATAAACGGTACCGGGAGGCTACGCAATTCGCGTACCGGCAGTGTCTATATCGTCAAGCCCAAAATGCACGGGCCGGAGGAAGTGGCGTTCAGCAATACCCTGTTTACCCGTATCGAGGAAATCCTCGGTTTGCCAGTCAATACCATCAAGATGGGAATCATGGACGAGGAACGCCGCACCAGCGTGAATCTGCAGGCGTGTATCAAAGAAGCACGTGACCGTCTGATCTTTATCAATACAGGATTTCTGGATCGCACCGGTGATGAAATCCATACCAGTATGGAAATGGGTCCATTTGTACGCAAAGCCGACATGAAACAGCAGGTATGGATAAAAGCCTACGAGGACCGGAACGTGGATACTGGTCTGGCCTGCGGTCTGGCGGGCAAGGCACAAATCGGCAAAGGCATGTGGGCAATGCCTGATGAAATGGCCGCCATGCTGCGTGACAAGGTTGCCCATCCTCTGGCAGGCGCCAACTGCGCCTGGGTGCCGTCGCCGACTGCGGCAACCCTGCACGCCATTCACTATCACGCCGTCAATGTGGCTGAGGTGCAGGCCGGTCTGAGCGGGCGTGCGACAGCGACTCTGGATGACCTGCTGACCGTACCGGTTGTCGCGAACAGCAGCTGGACGGCAGAGCAGATACAGCAGGAGCTGGACAATAATGCGCAGAGCCTGCTCGGCTATGTTGTGCGCTGGATAGATATGGGAATTGGTTGTTCCAAAGTGCCGGACATTCATGATGTCGGGCTGATGGAGGATCGGGCGACATTGCGAATAGCCAGTCAACACATGGGTAACTGGTTGCGGCATGGTGTCTGCACGAGGTCGCAGGTGGATGCCACGCTGCGGCGTATGGCCGCCATTGTTGATCAGCAGAATGCCGCAGATCCCGCCTACCGGCCAATGTCCGTTGACTTCGAGCACAGTATTGCGTTCCGGGCAGCGTGTGATCTGGTATTTACGGCCTGCCAGCAACCGAACGGATACACTGAACCGGTTCTGCATTTGCGTCGTAAACAGTTCAAGGCAATCAATGCGTAATCGCTGACTGTTGCTGCAAGAGGAAGGTTAAATTTGGCCTGACAGCTACAACATCCTGCTGTCAGGCATTTTTTTGCCTAAACGCTAACCGGAATTCTCGCACCGGATTGTCATCGTTTCGTCACGCCATCTTAATCTCTTCGTTACAAAACTACCGTAAACTGCAATTCCATCATACCTTGAGAAGAGGATAGGCTGATGGGCAAGCGTACTCATTATCGAACAGTTTTTTTGTCTGATATTCATCTGGGTTACCGGGATTGCAAGGCTGAATTTCTGCTCGACTTTCTGCAGAACAGCCAGATAGATCAGGTTTATCTGATCGGCGACATTATCGATATGTGGGCGCTGAGCCGTCAATTTCTATGGCCGGACAGTCATAATCGATTGCTGCACCGGTTGATGAGTTTGCCGGGCGAGGGTACACGCGTTATTTATCTGCCTGGCAATCATGACGAACCGGCTCAACGCTATGATGGCATGGCGCTGGGGGATATTGAAATACACCGGGAGTATATTCATACCCTGGCCAATGGCGACAAACTGCTTCTGTTGCACGGCGATCAATTTGACCAGGAGGTCTGTTTTGGCCCGGTTCACGCCTGGATCGGTGACAAGGGCTACCAGTTGCTGCTGTTCGTCAATCGCTGGTACAACCGCTATCGTGTGCTGCGCGGACATGCTTACTGGTCGCTGGCGGGTTACATCAAGAACCGGGTCAGTGGTGCGAGTGATGCGATTGCACGGTATCGTCAGATCGCGTGCCGGTATGCGCAGGAGCGCGGCGTCGACGGTATTGTCTGCGGCCACATTCATCATCCGGAAATTACGCAGGTGGATGATGTGCTGTATTGCAATGACGGGGACTGGGTAGAGAACTGCTCAGCCCTGACTGAAGACCATCAGGGGAATCTGGCGCTGGTTTACTGGGCGCAGACCAACAACCTGACAGAGCTGTATCCGGTTCCGGCGACCTTGCCGGTTATCCGCAAACAAAAGGCTGCCTGACTTATTCAGAAGTACCTTAGAGTTATGGTGCATTAAAATGATTGTTGTTGATGAGATGTTACAGCAACGATTCCCACGCCTGAATGAGAAACCGTGGTTATCAAGACCATTGGGTATTCTGTTGAGATGGTTGCTGCACGAACGCGAGTTTCAGGACTTTGCTGCGCGCTATCCGCATCTGACAGGGCAGGACTTTGTCGAACAGGTGCTGGATTATTTTGAATTCAGCTACTCGGTCAGGGATACCGAGCGCGAACGCATTCCATCTGAAGGTCGTGTGGTAATTATCGCCAATCATCCGATCGGATCACTGGACGGCCTGGTACTTATCAAACTTGTCAGTGAAATTCGTCCGGATGTAAAAGTAGTCGCCAACGAATTGCTGATGGCGGTAAAGCCACTGCATGATTTGCTGCTGCCGGTGAACAATATGGGGGGGCGTACAGCAAGGGAGAACCTCAGGAATATTCACAAGCATCTGACAAATGAGGGAGCCCTGATCATCTTTCCGGCGGGCGAAGTGTCGCGTTTGCGGCCTCAGGGTGTGCGCGATACAAAATGGCAGGATGGATTTTTGCGCATAGCCAACCGTACTGCATCACCAATCGTTCCTGTTCATCTTGACGGCAGAAATTCACCCATTTTTTATAGCCTGTCGATGCTGTACAAACCCATGTCGACGTTGCTGCTGGTGACTGAAATGTTCCGGCAGCGGGAGCGACATCTGCCGGTGCGTATCGGCGAGCTGATCCCGTGTGAGTCCTGGCAGTCTGCGGGCCTGGCCAGCAAGCAGACAGTTAAACTGTTCAGGAAACATCTCTATCGTGTAGCCAGCAAGGGTGATCCTGTATTCAAGACGCGCCATGCCATAGCCTTGCCGGAAAATCGTCGTGAACTCAGTCGGTGTCTGCAGGAAAGTTCCGAGCGACTGGGCGAAACCGGTGACGGGAAAATCATCTATCTTCACAGACACCAGCACTGTTCGCCCGTACTCAGGGAGCTTGGCAGATTAAGGGAGATTTCGTTCCGGGCTGTGGGTGAGGGAACCAATCAACGTCGTGACATTGATGTGTACGACAGTCACTACTTCCACCTGATACTCTGGGATGCGGAGAAGCTGGAGATTGCTGGTGCATACCGGCTTGGTGATGCGCGCAGGCTTCGTGGGTCCGCACCAGGTCTTTATACCGCAACGCTGTTTGACTACAGTCCTGCGATGGAACCCTACCTTGAGCAGGGTCTGGAGCTTGGGCGAGGATTTGTGCAACCAAAATACTGGGGCAAGCGAAGTCTGGAATACCTGTGGTATGGCATCGGGGCGTTCCTGCAACGTTATCCTGGTTATCGCTACCTGTTTGGTCCGGTCAGCATCAGTGGTTCACTGCCCCCGGCAGCACGCAGTGTGCTGGTTGGTTTTTATGGCCTCTATTTTCCCCCAACGGAGCATCTTGCGACTGCCAGTCATCCCTATATAGACACCCAGCCCGAAAGCGCACTGTCACCCGACCAGCTGTTTTGCGGAAATGACTACAGTGCGGATTTTAAAGTGCTCAAACGTGTGCTCGCGGATATCGGCGTAACGGTGCCAACGCTTTACAAACAATACTCGGAATTGTGTAAGCCGGGCGGTGTCCAGTTTCTTGCCTTTGGTGTTGATCCTGCGTTCAATAACTGTATTGATGGACTGATCATGGTGGACACCTGCCGGTTGCGTGAGCATCGCCGACAACGATATATGACAGGTTTCCTGCCGGACAGGCAGCCTGACAACTTGATGCCCGCTGGATATTGCGAATGACATGATCGATAATAATGCATGGAAATATCTTTCGTGCGACTATTTATCTGATGAATCTTTCCCGGATCGACCTCAACCTGCTGGTGTATCTGGACGCGTTGCTCAGAGAGCAGAACGTGACCCGTGCAGCGGAACAACTGGGTATCACACAACCCGCGCTGAGTAATGGCTTGAGGCGCTTGCGCGAATTGTTCAATGATCCATTGCTGGTCCGCACCAGTGAGGGCATGACGCCCACTGAGCGGGCACAGGAGTTGCAGCCCCAGGTGAGACAGATTCTGGCGGCGGTCGAGCAGGCAGTGGCGCCGTCAGACAGGTTTGATGCTGCCAGCAGTCAGCGTGTATTCCGCATTATGGCCAGTGATTATGCCGAGTCGACGCTGGTGGTGCCGCTGCTGGCGCGGCTGCGGGAACTTGCCGGGGATATCTGTCTTGATGTGCTGACGCCCAGCGATGTCAGTATTCAGGATCTGGAGCAGGGCAAGGTGGATATGGCAATCAATCGTTTCGATCGTCTGCCACAGGGGTTTCATCAGACCAGTTTGTGGCACGACAGCTTCTCCTGCCTGTTAAGCCGGGACAACCCGCTGGTGTCGAAATTTGATCTGGAAGGCTATCTTTCCGCGTCACATATCTGGGTCAGTAAAACCGGCATGGGCATCGGGCGAGGCATGAGCAGACGTGACGGGCAGCGCATGGGCTGGGTGGATGAAGCGTTGGCGCAGATGGGGCGAGAGCGGCGCATCCGCGTATTTACCAGGCATTACCAGGTGGCGGCATTGCTGGCGAACCAGCCTGATCTGGTCGCCACCCTGCCGACTCAGCTGGCGAGACTGCATGGCAGTAATCCGATGCTGGCCGTTTTCCGACCGCCGTTTATGATAATACCGATTGAATTACAGATGGCCTGGAGTCCATTATTGCAGCATGATGCAGGTCATACCTGGCTGCGCAAACGTATTGTGGAGACTGCGCGGGACATTGCCGGGTCCGGAGTATGACAATTCGTCACAGACGCCGGATTGCGGGCACAGGCTGCAGCTGGCAAAGTGATAGTTATATCAACAGGAGGAATCCGAGATGAGCAGGCATGAACACTTCGATATCGTGATTGTGGGCGCGGGTGCGGGTGGCATTTCAGTTGCTGCCAGTCTGCTGAAGCGCAAGCCGGACCTTAAAGTTGCTCTGGTAGACAAAGCGGAAAAGCATTATTACCAGCCCGGCTGGACACTGGTGGGGCGCGGCATTTTTACACCCCAGCAGACAGAAAGAAGCATGGCTTCCCTGATTCCGGGCGCAGCCACCTGGGTCAAGGCTGCAGTAACCACCTTCGATCCGGACAATAATCAGGTGGCGCTTGATGACGGTGGACAATTAACCTACGACCGACTGGTCGTGGCGCCCGGGCTGAAGCTCAACTGGGAAGGCGTTGAAGGCCTGGCCGAGACGCTGGGTCGCAATGGTGTGACATCAAATTACCGCTTTGATCTGGCGCCCTATACATGGAAACTGGTCAATGAGCTTAAATCGGGCAAGGCAATATTTACCCAGCCGCCAATGCCGATCAAGTGCGCCGGGGCTCCGCAGAAAGCGATGTATTTGTCGGGTGACCACTGGCATCGCCAGGGCCTGACCGGGAAAGTGGATATTCAGTTCTATAACGCCGGTGCGGTGTTGTTTGGTGTGGCCGACTATGTGCCGGCGCTGATGGAATACGTAGAACGTTATCAGGCAGGCCTCAATTTTAATCACAATCTGGTGAAAATCGATGGCGATACCCGACGGGCGTGGTTTGTCAAAACAGATTCAGAAGGCAACAAGGAAACGGTCGAAGCCGAGTTTGACATGATCCACGTTTGCCCGCCTCAGCAGGCGCCTGATTTTATCCGCAACAGCCCGCTGGCTGACACTGCCGGCTGGGTTGATGTTGATCAGGAAACACTGAAACACAAGCGTTATGCCAATATCTGGTCGCTGGGTGATGCCATGAATGCACCGAACGCCAAGACAGCTGCGGCGGCGCGCAAACAGGCGCCTATCGTGGCTTCCAATGTATTGTCAGATATGGGTGTTGTTGACGGTATTGCCCGTTACAACGGCTATGGCTCCTGCCCCTTGA
This sequence comes from uncultured Pseudohongiella sp., assembly GCA_963974875.1. Lineage (GTDB taxonomy): Bacteria > Pseudomonadota > Gammaproteobacteria > Pseudomonadales > Pseudohongiellaceae > Pseudohongiella. Next base: position 123,126 of record CAXBER010000007.1, on the reverse strand, counting down.
CGGTCGAACAGGGTAAAATAGTTCTGGCTGAGTTCGGATACGGTGGCAAATTGCTGCCCAGTATGCCGACCTGGCTTATCAATGGTACCCGCCCGACGCGCGCCGCCTGGATCCTGAAAAAAGATTTCCTGCCCTGGCTGTACTGGAACGGTATGTTAAAAGGGCGTGAATGGCTGGTTGCACCGGACGTGGTGTAAGAATTTAATTGAGCATGGAGTAAGTTATGAAGGCAAAGCAAGTGACTGACGATTTCGCCGTTGCGGAACAGTTGACCGCAGATGACGTGGACATGATGGCAGCTGCCGGATTCAAGACAATAATCTGTAATCGTCCCGACGGTGAAAGTCATGGTCAGCCATTGCGTGCCGAGATTCAGGCTGTTGCCGAGGATCACGGTATCGAGTTCAGGTATATACCCGTCGTATCAGGACAGTTGAGCCTGGAAGACATCGCTGCCTTTACCGAAGCGCTTGATGAGGCTCCCCGGCCGATACTGGCATATTGCCGAAGCGGCACCCGTTCCATTCAACTGTGGGGGCTGGCAACCGGGCTTAAGGGTATGCCTGCTGAGGAAATAGTCAGCCGTGGTGCTGAAGCTGGTTATGATCTGGGCGGGGTGGCCGGCTGGCTGGCACAGCAGCAGTAGGGACATTGATTCGGAATACAGCCATGCTGAAAAAATATCTGCCAATACTGGGTTGGGCGCGCACCTACAGCGCGGCACAGTTTTCTGACGACATACTGGCATCCATCATCGTCATGGTAATGCTGGTGCCCCAGTCGCTGGCCTATGCCATGCTGGCGGGTTTGCCGCCGGAAATGGGGCTTTACGCCAGCATCCTGCCATTGATGGTCTACACCTTGTTTGGCACCAGCAGAGCACTGTCTGTAGGCCCGGTTGCGGTTGTGTCTCTGATGACAGCGGCAGCTGTGGCGAGGCTGGAGTTTGCCGACCCGGCACAGGTCATTGCCGCGGCCACATTACTGGCATTGATGTCAGGGTCATTTCTGGTTCTGCTGGGCGTCCTGCGGCTGGGTTTTCTGGCCAATTTCCTGTCCCATCCGGTAATCGCCGGTTTTATCACGGCGTCAGGCGTGATTATTGCGCTCGGTCAACTGCCCGGGATATTGGGAATCAGTGCCAGCGGGCAAACATTGCTGCAACTGGTGCCGGCAATTTTCAATGGACTGGCTGAATCGCTGGATAATCTGAACTGGCCGACAATTATTGTTGGTGTAGGGACACTAATTTACCTGTTCTGGGCACGGTCCGGGTTGGCCAGATTGTTGCGACGATTCGGTATGGGGGAGAGATCATCCATTATTACTGCGCGTCTGAGCCCAATCGTTGCGGTGTTGGCAACCGGGTTTGCCGCCTGGTCCCTTAATCTGGGTGAGCGCGGCCTGCAACTGGTAGGTGGGGTACCTGCCGGGTTGCCCGGGCTGGTGTTGCCGGGTTTTACGCCTGACCTGTGGTCGGCACTGGCGGGATCTGCCGCACTGATCGCCATTCTGGCATTTGTTGAGTCGGTCTCGGTTGCCCAGGGGCTTGCGGCCAAAAAGCGCGAACGCATTGACCCCGATCAGGAGTTGATTGGTCTGGGAGCCGCCAATATGGCATCCTCCTTTGCCGGCGGATTTCCCGTCGCCGGAGGATTTGCACGCTCCGTGGTCAATTTTGATGCGGGTGCCGCAACGCCCGCAGCCGGATTTTTTGCCGCCTTGCTGATGGCGCTGGCAACCTTTGTGCTGATGCCCCTGCTGGCCTGGCTACCCAAGGCCACACTGTCTGCGACCATTATTGTAGCGGTGTGGTCACTGGTTGATTTCAGTATTCTGAAAAAAGCCTGGGACTACTCCAAAGCAGATTTTCTGGCGGTCTCGGCGACAATTGTGCTGACCTTGCTGGAGGGTGTGGAGTCAGGTGTGGCTGCCGGTATTCTGGTTTCCATCCTGGTGCATCTGTATAAAAGCTCACGCCCGCATGTGGCGATTGTGGGTGAGGTGCCGGGAACCGAGCACTTTCGCAACGTGCTGCGGCACAAGGTCATTACGCATGAGCATATTCTTTCATTGCGGGTGGACGAAAGCCTGTATTTTGCCAATACACGCTATCTGGAGGATCTGATTTACAAGGAAGTATCGGAACGACCTGCATTAAAACATGTGATTCTGATGTGCAGCGCTGTGAACGAGATAGACCTCAGTGCGCTGGAGTCGCTCGAAGCAGTCAATAAGCGCCTGGGTGATAACGGTGTCAGTCTGAATCTGTCTGAGGTAAAGGGGCCGGTGATGGATGCGCTGCAGAAGTCGCATTTTCTCACCGAGCTGACAGGGAAGGTGTATCTGAGTCAGCATCAGGCATTTAACGATCTGGTTGACCTGACTGCCTAGGCCGGTCAACCAGAACGTGTTGTCAATGCAGGCTCAGCGCTCGATGGCGATAGCAACGCCCTGGCCACCGCCGATACAGAGGGTTGCCAGTCCCTTGTGCACATCGCGCCGGATCATTTCATGGATGAGTGTAACCAGGACGCGACATCCTGAAGCGCCGATCGGATGGCCCAGCGCAATAGCACCACCGTTGACATTGACGTTGGCCATGTCCCACTGCAACTCCCGGCCGACCGCAATTGATTGCGCCGCAAATGCCTCGTTAGCCTCTATCAGATCCACCTCGTCCAGAGACCAGCCAGCCTTGTCCAGACATCGCCGTGTGGCAGATACGGGGCCAATACCCATGATTTTTGGATCAACACCTGCATTGGCCCAGGCTTTGATTCTGACCAGTGGTGTCAATCCGTTCTGCTCTGCAATTTTCTGACTGCAGACTACAACCGCCGCTGCGCCGTCGTTCAGACCTGACGCGTTGCCCGCAGTGACTGTGCCATCTTTTTTAAACACTGTTGGCAGGCGCGCCAGCGTTTCAGGAGACGTTCCTGGTCTGGGTCCCTGATCGGTATCCACCAGCACGGCAGGCCCCTTGCGCGGTGTTACGCTAATTGGCAGAATTTCATCCACAAAGCGGCCTGCTTCCATTGCCGTTGCGGCCTTCTGTTGCGAAAGTGCTGCAAACGCATCCTGTTCTTCACGGGTGATGTTGTATTTTTCAGCCAGGTTCTCGGCGGTAACACCCATGTGGTAGTGATTGAATGCATCCCAAAGGCCATCATGCAGCATGGTGTCTATGGCGTGCCAATGCCCCATTTTCTGCCCTGTTCGCGAGTTGGGTAATACGTGCGCTGACTGGCTCATGTTTTCCATGCCACCGGCGACCAGCATACCTGCATCGCCCGCCAGGATAGCCTGTGCGGCCAGGTGCACGGCCTTCAGGCCGGAGCCGCAAACCTTGTTGATGGTCATGGCGGGTGTTTCGAAACCCAGTCCGGCATGAACACTGGCCTGACGGGCAGTATTTTGCCCGCAGCCGGCGGTCAGCACGTGACCAAGAATGACTTCGTCTATCAGTTCCGGTTTGATGCCTGCGCGGTGTAGCAGGTCCCGGATTACCTGTGCACCCAGTTCGGTGGCGGGAACGCCGGCCAGATTGCCATGAAAAGTGCCTATAGGGCTGCGCCCGGCAGCTACAATAACAACATCCTGCATAATAATTTACCTGTTTGCCCGGTGTTCTATCAGATTGTCGACGACTGACGGATCCGCCAGTGTTGTGGTGTCACCAAGATGCTCTGTTTCATTGGCGGCAATTTTTCGCAGTATCCGGCGCATGATTTTGCCTGATCGGGTTTTGGGCAGTCCCGGTGCAAATTGAATGATGTCAGGTTTGGCAAATGCACCGATTTCATCGGCCACAAACTGTATCAGTTCCTTGCGAAGTTCTTCTGATTCTGCCTCGCTGGTCATCAGCGTGACATAGGCATAAACAGCGTTGCCCTTGATATCGTGAGGGAAACCTACCACAGCGGCTTCGGCCACCTTGGGATGCAGTACCAGGGCGCTTTCCAGTTCAGCCGTGCCCAGCCGGTGTCCGGATACATTGATGACATCATCCACGCGACCAATGATCCAGAAGTAACCATCCTTGTCTCGTCGTGCGCTGTCGCCGGTAAAATAATAACCAGGGTAGGCTTTGAAGTAAGTATCTACACAGCGTTGATGGTCACCAAAAACGGTACGTATTTGTGCCGGCCAGCTCTGAGTAATGACCAGATTGCCCTTGCCGGGGCCTTCAATGATATTGCCGTGTGCATCCAGCAGTTCCGGTTTGATACCAAAAAATGGCAGCGTTGCCGACCCCGGTTTGAGATCGGTTACACCTGCCAGCGGACTGATCATGGTTGAGCCGGTTTCAGTCTGCCACCAGGTATCTACAATGGGGCAGCGTTTTTCACCAACAACGTTGTAATACCATTCCCACGCCTCCGGGTTGATGGGTTCACCTACAGAACCCAGCAGCCGCAGTGAGGCGCGTGAGGTACTTTTTACCGGATCATCGCCCAGGCTCATCAATGCCCGTAGCGCCGTCGGTGCAGTGTAGAATATATTCACCTTGTGCTTGTCGATCACCTGCCAGAAGCGTGACGCATCGGGGTAGGTTGGAACTCCCTCAAACATAAGTGAGGTGGCACCATTGCAAAGTGGTCCGTAGACGATATAACTGTGTCCGGTTACCCAGCCGACATCGGCACTGCACCAGAACACTTCGCCTTCGTGGTAGTCAAAAATGTATTTGAAGGTCATTGTCGCCTGTAGCAGATAACCGGCAGTGCTGTGCAACACGCCTTTTGGTTTGCCGGTAGAGCCGGAGGTGTACAGAATAAACAGAGGATCTTCGGCATCCATTACTTCCGCAGGACATTGATCATCCACCAGCCCGGTCGCTTCGTGGTACCAGACATCGCGACCTTCAGACCAGGCTACATCGGCATCAGTGTGCCTGACCACAATCACGCTTTGCACATCGGGGCATTGTTGCAGAGCTTTGTCGACATTGTTTTTCAGTGGAATGATCTTGCCACCGCGTACGCCCTGATTGGCGGTAATCACGGTGCGGCAATCAGAATCCTGAATGCGGTCCCGGATGGCATCAGGTGAGAACCCGCCGAATACGACTGAATGAATGGCGCCGATCCGTGCGCATGCAAGCATGGCGTAGGCCGCTTCGGGAATCATGGGCATATAGATACAGACCCGGTCTCCCTTTTTAACACCACGCTGTTTTAACACGTTGGCCAGTCTGCAGACAGCCCGATGCAGATCCTGGTAAGTGATATGCAGATTGGTGTCAGGCTCATCGCCCTCCCAGATAAAAGCCGTTTGATCAGCACGCTGAGGAAGATGCCTGTCGATGCAGTTCCAGCATACATTCAACTTGGCATCCTTGAACCATTTTACATCGGCATTGCGGAACTCACCCTCGTAAACGGTAGACCAGGGTTGAAAGAACCCCAGAAACTGATTGGCCTGTTCAGCCCAGAATTCCGCTGGCTGCTCGATCGATTGTTGATACATGCGCTGGTAACCAGCCTTGTCGATGAGGCTGTGAGCGGCCTGGGAAGGCTCTACCGGATAAATTTTTTCATGCGACATGTTGTTCTCCTTCGGGTCGATTACAATTCGATCTCTATGTTATCTATCAGCCGGGTACTGCCGACAAAGGCAGCCAGCAGGATTACCAGTCGGTGCGTGGACTTTTCTTCGGCCCCGGGCCCGGACGGGTCTGCGGGTTCAAGCGTCAATGCGTCGCAGATGGTGAAATAGTCCGGTTTGATACCAGCTTCACGGAAATTCGCACAGGCCGCTTTCTCGAGTTCCCGGAAATTGCGACTGCCCTGGCGGATGGCTGCTGCGGTCTCGCGCAGGGTTCTGCTCAGCACAAGCGCGGTGTTCTTTTCCGCTGTGCTCAGATAACCATTACGTGAACTTAATGCCAGGCCTTGTCCGTCACGTTCGGTCGCAACGCCGGTAAGCCGAATATCAAAACATAAATCCTCGGTCATTTTGCGGATGACCTGGAACTGTTGATAATCTTTTAGGCCAAAAATTGCGTGATCCGGCTGCACCAGGTTGAACAGTTTGCACACGACAGTGGCTACACCGTCAAAATGGCCAGGGCGGCTGGCGCCGCAATGGCGTTCAGAAATGCCCGGTACACTTACAACGGTATGCTGTTCAAGTCCATTGGGATAAATTTCGGACACCGGTGGGGTGAACAGATAGTGACAACCGGCCTCCGTCAGCTTATCTATGTCGGCGACGGGGGTACGCGGGTAGGTGTCAAGATCTTCGTGACGGCCGAATTGCAACGGGTTGACAAAGATGGTTGCGACAACAATATCCGCGAGTGTCACGGCGGTACTTACCAGTTTTATATGCCCGGCATGCAGATTCCCCATGGTAGGGACAACGGCGATGGTTTTGCCGGCCATGCGCTGGGCGGTCAATGCCAGCCTGAGTTCTTTAGTGGTATGACAGATATCCATGAATCGGTTTCCTGCGCTCAGTCGAAGCAATGCTCTGGAGCAGGGAACGCGCCACTTTTGACATCATCGGCATAGCGCTTGATTGCGCCGGCAATCCCATTGCCGGATTCTGCCAGAAAGTTTTTGACGAATTTTGGATTTATCGGGGATACGCCAAGCAGGTCATGCAATACCAATACCTGACCTGTGGTGTGGGGGCCTGCGCCAATGCCGATCACCGGGATATCCAGCGATTCGGTAATGCGCCTGGCAAGCGCAGTTGGTACACATTCAAGCAGCAGAATGCTGGCACCGGCTTCCTGTAACTGCAGCGCTTCTTTAACCATGTTTTCGGCCTGCACAGGATCCCGACCCTGCACCAGATAACCACCGATCCGATTGATGGACTGTGGCGTCAGGCCCATGTGTATGCAAACCGGAATGCCTCGTTCGGCAAGCAGTCGTGTGGAGCTGGCCAGCCAGGCGCCACCTTCCAGTTTTACCATTTCAGCGCCGGCCCGCATCAGCGCCGCTGCATTCTCCAGCGTCTCGGTTTCGGACGAATAACTCATAAACGGCATATCTGCCATCAAAAAAGCCCGGGTGTTGCCACGTTTAACGCACTCCACATGATAAACCATGTCTGCCATGGTGACGGGGAGCGTGTTGTCATGCCCCTGCAGTACCATGCCCAGGGAATCCCCTACCAGGATGACCTCCACGCCTGCATCGTTCAGCAAACCTGCAAAACAGGCATCGTAGGCAGTCAGACAGGCAAATTTGTTGCCTTCGGCATGTATTTTGTTCAATGTGCTGAGCGTGATGTGACGCTGTGCGGATTGTGAACTCATGATGAACCCCTCCGGATATCAGCTTAGCGTGACCTTCGGGTCACAGCAAGGTGGGTTTTGGGTTGAAATAATGGGTTCCCTGGGGGGAGTTCTCGATCCTGGCAACCAGCTGATTGTAGTCTTCGTCGCGACCGACCAGATCCAGGTCAGTACAGTTGACGATCAGTAGCGGAGACCGGTCGTAGTAGTGAAAAAATGTTGTGTAGGCGTCGTTGAGGCGGTTCAGATAATCGGCTTCAATGGCTTGCTCGGCGGCGATGCCGCGCTTCTGAATCCGGCTCAGCAATACGTTGGTGGGCGCCTGCAGGTAGATGACCAGATCGGGGTGTGGCGCGTCTATGGTCAGGTGCTGATATACCGTCTGATATAGCCTGAATTCGTCAGGATCCAGGTTCTGCCGGGCAAACAGCATGTCCTTGTCGATGAGGAAATCAGCGACCCGCACCGGTTCGAACAGATCGTCCTGTTTCAGTGCCTGCAGCTGCTGAGAGCGCTGGAACAGAAAGAACAGCTGGGTAGCGAGTGCATGCTGCTGTGGACTGCGATAGAAGCGCTCCAGAAACGGGTTGTCTTCCGGTTTCTCCAGCACGATGTCATAGTTGAAGGTTTCGGCCAGCCGCTTGGCAAGACTGGTTTTACCTACACCAATCGGCCCTTCAATAGCGATATAGCGGGGCAATGAGCGCATCAGTCCACTGATTCCGGTTTGCGAGGTTTACGACGCCTTTTGCGGGCAGGCCTGGCTGCCTGCAAGGCCTCAATCATGGTTTCCTGCCCGGCCCTGTCACCAGCCTGGAATTGTGTCCACCAGGTGCCGGTGCCGCCCGTATTCTCGCCAGCAGCTTCACGCAGCAGGAGGAAGTCGTAAGCAGCGCGAAAACGCGGGTGAGCGATCAGGCTCTCCACGTTTTTGCGGCTGCGCGGTGTCAGCCGCCACTGTAATTCCCACATTTCCCGCATCATGGCTGTGAAACGTTTGGGGATAGCCGTGTATTGCAATTGTTCTGAAATAACATCAGATGCGGCCTGATGTACCAGCGGCATGGATGGGCTCCCGGATCCTGACGCATCGCGAAGTGTCTGCTGCAGCGCCGGCCAGAGCAACGCTGCATACAGAAAGGCTGGCGTGACGGATTTGCCTTGTGCCAGGCGCTGATCAGTATTCTGGAACGCGAGCCGGACCAGTTTGCTCTCCGGGGAAGCCGGGTCCTGTATGCAGTCCAGAGTCGGTTTGAACAGGTAGTCAGCGACCCGGTAGCGGCAAAGCATGTCAAATGTGGCTTCAGCCTTGCCGGTTGTGAACAGTTTTACTGTTTCATCAAACAGGCGGGCCGATGAAATCGATTCCAGCAGGCTGGCTACCTCTTGCAGTGGCGCTTCGGTCGCAGGTTCGATAGTAAAATCGAGCTTGGCGGCCAGGCGGATGGCGCGCAGTATTCTGACGGGATCTTCGCGGTAGCGGGTATCAGGGTCGCCAATCATGCGGATAAGACGCTTTTCAATGTCCGGCAACCCGTTGACGAAATCAAGCAGGAGAAAATCCCGGGTGGTGTAATACAGGGCATTGACGGTGAAGTCCCGGCGCATCGCATCTTCATTGATGCTGCCGTACACGTTATCGCGCAAAATCATGCCGCTTGATGAATGCGCCGAGTCCAGATCGCGAATATGGCGACGGGACGCGCCTTCGTCCACCTCGGTTTCGATATCATGATGGGCGCGGAAAGTGGTCACCTCTATGATTTCGCGGCCAAACCTGACGTGAACAATCTTGAAGCGGCGACCGACTACTCTGGAGTTCCGGAACAATTCCTTGACTTGTTCAGGGGTAGCATCGGTGGAGATGTCAAAGTCCTTTGGGTGGCCGCCCAGCAACAGATCGCGTACGCCGCCACCAACAAGGAATGCCTGATGTCCGGCATCGTTAAGTCGGTAAAGAACCTTTAATGCGCTGGGAGAAATATCCTTGCGCGAGATGCTGTGATCTTCTCGCTGAATAACACTGACGTTGCGCAGATCCAGTCCGGGCAGACCCGAACTGCGGCTGGTCCGGCCAGTCTTTGACGCACGACGCGGTTTTTTAACGGTGCGGACAATATCGGCCTGGCTGTGGTTATGGCTTTCCACGGCGTCCGGTTTGCCAAAAAACATACGGGCAAGCTTTTTTAACATTAGAGTTTCAGTGTCCGTTCACGAAGTATTCCTGGCTCTGGTTTCCGCCTCCGGTTACCGAACCCGGTTTTCGGCCGTCTGTCATGATCCCGGAAAGTCGTGTTTTGCCTACATACAAACAACGCAATCGTACCAGCAGAATACCTGGAAGCGCCAATAATACACTGAAGTGATGGAAGAGTGCAGGGTGAAATGCTCTGGGGGGCGACTCGACCCCCCCGCAAGGAAGGTATTTAGTTATTTTTATTGTTGTTATTTCTTGTTGTTCTTGTTCATAAGGCACAACTCAGTGCCAGTCTGGTCACAGTGCCTGCAAACGTCGGGAGATCCCGATCACTATGCTTGCCTGTCTGATTATTATTTTTATTTTGCACCAACGTGGGATGCCATTTTTATTATTTTTCTAGTCTTTATTATTTTTATTGTTGTCTGATGTTGTTTTTATTGTCTGTTTTTATTCTTATTGCTCGTATATAGAGCATTATTCGTGCCAGTATATTGAAGTATTGTAAAAACAACAGGTTATGAATTTTCTGGTCGATGAGAATTTGGTTTTGAGGTGCAAGTGTTACCAAATTTCTCTTTGTTGATGGGTAGATGGGTATCGGTAACAGATTTCAGGCCTGTTTTTTCTTGCGCGGCAAGCCAAATCGCTGGCGCCGCTCCCAGAGGCATTTGCGGCTTATTCCAAGTTTTTTGGCCAATTGGGTTTCGTTCATCTGATCCTGGTGTTCGAGAACAAATTTCTGAAAATAGTCTTCCAGTGAAAGCTCTTCTGCAGCGTCATCGTCACCATCGCTGTTTATCAGTGTACGTTCGGTCAGGGGTCGGATAGTTTTTTTATTGCTAAGGTCAATTGCCAGCAGGTCAGCGCCTATCTGGTCTGTTTCAGCCAGCACCACTGCACGTTCAATTGCATTCTCGAGTTCTCTGACATTGCCGGGCCATGGATAGGTCGCGATGGCCTGGGTGGCACCGTCAGTGAAAAAGAGAATCGGGGACTTTAATCGCTTGCAGGTGCGAATCAGGATTGCATCTGCCAGTTCAAGTATGTCATTACCGCGTTCTTTTAATGGCGGCAACAGCAGGGTCATGACATTGATACGGTAATACAGGTCCTCGCGAAAATCTCCGTCTATGACCAATTGCTTCAGGTCGCGGTGGGTCGCAACGACCAGACGGACATCCACTTTGCGAGACTGAACCGAGCCTACCTTGCGGATCTCGTTTTCCTGCAGTACGCGTAACAACCGAGCCTGCGCTTCCAGTGGCAGTTCACCTATCTCATCCAGAAACAGTGTGCTGTGGTTGGCCGCTTCAACCAGACCGGTACGATTGGCAGTTGCGCCAGTAAAGGCACCTTTTTCGTGCCCGAACAATTCGGATTCGATGAGGTTTTCCGGAATGGCGGCACAGTTGACCGAGATCATCTCTGAGTCTTTGCGATCGCTGAGGCCGTGTATGGCACGTGCTACCAGCTCCTTGCCGGTACCCGACTCACCATTGATCAAGACGGTAGAATTGGTTTGTGCAACCTTGCGAATACGTCTGAACAGCTCCAGCATCTGCGGACAACTGCCGATCATGCCCGGTACCGGCTCCTCATGAGTCGCAGTGTCTGATTTGACCGGCTCTCTTTGTTTCCCGGCATTATCCTTGATTATGCGCTCGACAGTCTGCAGCATCTCCTCATGTTCAAACGGCTTGGGGATATAGTCCACCGCACCCAGCTTCATGGAGTCAATGGCGGAGCGCAGGCTGGAATAGCTGGTCATGATCAACACCGGTGATCGTGTTGCCTTGATAAGGTCGGTGCCCGGCGCTCCCGGCAAGCGTAAATCGCTGATAACAATGTCAAAGGTATCACTAGCGAGCAGTTCGAGCGCCTCCTTGACAGAGCCGGCTTCGCTGACCAGATAGCCGTGACGTTCCAGGAGGCGCCGGAGCGCGGTCCGGATAACCTGTTCATCTTCTACAACCAGAACTTTGTACTGTGCCGTCATTGTGATACTCGGTTTGAAGCGTGCTCGACATCATAACAGGGAAAACTGAGGATTACTCGCGTGCCCGGGTTATCCTGATTATCTGTTGCATCCATTATATCAATATGTCCGCCGAGGTTTTCAACCAGACTGTAAACCAGCGCCAGTCCCAGCCCCGTGCCTTCGCCGGGTTCTTTGGTGGTGAAGAAGGGCTCAAACACCCGGTCGCGTATCATATCGGGAATACCGGTGCCCTGATCGCTGACACTGATCTGAACGGATGCCGCAATCCGTTCGCACTGGATTCTGATGGTGCTCTCCTCCGGGCTGGCATCGCGGGCATTGTTGATAAGGTTGACCAGAATTTGCAGCAGTTGTTGTGAGTCTCCCAGAATTCTGGGGTCGTCCTCACATTCAATGGCAAAGTTCATGGACTTGCCTTTCTGGTTCAGTGACACCAGCGTTATGGCCTCCTCGATGGCCTTCGATATCTGCACGATTTCATGACGCTGGTCCGACGAGTTATGACTGCCGCTATGTGCAAAATTGACCAGCGATTGCACAATTCTGGATGTGCGGTCAGTCTGTTCGATAATCTGCCGTGCCATGGTGCGCAACTCATCATTCTGTGTTTCGTCCCTGATATTTTGCGCCAGGCACGCAATGCCTGTGACCGGATTGCCAATTTCATGCGCGACGCCAGCGGCCAGTCGGCCGATGGATGCCAGTCTCTCGCTGTGCGCCAACTCTTCTTCCAGTAGCTGGGTTTCTGTCAGATCTTCAAGCAGAACAATGACGCCATCCTGGCGAATGCTTGGACTGGTGGACTTCTCTATCACTGCCTTGTGCAGGCTAATATAGCGTTTGCTGCCGTTGACCGTAAATGTGACCTTGTGCTGGTGGGCAGAGTCTCCATCCCGAAAATTGTTGATCAATGAATACCAGGGCTCGCCAATTTCGCTCAGATGCAACCCGACCGCTTCATCGCTGGTCAGGCCGGTCAGCTCCTGCATGGCATTGTTCCACATGATAATCTGGTCGTCAGGACCAAGGGAACACACACCCAGCGGCAGATCCATCAGAATCTGGCGGTGATAGCGACGCAGGTTGTCCAGGTCCGCTGCCATGCCCGACAGGTTGCTGCGGTAGGCTTCAATCCTGTGCTCAATGGCGGCTACATCGGAGGCGCCGGGTTCACTGTTTGCCGTGTAGGGAAGAAAGCGATCAATGAGGTCGTGAGCAATGGCCGGACCCAGCAGACCTGACAGATTCGCCTCCAGCCGGCCTCTCAGTAACCGCAACGATTTAGGACGCCGATCCAGTTTGTCCATGCTCAGATCACGCAACGCCTGCATGACCTCGCGCGTAGCAGTGCGTTCTCCCAACGGTTTTGTCAGTTGACTGATAAATTCATCAGCGGAACCAGCTGTCAGGCGAGCCCGCCGCTGGCGGCGCAGGTTGTCAACAGAGCAGATGTCGGCTGAAATCTTTTCTTCATTGGTACTGCGTGTAAACACGGAAACGAATACAAACAGCAAGACATTGCTCACCAATGACAGGGCGACTATTTCGCGCGTATTCATACCGCCAAGCGTAAAGTAATTAATGCCGGTGGCCACCGGCAATACCAGAAAGACCACCCAGATCAGCGTGCCGGCCGCCACCCCCGCCATAAATCCCTTTTTATTGCCGCGTGGCCAGTAAAGCAGGGCGATAATGGCGGGCAGAAACTGCAGGCTGCCAATCAGGCCAATATTGCTGACTGCCCGAATGCTCTGACTGTCCGACGGTATGTAGTAGAACAAAAAACCGCCCCATATCAACGCAGTGATCAGTACGCGTCGTTTCCACAGCAGCCAGCGATAGATGTTTTGCCGGGCTGTCGGTTGCCAGACTGGCAGAATCAGGTGGTTCAGGCACATAGTGGACAGAGCGAGGGTGATGACTATGATAAGGCCGCTGGCGGCAGAAAGGCCGCCGAGGAACCCGATGAGCGTGAACAGGTGCGAGTCGTAGTCCATGCCCAGCGTTACGGGGTAATACTCCATCGGGGTCAGGCTGCCGGATTTGAGACCCGCCCAGAGAATCGGTAGCACAGGAAGACTCAGTAAAAGGAAAAACAGCGGCAGTCCCCAGCTGGCGACATTGAGTGCCCGAGGATGGTTGTTTTCATGAAAGGTCATGTAAAACATATGAGGTGTGGCAACGGCCGCAGTAAAAAATACCAGCACCATCACCTGAAATGTGCCCGGCGGTGCCGGTTCCTTGAGCCGCCTGAGTAACTCCGGTTGCTCATTCAGCCAGGTCTCCATGGCTGCAAAGCTCCCGAAACCCTTGTAGACAGCAAACCAGCCAATCAGCAACAGCGCCACCAGTTTGACCAGTGATTCGAAAGCGATGGTCATCACCAGACCTTCATGGCGTTCGCGCCCCGACCCTTTGCCGGTGCCAAAAAAAATCGCAAACAGCGTCATGAACAGGCAGAAAGTAATGGCCAGCACGGTTTGTGATGCGTCGGGCGCCAACAATCCCACCGTATTGGCGACAGCCTGAATCTGCAGTGACAGCAGCGGCATTACGCCAATCAGCATGATCACTGTGGTCAGCGTGCCGGCTACCGGACTGCGGTAACGGAATGCCAGCAGGTCCGCCAGAGAGCTGAGCTGATAGGTTTTAGTCAGATTGAGTATCGGGCGCAGCATCAGTGGTGATAGCAGAAATGCCATGGAAATACCGATAAACGAGGCAAGGTAACCATATCCGTCACGGAATGCATTGCCGGTAGCCGCGTAGTAGGACCAGACGCTTGCGAACACACCCAGCGACAATACGTATACCAGGGGATGCCTGACAATTTTTACGGGGATCCAGCCTCGTTCGGTAATATATGCAACAGCAAAAAGAACCAGCATGTATCCGGCTCCCAGCGTGAACAGGGTGCTTAATTCAAAGCTCATCGGAGTTCTGTTCCCGATAGGACCAGGCGGCCACGGCAATCACCAGAAAGCAAAGCAGAAACGGGCGGTACCATGCCCCATCGGCCTGCATCATCCACTCCATGCCCAGTAAAAACAGCAAATAGGTGAATACGATAACAATCAGTGTGGATGAGGGCAGATACATAGTGCGATTCCAGGTTCAGCTGAGCCGGGTTGACACGCGGATATTAGCTAACTTGGGTACCTGCTGTATATCCCAATGGCTGATCGCCCAGTGCAACTGCTCCTCGGGAGGACTTGCCCGCAAGGTCGCAGGCGGATGCTGGCCCAGGAACAGCAGTGCCTGAAAAATCGAGTCGCTGGCCTCGGATTGTGATAAAGGTCTGGCAAAATGCTGTTTGCTCAATTTTTGCCCCTGCGAATTGGTGGCGATAGGAATATGGGCATATTCGGGATGGGGCAGGCAAAGCAACTCTTGCAGGTAAAATTGCCGCGGAGTGGATTCGAGCAGGTCGTAACCCCTCACTACCCGGGTAATCTGCTGCCACGCATCATCAACCACAACGGCCAGTTGGTAGGCTGTCAGGCCATCGCGGCGGCGTACTATGAAGTCACCACAGTGTGACTGCAAATGTTGCGAGCAGGTGCCCTGTATAATGTCGTTGACGACAGTGTGGTCAGTGCTGACACGAACCCGCAGTGCATGACCGCCCATGAGTGGGGCCTGTTTGTGCCGGCAATGACCATCGTAGATACCGCCCAGTTCACGCACGCGGCGGCGCGAGCAGTCACACGGATATAACAGGCCTGCCTGATGCAGGTCCGACAGCGCCTGATGATAGGCGTCATGGCGATTGCTTTGATAGATGACCGGCCCGTCCCAGTGCAGGCCGAACGCGTCCAGAGTGCTCAGAATCTGATCAGCTGCACCAGGTGGTTCGCGATCAGGATCAAGGTCTTCCATGCGAACCAGCCACCGTCCTTTATGGGCGCGGGCATCAAGGTAACTTGCCAGCGCAGCCAGCAGGGAACCGAAATGCAGAGCACCACTGGGGGAGGGGGCAAAACGACCGGTATAGGAGCGATTGTGTTCCGGGCTAGGCGCCCCACTGCTTCTCACGGATTTCATCCAGAGTTTTGCAGTCAATGCACTTGTCGGCGGTCGGTCGGGCTTCCAGGCGGCGGATGCCTATCTCAATGCCGCATGATTCGCAGTAGCCGTAGTCGTCCTGTGCAATTTTCTCGATGGTTGAGTCAATTTTTTTGATCAGCTTGCGCTCGCGGTCTCGGGTGCGCAACTCCAGACTGAATTCCTCTTCCTGGGTTGCCCGGTCAGCAGGATCCGGATAATTTGCCGCTTCATCCTGAAGATGATGCATGGTTCTGTCTACTTCTTCCATAAGCTGGTTTCTCCAGCTGCGAAGTATAGACTTGAAGTGATCCTTCTGACTCTCATTCATGTATTCTTCACCCTTTTTCTCTTTATAGGGAGTGAAGTTTTTTAATACGGATGTGCTGTCAGTTGCAGGTGTTGCTTGCTTATTGGACATGGTTAACCAGGCCTCGTACCCTCTCGGGCTATCCGGAATTCAGCTGATGAAATGATAAACCGTTCTGACTGACAGGCCTCTCAGTAACAGCTGAATTTTGACTCTTAACAGTAGCGCGATCCTGCGCGCTTGCCAACAGAAACTAGGCCGCCACTGCCATTATGCGTTCCTGCATAAATGTGGCAATTTCGGCAAGCGCAGTAAGCTACCAGATTATTACCGTTCAGGCTACAAAAAATGTTATGTTGCCGGGCGGTTTTTTTACATGTCCATTGTGCCGCACTTTTATGACAGTGGTTTATTGACGAAGAATTTACGGTGTCTTATGACAAATGGCAGGTTTACTGCAGCGCTGCGCACCCGGGAGGTGAATCCATTCCGGGTAATGGACGTCCTGGAGCGCGCCAGGCAACTGGCTGCATCCGGCAGGGATATTATTCATCTGGAAGTTGGTGAGCCGGATTTCACTACGGCCGGCGCAATAGCGGAGGCCGGAGTACACGCTCTGCGAACAGGAAAGACAGCCTACACACCGGCAAGCGGGCTGCCTGAGCTACGTGCCCGCATCGCGGAGTTTTATCAGGATCATCATGGGGTGTCCGTCAGTCCATCCAGGATACTGATTACGCCTGGCGCCAGCGGAGCACTGGTGTTGTTGTCCAACCTGCTATTGAACCCGGGCGATAAAGTGGTCATGCCGGATCCGGCATATCCCTGCAACCGCAACTTTGTAAGTTTGCTCGGCGCTGAAGCTGTTCTTGTGCCGCCTGCTGAACCCGGCGCGGCAGCACCGTCAATCAAACAACTCGATGAGGTATATGACGAGCGGGTCAAAGGCTTGTGGCTGGCGTCACCGGCAAACCCTACCGGCGCGGTTATCAGCAGGGCGCATATGCGGCAGCTCAGCGGTTGGGCACGCGAGCGCAATGTACATTTGCTGATGGATGAAATCTATCATGGACTGGATTTTGAACGTGCACCCGCTGCAGTGAAACCGATGGGGAATCTGCCGACGGCGCTGAGCGT
Source organism: uncultured Pseudohongiella sp. (assembly GCA_963974875.1). GTDB lineage: Bacteria > Pseudomonadota > Gammaproteobacteria > Pseudomonadales > Pseudohongiellaceae > Pseudohongiella. Next base: position 106,184 of record CAXBER010000007.1, on the reverse strand, counting down.
TGATATGGACAATTTTGTGGTTAACAGTTTTTCCAAGTATTTCGGTATGACTGGTTGGCGGGTTGGTTGGCTGATCGTGCCTGAGGATCTGGCATTTACGGCAAACATACTGGCGCAGAATTTGTTTATCGCGGCGTCGACACCGGCACAATATGCTGCGATTCGTGCATTTGATCACGATGTTGTGGCAATACTGGAGCAGCGGCGGGAAGCGTTTCGTTTACGACGTGATTTTCTGGCCAATGCACTACGCGAGCTTGGTTTTGTCCTGCCGTGGAAACCAGAAGGTGCATTTTATTGCTATGCGGATATCAGTGCGTTTGGTGATGACTGCGAAGTATTTTGTCGGACCATGCTTGAAGAGCATGGCCTGGCGATTACACCAGGCACAGATTTTGGTGTATCGGATGCGCACCGGTATGTCAGGTTTGCCTACACCTGTTCGATGCCGGATCTGGTGCGCGCCACCGAACGCATGGCGAGTGCGCTGGATAACTGGCAAGGCTGAAAGCTACAGCCGGCCCAGCACCGCTATGTGATTTTCGTCAACCATCATGAAACCATTTCCCATCTCGAAAGGAATAGCCTTTAGCGACTTGCCCCGACACGGTCCCTGTATACACATGCCATCTTCTATGTGAAACAGGGCGCCGTGCGTTGCGCACTGGATGAATACGCCATCGGGATCAAGGAACTGATCCTCCAGCCACTCCAACGGTGTACCCAGGTGTGGGCAGTAGTTGTAGTAGAGATGGAGTTGATCATCTTTTTTTACCGCAAACAGGTACTTGCCATTGATTTCAAAGCCTTTGGCGCGTCCCTCGTCGATGTCACTGTGATGGCATAGTGTGATCATAAGCAGAATCCGATGCTCCTTAACTCAGCGCTGCGGCAAAATCTGCCAGCAGGTCATTGATGTCTTCAATGCCAACAGAGAGCCGGATCATATTGTCGCAGATACCCATGGAGGCCCTGCGTTCAGCCCCCATTTCGTAAAAGATGGTGTGCGCTACAGGTATGGCCAGCGTCCGGGTGTCACCCAGATTGCTGGAGGCGATGACAAATGTCATTTTGTTAAGAAACTCAAAACAATCCACATCATCGGCCAGGTCGATACTCATGATTGCCCCGGGTCGGCGAAACAGGTCGCGGGCACGGGCATACTGGGGGTGCGATGGCAGCCCCGGGTAATACACGTGTTTTATGCGCGGATGTGCTTCGCAAAACTCGGCCAGTTGTTGAGCATTGTCGGCAGCGCGGTCCATTCGCAGTGGCAGTGTCTCGGACCCTACGGCCAGATGGTGCGCGGCTTCAGGTCCGAGAGTAGCGCCAAAGTCACGCAAGCCTTTTTTGCGAATCTGGGTGGTACCCCAGAGTTGTGGATCTCCGGTACGGTAAACTTCATTGATATTGGGATAATCCCGCCAGTCATACAGTCCGGTATCAGTCAGCATGCCTCCGAGTGCATTGCCATGCCCGCCAATGTACTTGGTTAGTGAGTTGACTATAAAGCTGGCTCCGACGGTTATCGGCCGGAACAGCCAGGGTGAGGTCATTGTATTGTCGACCATATAGATCAATTTCTGCTCGCGACACAATTCGCCGATTGCGACCAGATCGGCCACCTGAGTGACGGGATTGGCGATGGTTTCGGTAAACACCAGTCGTGTATTGGGTTGTATGGCAGCGGCGACCGCATCGACAGAGGTGGTGTCGACAAAGCTGACTTCCACACCAAAATTGCGAAACGAATTGAGCAGACTGTTGGTGTTGCCAAACAGAAACGCACTGGAAATGATATGGTCGCCGCTCCTGAGCAACGCAAATAACGTCGAGCCGATTGCTGCCATGCCGGTGGCAAATGCGGTACTGGTTACTCCCTGCTCCATTTTGGTGACACGATTCTGCAGGGCGTTGACGGTCGGATTCTGTTGCCGCCCATAATTGAAACCCGCCTTCCTGCCCTGAAATACAGCTGCCAGATCATGTGCATCATCGTAGGTAAAAGCGACGGATGTATGGATGGCTTTGTGCAATACACCATGCTCCGGTTTGTCATTCCGGTCCGCATGCAGGTTGCCGGTAATAAAGCCGCTGTCTGCTCGATTGCTCATTGTGAGATTTTCCTGGTATCTGATAGGGTCAGGCTGTTGTTCCGGGTCAGCTGGTTTACTGTTGATAGATTGGCCGCTGATAGATTGGCAAGCGCATTACCATTGCATCAATCTCGGCAAGTCTGGCATTGTATGACTCACTGTTACGGTCAACAAACGATTCAGCAAACTGTTGTTCATTCAGGTCGTCTGCATCCGTCCTGGGCGCAGGCATGTAATCTGTCTCGGCAGTGGCTGCCGCCAGGCGGGTCTGCAATTGCCGGGCGGACTGGCCGTTCCGTGTCGCAGATTCACCCAGTGCCACTCCCGCTGCATTGGCCGTCATATCACTGAAACTGAAGCCGCTACGATGACGCGCATCATACACTTCTTTGGTGTTGGCCAGTACCAGGGCAATGTCCGCACCGGTTGATGCTGTAATTGCGGCAGACGTCACAAAGTGCTGTCCCAGGTCCTCTCGTCGGAACAGCGTGACGCGAAGGTCGGCAGGCCGCTCTGCAGAGTAATCAGTCGGTAGCTCGCTGATCAGCTCAGAGATCCGCAGATCGTTCACAAAAACTGACAATGCCTGCAGCAGTGCCCGGTTTTCAGCGATGGCATCCGCATCCGGGTCAGCCTCAGTGCGTTGCAGTGCCAGCGAGAACAGATCCGGCAGCAGGGCCTGCAAGGATACTGATCGTCTATCGGCACGCAATGGACCGGCAAGCTGGCGGATTTTTGTATAGTAGGCAAGCACGCGCTCTCGATCATCGTGCGAAACCAGAACCTGCCGGGCACGATTGCCAATCAGGGTCAGGGCCTCAGGCTCCCACTGCAGTTTCAAATGCAACATACTGTCGTGCAGAGCGGTGGCATCCACTGTGTGGCGCAGCTCGGCCAACTCCCGGCTGGCAGTGCTGGCCGTCGCCAGCCGCTGCCCGGCAACCCGTTCGGCGGCGCGGATGACCCAGTGCGGTACCGGAACCCGCCCGGCATGTAATGATATCAATCTGGCGCGACCATCCTGCTGCTCAAAACCGGCTCGCAGGTTAAGATAGACGGTGGTCAGTCCGATGTCCTGAGGGATGCTCAGCCATGCCTGTGCGGATGATCCGGTTATCTCGAATGTTGTTGCTACATCATGAAACCGGGGAAGATTTGCCAGTGCAAAATTGCTCAGCAAGGTCAGCTCCCGGGCGGTAAGACTCAGCTCACGTTCGCCGCTGCTGCGAAATCGGGCAGGGCTGTTGTCCGCTATCAGCTGTTCAATTTCCCGGACATCTGCAGCGGTCAGTGCGCCGGGGTGGTCTACAGCGGGAGACAGGCTCAGGGTTGCGGATGCAAGCAGCACCAGCGCCAGCAACGTCATGAGCAATATCATCAATGTCAGCGGTAGCAGCAGTTGTCGTTTACGGGCTGTAATCATGGGGCTCGACTGCAGTGTGGCATGGTCGGTGGTTGCAAGATTATAGAGTATGATGCGGTTTGCAGCCAATTTGTGCCAGATTTAGCATGCTGTGAACGGGCTCTGTGTTAAAGTATGCGCAGTCATTTGTTGTGTGTATGTCAATGCAAGGACTTGATCATGATAGTGAAAGGCAACCCGAAGAACCGCATATTGCTTTCTCTCCTGCTGACAGTGCTGCTGGCCGGATGCGCATCTCAGCGTGCCGAGCAGGAGGCGTTGCAGGCGCAACAGGCAGCTGCGGTAGCTGAAGCGAGGCAATTGGCTGAACAGGCCAGGCAGTCCGAAATCGCCAGACTGGAGGCGGAGCGCAGCGAGCGGGAGTTGCGAGCGGAGCTTGCGCGGCTGGAAGCTGAGCGGCAGGCCCTGGCCGAGGCCCGCGAAGCTGCCGAGCAGGAGGCCGCTGAAAGGGCGCGACAGGCAGCCGAATTGCAACGTCAGCAGCAGGCGGCAGAACAGGCGCGCATCGCCCGTGAGCAGGAAGCACGTATTCAGGTGCTGGAGCGCGAACTGGCAGCATCAGAGGCACAGATTCAGCGTCGCGAACAGGCCAACGCGCGGCTGGCCGAGGCCATTACTGCAGCTGAGGAATTGCTGCAGATGCTGGCCAGTGAACAGCTCAAATATGACAATGTGGATGCGAATGGCCAGACCGTCGAGCCGCTGCAGAAAGCGCTGATATCCGAGCTGGAATCCCGCAAGGATCGCCTGGTCAGGGAAGCTCAATCGCTAAGCAATTAATACCAGGCATTTAAAACAGGACCTGGCAGGCCGGTTTACTCCAGTGGCAGGCGTTCAAAGTGATACATCAGCCACTGGAATCCATCATGCTGCTCCTGCCGTGCAGGATCGTACCAGTAGACGTGGACGCTGCGGACACACTGATAGATGCGGAAGGAGCGTGTATCCTCAATAATCAGGCCACGCACTGACGGATTTAGTGTGTAGTTGGAGATTTCGACCAGGCGCCAGTCGTCCTGCATGGTTCTTTCCACACAATCACTGCCGCTCAGCAGATCCTGGAAGGACACCTGTTTCTCTGCCCAGCCATGCGGCGGGATGGTTAACGACAGCTCCAGTTCCATATCCGGTTTTTCTTTTGCTTCGTCTGTAAACACTATTTTGCGCAGTTCAACCGGGTCGTCGCTCTGGTTCTGGGCTACAAGTCGCAGACCCGCATTGGTGCTAAGATGCCAGGCGGGCGAATAGATCGCGTACTTGACGGGATGCTCAAAACTTTCCTGGGCAGCACTCAGTGGATCGGTGCCTGCTGCACCGGGTTCCTGTGCCAGTACGCTGGTTGTCAGCACCAGCGCGCTGCCTGCCGTTAGCAGTGAAGCTACACAGCGCCACATGATTGCTGCATACGGCCTGTCCGGTATGCGCGGGATATCTGTGTTTGCCAAAAGCCTTTTCATCATTTTTCCGCTGGTTGCCCAGATGTCTTGTTCACCAGATGTTTCGTTTAGTAGTCACATGCGATTTCTTTTGTCGGGTATGCAACAGTTCTGATTAGGGAACTTCTGAATAAGCCAGAGTAACCATAGACTTATTCAGAGGTTCCTTAGGTTTTCTCCCTTCAAATAGAACACGGTTTTAGCTTTGAGATCAAGAGTGGAAGTGTGTCGAAGGGAAACAGCAAAATGCTGTCTTGCTAAACATTCAGGTCGCGATAGTAGATAATAGCGGCAATTTCAGCAGGAGTAATCTGGTTTGGATAATCTGGCATCAATAAAGCATTTAATTTGTATTGCATCAGGCAAAGGAGGGGTCGGCAAGTCGACGACTGCCGTTAATCTGGCGATCGCGCTGCAACAGCAGGGCTTTAAGGTTGGCTTGCTTGATGCGGACATTTATGGACCCAGTCAGCCGTTGATGCTGGGTGTGCGCTCAGGAACCAGACCGAAGATTGTTGACGGGCAGTATATGGAGCCGGTGGTAGCACACAATATTGAATCCAACTCCATGGGATATCTGGTGGAGGGCAGCACGGCCATGGTCTGGCGTGCGCCGATGATTGTAGGTGCTTTTAATCAGATGCTGCGCAATACCCTGTGGTCAGACCTGGACTATCTGATTATCGACATGCCACCCGGCACCGGGGACATTCAATTGAGTTTGTCGCAGTCGGTCAAACTGACAGGTGCCGTCATCGTAACAACTCCGCAGGATGTTGCTTTGCTGGATGCCAGAAAAGGTATCGAAATGTTTCGCAAGGTTGACGTCCCGCTGCTCGGTGTCGTCGAGAATATGGGTGTACACGTGTGTTCCAGCTGCGGACATGCAGAGGCGATTTTTGGTGAGGGCGGTGGTCAGCAGCTGGCGCATGACTATGGTGTGTCGGTTATTGGCTCTCTGCCGCTGGATCTGTCAATACGGGAACACACTGACGCGGGCACACCAATTCTGATTGCTCACCCGGACGGCACCGTTGCCAGCGCATATCATGATCTGGCCCGAAGTCTGGTGGCCAGAGTTGCAGAGCTCGAGCGGGAAAGCTCGAGCCCTGCATCAATCAGTGTGACTGATGACTGAGAGGTATGGCAGGCAGGTTTCCCGGTAGTCGGATCTCCTCAACCAGATTCTGAATATCACGGGGAGGTGCAGGACAGAATCGGCATACAGTCAGGGCAACAACTGTATTGATCAGCGTCCCCATGGTGCCAATGCCTTCAGGCGATATGCCAAACAGCCAGAATTCCGGTGTGCTCTGCTCCGGGGCTACAAACTTGAAGTAAATGATGTAGGCTGCGGTAAACAGGAAGCCGCTGACCATCCCTGCAATCGCGCCTTCCCGGTTCATGCGGCGATAGAATATACCCAGCACAATAGCCGGGAAAAACGAGGCGGCCGCCAGCCCGAATGCGAATGCGACAACTTCAGCCACAAATCCGGGTGGATTGATCCCAAAATAACCGGCGATCAGGATGGCTACAAAAATCGCCAGTCGCGCATACAGAAGCTCCTGTTTTTCGCTGATGCCGGGCATCAGGCTGCGTTTAAGCAGGTCATGTGATACCGCTGTCGAAATGACCAGGAGCAGGCCTGCGGCAGTTGACAGGGCGGCTGCCAGCGCACCGGCAGCAACCAGCGCAATAACCCAGTTGGGCAGTCCGGCAATCTCCGGGTTGGCAAGCACCATAATGTCGCGATTGACCTGCAGTTCATTGACTGCCGCGTCTCCCGAATATTGCACGAGACCATCACCGTTGCGGTCATCAAAACTGATCAATTGAGTGGTTTCCCAGGTGCCGAACCAGGAGGGCAGTTCCTCATAACTGGCCTGATTGACCGTATTCAGCAGATTTGTCTTGGCAAACGCAGCCACAGCCGGTGCTGTGGTGTACAGGATAGCAATGAATATCAATGCATATGCAGCCGATTTGCGCGCGTCCCGCACACTGGGGACAGTAAAAAAGCGGATGATCACATGCGGCAGGCCGGCCGTACCGAACATCAGCGCAGCGGTAATGAAGAATACATCCTGAGTAGCGCGCTGACCCTCGGTATACGTCGCAAAGCCCAGGTCCTCACTCAGATTGTCGAGTCGGTCCAGCAGGTAGCCGCCCCCATACTCCGGGGTCAATTCCGAGCCAAAACCGATCTGGGGTATCGGATTGCCGGTCATCATCAGCGAGATAAAGATAGCCGGAACCATGTACGCAAAAATCAGCACACAATACTGCGCAACCTGAGTATAGGTAATGCCTTTCATGCCGCCGAGAACAGCGTAGAAAAAAACGATGGTCATGCCGATGATGACGCCAGTGGTAATATCGACCTCAAGGAAGCGGGAAAAAACGATACCTGCCCCCTGCATCTGGCCGCAGACGTACACGAATGAGACAGATATCGCGCAGAAAATGGCGACCATTCTGGCACTTTGTGAATAATAGCGATCGCCGATAAAGTCGGGAACTGTGAATTTCCCGAATTTGCGCAGATAGGGGGCAAGCAGCAAGGCCAGCAGGACATAGCCACCAGTCCAGCCCATCAGATAAAACGCGCCATCACGACCCAGAAATGAGATGAGTCCGGCCATGGAGATGAAGGATGCGGCAGACATCCAGTCTGCGGCCGTGGCCATGCCATTGGCCAACGGGTGCACACCACCGCCGGCAACATAAAATTCGTTGGTGGTGCCCGCTCTGGACCATACGGCAATGCCAATATACAGACCAAAAGACAGGACTACAAAGACGTACGTCCACAGTTGCACACTCATGACAGGTTCTCCTTGTCGTCAGTGTTTGAGTCACTGCGATAACGGGCGTCCAGACGATCCATCCAGAATACGTAAACGATGATCAGTGCAACAAAGACATAAATTGAACCCTGTTGTGCAATCCAGAAACCCAGTTTGAACCCGCCAAAGCGGATGTTGTCGAGAAAGTCTGCCAGCAGGATGCCACAGACAAATGAGATGAAAAACCAGATGGAGAGCAGAGTTGCAAGTATCCGGATATTGGCTTTCCAATACGCTCTTGCATGTTTGTCGCGCATACTTTGACCTCGGTTTTTATTATTGTTTTGATGGTAGCACTCGTCAGCGCACCGATGCCAGCCCCATTTCAGCCAGTGGCGCCACCAGTGCTCCCATGCGGATTGCGCGCTCGCTGGAGGCGTTGCCGTCTAGTCCGCGCTTGTATACGCCCTGCAGGATTGCAGCCAGTCTGAAGAAGCTGAATGCCATATAAAAATTCCAGTTGAGTGGCTTGCTGATACAGCGCTCCTGACAATACAGGTCAATGAGTGCCTCTTCGTCAGGTATGTTTAACGCTTTCAGGTCCAGCCCCTGCAGGCCTTTGATTTCTCCGCTGCCAGGTAGTCGCAGGGCCATCAGATAGTAGGCAAGATCCGCCATCGGGTGCCCCAGCGTGGCGAGCTCCCAGTCCAGTACCGCACGAATGCGGGGTTCCCCGGAATGAAACATCACATTGTCGATCCGAAAGTCACCATGAATGATGCTGCACTGGCCATCATCATCAGGCATATGCCGCTCCAGCCAGATGATCAACTGGTCCATGGCAGCAATACCTTCAGTTTCAGAGGCCCGGTATTGGCTGGTCCAGCGACTGAGCTGGCGCTGATAATAATTTCCCGGCCTGCCAAAATCGCTGAGCCCGACAGCGGCATGATTGACCGAGTGCAGCTTGGCCAGTGTGGTGACCAGCGCGCAATAATATTCCGGTCGGACTTCCGGTCGGACTTCGGGCAGGGCAGGGTTCCAGATGATATCGCCAGGTTCAAAACTCATGATGTAAAACATGCTGCCAATGACACTGTCATCATCACACAGGGCTATCGCCCTGGGCACAGGTATATCGGTATCCGCCAGCGCCTGAATCAGACGAAACTCACGATCAACGGCATGCGCCGAGGCCAGCAGCTGACCGGCAGGTTTGCGTCTGAGAACGTATTGTTCCGTACCGCAGGTGAGTAAAAAGCTGGGATTGGACTGTCCTGACGAAAACTTGTCGAGTTTATACCTGCCGTCGCAGTCAGGGACATTGTTAATCAACCATTTTGCCAGCGCATCGTCGGGTCTGTTTGTATCAGGGTTCATGTCATGCCTATGATGGGAGATGTGTTCGCAGTATTGGTGTTGTTATGTGTATGTCAGAAATTTTAACCGATCTTTACGCTGCAGGTGAGGCAGTGCATTAAAGCCGGCCAACTGAAATCCACGCGGATTGAAGAAAAATTGATGAATGCCAGTGTTGCGGGTCTGCATGTTCAGGTCGATCAGCGCGTCCACACCGCAACCAAGCACCTGTGACACTGCCATGGCCATGGCGCCGCCGGAGCTAACCACCAGCACTGTCTGTTCGGTTTCTTCAGCATATATTGATTGCATTCCGAGGTGTACGCGGTCGTGAAATTGTTGCCATGTCTCAAGGCCGCCGGCCCTTTCGTCCGGATCGACAGCATGCAGTTCGTCGCGGGACCAGGCTTGCATGGCCCGGCGCAGCATCTGGAAGAAAAGTCTGCCGCCATCCGCGGTGCCAGGCAGCTCAATGCCGGAGATCTGACAATAGACTGCAGCCAGCGCATGGAAGTCAAATTCATTAAAACCGGTGTCGGTCTGAACTTCCTGCTGCTGTCGGGCTGCCTGTAAAATGCCATCTGCAGTCTGGCGCTGGCGCAGCATGGAGCCTGTGACGACGCGGTCGAATCTTACGCCGAGTTCGTGAAAGTATTCGCCCAGCCACTGTGACTGTTGCAATCCAAGCGGTGAAAGTTGATCGTAATTGTCTGCGCCAAACGACGCCTGTCCGTGCCGGACCAGGTACAACTGGCTCATGATGTTAAATCCGGGTTATTGATTTGTATTATTGCGTATTTCAAGTAATATTCATGAGAATAATACATAGCAGTTGGCAAGTCATCCCGAGAGGGGGTAGTTCTGAAAAAGCTCGATTTAAATCTGTTTCTGGTGTTTGACACTATCTATACGGAACGTAACCTGACGCAGGCAGCCAGGGCGCTTGCGATCACCCAGCCTGCAGTCAGCAATGCACTGTCCCGGTTGCGGCGCGTTTTTAACGACGAGCTGTTTGTACGGACATCCAAAGGCATGTTACCGACGCCGGTAGCCGACGGTATTGCCCAGAACGTATCAGCTGCGCTGTGTCTGCTTAATGCCAGTGTGCTGGAGCGGGAGGACTTTGCGCCTGATTCGGCCGAACGAACCTATCACTTCAGCATGACTGATCTGGCCGAGGCAGTGATATTGCCACGGCTGTTCCCTTACTTTGAGCAGTGCGCTCCGCACCTGTCCCTGCAGAGTTATTACACAAAGCGACACGAACTGGTGCGTCAGCTTTCGCGTGGTGAGCTCGATTTTGCAATTGATGTGCCGCTTATAGAGGATACTCAGGTGTCGCATCAGTCTCTGATAATGGACCACTATGTGTGCGCCATGCGGTCCAATCACCCGATGGCCGCCCGGGAGTTGACGCTGGATGCATACCTGGAACTGAGTCATATTCATGTGTCCAGTCGTCGCAAGGGGCTTGGGCAGGTTGATATGGCGCTGCTCAAGCATCAGGCCGAACGCAATATTCAGCTACGGGTGCAGCATTACCGGGTAGCGGCGGAAGTGGTAAGCGGCACTGATCTGGTGCTGACAGTGCCAAGATTTCTGGCAGAACAGTATGCGCTGACACTCAAACCGCTGCCGTTCTCGGTAGCCCCGCTGGATCTGCATCTGTATTGGCATCGACAGTCGGACGGTGATCCTTCGCATCGCTGGTTGCGGGAGAGCCTGCTTGCCCTGTTCAAGGCGTGAGGGTTCCCGCAATGGCAGTTCACGCAATGACAGTTCACGCAGGGGCAGGTCAGGGCATGACGGTTTTGATGTAATCAAGCAGTCGGCGTCTGGCCAGCCGGACTGCATCTGACGGCGATGCCAGGCCATTGCCATGGTCGTTGTTGACGGCATCCATGTGGCGTCTGATCAGCTGCTTGAGCGTTTGACGTTCTGCCAGGGGCCAATCGTTGAGAAACGCCTCGACGGTGTCCGCTTCACCGGCAAGCAGTAATTCGCCCCAGCGTTCAATTTCCTGACTGCGACGCATCTCCTGGCGGTCAGGGGCCTTCAGTTTATCAAGAGCGCTCCGGATGCTGTCGTGATCTGCCGCCCGCATCAGTTTGCCAATGAACTGCAACTGTCGTCGTTTGGCCTCATTTTTGTTAGGCAGCCGCTGGTATTCTTTAAGCGCCATGAGCAGATTGTCAGGAATGGTGATCAGGTCAAGTTGCCGTTTGTTCAGTGTCAGCAACTCCTCACCCATCTTTTGCAGTTCCGTCATGCGCTGTTTTCGACGGGTTTTGCTTTCTTCGTCTTCAGCCGGATCTATGGCGTCGTTGTGTTTGGGGTTTGTATGTTTCATGTCAATTCCGCCTTGTTATTCGCTTTCTTCAAAGCGGTTGTTGACCAGGGCGACTATCTCTGCAAATGCATCCTCTTCATCATCGCCCTCAACAATAATTTTAAGTTCGCTGCCTTTTCCGGCAGCCAGCATCATCAATGACAGGATACTGTGGGCATCAACCAGTTTTTCCTGGCCAATGCTCACCTTGCTTTGATAGCGATTGACGACGCCAACCAGTTTCGAGGCGGCCCGGGCATGCAGGCCTGCCTTGTTGCAGATAGTGATAGTGGACTCAATCATGATGTGTGTCCGGCGTCCTTCTGCATCGGTTCACGTTTCAGTTCGCGGTGCAGAACCTGCAGATTCATGATCTTGCCGTCGAACCCCTGTCGCAGCCGTTCACAAAGATACACTGACCGGTGCTGGCCGCCGGTGCAGCCGATAGCAATTGTCATGTAGCTGCGATTGCTGGCTTCGAAGCGTGGCAGCCAACGGCTAAGAAATTGCTGAATATCAGACAGCATCTCAATTACTTCCGGCTGGTTGCCAAGATAATCGGCAACCGGTTGATCCAGTCCGGTAAAAGGTTTGAGTTCCGGATTCCAGAAGGGATTGGGCAGGCAGCGCACATCAAAAACAAAATCTGCGTCAATCGGAACGCCATTCTTGAAGCCAAATGATTCGAACATGACAGAGAGGGATGATGTTTTCTTGTCGACGACACGCGCACGCACCAGTTCCCGAAGCTGGTGAACTGACATCGTGCTGGTGTCAATTGACAGCCCCGCAAGAGTGGCAAGGGGTTCCAGCAGTTCGCGCTCTTTGTTGATGGCTTCACGCAGCCCGACAGTATCACTGGTCAGTGGATGGCGTCGCCGGCTCTCGCTGAAGCGTTTGATCAGAGTTGGTCCGTTGGCATCCAGGAATATGACTTCAGTATTCACCACGGTCTTCTTGATATCCTGCAATATCCGGGGAACCTTTTTGAGATCATCGGGGATATTGCGGGCATCAATACTCACTGCCACCATTGGCAGCGCAGTGGTTTCGCTGGATATCCGGGCGATAAAGGCCGGCAGGAGGCTGGCTGGCAAATTGTCGATACAATAATAACCGTGATCCTCCAGCATATTGAGGGCGGTGCTTTTGCCCGAGCCGGAGCGGCCGCTGATGATCAAAAGTTTCACGTGAGTTGACCTGTGTTATACACAATTCCAATGAGGTAGCGGTACGTCAGTCATACCACAATTTTAGTGCTGTCAATTGTTACTCTGACTGTCAAAACGGACTGCCGTTTCATAAAGTTCCTGATCGCTGCGCGCCGATCGCAGCGCCTGGCAGAATGCCTCCTGGTGAAACAGTCTGGCCAGTCCGCTGAGGACGCGCAGGTGTTCATCGGTTTCTTCAGCAGGGACAATCAGTACAAACAGCAGGTCTACCTGCTGCGAGTCAACAGCATCAAAGTCTATGCCTTCTTCTAGCTTTACCAGCGTTCCCGTTATGGTCTTGCATTCCGTCACACGGCAATGGGGTATCGCAATACCATTGCCGATACCGGTACTGCCCAACTGCTCGCGCGCCAGCAGCGCCGTATAGATGCTGTCAGCCGACAGAGCGTTAGTGGTACCTGCGATGTGTTCACTGATTGTGGTCAGAAACCTTTTCTTGCTGACGCCAGGCAGATTGCAAAGAGTTCTTTCGGGGGTAAGTATGTCGCTTAATAGCATCGGCTGATCCTGTTCTCCAGAGCGCACATTCTAGATCCTTGGCTGCGCGCTGGCAATGTGTACAGTCTATATCAGCCGTTTGCGTTCATTCGACGGCGGGATAGACAGAGACTCCCGGTATTTGGCTATGGTGCGGCGTGCGACATTTATGCCCTGGTCTTCCAGCAGATCAGTAATCTTGCTGTCGCTCAGTGGTTTTTTGGGGTTTTCAGCTGCGATCATTTTTTTGATGAGTGCGCGGATTGCCGTTGAAGAACATTCCCCGCCGCCCGCTGTACTGACATGGCTGGAGAAAAAATACTTGAGCTCGAATATGCCCCGTGGCGTATGCATATATTTCTGGGTGGTCACGCGTGATATGGTCGACTCGTGCATTTCCACCGCCTCGGCGATGTCGTGCAACACCAGAGGTTTCATGGCCTCTTCACCATGATCCAGAAAGCCTTGCTGGTGTTCGACAATGCGGCTTGCGACTTTCAACAGTGTTTCGTTGCGACTCTGCAGGCTTTTGAGAAACCAGCGTGCCTCTTGCAGATTATCGCGCAGGTAGCTGTTGTCAGTGCTGTTGTCCGAGCGCTTCACCAGTGCAGCGTAGTCCGGATTGATACGCAATTTGGGCGCTGTGTCAGGATTGAGCTCGACGCGCCAGCGTCCGCTCCGTTTGTCCTTGCTGACGAATACGTCGGGAATAACGTAGGTCGCATCGGAGGGTGCTATTTCTGAGCCAGGGCGCGGATTCAGCTTTTCGATAATATTGATGGCGTCGCGCAACTCATGCTCTTTGAGCCTGGTCAGGCGCATGATCTGGGCATAATCCCGATTTCCCAGCAGGGCCAGATGATCTGTTACCAGTAGTTTGGCGTGTTTCACCGGATCGGTGGCGAGGTCTGCGGATATCTGGTTCAGCTGGATCAGAAGGCATTCAGACAGGTCGCGATAGGCAACTCCAACCGGATCGAACTGCTGAATACGATGCAGTACGGCCACAACTTCGTCTTCCTCGATGTCCAGGTAGGTTTGTAGCCCTTCCAGAATCGAGTCCAACCCGGCCGACAGTCTGCCATTTGCATCAACAGCGTCAATGATCGCCTCGCCAATAAGGCGGTCGGTATCGGAGAGATTGGTCAGATTCAGCTGCCAGCCAAGGTGATCCTGCAACGATTCAGAGGCGGAGTCGCGTGATTCAAAATCGTTATCATTGTCAGCAGCCGGACCACCGGTGGAATAGGTAGTCTGGTATATGTCTTCCCAATTGGTATCAACGGCCAGGTGCTCGGGAATATTGTCTTCCCAGTGTGATTCATCGGCCCCGGCGTCCTTGCGCGCGTCGGCAGAATTGTCATCAAAGGTGGTTTGCCGTTCTTCGTATGTGCGGTCGTCGGTAACTTCCTGCGAGCCCGCGGCGGTTTCAGCAGTGAGGTCTGACTCAGAGCCGCTGTCTGGTGAATCAGCGTCGAATGACTCATCCATTTCCAGCATCGGATTGGACTCAAGTGCCTCATGGATTTCGTTTTGAAGGTCCAGAGTTGACAGCTGCAGAAGTCGAATGGCCTGCTGCAGCTGTGGTGTCATGGTCAACTGCTGACCAAGTTTAAGCTGAAGCGAAATCTTCATATCATCAGGAACATTGTGGGTGCTCGGGGTGAAACGGAAGCAAACATCATGCCGATTTGTGGGGATTTTTGCAATATTTTTGACGACATTTCAGGCCAGGTAATCGTGAACATATCAAATATGAAAGTTTTTGCCGAGGTAGACATCTCTGACTTTCTGGTTCTCAAGTATCTGTGTGGCACTGCCTTCGGCAATAATGCCCCCTTCGCTGACGATGTAGGCTTTTTCGCAGATATCCAGTGTTTCCCGTACATTATGATCGGTCAGCAGTACGCCAATGCCACGCATTTTCAAGTGTTCAATGATCGATTTGATGTCGCTGACAGAGATTGGATCGACACCTGCAAATGGCTCATCAAGCAGGATAAAGCGCGGGTCAGTTGCCAGTGCCCGGGCGATTTCCGTGCGCCGGCGCTCGCCGCCGGACAAACTCATGCCCTTGTTGGTCCGGATATGGTTAATGTGGAACTCCTGAATCAGGCTTTCCATTTTTTCCCTGCGTTGAGCTTTGTCCAGATCCTTGCGGGTTTCCAGGATTGCCATGATATTGTCTTCCACTGTCAGGTTTCTGAAGATGGAAGAGTCCTGCGGCAGATAACCCAGTCCCAGCCGGGCGCGGGCGAAGATAGGCAGGCCGGTCAGATCCTGATCATTGATGTGGATATTGCCCTTGTCTGCATTGACCAGGCCTACAATCATGTAAAAACAGGTGGTTTTGCCAGCGCCATTGGGTCCCAGAAGGCCTACGATCTGGCCGCTGTTGACGGTCAGTGACACATCTCTGACCACCTGTCTGCCTTTGTAGGACTTGGCTAAATGCCTGGCGTTGAGTGTGTCCATTTATTCCTGCGAGGCTTGTGGTTCTTGTGGTTCCTGGGCGTCCTGCGGGGCCAGAATTCCGCTGCATGGGCCCGGGGAGTCAGTGGCGCCGGACTCCACAATATGTTTGATTTCGGAGCACTGCAGCGCGGTGCGGCCGCGGGTGAAACTTGCATCACCGATAAACTCGACAACGGACAATGCGGTAGCTGAACCAGGATCCGGCTGATTGTAATAAATGATCCTGGTGCTGGCCCCGTCTATTGTTTCCGCTGCTTCGTCAGTGTTGCGGGTAAAGCGCGCCGGTGTGCCCTCGACCGTAACACGAATAAGATCACCTGTGACAGTGTCCTGTTCGAGCTGCGCAGTATCGCCGTAGATGACAATCAGGCCCTGGCGGATCTGCACATTGCCGCGCAGGGTGGTGGTGCGGGTGGTGCCGACCGTTTCAATACTGCCACCCCCGTCTGCACTGTAAATTATGTCTTCAGTGCTGTCGGTGGGCGCAATGGCGGCCTGAACCATCTGCGCGGCTGCAGACAGAATGCAGGCCATCAGGACAGCCGCCGCAAAGGCGGCCGGACGTCTGGCAAGCGTTTGCCGGATTATCCCGGGAACGCTTCTGAGCTGCGTGTCAGTCTGTGGCACGGAAGAATCGGCCTTGTACATCTGATAAAAATTCCAATGAATCCAGTGAAAAATCTGCCGTCAGACCGACCGCTGTTTGCTCGATACGGAGGCCACTGACATTGACAACTGCATCAGTATAAAGCCGGCTTTGTTCCGGCTGAACAATCAGCCAGTCCGTTGTCAGATTGACGGAGTCGTCTTCAGTGAGTTGATGGCGAACCTGAACGGCCTCGTTTAAATCAATCTGTCGGATGTCGCCACCTGATGAGGCTTGGATTCTGCCTGAAATGGCGGATATATTCCAGCGTTCCTGATTTTCCTCATACATTCTGATCAGTGGCGCATCCAGCTCAGTCAGTTGATCCGGATAGAGTCGTTGAGCTTCCGCACTGAGTGAGTAGGCCAGCAGGCCATCCTCTCCATAGATTGCGCTGCGAATTCCCCGGCCAAAACCCTCATAACGTTCGCCGGCAGGAATGAGAAGCCGTTCATCCGGCACGTCAGGCGCGGGTGCGCCGAGACGATCAGTCATCAGCCAGGCGACGATCACGGCAGGGGCCAGAGCCAGCAGCCAGCCTTTGCCTGGCAGGTTCCCCAATTTGCTGTTGCGTGTCGTCGTTGTATTCATGACTGTCGGCCCGCCCCGACGCTTGCTGCAATGATCGCGTCGTACTTGTTCTGCGTCTGCAGCAGAAAATCTGCTGCTTCGCGGACGGCACCTTCGCCACCACAGCGACCGGTGCAGATATCAGCGTGGTCAAGAATGCTCTGATGCGCGTTCGGGACAGTAATGGCCAGCCCGCTGAAAAGCATCACGGGCAGATCGGGCAGGTCGTCACCCATAAAAGCTATCTCGTGTGCCGGGTATGGCGCTGTGGCCAATAATTCCTGCATGGCAGCTAGTTTGTCTTCCCGCCCCTGTTTGACAAGCGTGATGCCAAGTGCTGACGCACGCCGTGTCAGCGCCGGCGATTTTCGACCGGAAATGATGCCGACCCGGATGCCATTGGCCTGCAGCAGCTTTATGCCGTGTCCGTCCAGTGTATTGAACGCTTTGAGCGCTTCACCTGTCTGATCAAAATACAGCTGACCGTTGGTCAGTACGCCATCTACATCGAGCAGCAACAGAGAAATCTGCCCCGCTCGCTGCATGATGTCGGATTTGTCACGGAGGAATTTCATACCACATTGGCCTGCAACAGATCGTGCATGCGAATTATACCAGCGAGCTGCTGCCCCTCATCGAGCACCACCAGAGTGTAAATGCGGTGTTCTTCCATGAGACGGGCGGCCTCAGTGGCCATGGCATCAACGCTGACAGTTTTGCTATTGATCGACATGACATCCGTCATGCAGGTGTTTGTCAGATCCTTGCCGACATCCAGTGCCCGGCGCAGGTCGCCATCGGTGAACACGCCACACAGGCGGCCTGATTCATCCACCACCGTCGTCATGCCGAGGCCTTTGCTGCTTATTTCAAACAGGGCATCCTTGAGTCGGGTTTGTGCCGCTACACGTGGGATTGCATCCCCGCCATGCATGATATCCCTGACTTTCAACAGCAATCTGCGTCCCAGTCTGCCGCCGGGATGGGAGAAGGCAAAATCTTCCCGTGTGAATCCCCTGGCTTCAAGCAATGCCATGGCCAATGCGTCACCCATCACCAGAGTGACCGTTGTGCTGGCAGTCGGCGCCTGGCCGAGAGGGCAGGCTTCTTCCGCTACACTGGTATCAAGATTGACATCAGCAGCCTGGGCCAGCGTGGATTGTGCGTTGCCGGTCATGGTAATGAAGGGTACGCCCTTGCGCTTGAACAGCGGCAATATGTTGATCAACTCCTCGGTGGTGCCGGAGTTGGACAGGGCAAGCACAACGTCCTTGCCGGTAATCATGCCGAGGTCCCCGTGACTGGCTTCAGCCGGATGCACAAACATGGCCGGGCTGCCCGTACTGGAGAGTGTCGCGGCTATTTTGCGGGCTATGTGTCCGGACTTTCCCATGCCAGTCACGACAATTCTGCCTTCACAGCCGAGCATCAACGTGCAGGCCTGCGCAAAATCAGCGCCTATTCTGGGTGCCAAAGCACTGATCGCGTCCCGTTCGATGCGAATTGTGCGTAACGCACTGTTTATCAGCGATTTTTGATCAGGCATGAAATGCAGCTCGCTGGTGTTAATGTATTTGATAATACATTATGCCGAACCAACCGACATATAGCAGTATAAAGGTTATGCCGGTCATGCGTCCCAGTTGACACTTTCTGCGCATGGCCGGATAGCACAACAGTAGCAAAATCACCGTCATCAGCATCATGGCGGCATAATCGCGATAAAACAGATCGCTATTGAATGCGCCCGCCGCAAGTAATCCCGGAAACGGGAGAACGACCAGAATATTCAGTATATTCGAGCCTATGATATTGCCGACAGCCAGCTCATGATGTCCTCGCAGAGCGCAGGTTACAGTGGCAGCGAGTTCCGGCAGGCTGGTTCCAAGCGCAACCAGGGTCAAGCCGATAATGCCAGAGGAAACGCCAAGTTTATCGGCAATCGATACCGATGCATCGACCAGAAACTCTGCGCTGACAACCAGCAGCACCAGTCCCAGTAGCAGATACGCTGCTGCGCGGCCTGTACTGACATTGTCCGGAATCTCATCCGAGTCACAATCATCCTCAACGCCATCGCGTCTGCGGCTGAACAAGTGGTAGATAAAGTAACCAACAACGGCTATCAGCAGGATCGCATCTATGGGCCCCATATAGAGATTGGCCATCAGTATTCCGCAAATGACGGTGACTGCCATAAGCGCGGGCAGTTCCTTGCGGGCCAGAGAGGGCGGAGGCGTTATCGGTTTAATGACCAGCGCCACCCCCAGCGCAATGCCGAGATTGAAGATGTTGGAGCCAATCGCATTACCAATTGCCAATTCGGGCTCACCTGCAAGCGCTGATGCGGCCGATGAAAAGATTTCGGGCGCAGATGTGCCGAACGCAACGATAGTCAGGCCAATGACCAGAGGCGGTATGCCAACGTTGCGGGCAAAAGCGGAGGCGCCAAAGACAAATTTGTCGGCTCCCCAGATAAGGCCGGCAAACCCCAGGCAGATAATAAGTACGTCTGACAACATATGTTTAAGTGAAGAATTGAATCAGTAATTACGGTTGTTGTGACGGTAGACACAACGGGCGTTCATTAGACGGATGAATGCCTTGTTTTGCAAGTAGTAATTTATCGTGTTCGTGAATTGAGGTACACTGGAGCCGTTTAGTGTCCGGACTTAAATATGGATGATTACAGCCTGTAACATCATGTTGGCGCAATCCGGGGCGCGTGTTTGGGGGTATCTATGAAGATGTTATTACGTAACGCCTTGCTGGCAATCGCAGCCGCAGTTTTTTCCTTGACTGCTCTGGCTCAATCAGAGGAACTGACAGCTGTTGAAGCCGCTGAACAGTCTGTCAGTCAGCTTTTGCAGCGCGTTGAGGAGTTGCGTCCGTATTTTGATTCTGACAAGCCTCAATACTATGCCGGTATCGAGGAAGAGGTCGCAAAATTTGTGGATTTCAGAGAGGTGGCAGTTGGCGTAATGGCCAGGTATTCGACACAGGCCACTGAGGAGCAGATCATCGCGTTCGGTGAGAAGTTGCGCAGCACACTTACCCGTTTTTACGGCTCTGCACTGGTCGAGTATGGCGGTCAGGAATTGACTTACCTGCCACCCAGAGAAGCACCGGAAGATCCTGATGCACCGACCAATGTTCGCATGCAGATCAACTCGGAAGGTGCGCGTATTGAGTTGCAGTACGCACTCTTCAAGAACGGGGACGGTGAATGGAAGTTGCGCAACCTGTTTGTAGGTGGTATCAATCTGCGTCGCCAGTACTACACCCAGTTCGCTGCGCTTATGGCTCGTCATGACAATGATATCGATCGCGTGATTGAGGCGTGGCAATAAAAGTCCGTGCCGGTTAACAGGAAAAGTGAATCAGATATTCAGAGGGTGATTGATGAGCGTTGATGCACAGGCGATTTCAGGGATTCTTCAGCAGGCGCTGCCGGATTGTCAGGTAGCTGTTGAAGGTGGCGCAGGCAAGTTTCAGGTTGCCGTGGTTGGTGATGTATTTGAAGGGCTTGGCGCCGTCAAGCGGCAACAGATGATTTATCAGCATCTCAATGCGCACATCCGGAGTGGGGAGGTGCATGCCGTAACCATGCGCCTGTCAACCCGGGCAGAAGCTGGACTGGCCTGAGCAGCCCCTATACTCTTTTCAGGAACACCCATGGACAAGCTTTTAATTCAGGGCGGCATCAGCCTTAGCGGTGAGATTCGTGCAGCCGGCGCCAAAAACTCTGCGCTACCCATACTGGCAGCGGCCCTGTTGACGGATGAGACGGTACAGATTCAGAACCTTCCTCACCTTTATGACATCACCACCATGCTGGAATTGCTGGGTTGCATGGGAATCGAGTCGATTGTTGATGAAAAGATGAATGTCGAGATAAACGCCTCGGCTATCAGGCATTGCAGTGCGCCCTATGATCTGGTCAAGACAATGCGCGCCTCGATTCTTGTACTGGGGCCGTTGCTGGCGCACTTCGGCAAGGCGGAGGTAGCACTGCCCGGTGGTTGTGCAATCGGCAGTCGACCAGTCAATCTGCATATTCACGCGCTCCAGAAAATGGGGGCTGATATTGTTGTCGAAGATGGTTACATCAAGGCTTCAGTAGATGGCAGGTTGCGGGGTTGTCACATATTTATGGACATGTGTACCGTGACTGGTACCGAAAACATCCTCATGGCGGCTACGCTTGCCGATGGGCAGACCATCATTGAAAACGCTGCCAAAGAGCCTGAGGTAGTAGACCTGGCAGACTGCCTTATCGCCATGGGTGCGGATATCCATGGTCAGGGTACCGATACGATTGTGATCAATGGCAAGGCCAGACTGCACGGTTGCAGTTATTCGGTGATGCCGGACCGGATTGAAACAGGTACCTATCTGATTGCTGCAGCCGCCACACGCGGTAGTATCAGGATCAAGGACACTCGCCCCGACATTCTTGAGTCCGTGCTATTAAAGCTGGAAGAGGCCGGTGCTGATATAAAAGTGGGTGATGACTGGATCGAACTGAATATGCATGGTCGCCGTCCCCGGGCCGTGTCTCTGCGTACTGCACCTTATCCGGCATTTCCAACTGATATGCAGGCGCAATTCGCCGCGTTGAATGCGATCGCCACAGGTAGCGGCGCGATTACCGAAACAGTGTTTGAAAACCGGTTTATGCATGTGCCTGAACTGAACCGGATGGGAGCATCCATGCAGGTGCAGGGCAATACGGTGATGATCACAGGCGTGCCACAATTGAAAGGCGCGCCGGTAATGGCGACCGATCTGCGGGCGTCGGCAAGCCTGGTCATTGCCGGACTGGTCGCAGATCACGAAACTCTGGTCGATCGTATTTACCATATTGATCGTGGCTATGAGTGTATAGAAGAGAAACTGCAGTCGCTGGGCGCGCGCATCCGTCGCCAGCCATAGGGTTATATCATGACGCATAACAACGGCCAGTCGCTGGTCATGGCATTGACCAAAGGGCGAATTCTCGAGGAGGTGCTGCCTCTTCTGGATGCCGCCGGCATCCGTCTGCTGGAAGACTACAGTAAAAGTCGGAAACTGATTTTTGATACCAATCTGCCTGATCTGCGAATCATGATTGTCAGGGGATCTGACGTGCCAACTTACGTTGAGTTTGGCAGTGCCGATCTGGGGGTAGTTGGCAAGGATCTGTTGATGGAATATGGAGAGGGCGCGTTTTACGAACCGCTTGATCTTGATATCGCCAGATGTCGGCTGATGACAGCGGCGCCGGTGGGCGCCACCTATCCAACCGGTCGCGTCCGGGTTGCCAGTAAATTTGTCAATATCGCGCGACATTACTTTGCGGATCAGGGATTGCAAACGGACATCATCAAGCTCAACGGTGCGCTTGAACTGGCGCCTTCAATGGGGCTTGCTGACTGGATCGTGGATATTGTCGACAGTGGCAACACCTTGCGTGCCAATGGTCTGGAACCGCTGCAATTGATTGCAAATATCAGTTCCCGGGTAATTGTGAACAAAGCCTCCATGAAAATGAAACATGCTGCAGTCAGCGATCTGCTGGAGCGCATCCGGCATGCTGTTGAAGTACGGAGCAACGCATGAAGTCGCAAACGGCAGGTAGCACACTCGCAGTTCGTCGGCTGGATGCGAGTCAACCGGATTTTGACCGGATTCTGGTGCAGCTGCTTGATCGTCGCATGATTGAAAATGCAGACGTCAATCAGATAGTTGCAGATATTCTGCAGCAGGTGCGAACCCGCGGTGATGAAGCCGTGCTGGAGTATACCCGAAAATTTGATCGCCTGGATGTGACGACAATGGCTCAGCTGGAAGTCAGTCAGGCGCAGATGCAGGACGCGCTGACAGCGCTGACGTCGGAGCAGGCTGGTGCACTGCACCTGGCTGCCGAACGCATTCGCAGCTACCACGAGCGGCAGCTTCAGCCTTCCTGGCAATATACGGAGTCAGACGGATCTGTCTACGGTCAACACGTAATTGCACTGGAGCGGGTGGGTATTTATGTGCCTGGTGGAAAGGCCAACTACCCATCATCGGTTCTCATGAATGCCATTCCGGCTAAGGTGGCCGGTGTTGATGAGGTTATTGCTGTGGTGCCTACAGCCTATGGTGATGATGCAGGCGGCGCCGGGCGGCTTATTTTTGCAGCAGCGGCCGTCGCCGGCGTGGACAGGTTGTTTACCATCGGTGGTGCGCAGGCTGTTGCCGCGCTGGCATTTGGCACCGCGACAATTCCGAAGGTGGATAAAATCACCGGGCCAGGCAATGTGTTTGTGACAGCAGCCAAGAAGCAGGTCTTTGGTGAAGTCGGTATCGACATGATAGCCGGGCCGTCAGAGTTGACGGTGGTCTGCGACGGCAAAACTGATCCGGACTGGATTGCCATGGACCTGTTCTCCCAGGCAGAACACGATGAAAAGGCACAGTCGATTCTTATCAGTATCGACCGGGAATTTCTGGACCGTGTGCAGGACAGTATTGATCGCCTGTTACCCACAATGGAGCGTCGGGATATTATTGCTGCTTCTCTGGGTGACCGGGGCGCGCTGATCTATGCGCCGGACCAGGCTGCAGCGCTGCGTATCTGCAACCAGATTGCGCCGGAGCACCTGGAACTTTCCGTTGATCAGCCAGAGCAATGGTTGCCAGGTGTGCGTCACGCGGGGGCCATTTTTATGGGCAGATATACGCCCGAAGCACTTGGAGATTACTGCGCAGGGCCCTGCCACGTGTTGCCGACCTCGGGGTCAGCGCGGTTTTTTTCCCCGCTGGGCGTCTATGATTTTCAGAAGCGCAGCTCCATCATTCAATGTTCGCCGCAAGGTGCTGCAGCACTGGCGCCAGTGGCCGAAATTCTGGCGAACAATGAAAAGCTGCAGGCGCACGCGCTGTCTGCGGCATGGCGTATTCCGGGGCGCAAGGACTGACTATTCTGCGCCAGGCTGCGTGCGGTATTGCGCTGTGCCGCTGCCCAGTGTGACGGTGATATCCAGGTAGCTTCCCTCGCGGTACAGCGTGAGGACAACCTGCTCGCCCGGCGACTTTCGGTTTATCTGCTCGATGGCCCCGATCACGCTGTGAATGGCGTTGCCATCAATGCGTGCCATGACATCACCCGCCCGGACTCCCGCCATTTCTGCCGGGCTATTCATATTGACCTGCTCGATCAGCAGTCCTTTGACATCCGGGCGACCAAAAAACGTCATGCTGGTTTGTTCGGCCAACAGTTCACCGGTGATGACGCCGAGATACCCGGGTGTGAAGACACCCTGCTGTATTAATTGTTCGACGACAATCATCGCTTTGTTTACGGGCACTGCAAATCCGATTCCGTCTGATCCACCTGTCTCCGAATAAATAAATGAGTTGATGCCGATCAGGTTGCCGGTGGCATCAATCAGTGCGCCGCCGGAATTGCCATAGTTCATGGCCGCATCGGTTTGTATGTATTGCACGATGGGCAGGCCGTCGCGGGGAATGCCCAGGGCGCTGACGATCCCGCGGGAGACCGATTTCTGTTTCATCAGGTCGCGGCGGGGATAGCCGATGGTCATTACTGTGTCGCCAACCCGGACATCATCAGATGATCCGATGGGTATCGCCGGCGGCAAGGTTGTACTTTCAATTTGCAGCAGGGCAAGATCTGTTTCCGGGTCTGACCCTACCAGTCGGGCCCGGGCAGTGATCGTCCTGTTCTGTGCATCACTGAAGTGAACTTCAATCTCTTCGGCACCTTCAATTACATGCAGTGCAGTCAGGATATGCCCTTCGTTACTGACAGCAACGCCGGATCCCAGGCTATCCCATAACCGCTCTGAGGGCATATTCAGTAACAAGTCCCGCAAAGCGGAAGGCAGCTCCTCCACAGGCGGCAACTGTATCTGTTCACGAATCGTTGAGTGAATGCTGACCACTGACGGCGATGCAGCATCAATTGCATCCGCATAGCTTTCGGTGGTGGCGGGCCCAATGGTCGGTGTCGCCGACATCGTAACAGGCAGCGCGGAAATTCTGGCTGAAAGCTCGCTGATTTGCTGATACTGAATCAGGACCAGGGCGAATAAAACGCCTGTCACCGCGGGCCAGCTGATAAACTGCAGTAGTTTTTTCATAACAGGTCGCATTATGCGAATTATTGCAGCTTAAGTGAAGGTAAATCGTTATGTCAGTAGATCGCCAGACCCTTTTGACAGCACTGGATCAATTGCTGAAAACCGACCAGTTTAACGACTATTGTCCAAACGGGTTGCAGGTTGAGGGTAAATCCGTCATCAAACGCATAGTCTCCGGCGTGACCGCCAGCCAGGCCCTGATTGATCAGGCGGGTGAAGCGGGTGCTGATCTGTTGCTGGTGCACCATGGGTATTTCTGGCGCGGTGAAAGTTCCGTCATTACCGGAATCAAGCACAAACGTATCAGACAATTGATGGCTTATGATATGAATCTGGTGGCGTATCATCTGCCGCTGGATGCCCACCCGGAGCTGGGTAACAATGTGCAGCTGGCGCATGTGCTGGGCTTTGAACCGAGCGGTGAGCTAACCAGGATAAACAATCAGATCATGGGGCTGGTATGCGATCTGCCGGCCCCGGTCAGCGCCGCCAGCCTGTCTGACAGAATTGCACGTGCACTGTTCCGGCCCCCGCTACATATAAACGCCGAGTCAGATGGCCAGGCCAGGCCGATCCGTCGTATTGCCTGGTGCACCGGTGCTGCCCAGTCATATATTGAGCATGCAGTGCGCGCCGGCGCCGATGCCTACATATCCGGCGAGATATCTGAGACCACCGCGCACCAGGCACGCGAGCTGGGTATTCACTACTTTGCCGCCGGACACCACGCGACCGAGCGTTATGGTGTGCAGGCACTCGGTCAGTGGCTGGCTGCGCGATTTGAGGTGGAACACCAGTTTATCGATATTGATAATCCGGTATAGCGACCTACCTGACCGAGAGCACCCCGTGCGTCTGCAGCATCGTCAATACCTGATCCAGGCAATCCTCAACACTGAGTGCATTGGTATCCAGCTCCAGATCTACATGTTCCGGTGGAGCATAGGGAAACGAGATGCCGGGGATGTCGGCGGAACCCGTTGACTCGGACGCCGCGTAGATGCCACTCGGATCACGCTGTTGACAGACAGTGATGGGCGGGTTCAGATATACCACAAGGCAATTATCCTTGCCGATGACGCTGACAGCGTGTTCGCGTGAATCAGGGTTGGGCGCCACAAAAGCAGCGCAGCAAATCAGTCCGGAATCATTCAGGAAGCGAGCGATGTGAGCGCTTCGGCGCAAATTTTCGGCGCGGCCCTCCGCATCGTGAGGCAGATCCCTGCTGATTCCAAGCCGCATGGATTTGCCGTCCAGCACGGTACTCACCCGGCCCATATCGAACAGGCGCCGCTCCACGCCATGCGCCAGTGTTGATTTGCCGGCACCGGATATACCAATGAACATGATGGTTGCAGGTTTTTGCCCGTATCGGGCAGCCCGCTCTTCCTTGGTGACATGGGTTGCGCTGCTGCGCTGCTTTCGGCGCCGTGCTGCAACACTGTCGGCTGCTATCATGCCGGCAGCGACTGTTACGTTGCTGAGCCGGTCGATGACTATAAATGCGCCTGTGTTGCGGTTTCTGTCGTAACTGTCAATGCAGACGGGCTGGTCAACGCTGATCTCGCAAAGTCCGATCTCATTCAGTTCCAGCGCCGGCGCCGGCCGTTCCTGCAGTGTGTTGACATCAATCTGATGTTTTATGGTATTGATGCGTCCACTGACCGTTTTACTGCCCAGCTTGAAGTCGTACAGTTTGCCGGGCAGCAGCGCTGACTCTGTCATCCAGACAACGGTGGCATCAAATTCTTCACTCACTGTTGGCATATTGTCGCGATGAACAATCATGTCGCCCCGGCTGACGTCAATTTCGTCTTCCAGTGTGAGGGTGACGGCCATTTCTGCATGCGCCAGTTCCAGCTCCTCATCAAATGTCACAATGGACTTGATGCGGCTTTTTTTGCGTGACGGCAGCACAACAATTTCGTCGCCCTTGCGGACCACCCCGGAAGCAATGGTGCCACAGAACCCGCGAAAATTCAGATTGGGCCGATTGACATACTGCACGGGGTAGCGGAAATCATCATAGTTGCGGTCTTCGGCTATCTGTACACTATTGAGCAGCGACATCAGGGTAGGGCCATCGTACCACTGCATTTTTTCGCTTGCGTTCACAACATTGTCGCCATCCAGCGCGGACATCGGGATGAAGTGAAAATCTGCAGGTTTCAGGTTGTCGCAAAAAGCCAGGTAGTCTGCCTTGATCTGGTCAAACACGTCCTTGCTGTAATCAACCAGGTCCATTTTATTGACGGCAACCACAATATGCCTGATACCCAGAAGCGAAGTGATAAAGCTGTGGCGCCGGGTCTGCACCTGGACTCCATGGCGGGCGTCAATAAGAATGATGGCCAGGTCGCAGGTGGATGCGCCGGTAGCCATGTTGCGGGTGTACTGTTCGTGGCCGGGGGTATCCGCGATGATAAATTTGCGTTTTGATGTGGAAAAATAGCGATAGGCCACATCAATGGTGATGCCCTGTTCCCTTTCCGCCTGCAGGCCATCAACCAGCAATGCCAGGTCAATTTTGCTGCCGGTGGTGCCGGATTTGATACTGTCTTTCTGAATCGCAGCCAGTTGATCTTCGTAGATCATCTTGGAGTCGTGCAGCAATCGGCCAATCAGGGTGCTTTTACCATCATCAACGCTGCCGCAGGTAAGCAGGCGCAGCATTTCCTTGCGCTCATGCTGGGCAAGATAGGCATTGATATCAGTGCTGATAAGATCGGATTGATGAGACATGTCAGAAATACCCTTTGCGTTTTTTCTCTTCCATGGAGCCAGCCTGGTCGGAGTCAATCAGGCGGCCCTGACGCTCAGAGCTGGTTGTCAGCAACATTTCCTGAATAATTTCGGGCAAGGTGGTTGCGTTTGATTCAACGGCGCCTGTCAGCGGGTAACACCCCAGGGTTCGAAATCGCACTGACTTGTGCTCGATGCTGGCGCCGTCCGGTATTGGCATGCGCTCATCATCTACCATGATATCCACACCATCCATATTGACGACCGGCCGCTCGCTGGCGAAATACAGCGGCACGATGTCGATATCGTTCAGATATATGTACTGCCAGATATCCAGTTCCGTCCAGTTGGAGAGCGGGAATACCCGGATGCTTTCGCCCTTGTTTACCTTGCCGTTGTAGATGTTCCACAATTCGGGGCGCTGATTTTTCGGATCCCAGCGATGATTCTTGTCGCGGAACGAAAACACCCGCTCCTTGGCGCGCGACTTTTCTTCGTCGCGCCGCCCACCGCCAAATGCGGCATCAAATTTGTGTTTGTCCAGTGCCTGACGCAGGCTTTGTGTTTTCATGACGTCTGTATGCTTTTCGCTACCGTGTGTAAAGGGGCCTACACCGGCTTCCAGGCCTTCCTGGTTGATGTGTACGATCAGATCCAGACCAAGTTTCTCCATCTGCCGATCACGGAATTCGATCATCTCGCGGAACTTCCATGTTGTATCTACGTGCATCAGCGGAAAAGGAAGACGCCCTGGATAAAAGGCCTTTAGCGCCAGATGTAACATGACCGACGAGTCTTTCCCTATTGAATAGAGCATGACCGGGTTGCTGAATTCGGCAGCAACCTCACGAATGATATGGATACTTTCAGCTTCGAGCTGCCTGAGGTGTGTAAGGTTGTAGTCTGCCATGAATGTTTTTACCGGTATGCCGCAAGCCCTCCGGCAATTCGGAAAGGCAGCAACGCATTAACGTATTTGTGGTCAAGAGTGCTTCGTTCACATGCCGAACACACTCGTCTCGGTGTCAGTCGTCCGGACGCGTGTTGTTTTTGTCCAGGCCGAACTCCTCAGACAGGGCGCCAGGTCCCGGGGACTTCTTGGGTGCATAGTCCTTGGGTGGCTCCAGTGAGTCATCCTTTTCCTGGTCTCCAGCGAACATGGCCTGCTCGCTGGCAGGCAGGAGTTTGCCGGCAACATCTTCCGTACACAGCTGTTGGGCACCTGTTGCCAGATGCTGATAGACATCACGATAACTTTCAGTCATCTGTTGCACCAACTCAGCGGTAGTATTGAAATGTTCACTGACATGCTCGCGGTAATCTGCGTGATGACGCTGCAACTCCTGCATTTGCGCCTCCAGCTCTGTCAATCTGGCGGGACTGCCTGCCTGAACTTTTTTGCCAATCAACAAACCGGCAACCAGGCCGGCAGCCAGACAAACGATGCCTGTTAACCACAACATATCAATCCACCTTTGCTGTATGCGTCAGAATATAGAAAATTCAAAATCAAGTATAGATATATAAAAACATATAGTTATATAAATAAGGCATAAAAAGCGCGAAAGTGCGATAGACCTCGCGTCGGATTCTAGCACGATGCGTCCGGCATGTTGAATTGCAACTGGTAGACGGATTGTCCTAAAATGCTGCGCCTCCGGCATCAGTCTGCCTTCCGCCAATTACCGAGCGTATCCGGCCTCATGAGCCCATCCGACATACTGACAGATTCTGCGTCACCCGTGCTGCGTTATAAGGCAGATATCGATTCAGGTCTGTTGCAGACAGATGCTGCCCAGGCCATGGCAATTGACAGGGTCCAGTCATTGTATGAAAAGCTGCTGCGGAGCCGCAGGGGCGATGCCGGTCACGGTTTGCCGGGACTTCTGTCGGCGTTGCGGAGGCTGACCGGTCTGGGGGCGGCAGCACAGACTGAGCGCGTAAAGGGCATTTATTTTTACGGTGGTGTTGGTCGAGGTAAAACCTACATCATGGACCTGTTTTTCGAAAGTCTGCCTTTTGCTGAAAAGCAGCGTACCCACTTTCATCGATTCATGCAGCAGGTGCATGCCAGGCTGAACGAGCTGAAACAGCAGAAAGATCCGCTGGAAAAGATAGCAGCCGACATTGCCGCCGATGTCAGGGTGCTGTGTTTTGACGAGTTTTTTGTATCAGATATCGGTGATGCCATGATTCTCGGTGGTCTGCTTGAGCATCTGATGGCGCGCAATGTCGTGCTGGTTGCCACTTCCAATATTCATCCTGATGGCCTGTATGCCAATGGTCTGCAGCGCGAGCGGTTTCTTCCTGCCATTGCACTCCTGCATCAGTATACGGACATAGTTGAGTTGGATGGAGGCGTGGACTATCGTCTGCGGGCACTGCAGCAGGCCTGCCTGTATTTCTCGCCGCTGGGCGAGATGGCAGACAGGGCACTGCAGGATGCATTTGCGCGCCTGAGCCATGAGCATGCCAGTGTCGGCAATAATATTGATGTCGAGTTGCTCGGCCGAACAGTCACCGCCCGGAAGGCGGGTGATGGTGTGGTCTGGTTTGATTTTGACAAGTTGTGTGCTGGCGCGCGCAGTGCGTTTGACTATATAGAGGTGGCGCGTATTTATCATGCCGTCGTGCTTGGCAACGTACCGCAAATGGGTTCGGCGCAAGATGATTTGGCAAGAAGGTTTGTCAGTCTGGTCGATGAGCTGTATGATCGCCATGTTAAATTGATTATCTCTGCTGCTGTGCCCCTGACGGATCTCTACACCGGACATGGGCTGGCGTTTGTGTTTGAAAGAACCCAAAGCCGCCTGCTTGAGATGCAATCCGAGGAGTACCTGGCACGCGAGCACCGGCCCTGATTAATTTCAGCGAATTACTCCATAAAATACTTGATGTTTACGAGGCTCTTCGGTAGTATTCGCGCTCCCTGAAGATAATGCCCGTTCGGTGACGTTACATGAAGACTTTTAGTGCTAAACCACAAAATGTTGAACACAACTGGCTGCTGATAGATGCAGACGGTCAAACACTCGGTCGTATGGCTGCAGAGATTGCGACCCGGTTGCGTGGAAAACACAAGCCTGAGTACACACCTCACGTGGATACCGGCGACTTCGTCGTGGTTGTCAACGCAGAGAAGGTTCGTGTAACCGGCAAAAAAACATCAGACAAGATGTACTATCATCACACCGGGTATCCGGGTGGTCTGAAATCGTTCAGTTTCGAGAAGCTGATCGATCGCAACCCTGAGAAGGTGCTCAAGCTTGCCGTTAAAGGCATGCTGCCGCGCACCCCGCTGGGACGTGCGATGTTCAAGAAGCTCAAAGTATATGCGGGTACTGAGCATCCCCATGCGGCACAACAACCGCAAGCTCTGCAACTGTAAGAATTTTACGAGGTCCACTGAAACCCTATGTCTACGACTCAATATTACGGCACCGGCAGACGCAAAACTGCGACAGCAAGAGTGTTTATCCGCAAAGGAACCGGTGCCATCACCGTCAACAATCGTACCCTGGATAATTTCTTTGGTCGCGAAGTTGCGCGGATGATTGTTCATCAGCCTCTGCAGTTGGTTGATATGAATGATAAATTCGATATCAAGGTCACTGTTTGTGGTGGTGGCAGTTTTGGTCAGGCCGGCGCAATCCGTCATGGTCTGACCCGCGCACTGATCGCCTATGATGAAGAGCTGCGCTCGCCACTGCGGAAAGCAGGGTTTGTGACCCGTGATGCGCGTGAAGTTGAGCGTAAGAAAGTGGGTCTGCGCAAGGCGCGTAAGCGTCCTCAGTACTCCAAGCGTTAATCGCCGGCAGAATGCGCCGTACCACGCCATGTTTATGGCGCAGCGGTGCATGTCTGTCCTGCCTTTTACACGCAGTTGTTTTCAAAAAGCGCCTTTGCCTTTGTTGGCAGGCGCTTTTTTATTGTTCTGAAAAAAATATATTTCTTTTTGATTCAGGCGGTTAAGTAGTGATGGGATGAATGCGGACTTGAAAAAAGCCGCTAAATTAACTACTATTCAGCCCGTTTGCCGGTTTGCGCCCTTCAGCGACTATCACCAGATTGCCTTCTTGATCTGATTTGACAGCCGAGCGTCATAACAAGCGCAGCACAGCAGCACAAGCAGATTTCGCTCACATCCGGATACCCAGGGATTTGAGTTCAATTCTTTTAGTTAGACGACAAAGCTCAGGAGATTACACGGTGAGTGAAGACGGTACTGATTCTGGCCGCAGACGGTTTTTATTGGGGTCAACCTCGGTCGTAGGGGTAGCCGGTGTGGTAGGTGCGGTTGTGCCTTTCGTCGGTTCCTGGAATCCCAGCGCCAAAGCGCGCGCTGCGGGTGCACCAATACGGGTTGATATCAGTCGCATCGAAATGGGCGGCATTCTTGGCCCTATTCCGGCATGGCGAGGACGCCCGATTTTTGTTGTACGCCGGTCAACGGCTGCCATCGAGGCGCTGACAACGTTGGACGGGGATCTGCAGGACCCTGCCTCTGAGCAGCCGGAGCAACCGGATTATGCAACCAATGCATACCGTTCACGAGATCCGGAAGTGCTGGTTCTGGTTGGATTGTGTCCCCATTTGTTCTGTTCTCCTACGCCCCGTTTGGCAATCCGCGCTGAACCCTTTGAGGCTAACTGGAAAGGCGGGTTCTTCTGTCCGTGTCATGGTTCCAAATTTGATCTGGCTGGCCGCGTTTATAACGGTTCACCGGCGTCACGTAATATGGAAGTGCCGCCCTATTACTATGAGACCGACAATGTCATTGTGATTGGTGAAGACGGGGTGAGCGCATAATGAGTGATACAAAAAAACCAGGCTTTATCGTTTCCTCTCTGGTCGGACTGAGAGACTGGACCAACGACCGCTTGCCTATCATGACTGCTTGGGAAAAGCACATGAGCAAGTACTATGCGCCCAAGAATTTCAATTTCTGGTACTTTTTTGGTGTGCTGTCTCTGGTAGTACTGGTGATCCAGTTGCTGTCCGGCATCTTCCTGACCATGCACTATACCAACAGTGCTGAAGGCGCTTTTGCGTCGGTCGAATACATCATGCGTGATGTTGAATTTGGCTGGCTGATACGGTACATACACTCGACCGGTGCGTCGGCATTTTTTGTGGTGATCTACCTGCACATGTTCCGCGGTCTGATGTACGGATCCTATAAAAAACCGCGTGAGCTGATCTGGGTATTCGGCATGGCCATCTATCTGGTGCTGATGATGGAAGGCTTCATGGGTTATGTATTGCCCTGGGGTCAGATGTCCTACTGGGGTGCCAATGTGATTGTGTCCCTGGTTGGTGCGATTCCCGTTATTGGTGATGACCTGCTGATCTGGGTTCGTGGTGACTTCCTGATTTCAGGTGCAACGCTGAACCGGTTCTTCGCACTGCACGTGGTGGCGTTGCCAATCATTCTGATCGCACTGGTTGTGCTGCACCTGCTGGCGCTGCATGAAGTGGGTTCCAACAACCCGGACGGCATCGAAATCAAGAAGAACAAGGGCCCGGACGGGATTCCTGTTGACGGTGTACCGTTCCATCCTTATTACACCGTGCATGACATGGTGGGTATCGCGGTATTCTTCTTTGTATTCTGCTTTATCATCTTTTTTGTGCCGGAAATGGGTGGATACTTCCTTGAGCCGCCAAACTTCCAGGAAGCCAACCCGCTGATCACACCTGAGCACGTTCCGCCGGTATGGTACTTCACACCTTTCTACTCCATGCTGCGCGCTGTGACTGTGCCGCTGTTTGGTATCGACGCGAAGTTCTGGGGTCTGATCGTAATGTTCGGTGCCATCGCCATTCTCTTTGTGGTGCCCTGGCTTGACCGCAGTCCGGTTAAATCCATTCGCTACAAGGGTTGGTACAGCCGGATAGCGTTGCTGATTTTCACCGCCAGCTTCCTGATTCTGGGCTATCTGGGTACGTTGTCCGTCAGCCCGGGTCGCACCGTGCTGGCGCAGATAACAACAGTGCTGTACTTCCTGTTCTTTTTCCTGATGCCCTGGTACACCAGAAAGGAACAGGTTTTTGCCGAACCGACACGCGTGACAGGTCGCTGGATCAGTAACAAGCAGCTGGTCATTACGCTGGCGCTGCTGACGGCTCTGGTGCTGTTGCCGCTCAAGGCAGTGGGTGCGGAGTCGTCAAATGTGCATCTGGATGAAGTCGAGATGGATCTGCGCGACGAAGCATCGCTGCAGAGCGGCTGGCAAACCTACATGAATTACTGCCACGCCTGCCATTCACTGAAGTATGCCCGTTTTGAACGTACTGCAGATGACCTGGGTGTACCCCACGACCTGGTTCTCGATAATCTGGCCTTTGGTGGCCAGGCTATCGGTGAATTGATGGAAAATAACATGCCGGCTGAAGCGAGCAACAACTGGTTTGGCAAGACTCCGCCTGACCTGACATTGATTGCACGTGTGCGCAGCCCGGAATGGCTGTACACCTATATGCGCTCATTCTACGAAGACGAATCGCGTGGTTACGGTGTTAACAACAAGGTATTTCCAAATGTGGGTATGCCTAATGTGCTTTACGAGCTGCAGGGCGATGTGATCTGCAGCAATAATGCGGACACGCCGGAAGAATGCGATCTGCGTCATGTGGATGGCTCCGGTGAGTTGACGCCAGAACAGTTTGACAGCGTTATTTACGACCTGGTCAATTTCCTTTACTACGTTGGTGAGCCCGTACGCCTGAAGCGTCAGGCCATTGGTGTTTACGTATTGGGATTCCTGGCCATTCTGTTCGTGCTGACACTGCTGTTGAATCGTGAATACTGGAGACGTATTCACTAAGAGTCGCACATTTGTGCAGGCTGACGGGATTTTTTAAGGAACAGGTACTATGGGTGTAGTAGCAAAGCGCTCTTCCATGACGTTTTATTCCGATGGCAGTAGTCAATACAGTCATCGTGTGCGGATCGTGCTGGCAGAGAAAGGGGTGACCGTTGAAACGATCAACGTGGACCCTGTGAACCCGCCCGAAGATCTTTCTTCGTTGAACCCCTACAACAGCCTGCCAACGCTGGTTGATCGTGATCTGGTGCTGTATGAAGCCAATATCATGATGGAGTATCTTGACGAGCGGTTCCCGCACCCTCCGCTATTTCCGGTGTATCCGGTAGCGCGGGCACAGAGCCGCTTGTGGATGTACCGAATACAACGCGACTGGTGCTCCGTGGTCGATGATCTGACTGCTGGGAAAGGCACTGCAGCTCAGCAGGATAAAATGCGCAAGGAGTTGCGCGAAAGCCTGATTTCCATTGCGCCGATTTTTGCCGAGAAGCCCTTTTTTATGAGTGACGAATTCACAATAGTGGATTGCTGTGTCACACCCATCCTCTGGCGTTTGTCGTCATTGGGGATTGATCTGGGTAATCATAAGTCCGTTCAGCCATTGTTGAAGTATCGCGCCCGTCTGTTTTCCCGTGATTCGATCAGAGCCAGTTTGTCGGATCAGGAAAAAGAGATGGTATAAGGCCTCATATGACCATGACATCCAGTCGTCCCTATCTGCTCAGAGCACTTTATGAGTGGATACTGGAGAATGAGTGTACTCCCTATGTTGTGGTGAACGCGTTTGCGGACAACGTTCAGGTGCCACAGGAGTACGTCAAGGATGGTCAGATAGTCCTCAATATCTCGCCGTCAGCCGTTCATGCTCTGCAGATGAACAATGTCGCATTAGAATTCAACGGCAGGTTCTCAGGTATACCAACCCCGGTTTATGTGCCAGTCAGTGCTGTCATGGGAATTTATGCCAGAGAAAACGGCCAGGGCATGGTGTTTGAGGCAGAGTCGCCGGCACCGACACCACCCACGCCACCTCAGTCTGCTGACACATCCGGTTCTGCCGGCCCCGGGGATCGCCCGGTAAAACCATCATCGGGCAGCCGTCCTTCATTGCGGGTTGTGAAGTAGGCCGGGCAGGCCCCTGTGACAACCCTGTCCGCTATCTGTCAGAGATACTCAAATACGTTAACTACACGGATTACGCCGCCTACATTGCGTGCCAGGCTGGTTGCACGGGCACCTTCCTCACGATCCACAATCCCCATCAGGTACACGGTCCCGTTATTGGCAACGACCCTGATGCGATTGGAATTGACGTCTTCACTGGCAGCCAGCTGGGTCCGGACTTTGGTTGCCAGCCAGGAGTCATTGCCGCGAGCGAGCAGACTTCTGCTACCGGCCACTTCCAGCTCGTTGTGTACCCGTCGCACGTGGACACTGGCATCGGCTGCGATGCTGGCAGCCTGTTGCTTGAGTGCCTCGGACTGAACCTGTCCGACCAGCAGAACAACGCCGTTGTGACTGGTGACATTAAAACTGGCATCGCGAAACTGTCGTTGTTGAGAGCGCATATTCACAGTGATCTTGGTTTCAATGGATTCATCTTCCACGACAGTGCCTGCGGTGCGCAGATAGGGATCTTCCTGCAGGCCCTGATCACCGGTTGTTTCCGTCAGAATTGTCGTGCAGGCGGTGCTGCCAAGTATCAGGCTGAACAATAGAATACGTTTGATGTTCACAGCTCTTCTCCAAATATCTGAATGTCAATCAGGTCGCACAGACAATGCACCAGTACCAGTTGCACCTCCAGACTTCGGTGTGCCTGTGGCGCCGGTGCTTTGATTTCAATAGCGTCTGATTGTAACACCCGGGCAAGTTTGTTGCTCAGTTCACTGTCGATCAGAATAACAGGTATTTTATATTCATTGGCTGTGCTGATAGCCTGACTGAGGGAGGCATTTTCGCTACCTGCGCACAATACGATCAGAACATCGTTCGGTTGCGCCAGCGTCTTGATCTGATCAGCACCTAATGCAATGGCGGGCAGGCCGGGTCGTTCCCGCTCGTAGCGGGTCAGCAACAAGGAGACGAAGTACTCAGCGATGACAGCAGAGCCATCGCTGCCGCAGATCAGCACCTTGCCACCTTGCAGTAATGCCGCGCTGAGCTGTTCCGCCGCGCTCACCACAGTATCTGTCAGCAGTCCCTGAGCTTCTCTGAGTGTTGCAATACTGTGCTGAAAGTTTTGCTGAACGCGTTGTTGTAAACTCATATCAGGGTTTCCATCCGGGTATCCATCCATATTGCTACAAGCATATTGGAATCAGGCCTGAATCGCATTTCTAATCCACTCATAATGCAGGGCATTGCTGTCGTTTGTTCTGGTGATGCCAATGACATCAATGCGACAGGGAACCTTGTCGGTCAATTGATGATGTTGCAGGTAAACCTGTGCCGTGCGCAATACCTTTTGCTGCTTGCGAAAGTTGATGCTGGCAATCGGATCCACGAACTGGTCATCAGTCCGGTATCGAACTTCAACAAACACCAGGTAGTCGCCATCCTGCATGATCAGATCGATTTCGCCGAGCCGGCAGCGATAGTTGCGTTCGATGAGGATCAGGCCCTTGTCCGCCAGAAAGCAGGCTGCCCGGCCCTCCAGTGACTCCCCGGTATGGCGTCGGAGCGCCGGTCGTATTGGTTCGTCCGGAGCTTGCCCACTATGGTTTGACGATGACATCCATGTATCCTCGCTGATAAGCGACCCGGCGGTTCAGCTATCAGTTTGCCGTCAGAGCCGATGATGGTGTTTGTGCGATCAGTTCCGGCGCCCCGTTGACAATGCGCGCCGGGAGCAGTTCCCGCGTAATGCTGCCGTTGGCCTGCATACCCAGGACACCCGTTGCCCCCTGAATTCTGATGCCGGGAAAGTTGCTCATCTGCGCAAGCCTTGCATGCAGGCGATAGGCGTCCACGCCCATTGCACGCAGTCGCTGCACTGCGGCGGAGTTGGCGGGCCAGGCTTGCAGGGTTTGTGCCTGCAGTGGATCGTTGGCAGTCAGTATCCAGGGTGCATCCACAAAAATAATCCCGTTCAGATCCCGGTTATTACTTGCACCTCTGCCGCCATCGTAAATTGCCGGCATCGCATATACCGGAACGTCGCCTGCAAAATGGAAGCCAAGCGTTGGCTTGAGCTGTCGGCCTTCTGCGGGATTGGCCTGCATAAAGATGAAATCTATATCCTGACGCCGGCGTGGTATGAATTCCATATTGTTGCGCGGCAGGATGCTGAGTAACTGATCAGCTCGTGCCTGGCTGGCGTCAGTGTTCAGCATGCGGGCGATGGTGTCCGGATAGTCGGCCGCATCGCCGAACCCGGTCCGGTTGATCACTGTTCCTCCCAGCGCCTGCCAGGCGTCTGTAAAGACCTGCTGGATGCGTTGATATTCCTGGCCGTCAGGGGTCAGCACAGATGCTGAACGATGACCGGATTGCCAGGCAGTGCGGGCGATCTGCCGGATCTCATCTTCAGGTGCCAGACCGAACTGATAAAAGCCGGCGGGATTCAACCGGTCCTCGTCACCGTAATTCAATGCCAGGGTCGGGACAGCAAGTCGTTGCTGGCGCTGGAGCTGGCGCACCGATTCCTTGCGAAGTGGTCCGATCACCAGATCGGCTCCGCGTTCAACTGCAAGACGGTACAGTGTTGTGACATCGGAAATGCCACTGGTGTCGTGAATGCTCACTTGCGGCACTTGCTGTCCCTGCTTCACAGCATCGTAAAAGGCTGCCAAAAAACCTTCGCTTACCGCACGCCCTGCAGCTTCACTTAACGGAATCAACAGCGCAACATGTTGCGGGCGGGTAGCCAGCAATTCAACAATAAAAGCCAATGCAGCTGGCAGCCTTGCAGCTGCGCTGTGCTGGTTCCACCGGTTCTGCCACTGTCTGATGGCGTCCACCTGTTGTTCAATATTGTCCTGGCGAGCATTCACGACATTGGTCAGCTCAAGCCAGCCGCGCAGTTCATAGGAGTCAGCCTGACTGGCCTGATAGCGTAGTGAGGGGGCAGGCGCGGCTGACAGGATTTCCCATATCCTGTCGATATTGGCGACACGGTCCTCAACGGGCAGCAGGTTGACCATTCTTGTGTGCTCGCGCGCTGCCGACACAAACTGGCCCAGAGCCATATAGGCGCGCGAGCGCAGCTCCATGATGTCAGCCCTGAGTTGATCGTCCAACTGTTGCTGCTGTTCAAACGGGCTGCCGTTCAGAATTATCAGGGCGCTCTGTGGTGTGTTGCGCAGCATGGCAATTTCTGCATAAAGGAACGCTGTTCGAGCCTGCAGATGCAGAGGCAGCGGCGTGTGGTCATCGATACCGTTCAGTATTGCCGCTGCCGTATCTGCATCGGCATCAGAAATGGCTATTGTTGCGGCGCGTAGCAGAAACTCCTCGGCTTCCGGACTTTCAAGATCAGCTGCGGTAGCAAGATACTGATTGATCAGGCTGCTGTCAGCAATGGTGGCCACCGGGGAGCTGTCCGTATTGCGCTGGGCTGTTTGCGGTCCGCTCGCCGAGCAGGAGAGCAGCGTAGCGAAGATGATCATCAGGGAAAGATTTCGCAAGTACATGGCTTTCAGGTTACCGTCAGGAGAGCTGGCTGATATGATTGACTGACGTTTGAATCATAGCAGGCACACACCCATGTTGCGAGACTCACCTGGGCAGGGCCGACCACTATTCGGGAGTTGTTGATGGTTGAAGATACAGGGTCTGACGAGGCAGGGTTTGGCGAAACTGCACAGTTGCAATACTCATCGATAAAGCGTCCCGCCCTGTACGTAGTTGCGACGCCAATTGGCAATCTGTCCGATATTACCCATCGTGCCATTGAAGTCCTGTCTCATGTTGACCTGATAGCTGCCGAGGATACCCGCCACAGTGGCAGATTACTGCAACACCTGGGCGTGTCGACCCGGATGATTTCCTATCACGACTTCAGTACCGGGCAGCGCGAACAGGCAATTCTGCAGCGACTCAGCGAAGGAGAGGCCATTGCGCTGATCTCTGATGCCGGCACGCCC
The DNA here is from genome assembly GCA_963974875.1 of uncultured Pseudohongiella sp. Lineage (GTDB taxonomy): Bacteria > Pseudomonadota > Gammaproteobacteria > Pseudomonadales > Pseudohongiellaceae > Pseudohongiella. The sequence goes on along the minus strand of CAXBER010000007.1, from coordinate 66,567 downwards.
CTGATTTCCGATCCGGGATACAGTCTGGTGCTTAAATGCCGGGAGTTGCAGATTCCGGTAATTCCTGTGCCGGGGGCGAGTGCTGTCACGGCGGCATTGAGTGCCGCAGGGCTGCCCAGCAATCGGTTTGCATTTGAGGGATTTCCTCCCGCAAAACGCGGAGCGCGCCAGCGGTACTTTCAGTCACTGGCTGATGAGGAGCGCACCCTGGTGTTTTACGAATCACCTCACCGGATTCAGGAGTCGATTGATGACATGAATCTTGCGTTCGGTGAAGAAAGGCAGGCTGTCATTTGTCGTGAACTCACCAAGACGTGGGAGACCATTCACGGTGACGAGCTGGCTGCGTTGTGTGTGTGGTTGCGTGAAGATGATAACAATCGTCGCGGTGAGTTTGTGGTACTCGTCCATGGTGCAGTCAGGCCGGAGGTACAGGCGCTGAGTCAGGAAACTGAACATGTACTGCGAATACTGATGCGGGAGTTGCCACTAAAACAGGCCGCAGCAATGGCTGCAGAGATCAGCGGCAGCAAAAAGAATATTCTCTATAAGCGAGCCCTGGAGATTGCTGATCAGGTTTGACGGATGCTTGCCGGATCAGGGTTTTCTGACCCAGCGACCATTGGCATCCTCAACAAAATGTCCTGAGCGGGTTGCCTGAACCGCACGCGCGTAGGCAAGCTGGGCAACGTCATCAACCGAAATATTGTTCTCGCGGGCGATTTCTTCGTATCTCGCCCGGCGTTGACGATTGATGTTTTCTACCATGGCAATTACCGACTCGGGCGCATTGGTCTGCACGAGACCAATATACCCGTCACTCTTTTCGCCGACGATACCGGCCGATTTGGCTTCTTCCAGTGTCTGGGCAAACGCAGCGCCGCTCATCGCGAAAAAGAGGAGCAGGGCCTGCAGCAATATTCTATGGGTTTTGAGGATACGCGTCATGATGCGAATTCCTGTCTGGGTACGTTAAAGTGAAATGCCATTGTCATCTATTCCTGTTCAAAACAGCCCGCTGTCCTCGGCAAAAATATCATCCAGTTCTCTGTCAACTTTTACGCGAACCTCGTGCTCTATTCTGACGTTCAGGTTGATGGTTATCGGTTCGCTGGGCATGGCTACCTGCACGGTAGGCGTGCAGGCTGCCAGAGTGCCGGCCAGCACGATCCCGACAAGTATCGACATCAGGCTGCCCGGAATATATGTGGTGGTAATTGTCTGCATGATGTATTGCACCGGAAGTATGGGTTATCACTACTATAGCAGAGCTGACTGAATTTAAGCTTAATGATGGGTGTTTTAACGGCAATTGGCGGTGGGTCACCAGTTCATTTGCCTGACCAGCGCCTCGGAGGCCGACCGGCCGGCCTGCAGGCTGTTCAGCAGGGCGGGAATGTTGTCAGTGATATTCAGATTAAGGTTGATGCGCTGACCGGTACCAACCAGAGGGCTGATGCCTTCGAGTTGAATGGCCAGTACCAGCTCCCCGTCGGACCGGTAATCTATGCGGGCCTGCAGCACATCGTATTGATAGCGCTGCAGTGCCTGGTAGACCAGATCAAGGCTCTGATTACCGGTGGCAGTGGGGCCGTCACGGTAGCTGATGGTGCCGCCCGGAGACAGGGCGCGCAATGTGCCACTGCTGACGACCGGGACAAGATTGCTGACGGTCACCGGTAGCGTCCCGCTGATAATGCCCGTTGCGGCTACGCCCTCATACGCACTCAGGGACAGTATTTGTCCGATATCTATATTGGCCAGTTCAAGCGTGAACTCGCCTTGCTGTTGTGTCAGGTCGTAGTCAAGTTCATTGCTGCTGATGGTGCCGCCGAAAATGCCGGCCAGCGGCTGATCCAGGCTGATCAGCCCTGACTGTGTATCAATCCGGTAACGGGTACTGAGATCACTTAACTGAATGCCGATATCCAGTGCATATAGCGTGGCGGAACAGGTTTCGGTGGTGCGGATCTGCCAGTCTGGCAGCAACTCAGCCTGCAGGCCGGTACTCAGGCCGGTAAACGCAATGTCCTGGTAGTAACCACTGAGCGTTTGTGCCTGAAGTACAAACGGACCTTCTATCAAAAAATCCGCTGTGGACGACAGATCCCAGTTCAGCTGGCCGTTTGCAGCCAGGTGTCCATCTATCAGATCGGCATCAATCGGGAGTGGCGAGACCAGGTCAGACAGTTTTGTGTTGGTGTCAAAATCGATGCAGGCAATGTCAAAATTGCCGTTACCTTGCTGAAGATCCAGGTCGTGGTGTAAATCCGCACTGATCAGCTGAAGATCATTCAGGCTGACCGCAGACTGGACGGTCAGACCGTTGTTGTCCAGTGCCAGTGTCTGCACAAACCGCGCTGACCAGAGATTCAGCGAGGTCAGGCTGGTGTAGACCTGACTGATGCTGAAGTTGCTGTACAGGCTCAGGTTTTTCAGGTCCGGCGTCAGCGTCAGGTCCCTGTAACTGCCACTGATGCTGTCAATAGCAACGTTTGCGCCAATCATGCCTGCGGATACACGGAGCAAGGGCATTGCCAGTTGAATCTCTTTGCTGTGCAGGTGAACTGTGTTCTGCTCATCAAGCGCCAGTGTGGTGTTTGAGCCAAACTGCAGATCTATCATGCCCAGTTCAAGTGCCGGGTGAACAAGATTACCAATGCGAACGAAGCTGCCTGCCAGGATATCAGCCTGCAGGTATCCCTGCTCATAAGTCACTGAGAGGCCCAGCAATGCCTCGGCATCTGTAACAATGATGCCGTTGATCTGAGCGGGACTGGCACTGATACCAATGTCGATGTGGCCGATGGCCAGCCTGCTGAAGGGTAGATCAGAGGTCAGGTCCGACCAGATTGCCGGTGCATCAGTCGGATCAGAAGGCAGCGCCAGATAGTCAAGCAGTGCCGTCAATTCGCCTGGATCAGTTTCTATCCGGTCAATATCTATTTCCCGGACGGTACCGCCGAGAATCTCGCGAGGATCAAAACTTACATGAATTCCCTGTAGTGAGTGCTCGGTCTGAAGCGGGTTGAATCGTAATCTGACTTCGCGGATGGTGACAGACCTGAGTCCCGGATTTATCCCCTCAATGGCAATTATCTCAATGTCGTACGGGCTGGCAAGGCGGTTGGCAGTATCCAGTATTATCTGTGCTTGCTGCTGGTAAATCCGGAACGCCAGCCCGGTCATTACCACTATGGTGGTCAGTAAAAGAATCCAACCGATACGAAATTTTCGTCCGGGCCTGTTCTGTCCGGATTCTGGTGTGCGGGTCGGTGGGAGTGTGCCAGTATTCATTTTGTTAGTTTGCCATGGTCGGATACAAATAACTTGTTTTTGTCGTCGTGCTCGCTTAACCTGCGGCGCGAGTCAGCCAGGCAGTCGCTGCCAGATCTGCGTCTACTACCGTTTTGGCGGTAAATGAGGCACCTGGTGGAGGAAAGTCCGGGCTCCGCAGAGCAGAACGCCAGGTAACGCCTGGGAGGCGCAAGCCTACGGAAAGTGCAGCAGAGAGTAGACCGCCAACCCCGGCTTCGGTCGGGCGGTAAGGGTGAAAGGGTGCGGTAAGAGCGCACCGCGCGACTGGCAACAGTTCGTGGCACGGCAAACCCCGTTCGGAGCAAGGCCAAATAGGGATCCGATGGTGCGGCTCGCACTGGATCCGGGTAGGCTGCTTGAGGCCAGTAGTGATGCTGGTCCCAGATGAATGACTGTCCCCGACAGAACCCGGCTTATCGGCTGACTCGATTTTTTTACCCGCTCTCCGCCCTGTAGTTGCCAGCAATATCGGGGTGGGGCAGCGGCCTTCGATTACGGTCTGTACCCCTCCGGTTTCTTCGTTTTTTGAACTCCTGGTTCATCATCTTTTTATAATTCACTTTAACTTGATTCGCCACCTGTTTGATTATTATTTTGTTTGTGGCACGACCTTGCTCAATTTCTCAGTAAAACCGATTTTTCCCTGATATTTCATACGCTTCTCTTGATTAAAAAGTGCAAATAGTACTTGCGCTAGGCTTTTGCTGTGCATATAGTGTCGCAATGTGGAGTGAAGTGGGTCAAAGTGTACTAAAGTGGGGGTAAAAGGCTGTTCGGTGTTTAACCGAGTCTGAAATCCCGGAGCGCAAACGTGTTCAGAGGCGTCAATACAATAAATCTCGATGCAAAAGGGCGTATGGCATTGCCAGCGCGCTATCGCGAGGTATTGGCTGAAAAATACGGTGGGCGCCTGGTTGCTACAGTGGACTTTGCCGGCCAGTGTCTGCTGCTCTACCCGATTGATGAATGGGAGGTAATTCAGCAGAAGATTGAGAGTCTCTCGAGCTTTGACGAGGCCAGCAGGCGCGTACAGCGTATGCTGATCGGTCATGCTCACGACCTTGAGATGGATGGCAGCGGCAGGGTGCTGCTGCCTCAGATTCTGCGTTCACGCGCAAAACTGGACAAACTTGTGGCGCTGGTCGGACAGGGTATGAAGTTTGAAATCTGGAATGAAGAGATCTGGAGTGGGCAGGCGGACAGCTGGTTCTCCAGCGACTCCGGTCAGGTGGAGTTGCCGCCGGCCCTGTTGAATCTTTCGTTGTAATGGCTGGAAAAGTCTGGTTACTCAGAGCGGTGTGATATGACTGCAGTGCAGGTACATGAAGCCGTATTGTTGCATCCGGCAGTGGATGCTCTGGTGACAGATCGCGCCGGATTTTATGTGGATGGCACATTCGGACGAGGCGGGCATTCACGGCTCATTCTTGAAAAGCTTGCAGAGGACGGGAGGCTGCTGGCCATTGACAAGGATCCCCGGGCAATTGAGGCGGGTCACAAGCTCATGTCCGAGGATGCACGTTTTATAGTTCGTCAGGGCTCATTTGCGGATATGGGCAAGTGGGTGGCCGAGTCCGGTGCGACCGGTCAGGTCGCGGGCATTCTTCTGGACCTTGGTGTTTCTTCACCGCAACTGGATGAACCAGAGCGCGGCTTCAGTTTTATGCACGACGGCCCGCTGGACATGCGCATGAATCCGGACGAGGGGTTGAGTGCGGCACAGTGGTTGGCACAGGCACCGGAGCAGGAAATTGCAGATGTGATCTATCGCTACGGAGAGGATCGTTTCTCCCGGCGTATTGCGCGCGCAATCGTTCGTGAGCGCCAGATTGCGCCAATAACCCGGACGCTCCAGTTTGCCGAGATCGTCAAAGAGGCCAATCCGGCCTGGGAAAAACACAAACATCCGGCTACTCGCGTGTTTCAGGCAATCCGTATCCATATAAACGGTGAACTTGATTCATTGCAGTCATTGCTGGCAGGCGCATTGGATATTCTGCGCCCCGGCGGGCGGCTGGTGGTGATCAGTTTTCATTCGCTGGAAGACAGGATAGTGAAACAGTTTATTCAAAAACAGAGTCGGGGTGATGACTTTCCGCGCGATCTGCCTGTTACGGCATCGGCATTGAATCCGCAATTGAAAAAGCTTGGCAAGGCAATCAAGGCAGACGAAAAGGAAGTGTCAGTGAATCCCAGGGCGCGCAGTGCCGTAATGCGAGTGGCGGAAAGAATGGCGTAAAACGTTTTCCGGCCCGGTTACCGGCGACAACAAATACAGGAAAGACCAACAAAAGACACGATGTCATGAAGAAGCAGACACAACAGCAGAAATCAGTATCAGGCGAAGCGGGTCCGGTGAGGCCTGTTTTGCGCTGGTTGCAATTGTTTGCGCCGAAAAGTGTCCTGCTTTTTATTCTGGGGCTGTCGATTCTGTTGTCCTCACTCGCGGTCGTCGTTTACAGCTACGAGAGCCGCACAGTGTTCTATGCGTTGCAACAGCAACGCGAACTGCAGAATGAGCTTGATGTCCAGTGGGGGCAGCTACTGATAGAGCAGAGTACGTTTGGATTGGAAGGCAGGATTGAAAAGATAGCCATGGAAGAGCTGGATATGGGTGTGCCTGACTGGTCGAGAACTGTGATGGTGCGTCATGAATGAAAATCAGACACTGAATCAGGCGAGTGGATGGAGACTGTGGCTTGTATGGCTGGCGCTTGCGGCAGCGGTATTGGCATTGCTGTGGAAGTTGCTGACCCTGTTATTGGTAGATGGGGAGTTTTTGCAGGATCAGGGGGACGCCCGTACGATCCGGACTGAACCCCTGATGGCACATCGGGGGATGATTGTTGATCGCAATGGCGAACCGCTGGCAATCAGCACGCCCGTCAAATCTATCTGGGTAAATCCTCGCGAACTGTCCAGAAGTGAAAGTGATACCCGGCGCCTGGCCGCCGCCCTGCAGCTTGATGCCGATAGTCTGGTGGAAAGCGTGCTGGCCAGCTCCGCTCGCGAGTTTCTGTATGTACGTCGGCGTATGCCACCGGCCGAGGCGGATGTTGTGCTGGCGATGGATATTCCTGGCGTCTACTCAAGGCAGGAGTACCAGCGCTATTACCCGCAGGGTGAAGTGACTGCCCATGTGCTGGGATTCAGTAATGTTGATGATATCGGGCAAGAGGGGCTCGAGTTGGCATTTGATGACTGGCTGAAAGGGGTGCCGGGACGTCAGCAGGTCATCAAGGACAGGCGCGGCAGAATCGTTCGTGAGCTGAACACCATCCAGACTGCTCAGCCCGGCAATACCCTGGAGCTGAGTATCGATTTCAGGTTGCAGAATCTGGCCTACAAAGAACTGAAAGCCGAGTTTATTCACCGGCGGGCGCGTTCGGCCTCAGCAGTTGTGCTGGATGCCTCCACCGGAGAGATTCTGGCGATGGTTAATCAGCCTTCATTCAATCCTCACAATCGGGCCACAATTTCTGACTTTGGCGCGCTGCGCAATCGCGCTGTAACTGACTTGTTTGAACCCGGTTCAACCCTGAAAACCTTTACGGCCGTTGCAGCACTGGAATCAGGTTTGTATCAGCGTAATACCATGATCAATACCAGTCCCGGACGAATGCGTGTCGGACGCGATTGGGTAGAGGACAGAGGTTACGACTACGGTGAAATCAGTCTGCAGGATATGCTGGTCAAATCGAGCAATGTCGGTTCTGCAAAAATTGCCCTGGCAGTTGGTCACGAAGCGCTGCGCGACGTCCTGCTCCGGGTCGGGTTTGGGGAAAGCCCGGCAAGTGGATTTCCCGGGGAACGGGGCGGTGTGATGCCAAATCACCGGATCTGGCATGACATAGAAACAGCAACACTGTCATTCGGTTACGGGATGTCTACGTCGGTTCTGCAGTTGGCGCAGGCCTATGCAGTTATCGCCAATGACGGTCTGCGGATGCCAGTAACCATGCTGAAAGGCGGCAATTCCGGCAGTGGTGCCGTTGCGCCGCAACGGGTGATTGATCAGTCTGTTGTCGCAGAGGTCAAGGCCATGCTGGAGTCGGTGGTCGATCCGGTGGCCGGTGGTTCCGACAGTGCCAGCATCCCGTTCTACAGTATTGCCGGGAAAACCGGCACAGCACGTGTGGTAGGCGCCGGTGGATATCAGGCGAATCTGCACAATTCAATGTTTGCCGGCTATGCGCCAGCCCATGATCCAAGAATTGTTGTGGTGATCATCATTAATGAGCCGCAAGGTGCGCAGCATTACGGCAGCCAGGTTGCTGCTCCGGTTTTTGCCCGCATCGCCAATGGCGCAATGCGCCTGCTGAATGTGACACCAGACAAGGTTGATTCTTCACGCATCCTGACCCTGAGCGCGAGGTGACGCTGTGAACACCGTACAACAAACTTCTGTATCCATGACCTTCGGCGAGTTGACGCGTGGTTTGCTGACTGCTGCGGGCTCGGTGGATGAAAGTCTGGCAGGTATTCCTGTCTGTGGTCTGACACAGGATAGTCGAGACGTTCAGTCGGGAGAGTTGTTTGTCGCGCTATTCGGCAAAAACCATGATGCCCGGGACTATATCGATATCGCAATCAACCGTGGTGCTGTTGTTGTCCTGGCCGAGGCGGGCGGAGAGTGGCAGGGTTGCCGCTACGTAAGCGGTGTGCCAGTGATTTCGGTGGACGGGCTGCGAACGGTGATTGGTGAGCTGGCCGCCCGGTTCTACAACATGCCGTCCAGCAAGCTACCGGTAATTGGCGTAACGGGTACCAACGGGAAAACAAGTTGTACACAATTCATAGCCCAGATTCTGAATGGTCTGCAGCAATCGTGTGGTGTAATAGGAACACTGGGTTATGGCCTGTATCCTGAGCTTGAAGATACCGGCTACACAACGCCTGACGCGATCAGTCTGCAATCGGCACTTGCGGATATAGTCAATCGGCACGCCTCTTACCTGGCGATGGAAGTGTCGTCGCAAGGTTTGCACCAGCACCGATTAAATGGTGTCAGATTCAACTCGGCGGTATTCACCAACCTGACGCGTGATCATCTTGACTACCACGGCACCATGTCATCGTATGCGGAGTCCAAGCGTCGTCTGTTTGAGTATAGCGATCTGCGCATTGGTATTGTCAACGCGGACGACAGTTATGCCGCCATGATGCTGAATGCCTTGCCGCGGCAGGCACAGAGTATTACCTACAGTCTGGGCAGCCGTCGTGCCGATGTCTATGCGGAGCGCCTGGAGTTTCTGCCGGACGGCTTCAGTGCTTCTGTTCATACGCCCTGGGGAGAAGCAGACGTCAATGGGCGACTCCTCGGCGCTTTCAATTTCAGCAATGTGCTAGCTGCCATAACGTCAGTCATGACATTGCCGGAAGCATTTGAGCTGAAGGATGTGATGGCGCAGGTTGCAGAACTGAAGCCGGTAAATGGCAGAATGGAACTGATAGGCAATTCGGCCGGGGTCTCTGTTGTGGTCGATTACGCGCATTCCCCGGATGGTCTGCGATGTGCGCTTGAAGCGGTACGACAACATACTACGGGCAACATCTGGTGCATATTTGGCTGCGGCGGCAACCGGGATCAGGGCAAGCGTCCATTGATGGCGGAGGTGGCTGACAAACTGGCTGATCACGTGATTGTCACTGATGACAATCCCCGCAATGAAAATGCAGATGACATTGTGCGCCAGATTATGCACGGCTTTTCTGATCGCTCCGTTGTGCATGTAGAGCGGGACCGGGCTGTCGCCATTGAGCGAGCGGTAACCATGGCTGCGCCGGGTGATCTGGTTTTGATCGCTGGCAAAGGCCATGAAAGTTATCAGGACGTGGCGGGCCAGCGCATGGCCTTCAGTGACACCGCTCAGGCCAGACTTGCTTTGCAGAAGCGTGCGCAGATCCTGACTGACTCGGAGGAGGCGTCATGATCGGCTCATTGTGTCTGTCCGACCTGCAATCAGTAATGCCCGCACAATTGTCGGGGGGGGATGCCAGCTTTTCGTCAGTAAGTACTGATACCCGGAGTCTGAAGTCCGGCGAACTCTATGTCGCGTTGTCAGGGGCAAATTTTGATGGCAACCGGTTTGTTGCCCAGGCTAAAGAGTCCGGTGCCGTCGCGGCAGTTGTTTCGCACCATCAGGCTGTTGATCTGCCACAGCTGGAAGTTGCTGATACTGCAATTGCATTAGGGTGGCTGGGGTCTCTGAATCGCCGGAAATCAGCAGCGACCATAGTGGCCGTGACCGGCAGTCAGGGAAAAACCAGTGTTAAAGAGATAGCTGGCGCCATTCTGAAAGAGCAATTCAATGTGCTGGTGACCGAAGGTAATCTGAACAACACCATCGGTGCACCAATTATGCTGCTAAGGCTGGAAGCCGGACATGAACGCGCTGTCATCGAGCTTGGTGCCAATGCGCCCGGAGAGATAGCCTGGACTGCAAAAATCACCGATCCGCATATTGTGCTGATTAACAACGCAGCGGAAACCCACCTGGAGGGGTTTGGCAGCCTGGCCGGGGTAGTGCAGGCGAAGGGCGAAATCATTGATTCGGGATCGCTGACACATACGGTTGTATTAAACGCCGACGACGTCAATACCGGTGCCTGGAAGGCGCGGGCCGGCCACAGAAAGGTGCGGCTGTTTTCCGTGCAGGAAAATGCTGATGCCAGGGTCGACTATTTCGCGCGTGATATTCAGACGCACACCAATGGCTCAGAATTTACGCTGGTCAGCCCCGCTGGTGAAATAGTCTGTTTCCTGCCTTTGCTCGGTCGTCACAATGTTGCCAATGCGGTGGCTGCGGCCGCGCTGGCACTGGAAGCCGGGGCGTCACTGGTTGCAGTCGCGGCGGCACTCAAAAACGTCACAGCCGTGCCCGGTCGTGTCTCTCCCATGGCCGGCGTGAATGGTTCAGCTTTGCTGGATGATACCTACAACGCCAGCCCGGCCTCGTTCAAAGCCGCCATTGATGTCCTGGCAGATGTCTGTCTTGAAACCGGAAAACAGTCTCTGCTGATAATGGGTGATATGGCTGAACTTGGCACGCAGGCAGTCGCGGCTCACCGAGAGGTGGGTGAGTATGCTGCGGACCGCAACATAGACATGTTGCTCACCATTGGTGAGTTCAGCCAATTTGCACATGCAGGCTTCACATCCGCAGGGCGTCATTTTGAGGACAAGCAGGCGTTGATCTCCTATGCGTTGTCATTGTTGTCACCCGATCTGCTGGTGCTGGTTAAAGGCTCAAGAAGTTCAGCCATGGAAGAAATCATTCAGAAGCTGAAACATACCCAAGGGGAGAATTGCTGATGCTGGTGCTACTGGCTGAATATCTGTCTCAGCTTAACAGCGGTTTTACCGTGTTTCAGTACATCACTGTGCGTGGAATTATGGGTATTCTGACTGCTCTGATTGTGTCTCTGGTGATAGGCCCGACCATGATACGGCGCCTGAATTATCATCAGATTGGCCAGGTAGTCAGAACAGATGGTCCGGAAAGTCACTTTAGTAAGGCCGGTACACCGACCATGGGCGGTGCCCTGATTCTGGTCAGCATTGCTTTCAGTACGTTGCTGTGGGCTGATCTTCGCAATGTCTATGTGTGGGTAGTCATGCTGGTTACACTGTTTTTTGGTGCGATTGGCTGGGTAGATGACTATCGCAAGGTATTTCGCAAAGACCCGCGCGGACTTCCCGCCCGCTGGAAGTATTTCTGGCAGTCAGTAGCAGGTCTCGGTGCTGCTCTTTTTCTGTACTACACAGCTACGGATCCGGTGCAAACCGCTTATATCGTGCCGTTCTTCAAGGATGTGGCTCTGGACGTGGGCATTCTCTACATAGTGATCACCTATTTTGTGATTGTGGGTGCCAGCAATGCCGTCAATCTGACGGACGGCCTGGACGGGCTGGCCATATTGCCAACAGTCATGGTCGGTGGTGCATTGGGGATAATTGCGTACCTGTCGGGACATGCAGAGTTCTCAAACTATCTGCATATTCCGTTTGTGACCGGCGCCGGTGAGTTGGTTATTTTCTGTGGCGCACTGGTCGGAGCCGGGCTGGGATTCCTGTGGTTCAACACGTACCCGGCGCAGGTGTTCATGGGGGATGTTGGCGCGCTTGCGCTGGGTGCCGCGCTGGGCATAGTCGCAGTCATTTCGCGGCATGAAATTGTGCTCTTTATCATGGGCGGAATTTTTGTGATGGAAACCGTGTCGGTAATCCTGCAGGTTGCATCATTCAAGTTGACCGGAAAACGAATATTCAAAATGGCGCCGATCCACCACCATTTTGAACTCAAAGGCTGGCCGGAGCCGCGCGTGATTGTCCGCTTCTGGATCATCACAGTAATGCTGGTGCTGTTTGGCCTGGCAACGCTGAAGCTGAGATAAGCAGAGAGATCAACTGACGGAAACATGATGAACGTAGCGCCCGATAAAAAAGTGAAAGTGATTGTTGGTCTTGGCAAGACCGGGCTTTCCTGTGCGCGTTATTTTCACGCTGTCGGGGAGGCGTTCAAGGTTGTTGATAACCGGTTCAGTCCTCCCTGTCTGCCCGAGTTTGAAGCGGAATTCCCCTTTTCCGACATCGAGCTCGGCGGGTTCTCGGAGGACACTCTGCTACAGGCCGGGGAAATCGTGCTTAGCCCGGGAGTCAGTCTTAAAACACCGGAAATTGCCAAGGCGATTGGCGCCGGTGTACCGGTCACCGGGGATATAGATATATTCAGCCGGCACGTTAAAGCGCCGTTAATTGCGGTGACCGGATCCAATGGTAAAAGCACGGTTGTAACGCTGGTCGCAGAAATGGCACGCGAGGCTGGCATAAGTGTCGGTGTCGGCGGCAATCTGGATGGCCGTGCAAGTATGCCTGCCCTGGATCTGCTGCGACTGGAGCCCAAGGAGCTATACGTTCTTGAGTTGTCCAGTTTTCAATTGGAAACAACACAAAAGCTGGGAGCCGAAGCCGCTGTCATTCTGACCATAAGTGAGGATCATCTGGACCGTTATGCGTCCATGGATGAGTACATTGCAGCCAAGCAGCGAATTTTCAGGGGTTGTCATCAGGCAGTCGTAAATCTCGATGATGCTGCCAGTCGACCATTGACGACTGACGCCATGGTTTTGTGGGCATACGGATTTGGTGGGCCCGGGGCGCGCCAGGTAGGCATCGTACTGCATGGCAATGAACAATGGCTGGCTATTGGTGAACACCGGATTATGCCGGTAAGCGATATCCGGTTGATCGGCCAGCACAATACCGCTAATGCGATGGCGGCATATGCCCTGGGCTGTGCCGCCGGCATTCCCGAAGCCGCGATGATTACGGTGCTGCGTGAGTTTGGTGGGCTGCCTCATCGTTGCCAACTGATTCGCAGCCTGCGCGGGGTTGATTATTACAATGATTCCAAAGGCACCAATGTAGGTGCCACAGTGGCGGCAATTCAGGGCATTGCCAGACGTGTGCGAGGAGAACTTGTACTTATTGCGGGTGGAGTGGGCAAGGAGGCTGACTTCTCGCCGTTGCTGCCAGTACTGGACAGATACGTCAAGCGCGTGATTCTGATTGGCAAAGACGCTGACAGACTGGCTGCTCTGATCGGAAACCGTGTGGATCTGATGCGTGCTTCTTCCATGGAGGAGGCAGTCAGTGAGGCGAGTGAAACCGCCAGAGAAGGCGATGCCGTTGTGCTGTCACCCGCCTGCGCGAGCTATGACATGTTCAAGGATTTTGCGCATCGCGGACGGGTGTTTGCCGCTGCAGTGGAGGCTCTGTCATGAGTATCCTGAGCGCAAGAAACCGGGGTGCAATGCGGGTGGCGGCGAGTGAAGAGAGCCAGCCGCTCAACACGTTGCTGCTTGTCATGTTACTGCTGCTTGGCACTGGTCTGGTTGTGATGACTTCAGCATCAATGGAAACAGGTAACAGCCTGGCTGGTGACCCGCTGTATTTTTTCAAGCGCCAGGTGTTTTTTATTGCGGTCAGTATTGCGGCGCTGATGGTGGTATTACATATCGACATGAAAATCTGGTATCGGTTCAGCCCGGTTTTGCTCTCGGTTGCAATTGTGCTGCTGGTACTGGTTCTGATCCCGGGTGTAGGAACCGTAGTCAATGGCAGTGCCCGCTGGATCGATCTGGGGTTCTATCGACTGCAACCTTCGGAAATGAGCAAGCTGTTCATGGTTGTGTTTATGGCTGCCTACCTTGAAAGACGCCGCAGTGAAGTTCAGCAGAGCTGGGCCGGGTTTATCAAACCAATGCTGATCCTGGGTGTGCTGGTTGTTCTCCTGCATTTTGAGCCGGATCACGGAGCCATGGTAATTCTGATGGCAACCACGTTTACACTGCTATTCCTCGCCGGTGCCAGACTTCATCGATTCATGCTGTTTGTCATGCTCTGCTTCGCCGGGTTTGCGGTACTTGCCATCACAAAACCTTACGTAATTAACCGACTGACATCGTTTCTCAATCCCTGGGCCGCCGAATATGTGTATGGAGAGGGCTATCAGCTGACACAGGCGCTGATTGCGTTCGGACGGGGCGAGTGGTTTGGTGTAGGTCTCGGCAATAGTCTGCAAAAACTGTATTTTCTCCCGGAAGCCCATACCGATTTTGTATTGTCAATAGTTGCGGAAGAACTCGGACTGCTCGGCGTGCTTGGTGTTCTGGTGATGTTCTCCGTACTGGTGGTAAAGGCATTCAGGATTGGGCGTGATGCCGAAGCGCAGGCGAGCTACTTCAACGCCTATGTCGCCTACGGGCTGGCGATGATATTTGCAACGCAAACTTTTATCAACTTTGGTGTCAATACCGGGTTGTTGCCGACCAAGGGACTGACCTTGCCATTCCTCAGTTACGGTGGCAACAGCATGCTCATCAGTTGCGTAATGGTCGGTATGCTTATGCGTATCGAGTATGAACTGGCATGCAGGCCACCGGTTGTTGCAGGGGGTGAAGACGAATGACTCAGTCAACTGTACTGATCATGGCTGCAGGCACCGGTGGTCACATATATCCGGCATTGACGGTTGCAAAACTGTTGCAGGCCAACAATATCGACGTGCAATGGCTTGGCACGCCTTCAGGCATGGAGAATGACGTGCTGGCTGATACCGGTATCAGACTGCACCGGTTACCAGTGAACGGACTACGGGGCAAAGGGTTGCTGGCTCTGGTGGCTGCACCCTTCATGCTGCTGCGTTCTTTCTGGCAGGCTATGTCGCTTATCCGACAACTCCGGCCCTGTTGTGTGCTGGGCATGGGCGGGTATGTGGCCGGACCTGGCGGGCTGGCCGCATGGATATCCGGACGGCCGCTGGTCATTCATGAGCAGAACGCTGTGGCAGGAACAACCAATCGATTGTTGGCGCCGATTGCAACCCGTGTTCTGGAGTCGTTTCCGGACACTTTTGCAAAGTCCAGGCGGGCGGTTTGTACAGGGAATCCGGTTCGGGCTGAAATAGTCGCAATGCGACCCGGTGACCGGAGTTATGACGGCGAACGACCGCTGCAACTGCTGGTTCTGGGCGGAAGTCTGGGTGCAGCTGCGGTTAATGCACTTGTGGTGGATGCACTGGCAGGATTGAAGGACGACCTGGTGGTACATGTTCTGCATCAGAGCGGCAAACTGAAACTTGATGATACACGTTCTGCCTACGCAGCCGCCGGACTGAGCGGTGACGGGCAATACCGGATTGTGCCATTTATTGATGATATGCCGGCTGCTTATCAGTGGGCTGATCTGGTTGTTTGCCGGGCTGGTGCGGGAACCCTGGCAGAGCTTGCTGTGGCCGGTTTGCCTTCAATACTGGTGCCATATCCATATGCAATTGATGATCATCAGAGCGTTAATGCCGGTCATCTGGTTTCTGCGGGTGCAGCGCAGATGTACAGCCAGCAGGCGTTGACAGCAGAAAAACTGAGCAGCGTACTGCTCCGGCTGGCGGCAGCACCTGATCAGCTCCGTGCCATGGCGCTGGCGGCACGCGGACTGGCGATGCCTGATGCAGGCAGTCGTTTGATGTCGATCTGCATGGAGGTCTGCAATGACAGATAACGGGTCACGTTACTATCAGGTCCCCGAGATGCGCCGTATCAAGACAGTGCATTTTGTCGGCATAGGTGGTGCCGGTATGTGTGGTATTGCTGAAGTATTGTTGAATCAGGGCTACCGTATTACCGGTTCCGATATCAAGGCGTCATCTGTCACAGAAAGATTGTCGGATCTGGGTGCGCAGGTGTTTATCGGACATGCAGAACGCAATGTTGAGCAGGCTGATGTGGTTGTTGTCTCCAGCGCAGTAGGCAAATCCAATCCGGAGCTTTCCGCTGCAAAAGCCTCAGGTAAGCCCATTATTCCCCGTGCTGAAATGTTGGCTGAATTGATGCGCTATCGGCACGCTGTGGCGATAGCCGGCACTCACGGGAAAACCACCACCACCAGTCTGGTGGCATCCATTTTTGCTGAAGCAAAACTGGCACCGACGTTTGTTATCGGTGGCAGGTTGAACAGTGCCGGCGCCAATGCCGGACTGGGTGAGAGCCGATACCTCGTCTGTGAGGCGGATGAGAGTGATGTTTCATTTCTTCACCTGCAACCGATGGTGGCAGTGGTCACCAATATCGATGCGGATCATATGGGTTCGTACGATGGTGATTTCAACAAGATGAAGAGTTACTTTGTTGAGTTTCTTCATAATCTGCCATTTTACGGGTTGGCTGTACTTTGTATTGATGATCCGGTGGTTGCTGAAATAATGCCGCGGGTGGCGCGCCCGGTCATCACCTACGGATTCTCCGCGAATGCTGATTATCGAATAGTGCACTGGCAACAGGATAAGCAGTTTACCGAGTTTGAGGTTGCCCGTCCGGATGGACGCAACTCACTGAAAATCAGCATGACTATTCCGGGTCGTCACAATGCGCTGAATGCCACAGCGGCAATAGCGGTGGCAACGGATGAAGGTGTGGATGACGAGTCAATAAAACAGGCCCTTGAAAAGTTTCAGGGCGTTGGCCGCCGATTTGATATCCAGGGCGAGTTTCCTGTCGCTGGTGGCAGCATCATGTTGATTGACGACTATGGGCACCATCCCAGCGAGGTCGCCGCCACCATCGCTGCGCTTCGTGCAGGCTGGGCAGATGCCCGCATTGTGATGATTTATCAGCCGCATCGCTACTCCAGAACCAAGGATCTGTACGACGATTTTGTCAAGGTTCTGTCGGATGTTGATGTGTTGTTGATGCTTGATGTCTATTCCGCCGGGGAAGAGCCGGTGCCGGGCGCAGATTCAAGAAGCCTTTGCAGAAGCATAAGGCTGCGCGGAAAAATAGATCCTGTTTTTGTCAAAACAGAAGATGAAGTGAGAGATGTACTTAAGGATCTGGTTCGTGATGGTGACATAGTGGTGACCCAGGGAGCCGGTAGTGTAGGTGCGCTGGCACGGACGTTGGCGGCGCGGGGGTTTGAATGATGAGCAGCGTCGGTGTGAATGGTGGTGATGTGATAGAGGATAAAGATGTCAGCCGATTCGGTCGCGTAGCGGTCCTTATGGGCGGTAATTCGGCTGAGCGAAGCATTTCGCTGCTGAGTGGTAATGCGGTGCTCGCCGGATTGTTGCGGGCCGGTGTGGATGCTGTTGGCATAGATGTCGACAGCACGCTGGCCGAACAGTTGCGCGCCCACAACATTGATCGTGTGTTCAATATATTGCATGGCCGTGGTGGAGAAGACGGCAAGTTGCAGGGGTTTCTTGAGATTCTGGGAGTTCCCTACACAGGGAGTGGTGTCCTGGCGTCAGCACTTGCAATGGACAAGATTAAAACCAAACTTGTATGGCAGAACAACGGTTTGCCAACGCCCGGATGCCACGTTCTTGACGACAGCACTGACTGGGAACAGGTCGTGGCCGAGTTAGGGGATCTGGTGGTAAAGCCGTCTCACGAAGGGTCAAGTATTGGCATGTCAATGGTCAGTACGGCAGCTGAACTGAAGGCAGCATATGAAAAGGCGCGTGTATACGATACAGCGGTTATGGCGGAACAACGTATTTTCGGATCCGAATTTACAGTGCCAGTGATAAACGGAGAGGTGTATCCCGCTATTCAGCTGCAGACTACGCACGAGTTCTATGATTTTGACGCCAAGTATAAGGCGAACGATACCCGCTATACGTGCCCTGCGCCGTTGACGGAGGCGAAATCCATGGAGCTGGCAGACCTGTGCCTGAACGCATTTCAGTTACTGGGTGCCAGTGGCTGGGGGCGGGTTGATGTCATGCAGGACGAAGACGGGAAGTTCTGGCTGCTGGAACTCAATACCGTGCCAGGTATGACAGATCACAGTCTGGTGCCGATATCGGCAGCGGCCTGCGGCATGAGTTTCGAAGCGCTTGTTGTGAAAATACTTGAAAGCAGTTTTGTAACGCAAAAAGACGGCGGAAGAGAATGAGCAAACATCTGCAGTCAGAATCGTTCTCTGCATACAACATGGGTGAAGACGTCCCTGTTGATTTTGCCCCCATTCGTGCCCAGGGGCGCAGTCGCGTGGTGCCGGATGAGTCCGCAAATGCAAGTGCGGCAGAGCGCGCAGGAGGGCGACTGCGTTTCTGGTTGCTGTTGATGCTATTGATGGGCGGCGTGTTGATTGCAGCTAATCAGTACAAGGGATTGATTGCCGATTTTGTTGCAGAGCGTGTTGAGTCGTTGCCGGCTATCAATATGCCAGGGTTCAATTTTCCTGATCTCAAACGACCTGTGATCAATCGTGCAATCAATACCGTTCGAATGGAGACACCACTGCACAATGTAACAGAAGACGAGGTCAGAACGTTGCTGGCGCGCTACACCGATTCGGGATTTCTGGGGGTAGATGTACAGGATCTGAGAGATCAGCTTGAACAGAATCCATGGATACACAGTGCGAGTGTAAGACGGGTCTGGCCGGATGTGCTGGCCATACGGATAGAAGAAGAAGTTGCTGTGGCCCGTTGGGGCGATGATCGACTGCTGAATGCACAGGGGCAGATATTTGAGGCACCTTTCGGAGGGCCTGCAAACAGCGACAGAGGATCAGATGCCAGAGGCGGAGAGTCAATAGAAAAATTACCATTACTGTCTGGTCCGGACGGAACAGAAGGGATGGTCCGGCAACATTTTGAGCAGTTTGCCGACTCCCTGGCTGACGTGGGTTTATCGCTGGCGGCAATTTCATTGAATGAAAGAGGCAGCTGGATACTTACCGATACAGAGAATCTGGTGATACGTCTGGGTCGTGAGGATATGGCTGAACGATTGTCAAGATTTACTTCGCTGTATGGTCAGGGTCTCAATAAAGAACTGGTTGATGCAGGGGTTATAGATTTGCGCTACAGCAATGGTTTTTCAGTCAGCAAACGTACGATTGCCACAGATTCTGTGGCGAGTCGATAGGGCAGGTGTGAGTTATGAACGCTGCAGATAACAGCAATATGATTGTAGGACTGGATATCGGTACCTCCAAAGTGGTGGCCATTGTCGGTGAGGTCAAAGCTGACGGCGTGCTGAATATAGTTGGCATCGGCAGCCACCGTTCGCGCGGCCTTAAAAAAGGTACGGTAGTAAATATTGAGTCCACGGTGGATTCAATACAACGTGCGGTCGAGGAAGCCGAGTTGATGGCAGGCTGTCGAATTCACTCTGTCTATGCAGGGATCGCCGGTAATCATATCCGTAGTATGAATTCCCATGGAATTGTTGCCATTCGGGACCGGGAAGTGACACGCGCAGACATAGACAGGGTCATCGACGCAGCGCAGGCGGTGGCGATACCGGCGGATCAGCGGGTACTGCATATTTTGCCGCAGGAATACATTATTGACTCCCAGGAAGGGGTCAAGGAACCGCTGGGCATGTCAGGCGTCAGGCTGGAAGCAAAAGTGCATCTTGTGACCTGTGCAATCAACGCTGTACAGAACATCGAAAAATGCATCAAGCGATGCGGGTTGCAGACGGAGGAAATCATTCTGGAACAGCTGGCATCCAGCTATGCCGTCTTGACCGATGATGAAAAAGAACTGGGGGTTTGTCTGGTTGACATTGGCGGTGGCACAACGGACATCGCCGTATTTACCGAAGGTGCCATACGTCACACAGGTGTAATTGCCGTCGCAGGTGATCAGGTTACCAATGATATTGCCATGGCGTTGCGCACACCCACGGACAATGCTGACGAAATCAAGATCAAATACGCATGTGCGCTGACACAACTGGCCAGTGCCGGTGAAATGATCAAGGTGCCGGGTGTGGGGGATAGGCCGGCAAGAGAATTGTCGCGGCAGGCACTCGCCGAGGTTGTCGAGCCTCGATATGACGAGCTCTTTACCATGGTCAAGGCTGAGCTTCAGCGCAGTGGGTATGAAAATCTGCTGGCGGCCGGCGTAGTCCTGACCGGAGGTACCAGCAAGATGGAAGGTGTGATCGAGCTGGCCGAGGAGATTTTTCATATGCCAGTTCGGCTGGGTATGCCGCAAAGCGTCAAAGGCCTGGCCGACATTGTCCGGAATCCGATTTATTCCACTGGCGTGGGGTTGCTGCTGTATGGCGTCAAGCAGCAGCAACACCAGGACAGAAGCCACAAGCCGCAACCGAAGAAAGAGTCGAAGATAAAAATTTTTAGTCGTGTAAAGAACTGGTTGAAAGAAAATTTCTAAAACTGATTTTTATAAAATGAAGCTGTGAGGGGGCCATATGTTTGAACTATTAGAAAGTGTTCCACAAAGTGCTGTAATCAAGGTCGTGGGAGTCGGTGGTGGCGGCGGCAACGCTGTACGCCACATGATCAAAAATCATGTTGAAGGTGTGGAGTTTGTCTGCGCCAATACGGATGCGCAGGCGCTTACTGATGTGCATGCAAAAACACTGTTGCAACTTGGCAGTACCATTACCAAAGGACTTGGCGCTGGTGCGAATCCGGAAGTTGGACGTCAGGCGGCCATGGAAGATCGCGAAGAAATTGCCGAGATCCTGTCGGGAGCTGATATGGTGTTTATCACCGCCGGAATGGGCGGTGGTACGGGCACCGGTGGCGCGCCAATTTTTGCCGAGGTTGCGCGTGAACTGGGTATTCTGACTGTTGCAGTGGTGACCAAGCCGTTCCCGTTTGAAGGTAAAAAACGATCGTTGATTGCAGAGCAGGGGATCAAGGAGCTGTCTCAGCATGTTGACTCACTGATCACAATTCCCAATGAGAAACTGCTGGCTGTGCTTGGCAAGCAGGCTTCATTACTGGAGGCCTTCAAGGCTGCAAACGATGTATTGCTGGGTGCAGTCAAAGGCATTGCGGATCTGATAATCCGTCCGGGCATGATCAATGTTGACTTTGCTGATGTCCGCACCGTCATGTCCGAAATGGGCATGGCCATGATGGGCACCGGTTATGCCACAGGTGAGGGCCGCGCCAGAGAAGCGGCTGAAGCTGCAATTCGCAGTCCATTGCTGGAAGATGTCAATCTGCACGGAGCGCGTGGCATTCTGGTCAACATCACGGCGGGTGAAAACCTGTCACTGGGCGAGTTCTCTGAAGTGGGCGACACCATCTCCGAGTTTGCCTCTGATGATGCGACCGTGGTTGTTGGCACAGTGATAGATCCCGACATGGGTGATGAAATCCGGGTTACTGTGGTTGCCACCGGTCTGGGCGAAATCCGGGCCATGGAGCAGCGTCCGACCAAGGTGGTTGACAACACGCGCGCTGTTGCCGGCGGCGGATATCGCAGTTCGCCTGACCGGTCGACAGAGCGACCGGCTGCCCAGGTGAACCGTCAGCGAACAGCCAGTTCACATACCATGCCTCAGGGTTCGGGTTTCGCCAAGGCTGTCGGTGCCGAGGACGGCATGGATTACCTTGATATACCTGCATTCCTGCGCCGTCAGGCGGACTAGGGAACCTCTGAACAATCGCGACCCGGGAGGTGGCCCCGACCGGGTCGTGATTTCTGCTGGAAAGGCATCATCCGACAATGGACGATGCCCGTAAGCTACCGGCAGCAGCATCAATTCATTGTTTGGGTTCTCAGGTGATATTTGTTATCATCCGGCGAAATCCCATCTCTCGGAAAAATCTCCGTTTATGTTGAAACAGCGTACCTTGAAAAATGTCATCCGCGCCACTGGCGTCGGCCTGCATACAGGTGAAAAGATCTATCTTGCCCTGCGTCCTGCGCCCGTGAACACAGGTATTGTGTTTGTGCGCACCGATCTGGAAGGCTGCCCGGAGGTTCCTGCCAAAGCGCAGTTTGTCGGAGACACAACACTGTCAACGGCGCTGGTGAAGGATGGTGTCAGGGTCTCCACCATTGAGCACCTGATGTCTGCCATGTCAGGGCTCGGTATCGACAATGCCTATGTCGATGTAAGTGCGCCTGA
Source organism: uncultured Pseudohongiella sp. (assembly GCA_963974875.1). Taxonomy (GTDB): domain Bacteria; phylum Pseudomonadota; class Gammaproteobacteria; order Pseudomonadales; family Pseudohongiellaceae; genus Pseudohongiella. Next base: position 44,838 of record CAXBER010000007.1, on the reverse strand, counting down.
AGTACCGATTATGGACGGCAGTGCCGGACCATTTGTATTCCTGATCCAGTCAGCTGGGATAGAAGAGCAGGATGCGGCAAAACAGTTTATCCGCATTATCAAACCCGTGCGGGTCGAGGATGGCGATAAATCGGTCAGTATTGAGCCATTTGACGGATTCAAGGTCAGTTATACGCTTTTGTATGATCATCCGGTCTATCGACGTTATACCAAATCCGCAACCATCGACTTTTCCAGCACCTCGTTTGTAAAAGAAGTCAGCCGTGCCAGAACCTTCGGTTTCATGCATGAATTTGAAGAGCTGCGTAACCGCAATCTGGCGCTGGGCGCCAGTATGGATAACGCAATCGCGGTCGGCGACTACAAGGTTCTGAACGAAGATGGCCTGCGTTACGAGGATGAATTTGTCAAACACAAGATTCTCGACTCGATTGGTGATCTGTACACCACCGGACACAGTCTGTTGGGCGAGTTCAAGGGTTACAAGTCCGGCCATGCACTTAACAATGCACTGCTGCTTGCACTGGAAGCTACGCCGGATGCATGGGAACTGGTCAGTTTTACGTCTGAATCACAGGTACCCATATCGTACATCAAGCCTGTGCTGGCTGCCTGAGAGGGTTCCAAAGTCAGCAAAAGCAGGATAAAGTCAACCAAATGAAACTTATACTGGTTAATCAACGTTACGGACACAGCCGGACAATTGTGATCGGTGGCTGGCTCAAGGGCCTGCTGTCAATCTGTCTGCTGGGTGCCCCCGTGGCCATGGGTTATCTGGGATACCATCTGGCCGTCAACCAGACCGAAAACAGTCAGGTAGTCAGCCAGGAAGCGGCAGACAGCTGGCAACAGAGTCTGGACGATCAGGCCCGGACATTGGCGGAACTGCGGCGCAACGCTGAGCTCCAGCTGGAAGCACTGACCACGCGGCTGGCTACGTTGCAGGCGCGACTGCTAAGACTGGATGCGCTCGGTGAGCGCCTGACTGTGGCGGCGGATCTGGATCCACAGGAGTTCGATTTCACTCAGAGTCCCCCGGTTGGTGGTCTGTTACTGACTGAGCCCGAGGGAGTGTCACAGCCCGACTTCATAACGGCAATTGGCCAGCTGGAGCAGGAAATTGCCCGGCGCGGACATCAGCTGGAGAGTATCGGGTCATTTATCAACAACCAGCTATTGGATGACGAGCGGGCGATTGGCGGTAAACCTGTCAGAGCCGGCTGGATGTCCTCCGGATTCGGTCGGCGCACGGATCCCTTTACCGGCAGTCTGGCGTGGCACAATGGTGTTGATTTTGCTGTACCGGCGGGCAGCGATATTATCAGCGTAGGCGCTGGTGTTGTGACGTATTCCGGTACACGTCCCAGCTATGGATTGACCGTTGAGGTAGACCACGGCAATGGCTATCTGACGCGCTATGCCCATGCGCAGGAAGTGCTGGTGGAAGCGGGGGACATAGTTGATCAGGGCCAGTCGATTGCTCTGGTTGGCAGCACCGGCCGCTCTACCGGTCCCCACGTTCACTTCGAAGTGTTCAGGAACGGGCGCGTAGTCGACCCGGCTTCCTACATCAGACGCACCCATCGCTGACGCTTCACTCTCAGGTACGGTTAGTACCGCCTTCAGTCAGATAAGTGAAACAGACACCTCAGTGTTTTGTATCGCTGCACCGTGCAATCAATTATTTGGGTAGACCGGGTCATCATGAACTTACAATTTCTAAGCAAGATATTTGGCAGCAGTAATTCCCGTAAGCTGAAAAAACTTCAGCGAACCGTGAAAAAAATTAACGAGCTGGAAAGCTCAATCGAACCATTGTCGGATGCAGAGTTACGCGCCAGGACTGACGAATTCAGATCGCGTCATGAAAGCGGTGAAAGCCTGGATAGTCTGTTGCCAGAGGCTTTTGCGGTAGTTCGCGAGGCCAGCAAACGAGTCCTTGGTTTGCGACACTTTGATGTGCAGATGGTTGGTGGCATGGTCCTCAACCAGGGCGATATTGCCGAGATGAAAACCGGTGAGGGCAAGACGCTGGTGGCTACGCTGCCAGCATATCTGAACGGGATGACCGGCAAAGGTGTGCATATTGTTACTGTTAACGATTATCTGGCCAGTCGCGATGCCAACTGGATGCGACCACTGTATGAGTTTCTGGGTCTGACTGTCGGTGTGATTGGTAGCGGCCAGTTGCCGCAGGATAAAAAGGCTGCTTACCAGTCTTCAATCACCTACGGTACCAACAATGAATTCGGATTCGACTATCTGCGCGACAATATGGCATTCCGGGTTGAAGATAAACTGCAGCCGAGCCTGAACTTTGCCATTGTTGACGAAGTCGATTCCATTCTGATTGATGAAGCCCGAACGCCGCTGATAATATCCGGCGCTGCGGAGGACAGTTCGCAGCTCTACATGACCATCAATACCCTGATAGACAAGCTGGAGCAGGGTGAGTTGCCGGAAGAAAAAACAGGAATGGGACTGGAGCGTGAAGAGCGCATTGAATCCGGCGATTTTATGGTGGACGAGAAAACCCGTCAGGTGGAATTGACCGAGGCGGGTCATGAGCGGCTGGAGCAATTGCTGTCAGAACGCAATCTGCTGAAAGGGGGTGAGAGTCTGTACGCAGCGGGTAATCTGGGGTTGCTGCATCACATACATTCCGCATTAAAAGCGCATTATCTGTTTCACAAGGATGTTGAGTACATTGTCAAGGACGGGCGTATTGTCCTGATTGATGAACATACCGGCCGGACGATGGAGGGACGTCGTCTTTCAGAAGGTCTGCATCAGGCAATCGAAGCAAAAGAGGGTCTTGAGATACAGAGTGAAAGTCAGACGCTGGCGTCAACGACGTTCCAGAATTACTTTCGTCTGTACAACAAACTTTCAGGTATGACCGGTACTGCAGATACGGAAGCGTTTGAGTTCAAGCAGATTTATGATCTTGATGTGGTGGTGATTCCGCCAAACCGGCCAATGCAGCGCAAAGACATGAATGATCTGGTCTTTCTCTCGATAGAAGAAAAGTTCGAGGCAATCGTTCGCGATATCAAGGATTTCAGTGAGAAAGGCGCGCCGATTCTGGTAGGCACCGCATCCATTGAAACCTCGGAGATGCTGTCAGCATTCCTGCGCAAAGAAAAGATCGAGCACGAAGTGCTCAACGCCAAGTTTCACGAACGAGAAGCTCACATTATTGCGCAGGCCGGCCGTCCCGGTGTGGTTACCATCGCCACCAACATGGCGGGCAGGGGCACCGATATTGTGCTTGGCGGTAACTGGGAAACCGAAGTTGCGGCGCTGGAGAACCCGGCACCGGAACAGATAGAAACCATCAAACAGGCCTGGCAGCAGCGCCATGACCAGGTGCTGGAAGCCGGCGGTCTGCATATTATTGGCACGGAGCGACACGAGTCTCGCCGTATAGATAACCAGCTCCGTGGCCGTTCAGGTCGCCAGGGAGATCCGGGCTATTCACGGTTCTACCTGTCGCTGGAAGACAATCTGATGCGGATATTTGCATCCGAGCGGGTCAAGAACTTCATGCAGGCGCTGGGTATGGAGCGTGGCGAAGCAATCGAGCACGGCATGGTATCCAAATCCATAGAAAAAGCTCAGCGCAAGGTGGAAGGCCGTAACTTTGATATTCGCAAACAGTTGCTTGAATACGACAATGTTGCCAATGATCAGCGCACCATCGTTTACCGCCAGCGAAACGAAATCATGGCCAGCGATGATGTCAGTGAGCTTGTTACCAATATGCGCAACGATGTGGCCGACGAGGTGATAAGCAGCCATATTCCGCCGCAGAGCATTTTCGAGCAGTGGGACGTACCGGGACTGGAGCAGGCCATTGAGGCAGAGTTTGCAATACACCTGCCAATCGCACAGTGGCTGGAAGAAGATGAAAAACTGTTTGAAGAGACGTTGCGCGAGAAGATCAAGACTGCCCTGACCGAGGCTTACGACAGAAAGCGCGAAGTTGTTGGTGAGAAAATGCATCTGCTTGAAAAACAGATAGTACTGCAGATTCTGGACACGTTGTGGAAAGAGCATCTGGCCGCAATGGATCAGCTGCGTCAGGGCATTTTCCTGCGTGGATACGCTGGCAAGAATCCGAAACAGGAATACAAACGTGAAGCGTTTGGTTTGTTTCAGGGCCTTCTCTCCAGACTGCAGCACGATGTCACCCGTTTCCTGAATCACGTACAGGTGCGTTCGCCGGAAGAGATCGATGCGATTGAGCGTGCACGTGAGGCTGAACGGGCCAAAGAAAAAATGCAGTTCCAGCATGCGGAATCAAGCGCGTTGCAGGGTCAGGGCGCCGGTGGTAATGATGCCAGCGAGTCCGGGGAGGATGATCAGCGTACGCCGTTTGTTCGTGAAGAGCCAAAGCTTGGGCGTAACGATCCGTGTCCCTGTGGGTCTGGCAAAAAATACAAACAATGTCATGGTCGGCTCAGCTGATTTCAGAAGGATGTAAACAAGATGGCGACAGGTACTCAGGAACTTGGTCAATTGCTCCCGGTTGACGGTGTGCGGATAGCGGCAGTCAGTGCCGGAATCAGATACCGGGACCGGCTGGATCTGGTCTTGTTTGAACTGGCGGAAGGCAGCGTCAGTGCGGGCGTGTATACCCGCAATGCGTTCTGCGCCGCGCCGGTTGTGCTGGCGAGAAAGCATGTGCAGGCCTGTGCCGGGGCGGTGCGTTATTTGTTGGTTAATACCGGAAATGCCAATGCAGGGACGGGTGCTCAGGGCATGCATGATGCTGTTGAGTGCTGCCGTAAACTGGCTGGGTTGGCTGACACTGATATTGCTCAGGTACTGCCCTTTTCGACTGGTGTCATTGGTGAAAGGCTACCCGCAGAAAAAATTGTCGCCGCACTGCCCGGTGCGATTGATGCACTGGTTGCAGACAACTGGCTAAATGCCGCCAAAGGTATCATGACGACAGATACTCGCCCGAAAGGCATGTCTGCAGTGGTTGAACATGAGGGGCAGCGCATTACCATTACGGGCATCACCAAAGGCGCCGGCATGATCAAGCCCGACATGGCAACCATGCTGGCGTTTGTGGCTACGGATGCACAAATTGCGCAGCCACTGCTGCACGATATGCTGCGCTCAGCGGTTGAGTACTCATTCAATCGTATTACGGTAGACGGGGACACCTCCACCAATGACTGCTGCGTATTGACGGCAACAGGGCGCAGTGGTGTCACGATAGACATTTCAGACAGCGAACTTTACGAAAAATTTAATACAGCACTGCATGATCTGATCGTACAGCTTGCCAAATTGATCATCAGGGATGCAGAAGGTGCGCGTAAATTTGTCACTGTCGACGTGCGTGGCGGAGCCGATTCGCGCGAATGTCTGATGGTTGCCTACGCAATTGCCGAGTCTCCCCTGGTCAAGACTGCCCTGTCTGCGTCAGACCCCAACTGGGGACGAATCCTGGCTGCGGTTGGCCGGGCCGGACTGGATGACCTGGTGGTTGATAAAATCGATATCTATCTGGATGACGTCATTATTGTGCAGCAGGGAGGGCTTGCCCCTTCCTACACCGAGGCACAGGGTCAACGCGTCATGAATCAGGAGGATATCACCCTGCGCATTGAACTTGGGCGTGGTGACGTGACTGAGCAGGTGTGGACGGCGGATCTGTCTGAAGAGTATGTTCGGATCAACGCCTCTTATCGGAGCTGAGGGCTCTTCGCAGCTGAAGGCTCTTCCTGGCTGAGGGCTCTTCCTGGCTGAAGGCTCTTCCTGGCTGAGGGCTCTATTTTTTCCGCTTGAACATTGAAATGCCGGCTATCCCCCGGGCGCCGGCCGCTCGTGCTGTTGTCAGATCCGCCAGCGACAGACCACCCATGGCATATACCGGAATCCGGTGACGATCGGCGAGACCGGACAACACGTCCCATCCCATGCCGGGTTGATCGGGGTGACTGCTGGTCGGCAGAACGGGTGAGACGGTTGCAAAATCGGCAGACAGTGCTGCTGCCTGCATGAGCTCCTCGTCACTGTGACACGCGCAGCCCAGTAAAACCTGATCGCCTTCCGGTCGTTCGGTCAATTTCCGTAATGTGTGACGATTGGCAAAATAGCCCAGAAAGCGGGAATGGCTGTGCAACGCCTGAGCGAGATCCTTCTGCAGCGCCGGATTGGCGTTTATGTCCACGACAATTGGATGTCCGGCCAGTATGCCAGCGTCAAGAAAAGCCCGTACCGACGATACATATTTTTTATCTTCCGTTTCTGTGGGCATCGTGGTGCGGCGCAGCCGGATCAACGTATTGTCGGGTAACTGGTCGGGGTGATCAAAGTCCCCGGGAATGAGCGGTGATGGCAGATCAATCAGTGCCATATACCCGGGAAGTCTGATCGCCCTGATGATGGCGCGATTTGCTTCCGGAAAATCATTGTATGCCAGCTCGCCTGGCTTTACCCAGCGCAATGGTTGTCCTTCCCTGCCGTGTGGTTGTCCGGTAAACCCATGTACAGTCCATACATCCAGCAAAACTGCCTTGTCAGGATAGTTGTGCCGGATTATGCAGAGCGGGGTCTGGTGAGTGACAATAATGCCGAGCTCTTCGTGCAGTTCGCGGGCCAGTGCCTGGCGAACATCTTCATCTGCTTCCAGTTTGCCGCCGGGAAATTCCCAGAGGCCACCCAGATGCTGTTTGCTGGCCCGTTTTGCAATCAGCACCTCGCCCCGGGGGTTAATAATGACCCCGACCGCAACATGGACGCGTTTATTTCTGTCAGTCATTGAGTTGATCGGTAGTTACGCCGGAGATGGCGGCAAATTCATCAGGGTCAACCGGGTCGCCGGGGATACTGTGTCTTTCACTTGCCCATTCCCCGAAATCAATAAGCTTGCAGCGTTCGGAGCAGAATGGCCGGAAAGCGTTTTTTTCATGCCATTCCACAATGTCCTTGCAGGTGGGGCAATTCACTTTGAGTGTTCGTTCTGTCATGCAATCATTTCCAGATAGGTTTGGTGCTGCAGCTCTACCAGATGTTTGAGCGCAGTCAGGTCTTTGTCATTCATAATTATATCGTCAGCTCGCGCCTGTCGTTGCTGCCGCGACAGCTGACTGTCCATAATGGCCTTGACGCCGGCCTCGGTGGTGTTGTCGCGTGCCACAGTGCGCAGAATCTGCAGCGACTCCGGGGCGTCTATCAGTAATACCCGGTGGCACAGGGTCTGCTGATCAGTTTCCAGCAATAGCGGGGAAGACAGAATCGTGTAGGGTGACGTGCTTTGCTGAAGTTGCAGGATAATTTCCTGTCGTATTATTGGGTGCAGCAATTGTTCAAGCCATTTTTTCTGATCATGACTGGCAAAAATGATATCGCGCAGGGCGCGCCGGTTCAGGCTGCCATCTGCGGCAAGCACACTGTCGGCGCCAAAGTGCGCGGCTATCGCACTCAGGGCAGGGGTGCCGGGCATCACTACATCACGGGATACCCTGTCTGCATCCACCACGGTAATGCCGAGATCGGCAAACGCGTTGGTCGCAGCTGTCTTGCCACTACCAATGCCACCGGTGACACCGACAATCAGTCCAGGCTTACTGTTCACTACACGTTTTCCTTTTGCAAACGCTCAAATGAGTCTCGGAATGGATTCGGGGTGTCACATACCAGCTACGGTGTTGATATACCAGATATTGATATGCTCTCCCCAGATTAGCGCTATAAATCCGGCTATGGCGAGGTATGGGCCGAAGGACATTGGAATGTTCTTGTCTCTGCCTGCTGCAACAGCCATGGATATGCCAATAATGGCGCCTGTCAGTGAAGACAAAATAACAATGCCCAGCAACTGTTGCCAGCCCAGCCAGGCACCCAGCGCAGCCAGGAGTTTGAAATCACCATAACCCATGCCTTCGCGGCCGGTCAGCAATTTGAATGCCCAATAGATACTCCAGAGGCAAAGATAACCAACAACAGCGCCGATCAGTGCATCAGCCGGGGCGACACCGGTTCCGTAACTTGTCAGGCTGAGTATCAGTCCCAGCCATAAGAGCGGCTGGGTTATATTGTCGGGCAGCAATTGATGGTCTATGTCGATGACGGTCAGACTGATAAGTGACCAGGTCAGCAGCAGGGCGGCAACCATGGTCCAGGTGGCGCCAAATTTCCATGCAACAACGGCAGAAAGGAGGGCCGTGACCAGTTCAACAAGTGGGTAGCGCCAGTGTATCCGGGTCTGGCATCCTGCGCAGCGGCCGCGTAGCAGCAGGTAGCTGATCACTGGAATGTTTTGCCAGGGTTTTACGGGTTTTTTGCAACCCGGGCAGTGGGAATCCGGCTTCAGCAGATTAAAAACCTTGTGTTCCGGAACCGGGTCATCAATCTTCAGTGAGTCAGGTTCGAGCTGCAGAAATTCACAACATTGCTGTTGCCATTCGCGTTGCAGCATAAGCGGCAACCGGTAAATCACCACATTGAGGAAGCTGCCGACCAGCAGACCCAGTACTGCGGTAAGAACGATAGTCAGGGCGGGCGAGGCAATCAGCAGGTCTAACAATGTCATAACACGGTTCCCAGTCTGAACACGGGCAGATACATTGCCAGCATAAGCCCGCCTGTCATCACACCCAATATTGTCATGATGACAGGTTCAAGCAGGCTGGTCAGTGAGCCGACCGATGTTTCCAGTTGCAGCTGATAGTGATCAGCACATTTGTCCAGCATAATATCCAGATTGCCAGCCTGTTCGCCAGCATGAATCAGTTGCAACATCATAACCGGAAACAGGCCACTGTTGCGAATGGCAGCATACAGTGTCTGTCCTTCCGACACATGCTGGCCGATGTGCTGTGTGGCCTGCTGGTACACACGATTGCCGGTGGTCGGTGCTGTCGCCCGTAGTGCCTGAACCAGCGGCAGTCCGCTACTGACGAGTGTGGCAAGTGTGCGACAAAAGCGGCTGATGCACGCTGCCCTGACCGTGCGGCCGAGTACGGGGATGGTGAGCCAAAACCTGTCGCTGGTATTCATGAGCATCTCCGAGCGTCGCCAGAGCATTGCCAGGATTGTACATGTCAGTGCAGACACAGCCAGCAACGGGAGACTGTAGGCAACTGTCAGATCCGACAGTGTCATCACCCATTGAGTAAAAGCGGGCAGTTCAGCACCAAAACTCCCGAAGCTACGGGCGAACTGGGGTACCACCCGGGTCAATAGAATGAGCGACACGACCAGTGCAATCACGAGTACTATGGCCGGGTATTGCATGGCCTTTTTGATTTGCCGGCTGACATTTGATCGTTGTTGAAGGTAGGCGGTGATTCTGGCCAGCATGGTCTCCAGCGATCCGGACAGCTCACCAACAGACACCAGGCTGACTGTCATGCTGTCAAACTGCTGCGGGTGCCGTCGCATGGCCTCGTGCAATGCGCTGCCATCGGAAACCTGTTGTTGCAGGTTGTCGATGAGCCGTTTCAGCACGGGTGTGGATGCGCTGTTGCCTGCAATATCCAGTGCCTGAACCAGCGGTATACCGGCCTTGAGAAGACTGTATAATTGCTCGAGGAAGGTGAGTATGTCATCCTGTCTGACGCCGTTGCGAAGTCTTTCGGGCATGCTTCGGGACAAACCCGATCGCGGCTTGATTGTGCGTTTCAGCACAACGCCCTGACGATAAAGCTGCACTTTCAGGTCGCTGATATCGGTAGCCTGAGTCTCGCCGGTTATCGGTTGACCCTGCAGGTTATGTCCTTGCCATTGAAATTTGCATCTGGCGCCGCTCATCAGCACACCCTCTCGACTTCTGCCAGTGTTGTTTCCCCGCGTGCTACCTTGAGCAACCCTGACTGTCTTAGTCTGATGTGCCCAGCAGCATCGGCTGCCGCACGGATTTTGTTTGCACCTGCGCCTGCGTGGATGAGGTTTGCTATGTCGTTGCTGATGGGGATTACCTCAAAAATCGCGGTTCTGCCGCTGTAGCCTTTGCGACATAAATGGCAGCCGCAGGCTGTGAAAAGCTGCGCCGAACTGATCATCTCATCTGACATGCCTGCGTTACGCAGCATGTCACTATCAATTTGGGTGGACTGTTTGCAATGCGGACAAAGTCGACGGCATAACCGCTGGGCAATTATCAATGACAGTGCCCCCACCAGATTGTAGCTGGGAATGCCCATGTTAAGCAGACGTGTGACAGTTTCTGCAGCGTTGTTGGTGTGCAGGGTCGACAGTAGCAGATGGCCGGTTTGTGCTGCCTTTACGGCGATATCTGCGGTTTCATGATCCCTGATTTCCCCAAGCATGATGACGTCAGGGTCCTGTCGCAGAAAAGCCCGCAAGGCTACAGAGAAGTCCAGACCGGCGGCGCTGTTGACGGCCACCTGATTGATGCCTTCCTGAGTGATTTCAACAGGATCTTCAACTGTAAAGATGTTCCTGCCAGCGCTGTTCAGGCCACTCAGTGCGGTATAAAGTGTAATGGACTTACCGCTGCCAGTTGGGCCGGTGACGAGGATCATGCCTTGTGGCCTGGCCAGTGTGGCTGCATAAATTTCCTGTTGGTTTCCCTCGAATCCCAGTTCATCCGGATCCAGTGTGCCAGGCTGGTTGTTCATGATACGCAGGACTATCTTTTCACCCCACAGCGTGGGCAGGGTACTGATGCGCATGTCAACAAGGCGCCCGTCTGCAGATTTGTGTTGCAGGCGCCCGTCCTGCGGTCGCCTGCGTTCGGTAATGTCCAGGTCTGCCAGCACTTTCAGACGTGAGTTGAGTCTGGTGGTTAGTTCCCCTGGCGCCTGCGAAGCCTCATGCAGCACACCGTCCCGGCGAAAACGGATGCGATAACGGCTTTCGTAGGGTTCAAAGTGTACGTCTGACACCTGATCGTTGATGGCGCGACTGAGAATCCTGTTCACAAATGTAACAACGGGTACTTCATTGTCTACGGCGCTGCCGTCCGTACTTTCATTGTCCGGTGATACAGACGGGATCGTCTCGCGCGGATTTGTGTCCAGTATCTCAGTCAGGCGTTCCAGCAAGAGCTGGTGATCGACCACTACCGGTTCGGTTTGCAGTCCACAGCTTATTCGCAGATCGTCAATTGCCCGCAAACTCGCGGGGTCGGAAAATGCGATGGTGACATGTGTGGCGTTGGCAAATAGAGGCAAGATCTGATGTTGTCTCAGTATTGCCGGGTCAAACCCCGACTCAGTCGTCAATAAATCGGGTGGCAGTTTTTGGGTGCTTGCCAGGTCGAGCCAGGGATAACCGAACCGGCTGGCGATCAAGGGTGCCAGCGCGGCGCTGGATACCAGTTGCCTGCGGATAAGCAGGTTCAGAAAGGAAATGTTTTCCTGCTCTGCCTGCTGTTGTGCTGCCAGGGCGCGCGCACTGTCCAGCAGACCGGCACCGATCAGCGAGTCGGTAATTCCTTGATTGAACATCGGATGGTCAAATCCTTTTCACCATTTTGAAGTTTATAGCAGGTCAGTATGCAATCTGCTATATCACTGGACCCGGCAGCGTTTTGTCGGGAGATTCCAATACTGCTTTCAAGGAGGAAACAGATGTCTGTTAACGGAAAAACCAAAAACGTGTTTAGTGCCCCGGCGGGCTTTACCCTGATCGAACTGATGATGGTGATCGCAATCATCGGTATACTGTCAGCGGTGGCATTACCTTCGTATCAGGGGTATGCTGCCCGCGCAAAATACGCCGAAGTTCTGGCTGCTGCCACACCGGCGCGAACCACCGTTGACCTGTGTGTACAGAGCCGCGGTGCCGATGGTTGTACCACGTTGTCATCACAGGCAGGGTGGGCTGCGTCACCAGAGGTGCAGTCGGTGGCAGTGTCGCAGGATGAGGACGATTTTCTGATTACAGTAAGTCCCACCGGAGCCCACGGAGGTATTGCCGAAACAGACACCTATGTGCTGAGGGGTGTGCTGAGTGGCGGGACGCTCCTGTGGGAAACCGATGCTGCTTCCGGATGTCTGGCCAGCGGTTTGTGCTGATGAACGGTTTTTTGCTACATTAGCGCCTTCCGAACAACAACTGACGTCATTCAGCCAGCGTTCAGCCGATACTATCTACAGTGTTTATCAGGCACTTTTGACAGATAAGTAATTGTAATGAAAGATGGATTGATTGAAATTACAGCGTAGGGCACTTGTGTGCCGAGGTAGCAAATATGAAACAGTTCAAGATTAACATGTTGCTGGCATTGGCGGTTTCGGCATCGGCAGCTGCGTTCGCAGTGGCCGCTGCCCAGCCTGCCACCATCAAGGATGGTGCATATACTGTAGAGCAGGCCGAGGCTGGCAAGGAATTGTACGAGCGTCGTTGCTCGTCCTGTCACAATGCGGATTTTTACAAAACTGCATTTTCAAACCGGAACAATCAGCCACTTGCCTATATGTTTGAAGAGATTCTGGTGACGATGCCGGCTGATATGCCTGGCTCACTGATGGATCAGGAGTATGAGCAGATACTGGCGCATATTCTCTCCATTACCGGTTTCCCGGCCGGCGATGCACCACTGGACTACAACGGTGGCAGCATGCATACCGTGAATATTGTTCCGCCCGAATCCTGATACCTGATGGGGGCGGATTCAGTTTCCCCCATCGGCCAGTCGCTCAAAGCGCATGGACAAATCGATCGCCCTGACATCCTTGGTCAGGGCGCCAATCGAAATAAAATCCACGCCGGTCGCGGCCACTGAGGCCAGGTTGTCACGATTGATCCCGCCCGATGCTTCCAGTTTGCTCGCTTTGTCGCCCCGACCCCGGTTCAGTGCGACAGCCGCTCGCATATCAGACTCTGTGAAATTATCCAGCATGATGATATCGGCGCCGGCACGCATGGCCTGCTGAAACTCGTCCAGAGTTTCTACTTCTACCTCAACGGGTTTGCCCGGGGCAATCTGCTGTGCCTGACTGATGGCATTGGGTATGGAGCCACAGGCACTGATATGATTTTCCTTGATCAGGAACGCGTCATAAAGCCCCATGCGATGATTAAAGCAGCCGCCAGTTCTGACTGCGTACTTTTGTGCTGATCGCAGGCCGGGCAATGTCTTGCGTGTATCCAGCAGCCGGACCGCGGTGTGGGCGACCAGTCCGGCGTAATATCTGCTCAGGGTAGCGGTCCCGGACAGTGTTTGCAGGTAATTCAGCATTGTGCGTTCGGCGGTCAGTAAGCTTCTGGCGGGTCCGTACAGCCGGATCAGCACCTGATCCGCAATAATTTCATCCCCGTCGGCAGCCTGCCATTCTGCGTGGATGACAGGATCCAGCTGCTGAATGACTTCATTGGCCCAGGGGATACCACACAGAACGGCAGATTCACGCGAAATAATGCTGGCACTGGCCATGGATGATGCGTCAATCAGCATGGCGGTGATATCCCCGGAACCGATATCTTCTGCCAGCGCGTTACGGACACTCAGACTGATATCGTCTGGTATTTGCGTCGAATTGTCTCCGTGTGTATTCATTGCTGAGATGGCATCCTGTAGTGACGGCTTGGTGCTATACTGAGCGGCGACTTTAACACAACTGCGAGGAGCTGTGTTTGATTGCAGATCACTGGCTGGCCAGAGCAAAACGGGTACCTTCTCCAAACTGCAGTGACCGCCCGAACGGGATGGCCATAAGCCTTCTGGTCATTCACAATATCAGTTTGCCGCCGGGGGAGTTTGGGGGGCCGTGGATTGACCAGCTGTTTCTGAATCGGCTGGAAGTGGGCGTACACCCCTATTTTGCGGACATTGCGCATTTGCGGGTGTCAGCGCATCTGTTGATCCGTCGTGATGGTCAGCTGATACAGTATGTGCCTTTTAACAGAAAGGCGTGGCACGCCGGACAGTCCTGCTTTGAGGGTCGTGAAAGCTGCAATGATTTTTCCATCGGCATAGAGTTGGAGGGCTGCGACGACCAGCCGTTCTCTGATCAGCAATATGTCGCACTGGTGCAGGTGACCCGTGAATTACGTGAAGCCTATCCGGAACTGACGCCCGCGCGTATAGTCGGGCACAGTGATATCGCTCCGGGCCGGAAGACTGACCCGGGGCCGTGTTTTGACTGGCAACGTTACCAGGTGGCGTGTACATGAGCTTTCTGACGGTATTGATTGGGTTATTGCTGAATCACTATTGGCTTCGTGATCGCAAATTGCCGATAGATGGCTGGTTCGCGGAATGGCTGAACTGGTTGCTGGTTCACGCTCACCGATTGCCTGAGCGCTTGCATGACTGGTACGGAACCCTGCCCCTGATCGCCATAGTGGTGCCATTGTTGCCGTTGGCGCTGGTGCTTTGGCTGGCTGAAGGTTTGCTGTTCGGGCTTCTGACACTGGGTATCCATGTCATTGTGTTGCTGTATTGTTTCACTCGCGTCAACCAGCAGGCACTTATCGATCAATATCTTGAGTTGTGGCGGGCTGGCGACTATGAGGCAGCGTATCTGCATGTGAACCAGTATGTGCCCGACGTATTCTCCCGCAATCTTGAAGACTATGCCGCAATGCACAGTCAGTTTGTTGCGTACATACAGGAAACAGCATTTCGCCACCTGTTTGCGGTCCTGTTCTGGTACATTCTGCTTGGGCCGATGGCGGCACTGGCATACTGGCTGCTGTTGGCGTTAATACGTAGTGATCGTCTGCTCATGGATCCGGATGCGTCCGGGCTGGCTGGCAACACTCTTGTTCTGCTGGAGTGGTTGCCCGCACGGCTGCTGGCCATGAGCTATGCGCTGGCCGGGGATTTTGTGGCTGCCTTCAGAAGCCTGCGGGCGCACGGCCGTGGCTGTATGGACAAGGCAGACAATCTGGTGCTGCTGGCTGACTGTGCAGCGGCGGCGGTTGGCATTACCAAAGATGCCTCTGGCGATACTGATGCCAGCGAGCGGGCAGTGACCGGTCTGGAGTCCCTGCGCGATTTGTTGTTGCGGGCGCAGGTTGTCTGGGTCATAGCGCTGGCGCTGACAATTCTTGTAGTTTAACTACAGAAAGTGGCGCTGGAACTTGAAATATCATGCCTTAGAGGGTAGAATTTTCTCCGTGATGTAATTGATTTACAAGAATGCAGCAGAAAAACAGACGAACAACCGTCACATAATCAAAACCAACTGACAGAACAAGACGCTTATGACCGACCATAACGAAGACCTGAACCCGATTGAAACCGAAGAATGGCTTGACGCGCTGGGCGCCGTCATTGAGCACGAAGGCGCGGACAGAGCGCATTTTTTGCTGAACCGGCTCACTGACAAAGCTTCCCGCGTCACACAGCAGATGCCGTCGTCTTCGGTAACCACCCCCTACCGCAATACCATCACCCCGCAGGATCAGGAACGGATGCCCGGGGATATGTTCATGGAGCGGCAAATTCGTGGTTTTATCCGCTGGAACGCCCTGGTTACGGTTATGCGGGCGAACCTGGATAATTCGGAACTGGGTGGTCATATCTCCACTTTTTCCTCGTCTGCCACACTTTACGATGTTGCATTCAATTATTTTTTTCGTGGACCCACCGAAAATCACGGTGGTGACCTGATTTATTTTCAGGGGCACTCCGCGCCGGGAATTTACGCACGTTCATACCTTGAAGGGCGGATTACCGAAGAGCAGCTGGACAAGTTCCGCCAGGAAGTTGGCGGTGATGGCCTTTCGTCTTATCCGCACCCGTGGCTGATGCCCGATTACTGGCAATTCCCCACCGTTTCAATGGGACTTGGGCCACTGCAGGCAATCTACCAGGCGCATGTCATGAAATATCTGGAAGCGCGTGGCCTGGTCGAGCAGGGCGACCGTAAAGTCTGGGCATTTCTTGGTGATGGTGAAATGGATGAGCCGGAATCACTTGGCGCCATTGGCAAGGCCGGCCGCGAAAAGCTGGATAACCTGATTTTTGTGATCAACTGCAACCTGCAGCGCCTTGATGGTCCTGTGCGTGGTAACGGCAAGATCATCCAGGAACTCGAAGGTATCTTCCGCGGAGCCGGCTGGAATGTCATCAAGGTAGTCTGGGGTCGTCACTGGGATGCATTGCTGCAGGCGGACAAGGACGGCCTGCTGCAGGCCCGTATGGATGAGGTGGTCGACGGCGAATATCAGAATTACTGGGGCCGTGGCGGCGCCTATACGCGAGAGCATTTCTTTGGCAAGAGCCCCGAACTGCTGAAGATGGTGGAGCACCTGTCTGATGATGACATCATGGCTCTGAACCGGGGTGGGCACGACCCGTTCAAGGTTTATGCGGCGTATGCAGAAGCTGTCAGTACCACAGGCAAACCCACCGTGATTCTGGCCAAGACTGTCAAGGGTTACGCGTTTGGCGCGGGTGCAGAAGCACAAAACGCTGCGCATCAGACCAAAAAGCTGGATGTGGAGGCACTCAAGCGCTTCCGTGACCGTTTTAATATTCCCATTCCCGACGACAAGCTGAAGGATCTGCCTTATTACCGGCCGGCCGAGGATTCGCTGGAGCTGCGCTACATGCGCAAGATGCGCGAAGCGCTCGGTGGCGTGGTACCGCAGCGTCGCGCCCAGAGCTATTCCCTGCCGACGCCGGATATCAGTGCATTTGACGCGCAACTGAAAGGTACTGGCGAGCGCGAAATTTCAACAACCATGGCATTTGTGAGGATGCTCAACACCCTGTGCAAGGACAAGGAAATTGGTCACCGGATAGTACCGATTGTGCCTGATGAAGCGCGCACCTTCGGCATGGAAGGCATGTTCCGGCAGATGGGTATCTACTCGGCCGTTGGACAGCTTTACGATCCGGCTGATTCAAACCAGGTCATGTACTACAGGGAAGACAAAAAAGGCCAGATGCTGGAAGAAGGCATCAGCGAGGCAGGAGCATTCTCGTCCTGGCTGGCAGCGGCGACGTCATACAGTGTCAATGACTTCCCGCTGATACCGTTTTACATTTACTACTCCATGTTTGGTTTCCAGCGCATCGGGGATCTGGCGTGGGCGGCAGGTGATTCGCAGGCACGTGGCTTCCTGATTGGAGCAACGGCGGGGCGCACCACGTTGAACGGTGAAGGATTGCAGCACCAGGATGGCCACAGCCACCTGCTGGCATCAACCATCCCCAACTGTGTGACCTACGATCCGACCTATTCATACGAACTGGCCGTCATCATCAATGATGGTCTGCGACGTATGTATCAGGACAAGGAATCGGTGTACTACTACATCACCACAATGAATGAAAACTATGTGCATCCGGAAATGCCTGCCGGTGTTGAGAAAGGCATTCTCAAGGGCATGTATCTGCTGGAAGACAGTTCGGCTGCCGGGTACAAAGTGTCGGGCAAGGCTCTGACCGATCAGGCCGTACGATTGCTGGGCAGCGGCACAATTCTGCGCGAAGTGCGTGAGGCTGCCACTATCCTGCGTGATCAGTACAAGGTGCCGGTTGATGTCTGGAGTGTGACCAGCTTCAATGAATTGCGTCGCGATGGCATTGATGCAACCCGATGGAACATGCTGCATCCCGGCAAAAAAGCCAAGGTGCCTTATGTCACCAAATGCCTGGGATCAGATCAGGGACCGGTTATTGCGGCGACTGACTACATGCGTATCTATGCTGATCAGGTTCGCGAGTTTGTCCCTGGTCCATACCGGGTTCTGGGTACTGATGGTTTTGGTCGCAGTGATACCCGACAGAACCTGCGTCGATTCTTTGAAGTCGATCGGGCGTATATTGTCCTGGCAACACTGACGGAACTCGCAGCTAAAAATCTGGTGAGTGCAGCGGTGATCAACAAAGCCATCAAGGAACTGGGTATCAATCCGGACAAGCCCAATCCGACGCTGGTGTGAAAACAAGAACTGAATCGAACATAACGTTCAGGAGCATTCCAAGGTGCCTGTAGAAAGTATAAAAGTCCCCGATCTAGGGGAAACCAAAGATGTAGAAGTCATAGAGATACTCGTGAAAGTGGGTGACTCTGTCAAAGAAAATGACTCATTGCTGGTTCTGGAAAGTGATAAAGCAGCGATGGAGATCCCATCGCCGATGTCCGGCGTGATCAGCAAGCTGACCATCAAGGTGGGCGACCAGGTTAATCAGGGTGATGAAATCGGCAGTATCGAGGTTGAGTCCGCTGGGGCTGCCGGTCAGAGCGACGAAAAACCTGCAGCAGATGCTGATCCGGAACCTGCCGCAGAGCCGGAACAGACTGTGAAAGACGAAGGCGCAGATGCCGGCCCAGATGCAGGCCCAGTCACCAGCATTGAATTGATCAGCGTGCCTGATATTGGTGGTGACAGCGACGTTGAGGTGATCGAAATTCATGTCAGCGAAGGTGATGAGGTCAAAGCTGAAGATGCATTGATAACGCTGGAATCAGACAAGGCAGCCATGGATGTACCATCGCCGCAGTCGGGTATTGTCAAATCACTGAAACTGAAAGTGGGTGACAAGGTCTCAAAAGGGTCTGCAGTTCTGGAACTGGAAGTTTCCGGTCAAGCGTCGACCGACAGGAAGTCTGAAGAGAAACCTCAGGCGCAGCCTCAGGAAAAAACTCAACCCAAGTCTCAGGAAAGCGCGCCGGAAAAAAGTCTGTCACGTAAACAGGCCGAGTTTGCCGAAGAAGCAGCCGCCCGCACTGACAGCCGGATTTACGCCGGACCAGCGGTGCGCAAACTGGCGCGGGAATTGGGCGTCGACCTGACACAGGTAGATGGTACAGGCGCGAAAGGGCGTGTGCAGAAAGAAGATGTGCATGAATTTGTCAAAGCCCGGCTGAAGGCGCCGGTTACGGCTTCTCTGGCCGGTGCTGGCGCGGGTATTCCGGCTGTACCGGACATCGACTTCAGTCAGTTTGGTGAAGTTGAAGAAGTACCCATGACCAAGCTGCACAAAGTGACAGCGTTGAATATGCACCGGAACTGGTTGAATGTTCCGGCGGTCGCCCAGTTTAACGAAGCGGATGTAACAGGGCTGGAAGAGTTTCGCAATGCACAGCGCAAGGAAGCAGAAAAGCGTGGGGTAAAACTGACTCCGCTGCCATTTCTCATGAAGGCGTGTGCCAAGATTCTGGACGAGTACAAACAGTTTAACGTGTCACTGCACTCATCCGGTGAAGTGCTTATCCAGAAGAAGTATATTCATATCGGCGTCGCTGTTGCGACAGAGGCCGGGCTGGTTGTGCCGGTTATCAAGGATGTAGACAGGAAGTCGGTGTGGCAGATTGCTGCGGAAATGGCGGAAATGTCCGAGAAAGCAAAAAATCGCCGCCTGAGCAAGGAAGACATGCAGGGCGCATGCTTCACGATTTCCAGTCTGGGCGCAATAGGGGGTACTTCATTTACTCCTATTGTCAATGCACCGGAAGTGGCCATTCTGGGCGTGTCAAAAACGCAGATAAAACCTGTCTATATAAATAATGAGTTTGTGCCGCGTCAGATGCTGCCGTTTGTGCTGTGTTATGACCACCGTGCTGTCAATGGTGTTGATGCCGGGATGTTTGCTACCCGGCTGGCAGAGTTGCTCGCGGACATCCGTTTGCTGATGATGTGATAGTTGGCAGGTACGGGAAATAGCGGTAGAGCCAATAAACGATAGATATAAAAAAGGGAGCCGGTTAACCGGCTCCCTTTTTTATATGCTTTCAGGCGTGTTTTAAAGCCTGATTCAGTCGGTACGGCCAGCATGTTCGCGAGCAGTTCGCAGATTCGCTTCGGTGCTGCCCGATATGCCGGCGTCACCCCAGTAACCAACAGTTGGCATCAGGAAACCCTGGTCCAGTCGCGCGCGAATATCGTTCGCATTGGTGGTGATACCGCAGGGTACATCATGCTTTTTGCACAGTTCTACAACACTGTCGATGGCGGCCTGAACTTCGGGGTGGTTGCCTGGCAGTCCCATGGACATGGACAGATCTGCCGGACCAACAAAGATGGCACCAACGCCCGGCGTGGTAATAATGTCTTCGGCATTCTGCACGCCAGCCACTGATTCGATCTGCATGACTGCAAGCAATTCACCGCGTGCATTTAATGGCCAGGTATCGGCACGTTGCACATAGTCCATGGCACCCCAGTACCAGCTGGCAACACCCGGCGATGAGCCACGATGGCCCGTCGGTTCGGCAATTTCTGATCCGCGCGGCTGCGGATAACGCATGGCCTTGACCGCCCGCAGGGCTTCCTCACCGGTTTCGACGTATGGGAACATGATGCCGAAGGCGCCAATATCCAGAATCTGTTTTACCAGCCACTCAGGGTCGTTGCGACCGTTGGCGGGAAGCCGGACGATAGGTGTGGTGCGCATCTGGGCGTTGCCCTGCCGCACGATTGCCATTTTGTCTGTCATGCCCAGCAGGAATTCCTGCAGCGTTTCCATATCGTGAGCAGTGTGTTCCATATCGATGAGGATGTAATCCAGATTGGAGCGGGCCAGTGCGCGGGCATTGGCCAGAGAGAAATTGCCGGTAAACAGTCCAAATACCGGATCCCCGTTTTCCAGGGTCTGAATGCTGCGGTTCAGTCGTACATCATCCTGCGCCAGCGCAGGCGTTACTGCCAGGCTTGCCATGGTAAGCACTGAAAAAAGCGCGGAGAGACATTTTTTATTCATGTGATGTATCCTTGGTGTTGTTGTCGTAAAATATTGTAACAATTTGAAATAAAACATTATTTTGATTCTTTTTGCGAGCTGCAGATTAAACCAGTCAGCACATTTAAGCAAATTGTGTCGGCGTTGGCGTTCAGACGACGGGATAATAGACTGTGCCACTTCCGGTAGAGACAACAGCAACCTGACACTGGAATGCAGCACTGAGGTGGTCAGCATCAAGTACAGCGCCTGCACTGCCCAGCAGGTGTTTTCCATCGGCGCGCAGCAGGAGAATCCGATTGCAAAAGCGGGCAGCAAGATTGATGTCATGGGTGGCCATGATCATCGCTCTGTCCTGGCCAGTGACAGTCTCTGCCAGGTGCCTGAGGGCCTTGATCTGGAATGAAATATCCAGATGATTGCTCGGTTCATCAAGCAGCAGGATGCGTGGTCGCTGAGCTATCAGCGCGGCAATCGCCATGCGTTGGCGCTCACCACCGGACAGGTGGTTGATGTCACGTGAACTCAGGTGATCCAGCTCCATTGTCCGCAGTGCCTGTTGCACAATGGTGTGATCTTCATCATTTTCCCATTGCCAGTGGCGGGCATAAGGTAGACGTCCCAGCATGACAGCTTCATAGACAGTGGCTGGCATTTCGTCAGGTACCGCCTGAAACAGAATACCGATCTGTTGTGCCAGTTGCTGTCCACGCCAGTCATCAAGTGGGCGGGGTCCGATCTGAACGCGACCCTGTCTGACCGGTTGCAGTCCCATCAACGTGTGCAGCAGCGTGGTTTTGCCGGTACCGTTTTGTCCCAGAATTCCAAGCCGGTCGCCCGGGTTCAGGGTGAATGAGAGTGGTCCGCAAAGACGTTTTTCCGGTGAGTGTATTTCCAGTCCGGCAACAGTCAGCAGATTTGTATTCATGACGAATGCCTGCTGCGTGAATAACCATGATGCAAAATAATCAGAAATGCTGGGACGCCAATCATGGCCGTGAGGACACCAACCGGAAGTTGTTGAGGGGCAATGACAGTTCGGGCCAGACTGTCGGCCAGCAGCAGAAAACTCCCGCCCAACAGCACTGATCCGGGTATCAGCCAGCGATGGTCCCGGGCGCCCAGCAGACGCAGCATGTGCGGGATAACCAGCCCGACAAAGCCAACCGAGCCGGCAATAGTGACAGCCGTTGCCGTTAATACTGATGCAGTGAAATAAAGAATCAGTTTTAATCGTTTGACATCCACCCCGAGAGCGGCGGCGGTCAACTCGCCGCGCGCCAGCGCATTGAGCGATCGCGCCTGGCTCAGCATCAATGCCAGGCCACCGGCCAGCAACAGGAAATGCCACCATTGCGAGCGGCTCTGGCTCAGATCACCCATCAGCCAGAAGAGCATACTTTGTACAGTATTGCCCGAGCTGGTGGTAAGTAAAATGTTGATCACTGCCCCCCAGCCGGCGGAGATGACAACACCGGTCAGAAGCAGCCGTGTTGCAGACCAGCGGGTGTCGCGAGCCGCCAGGCCGAACACCAGTGCCACAGACAGTAGTGCCCCGGCAAAGGCAGCCTGTGTTATCCACAGGGCTCCCGCTCCCAGCAGAATGACAGTCAGGGCGCCAACTGCTGCCCCGCCTGAGACGCCCAGAATGTAGGGGTCGGCCAGCGGGTTGCGCAACAGCACCTGCATGACAACGCCCGACAGAGCCAGTAATCCGCCACAGACGAAGGCCGCGAGCGCTCTGGGAATGCGTATTTCCCAAATTATCTGCTGTGTCGGCCCCGGCGTCGGGCTGGTCAGTTGTTGCCATAATTCCGGTAGTGGAATGGAGACGCTTCCGCTGACCAGCGCGGCCATAAAACTGACCACGGCCACAATTGCGAGTAGAGACAGCAGGCTGTAAAACCGGATGTGCTGTCTGTGTTTGTCATCGGGGAAAGGCATGGGTCAGATCTGGCTGCAAAAGACGTGGATGATTCTAGCAGCTAATGCCGATCTGTTGTCGGTAATGCTCGCTCTGCCTTTTTGACAGCGGCGAGTACACGCTGATTAAGCGGGCACGGTAATCCGTGAAGCACGGCCAGCTCAGTGAGATAACCATTGAGCTCAGTGATTTCCGTGGGTCGGCCACGGCGGATGTCCTGCAGCGTCGACGATACATTGGTGGCAGTTACATTCAATACATGAACAACTGCCCCGGGCAGATCTGTCAGCAGTGGAGTTTCCGGGAGCTGCTCAAAGAGCTGCTGGATTTCTGCGCACAAGGCCAGCAGCGTGGTCTTGCGTGTCGTGTGAGATAACAGCCCGCCGTTATTGCAGTCGTAGATCACCGTCAGGGCATTGATGGCGCAATTGATGGCAAATTTGAACCAGAGACGATAAACAATATCGGTATCCAGATGTATGTTCATGGACTTTTGCGGCAGCTGGCTGAGTAGCAGTCGAGTGTCCATCAGCGTTGACGATGACAGGCTGCCCAGCCACGCCTCGCCCACACCGGCATGAACAGCATGGTATGGGGCCCGCAGCCAGACACCATGGTTGGTGCTCATCGCAAATACCCGCTGTGCAGACAAAACAGCGTTTGCCGCCAGCTGAGCCCTGATGCCATTTTGCAGCAGAATGATCACAGCATTGTCAGCGATGCAGTCTCTGACACTGCCAATTGCGCTCATCACATCCTGGGCTTTGGTTGTCACCAGCAGATGTGTGATCCTGGCTTCAGACTGTCTGAGTAAAGCGCCGTTAGACGCATTGACCGGTATTTTGTGTGGCACGACATTGGCCGATTCGATGGTGATTTCACCAGGAAAGCGCGCGATGGCATCGGCATCCCGGAGTAACAGGCAGGCAGGTGAAGCCGGCGTGCTGACGGATAGCGCACCTGCCCACAAACACCCCATGGCACCGGCGCCCAGCACATGCCAGACAGGTGGTGAGCTATGGGAGAGGGTGTGTACAGCCTGCGTCATGATGATAGTATAAGCGCCATTGCAAGCATTGTCCTGAATACGGAGTTTTTATGCCATCGTTTGATATTGTATCCGAAGTGGATTTGCCTGAAGTTCGCAACGCTGTAGATCAGGCAAGCCGGGAAATCGGTACCCGGTTTGACTTTAAAGGCGTTGATGCCAGTTTTGAATTGAATGAAGCCGAGATTACCGTTGTTGCAGAGTCCGACTTTCAGATTCAGCAGATGATGGATATCCTGAAAAACAAACTCGTCAAACGCAACGTGGATGTCATGAGCATTCAGGAAGGCGAAATTGTCGAAACAGGGAAAAAGGCCACCATGAAAGTCACCATGCAGCAAGGTATCGATGCTGACATGGGGCGCAAGCTGGTTAAAATGATCAAGGACGCCAAACTGAAGGTGCAGACGGCCATTCAGGGTGACAAACTGCGCGTTACCGGCAAAAAGCGTGATGACCTGCAGACCGTGATTGCCATGCTGCGCGAGGCCAAGCTGGATATTCCGCTGCAATACAATAACTTCCGTGATTGATAACCCTGCTGCCGCAGAGCGGGGCAAAGGCGCATGGCGTGCCCTCGCTGTGTATGGCGAGCGGCGGGTCATGGTCATGTTACTGCTCGGGTTTGCTGCGGGCCTGCCGTTTCTGCTGATTTTTGATACGTTGTCAGTATGGCTGCGCCAGTCGGGACTTTCATTGCAGTCCATTTCGATTTTTGCCCTGGCAACATTGAGCTACGCTCTGAAGTTCATCTGGGCGCCACTGATAGACCGGGTGAAAGTGCCGGGACTGACCCGGTTGCTGGGACGCAGACGCGCCTGGATGCTGTTGATGCAGGGCGTCATCATAACGGGCTTGTGGCTTATTGCCGGCTCCAGCCCGGAACTGAATATTTTGCGTGTCGGCGCGCTGGCTGCGCTGGTCGGATTCGCCGGTGCCACCCAGGATATCGTCATTGATGCCTGGCGCATCGAGGTGGTTGATGAAAGTCGTTCCGGGGCAATGGCGGCCGCCTACCAGTGGGGTTACCGTCTGGCCATGATTGTGGCAGGTGCGGTACCGTTGTTCCTGGCAGAGGCTTTCAGCTGGAATTTCTCCTATGCAGTAATGGCCGGGATGATGGGTATCGGTGTGGCTGGTGTATTGCTGGCCCCGCGGGAAGTGTCGGTCAGACCGCCGGCAGTGCCAGTCAGCGGGCTTCCACACCGCCCGTTGCCCGAGCTGGCAGAATGGCTGCTGCGACTGACCATCATTGCCATTGCTGCGGTGATTATCGGTTCTGGTCTATCCGGCAATGCTGTGATGCTGCAGCAATTGCTCCTGCTGGCGGGCGGTACTGTCGAGGCCGGCGAAGCCTTGCTGGCTGCCTGGACAGGCAGACCTGGCGGGGTATATCTACAGGTGGCGGGTGTTGTGTTCGGTCTGGGTTTGCTGGCGACCGCGTGTTTGCCGGTGCCGGGTCTGCGAACGCGCCCGGGAGAGCATCTCAGCCGGGCATACGGTGAACCATTGGGTAACTTTTTTGGGCGTTTCGGCGGTCGACTGGGCGGGTTGATCCTTGCACTGATCTGTTTATACCGACTTTCCGATTTTGTACTGAACCTGATGGGACCGTTTTATGTTGATCTCGGATTCACCCTGAGTGAGATTGCCGAGGTGCGAAAAATTTACGGTGTGCTGGCGCTGGTGCTGGGTGTGGCGCTTGCCGGTTTTTGTGTGGCACGCTATGGCGTATTAAAAACCATGCTGTTTGGTGTGTTTGCCAGTCCGTTTTCCAATCTGGTTTTCCTGTGGCTGGGTATGCAGGGGCCGGATTTGTTGTCTCTCTATGTTGCCATCAGTATTGATAACCTGGCGGCGGGATTCGCGGGCACGGCGCTGATAGCCTATATGTCATCGCTCACGGCAGCAGGATTTACTGCCACGCAGTATGCGCTGTTCTCGTCCCTTTATGCCTTGCTGGGTAAACTGGTTGCTTCGCAGAGTGGGCGTGTCGTCGAAACCGCAGCCAGATCAGCAGACGCTGGCGGCGTACCGGGCATGCTGATGCCTCTGTTCGACGACCTGCCGGCTGACTCGCTGGCAGCCGGTGCAGCAACGGCCGGCGTATCGCCCCAGGCACTTGGCGCCGGCTACGCAACGTTCTTTTTGTACTCGGTAGCGATTGGCCTGGTTGCAATTGGTCTGGCATTTGCGGTGGTTTCCCGGCAGCAGGACATCGAAGCCATTAAATGATGTCAGGCGTGGTCAGTTTGGGTTGGTAAAATCAAACAGGTTTCTGAGGTTCAAGGTTCATTATGCGTTTTCCGTTGCTTGCATTCATAGTTATACCCATCGCCGAACTGCTGTTGCTGTTTGAGGTGGCTGATCTGATTGGTGGGCTGGCAACACTTGGGCTCGTGATAGTCACCGCATTTGTTGGTCTGAGTGTGCTCAGGCAGCAGGGTTTCAGTACGTTGCGCCGGGCGGATCAGCGGATGAAATCGGGGCAGATCCCCGGGCAGGAAATTATAGAAGGTATGCTGCTCGCGTTTGCCGGTGCGCTGTTGCTGACACCGGGCCTGATTACGGATGCAATAGGTTTTGCATTGTTGACCCCGGTTATCCGCCGTCGTCTGGCCGCTCGGCTGCTACGCAGCGGGTCAGGTATGTTTGTCGGGGGTTTCAGCTCGTATTCGAGCTGGCAGGGGCGTCCCGGCGGCGAAGCCAATGACGGCGATGTCGTAGACGGTGAGGTTGTTGACCGGGAGACTGATCAACAGGGGAACACCCTTGATCAGAACAGGCGTGGCCCTGACGATGATTCCGGGCGAATCTGAACACATACAGGGACAAAAATAAAATTTTTTGGCATCAGCCATTGAAAATTCCCCATTGAACCCCATCTACGCTGTCACAAGTGAATTAAAGTCTGCCGCCCTGCAAATTGCGGGGTGACATTTTGTAAGTCATCGATAATCAATGTTTAAGTCAGGAGATAACGAATAATGAAGATTCGACCTTTGCAAGACCGTGTCGTCGTCCGACGCAAGGAAGAAGAGACCAAGACAGCTGGCGGAATCGTGTTGCCAGGCTCGGCGGCCGAGAAGCCTGCCCAGGGTGAGGTGCTTGCTGTAGGACCGGGTCGCATTTCAGAAAATGGCGAAAAGCGACCGGTTGACGTGAAAGTGGGAGACACAGTGGTGTTTGGCAAATATGCCAGCAACACGGTCAAGATTGGCGACGAAGAACTGCTGATCCTTAGCGAAAACGAAATTTTTGGCGTAATCGAAGGCTGATAGCTCAGACCAGGCTTCAACATCGCTACACATTCATATTCAGAATACAGGAATAGAGAGACATGGCTAAAGACGTAAAATTCGGTGATTCCGCCCGTCAGAAACTACTGGCCGGCGTAAACGTACTGGCAGATGCCGTTAAGGTAACCCTGGGCCCTAAAGGCCGCAATGTGGTGCTGGACAAGTCATTCGGCGCCCCGACAGTAACAAAAGACGGTGTATCCGTTGCCAAGGAAATCGAGCTGCAGGACAAGTTCGAAAACATGGGCGCCCAGATGGTCAAGGAAGTTGCTTCCCAGACCTCTGATGTCGCTGGTGACGGCACAACCACTGCTACCGTGCTGGCACAGGCCATTCTGAACGAAGGCCTCAAGTCGGTTGCTGCCGGCATGAACCCGATGGACCTCAAGCGCGGTATCGACAAGGCTGTTAAAGCCATGGTTGAAGAGATCGGCAAACTGTCGACCCCCTGCACAAACTCCAAAGCAATCGCACAGGTTGGCTCCATTTCCGCCAACTCTGACACCGAAATTGGTGAAATCATCGCCCAGGCCATGGAAAAAGTTGGCAAGGAAGGCGTGATCACAGTTGAAGAAGGTTCAGGCTTCGAAAACGAGCTGGACGTGGTTGAAGGTATGCAGTTTGACCGCGGTTACCTGTCTCCCTACTTCATCAACAACCAGGACAACATGAGCGCGGAACTCGAAAGCCCGCACATCCTGCTGGTTGACAAGAAAATCTCCAACATCCGCGAAATGCTGCCGCTGCTGGAAGGTGTGGCCAAGTCCGGCCGTCCGCTGCTGGTGATTGCAGAAGACGTGGAAGGTGAAGCGCTGGCGACCCTGATCGTCAACAACATGCGCGGTATCGTGAAAGTGGCTGCGGCCAAGGCACCGGGTTTTGGTGACCGTCGCAAGGCCATGCTGGAAGACATCGCCATCCTGACCGGTGGTACTGTGATTTCCGAAGAAGTGGGCCTGAGCCTGGAGCAAGCCGATGTGTCGCATCTGGGTAGCGCCAAGACGGTCACCCTGTCCAAGGAAAACACCATCATTGTTGACGGTTCCGGTGACTCCAAGGCGATCGAAGCCCGCGTTGGCCAGATCCGCAAGCAGATCGAAGACACCTCGTCCGACTACGACAAAGAGAAGCTGCAGGAGCGCGTGGCCAAGCTGGCCGGCGGTGTTGCGGTAATCAAGGTCGGTGCCGGCACCGAGATGGAAATGAAAGAGAAAAAGGCCCGTGTCGAAGACGCGCTGCACTCAACCCGTGCTGCGGTTGAAGAAGGCGTGGTACCTGGCGGCGGTGTTGCTCTGGTGCGTGCCCTGCAGGCTGTTGAGGGCAAGATCAAGGGCGACAACGAAGATCAGAACGTCGGTATCGCCCTGTTGCTGCGTGCAGTGACATCACCGTTGCGTCAGATCGTCAAGAACGCCGGTGACGAGCCCTCAGTGGTGCTGGACAAGGTCAAGGGCCTGAAAGGCAATATGGGTTACAACGCTGCCAACGGCGAGTACGTTGACATGGTTGAAGCCGGTATCATCGACCCGGCCAAGGTGACCCGCAGCGCGCTGCAGGCAGCCGGTTCCGTGGCTGGTCTGATGATCACCACCGAGTGCATGGTCACCGAGATCGTGGAAGACAAGCCAGCAGGTGCCCCTGATATGGGCGGCATGGGCGGTATGGGCGGCATGGGCATGATGTAAGTGCCTGGCTTTTAAAAAAGGCTGACTAGTCCGTACAAGGGGAACGGGAGGATCATTTATTGATTCTCCCGTTCCCTTTTCTGGTTCTCGCTTTCTGTTTTGTGGTTACTTATCATTTGTTATTTATTATCAGGGCGTTCCGCTCCGCCTGTTCTGATATGCGCAAATCATATTAGCTGGTATACTACGCGCTTTTTCTTTCTGAGGGGATATGCCAATGACCACGCCGACAAGCCCTCTGGTGGGTGTCATCATGGGTTCAAAGTCCGACTGGTCCACCATGAGCCATACGGCCGAGATGCTGGAGCAGCTGGGCATCCCTCACGAAGTGCTTGTCGTGTCTGCTCACCGCACGCCGGACCTGCTGTTCTCCTATGCTGCAGAGGCGGCCGACAGAGGTATCGAGGTCATCATTGCCGGTGCGGGCGGTGCTGCGCATCTGCCTGGCATGTGTGCGGCCAAAACCCATCTGCCCGTACTGGGTGTGCCGGTACAGTCGTCCATGCTGTCAGGTGTTGATTCTCTGCTGTCCATTGTGCAGATGCCTGCGGGTGTGGCGGTGGCAACACTGGCGATAGGCCGTGCCGGCGCTGTGAATGCAGCGCTGCTGGCTGCCAGTATCCTCGGTAACAAATACCCGGAATATCAGCAGGCGGTGCAGGCCTTTCGTGCCAGCCAGACCAGCAACGTGCTGGATAACCCAGATCCCAGACAGGCTTGATACAGAACATGAAAATAGGTGTAATCGGTGGCGGTCAGCTTGGTCGCATGCTTGCGTTGGCAGGTACGCCACTGGGTATGCAGTTTGTATTTCTGGATCCGGCGCCGGACGCCTGCGCCGCGACACTGGGCACGCATATTTGTGCCGATTACCACGATCACGAACATTTGCAGCAGCTTGCCCAGCAGGTTGATCTGATTACCTTCGAATTTGAAAGCGTACCGGCGGAAACCGTTGCATTTCTGTCGCAATTTGTGCCGGTGTTTCCCTGCTCTGAATCGTTGCGAATTGCCCGGGATCGGCTGCTGGAGAAAAACCTGTTTCAGCAGCTGGATATTCCGGTCGCGCCTTTCGCGCCAATCAACAGTCAAAGCGATCTTGACGACGCGGTTGCCCTAATCGGTTTGCCGGCTGTGCTGAAAACCCGCACACTGGGTTATGACGGAAAAGGCCAGAAGGTATTGCGCTCAGGGGCAGATGTTGATGATGCATTTGCTCAGCTGGGTGCGGTGCCCTGTATACTGGAATCCTTTGTCCGGTTTAGTGGCGAGGTATCGTTGATTGCTGTACGCGGCCGCGACGGGCAGACTCTGGCATATCCGCTGGTTCACAATACCCACGAGGATGGAATACTGCGATTATCGGTCGCCAGTAGTAACCATCCACTGCAAGCTCTCGCTGAAGAATATGTGTCACGCGTGCTGTCACATCTTGACTACGTGGGCGTGCTGGCATTCGAATTTTTTGAGATTGACGGCGGTCTAAAAGCCAACGAAATTGCACCACGCGTCCACAACAGCGGACACTGGACAATTGAAGGTGCTGAGTGCAGCCAGTTTGAAAATCACCTTCGCGCCATCACTGCGCTACCGCTGGGTTCAACCCGTAAAGTTAGTGAAAGTGCCATGATTAACTTTATAGGAAGCGTGCCGGATATTGAAAAAATCGTTGCCCTGGAGGAATGTCACCTGCATCACTACGGCAAGGCGTTCAAGAGCGGGCGAAAAGTAGGTCATGCCACTGTCCGATGTCAATCCGCCGAGCAGTTGCAGGTAAGGCTGGCGCAGTTACAGAAAATCATCTGACACCCGTTAGAAACCGGACGAAATGAGGTAATTTCATGTTGACGCGAACCACGGTCTCAAAACGCTCACTCCGTTCCCGTTTTACAACCTGGGTGCTCAAACGGAAATTCAAACCCAAACTGGTGGCTGACGACTTTGACCCGGTTCGTTTCCGCAAAGGTGTGGATCGTGATATGGGCAAGGTGGCGCCTGCAGACGGTGTCACAATTCAGCCGGTCGATCAGAACGGCCTGAAAGGGGAGTGGCAGATTCCCGAGGGTGCTGTTTCCGGTCGCTGTATCCTGTATTGTCATGGTGGCGGTTATCTATTCGGATCTCCGGCAGCATATCGTGCCTTCACTACCCGCCTGGCCAGGGCCAGCAAACTGGCGCTGTTTTCTCTGGATTATCGTCTGGCACCGGAGCACCCGTTTCCGGCTGCACCAATCGATGCGATGGCTGCCTGGCACTATCTGCTGGAAAGCTACCTGCCGGACCAGATCGTGCTGGCTGGTGATTCAGCCGGCGCCGGGCTGGTTCTCTCGCTACTTCATCAGATAAAAAAAGCGGATATGGCGATGCCTGCCAGGGCAGTGCTGCTATCACCCTATGCGGACCTGCTGGCAACGGGGGCCTCGCACGACGCCAACTCCGCCAGTTGTGCGATGTTCACGGGAGATTCCATCCGCCGGGCCGCGGCGATCTACCTGAACGGCGCTGACGGTGCCGATCCACTGGCCTCACCCTTGTATGCAGATTTTAGCGGGTTTCCTCCGCTGCGCATCTATGTCAGTGATAATGAAGTGCTGCGTGACGATGGCATCCGGGTGGCAGAGAGCGCAGCTGCGGCCGGTGTTGAAACGGATCTGCGAATCTGGCGTGGCCAGCCGCATGTCTGGCCGCTGTTTGTGCCGGTGATGCCTGAGGCCAACAAGGTGCTGGATGAAATTGCCGGGGCTTTAAAACAATAGCCGTTACGGCTCGCGAAGAATCAGTTCCACCCTGCGATTGCCTGCACGCCCGTTCGCCGTGTCATTGTCCTGCAAAGGGCGTGTATCTGCATATCCGACGGCACGCATTCGGTCTGCATCCATGCCGTCACTTTCCAGGTAGCGCAGAACTGAAATGGCCCGGGCACTCGATAACTCCCAATTTGAAGGAAAGCGGGCGGTATTGATAGGTATATCGTCAGTATGTCCCTCAACAGAGATTTCTCCGTCAAAACGCTCCAGCACTTCGCGCAGCTGACTGATCAATATCATGCCGTCATAACGCAGCTCGGATGCACCACTGGCAAACAGCAGATTGTCCGCAATACGAAGGGTCAGCCCTTCACTGCCAATCTCGGCGTCAACGCCCTGCAGTGACATTGCATTCAGACTGTCTTCCAGATCGCCAAAGCGCTCGTCATTTTCTGATTCACTGTTATCAGTCGTGCCAGTGCCATCGGCATCGGGACTGGTTTCCCCGGAGTTGCCGGCAATCACGGCATTGTATTCAGGCAGGACACCAATACCGCCGCCGAGCACCCCGTCGGGACCCGATGTGGGAATGACGCTTGATGTGGTGTCTTCAGCGTCTGCGCCACCAGCGGCTGCTGCGGTCAGGGACTGCAGAATTTCCTCTTCTTCCTGTTTCGGCTCGGACATGGCCAGCAGTAACACAAAAAACGCGATCAGTAATGTCAGCACATCCAGGTAGCTGAGCATCCACGAGTTGTCAACTTCCGGGCTGTCTCCCTCGTCACCTATCTGGTCAACTGAGTAGCGCGAGTTATCCACGAGGTTTAGTCCTTGGCGGAGGCGGCGGCATGCCTTTGTCGCGAATTTCGTCTTCGTAGGTGGCTGCAAATGACTGCAGGGTGTCTTCAACAAATGATGGGGGGCGCCGTTTGCTCATCATGGTTATCCCCTCCAGCACCATATTCATGGCGATCAGACGCTCCTCTGTGCGTCGCTCAAGTTTGACGGCTATTGGCTGAAAAAACACATTGCCGAGCAGGATTCCGTAAAACGTGGTCAGCAGGGCGACGGCCATCTGGGGGCCAATCAAGTCCAGGCTTCCGGAGTCCATGACCGCGAGCATGTTGACCAGGCCGACCAGCGTGCCGATCATGCCAAACGCTGCAGCATAAGTGGACATGGTACGAAAGATATGAGCCTCAGCACGTTCGCGGGCCTTTACCCTGGCGATACGCCAGCGCAGAGTGTCGACGATTTCCTGTTCGTCCGTGTTTGCAATGACCAGTTGAACACCTGTGCGTAGAAAGGGGTTCTTGGCTTTCGCCAGCGCATCATCAACGTCTTTGATATTGCCCTGAAACCATAACCGGGACATCTGCACCATTTCCTTGATGTCGTCCCGTGTATAGGTATTCTCACGCCGGAATACCAGTGCCACCAGTTTAAATACCCTGACGACCTCCTTGAGCGGGTAACTGATGAACGTGGCAGCCATGGTGCCGGTTATGACAATAGCCAGACCTGGCAGGTTGAGAAAGCTGGCATCTGATTCGGCTGAGAAGAACAGCACGCTACCCAGTAGCAGAATACTGGCCAGCATGCCGATGATGGTTGAGGGATTCATTGCGTACCTTGATAAAGCTGTTAACGCAGAATATATCGGCGGGATTCCGGGGAACTTGAGTTGCTGACTCAGTGAAACAGCGAGGAAAAATAGCAAATAATCACTGAATTACTGGTAACAGCATACGCTCAGGAGTATGCTAACTAATTGAGAAATATAAAAAATATTGCACAAAAACAGTGCAGGGAGAAAAGCAGTAACCAGCATGTCCCGGGGGAAAGTCAGGCGCAGGCCTGATCGGGAGAAAACAATAAAAAATTCAGACAGGTAGTTTTGTGTAAGGGGAAATTACATGAAAAATTCAACCGTGTTTATCTGTTTTACATGGGTGTTTTGCATTGGTCTGCTCGAAACTGGTGCAGCCCGGGCAGACGAGGGTTTTCTTTCAGTATTCAATTATGCGGATCAGCAGCAAACTGCGCAGGCATCCCGGGAGAGTCAGGCAGGGGCGCGCTGGAGCACTTCGCAGGCGGATGCTGCCGTGACAGATGCACGTCATCTGCTGGAGGCGGGTCAGTACGCTGATTCGATACAAATGCTTGAGGAAGCCGCGGCGACCTATCGGATCAGTGAGGGGCCAGACGCGCTGCTGCAGTTGCACGCGCTGGTTCCCATGCTGAACACACAACTCATGCTCGCGCGCTGGACTGACATTGAGGCAACCCTGTCGGAAATCATGCGCATTTATTCACAGAACTTTGATCGCGACCATCCCGCATTTGTGGATGCCTTGCAGGAGCGCGCGCGCTGGCATTTGCTCAGCTACTACAGCGCCGAAAGTGAAGAGCCTTTGACAAGGCTATACGCTGCCTATGATACCTATGCAGAGGCAATACAGCTGATCTCGCGCCACTCAGGCAGTGCTGACCCGCGATTGCCCGGATTGCTTCACAGCCTGGCGGCGGTCGCCTATGTCCATTCACAGACCTATCTTGAGGCCTCGGGTGACAAGATACCCGTGGTCAGAAAGTACGCCAGAGGGCGGGTGGCAGGACAACGTGACTATGAAGGTAACCGGTTCGGTTATTCACAGGGCAAAGACGCGCTGGAGGGTGTTGTTGAACTGGCAGAGTATGCGCTTCAGACGCAACCGGAACCCGCTGCAGATGCTGATGTCAGGCTGACAGAAGCGATTCTCGGTCTGGCCGACTGGCATCTTGCGTTCGGTTATTACAAACAGGCGATGGATACCTATGAACAGGCGTGGCAGACGGCTGCCGGATGGGAACCGCAAAAACGGGATGCGCTGTTCAGCCAGGCAGTGATGGTGCCGCGTTTTGAAGTACTTGAACAGGCTCAGCAGACGGCGAACCTGATCCGCCACGGTGAAGCCAATGAATCCGTGCAGATTGCCGTGAGCGTGAACCGGTTCGGTAAATCATCCAATTACCGGATAATTGACAACAATCTGGTCGAGCAGTCATCTGCCCGGTTCAGAATCCAGCGGCGCCTGCATGAATCGATGATTCGCCCCAATGTGCTGGAGGGCCGGATGCAGCCTCACCGGGATGTGCTGATGAGCGTCAGCAGCTGGTGAAATGAAACCGCTGTTCTGCCCTCGCTATTGATAACGTCCCTGTAGTGGATTACGCTGCGCAAAGGTAAGCAAACACAACAAGGACAAGGCTGCCATGGCCAAGGCAGAAAGCGACGCTTCTCCCACGGAATGTCTCAATTGTGGCACTACCCTTCAGGGGCAGTGGTGTCACCAGTGCGGGCAAAAATCCCGGTCTGAGGTACGGCATTTCTCCTCCGTCGTGACGGATATCCTTGATACGGTTTTTGAATACGATAATCGCATCTGGCGCACTCTGCTGCCGCTGTACTTCAATCCAGGCAAGATCAGCAAGGAATTCATGGCGGGCCGGCGTGTGCGTTACGTTCTGCCATTTCGCCTGTTTTTTGTTTTGAGCGTGGTCATGTTTCTGACCCTGCAGTTCTCGTCTGCCCCTCAGCGCCTGGCTGGTGTCAATCTGGTGCCGGAAGATGCGCGTTTCGAACGCTTTGAATCCGAGGCCGAGGTCATTGCCGAACGCGATCGTGTGCTGGCAGAATTACAGGATAATCTTCAGGAGCTGGAGTCAGATACCGGGTCTGGTGCAGAGCTGGCCAGACGGGGATTGATAACCGCAATGCAGGTCGTCGAAGAGACTTCGCAGGCACGTCTGGCTGAACTGCGTGGAGAGCCGGATTTGGCGGCACCGGCAGAGGATCCGGCGGCGCCCGAAGCAGGTTCACCTGCGGAACCTGCTGCGCGACCGGAAATTGTCATTGTCGGGTCGCAGGCCTGGCACCCAGAGACCAATCCGGTGGAAATTGGATGGCTGCCGGCGAATCTGAATGCCGCCATAAACAATGCTATCGAACGTGGGCTGCTGAACGTGCAAAGTGTCAGTGAAGACCCGGCAGCCCTGATAGAGGCAATGCTGAATCTGTTGCCACTGGTGTTGTTTTTCATGATGCCGGTGTTTGCCCTGCTGCTTAAGTTTTTTTACCTGTTCAGCAGGCATTTGTATATGGAGCACTTTATTGTAGCGCTGCACAGTCACAGCTTTCTGTTCTTTGCGGTACTGATCAGTTTGTCCCTGAATGCGATGTCAGGCATTGAATCCTTGCCTGGCGGTGTCGCGTGGACTTTGAGCAGTCTGTATTCACTGTCGCTGATCTGGATTCCTCTGTATTTGTTGTTGATGCAACGTCGGGTGTACGGGCAGGGTTGGGTTTTTACCACGGTAAAGTACAGTGTGATTGGCACGTTGTACGTCATGATGCTGGTATTCACGCTGCTGGCTGCTGCCCTGATCAGTCTGGTCATGCTGTAAACGCTGATGAGGTGCAAAAAAAAAGGGGTTGCCGCAGCAACCCCTTCATTTGAAGCAGTAAATCCTGTCGATCAGGCGAGATTCTGGTTGGCAAAATCCCAGTTGGCCAGATTGTCCAGGAAACTTGCCAGAAAGTCCGGGCGACGATTCTGGTAGTCCAGATAATATGCGTGTTCCCAGACATCACAAACCAGCAGCGGTTTTGCGCTGGTGGTCAGCGGACATTCAGCATTCGGAGTCTTGACGACCTTCAGTTTGCCCGCATCAAGCACCAGCCACACCCAGCCGCTGCCGAACTGGCCAACACCGCCGTTGACAAATTCTTTTTTGAAATTCTCGTAGCTGCCAAAGTCGGCATCAATCTTTGCTGCGATGGCACCAGTGGGTGCGCCGCCACCATTGGGCTGCATGCTCTGCCAGAAGAAATTGTGGTTGTAGACCTGCGCCACGTTGTTGAACAGCGGGCCGCCGATTTTAGCAGATGCGCGGACAAGATCTTCAAGGTTGTCGGCATCAATGCCGGCATCAGCCAGTAATTCGTTGCCCTTAACAACATAGGCATTGTGATGCTTGCCGTGGTGAAAGCTGAAGGTTTCAGCAGACATGTGTGGCTCAAGTGCATTGGCAGCATAGGGTAGTTCAGGCAGTTCCAGTTTCATAAAATCCTCGGTATATACGGGTTTGGTGCATTGATAATCAGGATAAAGCACAACGCCAGACGATTCAAGATATAAGCCAGTGGCGGCAGGCTTTGCTGATGGGGACAGAATACGTCTACAATAGGCTTTCAGACTGTTTTGAGGACCCTTGTGATGCGAGATAACGACGATATTGGTGATGACATTCCTTCGATGGTACCGGCGAAGGATGAATTGGTATCGCGTCAGCAGGCCCGTCGTCAACCCGATCTGGTCAAGCCTGTCAGTTATGCGGAGCAGGTGAAAGTCAGCACCTGGCCGGTACGCATCATGCTGGGGGTGCTGACACTGGCGATTGGTGCCGGGGCCTATCTGGGGTACACGGTGTATCAGGAGAATCTGCGGCAATTGAATCAGGCCAATCAACGCATTATGGATCTGGAGAACCGGCTGGCGATGGTGGGTGACAGCGCTGAAGAAACGGCGCTGAATATTGTCGACCGCGTGGATTTCAACTTCTCCGAAATAGACAAATTGTGGGCGGCACGTAATGCCACCAACCGTGATGTGACTGACCTGACAGGGCGTGTTGCAAACGTCGAGACCCGCTCACAGGAGAACCTGACAGCGGTGGAGGAGACCCGTCAGCAACTGCAGCAGACAACCAGCCGGACGGACAATGCGTTGCGTGATGTGGCTGCAGTGCGCACTGAAGCGGACCAGCTGGGCCAGCGCATCAATACCCTGAATGGCCAGGTACAGAACCTGCAGGGTGTGGCGCAGGAACTGGTAAATCTGCAGGCGACCATCAGTACTGCAGAAAATGCATCGGGTGGTCTGAATGACAGACTGATCCGCGTGGAGGAGGCGGTTGAGGCGATTGATGCCTACCGTCTGCAGTCCAACCAGGCGATGCAGCGATTGCAACAGCAGATTGAGGCCGTGGCACAGCAGATCCCCTGAAAATCCTGTAAACAGTACCTGACAGTCGGGCCGTGGCGCTATATAATGCGCGGCCTTTCCCAGGCGGACGTGGTGGAATTGGTAGACACGCTGGATTTAGGTTCCAGTGCCGCAAGGTGTGAGAGTTCGAGTCTCTCCGTCCGCACCATTAAAATCTCTTGTTATTCAATACTTTATCTCGGTTTCGGGTGTTCCGTAGACCCGTTTTTGCCTGTACGTGCCAGCGGACAACTCTCCCGGCATGCGGGGGGATTTTGTAACTGCATTGCATTGCTATGTAGAGAGGTATACGATGTGTCCTGGAACGCAAAATGGTGATAGTGTGCAGTTCGATCGATGGCAACAGCAGTTGAAAAAAGGCACCCTGGAGTTTCTCGTTTTGTTGTGCCTGAAAGGGGATGAATATTACGGTTACAGCCTGATTCAACGGCTTAGAGTATTGGCAAACATCAATGTTGCTGAAGGGACAATTTACCCGCTCTTGAATCGTCTTGAAAAAGACGGATATATAGAGAGTCGTTGGCAAATTATGGAAGCCGGTCCGGCAAGAAAATACTATCGAATTACTGCAGAAGGACGAGACATGGCATCGAGGATGCATGACGCGTGGCAGAGTCTTGGTCTTTCCATTGCAGCTACCTGGGGTGATTCAAGTGAGCCATAACAAATACTTCCGTTGTGATGATTCAAACGAACTGTGGGACGATTATTTTACAGAAGTGGATAAACATCTGGCCAGGTTACGATACCGGCATGGAAGCAGCATTCGCCGGGAGTTGGAATCGCACGTCTTTGAAGCAGTGCAGGTAAACTCATCAGCAACAGAAATTGAGAGATTAAGGCAGTCTTTGGAGAGTCTGGGAGCTCCTGCTGATGTCGTGCCGCCAATGGCGGCTTCAGTATTGACAGATACCGCGCAGCATTCGAGAAACCCTTTCGACCTTTTTCGGACAGCGACACTCCGGGTTGGGCTACGATTAATTGTCACGCTTCGATCGACATTAGCTGGAGTGATGCTTCTGGCAAGCATGACCTTTATTCTGGTGGCCCTTATGAAGCCTTTTCTGTTCGATCAGGTAGGCCTGTTTACCGATGAGTCAGGGGCAATAAGTTTCGGCATCCTGATGGAAACAGCGAGCTTGCAGGAGCATCTGGGGATTAGCGTTATACCGATGGCATTGATAACAGGTTACGCCTTGTATTGGCTGTCATTGTCAATTCGAAGGAATGTGCGATAGCCATTGTGCCCGGTAGCGTATTCTTTAAGGTCAGATTGTCAGAGTAGTGTCTTCATAGCGCTGACTACTTCAAGGTTCTCCATATGACGCAGCATCGGGTATTCAGTCGGGGAGCTGTTACTTATAGCTAAACACTCGCCGCGATTAAGTATATTTATAAGTTGACATAAATTATTTTTAAGTATATTTATAAACATACATGTTGGCAGGTGGGTAGACTCATGAAAAAGATTGTAATGCGCCAGTATCAAGACATTATAAACAAGGCGCGGGAACGTACAGCCGGTTTATCGTTGCCATCGGAAGGCTGGTTGAAAACCATGCGCAAAGCCCTTGGTATGTCTGGTTCCCAACTGGCGCGCCGTTTGGGTGTGTCACGCTCGCAAATCGCGCAATCGGAGAGGAACGAACTGTCCGGCGCAGTGACCCTCAGGACTCTCCAGAACGCCGCCGAAGCCATGGGAGGGCGTTTGGTCTATACCATCGTGCCCGCTGGCAAGATCGAAACCCTGATAGCCAAAAGAGCCAGAGAGAAGGCACAGCAACTTGTGAGCAGGGCCAATGTGCATATGGCGCTTGAGAGTCAGACACTGGACACCAAAAGCCGCGACTTCGAAATCAGACGATTGGAGCAGGAGCTACTTAATACCATGCCTTCTGATTTTTGGGACGATGCGTGATGGCTGCCGCAAAGGAACCTGATGGCGCAACCCCTCTGGATCCCGACGAGCGCGAAGGTCTCAGATTCAAGCATGTCACCACAAGGGGCGAGCTCGATCATTTGGAACAAGCCAATATCCAGGAAGGTCTTCAATGGTTGTCAAGGAGGCGGTACAAGGACATTCTCAATGAAACTTTTGTTCGGGAGCTACATCGGCGGCTATTTGGTCAGGTCTGGACCTGGGCAGGTAGTTTCAGGAAGACGGAGAAGAATATCGGGATCGATCCGCGACAGATTTCCGTTCAACTCAGGCTGTTGCTGGATGATGTCCGGTATTGGGCTGAGCACGACACCTACCCGCCGCTGGAAGCTTGTCTGCGCATCCATCACCGTCTTGTCTATATTCACCTGTTCCCGAACGGTAACGGGCGGCATGCCAGAATCATGGCAGATGTGTTGATGGCCGAAATCTACAAAGGCAAGCCAATCGAGTGGAGTGGTGGCTATGACCTGCAGGCGATGAATGAACGCAGAACCGCATACATCCAGGCTCTGCGGTTGGCGGATGGAGGTGATTTCGCGGCACTGCTTAGATTCGCGGGTCAAGAGGGATAGGGCGCACTATGGTCACCGAAGAATGGCTGAACAAGCTGAATGAGGAATTTGCCAAAGCAGATATGCCCCATATGAAAAGGCCCTTCGAAGCATGGGAAAGGTACTCATTGGAGTCGAAGGTATCCTCATCTCTGGATTCTCCGGAGGTAAAGAAAATATTCGCATGGTTCAAACAGAATACGAAGGAAGATGCTCATCAGGTAGGCTCTATCTATAGCTCGGTGTATTACTTCGATGCTGAATTCTGGGACGTTCATGTTCCTGTGTTCTACGGCACTGTGAATTTTGATCCAGTCGATGCCTTAAGCAACATGCCTGAGGGGGTGAAGCAGAGACTGCGGAGTGACGAAGAGAGGACTGTTGAGTATGTCTTGCATTGGGCGGATTGTTTTGATTTCGGGGTGGGGTATCTGGACGTGGCGCAAAGCAAGACCCTGAATAAGTTTGGCCTCGACATGTTGAAAGGTGGCTATGAGGAACTGACCTCTGCAGCGTCACTTCTAGGGAAGTCGAAATTCAATCCGAGGGCAATACTTGATGCCAGGATGGCGCTGGAAATGTTCATGAAGTCTTATGCCGCGATGAAGGGCAGGTTGACAGAGGCCGAAGCCAAGAAGATAGGACATGACCTACATGCAGGGCTCCAGAAATTTTTGGACGTATCAGGCATGCAGGACATAAAAGCTGTGAGCAAGCATTTCGGCGTCTATCCAGAAGTCCATGATCGGTATAAGGCAACCAAAACCAACAAGGCCGAGCAGTGGAAAGGGTTTCACTTGGCGCAATCGATGGGCGCGCTGGTTATACGAGAATTTTCGGACAATGGCGCGATGACGCAGATCGTTAAACAACTCAAGGGATGACGTCAGCGCTCAATTAGCAGGGAGCCAGGAACAATCTGCCGTATGCCAGTAACAAGAAATAATCACTACGTGCCGCAATGGTATCAGAAGGGCTTCTTGTCCGGCGGCAGGAATTCGCTTCACTATCTGGATTTGAACCCCGATACAAAAGTGCTGGAAAGCGGAAAGAAGATCACTTTCAAAAGCCGCCAGGAGTGGCCTACATCGAAATGCTTTTGCCAGCTTGACCTCTATACGACCTTTTTCGGCCCTCACATCAATGATGAAGTCGAGAAAATGTTATTCGGTAGGATTGACGACTATGGAGCCAAAGCAGTCAGAGCATATATCGAAGCCGATCCCGTAAGGTGCCACGATAATTTCCAGGAACTCTTTCTGTATGTCGATTCACAGAAACTGAGGACGCCAAAGGGGCTCGACTGGATAAGAGCACAGTACCCAGGCTTGAATCAGGTTCAATTGATGGTGGAGATGCAGGCGCTGAGAGCTATGCATTGCACTACCTGGACGGAAGGTGTCAGAGAAATCGTTACAGCGAAGGCATCCGGAACAAAATTCATACTTTCCGACCATCCAATTACGATTTATAACCCAGCGCTTCCGCCTGCGAGCAAGGAGTGCAGCTATCCGTACGACCCTCTCATCGCCCTGAAAGGGAGTCAGACGATTTTTCCGCTGGATCAGGAACACTGCCTCATTCTTACCAATTACGAGTTGGCAAAGAATCCTGAACAGGCCAATCCTCTTGAAATGCGAAAGCATGCCCGAAACTTTGGGCAAAGTATGGTGAGAACGGATGCCTTTATCAGGGAGCGTGACCTGAATGAAGATGAAGTCAGAAAGGTAAATCTGATTATCAAGAGCAGGGCAAAAAGGTACATCGCGGCATCCGATCCTGCGTTTCTGGCACCGGAACAACATGTTCAGGAAGCATGGAGCGAATTGCAGGGAGTTCTGCTGCCGCCGGAAAATAGTTTGTTCGGGTTTGGCGGCGAGATGTATGTCGGATACAAGGATGGTTCAACCTACTACCAAGATGCATTCGGGCGAACCGCTCCGGACAATCCGCATCTGAAAAAGAAAACTGTCACACGCAAGCGCGGTCCGAATGATATGTGTGGTTGCGGAAGCGGGAAGAAGTTCAAGAAATGCTGTCGAGGCAAAGCAGAGGCGCAAAGGGGAGCGTCGGACGAATTCAGCATCCGTGAAAGGAACATCGTTTTCTACAGGGGAATTACAAGTATTCTCGGGTTGAAAGAGGGCAAAACATGGCTGGATGTGAGAAGAGAACTGAGGGATGAGCAGGTAAAGGACATCCATCGGCTGTATGGGTCTCTGTGGCCCATCCATACCAATATAAACAGTTTGTTGCCGAATCCTGATGGGTCCAGTAGAGCTCTTTACACCGGCATTATTGATCCGAGAATAATTCCGGAAGCCCTCGTCACCATGCCTCTATATTTTGATGAGGTGCTGGTTCAGAGCCCGTTTTTGAATCCGGCGGCGGTCAATCCGGACTTCAGGCCAACAGAGGTGCCCAGCCAGTTCCGGCAAGAGACATTGAAGAACATCCTTCTATTTCTGGAGTTGTATCCGTTTATCGAATCGGGGTACGTCACATTTTTTCCTGACCCTGTCATTTTCAATCCGCACCTTCGTGCCCAGGCTTGGGGTATGGCTAAAACAAGGTTGAAAGATGCTGAAATATCCGATGAGCATCGCAGGCAGATGGAGATTATCAGTAAAGACGACTTTAAGCGCATGCTGCACATGCTTCCAAAGCGCGATCAAGAAAGGAAGATTCGTAAGCATGATCCGGACTTGTCGGATGAAGAAGTCGCTGAGATGTTGGCCTATCTTGACAGGATGAATCAGGACGATCCTCTTACTCTCTTGCAGGACGATATTTATACCGGTGAAGGAGGGCAGTACACACTGCTTAACTTGTCCCCGAACTTTGAGCTATCTCTTTATCTGGCTCAGGTAACAGGCTCGATTATCATCACTGACAGCCCTTACCGGTGGGATGAATTGACCGGTTCCCAGCATACCGAAGGTGGGTTGATTCACCCACTACTGCCCGATGTTGCAGCGGCGCTGAAAGGTGCCCGCCTGCCAGCATTTTCCAGCCCAGAGGTTATCTGGCACCTGCGATACGCAGGACGGCTGGGAAAAATGAGAGCCCTGTTGTCGAGATTGAATTCGGTTACTGCTTCCGCCAACCAGCAGGCACATCAAGATCAAGCTGAAAGCCTGATTGGTGAATTAACTAAGGCCATGGAGCAGGCCAAAGCTGAGCTGGCATTTCCAAAGGACTGCAAGGGACGGTTGATTGAGGGAGCCGAGCATTACTCGCATAGCGTGACGATGGAGATTATTGCCCCCATGGGAGGCCTGCATAACCTTAATGTCCAGAGGCTCCTTGTTTCATCTGGAAGTGTGGGGCATCGGCCTTTTGTACCGATGGCAGTTTTACTCAAGTGTGAATGACCGTCGTTCAGGGTTGCGCTCACATCTCCGGTCCGAAATCCGGCGCATGCTTGGTACTGTGTTCCTGAAAAATATGCTGCAGAGAGATTTGCCGATCCTCTTGCAGATTTGCAAAAACAGCTTCTTTCAGCATCTTCTCTTTCTGTTCGCGTTCTTCATATACGAAGCTCATTCCCCGTTGCAGGTGGGTCCGCTCCTGTAGGTGTGACCAG
This sequence comes from uncultured Pseudohongiella sp., assembly GCA_963974875.1. Taxonomy (GTDB): domain Bacteria; phylum Pseudomonadota; class Gammaproteobacteria; order Pseudomonadales; family Pseudohongiellaceae; genus Pseudohongiella. The sequence goes on along the minus strand of CAXBER010000007.1, from coordinate 1,437 downwards.
ACCAATTGATCCCGTTCCGTCTCATCGCGTTTGTGCGCCTGGAATTGGTCCACCTCGTTTTGGTGTCTTATCTTTTCAGACCGGCCTGTCAGATGGTCCTATAGGCCCATGAACCCTTTGCGATAGCGATCCTGTCGTTCCTGTTGTTCCCTGTCGCAGCGCTTGCTGTGTTGGTCGGCTAGCCTCGCACGCTCGCTCCGGTGCCGTTGTGTCATAGCGGTTTTTTCAGCAAGGAGAGGCGCAAGCTTTTTCTGGTAGGCCTCTTGCAGGTTGGCCAGATGCTTTTTCATGGACTCAGCGAGTTGCCGGTCGATATTGGTCTTCGTCTCGTCAACGGAAGGTAGTTCTTTTTCCTCCCCAAGGTGTGCTTTCAGATCCTTGCCCTTGGTATCCAGCCAGCGGGACAGCGAATAGACCTCGCCGCGCCAGTCAACGGCCACAAATCCTCGCCGGTCACCTTGGGCCAGGTAGTAGCCATTACGTTCCAAGGCTTTTCGAAAGGCGTCTTTGGTTGCCGAAGCAGACCAGCACTCCTTGAGGGCGGTCTTTATCTGCTTGGGGTCGTCGCCGAGCCGTTTGGCCTGCTGCCACTGCTCTTGCGTGAAATTGAGAGGGTTGCGGTTCTCGCGGGAGATGAAGCCCTTCGGGAGCTTCCAGTTCTGCTCCAGGTACATCTCCTTGGAGATTTCCATCAACTTGTTCTTGAAGAACGGCAGATGGATTGCCTTCATGTTGTCAGAGTCGATCCTGGACCACACGGCATGGGCATGCCGTCTGGCATTTTTTTCATGGAAGACAATGAGGCGCGGCTGGCCCTCAAGACCCAGCCGTGCCTCGATCTGCTTCACAGTCTCTTCGAAGGTTTCTATCGGTACCTGTTCGCCTTGAGGTGGGGATAGGCTGACCGAAAACAGGAACTGCCGGCAGCGCGTGCCCCTGCTGATCGCGTAGGCTTCCTGCAGGGCACCAGGAAGGCTTTCCGAGACAAACCCTGAAACCTGATGCACCTCGACATGCTCATTGTCATTGGCGTTCAGAAGGTGCCTAGCCAGGCACTGAGCGCCCCCGCGCTGGCTCGCCTTGATAATCATTCGTCATGGGCCTTACTCAGGCCCTGCATTTTTAGGAGGAGGTTTCTGATCTGGCGGATATCAGCACATGCAGGCAACAGAGCTGTTTGTATTTCCGGCGTCAGGACAAGACTTCCTGCGTTGGCCTGTTTAGCGAGTTGGTTAAGATTACTGGCGATCCGCGTCCGCCCCAACTCTCCCAATATCCTGCCTGCGGCCTCCAGTTCTTTGGTCGGAGAACGACGGCGGGGCTTTGGTTTGTCCAGATAGTCGGACAATATGCGGTCGCGGGCAAAATCACTGACCGGCATGCTGTCACCGGCAATGTAAAACTGACCCACTAACGACAACTGAAAATTGACCCACC
>CAXBER010000006.1:0-244896 GCA_963974875.1 uncultured Pseudohongiella sp. | reverse complement strand
GTCCCCTTCGTCTAGAGGCCTAGGACACCGGGTTTTCATCCCGGCAACAGGGGTTCGAAACCCCTAGGGGACGCCATTTTTAAGCCTGGCTTTTTGCCAGGCTTTTTTTTTGTGGCGACAAAATTATTTGCGACCGACAATTGTGTGGTCGTCAGGGAATTTTTATATGAGCGAAACGTTTCAGAACGCCATTTCGATTCGCAATCTCCACAAAACCTACGAGAATGGTCACATTGCGCTGAAGGGCGTCAGTCTGGATGTGCGCGAGAATGACTTTTTTGCGCTACTCGGCCCTAACGGGGCAGGCAAATCAACGATTATTGGTATCATCTCAACCCTGGTGAGGGCGACCTCGGGTCAGATTCAGATTTTTGGCAAAGATGTTGCGACGCATACGTACGAAACCAAATTATCCCTTGGGGTTGTGCCGCAGGAAATAAATTTCAGTCAATTCGAAAAAGTAGGTGACATTCTGCTGACTCAGGCCGGATATTATGGTCTGAAACGAGGGCTGGCCCGGGAACGGGCTGAGAAATATCTCAAAAAACTCGACTTGTGGGACAAGCGTGATAATCGCTCCCGTATGCTTTCGGGCGGCATGAAAAGGCGATTGATGATTGCCCGGGCGCTGATGCATGAACCCCGGCTATTGATACTGGATGAGCCAACCGCAGGCGTGGATATCGAACTGCGTCGTTCCATGTGGGACTTTCTGCAGGAAATCAATCGCAGCGGCACTACAATCATTCTCACTACCCACTATCTTGAAGAAGCGGAGAACCTGTGCCGCAATATTGCCATAATCAATCATGGCCAGATTGTTGAGAATACGAGTATGCGTGCATTGCTGGGTACCCTGGCGCGACAGACACTGGTATTTGACACCTACAGCGAACTGAGCCAGGCGCCGGACTTTACCGATCCGGATGTTCAGTGCCAATTGATTGATTCACATTCATTTGAAGTGAGCATGAGTACAAGTCGTGACATCAATGGCCTGTTCGCTGCACTCAATGAGCAAAACGTTCTGATCAAGGGTATGCGTAACAAGACCAACCGACTTGAGGAGTTGTTTCTCTCCAGCCTGAAGCAGGACTAACAGACGGGGCAGGGCGCACATTATGTTCAATCATCATATATATATCGCTTTTGAAACCATCCTGATCAAAGAAGTCCGGCGGTTTACACGAATCTGGTTACAAACGCTGGTACCACCAGCGATTACCATCGGACTGTATTACCTCATATTCGGCAACCTCATTGGTCGTCGGATCGGCGAAATGGGAGGGTATGCGTATATAGATTTTATCGTTCCGGGTCTTATCATGATGGCGGTTATCCAGAACGCTTACGCCAATGTGTCATCCTCGTTCTTCAGCAACAAGTTTCAACACTGCATAGAAGAGATACTGGTGTCACCTGTCCCAAATTATATTATTTTGCTGGGTTTTGTGGCTGGCGGCATGGTTCGCGGACTGGCGGTCGGACTAATCGTTACCCTCATGTCGTTTGTTTTTACATCTCTGACTATTGAACATGTGTGGCTGACAATCCTTGTGGTGTTGCTCACTGCCATGGTGTTTTCACTTGCCGGCTTTATCAACGCATTATTCGCCAATACGTTTGATGATATTTCCATCATCCCGACATTTGTTTTGACACCACTCATTTATCTTGGCGGGGTATTTTATTCCATCGAACTATTGCCAGCCGCCGGCCAATGGATTTCTGCCCTGAATCCGGTGCTGTATATGGTGAACACTTTCCGGTTTGGTATTCTGGGTTCCAGTGATGTAAATATTTATTGGGCTCTGTTCATTCTCACAATGTTCAGTGCTGTCCTGTTTGTCACTGCGCTGGTGCTGCTGCGTCGCGGCACAGGACTCAGGCATTGATATGTCAGAGAATCCGCTAGGTAAACAGACTCAGTACCCGCAGCAATACGATGCTGCCTTGCTCTATCCGGTGCCACGACTTCTGAACCGGAAGCAATTGGGGCTGGATGCAGACGTTCTGCCATTTTCCGGTTTTGACCACTGGCGGGCATACGAACTGTCATGGTTGCTGAAAGGGGGTAAACCGGTGGTTGCCATGGCGGATATTTTTGTGCCATGTGAATCCCCGTTTCTGATTGAATCCAAATCAATGAAACTGTACTTCAATTCGCTCAATCAACACGAGTTTGCTGATCACGAGAGTGTACAAAACTGTATTGTCGAAGATTTGAGTAGAGCAGCTGGCAAACCAGTGCAGGTCAGCCTGTATGAACTGTCCGCAGGTTTGTCCGGGACATTGCACACTGCGCAGCCTTCTCATACCGTGATCAGCCTGGACAGCCTGCAACTGGATGTCTCAGCCTACCAGCCTGACGTATCACTACTGAAGCTTGCAAAGACAGGTTCCGACACCCATGGCAATGTTTCAGAAACGGTGGTCAGCGACCTGTTCCGTTCCAACTGTCCGATTACGGCACAACCCGACTGGGGCACCATCAGCATTTCGTACAACGGTGCGGCAATTTCCCACGCAAGCCTGCTCAGTTACATTATTTCCTTTCGCCAGCACGAAGGTTTTCATGAGCATTGCGTTGAAAAAATCTACTGTGACATTCAGCGTGTGTGTGCCCCGAAATCACTGACAGTCAGTATTAATTTCCTGCGCCGCGGGGGGCTGGAAATCAATCCTGTTCGCAGTTCTGAGGCTGAAACTCTCACAAAACCACTGCCAAGACTGCTGCGACAGTAATTGCACCCTGAATGTCCGACGTATACCCGGGTATTTATCTTGGGAACCTCTGAATAAGTCTATGATCACTCTGGCTGAAAGCCCCGAAGGGCGGGGCCTGGCGCGCGTTGTCGAGCTTGCCAAGGGCTACGGCCATTGCCTGCGCACGACGCCTTGCAGCAGCACGCGCCAGACTCCCGCAGAATAACCATAGACTTATTCAGAGGTTCCCTTGTATTTAAGCAATGCCTGTTATAAAGTTACGCGCCTTAAAACGGTGAGGTGTCCGAGTGGCTGAAGGAGCACGCCTGGAAAGTGTGTATACGGAAACGTATCGAGGGTTCGAATCCCTCCCTCACCGCCACATTCAAGTAAGCTGCAGCTCAAGCGGCCTGCTTACTGCAAGAAAGTTCTAATGCCAACCCGGGAGGGAGGCGAACCCGACAGAGGGTCGATAAGTTGCGTAGCAACTTAAAACGAGCGCGCCAGCGCGAAGCCCGCAGGGTCAAACAGCCCCAAAGGCTGTTTGATTAATCCCTCCCTCACCGCCACATTTAAGTAAACTGCCGCCAAAGCGGCCTGCTTACTGCAAGAACGCTCAAGTGCCAACCCGGGAGGGAGGCGAACCCGACAGAGGGTCGATAAGTTGCGCAGCAACTTAAAATGAGCGCGCCAGCGCGAAGCCCGCAGGGTCAAACAGCCCCAAAGGCTGTTTGATTAATCCCTCCCTCACCGCCACATTCAAGTAAGCTGCTGCCAGCGCAGTTGATGGGGAAGATGCCAGCGCAGCTGACACGTCAACTGCCAAAGCGGCCTGCTTACTGCAAGAAAGTTCTAATGCCAACCATACCCTCCAGGAAAGCCATCCTGATTATGGGAAGCAATTGAACGTGCCTGCCATCTGAATTGGTTAAAAAATAATCCCTCCGTCCCCATTAACAGCATCGAATCCTTGTTGTACTATCCTTCAGGTCTATAATCAAAACCAAAAAGAGAGCAGACCATGCATGTACCAAAGACTCTGGTTCTTTCGGTATCCGCGCTAGCGTTCAGTATCAGCACACTGGGCATGGCCAACGACTGGCCACACTACGGATCCGACCTCGCTTCAACCAAGTACGCACCCTACGATCAGATCAATCACGACAATGTGTCGCGGCTGCAGGCTGCCTGGCAGTGGGATTCCCCCGATAATGCGACTGTTGCCGCCAATCACGCGGCTGAAAATTTCCGTGCTACGCCCGGCGCATTCAAGTCGACCCCCATCGCCGTAAACGGCATTTTGTATATCAACACGTCGTTTGGCAGGGTGTCGGCAATTGATGGGGTAAGCGGCGAAGAACTGTGGATGTTTGACAGCGAAGCGTGGGAAGCCGGTCGTCCGGCCAATCTGGGATATAACAGCCGAGGGGTCAGTTATTGGACCGACGGCAGTCAGGAACGAATACTGGTACTGACCAATGATGCCTACCTCTGGTCAATTGATGCAAAAACCGGGTTGGCTGACAGTGATTTTGGCGTAAACGGCAAGGTGGATCTAGCTCAGGGACTGGGCAGGGAGATCAACCGGCAGGCTTATACCATGATGTCTGCGCCTCTGATTTATGAACATCTTGCCATCGTGGGTTCATCTATTCATGACGGACCGCAGTTTCAGGAAGCGCCTCCGGGGCATGTGCGCGCATTTGATGTGCGAACCGGCGAAATGGCCTGGATTTTCCATACGATCCCGCAGGCGGGTGAGTTCGGCAACGAAACCTGGGAAAACGATTCATGGAAAACTGTCGGTAACACCAATGTATGGACGCAGATGAGTGCTGATCCGGAATTGGGATTGATCTATTTGCCGACGGGCACTCCCACCAATGACTGGTATGGCGGTCACCGACTGGGTGACAACCTGTTTGCCGAGACACTGATTGCAGTGGATGCCATGACCGGTGAGCGGCGCTGGCATTTTCAGGCAGTTAAACATGGCCTGTGGGACTATGATCTGCCCGCAGCCCCCAATCTGATTGATATCACGGTAGATGGTCGCCCCATCAAGGCATTGGCGCAGATTACCAAACAGGGTTTTGTGTATGTACTGGACAGGGAAACCGGCATTCCGGTCTGGCCAATGGAAGAGCGGGCGGTGCCGGCCTCCAGTGTTCCCGGCGAGCGCATTTCACCCACACAGTTACATCCTACACGCCCGGCTGCCTTTGATCTGCAGGGAATATCCGACGACACCATCGTAGACTTTACCCCTGAATTGCGTGCTGAAGCGATGGCCAATATCGAGCGATTTGACTACGGCCCACTGTTTACCCCACCCTCATTGCGCGGCACCATCCTGTTGCCGGGCTGGGCTGGCGGTGGCGGCTGGCAGGGCGCTGCTGTTGATCCCGAGACAGGCATGCTTTATGTCCCTTCAGCCACTTCACCTATCGTCGTGCAGCTGGTTGAGCCGGAGGCTGGTGCCTCTGATTTTAACTACATGCGCGGCGGCGTCACCTCAGTCAACGGTCCGCAGGGTCTGCCACTGACCAAACCGCCGTACGGCCGCATCACCGCAATTGACATGAATACAGGTGATCATGCATGGATGGTGCCTCATGGCGAGGGGCCACGGCAGCGTATTATTGATATGGGCATACTGGATCCGGGTCCCGTCGGCTCCACGTCCCGAACCGGGCCCGTTCTGACCAAAACCCTTTTGTTTATAGCCCAACAGGATGGTGGTCGTTCAGTTATGCGTGCGTTTGACAAAACCACAGGGGAGGTTGTCCACGAGATAGATCTTCCCTCGGTTCCCAGTGCAACCCCCATGACCTATATGGCAGGCGGTAAACAGTACATTGCCATTGCGCTGGGGGGCGGGCCGCAGTCCATGGTTGTCAGCTATGCGCTACCCTGATCAACCCGGGCGGATGACAGCACTGGTGCCGGTTGTGGCACTGGTGTTGTCGCTCGCGACAACACCAGTGAATTCACAGGTGCAGAATTGGGAGCACTACGGCGCCGATCTTGCCTCCAGTAAATTTGTACCACTCGAGCAGATAAACGCTGAAAATGTGCAATCACTGCAGATCGCATGGATGTGGGACACGCCCGACAACGAGATATTTCGCACCAGTGCTGATGCCAGTGCCGGTGAATACAAATCCACGCCCGTCATGGTCAATGGTACGCTTTATGTCAGCACCTCGCTGGGGCAGGTGGCTGCGATAGACGCGGTCAGTGGCGAGGAGTTATGGGTTTTCAATACCGGCTCCTGGGAACGCGGACGACACCCCAACTTCAATAATAATCATCGCGGCGTCTCCTGGTGGGATGACGGTGCTGATGGTCGTATATTTATGGCCGCCAATGACGGTCTTTTATGGTCGATCAATGCGCTGACGGGAGTGCCGGACGCCAGTTTTGGTGACGGCGGGGTAATCGATCTGAAACTCGGCCTCGGACGTGAGACCCGGATCGGGCAGTATGGCGCAATTTCCCCGCCCACCATCATCAATGATGTTGTGGTGGTTGGCTCGTCCATCAGTGATGGTCCGCTGTTTCAGGATCAGTTGCCACCCGGTCATGTGCGCGGATTCGACGCCAGAACCGGTGCCCAAAAGTGGATATTCCACACCATCCCGCAGAATGATGAACCCGGTGTACAGACCTGGGAAAATGACGCCTGGCAAACTGCCGGCGCTACCAATGTCTGGACCATGATGAGTGCTGACCCGGAGACAGGTTATGTCTATCTGCCGGTCAGTACACCAAACAACGACTGGTACGGTGCGCACCGATTGGGCGACAACCTGTACGCGGAAAGCCTGGTTTGCCTGGACTCGGCAACCGGGAAGGTTGTCTGGCACTTTCAGGCAGTAAAACACGGCTTGTGGGACTATGACTTTCCGGCGGCGCCCAATCTGGTTGATATCACAGTGGATGGCCGGGACATCAAAGCAGTGGCACAGGTCAGTAAACAGGGCTTTGTTTACGTTTTTGACCGACTGACGGGCGAACCCGTGTGGCCAATTGAAGACCGTCCGGTACCACAGAGCACGGTGCCCGGTGAGCGCACCTCTCCGACTCAGCCATTTCCCACCAAACCTGCACCCTTCGAGCCGCAGGGCATTTCTGATGCAACACTGATTGATTTCACGCCCGAGCTGCGTGCCCAGGCGCTTGATCTTATCAGTGACATTGACTATGGCCCGCTGTTTACACCACCATCAGAGCGTGGCGTGATCATATTCCCTGGTTATAGCGGCGGAGCCACCTGGACCGGGGCCGCAACAGATCCCGAGTCCGGCATCATGTATGTCCCGTCATTTTCGGCGCCACGTTTTGTTCGTTTGCGTCGACCGGAAGCTGACGAATCCGATTTTGGCTACATCCGCGACCGCAGCTTCAATATTGATGGTCCCCAGGGTTTGCCATTGACCAAGCCACCGTACGCGCGTATTACGGCAATTGACCTGAACACGGGTGAGCATCGCTGGATGGTGCCGCACGGTGACGGAATTCGGCAACGCCTGATCGATATGGGTCTTGATGATCCCGGTCCGGTGGGAAGCTTTGGGCGCAACGGTCCCTTGCTCACACGGTCATTGCTGTTTGTGGCGCAGCTTGATGGCGCGCGGCCGGTATTCAGAAGTTACGACAAACTGACGGGCGCGGTTGTCAGCGAACTGGCGCTGCCGCTACCACCCATGGGCACACCCATGAGTTATATGGTCGACGGCAAGCAGTTTATTGTCATGGCAGTCGGCGCCGGCCCTGATACGCGGCTGCTTGCTTTGAGTCTGCCATGAAGCGGGCTTGATTAGCGGGCTGATATTGACCATAATGCGCCCCCTGATGTGCAGACTCATGCTGGCATCAGACGTTATGGTATCTCTTGCCGGTCCCCGCGCAATGATATGCTGTGAACCCCGCCAGGCCCGGAAGGGAGCAACGGTAGCAGCAGACTCATGTGCCGTGGTGTGGCTGGCAGGAGGTGCCACCTTAATTCCCTCTGCCACAACTCCGCGTGCCAATTAAGCCAGGCTTTGCACTGTCACTTACTGGTCGATTGCAATACAATAACAGGCTAATTTAACCACCATTGTTCCTCACCGGACCAAGCGCTACGCATGAGCTATCAGGTACTCGCCAGAAAATGGCGACCTAAAAATTTTCACGAAATGGCCGGGCAGGCACACGTCCTGCAGACGCTGACCCATGCACTTGAGCAACAGCGTCTGCATCATGCGTATCTGTTTACCGGTACCCGTGGTGTAGGCAAAACCACCGTGGCAAGAATTCTGGCGCGCTGTCTTAACTGTGAGACAGGTATCACTGCAACGCCATGTGGCAGTTGTGACGCCTGCCGGGAAATTTCCGAAGGCCGCTTTATTGATTTGATTGAAGTGGATGCCGCGTCGCGAACCCGGGTTGAGGATACGCGGGAACTGCTGGAAAATGTTCAGTACGCACCGGCTCGAGGTCGTTTCAAGGTCTACCTGATAGACGAAGTACATATGCTGTCAACGCACAGCTTTAATGCCTTGCTGAAAACGCTTGAAGAACCGCCACCGCATGTCAAATTCCTGCTGGCAACCACGGATCCCCAGAAACTGCCAGTGACCGTCCTGTCACGCTGCCTGCAATTCCACCTTAAAAATCTGGCACCGGCGCAGATTGTGACCTATCTGCAGTCAGTACTGACTGCCGAACAGATCGACTTTGAAGATGAAGCGCTCTGGCAATTGGCCCGGGCTGCCGGCGGCAGCATGCGCGATGCGCTGACCCTGCTTGATCAGAGCATATCTTTTGGCGGCGGAAGAGTTCATGGGCAGGCAGTAACGGCGCTGCTCGGCACACCCGATCACAGCATGATAATTCAGTTGCTTGAAGCGTTGGCGCACCGTGATGGCGCCAGACTGATCAATCTGGCGGCTGAAGCGGCTGAAAACAACCCTGACTTTCTCAAACTGCTGGAGCATCTTTTGAGCACGCTGCACCGACTTGCGTTGGCGCAGGCACTGCCGGATGCCATAGACAATAGCGAGGGCGACAGGGAGCAGATTGCTGGACTGGCTGCAAGTCTGGCTGCTGAAGATGTCCAGTTGTATTACCAGTTCGCAGTACAGGCGCTGCAGGAAATGCAGTACTCGCCGGATCGTCGCGCGAGTTTTGAAATGTCACTGTTGCGCATGCTTGCCTTCAGCCCGGACGTGTTCGCGGGACAGATCCGGCAAGAAAAAAAAAAGCCCCTGATTCAGCCAGCTCCTGAACAGAAGGCTCCGGCAGCGGACCTGTCAGAATCAGTGCCAGAAGCGGAGCCAGAGCCAGAGCCAATAAGGGCGCATGAAACAGTCTTCGCTCCCGCACCTGAACCAGCACCATTAGCTAAGCAGCAAGCCATATCCGGGCAAGAGCCTCAGACGGAGCTTCAGCCAGAGCCTCAGCCAGAGCCTCAGCCAGAGCCTCAGCCAGAGCCTCAGCCAGAGCAAGAGCCTCAGACAGAACAAGAACCACAGCAGGCGCCGCAGTTTCAACCGGAGACTTCAACCGCAACCGATGCACCGGCAGAATCTGCGCCAGGCCCGTTCGGAACAGCTGATGACGACCAATGGTATGCGCTGGTGGTGCGCTGCGGCCTGAGCGGGTTCAGCGGAAACATACTCTGGAATTGTGTCCCGGGCTCAATAACAGATAACCATTACTCATTGCTGCTGGATATTAATCAGAGTGCGCTGTATACACCGGATCATGCTGAGAGCATTGCAGCAGCCCTGAGTGACAGTCTGGGCACCAGCGTGACAGTGACCATTGATATAGCAGAACTTTCAACCGAATCCCCGGCCGCCCGGCGCGCCAGAGAGAAACAGCAAGCCATTGATGCGTTGCACCAAAATTTCTACAACGATCCTGGTGTCATGGCTCTGGTCAAGACCTTTGATGCCAGCATCGAACAATTGAGGACACAATATGACCGATCTTAATGAGTTGATGATTCAGGCAAAAAAAATGCAGGAGCAAATGCAGAAGGCGCAGGAGGAGGCGGCAAAACGCACTGTGCATGGTGAATCCGGCGCCGGTATGGTAAAGATCGAACTTGGCGGCAAATATGATGCGCGCCGCATCGAGCTAAGTGATGATCTGCTCAAAGAAGACAAGGAAATCATAGAGGACCTGATCGTTGCCGCCATCAACGATGCTGTCAAGAAGCTGGAGGATGGCAACAAGGACTCACTCAGCCAGATGGCAGCCGGTATGAAACTGCCAGATGGTTTCCGGTTTCCGTTCTGATATCAACCACTGACCCCTCGGGCGGAGAATGCAAACCCTATGCAGAGTCATTTACTCGAACAGTTGATTCAGTCTTTGCGCTGCCTTCCCGGCGTAGGTCCGAAATCAGCGCAGCGCATGGCACTGTATCTGCTGGAACGAAATCGCCAGGGTGCTGCGCACCTGAGCGAGGTGCTGACTGAGGCGCTTGAAAAAATCGGACACTGTCAGGAGTGTCGCGCGTTGACCGAAGAGCCCGTTTGCAGATTGTGCAGCAGCCCATCCAGGAATCGTACCCTGTTATGTGTGCTCGGTTCTCCTGCCGACATGATGGCCATCGAGCAGGCAGGCAGTTACCGGGGCCTGTATTTTCTTTTGTCGGGACATCTGTCACCTATCGACGGCATTGGCCCCGAGGAAATCGGCATCGGAGAATTGCTGTCCCTGCTGGATAACAGGCCAGTGGAAGAGGTTATTCTGGCCAATAATCCAACTGTAGAAGGCGAGGCGACCGCCTGCTATATCGCGGGACTGCTCGCTGATCGTGAATTGGCAGTATCCCGGATTGCACACGGGGTTCCGGTGGGCGGTGAACTCGAGTACGTAGACGGCGGCACCCTCAGTCATGCCTTTAACGGGCGCCTGCGCCTGAAATGAGCACCAGTAAAGTGAAACATCCATGAGTGACATATCCGGTGAACACCAGCTGGTAACCGATAATCAGCAGTTGAAATTACTCTGTGCCAGGTGGCACTCGTCTGACTATCTGACGCTGGACACCGAGTTTATCAGGGTCAACACGTTTTACCCGCTGCCGGGACTGATCCAACTAGGTGCCGGGCAGGAGATCTACCTTATTGATCCCTTGCAAATAGATGAGTGGGATGAGTTCATTGCATTGATGTCAGATACCGGCATAGTAAAAATCATTCATTCCGGTTCCGAAGACCTGATTCTGTTTCTGGATTTTTTCAAATGCCTGCCCGCACCACTGTTTGATACGCAGAAAGCCGCGGCATTTCTGGGGTATGGTGCCAGTATCAGCTACCTGAATCTGGTCAGGGAACTGACAGGGATAGAGCTTGCCAAAGGGGAGACCCGGTCGGACTGGTTACAGCGACCATTGACCAGTCAGCAGCTGGACTATGCGGCGCTGGATGTGGCCTATCTGCCCCTGATATACAGTGAGTTACGTCAACAGCTGGACGAACGGGGCCGGCTTCAGATAGTGCTGGCAGAATGCGAGAAGATGCGGCAGATTGCACTTGCGACTGAAGACGAATCCAACTGGACAGATATGTATCTGCAAATGGGCGCTGCCTGGAGACTCAATGAGACTCAGCTGGGTGCACTGCAGCCATTGTGTGTATGGCGTGAACAACAGGCGAGAGTCCGCAACAAACCACGTACCTGGATTGCGCGCGACAGCGATCTGATTCAACTGGCGGAAGCGATGCCTGAAAGTGCCGGCGCGTTGCGACAGATAAAGGACATGTCCCGAAACCTGTACCAGCAGGATACACAAACCATTCTGGCATTGATTGCAGACAGCAAACCTGTTGATTCCGCCATTCTGCAGAGCCTTGAAAGTCAGCCGCTAACCCGCGACCAGCGGTTACTGTTAAAAAAACTACAACAGGCTGTCCGACATATCGCACAGGACACGGGAATAGCAGAAGAACTGCTGGCCCGAAAAAAAGTGCTCATCCAGTTTTTGCGCCTCAATGAGCAGGGCCTGTCTGCCGGATTCCCACTAAAGTGGCCGGCCGACACTGAACAGTGGCGAATTGATCTGCTGCAGGAAAGTCTGCGAACTGTGCTGGAGAAAAATCGTCATGTCTGACCACAGTCTGCGCGACGGATTCTGGAATCTGCCATTGGAACAATTGACACGACATGAGTGGGAAGCTTTATGTGACGGCTGTGCACGATGCTGCCTGAAAAAGTTGCAGGATGACGTCGACGCCGCCAAACCGGTCAGTTATACACGGGTAGTCTGTCGTTACCTGGATCAGCAACAGTGCCAGTGTCAGGCATATGACACCCGGCAGGTGCTGGTGCCGGAATGTCTGGTACTCGATATGGATGTGCTCAGAGAGTCTGTTGACTGGATTCCCGACACGTGTGCCTATAAACTCAGGTTTCTCGATAAACCTCTGCCAGAGTGGCATCCCTTGCTGACGGGTTCACGTGTCGCCATGGAACAGGCCGACATCTGCGTGACGGACAAGGTGATTTCAGAGGAATACGTGCACCCGGATGGACTCGAAGAACATATCATCCGGTGGGTACAGGCCTGACGTATGAGTACAGAACAGGAGTTGGCACAGGACGCGCATGGTTAATATTTATGGTTATCTGACAAGCTGGGCAATCTATCTGGTAGCGGGTACGCTGTGTTATGTGCTGTTCTACCGGGCAACCGGCATCATCCGGACCAAGCCGCTGGCCAACGCCTTGCGAGGCATCATGATTGCGCTGATATATACACCGTGGTACGTCTCGCCGGAACAGAATCTGATGGCCCCGGCGGTGATCGTGATCCCCCTGGACATGATTACTGTGGGTGGTGATGCGTTTATACGCGGATTGGTTCCACTACTACTTGCCGTGATGGCAGCCACACTTGCGGGCTTGATGTGGAGCCTTATAAGAAAAACCCGTCATTAACGAGGAAAATATGCGATTCACCGGAACACAGGAGTACGTCGCCACCGACGATTTACAGATGGCCGTCAATGCCGCAATCAGTTTGCAGAAACCGCTGCTGATCAAAGGTGAGCCAGGCACAGGTAAAACCATGCTTGCCGAACAGATTTCGGAAGCACTCGGGCTTGAGTTGATACAGTGGCACATCAAATCAACGACGCGCGCGCAGCAGGGGCTTTACGAGTACGATGCTGTCTCCAGATTGCGCGATTCCCAACTTGGCGATCCCAAGGTTCATGATATTGCCAACTACATTATCAAGGGCAAACTGTGGCAGGCATTCGAGTCCGAAAAGCAGGTGGTATTGCTGATAGATGAAATAGACAAGGCCGACATTGAATTTCCCAATGACCTGTTACTGGAAATAGACAAGATGGAATTCTATGTCTATGAAACCCGTCAGGTCATAAAGGCGCGCAACCGGCCAATTGTAATCATTACCAGTAATAATGAAAAAGAACTGCCGGACGCTTTCCTGCGGCGTTGTTTTTTCCATTTCATCAAGTTCCCGGATGCGGTAACGATGGAAAAAATCATTGCAGTACACTTTCCGAATATCAAAAAGTCACTGGTCAGTCAGGCAATGGATGTGTTTTTTGATGTCCGCAAGGTGCCCGGCCTCAAAAAGAAACCATCAACCTCCGAGCTGATAGACTGGCTCAAACTGCTTTTGTCTGACGACATACCTGAAGAAGTGCTGCGTAACCAGGATGCCGCAAGTGCCATACCACCCTTGTACGGCGCACTGCTCAAGAACGAACAGGATGTCCATTTGCTGGAAAAGATCGCCTTCATGCACAGGGCAAAACGTTAACCCCATGTTGATTCGCTTTTTCAATTCAATGCGCAGGGAGAACATCCCGGTTACGCTGGGCGAGCTGTTTACATTGCTCGAGTGCCTCAGGCAGAACTATGCATTTGCTGACATGGATCAGTTCTATCTGCTGGCCCGGTTGTGCCTGATCAAGGATGAGAAACATTTTGATCGGTTTGACAGGGCCTTTTCCCGCTACTTCAGGGAATTGTCAGTGCTCGATGATCTGCTGCGTGATGCCATTCCCGATGAGTGGTTGCGGCGTCAGTTTGAGAACTCCCTGACAGAGGAGGAACGTGCCCGGATTGAAGCGATGGGCGGACTGGAGAAGCTCATGGAAGAGTTTCGAAAGCGACTGGAGGAACAAAAGGAACGTCATCAGGGAGGCAACAAATGGATAGGTACCGGCGGTACTTCTCCCTATGGTGCGTTCGGTTTCAATCCTGAAGGCGTGCGCATTGGTCAGGAAGAAGGACGCGAGGGCAGGGCAGTCAAAGTATGGGACCGGCGGGATTACCGTGATCTGGACGACTCTGTCGAGATTGGCACCCGCAACATAAAAATGGCGATGCGCCGCCTGCGCAAATTTGCCCGCACCGGTGCCCATGATGAACTTGATCTGGATGATACAATCTCATCTACCGCCAGGAACGCCGGCTTTCTGGATATCAAGATGGTTCCGGAACGCCACAATGCAGTAAAAGTGCTGATATTTTTTGATGTCGGCGGGTCCATGGACCCCTACGTTCAACTTTGCGAGGAACTGTTCTCTGCCGCACGCTCCGAGTTCAAACATCTGGAGTACTTTTACTTTCATAATTTTATCTATGAATCCGTATGGAAGCAGAGTCGGCGCCGGCAGACAGAGACCACTTCGGTTTTTGACATTATCCATAAGTACGGACGCGACTATAAAGTAATTTTTGTCGGCGATGCGACCATGGCTCCGTATGAGATCACTCATGTCGGTGGCAGCATCGAACATTACAATGACGAAGCCGGTGCAACCTGGATGGAAAGAATTTCAGATCATTATGAACATCTGGCGTGGATCAATCCGGTACCTGAACAGCATTGGGAACATGGGTATTCAATCGCAGTTGTCCGGCAGTTGCTTGCCGACAGAATGTATCCGATGTCCGTAAAAGGTCTGGAACAGGCCATGCAACAACTTAGCAAATAAAATTATACTGAGGGAGTCACCCGGCATGTTTGCAGCACCCGCTCTGGCAAATACAGATGATATGAATGCAGATCAGTTTGCGTGTATGGTAGATGTGTTTGAGCATGCATTTGCCAACCACGCAGACAAACCTGCGTTTTGCTGCCTGGGCCACACGATAACCTACCGTGACCTGGACCAGTACAGCGCAGGCATGGCCACCTGGTTGCGTAATCACAGCGGATTGCAGCCTGGCGACAGGATAGCTATTCAGCTGCCAAATCTGTTGCAGTTTCCGGTTGCGGTGGTCGCCGCCTCCCGGGCCGGTCTGGTAATCGTCAATACCAATCCTTTATATACGGCGCGTGAAATGAAACATCAGTTCACCGACTCGGGCGTTAAAGGGATCATCATACTGGAGAATTTCTGTCATATCCTGGAAAGAATCCTGCCCGATACAGATATCTCCTGCGTTATCACGACACAGATTGCCGACATGCTACCGCAGCCCAAACGAGTGCTGATGAACGCGGCAGTGAAGTACCTGAAGCGCATGGTGCCGGCATGGCATATTAAGGGAGCGCACAACTGGCTGACCGCCATTCACACGCCCGATGATAAGCAGCCTGTACCGGATAGCGGAACTGACGTAGCGATCGTATTGTATACCGGCGGCACTACCGGTCTGGCCAAAGGTGCCATGTTGACCCACAGCAACCTGATCCACAATATGATGCAGCTGCGTCAGGTCAGCAAACCCCTGATCCGGGATGGTAAAGATGTCATCGTTGCGCCGCTGCCTCTGTACCACACCTATGCATTCATGTTTCATTGCCTGGCCGGTGTATATGCCGGCAACATGAGCGCACTTATTCCGAACCCCCGGGATCTGGACAGTGTGATCAAAACACTCAAATCGCTTCCTGTCATTAATGGTTTTGTGGGTATCAATACACTGTTTCTGGCCCTTTGTCGCCACAAGGATATTTCACAGGTTGATTTTAGCCAGATGCGTTTTACCGGCGCTGGCGGTATGGCATTGACCATCAGTGTTGCAGAAGAATGGTTGCGTGTAACCGGCTGTCAGGTTTACGAAGGGTATGGTCTTACCGAGTGCTCGCCTGTTGTCAGCGTGAATCCTCACGACAAAGTGAAAATTGGTACAGTAGGGCCGCCGGTACCCGGCACCGACGTAAAAACCGTTGATGAAGAGGGCAACGATACCGGCTTTGGCGAGAAGGGAGAGCTTTGGGTACGAGGCCCTCAGGTAATGAAGGGCTACTGGCAAAACGCCAGGGCAACTGCCGAGTCAATAACTGAGGACGGCTGGTTCAAGACGGGTGATTACGCCACGATTGATGACGAAGGCTATATTCGTATTGTGGATCGCAAAAAGGATCTGATTATTGTATCCGGATTTAATGTGTTCCCGAGCGAAGTGGAGGAGGTCATCAATTCGCACCCGGGTGTTGCTGAAAGTGCCGCAATTGGCATACCCAGTGAAAAAAGTGGCGAAACGATAAAGCTGTTTGTGGTTCGTCGGGATGAGGTGCTGACACTCGACGAAGTAAAAGCGTATTGCCGCGAAAATCTGACACCCTACAAGGTGCCCAAGGAAATTGTTTTTGCTGACGATCTGCCAAAATCCAATGTTGGCAAAATCCTGCGTCGTGAACTACGTGAGCAGGAATTGAAAAAAACTGAAAAATAGCGCATGACTATGAAACTGGACATCACGTATCCACCTCAGCTGCCGGTTTCAGAAAAACGTGTTGAGATTGCGAATGCCATTCAACACAATCAGGTAGTTGTGATCGCGGGTGAAACCGGTTCGGGCAAAACGACACAAATTCCTAAAATCTGTCTTGAACTTGGTTATGGTATCGACGGACTGATCGGGCACACTCAACCACGCAGGCTGGCTGCGCGGGCAGTTGCTTCACGCATTGCAGAAGAGTTGAACCTGCCCCTGGGACAGGGAGTTGGCTACCAGGTTCGCTTCAGCGACAAAACCAGTGCGTCTACGCATATAAAATTAATGACAGACGGCATTCTGCTGGCAGAAATCCAGCAGGATCGATTGTTAAAAAAATATCAGGTCATCATTATAGATGAGGCTCATGAACGCAGCCTCAACATTGATTTTCTGCTGGGCTACCTGAAACGTCTGTGTCGTCAGCGACGCGACCTCAAGATTATTATTACCTCCGCAACCATTGATGTAGAGAAGTTCTCCGAACACTTTTCCGATGCGCCAATAATAAGCGTCTCTGGCCGAACATTTCCTGTAGAGCTCATCTATCAGGATCCTGCGGAACTTGATTCGGACAGCAAGGATGATGATGTACTTTACAGCGGCGTTGTCAAAGCTCTGCGTACCATTGACGCAATCGAGCGTGATCGCCGGCAGGCGCCCGGTGATGTACTGGTATTTTTGAGTGGAGAACGGGATATCCGGGAGTTGGCGCAGGCGCTGCGAAAGCTTGAGTTGCGCCAGACCGAAATTCTGCCACTGTATGCACGCCTGACACAGAATGAGCAACAACGTATTTTTGCTCCGCACCGCGGCCGGCGAATCATACTTTCAACCAATGTTGCGGAAACCTCTTTGACCGTACCGGGTATCCGTTACGTCATCGACAGTGGTATGGCGCGCATCAGTCGTTACAGTGTACAAAGCAAGGTACAGCGGCTGCCGATTGAACCGGTTTCCCAGGCAAGTGCAAATCAGCGGGCAGGGCGCTGTGGCCGGGTGGCCAGCGGTATCTGTATCAGGCTGTACAGCGAGGCTGACTATCTGAGTCGCCCCCTGTTTACGGATCCCGAGATTCAGCGCACAAATTTGAGTGCGGTTATCCTGCAGATGCTGTTACTTAAACTCGGTGAGATCGACCGCTTCCCCTTCATTGAGCCGCCGGACCGCCGCGCAATCAACGACGGGTACCGATTGCTGGATGAACTCGGTGCCATTGACAAGGACCGACGTCTGACTCCGCTGGGTCGGGCGATGGCCTCACTGCCGGCTGATCCGCGCCTCTCCCGCATGCTCCTGGAGTCTGTCAAACGCAACAGCCTGTACGAAATGCTGATTATTGTCAGTGCACTGAGCGCACAGGACCCGCGAGACACGCCGGCAGATAAACGACAGGTGGCACGCGAACGCCACCAGCAATTTGCGCATCCTGAATCCGACTTTTTGTCATGGGTTACTCTATGGCAAGAGGTAGAACTACAACGACAGGAATTGTCCCAGAGCCAGTTCCGGAAATATTGTAAAGACAATTTTTTGTCCTGGTTGCGACTGCGCGAGTGGCGGGAAACACACCGGCAACTGATGCTGGCCTGTCAGTCGCTGGGCCACAGACACAGTCATAGTTTGCCGGCACAAGAGACCGACGCTGATTACAAGCCTGACTATGAATCGATCCATCGTTCCATGTTGCCCGGTTCACTGAACCAGATCGGTCAGAAAGGAACAGATGGTCTTTATACTGGCAGCCGTGGTCGCAGGTTCGCGCTTTTTCCATCATCCGTACTGGCCAGAAAATCACCCAAATGGATAATGAGTGCTGAACTGATAGAAACCAGCCGGCTTTTTGCGACGCTGGCAGCGCGCATAGAGCCTGAATGGGTAGTTGATGCCGCCAGCCACCTGCTGCGCCGGGAGTATTTTGAGGCACATTGGGAAAAGAAGCGCGGGGAGGTGGTGGCATTTGAACGGGTCTCCCTGTTTGGTCTTGTCCTGATAGAGAAACGCAGAGTGTCCTTTGCTGGTATTGATTCAGTCAAGGCACGTGATCTGTTTATCCGTGAGGCACTGGTTGGTGGAGAACTTCAGACCAACGCACCATTCTACCGCCATAATATTGAACTCATTGCTGATGTCAGGCGCCAGGAAGAAAAAGAACGCCGTCCGGACATTCTGGTCAGTGAAGATCAGTTGGCTGACTTTTATAACCAGCGCCTGCCGGAAAATATCTGCACTGCTGCAGCGCTTGAACGCTGGAGCCGGAAACAGCCAGACCCCAAAAGTACGGTTTTGCACATGCGCCTTGAGGACGTCTCGGCACGTGATGTCGATGCAAGCAGTCAGCGCAATTTTCCCGATAAAACACTCGTTCAGCGTAACCAGCTGCAGGTGGACTATCGCTTTTCTCCGGGCAGTGACGATGACGGTGTCAGCATAGAGGTGCCGGCCGCCTTGCTGGCACAAATGGGTCAGCAGGATCTGGACTGGGCTGTGCCGGGCTTATTGCAGGAGCGTTGCGTGGCGCTGATCAGGAGCCTGCCCAAAGCGTTACGCAAACAATTTGTTCCCGTGCCTGAGTTTGTCAGCAAGGCATTGTCGGATGTCACCGAAACCCGTCCTCAATTGACCCGCCTGCTGACCGAGCAGGCATGGCGCCAGAAACGTGTCCAGATCCCGACTGATGCCTGGGATGATGACGCCGTGCCTGCGCATCTGCGTCCTTTTCTGAAGGTGGTGGATAACAACGGCCGTGAGTTGGCCAAAGGTCAGAATCTGACAGCATTAAAAGAACAGTTTATCAGCCAGGCAGCAAATTCTGACCGGGCTAAGGGGAGTGAGCTGGCTGTTCATCCGCTGGAACAAAAAAACCTCAAAGACTGGCGTATTGCAGAACTGCCGGAGCAGGTGGAGATTGAACGGGGAGTAAAATTATTACGTTTTCCGGCCCTGCAGGATGCCGGTGACAGTGTTGATGTGGTTCTGTGCGATACCCGGGCGCTCGCTGACCGGCTGAATGAGCGCGGGCTTGCCAGACTCTATATGTTGCGTACCCCGCAGCAAAAAAACCTGATTCTTGACATGCTGAAGGCGGTGCAAAAGAAATTGGGTCTGAAGCTGATCGCGCACGGTCATGCCTGGCTTGAAGCATCATTATTGACGGTGTACCGGCTCAGCTTTGACGTTTCCGCAAAACGACCGCGTAACAGGGATGAGTTTGAACAGCAACTGACGCGTGGCAAAAGTGACCTGATGAACGTGGCTGGGCGATTGTGCCGTTTACTGGAGGAAAGTTATTCCATAAATTATGATATCCGGCAACTCCTGGCACCGCTTGCCAAACGATTTCCTGACGCCGCTGCCGATATCACAAACCAGCTGAATGCTCTGTTTGCGGACAATTTTCCGGAATCGGTACCTGCCGACTGGCTGCGGGAGTATCCGCGTTACCTGAAAGGTATTCACACAAGGCTGGAAAAATTGCCAGGACAGGTGGAGAAAGACAGGCAACTGGGTAATAGCGTCAAAAAACTGGAAAACAGCTGGCAGGGATTGCACGACGCCATGCCAGAGGCATTGCCGGAGTTCCCCTGGCTGCTGCAGGAACTGCGGGTATCGTTCTTCGCACAGAACCTTGGCACTCGTGGCCCGGTATCGGAAAAACGCCTGATGCGGATGCTGGAACATACCCGTGCGGGGGATATTCACAAAGGACCTAATCTGGGATAATGGCGGCCCTTTGCAATACAGCTGGTGAAATTTCATGAACAAGTCTGCGATGATGAACCTGGGACTGCTCCTGTCCATGTCGCTGTTCAGCGCAACATCGACAGCGGCCGAGTCTGTCTATGACCCGTGGGAGCCGGTAAATCTCAGAGTTCATGCCTTTAACGAATTCATGGACGAACATTTTCTTCGCCCCGCCGCCACGGGTTACATGAAGTATGTGCCGGTGCCTGCGCGAAGAGGGGTGAGTAACTTCTTTGCCAATATTGGTGATATCAGTGTGCTGGCAAACAATCTGCTGCAGTTCAAGCTGAGTGCCGCTGCAAATGATACCGGCCGCATCATGATCAATACGACCGTCGGACTGGGTGGTGTACTGGATGTTGCTACCAGTATCGGATTTATTAAAAATGATGAAGACTTCGGCCAGACCCTGGGCACCTGGGGAGTCGGCCCTGGCCCCTACGTGGTATTGCCGCTTTTCGGCCCGAGTAATCTACGCGATTCTCTTGGGCTGTTCGCAGATACTGCAACCAACCCCATCAATCATCAGGACAATATCCGCATTCGCAATACGGCGTTTGCATTGGAGCAACTTGACCGGCGCGTAGCAGGATTGGCGGTTGATGCCCTCATGCTTGGTGATCCCTATATATTTACCCGTGAAGCGTATTCTGCACAACGGGAATATCTGGTGACAGATGGTGAAGTTGATGATTCATGGGATGATGAATGGGATGGCTGGGATTAAGCCTTCCCGGAACGCTGGTGCGCATCGCGAACCTGCAGTTTGGTACGGATAAAATCGCTATGAGATACATAGATTAAATCCGCCGTCTTTCGTATCATCTGTTCTTCGTATTTGTCCAGATGATCATCAGCCAGTGCCACCTGCCACAGATTGCTGACAAGCTGGACTTTTTCGTCGTACGAGTAGTGCTCGTTAACCAGACTGGTAAATTCGTATAATGATACCGACGCATGGGATTCCTGCTCGGCAAGCTGAATTATTTCTTCAAGCTGCCCGGCAGGGATTGCAAAGGTGTCCTGCAGTATCGAGCGCAGAGCCTGCGTTTCGCGTTCATCAATATGCCGGTCAGTTTTTAACAGCTCTATCATCAGCGCGGCACTTGCCAGTTGTAACCTGCAAACACGGTCTGTTGCGCTTTCCTGTTCCGGCGAAAAAAGTTGTTTGTCAAAAAACTGTTTGATTGCAGCTATCATGCACTCTGTTCCTCTCTCTGCAATGAATTTTCTGCCTGTGCAATTGCGTCCTCGAGCACTGTAATACCGGCATTCCTGCGAAATGCATTTTCACTAAGATGTCGACGGAACAGGCGGCCTCCGGGCTCTCCCTTGTAAATTCCCAGGATATGCCGTGTCATGTGCTGTAATGCCGTGCCCCGTGCCAGTTCGTCGCGTACATAGGGCAGGTAGGCAGCAAGTATTTCAGCTCTGCCGGGGATGCTGGCGTTTGCATCAAACATATCATTATCAACCCGGGCTAGCATATAAGGATTCTGATACGCCTCACGACCCACCATAACACCATCAGTGTATTGCAGACACTGATGGCATTGCTGCAGGGTCGTCAGACCACCATTAATGACAATTTCCAGTTCCGGATACAGCGCTTTCATACGGTATACGCGTTCATAATTTAGTGGCGGAATATCGCGATTTTCTTTTGGACTCAAACCCTTCAGTACCGCAATGCGCGCATGAACTATAAAGGTACGGCAACCTGCTGCTGCGATAGCCTCAATAAATTGCTGCAAAAATCCGTCACTGTCCTGATCGTCTATGCCAATTCTTGATTTTACCGTTATCGGGAGATCTGTTACTGCCTTCATGGCGCTCACACATTGCGCTACCAGCTCGGGCTCTGCCATCAGACATGCGCCGAATTTGCCGGACTGCACCCGATCGCTGGGACAACCGATGTTGATGTTTACTTCGTCATAGCCAAATTCCTGCGCTGCCTCGGCGCAACGGGCCATATCGTCCGGATCGCTGCCACCCAACTGCAGGGCCACCGGATGCTCCGCCGCGTTGAAGTCAAGGTGGCGATGCCGGTCGCCATGAATGATTGCGCCAGTGGTTACCATTTCCGTGTAAAGCAGGGCATGCCGGCTGAGCAACCGGAGGAAGTAGCGCTCATGGCGATCTGTCCAGTCCAGCATGGGCGCTATGCAGAACCGATGATCCGGTGAGGTCATCGGGTTACCGTTACAAGAGTCTGTGTCGGCCTTAAGGCCTGTTGCTGTGTTCATGGCCGCATTATATCAATAAACCGTCCGTGGCGGAGCGTGGAGCTTGCTGTCTCCATGGCGTATAATCCAGTTTTTGCAGCTGAATAATCCATTGAGCCTGTCAGGAGTGTTATGCACAGCAGTTCCATGTCCAGAATACGAACGCGAATCGCGCCATCGCCAACCGGCGATCCGCATGTTGGTACCGCCTATATTGCATTGTTTAATCGTTGTTTTGCCAGACAGCATGACGGCGAGTTTATTCTGCGAATCGAGGATACTGATCAGTCACGCAGTACGGCACGATCCGAACAGGACATACTGCGCGCTCTGCGATGGCTGGGCCTGGACTGGCATGAGGGACCGGACATTGGTGGACCTCACGGGCCCTACCGGCAAAGCCAGCGCAGTGACATCTATCGTGAGCACATCGGGATTCTACTGGACAAAGGTCACGCATTCCGTTGTTTCTGCACTGCGGAGCGTCTTGATGCTCTTCGGGCTGAGCAAATGGCCAACAGGCAGACGGCGGGTTACGACGGGCATTGCACGCAGCTAAGTGCGGCCGAGATTGCGGCGCGGTTGGCTGAAAAACAACCACATGTCATTCGCATGAAAGTACCCGAGACTGGTGAGTGTGTGTTTCAGGATCGTCTGCGCGGCGAGATTCGCATCAACTGGGAGCAGATAGATATGCAGGTGCTGATGAAATCCGATCATCTGCCCACCTATCATTTTGCCAACGTGGTAGATGACCATCTGATGGAAATAACACACGTCATTCGCGGTGAGGAGTGGATCAATTCGACACCCAAACATCTGTTGCTTTACCAGCATTTCGGCTGGGATGCGCCCGAGTTCTGTCATATGCCCCTGTTGCGAAATACTGACAAGAGCAAACTGAGCAAGCGCAAAAACCCAACCAGCATCAACTATTATCGAGACATGGGTTATCTGCCGGAGGCGCTGGTCAACTATCTGGGCATGATGGGCTGGACCATGCCTGATGGTCGGGAGAAGTTCTCACTTGATGAGATGCAGCAGTCCTTTGATATCAACAGAGTGTCATTGGGTGGGCCGGTATTTGATGTGGAAAAACTGAACTGGCTCAATGGCAAGTACATCAGGGAAAATCTTGATGGCGAGCTCTTTGCCGAACTGTTTACCCGCTGGGCGTTTGATCAGGAAAAATTGCGCAGCATCATCCCGCTGGTCAAGGAACGTGTGGAACGCTTCAGTGATGTTGTGCCGCTGGCAGGATTTTTCCTGAGCGGGCTGTTGCCGCTCAAAGCTGAAGATTTTGCACACAAACAACTTGATCAATCCCAAAGCAGGGAGTTGCTGCAGTTGCTGGCCTGGCAACTGGAGGTGCTGCCGGACATGAACCGTGACGCCGTGCAGGCTGTCTGCCAGCATCTGGCCAGTTTCAAGGGGCTGAAGATTCGTGACGCCCTCTACCCCCTGTTCGTGGCTATAACCGGCAAATCAGTCTCAGTCTCGGTGATTGATGCGATAGCGATACTGGGCCTGGATATTACGCGTGCCAGATTGAGAGCTGCGATTGACGTGCTGGGTGGTGTGTCAAAGAAGGAAACAAAAACGCTGGAAAAAACCTTTCAGCAGTTGCAGGCATTTACCGTACCGGAAACTGATTGAGTTTCATGGCGAAAATAACACGCTACGGGCATTGACAGGTGGGGGGGGGATGCCTAAAATGCGCGGTCTCTGCAGGAAGCGGAGTGTTATGTGAGGGGCTATAGCTCAGCTGGGAGAGCGCAACACTGGCAGTGTTGAGGTCAGCGGTTCGATCCCGCTTAGCTCCACCAAATTTGTTCCACCAAATTTGTAAACAAAAAAGGCGATCAACTACTTGATCGCCTTTTTTGTTGTCTGCTTGTTGCGTGTCGCGTTGATCAGGCAGGGTAATCGCGCTTGGGTGATCCGGTGTACAATTGACGGGGTCGACCAATTTTATACGAGCTGCCCAGCATTTCGTTCAGATGTGATATCCAGCCGGGTGTCCGGCCAAGGGCAAAAATCACTGTGAACATGCCAGTCGGGATACCGATGGCCTTGAGAATGATGCCCGAGTAGAAATCCACATTCGGATATAATTTCCGGTCTATGAAATACTGATCTTCCAGTGCGATCTTTTCCAGTCGTCGGGCAATTTTGAACAGAGGATCGTTTTCCACACCCAGGTCAGCCAGTACTTCATCGCATATCTTGCGCATAACCTTGGAGCGCGGATCAAAATTCTTGTACACACGATGACCAAAACCCATTAACCGGAAGGGGTCATCCTTGTCCTTGGCGCGGCCTATGAACTCTTCGATGCGGGATTCATCACCTATCTCGTTCAGCATTTTCAGCACAGCCTCATTGGCGCCGCCATGGGCAGGCCCCCACAGAGCTGCAATACCAGATGCAATGCAGGCGTAAGGGTTAGCGCCTGTGGATCCCGCAAGTCGAACGGTGGACGTTGAAGCATTCTGCTCATGATCCGCATGCAGCAGGAAAATTACATCCATGGCTTTAGCAAGCACCTGGCTGACCTCAGGCTTGTTGGCAGGGACACCAAACATCATATGGAGGAAATTTTCTGAATAACTGAGAGAGTTGAGCGGGGACATGTAAGGCTGGCCAATCGAGTGCTTGTAGGTCATTGCAGCAAGCGTTGGCATTTTTGCTATCAGACGGATGGCTGCGAGTCGCCGATCCTCTGCATTGTCTATATCAAGCGTCTCGTGGTAAAGGGCTGCGAGCGCCCCTGTCAATGAAATCATTACCGCCATCGGGTGTGCATTGCGCTGAAATCCGTCAAGAATATTCGCAATCTGCGCGTCCACCATGGTGTGCTGGGTCACTTCATCTACAAACGCCTGTTTTTGTGCCGCATCCGGCAGCTCGCCGTTGAGCAGCAGATAACAGGTCTCAAGATAGTCGGAATGCTCTGCCAGTTGATCAATCGGGTAACCACGATGCAGGAGCACGCCGGCATCACCGTCAATATAGGTAATCGAGGATTCGGTGGATGCGGTTGACATAAAGCCGGGGTCGTAGGTAAAGACGCCGTTGGAGACCAGTCCGCGGACATCAACTACAGCCGGACCGATTGTACCTTCAAGTACCGGAAGCTCAATTGCTTCCTGGCTGCTGGCCAGGTTTAAAAGGGCCTTTTTTTGTTCACTCATAGTGTACTCCTGACTGATAAACTTCCAGCTGCCGGCAGTTGTAGTCCGGCTGAAACCGGTCAACTTTAAGATCCTGAGGCGGATCCTGATTCGGATATTTGGGTCGAGCAGGGAGCCAGCGGCAAAACGCGTACTCTATCATAAACCGGTTTGTGATTACCCCCTAAAGTCGACAAAAATTTCTCACTGACAATGTATTGTCATATTTGCATGCCAAACAGGCCTCTGAGAGGGTGGTTTTATTGTATTTCAGTTGTTACAAGTCTATACTCGTCGCCTGAACTTCCGATATCGAATTTATCGGTCCAGTCAACGAAGCGCCTGAGCAGGTTCTTGCCTTGTCCAGACTCTCCGGAGGTTGATCAGTGCTGCATCCTGAGCTTGTGGCAATGGTCGTATCAGCAACCGAGCCCGATTCCGGGCCAGACGATAAATGGTTACCAGTGAAAGACAACAGACCCAAGAATCTTGAACTACAAAAAATCCATTTCCCGCTTCCGGCAATTACATCGATCCTGCATCGAATCTCTGGCGTATTTATTTTTGCCGGCGTTGCCGTCCTGCTGTTTCTGCTGGCCGAGTCTCTGCGTTCCGAGCAGGGTTTCGGCAATGTGCAGCAATGGCTGAGTGCTCCTGTGTTCAAATTTGTGCTGTGGGCGATCGTGGCAGGTTTGCTGTATCACCTGATTGCCGGCATCAAGCACCTGATCATGGATATGGGCATCGGCGAAACGCTTGAAGGCGGTGTCACCGGGGCCCGCCTGGTTATCATCGTATCGGCGGTGGCCATCATCGCTGCGGGGTTCTGGATATGGTAGACATGGTAAAAAATGTAATGAATCTGAGCCGTAATGGCTTGTCGGACTGGGTTATCCAGCGCGTCAGCGCGGTGATCCTGGGCATTTATTTTGTGGGCCTGCTCGGGTTCATGGTGATGACACCAGACCTGGGCTATGCTGAATGGCATGCCCTGTTCAGCACCACCTGGATGCGCATTGCCAGTCTGGCAGCACTGCTGGCGTTGTGCGCTCATGCCTGGATTGGCATGTGGACAGTTGCTACAGACTATCTGAATAACTACATGATCGGCAGCAGGGGAACGGTTATCCGGTTCCTGTTCCAGGCCGCCTGTGTACTTTTGATTTTCATCTACCTCGTTTGGGGTATCCAGATTCTGTGGGGACTATAAATGAGCGGTATGCGTACTATTTCGTTTGATGCAGTGATTGTTGGCGGAGGCGGCGCAGGTATGCGTGCAGCTCTGCAGCTGTCGCAATCCGGATACAACACGGCTGTTATTACAAAAGTGTTTCCGACACGTTCTCACACTGTGTCTGCACAGGGTGGCATCACCTGCGCAATTGCCAGTGATGACCCGAATGATGACTGGCGCTGGCACATGTACGACACCGTCAAGGGCTCCGACTACATCGGCGATCAGGACGCTATCGAGTATATGTGCAGCGAGGGGCCGAAAACGGTGTTTGAGCTGGAGCACATGGGACTGCCGTTTTCCCGAACTGAAAATGGACGTATTTATCAACGCCCATTCGGCGGCCAGTCCAAGAATTTTGGCAAGGGTGGCCAGGCAGCCCGCACTTGCGCCGCAGCTGACCGGACCGGCCATGCATTGCTGCACACACTCTATCAGGGCAACCTGAAAAACAAGACAGTTTTCTTTAACGAATGGTATGCCGTGGATCTGGTTCGCAACCAGGACGGTGTCGTTGTTGGTGTCATCGCGATCTGTATTGAAACTGGTGAAACTGTATATGTGCAGTCAAAAGCGACCGTCCTGGCCACGGGCGGAGCAGGGCGTATCTACGCGTCGACCACCAATGCGCTGATCAATACCGGTGACGGCATTGGCATGGCATTGCGCGCCGGATATCCCGTACAGGACATGGAGATGTGGCAGTTCCACCCGACCGGCATCTATGGTGCAGGTACACTGGTAACCGAAGGTTGTCGTGGCGAAGGTGGTTATCTGATCAACAAGGATGGCGAGCGCTTCATGGAGCGTTATGCACCCAATGCCAAGGATCTTGCCGGCCGCGATGTTGTTGCCCGCTCCATGATTCAGGAAATCATTGCCGGCAAAGGCTGTGGTCCCAACGCTGATCACGTCATGCTGAAACTCGACCACCTGGGCGAGAAAGTACTGAATGAGAAATTGCCGGGTATTCTGGAACTGTCGCGCACGTTTGCTCACGTTGATCCGGTCAAGGAACCCATCCCCGTTATCCCGACCTGTCATTACATGATGGGTGGCATCGCTACCAATATACATGGCCAGGCCATCACCCAGAACGCAAAGGGCGAGGATGTGCAGATCCCCGGCCTGTTCGCGGTGGGTGAAGTAGCCTGTGTGTCAGTTCATGGCGCTAACCGCCTGGGCGGCAATTCGCTGCTGGACCTGGTGGTCTTCGGGCGTGCAGCCGGCATGCACATTGAGTCCATGCTGGGTCAGGGTATCGATTATCGCAAGGCTTCTGAGTCAGATGTCGAGCAATCCATGGGACGCCTGCACCGGCTGAACAACAGCACTGAAGGTGAAAGAGTGTCCGAATTGCGCGCCGAGCTGCAAACCATCATGCAGAATCATTTTGGCGTATTCCGTACCGGTGATTTCATGCGCGAAGGTGTGCAGAAACTTGAAGCGCTGCGCCCGCGTATTGCCAACGTCAAACTGGAAGACAAGAGCAACGCATTCAATACTGCCCGTATTGAGGCGCTGGAACTGGAAAACCTGTTTGAAGTGGCTGAAGCAACTGCCCTGGCTGCCGAAATACGGACTGAGAGCCGTGGTGCACATGCCCGTGAAGACTTCCAGGAACGCGACGATGAGAACTGGCTGTGTCATTCCATGTATCACCCGGCTGAACGCAAGGTAACCAAAAGATCGGTCAATTTTGCGCCCAAAACGGTTGATAAATTTGAACCCATGATTCGTACCTACTAATTCAGATACTGCGAAAAGGTGAACTAACGTGTTAGTCAGTGTTTATCGCTACAACCCGGAAACTGACAGCAAACCGTCCATGCGTGACTATCAGATCGAGTTGCCGGAAGGCAAGGATCTTATGGTGCTTGACGTGCTGCAACTGATCAAGAATCAGGATCCCACGCTGGGCTACCGTCGTTCGTGCCGCGAGGGTGTATGCGGCTCCGACGGCATGAACATCAATGGTACCAACGGTCTTGCCTGTATTACGCCAGTCTCTGCAGTTGCCAAAAAGGGCAAACTGATCCTGCGACCATTGCCAGGCCTGCCGGTCGTACGCGACCTGGTTGTGGACATGAGTATATTCTACAGGCAGTTCGAGAAGGTAAATCCGTTCCTGGTCAACGACACGCCGGCGCCCGCCATCGAACGACTGCAGTCGCCAGAGGATCGAGCCAAGCTGGACGGGCTGTATGAATGTATTCTGTGTGCATGCTGCAGCACAAACTGTCCGTCATTCTGGTGGAACCCTGACAAGTTTATCGGTCCGGCCGGTTTGTTGCAGGCCTACCGTTTCCTTGCTGACAGCAGGGATACCGCTACCGAGGAACGACTGGCAGGACTGGAAGATCCGTTCAGCGTGTTTCGCTGCCGTGGCATCATGAATTGTGTGGCCGTATGTCCGAAAGGTCTGAACCCGACCAAGGCAATTGGTCATATTCGTCATATGTTGCTCGATCGTGGTGCTTGATAACAGTAATAATTGAAGAGGGATACCGGCAGCATTGCTCAAAAGGCGGTGCTGTAAGCGGTGTTTCTTTTAATTCAGGAATCTTAAAATATGCATGACAGCATCATGGAGTTAATGTGGAGCAGTGGCCATCTGTCTGGTGGCAATGCGGAATACGTTGAACAGCTGTATGACCTGTACCTGAAAAATGCGGAGCAGGTGCCCGACGAGTGGCGCAACTACTTCGATACACTGCCCAAAATTGCGGAGCAGCCGCAGGCGGATGTATCTCATCGCGAGATCCAGGAGTACTTCCGCCGCCTTGGCAAAACCAGTCGGTTTATGCCTGTGCTCAGCAATGATGTTGTCGTCAACTCCGAGCATGAGAACAAGCAGGTACAGGTACTGCACCTGATCAGCTCCTACCGGGTCCGTGGTCATCAAAAGGCCGCCCTTGATCCTCTGGCCCTGATGCACAGAGAGCGGGTTCCTGATCTTGAGCTCGACTTTCATAATCTTTCTCCGGCCGACAACTCAACAGTGTTTCAGACCGGATCCCTGCACATCAATCGTGACACCGCAACGCTGCGTGAAATTGTTGATGTACTGGAAAAAATCTACTGTGGTTCGATCGGATATGAGTTCATGCATATCGTGGATCTGGCGCAAAAGCAGTGGATACAGAAACGCATTGAACCCAAACATGGCAACCCCGGATTCAGTGATGAGGTAAAGCGTCATTTGCTGGAGCGCCTGAGCGCCGCTGAAGGACTGGAAAAGCATCTGGATTCCAAATATCCGGGCACCAAACGGTTTGGTCTGGAAGGCGGCGAAAGCCTGATACCGCTGCTTGACGAACTTATCCAGCGAGCCGGAAGTTACGGTGTAAAGGAAGTCGTGATTGGCATGGCTCACCGTGGCCGTCTGAATGTGCTGGTCAATATTCTTGGCAAGAACCCTGCAGATCTGTTCAGTGAATTTGAAGGCCGCGCCAAGTACACAAGTTCAGGCGATGTGAAGTATCACCAGGGGTTCTCTTCCAATATCATGACACCGGGCGGAGAAGTGCATCTGGCGATGGCATTCAACCCGTCTCACCTGGAGATAGTATCTCCGGTGGTCGAAGGATCGGTGCGTGCACGTCAGGATCGCCGCAAGGACAATCTTGGCCATGCGGTAATACCGGTGAGCATACATGGCGATGCCGCATTCGCCGGCCAGGGCGTTGTGATGGAAACCTTCCAGATGTCCAAGACCCGTGCCTATGGTACCGGCGGAACGGTACATCTGATCATCAATAACCAGGTGGGGTTTACTACCAGCCGGCAGGATGATGCGCGATCAACCGAGTATTGTACTGATGTGGCAAAAATGGTGCAGGCACCCATTTTTCACGTGAATGCGGATGACCCTGAGGCGGTGCTTTTTGTAACCCAGCTCGCACTTGATTTCCGTTATGAATTCAAAAAGGATGTGGTGATAGATCTGGTCTGTTACCGCCGTCGCGGACATAACGAGACGGATGAGCCTGCATCTACCCAGCCTCTGATGTATCAGAAAATTCGCAAGCACCTGACTACACGTGCGCTGTATGCGGAAAAAATGATTACGGCAGGCATTGCAACAACTGAAGAGATAGATGAGCTCAACAGCTCCTATCGTAATGCGCTGGACACCGGTGCGCATGTTGTCAAAAGCCTGATAAAAGAGCCGAATGTTGAGATGTTTGTGGACTGGAATCCCTATCTGGGCCACACCTGGAGTCCGCACTACAACACCACCATCAAGCTTGAGTCACTGAAAGCTCTGGCCAAAAAGATTACCACTCTGCCGGACGATCTCAAGCTGCATCGTCAGGTGCAGAAAATTGCAGATGACCGCCAGAAAATGGCCGACGGTGAATTGCCGGTTGACTGGGGATTTGCCGAGACTCTGGCATACGCCAGCGTACTGACCACAGGCAATCGTATTCGTATCACCGGTCAGGATGTCGGCCGTGGCACGTTCTCGCATCGCCATGCAGTCCTGCGCGATCAGGACAGTGAGCAGGAATACATACCGTTGCGATCGCTGGTAAGCGATCCGAAAATGTTCTGTATCTATGATTCGCTGTTGTCAGAAGAAGCTGTGCTGGCATTCGAATACGGTTACGCCACAACAATGCCGAACGCGCTGGTGATATGGGAAGCCCAGTTTGGTGATTTTGCCAACTCGGCGCAGGTTGTTATCGATCAGTTCATAACCAGCGGCGAACATAAATGGCAGCGTCTCTGCGGCCTGACCATGTTGCTGCCGCACGGCTATGAAGGACAGGGTCCGGAACACTCGTCAGCGCGCCTGGAGCGGTTCCTGCAACTCTGTGCCGAACACAATATTCAGGTGTGTTTGCCGACTACTTCCGCACAGGTCTTCCACATGTTGCGCCGTCAGGTGCTCTGCCCGTTGCGCAAGCCACTGATTGTGATGTCCCCGAAGAGTCTGCTGCGGCACAAGGAGACCACATCGACGCTGGAAGAATTGGCGAACGGTACGTTCCAGGTTGTCATCGGAGAAACCGATGCCTCCATAAAGCCCGATGACGTCCAGAGAGTCATACTCTGTTCCGGCAAAGTGTACTACGACCTTCGCGCCGAACGAACAAAGCGCGAGATAGACAATGTCGCAATCATTCGTCTGGAACAGCTGTATCCATTCCCGGAAAGTGATCTGCGCGCGAACATGGAGTTGTACAAAAACGTCAGGGATGTTGTCTGGTGTCAGGAAGAGCCCATGAATCAGGGGGCCTGGTATTCCAGTCAGCATCATATGCGCAATGTCATCCAGACACTGTACTCGGGAATCAGCTTGCGTTACGCCGGCCGGGAAGCATCAGCTGCAGCAGCTGCAGGCTATCCGGAACTGCATTTGCAGCAACTGAACGCATTTCTCGAACAGGCGCTGGGCGACCTGGATTAATTAGTTAGCAAACGATAATCATGACACATGAATGTGTAAGGAATAAAAATGGCTATTGAGATCAAAGCACCACAACTGCCGGAATCTGTACCTGACGGTACCATTGCCAGCTGGCACAAAAAGCCCGGTGATGCAGTCAAACGTGATGAATTGCTTGTCGATATTGAGACCGACAAAGTCGTCATTGAAGTTGTCTCACCGGCAGATGGCGTGCTTGAAAAGATCGTCAAGGATACAGGTGATACCATCGTCAGCAATGAGCTGATAGCACTGGTTGCCGAAGGGGCTGCAGCGGATGCCGGCAAGTCTGCTGACACATCAGCAAAAACCGAATCAGCCAGTTCGGATAAAGCCAGTTCGGATAAAGGAGCTGCGGCTGCAGAACCTGCGGCCAAAACGTCCGCTCAGGGCGATGCGCCGGCGCTCAGCCCGGCTGCCAAAAAGCTTGCTGAAGAACACGGCCTGAAAGCAGGCGAAATCAGTGGAACCGGCAAGGACGGCAGAGTCACCAAGGAAGATGTGCTGAATGCAATAGAGGGCGCAGGTGCAAGCAAGTCCACCTCTGCGGGTTATTCACGGGAAATGCCGTCTGGCACAGACATGTCATCCGGTCGTGTTGAAGAACGTGTACAGATGAGCCGGCTGCGCGCCAAAGTGGCGGAACGGCTGCTGCAGGCTTCCCAGTCTACAGCAATGCTGACCACCTTCAATGAAGTGAACATGGCACCAGTCATGGCGCTGCGATCGCGCTACAAGGATCAGTTTGAGAAAGTACACGATGGTGTGCGCCTCGGATTCATGTCTTTCTTTGTACGCGCCTGCGTTGAAGCACTTAAGCGCTACCCCGCGGTCAATGCATCAATCGATGGCAGTGATATTGTCTACCACGGCTACCAGGATATCGGTGTAGCTGTGTCGTCTCCGCGCGGGCTGGTCGTGCCTGTGTTGCGCAATGCCGATCACATGAGCCTGGCTCAGGTGGAAGCCAAAATCCGTGAGTATGGCAACAAGGCACAAGACGGCAAGCTGTCAATCGATGAAATGACAGGCGGCACCTTTACCATATCCAATGGCGGCGTGTTTGGTTCGCTGCTTTCCACACCCATTCTGAATCCTCCTCAGACAGCCATACTGGGTATGCACAAGATTCAGGAACGACCAATGGCGGTCAACGGTAAAGTTGAAATTTTACCAATGATGTATCTGGCACTATCCTATGATCACCGCATGATTGACGGCAAAGAGGCAGTGCAGTTTCTGGTGACTATCAAGGACCTGCTGGAGGATCCCGCCAGAATTCTTCTGGAGATCTGACAACAGGGCGTCACGCGGATATCAGCTATTCAGTCCGCGCTCCGTGAGCCACAGCAATCAATGCGCTGTGGCTCACGCGCTTAAGAGATCGGCAACTGACAGACAAGTGGGCAGGAAATATTATGAGCAAGAAATACGATGTAGTGGTAATAGGTGCCGGACCGGCTGGTTATGTAGCAGCCATTCGATGCGCACAACTGGGCATGAAAACAGCCTGTGTTGAGAAGTGGCACGATGACAAGAATGACCCGGTGTATGGTGGCACCTGCCTCAACGTGGGCTGCATTCCGTCAAAAGCGCTGCTGGATTCGTCGCACAAATTCGCAGAAGCCAGTCATGATTTTGCCGTACACGGCATCAAACTGGACAAGATTGAAATTGATGTGCCGGAGATGATCGGCCGCAAGGACAAAATCGTCAAACAGCTTACCCAGGGAGTGAAAGGTCTGTTTGCCGCCAACAAGGTGGAAGGCATTCAGGGCGCCGGTAAATTGCTGAAAGGCAAAAAAGTGGAAGTCACTGCAGCTGACGGCAGCAAGCAGGAACTGGAGGCCGATCACATCATTCTGGCCGCAGGTTCCGAGCCGATTGATATTCCGCCAACGCCTGTTGATCAGGAAACCATTGTCAACTCTACTGGCGCGCTTGAGTTCTCCGCAGTTCCCAAACGACTGGGCGTGATCGGAGCAGGTGTAATTGGTCTTGAGCTGGGCAGTGTCTGGGCGCGCCTTGGATCTGAAGTGACTGTGATCGAGGCCATGGATACATTCCTGCCGGCTGTCGACACCCAGGTTGCGAAAGAAGCCGCCAAGGTGTTTGCAAAGCAGGGACTGGATATCAAATTGTCCAGCAAGGTTACCGGCAGCAAAATCGGTGGCAGGGGCAAGAACAAAACTGTCACAGTCAACTACACCGACAAAGACGGCGATCAGGAAATTGTGTTTGACAAGCTGATTGTTGCCGTTGGTCGTCGCCCGGTTTCTGCCAATCTGTTATCTGATGATTGTGGTGTTGAACTCGACAAGCGCGGTTTTGTGGTCGTCAATGACCAGTGTGCAACATCCGTTGATGGTGTCTGGGCAGCTGGTGATCTGGTACGCGGCCCGATGCTGGCACACAAGGGAATGGAAGAGGGCGTCATGGTTGCCGAGCGTATCGCCGGCAAAAAAACCCAGGTCAACTACGACCTGGTGCCTTTTGTTATCTACACACACCCGGAGATTGCCTGGGTTGGCAAAACGGAACAGCAACTGAAGGACGAGGGCGTTGAATACAATGTCGGCACCTTCCCGTTCAGCATCAATGGCCGCGCCATGGCGGCTAACGATACAGCCGGCCTGGTCAAGCTGATTGCTCATGCCAAAACCGATCGCGTGCTGGGCGCACATATCATTGGCCCAAGTGCCGCTGATCTTGTGCAGCAGGTGGCGATTGCCATGGAGTTCAGTGCCAGCGCCGAAGATCTCGGACTGACCATGTTTTCACATCCGACCCTGTCGGAAGCAGTGCACGAAGCAGCATTGGCTGTTGGCGGTCATGCCATCCATGCTGCCAATAAACGTAAGCGCAATTGATTCGTGCGTTTTCATAACAGAGGAACTACAGAATGAATCTACACGAATATCAAGGCAAGCAGTTGTTCGCTGAATACGGGTTGCCTGTTTCCAAGGGTTATGCTGTTGATACGCCGGAAGCTGCAGCAGAAGCCTGTGACAAGATTGGCGGTGATATGTGGGTCGTCAAGGCCCAGGTGCACGCAGGTGGTCGTGGTAAAGCGGGCGGTGTCAAACTGATCAAGAGCCGTGAAGATGCCAAAGCATTCGCTGCACAGTGGCTGGGCAAACGCCTGGTGACTTACCAGACTGACGCCAATGGCCAGCCAGTCAGCAAAATTCTGGTTGAATCCTGCACTGACATCGCACAGGAGCTTTATCTGGGCGCAGTTGTGGATCGCTCTTCACGTCGAATTGTATTCATGGCATCCACCGAAGGTGGTGTCGAAATCGAAAAAGTGGCTCATGACACGCCCGAGAAAATTCTCAAGGCAACGGTTGATCCACTGGTCGGCGCACAACCCTATCAGGGTCGCGACCTGGCGTTTCAGCTCGGATTAAAAGGTGATCAGGTCAAGCAGTTCACCAACATCTTCCTGGGACTGGCAAAACTGTTTGCCGACTACGACCTGGCACTGCTGGAAATCAACCCACTGGTCATCAAGGAAGACGGCAATCTGCATTGTCTGGATGCCAAGCTGGGTATCGATGGCAATGCGCTGTACCGTCAGCCCAAACTGCGTGAGATGCACGATCCGTCACAGGACGATCCGCGCGAAGCGCATGCGGCCAGCTTTGAACTGAACTACGTGGCACTGGATGGCAATATCGGTTGCATGGTGAATGGCGCGGGCCTGGCCATGGGCACCATGGATATCGTCAATCTGCACGGTGGCCAGCCCGCCAACTTCCTTGACGTGGGCGGCGGCGCGACCAAAGAGCGCGTTACTGAAGCATTCAAGATCATTCTGTCGGACGACAACGTCAAGGCGGTGCTGGTCAACATCTTCGGTGGCATTGTGCGCTGTGACATGATCGCTGAAGGTATTATCGGTGCAGTTAAAGAAGTCGGCGTCAAAGTGCCTGTTGTGGTTCGCCTGGAAGGCAACAACGCGGACCTGGGCGCCAAGGCACTGGCCGACAGTGGGCTGAACATCATCGCTGCAACCAGTCTGACCGACGCTGCCCAGCAAGTCGTCAAGGCCGCGGAGGGTAAATAATGAGCATACTTATAAATAAAGACACTAAAGTCATCTGCCAGGGGTTTACTGGCTCACAAGGCACATTCCACTCCGAGCAGGCAATTGCCTACGGCACCAAAATGGTGGGCGGTGTGACGCCGGGCAAGGGTGGTACAACTCACCTGGGATTGCCTGTGTTCAACACTGTTCGTGAAGCGGTTGAAGCAACAGGTGCTGACGCCAGCGTCATCTATGTACCTGCGCCGTTTTGCAAAGACTCCATTCTGGAAGCGGCCAACGGCGGCATCAAGCTGATTGTCTGCATCACCGAGGGTATCCCTACACTGGACATGCTGGACGCCAAGGTCAAGTGTGACGAACTGGGCGTGCGCCTGATCGGACCAAACTGCCCGGGTGTAATCACACCAGGCGAGTGCAAGATCGGCATCATGCCCGGTCACATACACAAACCAGGCAAGGTCGGCATTGTGTCCCGCTCCGGTACATTGACCTATGAAGCAGTGAAGCAGACCACCGACCATGGTTTTGGTCAGTCCTCCTGTGTGGGTATTGGTGGAGACCCCATTCCGGGTTCCAACTTCATTGATATTCTGGAAATGTTCGAAAAAGATCCGGCGACTGAGGCCATTGTAATGATTGGCGAGATTGGCGGCAGCGCAGAAGAAGAAGCTGCGGCATATATCAAAGAGAATGTCACAAAACCTGTGGTATCTTACATCGCCGGTGTAACGGCACCTGCCGGTAAACGTATGGGCCATGCCGGCGCAATCATTTCCGGAGGCAAGGGTACAGCGGACGAGAAGTTTGCAGCACTGCAGGATGCCGGTGTCAGAACTGTGCGCAGTCTGGCTGATATTGGTGATGCGCTGAAGGAAGTAACTGGCTGGTAAGTGCGCTGCCCGGTTCATGTGCGCCGATCGCGCCCATGAACCGATATGGTGCGGCAGACTGCCGGCAATGATTCAATTTCTGAAAATATCTCCTTCGGGAGGTTCAAAAATTCAAACGTGTTGTGGTAGTCTTGGCTACATAATTCGGCAGGGAGCATTGAATTTACGGCAAGTGGCTCGATCTTGCCCGTTTTTGTTACGATCCTCCACACCTAAGAATTATTCGTGGAGAAACGTAACTGGCTGGCCTGAATGTTGCAGGATTGCCCAACCGATGGATCGTTGTTTGGATGTTAATACGTCAAGCTGAAAAGCACGATAGATAAGAAGTCACATTCGGTATAGGTACCGAAGTGTTTAATACAATAACAGGATGGCACATGAAAAACCGTCGATTATATTCAAAGGTTCTGTTACCGCTGGCGTCATTGCTGGTGATCGGAACAGCCCAGGCTCAGGACGTTGATACCAGCGTTATCGGGCGGGCACAAAATGTAGTAGGAGAGATCAACCAGGAGGCCGCCGAGTCCCAGGTACGCATCAACAGACTCTCCAATTCATCTAGTTCCCTGTTCGAAGAATTCAAACTGGAAAGCGACAACCTTGAAGCTCTGCTGGTTCTGAATGCCAACTGGCGCAGACAGATCGCGATTCAGGAAGGTGAACTGAACACAATTGCCGAGTCCATTGCCGAAGTGCGCAACGTGACACAGGAACTCCCATTATTGATGAATCGCATGATCGCCAGTATCGAGCAGTTTATCGATCTTGATATGCCGTTCCATCTGGATCAGCGCCGTGCCCGCATCCAGTTTGTCCGGGATGCCATTGATAACCCAAACGTCTCCACGGCTGAGCGCTTCCGCCAGATTCTGGTGCTGTACCAGACTGAAAACGCCTACGGTCGAACTCGCGAAACCTACCCGACAACCCTGATGATCGACGGTACTCAGCGTGATGTCGATATGTTGCGTGTAGGTCGGGTGTCGTTGGCATACCAGACCAAGGATCGCTCCATGACTGGTGCCTGGGACCCTCAGGCAGGCCAGTGGGTGACGCTTGAGGACGGTGAGTACCGAAACGCGATTCGTGATGCAATCAACGTCGCAAGCGGTCTGATTGCACCAGAAATCTTTGAAATACCAATTGTTGCGCCGGAGTCAGCACAGTGAAAAAGAACATAATCAAATTAGCAGGCATTTCTCTTACGGGCGTATTTCTTGCAGTATCCACGCAGGCATTTGCGCAACAACCAGCAGGCAGTCTGTCTGAACTGCTCCGTAATGTTGAGGAAAACAGAGTTATTGAGTCTCAGGACGCACGTGATCGTGAACAGAGATTCCAGCAGCAGGTCGACCAGCAGCAGCAGATCCTGACCGAGACGCGTGAGCGAATCACTCAGGAGGAAGCTGAAAACGCCCGTCTGGAAGGTGTGTTTGACGAAAACCGTCAACTCCTTATTGACGCTCGCGCACAGTTGCGTGAAGTCCGGGCCAACCTGAACGAGCTATTAGGTACCATTCAGGGTGTTGCCGGTGACTTCCGCGGCATCTTCGAAAACTCTCTAGTCAGTGCTCAGTATCCGGGCCGTAACGAGTTCCTCGACTCGTTTATCGAGCGGGTAGCCAGTGATACCGAACAGGTTCGGGTAGACGAAATTGAACGTTTCTGGTTCTACATGCAGCAGGAACTCGTTGAGTCCGGCCGCGTAGTGCAATACAACGACGTTGTGGGCCTGCCCTCGGGCGAACAGGAAAGCCGAACCATTACACGTGTTGGCTCATTTAATGCCATCGCTGATGGTGACTACCTGTCCTTCCTCGGCTCTGTTGGTCACCTGCAGGTGCTGCCACGCCAGCCATCCTCCAGTATTGTTTCACAGGCACAAACCCTGGAAGCTGCGCAAAGCGGCATGCACAAGGTTGGCATAGACCCCACCGGTGCACTGGGCGGCAGTCTGATGGCCAACCTGATCAACTTCCCGACACCTGCCGAGCAGGTTCGCCAGAACTCAGGTGAAATCGGTTACGCCATTATAGCAGTCGGTGTAATTGCCGTGCTGGTAGCGTTGATTCGCTCCTTCATCCTGACGCTGGTTGCAGCCAAGGTGAACTCTCAGGTCAAGTCTGACAAGGCCAACAAGAACAACCCGCTGGGTCGAGTTCTGCTGGTAGCCGAATCCAACCCGAATGTGGACACGGAAACGCTGGAACTGAAGCTTGGCGAAGCCATTCTGCAGGAAACGCCGGCGCTGGAACGTTATCTGACCTTTATCAAGATCATTTCAGCCATTGCCCCGCTGATGGGTCTGCTGGGTACGGTAACCGGTATGATTCAGGTGTTCCAGCAGATCACCGTTTACGGTGCTGGTGACCCGACCATCATGGCCGGTGGTATCTCCATGGCATTGATGACCACGGTACTGGGTATTACAGTTGCGATTCCGACCATCCTGATGCACACCTGGGTGAAAAGTAAAAGCGACCGTATCATCCATATTCTGGAAGAACAGGCCACTGGTATCATTGCCCGCAAAGCTGAAGCTTCAATCAATAAAGCTCAGGCTTAAGGGGGCGCACCATGTATTTCGCGCTGCTCGATCTTTATGACGCGATCATGGACTTTATGAACAGGGGCGGCCCGGTATTGTGGGTGATTGGTACTCTGTTACTGGTAAAGTGGTCGATGATATTCGAGCGGGTCTGGTATCTGCACTCAACACATGCCAAGAGGGTCAAACAGACCCTCGCGACATGGGCTGGTCGTAGTGACACCCGTTCCTGGCGCGCTCAGCAGATCCGTAACATGATGATCTCTGAGCTGTCGCTGGACCTGAAATCGTCCATGCCAATCATCGAAACCCTGGTGGTGGTCTGTCCGCTCCTGGGTCTGATGGGCACGGTGACCGGCATGATTGAAGTGTTTTATGTCATGGCATTGACTGGTGGCGGTGACGCCAAGTCCATGGCCGGCGGTGTGTCCAAGGCGACCATCCCGACAATGGCAGGCATGGTCGGCGCGTTGTCCGGCATCTTTGCCAGCAACTGGCTGAAGCACCGTATAGATCGTGACCTGGAACTTCTTGAAGATCACATGGCCTAAATCAATTAGAGATTCTGGAAAGGCATAATAATGAAAACAGGTTTGATGAAAAGACGGGGTGATGATGAGAACACCGGGGAGATTGACCTGACCCCGATGCTTGATGTTGTCTTCATCCTGCTGATTTTCTTTATCGTTACCTCGGTATTTATTACCGAGGCCGGTATCGAAGTATTAAAACCGGAAGCATCGACGGCAGAGCCGCGTTCAAAGGATCTGATTCTGATCGCTGTCAGCGATGACGGTCAGATCTGGATTGACAACGAACAGATAGATGCCCGGTTCATCCGGTCCCGCTTTGAGCGACGACTGGCTGAAACGCCTAATGCATCAGTTGTAATTCAGGGTGATCGTTCCGCACAGAATGAGCACGTCATGTCAATTCTGCGGGCCGCACGCGATGCCAATATCGCGTCTGTGTCCATTTCAACGGAGAACTAAATCATGAAAGCAGTTCGATGGTTGATGTCTGTGGCAATGGCAGGTCTTGTTACTCTGGCTTTGTTCTATTTCATGCAGGCACTTATTGCTACGGGTGGGGATCTGAATACTCAGTCCAATGTTATCCGGATTGTGGATGCAACCATGCCGGAAATCGTCATGGAAGTTATCCGTGAAGTTGAGCGTCCGGAACCACTTGAAGACGTTAACGAGCCACCACCCACACCGCCCGATCGCAATATTGATATGGACGATGGTGGCAACCTGAATATTGCACGGGAAAACGTGGCTGTCGATTTTGATCTGGATATCGGCGCTGCCGGCCTGGGCGCTACCGACGGTGAAATGCTGCCTCTGGTTAACATTCAACCGACTTACCCGACCCGAGCTGCCCAGCGTGGCATCGAAGGCTGGTGTCAGGTTGCGTTCACTGTCACCGAAACAGGTGGTGTACGTGATGTTCAGGTAGTTGACGCTGAGCCGCGTGGCATGTTCGACTCTGCGTCAATACGCGCAGCCGAACGCTTCCGTTTCCAGCCCCGTGTTGTCAACGGGGTCGCGGTCGAAGTACCAAACGTCCAGTACGTTTTCCGCTTCCAGCTGGAGGAGTAAGTAGAGATGTTATCTAACAATACAATTCTCAGATCCGCCATACTGGCAGCATTTCTGGCCACAACGGGCACCATGGGCTCCCTGGTACTGTCAACCCCTGCATACGCGCAGGAAGAAGAGGATGGCCCGCGTCAGCCACCACCCACGCGTCGTTCTGACACGCTGAGTGACCGGGTTTACCGTGTTATAGCCGAAGTTCAGGAAATGATGAACCCTGCTGAAGAAGGTGTCGAGCCTGATTTGCCGGGTGCCAAACGTGAACTGGATTCGCTGAATGAGCGATTCGACACGCTGAATGATTTCGAAAAAGCCACCATGCTCAACTTCTACACCAACTACTATCTGGCGTTGGATGATATTGGTAACGCAATGCTGACTTTTGAACGCATTCTGGCGATTGAAAACCTGCGCGAAGATCAGCGCCTGCGCGCGTTGCAGTCGCTCGGTCAGCTTTACGCCGTTGAAGAGCGCTTTCAGGATGCCATTCGCACGCTTGAGCAATGGAGAACGCTTTCAGCAGAAGAGAGTACGTCGGTATTCCAGATGCTGGCACTGTCGCATTACAATCTGCAGGAGTTCACGCTGGCGATTCCACACCTGCTGAGCTATATGGATATGCTCAGGGCTGAAGGTCGTGAGATTCCCAAGAATATATACACCCTGCTCAATGCCATGTATATCGAACTGGAGGACTACAACAATGCTCTGCAGGTAACGCAGACCATAGTAGCCATCTTTGATGAAGGCCCGGACTGGCTCAACCTTGCGTCTATCTATGGCTTCCTGGACGATGATCAGAAACGTCTTCAGACCAT
The DNA here is from genome assembly GCA_963974875.1 of uncultured Pseudohongiella sp. Lineage (GTDB taxonomy): Bacteria > Pseudomonadota > Gammaproteobacteria > Pseudomonadales > Pseudohongiellaceae > Pseudohongiella. The sequence goes on along the minus strand of CAXBER010000006.1, from coordinate 202,756 downwards.
GGAACTGGCCTACACCAAGGGTTATTTTGAGGCTGAAGGTCATTTCCTTAACCTGGCTCAGTCGCTGGCAGGTATGGATGCACCCATACGGGGAATCCGGATTCTGGAGGACGGCATCAACCAGGGCATCGTCGAAGAAACAGGGCAAAACCTGCGTCGTCTGACCCAGATGTACATCATGGCATCCGAGTTTGCGGATGCTGTTGAACCGGCTGAGCGTTTGGTGGAAATAGAGGATGATGCCGAGTCCTGGGATTATCTGGGTTATATCCACCTGATGAACCGTGACTATGAAAGCGCTGTTGATGCCATGCGTACCGCACTGGATAGAGGCGGCCTGGAAAATCAGGGCGATGTTCAGCTTTCGCTGGCACGGGCGCTGGTTGAGCTGGATCGCTTTGATGAAGCACTGACTGCCGCGCAGCGCGCGCGTGACCTCGGCACCAATAATGCCGGTCAGTTTGTGACCTTTGTGCAGAGCTCCAAGGCGCGTCACGAAGCGCTGCAGGCTCGCAAGCAGGAGTCGATTGAGTATTACCAGTCCTGAGACTGCTGCTCTTCAAATAGCGGGCGGCACTTGAAATAGTGGGCTACTGCCCCCATAAAAAAACCCGGGTATCGAAAGGTATCCGGGTTTTTTTATGCTTACCGGAATTCAGATAAACGCAGAGGTTTGTTGCATGACAACGGAAACAAAAAAGGAAACGCGCGGATTCGAAACGGAAGCTAAACAGCTTCTGCAGTTGATGATCCATTCGCTTTACAGCAACAAAGAGGTATTTCTTCGGGAGTTGATCTCCAATGCATCAGATGCGGCTGACAAACTCCGCTTTCAGGCATTGTCCCATCCTGATATCTATGAAAACGATACCGAGCTCGAGGTAATCATCGATTTTGACAAAGAGGCCGGTACAATTTCCATCAGCGATAACGGCATCGGCATGAACCGTGATGACGTGATCAGTAACCTGGGGACAATCGCCCGCTCCGGTACAGCGCAGTTTCTTGAGTCGCTGAGCGGTGACCAGAAAAAGGATTCCCAGCTTATTGGCCAGTTTGGCGTGGGTTTTTATTCCGCCTTTATTGTGGCCTCCGAAGTAGAAGTGATTACACGCAAGGCAGGCGCAGCAGCCAGCGATGCCGTGCGCTGGGTATCAGCCGGCGAATCCGACTACAGTATTGAGAGTGCCGAAAAAGCGACCCGGGGCACAACAGTGATATTGCGGCTGAGACCCGAGTCAACAGAATTTGCCGATGCGTATCGGTTGCGTCAGATTGTCAAAAAATATGCCGATCACATTGCCATCCCGGTATTGCTTCCGAAGCAGGAGCAGGATGAAAAATCTCCCGAAGACAAAGACGCCGCGCCCGAGTATGAGGCAGTAAACGATGCCAAGGCGTTGTGGACACGGCCTCGCACTGACATCAGTGATGAGGAATACACCGAGTTTTACAAACACATTGCCCATGACTACGAGCAGCCACTCAGCTGGAGCCACAACAAGGTAGAAGGCAAACTGGAATACACCAGTCTCCTGTATCTGCCTGCCCGGGCGCCGTTTGACTTATGGAACCGGGACGGCGTCCGTGGGCTCAAGTTATATGTGCAGCGTGTATTCATCATGGATCAGGCTGAACAGTTCCTGCCCTTATACCTGCGTTTTATCAAGGGTGTGGTCGACTCCAATGACATCTCCCTGAACGTATCCCGGGAGATACTGCAGAAAGACCCGGCTGTTGATTCCATGCGCAGTGCGCTGACCAAACGCGCGCTGGATATGCTTGGCAAACTTAAAAAAGACGACACCGAAAAGTACGCGACATTCTGGCGTGAATTTGGCCAGGTGCTGAAAGAGGGCCCGGGTGAAGATTTTGCCAACCGTGAAACAATAGCCAAATTACTGATGTTCGCCAGCACGTCTGAAGACAGCAAGGGACAGGATCAGGGGCTGGAAGACTATGTTGCCCGCATGAAACCTGAGCAGGACAAGATCTACTACCTGATTGCGGACTCCGAGAAAGCCGCCCGCAACAGTCCGCACCTTGAGATTTTCCGCAAGAAGGGCATAGAAGTGCTGCTGATGACCGACCGCATAGATGAATGGCTGATGAGCCATCTGCACGAATTTGACGGCAAATCCCTGCAGGATGTCGCCCGCGGCGACCTGGATCTGGGCAAACTGGATGACGAGGAAGAAAAGGCAGCGCAGGAAAAACTGGAAGAAAACCTGAAACCCCTGCTGGAGCGGGTCAAAACCAGTCTGGGAGAGCGTATAAAGGAAGCCCGCGTCAGTCACCGACTGACTGATTCGGCAGCGTGCCTGGCGCTGGACGACGATGATATGGGGGCACAGATGCGCCGCATCATGCAGGCGTCGGGACAGACTGTACCTGATACCAAACCGATATTCGAGCTGAACCCGGCGCATCCATTGATCAACAAACTGGAGCATGAGCCGGACGAGGAGCGATTTGGTGATCTGATTTCTCTGCTGTTTGATCAGGCCAGTCTGGCTGACGGGAACGAACTGGAAGACCCTGCGCGTTTCAGTCGCCAGCTGAACAAACTGCTGCTGGAATTGTGCGACTGAAACAGGTCTTGCCCGGATAACCGGGTGAGTATCCGTCTGATGAAATTACAAAAAAAGTAGTTAACAAAAAAGCCGGCAAACGGAAATTTGCCGGCTTTTTTGTTTGCCAGTTTTTTGTTCAGTAGCTTGTTACATTTTTTGCAGCGGTTCTATGCCCAGCAGGTTAAGCCCGCGTTTCAGTGTCCCGGCCGTCAGCATGGCCAACGCCAGTCTGCTGCGCTGCGTGACTCCCTCGGCTTTTAGAATAGGGCAGTTTTCATAAAATTTCATGAATATGCCCGACAACTCATAAAGGTACAGACACAGCTGATTGGGATGACAATCATTGCCCAGTTGCCGCACAATCTCCGCAAACTGCAGGATTTTTAAGGCCAGCGCGCGCTCTTCAGGCGCCTGCAACAAAATTTCAGTACCCGGTTGCTGATTCTCGGCAGCGAGTCTGCGAATCACACTTTGTATCCTTGCATAGGCATATAACAGATAAGGTGCCGTATTCCCCTCAAAGGACAACATGCTGGACCAGTCAAATATGTAATCGCTGGTTCTGTTCTTGGACAGATCCGAGTATTTTACCGCAGCAATTCCCACCGTTGCCGCAATCTCATGTCGTTCGGCCTCGCTGAGGTCGGGATTTTTTTCCGTGACAAGTTCGTAAGCGCGCCTGACCGCTTCATTCAGCAAGTCCTTGAGTTTGACCGTATCGCCACTGCGCGTTTTGAACGGTTTGCCATCCTCGCCCATCATTGTGCCGTAAGCTATATGCTCAAGCGCGCAATTGGTGCGGGAGAATCCGGCCGCTGCCGCTACGGCAAAAATCTGCTGAAAATGCAGGCTCTGGCGCGCATCGACCACATACAGCACACGATCAGCCCCCAACTGCAGGGACCGGTAACGAATCGCAGCCAGATCCGTGGTCGCATACAGATAACCACCGTCACTTTTCTGAATAATCACCGGCAGTGGATCGCCGTCCTTGCCTTTAAAATCATCCAGAAACACACACTGGGCGCCATTGGACTCAGTCAGCAGGCCTTTGCCAGCCAGTTCGTTGACAATTTCGGGCAGGTCGCTGTTGTAAAAACTTTCCGGGCGCAGATCACTGGGTTTTAATCTGACCTGCAACTGATCATAAACCTCCTGACAGTGCTGCAGGGACTCGTCAATAAATCGCTGCCAGGCGGCCCGGCAGTCCGCGTCACCCTGCTGCAACCGGACCACATAGGAGCGGGCCAGTTCGGCAAACTCGGGTTCCTCATCAAATCGCTGTTTGGCGGCCCGATAAAACGTCTCAAGGTCAGCAAGATTACTGGATAATGATTGCCCCTGCTCGGTCAGCGAATTCATATGCGCGATCAGCATGCCAAACTGGGTTCCCCAGTCACCAACATGGTTCTGGCGAATCACGCAGTGCCCCAGAGCCTCCAGTATCCGCACGATGGAATCGCCAATGATGGTGCCGCGCAGATGACCAACATGCATCTCCTTGGCCAGGTTGGGGCTGGAATAGTCGACCACAATGGTCTGTGTTTCGGCTGCGGGAATGATCAACAGTGACGGATCGGTCAATGCCGCTGATGCACGGGCGGCCAGCGCGTCACCGGAGAGGAAGAGATTGATAAAACCGGGACCCGCTATTTCCGCCTTTTCCAGCAGATCACCCGCCTCCAGCACATCCAGCACAGCCTGGGCAATTTCGCGGGGATTTTTGCGCAATTGTTTGGCTGCTGACATGACGCCGTTGGCCTGGTAATCACCAAACTCCGCTCGTGTTGCATAAATCACCTGTCCTTTGGCTGTGCTCAGTCCGGTTACCTGAACCAGTGCCTTGGTGACGGCCTCTTCAAGCATTTCTCTGATGGTAAACATGCTGCATCCTGTTGTGGCGGGTATAAAATCAAATCAGTCGCGAATTTTACACTATAAGTGACACGGGCGTCGGCCTTCGCCATGGTACAACTGCTATAATGTCGCCCCACGCAATCTGAAACTGTCAACGGACCGCATCACACATGTCTGACACCGACATACAGCAAACTCTTGACGATGCCGTTCCGGCGGCCGATGCGACACTTGCAACCGGGCGAACCGGTGTCCAGCTGATCAGTGTATCGGTTCATTCTGACGGCCAGCGACTGGATAATTTTTTGCTCAGCCGGCTGCGTGGGCTGCCCAAATCGCACCTGTACCGCCTGATCCGCAAGGGCGAGATCCGCATCAATAAAAAACGCTGCAAACCGGACACCCGGGTAGGTGAGGGCGATGTTGTCCGTGTTGCACCGCTGCGCCTGAGTGCGGAAACACCCATGGCAATACCTGGAGACAGACTGCTTGGCCTGCTGGCGGACAGCGTTCTGTATGAAGACGAGGAGCTGCTGATTATCAACAAACCCTCCGGTCTGGCGGTACACGCAGGAACCGGGTCGAATGTCGGTGTTATCGAAGCGCTTCGCTTTGCCGCTGCGCCGGGTGAGTTCCGCGAGCTTGTTCACCGACTGGACAAGGAGACCTCCGGCTGTCTGATGATCGCCAAGTCAGGTCTGGCGCTCAAGACATTGCAGGAAGATCTGAAGCAGAAACGTATCCGCAAGACCTACTCAGCACTTGTCCATGGCCACTGGCCGGCAGAACTGACAGAAGTGGATGTGCCATTGCGCAAATTTCAGCCTCACGAAGGTGAGCGCATAGTCAGGGTGGATAAAAGCGGCAAACCATCACTGACCCGTTTCCGGCTGCTGAAAACCTGGCCCGATGCCAGTCTTGTCGAGGCTCAGCCGCTGACCGGCCGCACCCATCAGATTCGTGTACACTGCCAGCATGCCGGACACCCCATTATCGGCGATGATAAATACACCTCGCATAAAAGACACCGGTTCGAGCAAGTGCGCCAACTCAATTTGCATGCCAGACAGTTGATTCTGCAACATCCTGCAACCGGCAAGGCACTAAAAATCACCGCGCCGCTACAAGAGGGCAGATTTGCACTCTAACAGCCAAAAAACACGGTAAAAAGCAGTTAAATATGCGAAAATAGAAAGAATTTTTTGACAGAGGCAACACTTGCCCCTATTATTGCGCGCCTATGGCTAATACCCTCGATTTTGCTTCTCCGGTTCCACCGGTTCTGGACGTCCGCAAGGTGTTCAGACACGCGCTGCTGGTAGAAGGCAGCCTGCCATTGTCCCGGCTGGAGCGTCTGAGCACCTTGCTGACTGATACCGCAGGTCAGGTCAACGCCAGTCTGCAGTTTGGTTTTGACGGCGGACGCCGGCGCATCGAGGGCAGGGTTGAAGCAATCGTAAATGTCCAGTGCCAACGTTGCCTTGAGCCTGTTTCGCTGACATTGTCTGAACCGGTCAACCTGGCATTGGTGGCCGATGAGGCTGCCGCCAAAGAACTGCCGGCAGAGTATGACCCCTGGGTTTGCGGGGAAGAGGAACTGGTACCGGCAGATATTATTGAAGAGCAGCTGATCCTGGGATTGCCGATCGTTGCAGTGCACCAGCAATGCGACCCGGCGTCCGTTCAGCAGCAGACGCTGGATGAAATAAGCAAGGCAGGGCAACTGGAAGCGGCTGCCACCCAGTCTGAAAATCCGTTTTCGGTACTGGCCGCTCTGAAAAAGAACATGGAAAAGCACTAAGACAGCAACACTATTTGATTTGATCATTAACAGGAGTACCCCGCATGGCCGTTCAACAGAACAAAAAATCCCGCGCCCGTCGTGACCAGCGTCGCAGCCACGATGCGCTGACCGGCGCAACACTGTCTGTGGACAAGACCACAGGAGAAGTGCATCGTCGTCACCACGTGACTGCCGATGGCTTCTACAAAGGCAAAAAAGTACTTAATCTCGGCGACGAATAAGTTTGACGAAAGTCAGGCGCATCGCGATTGATGTCATGGGGGGAGATGTCGGCCCCCCGGTGACAGTGCCCGCTGCGCTACTTGCCCTGCAGAAATATCAGGAACTTGAACTGACGTTAATAGGCGATCAGCAGGTTTTTGAGCCGGTTCTGGCGCAACATCTGGATAAGTTGCGCGGCAGGTTGACACCCAGTCAGCGCGATCGACTTCATGTGATTCATACCGAATATACCATCAGCAATGCGGATCACCCGGCAAGCATCCTCCGAACCAGGCGCAACAGCTCCATGTTTCTTGCGGTAGAACAAGTGCACAAGGGGCAGGCAGACGCCTGCGTCAGTGCCGGTAATACCGGAGCCTTGCTGCTGGCAGGACGCCATCTTCTGAAAACCATCCCTGGTATTGAAAAACCCGCAATCATGGCCATCATTCCCGGAACGCGCGCCGGCGATTCCAGCTATCTGCTGGACGTTGGCGCAAATGTCCGCAACGATGCCAATGAGCTTTATCAATTTGCGCGTATGGGCGCAGTACTGGCTGCATCTCTCTCAGGCAGGGAAACCGCCCGTGTCGCGTTACTTAATATCGGTGAAGAAGCCAACAAGGGTACGCCGGCCATTCAGCAGGCAGCTGAATTATTGAGCACATGTGAGGATATTGATTTCTGCGGCTATATCGAAGGCAATCAATTGTTTAATGGTCTCGTTGATGTGATTGTCTGTGACGGATTTACCGGCAACATCACCATCAAGACCAGTGCAGGGGCAGTGCATGCAATGCAGCGGCTGATGCAGAACAGCCTGACACAGCGCTGGTACTACCGCGCCTTTGGCTGGGCACTAAAACCGCTGTTGCGGGACTTGAGCCACGAAATCAATCCTTCACGATACAACGGCGCCACATTGATCGGCCTGCAGGGGATCATTATTAAGAGTCATGGCAATGCCGATTGCGCGGGCTTTGTGCATGCGATAGAACACGCATTAAACCAGATAAATGATAATGTGCCGGCGCTGATTGCCGGTAAAATGGCGCCCCTGCAACGACAGGCAAACTAGCGAGTATCTTATATGCAAAAAATCGGCTTTGTGTTTCCCGGACAGGGATCCCAAAAAACCGGCATGCTGGCTGATCTGGCCGCTGAGTATCCGGTAATCGCTCAAACCTTTGCTGACGCATCCGGGGTGCTGGGCTGTGATTTGTGGCAGATAGTCAGTGAAAACGCTGCTGGCTTGCTGGATCAGACGCATTTTACCCAGCCTGCTTTGCTGACGGCGTCAGTTGCCATCTGGAAAGTCTGGCTGCAGGAGAAAGGCCCGCTGCCCGAGATGCTGGGCGGCCACAGCCTGGGAGAGTACTCCGCACTGGTCTGTTCTGGCGTCATCGATTTTCAGACCGCGGTGTCACTGGTGCATAAGCGCGGTCAGTACATGCAAACTGCAGTACCTGCAGGGACCGGTGGCATGGCTGCCATCATCGGCATGGATGACAATCGAATCGAGGAGATCTGTCAGTCAGTAGCGCAGGACGGCGTGGTATCGGCAGCCAATTTCAATTCACCGGGACAGACTGTCATCGCGGGGGACCTGGCAGCCGTGGAGCGCGCCATGGCGGCATGTAAAGCTGCCGGCGCCAAACGCGCCCTGCCTTTGAATGTCAGCGTACCGTCGCACTGCGGCCTGATGAAGCCGGCTGCCGCACAACTGGAAACAGATCTGGCGAGCGTGACATTCAACCGCCCGGAAATCCCGGTTGTTCAGAATATCAACGGCCGGGCAACCCGGGATGTTGACGAGATCCGCGATAATCTGCTGAAGCAGTTATATATGCCTGTGCAATGGGTCGATACCATTTACTGCATGCGCGACTTTGGCATAGGCAAAGTAGTAGAATGCGGACCTGGTAAAGTCCTCGGTGGACTGATAAAAAGAATTCAGCCGGATATGGAGTGCTTTGGTACTGATTCCGGCGAGGCACTGACTGCGGCGCTGGCAGGTACAAAGTAAGCATACAGAGATTGTGGCAGGGAGAGGAATTTGATGAGTATGACAGACAAGGTTGCTCTGGTAACAGGTGCAAGTCGTGGTATAGGCAGGGCGATAGCTGTCGACCTGGGCAACCGCGGGGCGATGGTTGCGGGAACTGCAACCACCGAAGCCGGCGCCGCTGCAATAACAGAATTTTTTGCTGACCACGGCATTAAAGGCAGAGGATTCTGTCTGGACGTATCGTCCACGCAAGCTGTTGAAACAGTGATGGCCGACATTGTTACGGCACTGGGTGCTGCACCATTGATCCTGGTCAACAATGCCGGAATCACACGCGATAACCTGCTCATGCGCATGAAAGAGGACGAGTGGGAAAGTGTAATCAATACCAATCTCACGTCGCTGTATCGTGTATGCCGTGTAGCGCTAAAGTCCATGACCAGGGCTCGCTGGGGACGCATTATCAATATCAGCTCTGTGGTGGCCTCCAGTGGCAATCCCGGGCAAACCAACTACGCGGCGAGCAAAGCAGCCGTGGAAGGGTTTTCCCGCTCGCTGGCGCGTGAAATCGGTTCACGCGGTATTACCGTAAACTCTATCGCGCCGGGCTTCATTGATACTGACATGACCCGGGCCCTGAACGAAAAACAGATTGAAGCATTATTGAATCAGATTCCGCTGGCTCGCTTCGGCAAGCCGGAAGAAATCGCGTCGGTTGCCGGCTTTTTGGCATCGGACGCGGGCGCCTACATTACCGGGGAAACAATCCAGGTTAATGGTGGCATGTACATGGCCTGATCAAAGGTCATGCGCAGCAGTAGAAAACCGGTATATCATGTTGATATAAAACTAAATATTATTGAAACATTGAATTATTTTCCAGTTTGAGATTACAAGCGCATCAAAATAGATGTAAACTTGCGTTTCGGATTATGTCAGTTGGTCAAAATTTAACCAATTTAATCGGAATGCATGACAAAACTTAGGTACTAGGAGCTAATAAGAGTTATGAGCAGCATTGAAGAACGCGTGAAAAAAATTGTCTGCGAGCAGCTTGGCGTGAAGGAAGAAGATGTCAAGACTTCCTCTTCTTTTGTAGAAGATCTCGGCGCTGATTCTTTGGATACCGTGGAATTGGTTATGGCTCTTGAAGAAGAGTTTGAAACCGAGATCCCGGACGAAGAAGCCGAGAAAATAACCACTGTCCAGCTGGCAATTGACTACATCAACCAGCACCTGTAACAGCAGCATTCCGCTTATCGGATTGAACCAAACAAAAGCTACTCCGGGACTAGACTTGGGGTAGCTTTTGTTTATCTGTGGAGACTGACGCTTTGAATGGCAGACGAGTTGTAGTTACAGGTTTGGGGATGGTTTCTCCGCTGGGTAACGATGTCCCGTCAACCTGGCAGGGACTCAAGAACGCTAAAAGCGGTATCAATCAGCTTGAACATTTTGATACATCTGCGTTTACTACCCGGTTTGGTGGCTCCATCAAAAATTTTGACTGCGAACCCTATTTGCCTGTCAAAGATGCCAAACGTATGGACGTGTTCCTGCTGTACGGTATGGCCGCAGGCGTGCAGGCAATGCGAGATGCAGGTCTGGACGGTTCAGAGGAGTGCTCAGTATACGACCCGGCACGCTTTGGCGCTGCGATCGGTTCCGGCATCGGGGGCATTACCGCCATCGAAAACAATTCTGAACTGATCAGAACATCCGGTCCGCGCAAGGTTTCCCCGTTTTTTGTGCCAGGCTCCATCATCAATATGCTTGGTGGTACCCTGTCTATCCGTTACAACCTGCAAGGACCCAATATCGCCATCACAACCGCCTGCACCACAGGCACCCACAATATTGGTGTGGCCGCACAGATGATCATGGCCGGTCAGGCCGATCTTATGCTCGCCGGCGGCGCCGAAATGGCAACATCGCCTGTGGGCCTTGGCGGTTTTTGTGCGGCACGCGCACTGTCCACACGCAACGACGATCCGCAATCAGCAAGCCGCCCCTGGGACAAGGACCGTGATGGTTTTGTGTTAAGTGACGGCGCCGGTATCATGGTGCTGGAAGAGTACGAGCATGCCGTCAGGCGCGGTGCCAGAATCTATGCCGAATTGAGCGGGTTCGGCATGAGTGCAGATGCTTTCCATATGACATCACCGTCGGAAAACGGACGCGGCGCTGCGGTGTGCATGCAAAACGCGCTGAACAGCGCCGGCATGAATGCCGATCAGATCGACTACATAAATGCGCACGGCACCTCAACCCTTGCCGGTGATATAGCCGAAACACAGGCCATAAAAACCGTATTTGGCGCCCACGCCAGCAAGCTTGCAGTCAGTTCCAGCAAGTCCATGATCGGGCACCTGCTGGGTGCTGCGGGTGCTGTCGAAGCGATCATCAGTGTTTTGACCCTGCACGAACAGATCATTACCCCGACAATAAATCTGGATCAGCCCGATGCAGGCTGTGATCTGGATTATGTGCCGGGCCAAAGCCGTGATGCCCGGGTCAGGGCCGTGCTCAGCAATTCTTTCGGCTTCGGCGGTACCAACGGTTCACTCATCTTCAAACAGATCAACTGATCGGGCGCGGTATCGCTATGCTGGTGCTGATTGACGGACAACCGGCTGACAGCGTTCCCGTTACCGATCGTGGCCTGCTTTACGGAGACGGGCTGTTTGAGACAGTACTGCTGCGGCAAGGACATCTGGCGTATCGCGAGTTGCACCTGCAACGTCTTGTACTTGGCTGTGAGCACCTCGATTTGGCGCTGGCCAGGGACGTTCTGGCACAGCAACTGGATCTCTTCCTTGACCTGCTTGCTGAGCAGTCGATACACGAGGCAGTGGTCAAGATCATCGTCACGCGTGGTGATGGCGGGCGCGGCTATATGCCACCTGCGCCTTCAGTTCCCCGGATCATCCTGCAATCCCATCCTTTGCCGTCAGATATCGGAACAAACTATCAAAATGGCATCGATTGCAGCGTCTGCACTTATTCGTTGCCCCATAATCCTGAGCTGGCGGGATTAAAGCACCTCAACCGGCTTGACCAGATCATGGGCAGCCAGGAATTGCGCAAAGCCGCCATTGTCAATCCGGATATCAGAGAGGCGCTGATGTCCGATCATGATGCTCACCTGATTGAAGGCACCCGCAGTAATGTTTTTGTGGTGATCGACGGGCGTCTGTGCACGCCCGATCTGCGGTCGTGCGGTGTTGCCGGTGTCACAAGGCAGGCCTTGACCGGTTTTGCGAACATGCAGTTCTGGCCACTCGATATCCGCAGGATCAAACTGCATGAACTCACGCGAGCCACGGAAATGTTTGTCTGCAACAGTATCATCGGCGTCTGGCCTGTGAACAAATTGCATATGTCGGGAAGGGTGGTATCGTTACCCGACAAACATTACACCAGACTCTGCCATGATTTTCTCAATGCAGGACTGTCTGATCAGGCGTTAGAATAACCGCATGTTGACTATCTCCAGACTTGTCAGGCTCCTGCTGCTCATGCTGTGCTCGGCCGCTGTGATGGCCGCTTTGTCCTACGCTATGCTGCAACGATACCTTGACCAGCCTCTGAGCGCCGCGCTTGAAAACGGACAGCCGGACTCTGAAGGTATTGTTGTCACCATCCCCGAGGGCTCCGGCATGAACCGGATAGCCAATCTGCTGGCCGCAGAGGCGGGGTTGCGCTGGCCACGGGTATTCAGCTGGTGGGTACGCAGTCAGGGGCTGGATCGTAATATCGGAAATGGTGAGTATGCCGTGACATCCGGCATGACACCTCGTTCGCTGTTAAGCCTGCTGATGTCCGGCCGCAACGTACAATATCCGGCAACGCTTATCGAGGGCTGGACCTTTCAGCAGGCACTGGAATTTCTGTGGCAGCTGGATACTGTTGACAATACTCTGCAGGGACTGGCTCCGCCAGAGTTGTCGGCTGCACTGCAAACGCCTTTCCCGGCGCTGGAGGGCAGTCTTTTTCCTGATACATACTTCCACACCCGTGGTACAACAGACTTGCAGATTCTGCGACGTGCGACTCAGCGCCTGCAGCAGATTCTGGCAGAAGAATGGCAGGCCCGCGATATTGGTTTACCATACGAAAATCAATGGCAGGCGCTGATCATGGCCTCCATCATTGAGCGTGAATCGGGTTACCAGGCGGAAAAACCCGAGATTGCAGGTGTATTTGTCAGGCGTCTTCAGCAGGGGATGCGATTACAGTCTGATCCGACAGTCATCTATGGGGCGGGAGAAAACTATACTGGCGTGATCCGTCGCTCTGATCTGGATACAACAACACCATGGAATACCTATAGAATCAGCGGACTGCCACCAACCCCGATCGCGCTCAGTGGCCGTGACTCGATCAACGCCAGCCTGCATCCTGCTGCCGGAACTGCATTATATTTTGTCTCCCGGGGCGACGGCAGCCATCAGTTTTCCGATACACTGGAGCAACACAACGCCGCTGTGCGTCAGTATCTGCGCCCGGCCAATGAGTGAGCAAGTTATGATTCCCTTTACAGAAAAGAGAGCAGAAAAGAGAGCCGGACAGAGGCATGAAGGTCGGTTTATTACCATTGAGGGTATTGAAGGGGTAGGCAAGACCACCAATATCGAGTGGATCAAACAGTGCCTCAGTGAACGGGGTATTCCGCATCTCCACACCCGCGAGCCGGGTGGTACAGCACTGGCTGAACAGATTCGTGAATTGTTACTGACGCCGCGCGAAGAAAAAATGGCTGACATGACCGAGCTGCTGCTGGTCTTTGCCGCCCGGGCGCAACATCTTGAACAACTTGTCAAACCTGCACTGGGTGCCGGCACCTGGGTGATCTGTGACAGATTCACTGATGCCACCTATGCCTATCAGGGCGGCGGCCGGGGACTGGACATGCAGGCCATTGCAACGCTGGAGACCCTTGTGCAAGGGCAGCTCAGGCCGGACCTGACATTAATCCTGGATATTGACCCGGCCACCGGACTGGCGCGCGCACGACAACGCAGTGCTCCCGACCGCTTTGAACAGGAAGCCATCAGTTTTTTCAGCAAGGTACGTGATACCTATCTGGCGCGTGCACGGAGAACGCCTGACACCTACATGGTGGTTGATGCCGGTCAGTCACTGCCTGACGTACAGGCTGACATTAAGGCCGGACTAAACACGTTTATCGAGCACCTGCAGGTGCCGCATGAGGCGCTGCATGACTGATCAGCTCCGACCATACTCATGGCAGCAACCCGCCTGGGATCAGATTCTGCAGCAATCGCGCAATGACCGGCTTGCTCATGCCTATCTGTTATCCGGAATAGCAGGCAGTGGCAGAAGGCATTTTGCCGCTGCGCTGTCGTCCTGGCTGCTTTGCGAGCAAGCATTGGCAACCAGAACCCAGGCGTGCGGCACGTGTCGTCAATGTCTGTTGTTTGCCAGCGGCAATCATCCGGATGTACTGGAAATAGTGCCGGAAGAAAACAGTGCCGCAATCAAGATTGACCAGATCCGGCGCCTGGCCGAATTTGTCAATCAGACCAGTAATCAACAGAATGCCTGGCAACTGGTCATTATCAATCCGGCAGCTGCCATGGCTGCAGCCGCTGCCAACTCGTTATTAAAAAGTCTGGAAGAACCTCCTGGCAAGACACTGTTTTTATTGATATCCGACACATCATCCCAGTTACTGCCAACCTTGCGGAGCCGGTGCCAGCCACTTCCGTTGCCGGTTCCCACTCTGGCGGATACCATGAGCTGGCTACAGCAACATTCTGCTGCCGGGACTGCCGAACTGGCTCGCGCAGCTGCACTAGCGCCCGGGCAGCCGTACCATGCACTGGACCTGTTGGAACAGGGCATACCTGACTGGCGGGAACTGTTACGAGAAAAACTGACAGCTCTGGCAGACAGGCAGGAAAATGTCACCGCCGTTGCCCGGTTTTGTGAGAAACAACCGTATCAGTATGCTATAAAACTGATGCTGGAAATGAGCTCGGAGCGGATCCGCCAGTTTGCCACGCAGGGGTCCGCCCATGACGTGAACCGACTGTCGCATCCGTGGTTCAGGTTTCAGCGGGAACTGCAGACAGTGAATCGACAATTGCAATCTACCGCCAACCCCAATCTCTTGATGAGCCTGGAACACATACTGACATGCTGGCAGGACGCCATATGGAAAGAATCAGATCCGAACAGTTCATCCGCATAAAATTCAGTGACTTCCCGACCCTGGCAGCATGCTATATGCCTTTCATCACCGACGGAGGGTTGTTTATACCCGGTAACCGGAACATAGCGGCAGGCAGTCGGGTTGTTGTTCAGCTGTCGGTGCCAGACCTGACTCCGATGCTGTTTACTACCGAAGTCATCTGGTTAAGCCCTCCGGGTATGCCAGGCAATAAACCAGCCGGGATCGGTGTGCGACTGCCGGATGCCGCAGGCAGTCTCAGGCAAAAACTCGATATCATGCAAACCATGCAGAATGATACTCCGGTTGCATATTTAACACTTGATTCGATCGCGCCGGCTGTGCAGTCGCTGTAGAATAGACGACTGATTCTACCGGAGGCGACCATGAGCAAACTATTCCAGCTGGCCACATTCCTGATTGCAACCCTGTTGCTGATTGCCTGTTCTCCCCAGAGTGACCGGGGCGTAGCCATCGCTGCATCGGCTGACAGTATTCCATTACAGATCTATAAAAGCCCCACCTGCGGTTGCTGCGGACTTTGGGTGGAACATGCACAGGAGCGCGGCTTCAGCTTTGTTGTGCATCACCTTGAAAACGCTGATTTGACGCTGGAGAAACTGAGACGCGGCGTTGGCCTCAGATATCAGTCCTGCCATACAGCAGTCGCTGAGAACGGCAGTGTATTTGAAGGGCATATTCCGGCGCATTTTATTCATCAGTATCTCGCCGATATCCCGGCAGGCTCAATCGGACTCGCGGTGCCGGGTATGCCATTCGGCAGCCCGGGCATGGAAGTAGGGGAGCGCCTGGATCCTTATGAGGTTCTGCTGTTGATGGAAGATGGCACAACGCAGGTCTATGCAACAGTGACCGATCTGGCTTCACAGTACCAGTGATCCCGCGTGGTTGCGACACTGTCACGCATTTCAGTCCAGTAGCCCGGACTCGCTGATCTGACAACTGATGTCTGCCGCCATCGCCAGACTGGCAGTCAATCCGGGCGACTCAATACCCAGCATGTGGATGACACCGGGCGCAGTTGATAACTCCTGACAAATCCGGAAGTCAGCGGTTCCATCTACCCCCTCAGCCCGGGTCCGGATGCCTGAATAGGCAGGCGTCAACCGTTTCTCATCCAGGGAAGGGTAGTACCGGGAGACTGCTGCGGCAAAGCGTTGCCGGCGCCCCGGGTCCACCGCGTAACTCTCGTCTTCTACCGGCTCAACGTCTGGTCCGAACCGGCACTGACCACCAAGATCGACGGTAGCATGTATTCCCAGGCCGCGGCCGCCGGTTTCCGGTACCGGATATATCAGATGGTTAAAAGGCGATTTCCCGTCATAACTGAAATAGTTGCCTTTGATGAAATTAACTGCGGGCAAGACCAGGCCGGACAGTTCATGTTCAACAGACATCACCAGGCGACGGGCAGCCAGACCGGCACAGTTGATCAACAGCCGGCAGGCAAATTCATCGACGTCCGACGACTGGTCTGTGGTGAAACGGACGCAGAATAGCCTGCCATGGTCAGGATCCGGCACTTGTGCCGCGCTGACAAACTTTGTGCGGCGCGCAAACATGACACCGGCAGACTGCGCCTGAGCGAGCAATGACTGCATATACCCATGGCTGTCCAGTATGCCGGTAGCGGGTGAGAACAGGGCCGCTGACGCCTGTATGGCAGGCTCCAGTTTTTTTATCTGCGCCTGATCCAGCGAGAGAAGACTGTTTACGTTACAGGCGCGGGCATTGTCGAGTATTCGCTGTAGCTCAGCTTCCTCACCTTGCTGCGCAACTATCAATTTGCCAACCCTGCGACAATCGATCCTGTGTTCGCGACAATAATCGTAAAGCAGCGAACTGCCTTCTGCACAGTATCGGGCCTTCAGACTTGCCGGCGGATAGTAGATGCCGGCGTGAATGACTTCACTGTTACGGCTGCTGGTCTCCTCACCCGGCTGATCATGTTGCTCCAGCAGGGCGATCTCAAGGTGAGGAAATGTCAGCGCGAGCTGGCGGGCGAGGGCAAGTCCTGCCACCCCCGCACCAATGATGCAGATATCAATCCTGTCCACGTCGTGTTGTCCTGACGCGCCTCAGTATGCTGACGCGCCACCATCACTGCGTGGATCCGATACGCCGTGTATTATGCCGTCTTTCAACAGGATGGAATTGGCATCACCGATACCGTAACCACCGGGCACAAGTTCCGTATGTCCCATTTCGGTCAGCACATCAATTGCACCGTCAGCAAATGCGCCAGGTTCATGACGCACGATATCGGGCATCCACTGGTGATGGAATCGCGGACTGGCCACAGCGTCTTCAATGCTCATACCATGATCGAGTGTATTGACCAGTACCTGAAATACTGTATTGATGATGGTGGAGCCACCCGGAGAGCCTGTGACAAGCACCGGTTTGTCTCCCTGAGTCACAATGGTAGGCGTCATCGAGCTGAGCATGCGTTTACCGGGCTCAATCTTGTTGGCCTGATCGCCCAGCAGTCCGTACGCGTTGGGGGCGCCCGGCTTGGCGGAAAAATCATCCATTTCGTTATTCAGCAGAAAACCGGCTCCGGGTACAACTATCCGGTTGCCATAACCCAGATTGAGGGTAGTCGTGACCGCCACCGAAACACCGTTCCCGTCCATGACTGAATAGTGCGTAGTTTCGGTACTCTCTGCGGGCCAGTTGCCGGCACCGATTTCTTCACTGAGTGATGCCCGCTGCGGATCAAAATCCAGAAATCGCTGCGTTGCATAGTCCTTGGCAGTCAACATGGCCAGCGGTACGGGATAGAAGTCGGGATCTCCCATATGTTCGGCCCGGTCGGCGTAGGCACGGCGCTGGGCTTCCACCATCAGGTGGACGACTTCCGCGCTACCCCAACCCATGGCACCAACATCGTGATTTTCCAGCATGTTAAGCATCATGACCACCAGCGCGCCGCCCGAGGAAGGTGGTGGCATGGACCAGATATCGTAACCCCTATAAGTGCCGTGAATTGGCTCACGCCATTCGACATCATAACTTGCCAGGTCTTCATGGGAAATCATGCCATCCAGTCGCTGCATTTCAGCAACCAGCATATCGGCGGTTTCCCCCTTGTAGAATCCGTCGCGCCCCTCAGCTGAAATGCGTTTCAGCGTTTCTGCCAGATCCTTTTGAACCCACGTATCGCCGGCACGCCAGGGTTGACCATTGTTGCTGAATACTGCCATTGACGCGGGATAGCTGCGCATACTATTGATGACCCGTTCAAAATCACCGGCCAGATCCTCAGTGAGTGGAAAACCCTGCTCAGCCAGCCTTATCGCGGGCGCCATTACCTGCTGACGGGTCATGCTGCCATAACGTTCAAGCGCATCCAGCATGCCTGCCACGCTGCCGGGTACGCCGGCGGCCTGGGCACTGTACAACGACTTTCGGCGATCAACATCACCGGCATCGTTCAGAAACATGTCCTCAAATGCACTCCCCGGTGCCTTTTCGCGATGATCCTGGGTCACTACGGTGCCATCTTCCAGACGAATGACCATAAATCCACCGCCACCGATATTACCGGCAGAGGGGTAGGTAACAGCCAGGGCGAATCCAACGGCTACCGCGGCGTCAACTGCATTGCCACCCTGCTGCAATATCCCGACCCCGACATCCGACGCAATCTGGGAGCGGGAAGTGACCACACCATTAGTACCGGAGACGGTATTGGCGATAAGTGGAACAGGAAAAACAAAACCGGCAACCAATAAATAGGTGAGAAATAAACGACGTAGCATGTACAATGCCCCTTGATTCTGAATTGCACCATAAAGCACGTATCCTACCACACGGTCATTGAGGACGTGCAGCAAGTAGCCCGGGATCAGTGGTTTTTAGTTTCCAGGACTGCCAATTTGTAGCGGGGATGCATGCAAAGTTTTGACTATGATTTTTTTGTAATTGGGGCTGGCTCGGGTGGCGTCAGGGCTGCCCGCACTGCAGCTGCGCTGGGCGCCCGTACCGCAGTAGCAGAGGCACAGTATCTTGGTGGCACCTGCGTCAATGTAGGCTGCATACCCAAAAAACTCTATACCTACGCTGCACACCTCACTCAGGAACTTCAGGAATCATCTGCGTTCGGCTGGACCCTGAACGGTGAGGCCGACTTCGACTGGGCGACACTAAAAGCAAATAAAGACAAGGAAATCAGTCGATTAAATGGCATTTATGACAACCTTCTGAACAACGTCAATGTCACCATACACAGAGAATTTGCCACCATAGCCGGACCCAATCTGGTCAGAATGGGGGACAACACCGTCAGCGCACGTCATATCTTGATTGCCGTTGGTGGCCAACCCTATGTGCCGCCGATACCCGGCGCAGAACATGCGATGACCTCGGACGATTTTTTTGAACTGACTTCCCGGCCGGCATCAGTGGCAATTGTGGGCGGTGGGTTTATTGCCACTGAGCTGGCAGGTGTTTTCAAGGGTCTCGGCAGCAAAGTTACGCTGATTCACCGCAGGGATCATCTGCTGACCGGTTTTGATGAAGATATCCAGGCGTTCTACACTGATTGCGCACGCGCTGATTTCGATCTGCGACTGAGCACAGAGGTCCTTGATATCGCCAGATCTGACAGCGATTCCGCTTATCGGCTAACACTGTCGGATAACACAGAGTTAAGCACCGATGCTGTGCTGTTTGCCACCGGGCGCAAACCGGCAACCGGTAAGCTTGGTCTGGAAGCGCTTGGTGTCGGCCTCACCGATTCAGGCGCCATCGTGGTCAATGATGATTTTGAAACTGCAGTACCGGGTATTTATGCCGTTGGCGATGTCATTGACCGTGTCGCACTCACCCCCGTTGCACTGGCAGAAGGTCAGTGTCTTGCCAACCGCCTGTTTGGTGGTCCCCGCAACGCGGTGTCATATGATCATATACCGTCGGCAGTATTCAGCCATCCACAAATAGCCACAGTTGGATTGACCGAGAGCAAAGCCAGGCAACAATTCACTGACATTCTGGTTTACAAGAGTCGTTTCCGCCCGCTTAAATACACACTGTCCAGAAGTGAAAACTTTACCCTGATGAAAATGATAGTCGATCAGGCCAGTGATCGCGTCATCGGTCTGCACATGGTTGGCGACGATGCAGCTGAAATTGTGCAGGGCATGGCAGTAGCGATGCAGGCCGGGGCGACCAAGGCACACTTTGACGCGACCATCGGGATTCACCCGACATCCGCTGAGGAGTTCGTCACCATGCGCACACCGGAGCCAACTCAATGACCGATCCAGTCAAGTTCAGTGCCAGAGACAATGACATCGCATTCTATACCACGGTATTAAAAGCAGTTGCGTTGTGCGGTGTCAGCGTTGGGGTGCCGTTTGCCATCTACCACCTGATCTGGGGTAACCCGATAATATCCCTGATGCTGCTGCCTGTCGTTGTGCTGCAGCTGGTGTCACTTTATTTGTTACAGCGCCGCGGTTTTAATCACTCTCTGGCACTGCTGCTGGCAGTCACCCAGATGGGTGTGACCTCCGTGATTATTCTGCAGGTTGGCGTGCTGGGCAGCTACTGGCTGTTTGCCAGCGGCGTTGCCAATTACTACATTGTGGAACGCAGGTCAGCGCTGGCAATCAATGCAACAGCCTGTCTGATTGTCGGTGGGTTTGCGTTTGAAAGCGTTGACATCGTGATTCGCCTGGTAGCGGCCTTTGCCATGATCAATGTTTTTCTGTTTGCCTTTGCACGGCAACTTGAGTTCAAAAACACCGAGCTTGATCAGATGCTTACAATTGACCCGTTAACCAGAGCCGGCAACAGGACTGCGCTGGAGGAATCATTGCGCAGAGTAAAAAATCAGTTCGACCGATATCAGACGCCAGCGACACTGATGATGCTGGATCTGGATCATTTTAAGCAGATCAACGACTCTCAGGGACACGCAGAGGGCGACAAGGTACTTCGTAAACTGGCCAGTCAGATCCAGGAACGGCTGCGCGCGTCAGATACACTCTACCGGTTTGGTGGTGAGGAATTCATCATTATTGCGGAAAATACCCGGATCAGCCAGGCGGCCTACCTGGCGGAGGATATCCGCCGACGGACCGCACTGGCCAATGATGTCACGATTTCAATCGGACTTGCCGAACTGCGTGCCGATGAAACCACCGATTCCCTTGTAACCCGCGCTGACCGCGCGCTTTACAAGGCAAAATCCATGGGCCGCAACTGGGTATGTTTTGATGCTGATCAGGACGGCAAGTCCGATGGGGCTGAATCAACCTTGAACGCCACCGTTCCCGCCGGTGGCTGATACCAGCCCGGATCGCTGTTATCTCCCTGCGGTAGTGAGTTCCGCACCTTGATCAGGGTAAACATGCCGCCCATTTCCATGGCGCCATAAGGACCCTGGCCGCCCATCATGGGCAAGGTATTCTCCGGCCCCTGAATATGCCCCATATCAATATGGGTCTGGTGTTCGGACATTCCCGTCTCACCCATCGCCATATATCCGGGAATCAGCGCACGCATACGCTGTATAATCTGCTGTTGGCTGACGCCCAGAGTATTGGTTACATCATGCCCCATGGCATTCATGGTGTGATGAGACATATGGCAATGCAGCGGCCAGTCTCCTTCAACAGCCACAAACTCAAGATCCCTGGTTTGTCCCACGCCGACAATTTCCGTCACTTCCTTGCGCCATTGCGACTGCGGCCAGCGTCCTCCGTCAGACCCTGTCACATCAAACTGTACGCCGTGCATATGCATGGGATGATTCCACATAGACAGATTGCCAATACGCACTCTTACCCGTTCACCGGCTTTGGCCACCAAAGGTGCAATAGCCGGAAAGACCTTGCTGTTTATCGTCCACAGATCAAAGTCAACCATCACAGCCGGATCAGGCCGGTACGTGCCCGGATGAATGGCCCAGTTGTGCAGCAGCAATGCAAAATCACGATCAATACCTTCAGCCGCCGGGTTGCGTGGATGAATAATGAACATGCCCATCATCCCCATGGCCATTTGCAGCATTTCGTCTGCATGCGGATGATACATATGGGTACCATGCTGTTTTAACTCAAACTCATATACCCATGTTTCTCCTGGCTTTATAGCCGGCTGAGTAAGTCCCGCAACGCCGTCCATGCCAAATGGCAATATCAGCCCGTGCCAGTGCACAGTAGTCGGTTCCGGCAATCGATTGGTGACATAAATCCTCACCAGATCACCTTCTACAGCTTCTATGGTGGGACCGGGTGTGGAACCGTTATAACCCCAGGCCTTGATACGGGTGCCGGGGGCAAATTGGTGTTCAATTTCCTCTGCTATCAGATGGAACTCCTTCACACCATCACGCATGCGCCATGGCAACGTTCTGCCATTGGGTGTGATCACCGGCGTGTATGGCGTATTGTGCTGCACAGGGTCAGAAGCAGTATCTGACTGATCTGCCACCTGATTTGCTGTGCTGCGCGAAACCAGCCCGGCACCTATCAGGCTGGCGGCACCGCCCAAAAGTAATTGTCTGCGATTAATCATTTACTGACTCCTGTATTAAAAGTTCGGTGCCTGTTGCACTACTGAGATCTGCACGGGCGCGCCAGAAAGACGCGAGTGTGTCCACATACGCAAGTCGGGACTGCAGTGACTGTTCACGTATCCGGAGCAAATCAAAACTTCCGCTTAGCATGAAGTTGTATTCCCGCAAGGCCAAATTGAGCATCAACTCGTGGCGCGGCAGATCTTCCTCCTGCAATTGCTGCAGCGTCTGCCGTGCAAGCGACTGTTGTTGAAGCGCGCTGTCTATCTGGTTGTAGGTAGCCAGTCGCACCTGACTGGCCTGTGCCTGCAGCGCGCCGGTTTGTGCCCGTTCAGCACCAAGTTCCGCCTGACCACGGTCAAACAGCGGGGCTGCAAGGGATAACGACAACCCCTGATAGTGCTGGCCGTCGGATTCGCGTTCGGTTTCCAGTGTCAGACCAGACCTCATCAGTGTGACCCGTTGTTCGATCTCTGCCAGCGATGCAGTCTGACGTTGCAGCTGACGCTGTATTAGTTGCAGGGCAGGTTGATACTGTTCCGCCATCGCGAGGTACTCGTCCGCAGAGGGAGTGTCCTGGCTGGCTTGCCAATCTGGCAACTGCGAGGGCAGGGCGAGCCTGAGATCAGGATTCAGTCCGAGCGTGGTGCGTAGTTGATTCATCGAACGTGTAGTCTGTATCCGGGCGTTGCGCAGGTTGATCTGCTGTCTGGCGGCTGCGCTCTCGTGGGCAAGCTTGTCGAGTTCGCTGATATTACCGGCTTGCAGCAGCAGCCTGGCCATGTCAGCCGCTACTGAACTTGCGTCTTCAATCGTTTGAAATATAAGTTCTTTTTGACTGTCAGCGACCGCTCTTAACCAGTCATGACGTACGTTGGTCATATATTCGTTCAGACGAACCAGCGCCTGTTGCTGCCACAAAAAGTGCTCAGCCTCGGTAAGATCTGTCCTGCGAGCCCGACTTAACAGGTCAATAATGCTCAGATTGATGCCCGCCGTAAGACGCCAGCGTCCGCCTGATTCCGGCTGCATCAAACCCAGTTCAAAACCGGGATTGCGCAACAGGGTTTGCTGCCAGTAGTCTGCGTCAGCAATTTCAAGTTCAGCGATAATTTCTCTGATTGCCGGGGAGTTTCCCAGCGCCCAGAGCTGTGCTGTGTGTGGATCCGGTAATACAACGACTTCTGCAGATGCGTCGGTTACGTCGTTTGGCGACACTGGCGTGTCGGCATCAGTCTGTTCAGTGCGGGATTCAATGATTGCACTCAACTGCGGCAGGCGCTCAATGGATTGCGGTACGGGGTCGTATATGGATGCACACGCGGCCAGGCCTGGCAGTAACCAGACGGCACACAAGAATTTGATTAACTTCATGATATTCCTGTCATTCACACAATATACATATTTGTATATTGTTTAATATGCTATTCGGATTTTGGCGAATTGAATGGTATTCAGACTGACAGGAAATAAGCTGGCGGGCGTTGTGGCGTGTTGGTAAAACCCGCCCGGGTGGCAGACTTCAGGGAAAACACCTGAGTGTCGGTGCGGTCTACAAACAGAATGGCAAGCGATGGCAGCGTCAGATTCTGCACTGAGTTGCAATGACCATCACAGTGGAAACAGGTTTGCGCATGCTGATGGTCGGAACCCGTCATAGTTGCATCATCAGTTACCGACAAAATGTCGGTTGCTGCGGAACTGTGACCATGACAATCAGGCTCTGCGGTTTCTGAAACCATTGCACCTGATACCAATGCGCCTGGCACTGCGGTCGACACCGGGTCTGACTGGAGGGAAATACAGGCCGCCAGCGCACCGGCCAGTGCCTGAGTCGGCAACCAGAGCGCAAACAGTATGCATAAGATCCGGAGTCTTGAAGGTTTCATGGGGCTGAAGTCTCGCATATCAGGACGATGCCTACAATGCGGTTATATTCTAAATTGTGTAACACAGTTGTGCAGAAACATCAGAGCATGCGGCGTATGGCTGCTATATCACTATTTCCGGTAATAAAGATTACCGGAAATAGTGTATGTGTATGTCTGTAAGGAATCAGCACCATTGACAACCACTCTGCCAGCCCGGCAATCAATTCCCCAGATTTGACGGTGTCCAGTCACAGCCTTCGCATTCAGGAGAAATATTGTTTTCCTGAAGAATGCTGAAAATCAGATCACGCCAGGTTTCGTTGGGTTGCCATACCGTGTTCATGTCAGCTTTTGCTACGTCAACCGGAACGTCATCGTAGATGACCCGATACAGAAAACTGAATGCGGTGGCGCGGGCATTGACCTGACAATGCAGCAACGTCTTGAGATCACGATCACGCTGCATGGCATCCGCAAAGGTATAAAAATCGCGCGCCGTGGGATTGTTCCAGTCTACCGGGATGTGCACGTAGTCCATTCCCAGGCCTTTGACTACCTGATCTGCATTGGGTACGGCATTGGCATTATTGGTAAAGGCAATGTAGATGACCCGTTCATAACCAGCATCACGAACTGCAGAAAACTGTTCTTCAGTCGGTTGCCCGGCACTGGCAAAAGTATCGCTGTATTGCCGGTAGTTCAGAATATCAGCTAATGTCACCGCACTGGCCTCCCGTTGTGCCTGATCCTGCGCCTGTAACTGTAGGGACAGACTCAGTACAAAAATACCGTATAAACACTTTTTAATCATTTGGTTACACCTGCTTGTTAATACCAACCTCAGACGCCTGCTCGCGTATGCGAAAGAATAACGCATACAATACCGGCACCGCCACCAGAGTTAGTACCGAAGCAAATGCCAGACCCCCCATGATGGTGACCGCCATACTGGCAAAGAATGCATCCCCCAGCAATGGAAGCATGCCCAGAATGGTGGTAGCGGCGGCCAGGAAAACCGGTCGTAAACGGCTGACTGACGCATCCAGAATCGCCAGATGACCCTCCTTGCCCTCCCCGATTTGTGCATCAATCTCATCAACCAGCACAATCGCGTTTTTCATAAGCATGCCGGACAGACTCAGCACGCCCAGCAATGCAGTAAAGCTGAAAGGCAGATTGCTCAACAGCAAACCGGCAACAACACCACAGAGCGACATGGGTACAACCAGCCAGATAATCAGGGGTTGGCGCACTTTGCCAAAAATCAACACCGAAATCACCAGCATCACCATAAAACTCAATGGTAATTGCGCGCCAAGTGAAGCCTGGGCTTCCGATGATGCTTCCAGCTCACCGCCCCACTCCATGGTGTAACCCGGTGGTAGCGCAATCGCTTCCACCTCTGCCCGGACTGTGCGCAAGACCTCATCAGCAGTCAGACCCGTGCGTGGTTCAGCCTGCACGGTAATGGTTCGGGCACGATCGCGGCGCATGATGAGGGTTTCTTCGGCCTGCGTTGCAAACTGATCCACCACCTGCGTTATGGGGACATAACGCTGTTCACTGGTACTCCAGATCAGGCGTTCCTGCAGCCGCTCGACACTCAGGCGCTCAGACTCCGGCGGACGGATAATAATGGGAATCTGTTCGTCAGCTTCGCGGTAGGTACCTGCACGCAAACCCGTGGTGGCAAATTCCAGTGTTTGTGCCAGATCCCGACGACCAATCCCTGCTATGCGGGCACGTTCCTCATTGAATTGGGGAGAAATGACCAGCTCGCGCTGCTGCCAGTCATGACGCAGGTCCATGGTATCAGGGCTGGCAGCAAGTACGGCAAGTGCCGCTTCCGCCAGCCGACGCAGTTCATGCGGATCCGGACCAGCGAACCTCGCCTCAATTTTGGCACCCCCGCCGGGGCCAAATACCAGTCTCCTGGTCTGGATGTCTGCCGCAGGGTAATCGAGACTCAACTCCTCGCGCAGTTGCAGTGCCATCGCATCAATCAACTGGCGGTCAGTGGCGCGTACAATCAGTTGTCCGTAGGCCGTATTGGGTTGCTGCGGCTCATAGGTCAACATGAATCGGGTTGCCCCCTGACCGATAAAACTGGCAACGCTTTCCACCCCTTCCATTGCCAGGACACGCTGGTCAATCTCTGCAATGTCTCTGGCAGTCGCCCGAATATCAGTACCTTGCGGTAACCGGTAATCCACAAAAAACAGGGGAGTATTGGAATCGGGGAAAAAGGCCTGTTTTACAAAACCAAACGCCCAGAAACTGGAAATGGTGATCAGGACCAGCCCGGCAATGGTCAGGCCGCGTGATTTGAGACTACCCTGCAGGATGAACCGGTAAGCCGCGTAAAAAATCCCCTTGTACGGATCTGCATCCACAGAGGCGTTTTTCACCTTGAGCAGGTATTCACCAAACAGTGGCGTCACCGTTACCGCCAGTATCCAGCTGAGCAGCAGTGACATGCCTATCACAGCAAACAGGGAAAACAGAAACTCACCGGTGGTGTCCTGCGACAGACCGATACCGGAGAAGGCCATTATGCCGATCAACGTGGCGCCCAGCAGTGGCCACTGGGTGCGACTTGCCGCCTCGCTGGCCGCCCGGTGTGCCTTCATGCCGCGCTGCATGTTGATCAGCATGCCTTCGGCAATCACGATTGCATTGTCTACCAGCATGCCCATCGCAATAATGAGCGCACCCAACGAGATACGCTCCATCTCGATGCTGAATATGCGCATCAGGAACACAGTACCCATTACGGTCAGCAGCAGTGTGAGCCCGACCACAATACCAACCCGCCACCCCATGAATATACATAACACACCGATCACGATGGCAACCGACATTGCCAGATTGATCATGAAGTTGTTGATGGCCTCATCCACGACTTCATGCTGTGCGTAGATCGGTTTCAGCTCCACACCCAGCGGTATTTGTGTTGACAGCTGTTCAAGCGCCATCGTCACCGCCTGCCCTACCTCAACAATGTTTGTGTCCGAGACACCTGCGACGGCCAGAGTAAATGCGTCCTCACCATCAAACCGGATCAGGTGCTCAGGAATCTCCTCCGGCTCCCGTGAAACGGTGGCCACATCCAGCAGACTGATCTGCTCCGTGCTGCCGGGCCGGCCAATGCGCAAGGCTTCAATGTTACTGACACTGTCCAGCCCAGGCTGATTGCTGACACGCACACTCAAATCCCCGATGCGGGCGGCACCAGAGGACTGCACCGTATTCTCGGACTGAATATTGTTGATAACCTGGGACAGCGGCATGCGGGTGCTTATCAGTGTGTCATTGGAAATTTCGACATAAATGGCTTCTTCCGGCAGTCCGCGAATCTCGACTTTGGCAACGCCAGGCACAGTAAGCAGTTCACGGCGTATAAAGCGGGCGATGTCGCGTATCTCGCGGACATCGTAGCCGTCGGCACTGACAGCGTAGAAGATACCAAATACATCACTGAAATCGTCATTGACTGATGTCGGGCCTGCACCGACTGGCAAATTACGCTGAAAATCATTCACCTTGCGGCGCAATTCATCCCATATCTGCGGGATCTGACTGCCAGTGTATGTATCCTGGATTTCAACTGTGATTTCCGAGCGACCGGGCAACGACTTTGATGTGATTCGCTTAAGCTGTGATAGCTGTTGAATGGCGGATTCCAGGTGCTCAGTGACCTCCTGTTCAACTTCGGTCGCAGTGGCGCCGGGATATGGCGTAACAACCACCGCCTGCTTGAGAGTAAACGCGGGATCCTCAAGACGTCCCAGCGTGCTGATGCCCCACCAGCCTCCCAACACAAGGATCAGAATCATCAGCCAGGTATTGACCGGCTTGTCTATGGCGTAGCGTGCAAAATCCATGTCGCCCTGCCCCTATCTTGTGCTGTTATAGGGTGTTACACGCATGCCTTCACGCAGCAGGTGCGCGCCGGCAGTGACTATCTGCTCACCGGCCTGCAAACCTGATTCGACGGTCACACGACTGCTGCCAAGTGCGCCGACGATCACCGCCCGGGAGTTCACCTCTCTGGTCTGCGGATCATAGACCCAGACCCGGAAAGAGCCATCTGGCCGGGTATCCAGGGCTGCTGCAGGCACTGTTATGGAAGGAGGCAGGGAACCCGCGCGGGACCGGACGGTTACCGTCGCAGTCATACCCGGCAGCATATTGGGTGCGTCGGCACGTGCCAGACCAAAGCTGATCGGATAGGTCTGAGTCACTGGATCCGGCTCGGTTGCGTGTTCCCGGTAATTCAGGTTGAATTGCTGTCCCGGATACGCTGACATCTGCGCAGTCACAATGAAGCGTTCGGGCGTTTGCAGCATGCCCATCAGATTTTCCGGTACCGCGATATTGACGCGCAGTTCTGTTACATCCTGAACCCGCACAACACGGGTACCCGCCTGAACCTGGGTGAAAGGATCGACCAGTCGCCGGGAAATCAGGGCATCAAAAGGTGCTTCGATCTGAGTGTAGGCCAGATTGCGTTCAGCGGCGTCCAGTGCCAGCTGGCGCATTTCCAGATCCGCCTGGGCGCGATCGAAGGTCGCCTGGGGGATGGCGCCGCTGCTGAGCATTTGCCGGTTGCGCTGGAAGTCCAGACCGGACAGTTCCAGTGCCACCCGGGCCTCATCTGCGGCAAGCTGGTAGTCTGCGGCGTCCAGTTGTGCGATCAGGCTGCCCTGCTCTACAACAGTCCCCTGCTGAACCGGCATGCTGACTATGCGCCCGCCAACCTGAAACGAGAGATCAACAGTGCTGAGTGCATCCACCCGTCCGACAAATCGGCGCTGGCCCTCGGCGGGTCCTGGCGCAATAGTTTCCAGCCTCACAGTCCGCAGACCTGTTTCCGCTGTTTGCTCGGCAGTTGACTCCTGACATCCGTGCAACAGGACAGTCATCACAATAACGGGCATTGCCCGCAGCAGGAATACCCGCACCGGATTTCTCATAATACTTCCTCGGAAATCTGTAAAAGCTTCTGAAACAATGCGTTGCGTTCACTTTCTGAATAGGGAGACACACCCAGTATGCTGTGAAACAATAACCCCTCGGTAGCTGCCCATAGCAGGACGGCCATTTGCGGATCAGTGGATTCAGACACCAGTCGGGCATAGTGCTCAGCAAATTTAAGACGTATCGGTTCCAGTAACTCCGGGTTTTGTGCGGCAGCAGCCAACACTGAAAGATACACGCCCGGGTCTGCCATATGATGACAGGCGATGGAACGGATCATGGCTTTGAGACAGACGTTAGGCTCGTTGCCCATCATCTGCTCTTCAGTTGCCATGATCTGATCGTGCTGAGCCAGCAGACGATCCATCATGCCAGCCAGCAACGCTTCCTTGTTGGGGAAATTGTAGAGCAGACCGCCTTTGCTCAGACCGCATTCACAGGCGACTTTATCAAGTGTCAGATTACCTGCACCTTCCCTGCCTGCGACACGCTGGGCAGCGTCAAGTATGTTGTCGTGTGATTTACTTCGGGTTGTACTCATTACTTTACCGTCCGGATGGTACAGTGAATGAGGCGAATTCTACGCCAAAATGTTACCTAAGGCAACATTTGCATATTTTAAGAGTGATCTGAATTACTCGGGCGCAAGTTCCCGGGATGGCATGCTTTTGATATGCAGATCTCGCTGAGGGTATGGGATCGTGATGCCCGCCTGTTTGAAGGCACGCCATATCGCCACATGAACATCAGATTTGACACCTGCGAACCCGTTGACCGGATCCTCAATCCAGAATCGCAGTTGCAGCTCAATACCATTGTCGGCAAATTGCGTTAAACGCACCGTGGGCTCCGGATCGTCAATCACCCGAGGAGATGCCTTGGCGCAACCCAGTATAAGCTCCATGGCCTGCTCCGGGTCGTCTTCATAACTTATCTGCACGGTCACTGTGACACGTACATTGGGATCCTTGTAACTCCAGTTGATTACTTCGGAGGTAATGAGATTCTCGTTGGGAATCAGGGTATCCACCCCATCCCGGTTGCGAACAACAATATAGCGGGCATTGAGTTCCTGTACCCAGCCGAACTTGGTGCCAACAGTGATGATATCGCCCGGTTTTATGGAGCGATCCATCACCAGAATAAAACCACTGATAAAATTTGATGCAATCCGCTGCAAACCAAATCCCAGACCAACACCCAACGCACCACCAAATATTGCCAATGAGCTCAGATTTATACCGACAGCATTCAGTGCCAGTAAAAAGGCCAGTGTTATCAGCAGAAAACGACTGAATTTGCTCACACCCACCTTGAAACTGGGTGAAACCCCCGGAATCCGGCCGACCTGCCGGTTGACAATTTCAGCCAGCCACAGCGCCACAATAAATGCCACGGCAACCACGACCAGCAAGTTGATGGCGGAGAGCACCGATATCCTGGTTTCTCCCATGGAGAACGCCAGACTGTCCAGCATCGCCAGAATCGGTTGCAGCCAGTCCAGCAGGTGCAAAATGACTATCAGCCAGATAATGAGTCCGAGGATATTCTCTGAGGAACGCAGGATGGGGTTGACCGTAAACGTCTTGCGCAACAGATAAACGCTAAATCGCACTGCCGCCAAAGCCGTCAGAACGGGTATGGCAATTTCAATCAGATGCGCCGGCATGTCGTAACGGATCATTATCGCTTGCGCAGGCAGCAGTAATAATAGCGACACCAGCGGCCACAACAGCCTTTGCAGGCTGCGCACAGCAATGTGCTGAAAACCGATGGTTGATTCACTGTGCGCCTGCAGTATTTTCTGCACCCTGGCGTTCAGCAACGCCGAAACCGCAACGACCAGCAGCAGGATGCACGCCTGCCACCAATAGTCGGGGGTCTGCGCGGCTGTCAGGATATTCTGAAATTGCTGCTGTAAAAATTCGGGCATTTATCGGTTCCGCCTGTACAATAGTTCACAGCATAATCAGCTATTGTCAGGAAGGAAAGGATTGACTGACACTAACAACTGATAAGTGCCCACTAACATAGCAATAATACATATGCTTAAGAAAATATATTAATGTGAAACCTAAAATATTTCCGTCTCCGTTTCCCCTGTTTGACACCCTGCAGCAAATGCCCGACCCGTGGCGCACGCCAGCGCAACTACCCGTCAGACGTTCAGACCACTGGCCCGATACGGCAGTCTCCGACTTTCAACGAGCGACAGAATTCCTGTACAGCTATCGCGGCAGTCCGGATACGTTTTCAACCTATCGCAGGGAACTTGAACATTTTTTGCAATGGTTATGGTTGATTGGTGGCAAGACGCTGCCCAACGTTCATCGGGAGGATATTGAGGCCTATGTCGAATTTGCCCGCCATCCGCCGGATGCCTGGATAGGTTACAAGCATGTCAGCCGCTTTATGGACAGCGGCGGTGAACGAATTCCCAATCCGGACTGGCGGCCCTATGTCGTGGCAGCGGGAGATTCAGTGGACAGACGCGAGTATGCCCTTTCCCAGTCAGCTCTGCAGGCGATTTTTGGCGTGCTGAGCAGTTTCTTCAACTATCTGGTCCAGGAGAGTCATGTAGATTCAAACCCGGTCGCGCGAATCAGACAAAAAGGCAAATTCCTGCGCAAACGACAGGCCCAGCAGAAGATACGGCGGCTCTCTCCTGTGCAATGGGATGTGGTGATAGAGACTGCAGAAGAAATGGCAGCAGACGATCCTGCCACCCATGAACGCACCCTGTTTATCATGAGCGCACTGTTTGGCATGTACCTGCGGATTTCCGAGCTGGTGGAAACCGACCGCTGGCTTCCCCAGATGGGGCATTTTCAACGCGACATGGAGGGCAACTGGTGGTTTCTGACGGTCGGCAAGGGTAACAAGGAGCGCGAGATCTCCGTCAGCAACTCCATGCTGGCGGCGCTGAAGCGGTACCGCAGCTCCCGCGGCATGACTGACCTGCCTGCACCGGGAGAGTCGAGCCCGTTGATCCACAAGACGCGCGGCAAAGGTGGCATTACCAGTACCCGGCAAATACGCGGCATCGTGCAAAATTGTTTTGATACCGCTGAAGCAAAGTTGCGCAAAGAAGGGTCTAATGACGAGGCTGACCGCTTGTCCGAGGCGACTGTTCACTGGCTGCGCCACACCGGCATATCAGAAGATGTGAAATATCGTCCCAGAGAGCATGTACGTGACGACGCAGGCCATGGTTCCAGCGCAATAACTGATCGTTACATCGACGTGGAGCGTGCCGAACGTCATGCCAGTGCAATCAATAAACGCGTAAAACCGTGACTGGCAGCGACCGGCCTGCAGCGGAGGCAGCGCGGTAACGTTTAATTACAGGGGCTACCTTGACACATACGGGGCAAACGTAATATCAAGGAGTTCAAATGAACAGGTTTCATGTGAGGTACAACGTTGAGCACTATAAAGCATGAGTTGCTGACAGTTTTTCTCCCGCACCGCCGGGCAAATGGACGCGATCAGACCGCAATCCGGGGCACACTGGCGTTACTGCTGACCGTGGTTCTGACGTTGGCGCTGACACCAGCCCAACTGGTTTATGCGCAGACCCCCGAACCGGACCCGTCGGCGACAGCTCAGCAGGAAATAGCTGCAGAAGATGTATTGCCACCGGTGCTCAGCGTTGATGAGCTTTACGCTGAAATGTCACCCGAATTAATCTATGGCAGAACCGCAATTGAACTGCTGCGTGAACTTGAAACCAAACATTATTCGTCTGTGACCTTTGACGACCGTTTCGGGGGCGAGGTCTTTGATAATTTCATGGACGCGCTGGACAGTCAGAAGTTGTACTTCCTGCAAAGTGACATTGATCAGCTGTTCACGCACCGCGCAGGCATTGATGAATCATTAAAAAATGGTGACCTGCAGCCTGCCTATGATATTTACAATCTGTACCACCGCCGTGTCCTGGAGCGACTGGTATGGACTGTGGACTTTGTAGAAACAGCGCTGGCCGACATTGATTACACCATTGATGAATATCTGGAAATTGATCGTAAAGATGCCAGCTGGGCAACGAGCAGTGACGAGCTCGACAATGTCTGGCGGCAACGTATCAAGAACAGTGCGCTGAGCCTGACACTGACAGGCATGGAAGCAGATCTTATAGAGGAGCGTCTCAGCAAACGTTATCGCAATCAGCTCACTCAGGTTGCCAAGACCAATGAACGCGATGTGTTTCAGGCCTATATGGCAACGGTCGCAAAGACAGTTGATCCGCACACCAGCTATTTCTCGCCACGTGACTCCGAGAATTTCAACATGGGGCTGCGCGGTTCTCTGCAAGGCATTGGCGCCCAGCTGACCAGTGAGGATGAGTACACCAAGGTTGCCGAACTTATCAAGGGCGGCCCTGCCGAACAGGCCGGGGAACTGAAAGCAGGTGACCGGATTATCGGCATAGCCCAGGGTGAAGACGGACAGATGCAGGATGTCATCGGGTTGCGCCTGGATGACGTGGTTGATCAGATCCGTGGTGAGCAAGGCACTGTGGTCCGTCTGAGTGTGATACCAGCCGAAGCAGCAGGCGAAGCCGCGGCCCGTGAAATATCCATAGTCCGCGATACTGTTGAACTCTCAGAGCAGTTTGCCCGCAGTGAAGTACTTGAAATTGATATTGATAACGATGTCTATCGGGTTGGAGTAATCACGCTGCCATCGTTCTATTTCGACTTTGAAGCCGCCGCCGCTGGCCTGCCCAACTACCGCAGTTCGGCGAGGGATGTGCGCGCCCTGCTGGAAGAGCTGAAGCAGGACAATGTTGAAGCCGTTGTTGTTGATTTGCGTTACAACGGGGGTGGCTCTCTGAATGAAGCCAATGAACTGGTCGGTCTGTTTATCGAGACAGGTCCGACCGTCCAGATCCGCTACTCGGGCCAACGCAACGGCTTCGTCCGCTCGTACGGTGATTCCGACAAGGAAATGGTCTATGCAGGTCCACTGGCAGTGTTGGTAAACCGTGCCAGTGCATCCGCATCAGAAATTTTTGCCGGCGCGATCCAGGATTATCAACGCGGTGTCATTCTTGGCGGTCAGACATTCGGCAAAGGGACGGTACAGGAAATCATCCCGATGAACTACGGCCAGGTCAAACTGACCCGCTCCAAATTCTACCGGATCTCCGGTGCCAGCACCCAGCACCGCGGTGTTCTGCCCGACATCGAGTTTCCGGATCGTTATCAGGCAATTGAGACCATGGGCGAAAGCAATCTGGAGGGCGCGTTGCCCTGGGATACCGTCCGCCCGGTCGAGTACCGCCACTATTTTCCGCTGCGCGACATCATGCCGGAACTGCAGGCCCGTCATGAAGAACGTGCCAGCGTTGATCCGGAATTCGTCTATCTCAGAGATGCCGTGGAGCGCATGATCGAGGTCCGTCAGCGCACCACAATACCCCTGAACAAGGACAGGCTGAAAGCTCAGCGTGATGCTGATCGCCGCGCAGCTTTTGATGCCAACAACCAGCGCCTGCAGGCTAAAGGATTGCCGCTGGAAGTCTGGGAAGATGAGGAAACTGACGAAGCGACTGAAGAGCTCGCTGCAATTGAGGAAGAGTCAGAAGAAGAGCAAGTGGAAGATGATCCGCTGTTAATGGAAAGCGGCCGCATACTGGTTGATATGGCTGAGATGCTTGGTCGTCCGATGGTTTCCGCTTATCGGACTGACGACAACCTGCGTGCAGCGCGAATCGAGCTTGAGCCGGAACAGCGCGAGTCACTCTGACTCGCGCCCGCACCGGCTCTGAAAGCTATCTGTTCAGATAGGCTCGTGACTGACGATGAACAATGGCTTCCAGGTCGCCCATCGCTGCGTTGGCATCTATCAGATGCAGCCCCCAGCCCGCATTGACAGTACCATCGGCGTTCATGACGTCGCCCGCGATGTCATCAGTGCGCGGATCTTCGGGATCGGCATTGACCGTAATCTCCAGATAACCAAAACGATCATTGGTGACACATTCTGCTGTCAATAACCCCGGCACACTGACAAACGGCGTGTGGACAGCTGTACCGTTGCTGGTCCAGGGCGATGGGGCGCCAGACGAGAAACCCTCGGGAGCAACATTGCTCAGATACGCATGCAGCTCATTCCGGCCAGTCGCCAACTGCGCCGGATTGGTGCAGGCCGCCTGCGTGCCGTTACCATGTCGGCCAAAAAGACTCGCCGCGGGCGGTGGCACGTCTGACCTGAATGATGCGTAGGTAATGATGCACCCGATCTGATCGGCACTTTCGCACAATGGCATTTCGCTGAATGTACCCCCTACCGTTTCCCCCGGTGGAACCTGCACAGTTGTACCAAGCAACATGGCAGAAATGATCTGTTCCCGGACAGGGTTACCTTCAATTTCATTGGCGATCATTCGCGTGAGAACACCGGCCCCCTGAGAGTGCCCAACCAGAACCACTCCACGACCCTCGTTCTCGTTTTCCAGATAATAATTCCAGGCATCCACAACGTCCTGATAACCGAGTTCCCGATCCGCAACCATGGAGCGGTCACCGCTCATGCCGGCGCGCAAGGCAGTCAGTGTCACCTGACGGTAAAGCGGCGCAAAGGTACGACACTGTGAACCCAGGCGTGCAAACTGGCTGCGCACCACGTTGAACTCCTCAGGACCTGCAATCATGTCACTGTTGGGTGTTGCGTCCTGAGACACGGTGGGATACACGTAAAAACAGTCTATGCGGGCCAGCGGATTTTCACTCCAGGGTTCAAGCCTCACGCTTCCGTTGGCGTTGACAATGGTTGTGCTCATGTCTACGGCACAGGCCCGGGGATTGTCCGGGCGGCACAACCAGTTTGATGCCACTGCATAATCAACTGGTTCAGCCTGCGCCTGAGCCAGAGCCGGCACAACGCCGAGTGCAGTCACACCCATTGCACAGCACACGCCCAGCCATAAATCTCTGTTGACGGACACATTCCACTTCATACCTGAAACCTCACTGATTGATCTTCCTGATTGACTGATTATTCGTAACAGGCCTGATTTACGACCTGTCACTTGAGAATAAGCCACTGTTGCGCTTCCTTCAAGTTATGATCAGCCCATTGATGCGACATGGCGCTGTGATTTTTTATAACAAACCGGTAAAGTGCTGTAATTCCTCAACTCATGCGGACTCTGCCATCAATGACCGATCAACGACCTGAACCGTCCCTGCTGCTGTCAATAATCCCCCTCCTCCTGCTTTTTTCGCTGCTCGGTTACAACGTGGCAGTCTACGGCGATGACTCGCTGGGCGGTGCCAATCAGACTGCCCTCATCATCAGTGCTGCACTGGCGGCAGCGCTGGGTTTATATGCCCGCCGGCCGTGGCCGGATATCCAGGACCGGATTATTGACAATATCAAGGCGGCAACGCCGGCAATTCTGATTCTGTTAATGGTCGGTGCACTTACCGGCAGCTGGCTGATCAGCGGCATAGTGCCCAGCATGATCTATTATGGCCTGCAGTTTTTCAGTCCGACATTTTTTATCGCCAGTGCCTGCCTGGTCATGGGGATTGCCGCAGTGGTTATTGGCAGCTCCTGGTCAACCTCGGCCACATTGGGTGTCGCACTGATGAGTATCGGTTATGCCATGGGACTG
Source organism: uncultured Pseudohongiella sp. (assembly GCA_963974875.1). Lineage (GTDB taxonomy): Bacteria > Pseudomonadota > Gammaproteobacteria > Pseudomonadales > Pseudohongiellaceae > Pseudohongiella. The sequence continues at coordinate 166,090 of CAXBER010000006.1, read as the reverse complement.
AACCCCGGACTGGTTGCAGGCGCGCTGATTTCTGGCGCCTACTTCGGGGATAAAATGTCGCCCCTGTCAGATACTACCAACCTGGCGTCAGGCGTCAGCAATGTTGATCTGTTTACCCATATCCGTTACCTCAGTCTGACGGCCCTGCCCTCGATCGGGCTGACTCTTGTTCTATACCTGATCATTGGTTTTTTTGTCGGCGGTGATGCTGCAAATGCCGACAATACAGCTACATACCGGGAAATCATCAATCAGAAATTCAATGTCAGTGTCCTGTTGCTGCTGGTCCCTGCCGGTGTAATTTTTTTGATTGTCAAAAAAATTGCAGCCCTTCCGGCGCTTTTTATGGGGGTACTGGCCGGAGTGTTGTGTGCGGTGCTGACTCAACCAGCACTTATGGCTGAACTGGCCATTGAAACTGGCGGGATTTATGAGAATGTCATGCTCGCCATTTATGGAGAAGTGGCCATCGCGACCGGTGATCCTATCCTGGACGAACTCCTCAGCAGCGGTGGCATGGCTGGCATGCTGAACACTATCTGGCTGATCCTTTCCGCCATGGTGTTTGGCGGCACGATGGAAGCGTCAGGTTTCCTGGCGCGCATTACCCGTGCCCTGACAAGTCGGGTGAACAGTGATGCAGGCCTGGTAACGGCAACCGGCGCAACCTGTGTCGTCACCAATGTATCTGCCTCTGATCAGTATCTGTCCATCGTGGTGCCGGGACGCATGTTTACCAAAGCCTATCAGGAACGCGGCATGGCACCGCAGAATCTGAGCCGTACGCTTGAGGATACCGGTACCGTGACGTCGGTACTGGTGCCATGGAACACCTGCGGCGCCTACCATGCCAGTGTGCTGGGGGTGGCAACACTGGCCTATGCACCCTGGGCCTTTTTCTGCCTGCTCAGCCCGCTGATGACATTGATTTTTGCCTGGGGCAGGATCAGGATCGCCCGCCTGGACTAACCAGGCCGGCGATATTTCTGCAACCGGTCAAAACCGGCCGCGAATACCCATCACCAGGTTTCTGCCCGGCAGTGGCGCGAAGTCGCGTAGATAGGATGTAGCCACCCGGGCCTCACTGTTGCCCAGATTGCGCCCCTGCATAAAGGCCTCCAGATCTGCACCGTTAAACTCGAACTGATACGCAATCCGGGCGTTGACCATGTTGTAAGCCCCGGTCGGCGTTTCGAATAACGGCACCTTGTCCTGACGCATCATTCGGGTGATTTCCAACCCGGCACGCCAACTGTTGTCACGATGCCAGTCAAGTCCTGCGCTGAAGCGCTCCGGTGAAATACGCGGCAACCAGGAGTTATCTGCCAGTTTGGCATTCACCTTGTCGTAACCTGCACGCAGCTCAAAATGGCCAAGGTCATTGGTCAGCATCTGCCAGACACCCTGCATTTCGAAACCGTCGAACACAGCATCCTGCTGCTCGGTCAGACGAACCGCAAATCCACCTACTTCACTGCCTGTGGAACCCAGATAGATATAGTTTTCAATGTCCTTGCGGAATAAACTGATTTCAAAGTCGAATACGTCACTGTGACGGTGCAGTGTCACATCCCACGCTTTACTGACTTCTTTTGAGAGTCCACCGTTACCCACCTCATAGCTGAATGTTGCCAGATGAGGTCCCTCTGCAAATAGCTCAGCTGAGGCTGGTGCGCGCTGTGAGCGGGCAAAATTTACAGACGCCTGCCAGTTTTCACTGATTTCATAAATGCCGCCGATACTGGCCGAAACATTTCGGAAGCTGCGACTGTCAACCTCTGCAAACGGGCTCTCGAAGTCAGCGTGATCCTCGTCATGATCGTCATGATCGTCATGATCGTCTTCATGGTGCTCAAGCTTACTGACTTTGGTGTGTTCAAAACGTGCGCCCAGGCTCAACGTCAGGGCTTCAAATTGCCGTTCCTGCAGCACAAACACACCATAAGACCGGGTCAGGTTGTCGGGTACAAATGCCTCCGCTCCATCTGCCTTGAAATTTTCCCGTTCAAACTGCAGGCCAAACGCACCTTCCCAGCCGGCAACAGGTACCGTTTCAAATGAAAGCCTTCCTTGCCAGGTTTGTACGTCAAATACTGTGCCGTCGTGCCCATGTTCATCACTATCTGCAAGAGCATCGGCTTCAGCAGCGCCTCCCACTTCAATTTCAGAATGATTATAGTCGTTGTAGCCCAGCCGGAATGTGGCGCGTGTCGCCCCGGGGAATGGTTGCATCAGACCACCCTTGATGTCCCAGCTACGCTGTTCCATATCAATATATGCGTACTCATCGCTATGGTCATCATGCTCTTCCTCTGCATCGTGGTCGTCATGCTCATCGTGGTCGTCATGATCGTCTTCAAAATGCGCGTGAGGTGCCGGGATACCATAGTCGGAATTGAATACGCGCAGTGCACCGCCCAGATATCCGCGTTCGCCAATCCAGCTCAGACCAGCCGTCGCCGATCGCGACTCGACAAAACTGTTTTCCAGCTTGCCGGCACCACCGAGTTCGTCGTGCTCGTCGTGCTCGTCGTGATCGTCGTGATCGTCATGTTCGTCATGTTCGTCGTCATGATCCTCGACGCGCGCCTCTCCCGGGATACGATAGTCGTCAGCATCCCGCCAGGAACCATCAATGTGCCATGCCAGGTTATCGCCACCGCCGTCAAAACGTACAACACCACTGCGTTCATCAGCAATACTGTCGCCGCGCAACTCAAAGCGGCCGGAAAAAGGTTCTCTGGGCAACACTTCAGGAATACGGCCGTCAATCAGGTTGATAACCCCGGCTGACGCTGCAGATCCGTACAAAAGTGTAGCCGGCCCGCGCAGAATCTCTATTTGATCAATTAATAGCGGATCAACAGAGACGGCGTGATCATCACTTTGAGTAGACGTGTCTGCTGTGGCCAGACCATCTTCCAGAATACGCACCCGCGGCCCTCCCATGCCCCGGATGATGGGTCGTCCGGCGCCTGCACCGTAAAAGCTTGACTGCACGCCAGGCTGTGACTGCAGTGTATCGCCTAGATTCAGGCCGCGCCTGTCATCCAGGGTTTCACCTACCAGCACATCAACCGGTTGAGCCGACTCCATACGCGTACGTCGCATCGGCAATGCCCGTACGATGATCTCTTCGATTTCACTATAGTGGCGCGCTTCAATACCCGCATTGCCTGTGTCCGGTGTCTGAGCCTGCGATACAGAACTCAATCCGAAGGATAAGCCAACCAGCGAGGAAATCATTAACGTCAGTGGGCGCTTTTTAACTAACATGAGCAGTGTCTCCGGGGTCAAGAAATAACAATATGCTATAGCATAGCATATCAAGGAAACATCACAATCACTTAAGCAGTGTTAAACTGATTTTTTTGGAAATTAAAAGCACGTGTCGATTGATCAAGAACCTGGTAGTGAAAAAACCGGGCACCCAGCACCGGAACCTGCCCCTTTCCAGGACAAAGTGTCTGACGCGGCAGACATACCCGCGCCCGTTAATGAATATCCGGCAGCCATAAGGGCCGCTGGCCGTTCAGTCTGGCTGCGCCGAACGCTGTCGCTGTCGCAAAAAGAAGCGGTGGCGTCAGCCACCATGACCGCTACGGGCGACAATTTCTTCAATGCTTTTGCCGTCTACCTGCAGGCCACTGCCATGCAAATGGGCCTGTTGACAGCTATCCCGCAGCTTTGCGGTGCAGCCTTGCAACTGACATCAGCCTGGCTTGGCAACTACCTGCCGCGCAAACCCATGGTTGTCATCACAGCAGCCATACAGGCTATTGTGGTCTGTGCCCTGGCTATTCTGGCAATACTGCGCCCCACGAATAGCGTCATCTGGTTGACGGGTCTCGCCGTACTGTATTTTGGCTGCACCAATTTCATTCAGCCTCAATGGCGTGCATGGATGGGCGGTCTGGTACCCCAACGCCGTCGCGGCGCCTTTTTTGCAGCGCGTACCCGACTGACAATGATAGCCTCACTGGTTGTATTCGCCGGTGGCGGCGCGCTGCTAAGCTTCAGCGCTACACTGCAGGCAACCTGGGCCGGATTCGCGCTGCTGTTCTCAATCGCCGTCATTGGCCGATCCATGTCCGCCCGCCTGCTATATCTGATGCACGACCCGGATCCCCGTCCCCACCCCGAACGACGCAAGGGTTTCCGGCAGAGCATGCTGCAGTTGTACGAATCCCTGCATGACAGAACTTTTCGCGACTACAGCCTGTTTGTTGCCGGTATGCAGGGGGTTGTTGCTATCTCGGCACCGTTTTTTGCCGTCTATATGCTCAATGATCTGGGTTTCACCTACTTTCAGTACAGCCTGAATGCGATTGCCTCGATCATCACCCAGTTCATGACGCTGGGGTTCTGGGGTCGCTTTACCGACAAATACGGCAACCGGATTGTCATGCAGTTCTGTTGCCTGACTATCCCGTTGATACCGATTCTGTGGATGCTGTCGCCGAACTTCTATTATCTGTTAATGGTACAAATGGTATCTGGTCTGGTGTGGAGCGCCTTCAGTCTGAGCACTGCCAACTATCTGTATGATATACGACCACAGCGCAGTGATTTTGCCGTGTATGCTGCAACCCAGTCCGCGCTCGGTGCTCTGGCGGTATTTTGCGGGGCGATCATTGGGGGTATTATCGCAGCCATGGCACCGTCATTCGTACAATGGTCAGGCGTGAGCACGGGCACACAATCGTGGCTGATCAGCCCGCTGTTTCTGGTATTCTCGGTGACTACCCTGTTGCGTATGAGCGTGGCAGTATGGTTTTTACCACGCGCCAGAGAACCGCGTACCCGACATCGCCCGCGCTTTTTACAGGTTGTTTATCGGATTTCGCGCTTTAATGCGATTACCGGAGTCTCGCTGGACTGGCTGAGCATCGCCCGCAAAAAAGACGACAATACCGAATCTACTGACAAAACTGACAACAAACCATGAGGCAACCATGAAAATCCTGTTTATACCATTGACTCTGACAACTGCTACCTTCGCCGCATATGGAACGCAGAGCCACGCAGATGAAATGTCCCTGCACGAAATCGGCAGCGCACCCTCGGCGGCCCGTATTGAGCAGGATATTACCCGGCTGGCCGGTTTCGGGACGCGTCACACCCTGTCGGACACAACCTCTGATACGCGGGGCATTGGTGCCGCCAGACGCTGGATCAAGGAAGAATTTGATCGCATATCCGTCGCCTGTGGCGGGTGTCTGGAAGTGTTCTATGTCAGTGACATCGTATCCGGTACCGCCCGCGTTCCGGATCCGGTGGAAGTGGTAAATGTTGTCGCGATACAGCGGGGCAGTCGCGATACCAATCGTTTTGTTGTCATGAGTGGCGATATCGACAGCCGTATTTCCGACATCATGAATTCAACTGACGACGCTCCCGGTGCCAATGATAATGCCTCCGGAATGGCCGGGGTGCTAGAGACAGCACGCGTGCTCAGCCAGTATGAGTTCCCTGGCTCCATCATGTACACCGGTCTGTCCGGCGAAGAACAGGGACTCAATGGCGGCGCCATCCTGGCGGCACATGCTCAGGCACAGAACTGGAATATTCAGGCAGTCATCAACAATGACATGATCGGCAACATCCGCGGTATCAATGGGGTCATCAACAACACCACGGCAAGGGTTTTCTCCGAGGGTACCCGCTATGTTGAAACCGACGATGAAGCACGGCTCAGACGCTTTCAGGGCGGAGAAGTAGATTCTGCCTCCCGCAATGTTGCACGTTACATTGACCAGATGGCCGACCTGTATGTCCCGAACCTGGATGTAATGATGGTTTATCGCCTGGATCGATTTGGTCGGGGAGGACATCATCGCCCTTTTAATGAAGTGGGTTATCCGGCAGTAAGGATCATGGAAACCAACGAGAACTATGACTGGCAACACCAGGATATCCGGGTAGAAAACGGTATTGCCTACGGTGATGTGCTGGAGCATGTGGATTTTGATTACGCCGCCAAACTGACCGCACTGAATGCCGTTACCCTCGCATCGATGGCCTGGGCCCCTGCGCCGCCAGACAATGTAAATATCCGCGGCCAGGTCAGTCCCAGCACCACGTTGAGCTGGGATAAAGTGCCCGGCGCCACCGCCTATCGTGTCCACTGGCGCCTGACCACCGAGGCGCAGTGGACACATTCACGTCCGGTCGGCGATGTGTCGGAATTTACGCTGGAAAACGTGGTCATTGACAACTATTTTTTTGGAGTTTCCAGCGTATCTGACACAGGCGTGCAAAGCCCGGTAGTATTTCCCGGGCCAGCTGGTGCGTTCCGGTAAGGCTACATTAGTCGTAAACCACATTGCGGACCACCGCATAAAAGTCACTGACGCCACGCCGGAAAGCTGCTTCCGGCACGCGCTCATCATTACCGTGCACCCCGGTATGATCCCCTTCATCGGTAATCATGGGATTAAAACCGTAGCTGATGATACCCAGGTCGCGGGTAAAGTGACTGTCGGTAAATCCGGTACTGACCGTAGCCAGCGCCCGTGACCCCGGGTGCAGCTCGCCGGTCACAGCCTGGATGGCACTGAACAGCCGGGAATTTGCTGTGGAAATGGCGGAACTGAAGGCCATGATCACGTCAACTTCCACGCCGGTCCCCGCTATCAGATTTTCAAGTTCAGCAACAAAGGTGTCAGACGTTTTATCCGGCAGGATGCGGCAATCCAGTTCAGCCCAGGCCTCAGGCGCAACCACATTGATCTTGTTTGATGCTTCCATGCGGGTCATGGAACAGGTATCTCGTGTCAGTGAGTGATGGCCGGGACTGCGTTCCTGCAATCGCAGCAGAAAGGCCGGATCCTGAATGGCCACCGGCATATTGGCATAGGCATTCGCCCATTCCCCGCTCATCGCTACCGAGAGGCCCTCAAAGTACTCCTGAACAGGCGGAATAATGCGCGGCGGGAACGGATTGTCCAGCAAGGCATTCAGCGCTCGGACTATCCGCGTCATGGAGCTGGTGACCCGGGGCGCTGAACCGTGACCGGGCACATCAACTGCTGTCAGCCGCAACCAGACCGGCACTTTCTGTGTTACTTCCACACCAAACACTATTTCGTTATCGCTGCGACTACTGCCACCACCTTCGTTAAGCAGAAACCCGACATCGGCAAATATCTCCGGGCGGTGCTCAACCAGCCAGCCCACGCCAAACTCGCCGCCGGCCTCTTCATCGGCCGTGGCCAGAAATATCACATCCCGGTTTAACGGGACACCGGACTCGTGCAACTGCAGGAACGTATACAGGTGTGCGATACCGAGCCCCTTCATGTCGCGCGCTCCACGCCCGTAGATATAGCCGTCAGCCAGATCTCCGGAGAGTGGCTCGAACGACCAGTATTCACGATCTGCCGGTACTACATCTGTGTGCTGCAGCAGAATCAGGCCCGGTTCGCTGCCACCCGGAATACGCGCCCAGATATTGCCTCGCCCCGGCGCACTTTCAGCGGTTTCATACTCAATGCCGTACGCGTCGAAAATGCGTGCATAAAACTCGACTGCACGGTATTCGTTACCCGGCGGATTGATGGTGTCCGTCCGGATCAGCTCCTGCAGCCAGGAGACTGCCTGATCTTCAGAGGGTGCCTGCGCAGCCACCGGTAACGAAAATTGTGTGCCGAGTATAATGGCCAGCACTGCCAGCAGATATTTTCCGGATATCACAGCAAACTCCTGATCAATATTATGAAGTGTTTTCAATATGCGATAATCCACCGCTTTTAAACCGCTTGCAAGTTACATGGGACAGGTTTTAAACCCGATTCATTAACTTGTGCAGATTCAAAGTGCGTGGCATGCTCTGCGTTGCCGCACTACGGAACCGAATATCGTCACGCAAGGAGTAAAGTATGACGTCCAGCGCCACCATCGAACTGAATATCGGCAAAGCAATCCCGCCGGGCAATACAACCGAAACCGGGAATGTCATTGCGTTATGGCAGCAGGTCAGCAGCTTTTTCAGTCAGCGGCACTTCTGTGGCCCCGAGTCAGCAGACGGAGAATCTGTCAGTTATCGGGTGGATCTGAATGCGGACGCCCTGCTTGAGCTGATGGAAAACGCCAGACAGGAGGCAGGCAGCTTTAACGACTGGCAGAAACGCCACATTGAAAATCCGCAGGCGCGCATTGATGCGTCAGTGGTCATCCGTCTTACGCCGGAATCCGGACAGTGCAAGCAGGCAGAGTGCTACCGGGTAGCTGCTGTGTTCCTGCAACAACTTGTGCTGGCTGCCAATATTGCGGTGCCGGGCTCGGTACAGTTGCTCAATACCCGATTTGTCGGACCTGGCGCACATTGTTATGAAGCCCAGGAGTTTGACGCCCGAATACTTTACGGTGCATTCAAGTCAGCCAGCTATAACGAATGGCCCCCACTCAATCTGTTGGAGTTTGACACCGCATGGCAGTGGCTGGAACTTTGCCAGACCAGCCGTGTTGTCACAGCAATCAGCCGCATCAACAAAACCCTGTTTACACTGTTGAAAGTGGCAGAACAGCGCCACGAGACCAGTGCGCGTACAGTATTGCTGGTGATCTACCAGCTGGAGCAACTGCTTGACTGCCGGCATGCAAACTCGCTGGAACTGATCCATAACCGAACCCGCATGATTCTGGGCGATATCCCGGAAGCTGCCAACTGCCTGAATGAACTCGCTGAAATTCGCAGCAGCCTGTTTCTGGCCAATCAGCCGGTGCATCGTCCGCCGCTGATTGCCCACAATGCTGCCGAATCACTGCGCGATCAGATGGGTCAGCACAATAGCGCCGTGGAAGCAGGTACCGCGATCGTGCTGGCGCTGATACACAACCTGATCTCAAGAAATGCCACCTGCTACGAATTCACAGAATCAGTTACTTGCAAATAGACCACTCAGATGACAGTGCACTGCCGGCCACAGGAGACTGTACCATCAACTCCATAGCAACTCTCACCATGAGTCCGGCAGTGGATATGTTTGCCACCACCGAACGATTTTACGATGACAGCAAAACCCGTTGCCGGATTGTCAGCCGCTCACCTGGTGGTGGCGGTATCAATGTCGCCCGCAATCTGCAGCGACTTGGCCTGAAAGTTATGGCTGTCTACCCGGCCGGCGGACATCATGGAGATCTGCTCGAAAACATGCTGCGGCAAGAAGGATTGCCAGCAATGCGTGTTCCAATAGACTGTGAAACGACACAAAATATTGCGCTGAGTGAGAGTGCAACAGGAAAAAATCTTCATCTGGTATTTCCCGGCGCCGTATTAACCAGACCCGAGTGGCAGGCATGTCAGGATGCAATTGAGAAGTTGCAGCCCGGCCCCCGGATGCTGGTGATTAGCGGCAGCCTCCCGCCGGAGATACCAACAGATTTTTTTGCCCAGGTTATCCGACAATGTCACCAGCAGGGCGTGAAAGTGGTACTTGATACATCCGGCCCGGCCCTGCAGCACGCACTTGATGCGGGCGTGTATCTGGCAAAGCTGAATCGGGAGGACTTTACCGCGCAAGGCTATGGCGGTGAGGACACTCCACAGGCTCGCATCAGGATGATGCGACAGATGGTCGTTAATGGTATGGCGGAACACCTTGTGCTGACTCTGGGGCCAAACGGCGCCCTGCTTGCCAGCCGCAGCGGCGAATGCCTGCATGTCAGACCTCCGCCCGTCACTGTAGTGAGCCATGCCGGCGCCGGCGACAGCTTTGTGTCGGTGATGACCTGCAAGCTTTTTCAGAACCACCCTGTGGCCGAGGCATTTGCCTATGGTGTGGCGGCCGCCGCTTCTGCAATAAGCACGCCGGGCAATCAGCTGGAGGATCTGGACTGGCTGGAAGAGGTATATCGGGGTGTGAAGGTCGAGGCGTTGTAACTTGCTGCGCAAGTTGTCGAACCCTGCTCTTCATCATTAACGGGTCCTCATCCCTGCCCGCTTCGGGCTGCAAGGAATTCTTCAAGGCTGGAGGATGGCAATACTGGCTGTGGATTCTAATATGGCGGAGGGGCAGGGATTCGAACCCTGGGTAGGCTACTAACCTACGCCGGTTTTCAAGACCGGTGCATTCAACCGCTCTGCCACCCCTCCGCAGCGCGAGAAGCGGCATGTTACTATAAATATCGTTGCAGTCAACTGCTGAATTAAATTCTCTTTCCGCCGGTCTTTTATAACGTGCTGATTCGACCGAAATTCATTGATTTCGGTTGGCCAGTCAGTATGATTGTGCGTTGAAGGATGTTAACCATAGTTTTAGTCGGAGGTTTACCCGTATGAGTCAGTACCAGATTGGTGCAACACAAACCCGCGAGAATGCGGTTGTAGTCAATAAAGTTTTGCGTAATACATATCTGCTGCTTGGATTGACACTGGCTTTCAGCGCCGTCACTGCCGGATTTGCTATGGCCACTAACGCAGCACCGATGAATATATGGATGTTGCTGATCGGCTTTTATGGCCTTTTGTTCCTGACGCACAAACTTGCCAACAGCGCCTGGGGCCTGTTGTCCGTGTTCGCTCTGACCGGATTTATGGGTTATACACTGGGCCCGATTCTGGGTTTCTACCTGGCCGCCAGCAATGGTAGTCAGCTGGTCATGACTGCACTCGGTGGCACGGCATTCATATTCTTCGGGCTGTCAGCTTATGCACTGGTATCGCGCAAGGATTTTGCCTTCCTGAACGGTTTCATGTTTGCCGGCTTCCTGGTGATTGTTGCCATGTTTGTCGCCAACCTGTTCCTGCAGATACCTGCCCTGCAACTGGCCATGTCCGGCGCCTTCATGCTGTTCTCCAGTGCCGCCATCCTGATTCAGACTGGCGCCATCATCAATGGCGGAGAGCGCAATTACATACTGGCTACCGTGACGCTATATGTGTCGCTGTACAATATTTTCCTCAGCCTGCTGCATCTGCTGACGGCATTTGGTGGCGATGAATAAACGCTGAATTGCTCTCGCAATAAAAAACCCCGCTCGACGGGGTTTTTTATTGAGGCATAATAACCACACTTGTCACACATACTCCTCAACAGAGGCTCTCTGAACGTGAAAATCAGCCTTGTCATACTTGCAGCACCGGGCGACTGCCAGGCCAATCAAAGCGCCCTGTCCTTCTGTCGCGCTGCACTGGCGGGTGGCAACGAGATCTACCGGCTGTTTTTTTATGAGCAGGGAGTCCTGACCGCCTCTGCGTTGCCAGTCTATCCACAGGATGAAAATGACCTGCCGCAACTCTGGCGTGAACTCATCAACAAACATCAGCTGGATGCCGTCGTTTGTGTGGCTTCAGCACTGAAACGCGGTGTATTGAATGCCGAAGAAGCGGGCCGTTATGAAAAACCCTCCGCCAATATTGATGACGCTTTTGCCATTTCCGGCCTGGGTCAGTGGGTGGATGCCTGCATACACTCCGACCGTGTCGTGAGTTTTAACGCATGAGCGTGTCAAAGATCATCACACTGCTGATCCGCCAGCCTCCCTATGGCAGCAGTTCAGCCAAAGCAGCGCTGGATATGGCGCTCTCGGCAGCTGTCTTTGAACAGCAGGTACAACTGATATTTGTGGATGATGGGGTCTTCCAGCTCCTGCCGGATCAGGCTCCGCAGGCGATTCTGGCCAAAAATACCTCAGCTGCACTGACCGCCCTGCCCCTGTATGGTATTGATACCATCTACGCAGATGACACCTCACTCGCGCAGCGCAATATTGACCGGGATGCGCTGCCCGCATTGGTGCGCCGGATAAACCAACAGGAAATCAGCAGGCTGATTCATGATTCTGATGTGGTGCTGACGTTATGAGCACCCTGCATATTATTTCAGCATCGCCCTTTTCTACCGGAGTCCTGCAACGCTGTCTTAACGTCTGCGCGCCCGGCGATGCAATACTGTTCATACAGAACGGTGTCTATATTGTGCAGAACCCGGGGCTTTTGACGGGCGAAGACTGGAAAGACGAAGGTCTGACAGACAGGGGCACTGAGGTTTACGTGCTGACGGAAGACCTGGACGCCAGAGGGTTGACAGTTGGCCAGAGAAACCTGCAACCGATCAGCTATGACGGTTTCGTCACGCTGGTATGCAGGCATCGTAACAGCATAAACTGGTACTGAGACCATGCGACAGCTGATACTGCCGGACCGTCGCCCTGTCCCGCTGGACAAAGACGGGTATCTTCGCGACCTGGCTGACTGGGACGAGTCCGTTGCCACCGCACTGGCTGCCGCTGACAATATCATTCTTGACGATCATCACTGGGAAATAATCAGGATTGTGCGCACATTTTATCGGCAGACCGGCCTCTCACCGGCCACCCGGGCACTGATCAGACTGGTGGCTGAGCAGGCAGGCCCCGAAAAAGGCAAGAGCATCTATCTGATGCGGCTGTTTGGTGGCAAACCGGCACTTAGTGTCAGCCGCATTGCCGGCCTGCCTCGTCCGGCAAATTGTTTCTAAGGCACCTGCAGGTTTCTGGTATCATCCGGATTTATCAGGCAGTTGTCACTACACACGCGGAGCAGACTCTAGCACCATGACCCACGCCAACAGCGTTCTTGCTGTCAACAATGATCTTCCGATTCGCACCCTGCAACCTGTGCACAGTGGCAAAGTTCGTTCGGTTTACTGGCTCACACCGGAAGACAGCGCCCGGCTTGTCAGGGAGCGCAATTATCCGGTTCTACCCGATGCACCACTGGCCATCATGGTGATCAGTGACCGGCTTTCTGCCTTTGACTGTGTCTGGCATGCCGAAGGTGGACTGGCAGGTGTGCCGGGCAAAGGTGCCGCCCTCAATGCAATTGCCAGCCACTGGTTTCAATTGTTTCGCGAGCGGGGTCTGGCCGACAGCCACATTCTGGAGATTCCGCACCCGTTTGTCTGGATAGTCCAGAAAGCCCGCCCGGTGCTGATCGAGGCGATCTGCCGGCAATACGTCACGGGGTCCATGTGGCGTGCCTACAGCAAAGGCGAACGCGAATTCTGTGGTATCCGCTTACCGGATGGATTAAAGAAGGATCAACGGCTGCCTGAACTGCTGATGACACCGTCAACCAAGGGGGTTCTGCGAGGTATTCCGGGCGTACCGGAAGCCGACGATGTCAACATTACCCGCCAGGACATTGTCAGCAACTTTGCCGCATTCAACTTCCGTGCGGCCAGTGATGTTGATGTGTATGAGCGACTGCTCACAGAAGGTTTTTCTGTCATCAGTGAACAGCTGGCGCAGCTGGATCAGATATTTGTCGACACGAAATTTGAATTTGGTTACGTCTCTGATGCCAACGGCCGGGAAAAACTGATCTATATGGACGAAGTCGGTACACCTGATTCGTCACGGATATGGGATGGGCCGGCCTACCGCAGAGGAGAAATTGTCGAGCAGTCCAAGGAAGCGTTCCGGCAATTTCTGCTGGCCCATTTTCCAGACCCCGACATCCTGTTGAACAAGGACAGAATGGCCGAACGGACAGCCCTGGCACGCGACAACGCGTTACCGGTGGAGGCAATGATGGCTGTTTCCAGAACGTATCTGGGCATGGCGGAAAAGATTACCGGCCAGCAGATTCAGCTACCGGATAATCCGCATGCGGAGATCACCAACATCCTGCGGGACCAGTACAACCTCATAGACTGATTGAAACGCTTCACACACTTATAAGTAACCAGGACAACATCAGACCACCACATGAAAATACCAACACGATTACAACCTCTGATAGATGATGGACTGATTGATGAGGTCGTCAGTCAACTGATGAGTGGCAAGGAAGCTGAAGTGTACGTGGTGCGTTGCGGAAAAACGTTGCGCTGCGCCAAAGTGTACAAAGAAGCAAACAAGCGCAGTTTCAAACAGGCCGCACAATATCAGGAAGGCCGGAAAGTTCGCAACAGCCGTGACGCCCGGGCCATGGGGCGGCGCAGCAAGTTTGGCCAGCGAGGCCATGAAGAAGCCTGGCTGAACGCTGAAGTTGATGCCCTGCGCCGGCTGCACCTGGCCGGCGTGCATGTACCAAGGACACACGGCTTTGTTGACGGTGTGCTGCTGATGGACATGATCACCGATGCTGAGGGCGATGTGGCACCCAGACTCAATGATGTCGAATTGTCTGCCGAAGACGCGCGCCGGTATCACGCAAGTATTATGGATGACGTGGTGAAGATGCTCTGTGCGGGTTTGATCCACGGCGATCTCTCCGAATTTAATGTGCTGCTTGGCGCCAATGGTCCGGTGATCATAGATCTGCCCCAGGCCGTCAATGCCGCTGGCAACAACAGTGCCGCGTCCATGCTGATGCGCGATGTGGAAAACATGACGCGCTATTTTGCCCGGTTTGCACCCGAGCTTCGCTCAACGCTTTATGCAGCAGAAATCTGGGATCTCTATGAACGCGGCCGCCTGCGCCCCGGCATTACCCTGACGGGCACTTACGAGCGCCGGGCAGACAATGCCAATATTGCTGAAATACTCCAGGTGATAGAGCACGCACGTGCTGAAGCAGAAGAAGCCGAAGAACGCCGCCGTTTTGCAGAATCAGGTGATGAGTAAGCGTCCGGATCTGCGTCGTCTTGATATCCTGAAAAAAGCCTGGCCAGTTATGCTGGCCAACGCCTCGGTACCATTACTGGGACTGTCTGATACCGCTGTCATCGGCAATGTCGGCTCACTGCAGGCGCTCGGAGCAATAGCATTTGGCGCTGTCATTTTCAGTTTTGTGTATTGGAGCTTCGGATTTCTGCGCATGGGTACCACCGGGTTTGTGGCCCAGGCGGTTGGCGCCAACGATGAAACTGAAATCCGTGCGACTTTGTGGCGCGCCCTGTTTATGGCGCTGGGAATCGGCATACTGTTGATGCTGTTGCAGCGCCCGATTACTGAGCTTTCACTGTTACTGCTGCAAGGCAGTCCACCCGTCAATGAACTGACCCGTGAGTACATCGCCATCCGTATCTGGGGCGCGCCGGCTGCATTGTCATTGTTTGCGCTGATGGGCTGTCTGATTGGTCTGGGCAAAAGTAAAACGCTGCTGCTGGTGCAGGTGACTCTGAATGGATTGAATATCGCGCTGGATATTCTGTTTGCCGGTGTCATGGGTATGGGCGTGGAAGGTATCGCGCTGGGCACGGTGATTGCTGAATGGAGCAGTGTCCTGCTGGCTTTGTGGCTGGTACTGAGAGTGCTGCGGCGCCGTCAGCATCAGCATACGGGCCCTGACGATCTGCGCTGGATTCCGTGGCAACAGCTACGGGACATCAAGGAGCTCAAAAAAACGCTGAGTGTAAATCGGGACATTATGGTTCGCACCCTGTTACTGGTTGCCAGCTTTGCCTGGTTTGTCAGGCAAAGTGCCCAGTTTGGCGATGATGTACTGGCCGCCAACCATATCCTGCTGCAACTGATCTCCTTCTCCGCATTTTTCCTGGACGCTTATGCCTATGTGGCAGAAGCGCTGGTCGGCGAAGCCGCTGGTGCCAGGGACCCGCTCCGTTTCAGGCAGGCCCTCTGGCGCAGCACTGAGTTGGCGGGCGGATCAGCGCTGATACTGGCTGCAATCATTCTGTTTGCAGGGCAATGGTCAGTCCAGTTGTTGAGCCAGCATCCGGCGGTATGGCTGGCAGCCTCAGTGACGCTACCCTGGGCAGCATTGTATGTGCTGCTGGCATTTGCAGCGTTCCAGCTGGACGGTGTTTTTATCGGTACCACGCGAACCCGCGAAATGCGTCAGGCGTCAATTGTGTCAGCACTGGTGTTTTTGCCGCTCAGCCTGTTGCTGGCCTCTGTGCTGGGCATTCACGGACTGTGGCTGGCGTTTGTGATTTATGTGTGTGTGCGGGCACTGACGCTGGCATGGTACCTGCCCGCGCTTCAGCGTAGCATTGTCGACAGCAGCCACTAGAATTCTCAGGGCTTGCCAAACCAGCTCAGTTCACGGTGCAGTCTGACCACCTGCCCTATGATGATGATGACGGGGGCCTTGATACCACCCGCTTCAACTTTTCCTGCAATATCCTTCAGTGTGCCAGTCAGCACACGTTGCTGCGGCAAGGTGCCCTGTTCAACAATGCCCACCGGCATATCCGGCGCCATTCCATGCCTCTGCAATTGCTCACAGATCAGTGGCAGACTTAGCAGCCCCATGTAAATAACCAGGGTCTGCTGTTCACCGGCCAGTGCAGGCCAGTCCAGGTCAGGCTGATTGTTCTTCAAATGACCTGTCACAAACCGCACTGACTGCGAATAGTCCCGGTGGGTCAAAGGGATGCCCGCATAGGCTGAGCAACCAGATGCCGCAGTGATACCCGGCACAACCTGAAAAGGAATGCCCGCTTGTGTCAGGCGGTCAATTTCCTCACCACCGCGACCAAAAATAAACGGATCCCCGCCTTTCAGCCGCAATACCTTCAGTCCCTGACTGGCAAGTCTGACGAGCATTTCATTGATTTCTTCCTGCGGAACAGGATGGTGTTTGGCTTCCTTGCCAACAAAAATGCGTTCCGCATCCGGACGCACCCGTTTCATGATGTCTGCTGATACCAGGCGATCATAAAGCACCACATCAGCTGCGTACATTAACCGCAACGCTTTCAGTGTCAGTAGATCAGGATCACCAGGGCCGGCGCCAACCAGATAGACCTCACCCTGCGGCTCAAGGCTGCCGGCATCAGTCAGGGTCTGCTCAAATACGCTCAGACTCTCGGCTTCGCGGCCAGCCAGAAACAGGTCCGGCATCGGCCCGCTGAGAAGTCTTTCCCAGAACCGGGTGCGGTTGCTAAAATCACTTATGCCGAGTTTGACCCGATCGCGCAGACTGCCAAGCAACGCAGCAAGGCGGCCGTAAGTGGCCGGGATCAGGATTTCGATTTTTTCCTTCAACTGACGGGTCAGCACGGGCGAACTGCCCCCGGTTGATATGGCCACAACGACCGGTGAACGATCAACAATCGCCGGCACAATAAAACTGCACAAATCTGTCTGGTCTACTACGTTGACCGGGATTTTTCTGGCTCGAGCCAGTTCTGACACACGCTGATTGACGCCGCTATCATCGGTCGCAGCGATGACCAGCACTACATCATCCAGATCGCTGTCCTGAAATTTACGCTGATGAATCTCCCCATGATGCAGGGTCACGATATCGGCCACTTCATCGCGCACCAATGGAGCAACGACGACCAGATGGGCACCGGTGCGTGCCAGCAGCGCGGCCTTGCGGCTGGCAACCTCACCGGCGCCGACCAGCAGGCAGCGCTGCCCTTTGACATTCATGAATACCGGCAAATAATCCATGGTTACAGTGTGCTCACACCACCCATATACGGTACCAGTGCAGAGGGCACATCGACAGACCCGTCTGCCCGTTGATAGTTTTCCAGAATCGCCACCAGTGTGCGCCCGATTGCCAGCCCTGACCCGTTCAGGGTATGCAGCAATTCCGGTTTACCGGTTTCCGGGTTACGCCAGCGCGCCTGCATGCGCCTTGCCTGATAGTCTTCAAAATTGCTGCAGGACGAAATTTCACGATAACAGTTCTGCGATGGCAGCCAGACTTCCAGATCAATGGTGCGCACAGCACTGGCACCCATATCACCGCCACACAGGAGCATGGCGCGGTAAGGCAGTTCCAGCAATTGCAGAATGCGCTCCGCATGACCGGTCAGCGCCTCCAGTGCAGCACCGGAATCCTGCGGTTTTACCATTTGAACCAGTTCAACTTTCTCAAACTGGTGCTGGCGGATCATGCCCCGGGTATCTCGGCCGTAGCTGCCTGCTTCACTGCGAAAACAGGGGGTATGACAGACATATCTGATGGGCATCTGATCGGCAGCAACTATCTCGCCGCGGACCAGGTTGGTGACCGGCACTTCGGCGGTTGGAATCAGATAGTAATCCTGCTCGGCGTCAAGATGGAACAGATCCGCAGCAAACTTCGGTAACTGCCCGGTTCCCGTCAATGAATCTGCATTGACCATATAGGGCACATAAACTTCTTCGTAACCATGCTGCTGCGTGTGCTGGTCCAGCATAAACTGGATCAGGGCACGGTGCAGACGCGCCATGCGGCCACGCAGCACAACAAAGCGGGAACCGGTCAATTTGGTGGCAGCGGCAAAATCCATCGCCAGACCGTGCGTCGCATCATGTTCGCCCAGATCCACATGATCCCGTGGCGCAAACTCAAATTCCCTGGGAGTCCCCCAGCGATGCAGCTCTATATTGTCATTCTCATCCTTGCCGGCCGGCACATCAGCCTGCGGCAGGTTGGGCAATGCAATCCACGCATTATTGAACGATTCCTGAACATCAGTCAGCGCCTTTTTGGCTGCATCCAGCTTGTCGCCCAGATCACTGACCTGAGCCAGCAGCGGTGTAACATCCTCACCGGCCGCCTTTGCCTTGCCGATACTTTTGGCGTGTGTGTTGCGCTCATTCTGCAGTTTTTCGGTTTCCTGCTGCAGGCTTTTTCGCTGATTATCCAGCTCAATGAAATAGTTCAGATCCAGCGCAACGCCTCGCTTCTGCAGAGCGCTCACCAAATGATCCGGGTCTGTACGCAATAACCTGGGGTCTAACATGAAACCGGTTTCCTTATAAAACTCAACGAGGGGGGTGATTTTACGCCAGCAGCCGCATCAGTGCCATGCCAAGCCACACTGCGAGTACACAGAAGACAACACTGGCCAGCGTGTACAACACTGCCTGGCCAATCCAGCCCTGTTCAATCAGCAGAATTGTATCCAGAGAAAATGTCGAAAACGTGGTGAAGGCGCCAAGCATGCCTACAACAACCAGTGCCCTGACCTCAGCTGTGAGCAGCATTTTTTCAGCAAACAGCACATACACCATGCCGATTGCCAGCGAACCCAGCAAATTCACCAGCAATGTCCCCCAGGGGAATGTATTCCATGGTGCCGCGCTCTGCGCAACAACCTGGCCCACCAGATTCATCATGCCATACCGGGACAATGCCCCGATGGCGCCACCCAGTGCTATCGCCAGATAGATCATTTCTGCTCCTTGATCGGGTAGCGGCGCTGTGCGCTTTCGGCATCACGTTGTCTCAGGTGCGTCAGTTTTTCGCGGATTTTTATCTCCAGGCCGTTATCGGTCGGATAATAATACTGTGCATGCTGCAATGGTTCCGGGAAATAATTTTCCCCCGCCGCGTAACTGCCCGGTTCATCATGCGCATAGCGGTAACCGGCACCATAATCCATGTTTTTCATCAACCTGGTGGGCGCATTGCGCAGGTGTTCCGGCACATCAAATGAGGGTTGCGAGCTGATGTCGGCGCGCACCTGATTATAGGCGTTGTAGACCGCATTGCTTTTGGGTGCAGCAGCCAGATAGATCACCGCCTGTGCCAGCACCAGTTCACCCTCCGGACTCCCTAGCCGGGTTAACGCATCCCATGCGCTCATGGCCAGCTGCAAGGCACGGGGATCGGCATTGCCAATATCCTCACTGGCCATTCTGACCAGCCGGCGGGCCACATACAACGGATCACAACCACCATCCAGCATTCGCATCAGCCAGTACAATGACGCATCGGGAGACGAGCCACGAACGGCTTTGTGCAATGCGGAGATCTGCTCGTAGAAAACATCGCCCCCTTTGTCAAAGCGTCGGGGACTGCCCTGCAACACCTGGTCCAGTACCGGACCATCAATCGTCGCACCGTTCTCGATGAGGTCAGCGGCAATCTCCAGCAGATTCAGTGCACGACGGGCATCACCATCAGCCGCGACTGCCAGCCGTAGCACATCATCCTCCGTCATGCGCAACCGACGTTCACCCAATCCGCGCCCTGGTTCATTCAGGGCCTCATACAAAACCTGACAGATTTCCGCGTCCTGCAGGCTTTTAAGGACATAGGTCCGCGCCCGTGACAGCAGCGCATTATTGAGCTCAAATGATGGGTTCTCTGTAGTGGCGCCGATAAAGATCAGCGTACCGTCTTCAATATGCGGTAAAAAAGCATCCTGCTGACTCTTATTAAATCGATGCACTTCATCCACAAACAGCAGTGTTGCCCTGCCGGTCTGACGTTTGTGATGACGTGCCCGCTCAACTGCCGCCCGAATGTCCTTGACTCCAGACAACACCGCCGACAGGCTTTCAAACTCGCTGTCACAATAGCGGGCAACCAACCGTGCAAGTGTGGTCTTGCCGGTACCTGGCGGACCCCAGAAAATCATTGAGTGCGGCAGACCGCGCTGCAGCGCCACTTTCAGTGGCTTGTCCGGACCCAGAATATGCGACTGCCCCACGTACTGCTCCAGCGTAACCGGCCGCATGCGTGCCGCCAGTGGCTGATGGCCCTGGTCCGGTGTACTCAGTTCAGTAAAACCGGATTGCTGCATGACAGACTACTCGTAGTCGTCAACTGGATGGCTGACTGGATTGATGGTTGTCCGGTTATCAATAATGTCCAGAAAATCGTCTTCCGGCGGCTGAAATTCAAACTGATCTGCGGCCAGTTCACTATTAATCTGACGATTATTGAACTCCCAGAAAGTGCGCTGACCATTGGTGTTGACCAGCAAGATTGAGGCCGGCTCACCCATCTCAAAATACAATGTCACCTGCTGGTACAGACTGGCAGGATCACGGGGAATCAACATGAATTCCAGCCCCTGCTCACCAACCGGAGATACGGAGATCGCATACTCGTCTACTACCCTGTCGATATGGCCGCTGAGCAATTGAGCCGCCAGTTCGGACTCGTCAACATTCCAGTCCTGAATGGTCAGTTGCAACAGGTCCGGCTGATAGTTCCACAGCGATACGCCGTCGGTAACGATCACTTCCGGAAACGGCTCCAGCGTTTCCCAGTAGAAACCGTCCGGGCGGCGTAACATAAACAGGATGCTGCTTTCCTCAAGCACACTGCCGCTGGACTCCATGACCAGTTGACGGACATCTGCACGGAACGTTTCCATATCAGCCAGCAGGAAACGCAACTGATCAGCCTCGGTGGAGTCAGTCGTCTCCTGCGCCACAGTGGCGGCGCAGCCAAACGCTGCAAGAATGCAAAACACCACGGATTTAATCTGACGGATCATGATTCAATGCCTGTCTGTTTGAGCGTCGCTGGCAATCAGCGCGGAGGGGGCGGAGCCAGCACTTCGCGACTGCCATTGGAACCCATTTCAGAAACCACACCTGCAGCCTCCATGGCTTCTATCATACGCGCTGCACGGTTGTAACCAATGCGCAATTTGCGTTGCACAGCAGAAATCGACGCTTTGCGGGTTTCGGTGACAAATGCGACGGCCTCATCATACAGGGCATCGTCCTCTTCACCACCTTCCCCGCCGTTGCCGCCCATCCCCATGTTCATGTCACGCTCTTCCACACCCTGGGTGATTTCTTCAATGTAAACCGGCTCGCCCCGTGACTTCCAGTCGGCGACCACGCGGTGCACTTCCTCATCACTGACAAACGCCCCGTGCACACGTTTGGCGATACCGCCGCCAGGTGGCAGAAACAGCATGTCGCCATTGCCCAGCAACTGTTCTGCGCCGCCTTCCCCCAGAATCGTGCGTGAATCCACCTTGGACTGCACCATAAATGACAGACGGGTGGGAATATTGGCTTTGATCAGACCGGTCAGCACATCAACCGATGGTCGCTGTGTAGCCAGAATCAGATGGATGCCGGCAGCCCTGGCTTTCTGGGCGATACGGGCGATCAGCTCTTCAACTTTTTTGCCCACCACCATCATCATGTCAGCCAGTTCGTCGACAATGACCACGATATTCGGCAGTTCTTCCAGCGCCGGCGCCTGCTGGTCATCCTGCAAGGCCATGGGATCGGGTCGCCAGATCGGATCAATTATCGGCTCACCGGCCTTGATGGCATCGTGCACCTTCTTGTTGTATCCGGCCAGGTTACGTACCCCGAGCGCGGACATGAGCTTGTAACGTCGCTCCATCTCCGCCACCGACCAGCGCAGTGCGTTGGCGGCATCCTTCATGTCGGTTACCACGGGGGTGAGCAAATGGGGAATCCCATCATAAACAGAGAGTTCCAGCATTTTTGGATCAATCATGATCATGCGCACATGTTCCGGCGTCGACTTGTAAAGCAGACTGAGAATCATCGCGTTAATACCGACGGACTTACCGGATCCGGTGGTACCGGCAACCAGCAGGTGAGGCATTTTGGCCAGATCCACGATGACCGGCTTGCCGACAATATCATGCCCCAGGGCCATGCTGAGCGCAGATTGCGCCTTGTCAAATTCGGGCGATGCCAGTACCTGCCCGAGCATGATCATCTCACGATGTTCATTGGGAATTTCAATGCCAATAACGGTTTTGCCCGGAATGACTTCCACCACCCGCACACTGACCACAGCCAGCGAGCGCGCCAGATCGCGTCCCAGTCCGGTTATACGGCTGGCCTTGATACCAGGCGCCGGTTGTACCTCAAAACGGGTGATGACCGGTCCCGGGTTCACTGCGGTCACTTCTATCTCGATGCCAAAATCCTGCAGCTTAAGTTCCAGCAATTTGGACATGGCCGCCAGTGATTCGGTGGAGTAGCCTTTATGGGCGGTACTTTTTTGCTCATCCAGCAACCCTATCGCCGGCAGATCCCCTGGGACGGAAGAGGTGAACAACTTGCCCTGTCGCTCTTTTTCCACCCGCTGACTGCGTGGTGGCGGCGCGCTGATCACCGGTTCAATTTTCGGTGGTGTACGCGTTTTTTCCTTTTCGATACGCACAGTCAACGCTTTTTTCCGACGCTCCACACCTTGCTTTACCTTGCCGGCTTCGGTGCGTTTTTCCTGCCAGCTGCGAAACTCATCCATCGCAAGGGTGGAAATATGGATTGTCCAGTAGCCTATCCGGTCAACCACCCTGAGCCAGGAGATTTCAAACAGGACTGTCAGGCCAAACAAAAAAATGGCAATAAACACCAGCGTACTGCCCAGCATGGCAAGCACCGGCATGCTGGCATCAGCCATGGCTGCACCAATCAATCCGCCGGCCGGCCAGGTGCTTTGCACAGGCATCTGAAAATGCAGCGTAGCCAGTGTGCACGCACCGATTACCAGCAGCACAATACCGCTGACCTTGATAACAATCATCGCCCAGGAGAATTCACGCTCCTGCGCACTGTGACGGAACAGGCGGAAAATCTTGATGCCCAGCGCAAAGGGAAACACGTAGGCAAAATAACCGAACAGGTGCAACAGCACATCCGACAGCCATGCGCCCATGTTGCCCACAGCGTTCTGCACCGGGCCACCATTCCCTGTTGTGGTAAACCCCGGATCATCTGGCGAATAACTGGACAGTGCCACCAACAGGAAAATGCCCAGCAAAAACGCCGCTATCAGCGTGCCCTCACGCGCAATACGCCGTGACAGACTACTCAGTTGATCTTCCGTAACCGTTTTTTGTTTGGACATGTTTTTCAAATTTTATCAGATGCCTGCGCAAAGTATTTAATTCATTTTCCAATCGATCCGCCGCTATGATAAGCAATTTTACCGGCAAGCGAAACCATCCCGAACAGGCAGCACCGAGCATAGCATAAAGCTGTCGTTGATAATCGTTCATGAAGACACCATAGACTGTATAATGCCGCTGAATTTCCAACTTTGCACTTACCGCAGGAAAACTGATTTATGAGCGCAACAAAGCATCACCGACTGATTATTCTGGGTTCCGGGCCAGCCGGATATACCGCCGCCGTTTACGCCGCCCGCGCCAATCTTCAGCCACTTGTCATCACTGGCATGGTGCAGGGTGGCCAACTGACCACCACCACCGACGTGGACAACTGGCCCGGCGATGTTGAAGGCCTGCAGGGACCGCAACTGATGGAACGTATGCAGAAACACGCAGAGCGGTTCAATACGGAGATCGTCTTTGATCATATCAACAAGGTGGAACTGGGCCAGCGGCCATTCACCCTGCACGGTGACAGCGGTATATTTACCTGTGACGCCCTGATAATTGCAACCGGCGCCTCTGCGCAGTATCTGGGACTCGAGTCCGAGACCGCCTTTATGGGCAAAGGTGTCAGCGCCTGCGCCACGTGTGACGGCTTTTTCTATCGCAACAAACCGGTAGCCGTTATCGGCGGTGGCAATACCGCCGTGGAGGAAGCCCTGTATCTGTCCAATATCGCGTCCCACGTCACGCTGGTGCATCGCCGTGACAGCCTGAAAGCAGAAAAAATCCTGCAGGACAAACTGTTCGCCAAAGCTGAAAATGGCAATGTCACCATTTTGTGGGATCACACCCTGCAGGAAGTTCTGGGCGATGACATGGGTGTCACTGGCATCCGTATAGCCAGCACCCGGGGGACTGAAACCAGGGATCTGACGGTGGATGGGGTATTTATTGCCATTGGCCACAAACCCAATTCAGATATTTTTGACGGTCAGCTGGATATGCATAACGGTTACCTGAAAATCCACAGTGGCACCGAGGGCAACGCGACGCAGACAAGTGTTCCCGGCGTGTTTGCGGCCGGCGATATCGCAGATCACATTTATCGCCAGGCAATCACCTCGGCCGGTTTTGGTTGTATGGCAGCGCTGGACGCCGAGAAATTCCTGGATCAGTGATGTCATGGGGCAACTGGTAAGACTGCGCGCTGACAGTCTGGCGTTTCCACCCATTACCAATGCCCTGGATGATCCTCCGGGGCTGCTGGCTGTGGGTGGCGATCTGCGACCGGAACGCCTGTTGGCAGCCTACCGCCAGGGCATATTCCCCTGGTATGACGACAGCAGCCCCATACTCTGGTGGTCCCCCGACCCACGCATGGTGCTGCCTCCGGCACGGGTGCACGTCTCTCGCAGCTTACGCAAGCTGATACGTAAAAACCTCTATACGGTCAGCATGGATCAGGCGTTCAACCAGGTCATCTGCCACTGCGCAGACTTGCGACTGGATCGGGAAGGCACGTGGATTACCAACGCCATGCAACAGGCCTACTTTGAACTGCATCATCAGGGACACGCACATTCAGTGGAGATCTGGCAGGACAGCGAACTTGTGGGCGGCCTCTACGGCGTGAGCATCGGACGTATGTTTTTTGGAGAATCGATGTTCAGCCTGCGCCCGGATGTCTCCAAACTTGCCTTTGTGGCACTGGCGAGGCAGCTACAGGGCTGGTCATTTGAGCTGATTGACTGCCAGTTGCCGACATCACACCTGGCCAGTCTTGGCGCGCAGCCGATCAGCAGAGATGAATTCAGAAAACTGCTGGCTGGTAATGCAACACAGAAAAGCCGGCCCGGGCCATGGGAATATGAGCCGGATTCAATGAATATCAGTGCCTGATGACGTAAAGTTTTGCCATTATGTGTTAAATCAGGCAAAATGCGCGCTTAATTTTCCGCTGTGAGACTATCTTTTAGATGGCTAAAGAAGACCAGATTGAAATGGAAGGCGAAGTGGTTGATACCCTTCCCAACACAATGTTCCGCGTAAAACTGGAAAACGGTCACATAGTGACTGCACATATCTCCGGCAAAATGCGTAAAAACTATATTCGCATTCTTACCGGGGATATGGTCAAGGTCGAGCTGACTCCCTACGATCTGACCAAGGGTCGCATCACCTACCGCGCTCGTTAATCAGGGCCCGGCTCAGCGCAAACCGGAGCATCTGACCACCACTGTCACAAGGACAGTTGTGGAGTGCTCCCTCGCCACAGCAAACCACAATCCTGCCAACTATCTGCTGCCAGCTACCTGTTAGTGATCCGCCGAGCTGAGCTCGCGCCGGTCTGATTTTTTGCCGCGCTTGTGAATATCAAGCTTCACCTGATCATTGACAATAGATACCTGCACCTCACCACCATCTGATAGCGTGCCGAACAGAATTTCTTCGGCCAGCGCCTTTTTCAGTTTTTCCTGAATCAGGCGCCCCATCGGTCTGGCTCCCATCAACGGGCTGTAGCCGTGCTCGGCAAACCAGTCACGGGCGCTGTCATCAACACTCAGTGTGACCTTCTTGCTATCCAGCTGTACCTGCAGCTCTACCAGGAACTTGTCGACCACCGTACGGATGGTCGCCTGATCAAGCGCCCCGAATTGCACAATGGCATCCAGTCGGTTCCGGAATTCCGGTGTAAACGCTCGCTTGATCACTTCCATTCCATCCGTGCTGTGATCCTGCTGTGTGAAGCCAATGGACGCCCGCGACATTTCCTGGGCACCGGCGTTGGTAGTCATAATCAGGATCACATTGCGGAAGTCTGCTTTACGCCCGTTGTTGTCAGTCAATGTGCCGTGGTCCATGACCTGCAACAGAATATTGAAGACATCCGGATGCGCTTTTTCGATCTCATCCAGCAGCAGCACACAATGTGGATGCTTGTTGACAGCTTCGGTCAACAGACCGCCCTGATCAAAACCTACATAGCCGGGTGGAGCACCTATCAGACGTGATACGGTATGACGCTCCATGTACTCTGACATGTCAAAACGCAGCAACTCGATACCCATGATACGTGCCAGCTGGCGACTGACCTCGGTTTTACCTACCCCGGTGGGACCGGAGAACAGGTATGAGCCAATCGGTTTGTCCGGTGTATTCAGGCCGGCCCGTGACAATTTGATTGCCGTTGCCAATGAGTCGATGGCCTCATCCTGCCCGAATACAACCATTTTCAGATTTGCTTCCAGACTGCGCAGCGACTCCACATCGGACGTAGTCACATGCTGTGGCGGGATACGGGCGATAGCGGCCACCACCCGCTCCATATCCGGCGCCTGAATCAATTTTTTGCGCCTGCTTTCCGGCTGCAGGCGCTGCCAGGCACCCGCCTCGTCAATCACATCAATTGCCTTGTCCGGCATAAAGCGGTCATTGATATAGCGGCCAGCCAGCTCGGAGGCCGCCCGCAGCGCATTGTCGCTGTAGCGCAGATCGTGATGCGCTTCAAAGCGGGACTTCAGGCCCTTGAGTATCTTGTAGGTGGTTTCCACATCCGGCTCATCAATATCAATTTTCTGGAAACGACGGGACAGTGCTCTGTCTTTATCAAAAATTCCCCGATATTCCTGATAGGTGGTTGAACCGACACAGCGCAGATCACCGGAGGTCAGTACCGGTTTCAGCAAATTCGACGCGTCCATGACCCCACCGGACGCTGCACCAGCCCCGATGATTGTGTGGATTTCATCAATAAAAAGAATGGATTGCGGCTGTTTTTTAAGCTCTGCCAGCAAGGTTTTGAAACGCTTTTCAAAATCGCCACGGTATTTGGTGCCGGCCAGCAGCGCCCCCATATCCAGAGAATAGATCACATGCCCTTTCAGAACGTCAGGCACCTGTTCTTCTTCAATCATGCGCGCCAGACCCTCAACCACGGCTGTCTTGCCGACACCGGACTCACCGACCAGCAAGGGGTTGTTTTTGCGCCGCCGGCAGAGTACCTGTATCAGTCGCAGGACTTCTTTCTCCCGACCAATCAGCGGATCGATTCTGCCCTGCCGCGCCAATTCATTCAGGTTGCTGGCGTAGCTTTCCAGCGCACTGGCTGCTCCGGCAGACTCATCTTCCCGAATATCCTCGCCCTGGCCGGCATCACCTGCATCGCTGTCTGCTTGCCGGGTAATACCGTGACTCATGTAGTTGACCACATCAAGTCGTGCCACATCCTGCTGATTCAGAAGATACACAGCCTGGCTTTCCTGCTCACTGAATATGGCAACCAGCACATTACCGCCGGTTACCTCCTGCCGGCCGGATGACTGCACATGAAACACGGCACGCTGCAGCACGCGCTGAAAACCCAGCGTGGGCTGGGTGTCACGGTCTTCCTCCTGCTCCGCAACTACCGGGGTTGTTGCATCAATATAATCCACCAGCCCGGCTCTCAGGCGCGCGATGTCAACACCGCAATTAAGCAGCACATCAATCGCCACATCATTATCCAGCAGAGCCAGCAACAAATGCTCAACCGTCATGTACTCATGACGTTTACTGCGCGCACTGGCGAAGGCGCTGTTCAGAGTCACCTCCAGATCACGGCTTAACATGGCATACTCCTCATTGATCTACTTCTACGTGACACAATAATGGCTGCTGATTCTCGCGAGAAAAATCATTCACCTGCTGAGCCTTGGTTTCGGCAACATCTCTGCTGTAAACACCACACACTGCCTTGCCATCAGTATGCACTTTTAACATGATCTGGGTAGCTTTCTCTGCAGGCATATGGAAAAACTCCATCAATACGCCCACCACAAACTCCATGGGTGTGTAGTCATCGTTAAACAGCAACACCTTGTACAAAGGTGGTTTGGCCAGTTTTGGTTTGTCTGCGGCAGTCGCCAGACCCCTGTCCTGATCCTGATCGCGGCCGGGATGATCATCGGACCCGGACTGAACTGTAATTCTGAGCATTTGAACAGCTACCTGTAAAAAACTTCATTGTGCAACAGCACACTTTGCAGAGATCGATCAGCCTGGCAGTTTCTTTCAGAAACAGTATCACAGGCAGATTTAGTCTACTGCGTTATTGCAGACTGTTGCAATTAGACAAAAATGGTGAATAATACGGCGTTACAAGGATGACATATAAAGGTTATGGATCAACACACAGGCATTGCCTGGCGTGTAAACAATTACAATTAGAATATACGTGCAATGGAGTACTATGATGGCAACGGGGCAAGTAAAGTGGTTCAACAACGCTAAAGGTTTTGGTTTTATTCTCCCTGATGACGGCGGAAGCGATCTGTTCGCTCACTACTCGGCGATCGGCATGGAAGGTTATAAAACCCTGAAGGCGGGTCAACCTGTCACCTTTGAAACCCTGGAAGGTCCGAAAGGCCTACACGCGACCAATATTCAAGCTGCTGAACAAGAATCAGGCTGATGAAGCGGCGGGAGTCGTGACCGGCTCCCGCCGCAACGCGTCTGGCTCAATTAAAAAACCAATACGATTACATCTTGGCAATCATGTCATCGCCGAACTCTGAGCATTTGCGCAGAGTCGCACCTGACATCAGTCGTTCAAAATCGTAGGTGACTGTGCGCGCACCAATTGCGCCATTCATGCCCTTGACAATCAGATCGGCCGCTTCATTCCAGCCCATATGACGCAACATCATCTCAGCTGACAGAATCAATGAACCCGGGTTCACCTTGTCCTGACCTGCGTATTTCGGGGCTGTGCCGTGAGTTGCCTCAAACAGCGCCACTTCCGACCCGATATTGGCACCTGGCGCAATACCTATGCCGCCAACCTGCGCTGCCAATGCGTCAGACAGGTAATCACCGTTCAGGTTCAGCGTCGCAATCACTGAATATTCATCAGGACGCAACAGAACCTGCTGCAACATTGCATCGGCAATAACATCCTTGATGATGATCTGCTTGCCGGTTTTGGGGTTCTTGAGCTGCATCCACGGACCACCGTCCAGCAACTCGGCACCAAATTCGTTCTTCGCCAGTTCGTATCCCCAATCCTTGAAGGCACCTTCGGTGAACTTCATGATGTTGCCCTTGTGCACCAGAGTCAGTGATGGCAGATCCTGATCAATGGTATAGGTGATGGCAGCACGGACCAGACGCTCGGTACCTTCCTTTGAAACCGGCTTGACACCAATACCACAATTCTGCGGGAACCGGATCTTGGTCACACCCATTTCGTTCTGAAGAAAATCAATGACCTTCTGGGCTTCCGGGGTACCGGCTTTCCACTCGATACCAGCATAGATGTCTTCAGAGTTTTCGCGGAAAATCACCATGTCGGTCTTGTGCGGTTCACGCACCGGTGAAGGCACACCTTCAAACCATTTGACCGGACGCATACACGTATAAAGGTCAAGCTCCTGACGCAGTGCCACGTTCAATGAGCGAAACCCACCGCCAACCGGCGTGGTCAGAGGACCCTTGATACCTACTACAAATTCTTTCAGCGCTGTCAGTGTTTCTGCAGGGAACCAGTCGCCTTCATAGACTTCTGCCGCTTTTTCACCAGCGTAGATTTCCATCCATTTGATGGCACGTTCGCCAGCGTAAGCCTTCTCTACTGCGGCATCGACAACCTTTATCATCACCGGCGAAATGTCCACACCAATTCCGTCACCTTCGATAAAAGGGATGACCGGATTATTGGGTACATTCAGCGATGCGTCGGCATTGATAGTAATTTTGTCACCATCTGTCGGAACCGATACATGTTGATATCCCATTACATACTCCACTAAGTGTTGTTTTTGAAGGCGCGCAGTATACCACCGTCCATGTCAGAGTCCCAAATCCGGTATAATGCATCGCATGCCAAATCTGATCCTGTTCAACAAACCCTTTAATGTGCTCTCGCAGTTCAGCGGTGATGTGCCTGAACAGACGCTGAGTCATTATATTGATGCCCCCGGCTTTTATCCGGCAGGACGGCTGGACAAGGACTCTGAAGGGCTGTTGCTGCTGACCGACTGCGGCCGGACCCAACAGCGAATCAGCAACCCGCGCCATAAAATGGAAAAGACCTATTGGGCCCAGGTTGAGGGACTGGCTGGCGACAAAGCCCTGCTGGCACTGCGCAGTGGCGTAATGCTTAAGGATGGAATGACCCGCCCTGCCCGTGCTGCCCTGATAGAGGAACCTGAAATCTGGCCCCGCAACCCGCCCATCAGGGAGCGCAAACTGATTCCAACCAGCTGGATCGAGCTGACCATCACTGAAGGTCGCAACCGGCAGGTGCGACGGATGACAGCAGCTGTCGGGCTACCAACGCTGCGATTGATCCGCGCGCGCATTGGCCCCTGGTCGCTGGGCGGAATGGCCCCGGGACAGTGGCACCAGACCGCCTTGCCGGGTGACTGGTCCGGCAGACTGTAGTCTCAGACTGCGACACTGTGTCGCATGTAGTCTGCCCGTAAAATCCGGTAGATTGTGTTTTCCAATTGAAAATACGTCTCATTCGGAACCGAACCCATGAAATCCGCTTTAACACCACAATCTGTTTTCCGGCCTGCCGCCGTCTCCCTCTTCTCAGCAATCTGCATGATCAATGGCGCTTACGCACAGGACCCGTCAGATACAGACGTGCGCGCGCAGTCCATTGATGAAATCCTGATTTGGGGTCAGCAAAGCGGACAGCGCTCTGACACTACCCACCCGGCAAGCATTCTGACACCGGCCGACCTGGTAAGTATCAACATCAGCACCACTGAGGACATCGTCAAGTACGAACCGAGCCTGGTAATCCGGCGCCGATTCATTGGAGATTCCAATGGCACCATGGGTATGCGCGGCTCCAATATGTTTCAGACTTCCCGCTCGATGGTGTTTGCCGATGGTGTACCGCTGCACTATCTCTTGCAGTCACGCTGGAACGGCTCACCACGCTGGACCATGGTATCTGCCAGCGAAATCGCCCAGGTTGAGATCCTCTATGGCCCCTTCTCCGCAGAGTACAGCGGCAACTCCATGGGTGGCGTGGTTCTGATCGAGTCGGCTATTCCGCAGCAACGTGAGATCCATTTTGACAGCTCGGTATTTTCCCAGCAATTCGAGGCCTACGGATTTGACGACACTGTAAATGGCTACAAATCGTTTTTTTCGATTGCAGACAAAATCAATGACCTCAGCCTGTATTTTTCTGTGAATCGCCTTGAGAACGATTCGCAGCCACAAACGTTTTACTACGGCGCCAATTCCGGCAGCCCTGTGAGCACAGCTGTGACAGGCGGTGTTGCCGGCAATGATGAATTCGGCAACCCGCAAATATGGCTGGGCGACACCGGCATCGTCAATACCAGAACCAACAACTACAAGATCAAGATTGGTTATGACCTTGCCGAATGGTCAGCCCTGATGAATATCGCCTACGAGGACCGTTTTTCAACAAACGAACCCAACAGTTACATGCGATCAGCAAATGGTTCCCCTGTATGGGGTGGTGTGATCAATCAGGACGGCCGAAACCTGAGCATCCCGGCCAGCCGGTTCAGTGTCGGCGCCCAGGAGCGAGACAGCCTTTCGACTGGCCTGCGGTTGCGCGGCCCTGTTGCCGGCGACGCCGAACTGGAACTCAACCTGAATCAGTTTGCCATTCTCAGAGACACGGCCCGCAACTCCCTGCGAAACCCGACTGACCCGGCGCATACCCCGGCCGGGCAACTTACCGACTTCGGAGATACCGGCTGGCACAGCGCCGAGGCAAAACTGTCCCTTCCGCTGGCTGGCCAGGAGACCATGACGCTGCTAACCGGCTTGCGCTATGACGCCTATCAGATGAACATCAATGTGTTCGGTTCCAACGACTACCAGGCAGGTGAAAAATCCACACTGACAGGCAGCAGTGGCGGAGACACGGATATTCTGGCTGGTTTTGTGCAGCTCCGATGGCTACCTCATGAGCAATGGAACCTGCAGCTTGGCGGTCGTTATGAGCGCTTCTCCAGCCAGGACGGGTATTACAGCACCGGCAGTGGCAACACATTGCAACGCATCGGTGTACCAGAGCAGTCCAGATCGTCATTTTCACCAAAGTTCAGTGCCGCATGGCAGCCAACGGAAGACTGGACATTGAGTTATGCGGTCGCTAAAGCCTATCGCTATCCGATCGTTGAAGAACTGTTCAGTCAGTATCAGGCCTACAATGCCATCAATCAGTCCAATCCGGAACTGAAGCCCGAAGACGGTCTGCATCACAACCTCGGCATCGAATACGGCATCGACGGTGGTTACATCCGGTTCAACCTGTTCCAGGAAAGCATCAACGATGTCATAGAATCCCAGGCCACGACACTTGCCGGTGGTCTTTCGGTACGGACTTTTGTGCCAATCGATCAGGTTGATACCATGGGCGCTGAATTTATCGTCAATGCCAGTGGCCTGCTGTCCGACCGACTGGATGTTCGCTTCAATGCCACATACACTGACAACGAGATTGTCAAAAACAGCGCCGACCCTCGAATTGAAGGCAATGTTTATCCCCGGTTGCCGCGCTGGCGCGGTAATCTGCTGGCAACCTGGCGTTTTTCCGACCGTTGGGACATAGGACTCAACCATCAGTATGCTGATACCAGCTTCGGCCGGAACGACAATCGCGATACCGAGCAGCGTGTCTATGGTGCACAGGACGGCTATTCACGCACGGGCATCAAGACAAATTACCGGTTTGACAATGGCCTGTCCCTGAGCGCCGGCATGGACAATATCAATAACCGTATCGACTTTGTTGCACATCCCTGGCCGGGGCGAACACTCTATCTGAATATTGCCTACGACTGGCAATAAGGGGATTAATCATGAGATATGCCATGTTGGGGCTGATCCTGGCATTAAATCTGACCGTTATGCTGGTCACGGCCGAAACCGCCGCTGCAGCAAGCGCCAAACTGACGAATGAGCAGTGCGAGGCAGACCGCTCACAGCTGATTCACTGTGGATCGGCGCCCAGTGCTTTCTTCAGTGAGAATGGCAGCCTGTGGGTAACGTTCGAATATCAGCAACATGTCTGGATGAGCCGGTCAGCAGATAACGGACAGACCTACACGCCTGCCACCCGGGTCACCCATGCAGCCGAAAACATTGAAATCAACGGAGAAAACCGGCCCAAGATCATCGTCGACGAGGCAGGTGCGACCATCTATGTTTCCTGGACTCAAAAAACGGCGGGCATGCACACCGGAGATATCCGGTTTACCCGCTCTACGGATGCCGGCGTAAGCTTTGAGCCAGCCAGAACCATCAACGACGATGGCCTGCTGACCAGTCATCGCTTTGAGTCGATGTTTTTATCTGCCAGCGGTTTGCTGTATCTGACCTGGCTGGACAAGCGGGAACTGGAATATGCGGCAACGCGCGGAGAACCCTATCGTGGCAGCGGTGTGTTCTATACATACTCGGAGGATCAGGGGGCCAATTTTGCCAATAACCGGAAAATAGCCGATCACAGCTGTGAGTGCTGTCGCATCGCGGTGGCACCGCACGGTCAGGATGGCATGGCGCTGTTATGGCGTCATGTGTTTGACACCAACACCAGAGACCATGCCATAGCGACTGTGAACCGGGATCAGGTCAATGCACTGACCCGGGCGAGCAACGATGACTGGAATATTGATGCCTGCCCGCATCACGGCCCTACCATGGTTTCCAGCCCGTCCGCGGATGATGTCTACCATCTGGGCTGGTTCAGCGCCGGAAATATCAATCAGGGCATCTACTACGGCCGGCACGATCTGCGCGAACGCTCCACGTCACAGCTTATGCAGATTGACGGCAACCCCGGCGCCGGCCATCCCTCAATTTCAGCTCACAATGGACAACTGTATATTGTGTGGAAACGATTTAACGGTGTCGGTACGGATCTGCTGATGATTGTCTCTGCCGATGAAGGTGAAAGCTGGTCTGATGAAACCGTTGTTGCCACCACCGACGGTGGCGCCGATCATCCGCTACTGACCGCCGGACCCGATGGACTGTTTGTCAGCTGGATGACGCAGGCGGACGGTTACCGGTTTGTCAGGGTTAGCGGGACTAACGCGGATATCCGCGCTTTTACAGCAGACACCTTCAGCCGTATCAAACAGGATCGGGCCGGAGAAGCGTTTCTGGTATCACTCTGGTCTGTAGACTGTCCGCCCTGCCTGGTAGAGCTTGACATGCTGGGCAGGCTGCTGAAAGAGCAACCCTCACTGCCGCTGGTGCTGATTTCCACCGATGACATTCGCCAGTCAGAAGATGCCATGGATTTTCTGCTGGACTACGGGCTTGAAGGAATTACATCGTGGATGTTTGCTGACAGTTTTGCTGAACGCCTGCGCTTCAGCATAGACCCGCAATGGTTCGGTGAATTGCCCAGAAGCTATTACTTCGATGAGCAGCACCAGCATCAGGCCCACAGCGGGATACTGGAAGAAAGCATGGTCAGGGCTTGGCTGAATTTGTGAGCTGAGCCTGCCTTCAGGTCCCGGCGGTTTTCCAGCGGGCAGCACGCTGGTGATCTTCGGTCTTGCTGGCCACCCACTCCGACGCTGTTTCGGTCTGCTGCTTTTTCCAGAATGGTGCCGATGTTTTCAGATAATCCATGACAAACTCGGCGGCGGAAAATGCAGCGTCCCGGTGCGAACTGGACACAGCGACAAGTACTATCTGGTCGCCGCGTACCAACCTGCCGACCCGGTGAATGACCCGGCAGCCCTTCAGCGGCCAGCGTTCTGCGGCCTGATCAACAATCCCCTGCAAGGCCTTTTCCGTCATGCCGGGGTAATGTTCAAGCGTCAGTGACTGATTGTTGCCGGCATTCTCGTCCGGGGAGCAGAACTCCCTGACCAGTCCGCTGAAAATGGCAATTGCACCAGGATTTTCTGACAGTTCCCGCAATTTTCGATACTCGGCTGCCAGGTCAAAATCCTCTGTCTGAACAGCGATGTAAAAATCGCTATTGTCGTCAGAACCCATGTCTAGCCTCCTGTCATGGGCGGGAAAAACGCGACTTCTTCATCCCCCCTCAGTACATGGGTAGAATCTGTCACCTGCTGATTGACAGCCACCAGTACCTGTTGTGAGTCCTGCAGCATTGACCACGGTCCTCCCCGCGCTGCCAGCGTCCCGACCAGTTGCGCGACTGATGCGACGCCATCTGGCAATGCCAGCTCTTCACCAGAACAATTCAATTGTTCGCGAACGCTGGCAAAATAATGAATCGTCAACATAAGCTGTCACTCTCTGGTGTGTTGTCTCCCGGGCGCTGCGCATTGTCTTCGGCGCGCTGATAACTGCCGGATTTGCCACCGGTTTTGGAAATCAGCCGTATGTTGCCGATGACCATCGCCTTATCAACCGCCTTACACATGTCATAAATGGTCAGCGCTGCGACTGATACAGCGGTCAGAGCTTCCATTTCCACACCGGTTCGGGCGTCAAGTCCACACCTTGACCTGATCAACACACGATTGCCCGCTGTATCCAGCTCAAAGTCCACATTCACCGAGTTCAACAGTAACGGATGACACAGCGGTATTAGATCCGGGCACTTTTTGGCCGCCTGAATGCCCGCCACTCTGGCAACAGCAAGCACGTCACCCTTTTTGTGGCCGTTGCTGGCAATCAGTGCCAGCGTTTCCGCCTGCATACTGACCTCTGCTGCAGCTTCGGCGATGCGGTTGGTTATCGCTTTTTCGCTCACATCCACCATGCGGGCATTGCCCCGGGCGTCCAGATGGGTGAGGCCGGATTCATGGCTCTGTTCTGACATTGTTCAACCTCGTCGCGAAAACGCATATTATCCATTGTTTGGAAGCATAAAGGGAGTCCCATACAGCTGGCAGCTGTGTCAGATACTAAAACGCTACAAGCATTTACCGTGAATTTCCGGTAAACTTGCGCCCCGTAAATTTTCCCGCGCACAGATCAGACATGGCTTTTTTTCCACATAAAACTGTTGCGGTTGTTGTTGAGCAACCCGACAGGCTGAAAACCGCTGGCGACGACACCCGGCGTTTTCTGATGGTCGAAGAAAACAGTGACGGCAGGATTGTGTTCAATCAGCCCGCCGGGCATCTGGAGGCAGGCGAGTCCCTGCAGCAGGCGGCACTGCGTGAAACCCTGGAAGAAACTGCCTGGCAGGTAACCCTGACCCGCTTTATCGGCCTGTACCAGTATACCTCGCCTGAAAATGGTGAATGTTATATACGCAGCTGTTTTACCGGTTCTGCCGTCTCCCATGATACCGGGCGCAGCCTGGATCCCGATATCATCCGCAGCCACTGGCTCAGCCTGACGGAACTGCAGCAGCGCAGGTCGCAACTCCGCAGCCCGATTGTTCTCCAGGTACTGCAGGACTATCTTGCTGGTCAATGTTATCCGCTGAGCGTGGTAAAAAACCTGTCATGACTGACCCTCACCAGAACATCAAGGTTATCGTCGGCATGTCCGGCGGCGTAGACTCCTCGGTGGCAGCTTTGTTATTGCTTGAGCAGGGCTACCAGGTCGAAGGCCTGTTCATGAAAAACTGGGAAGAAGACGACGACACCGAATATTGCACCGCCAAAGCAGATCTGGCAGATGCACAGGCCGTTTGCGACCGACTGGGTATCCATCTGCACACCGCCAATTTTGCTGCAGAGTACTGGGATGGCGTGTTTGAACACTTTCTGGCCGAGTATCAAGCCGGGCGTACGCCAAACCCCGATATTCTTTGTAACCGCGAAATAAAATTCAAGGCATTTCTGGAGTACGCTACAGAGCTGGGCGCCGATTTTATTGCAACCGGACATTATGCACGGCGCCTCGAGGTGGATGGGCATACACTGCTTCTGAAAGGCCTGGATCCAAACAAGGATCAGAGTTATTTCCTCTCCGCTGTTACGGAAAACAGCCTGGCACGCAGCCTGTTCCCGGTGGGAGAACTGGAAAAGCCGCAGGTGCGGGAACTGGCTGCGAAACACGGATTTGTCACCAGCACAAAAAAAGACAGTACCGGCATCTGCTTTATCGGTGAACGCAAATTCAAGGATTTTTTACAGCGTTATCTGCCTGCCCGGCCTGGCGTAATCGAAACGACAGAAGGCGAGACCATCGGCCAGCATCAGGGCCTGATGTACCATACCTATGGTCAGCGGCAGGGATTGGGCATTGGCGGGCTGCCCAATCATGATGAAGCCCCCTGGTATGTCGTTGGCAAGGATCTGGCACGTAATGTTCTGATCGTAGCCCAGGGCAGCAACCATCCGGCACTGTTTTCCGGTGCCCTGCTGGCCGGACAGATAAACTGGATCAACAACACCTCCCCCGCCCTGCCATTGTCCTGTCATGCAAAAATACGCTACCGCCAGGCGGATCAGCCCTGTACCATAACAGCGACCGGATCATCTGAATTGAATGTAGTGTTTGATAGCCCGCAGCGCGCTGTCACACCGGGTCAGACCATTGTGTTTTACCAGGGGGATATCTGTCTGGGAGGAGGCATCATTGAACAGTACTTCAACTGAATTTAGTGACTGGCAATACCGTAATATTGCTCTGGCAGTGGTCACTCAGTGTGCCATCCTGGTGCAGGAACTGGCTACCCGGGGGACTGCGCATCGCCAGACCATGCAGGCCTGTCTGCAGCCGGTATATCAACTCAGTCCTGATTCAATCAGGGACCTGTACCCGGATGTCAAAACCTTCAACCGCGGCATACAGGTGCTGCAGGAGAGCTTTGACAGCGCCGGATTGCGTGAGCACGCTGACGTGGTCCGCTACATGCTGGGCATGCTGGTTCTGCAGCAACACCTGAACCGGCAACAGGCGATGCAGCACACTGTTGCACAACGCATCAGCCAGCAGGCAGCCACCAACGCACCGGCAGAGGACGAATCCGGCCCTCTTCCGGATCAGGCGTTTTATGCGGACTGTGCAGCGCTGGCCCGCCTTTATCAGGATACCATCAGCAAGCTCAGCTTTCGTATTCATGTTGCCGGCAATCCCGAACACCTGCGCAACCAGCAGGTGGCCGAGCAGATCCGCGCACTACTGCTGGCCGGTATTCGCTCCGCAGTACTCTGGCACCAGTTGGGCGGGCGACGCTGGCATCTGTTTTTCTACAAAAAACGCATTCGCGAATGCCTGACCGGCGTGCGCCGGCAACTGATCAATCTTAACCAGACGACTGAATCATAAGGATCATCACACCATGAGCATGACCTCTCTGACTGCCATTTCACCGGTGGACGGCCGATACCGCAGTAAAACTGAAGCACTAAGCGCCTGTTTCAGTGAATATGCGTTGATCAAATACCGGGTTATCGTGGAAATCAGATGGCTGCAACAACTGGCAGCACACCCGGGCATTGAAGAGGCCCCCGCGCTTACAGATGCCGCCAATGCGTTGCTGGAGTCAATCATCAATGATTTTTCGGTCAAGGACGCAGAGCGCGTCAAGGCCATCGAAAGCACCACCAATCATGATGTCAAAGCGGTTGAATATTTCATCAAGGAAAAAATTGCCGATCATCCCGATCTGACCAGGCAGGTTGAATTTGTACACTTTGCCTGTACCTCCGAAGATATCAACAACCTGTCCTATGCGCTGATGCTGCGTGATGGCCGGGATATGGTCATGCTGCCAGCGATGCAGCAACTCACCGATCGCCTGCGGGAACTCGCCCATGATGCGGCCGCGCAACCCATGCTGTCGCGCACCCATGGCCAGACGGCATCGCCAACCACGGTGGGCAAGGAACTGGCAAATTCCGTGTATCGACTGGAGCGACAACTGGGGCAATTCGCTGACAGCCCGGTCATGGGCAAAATCAATGGCGCTGTGGGCAATTACAATGCACACCTGGTGGCTTATCCCGATGTTGACTGGCAGGCAAATGCACAGCAGTTCGTGGAAAAACTGGGCATACAGTGGAACCCCTACACTACCCAGATTGAACCGCATGACTACATTGCCGAAATGTTTGCCGCCTGTTGCCGTTTTAACACCATCCTCATTGATCTTGATCGTGACCTGTGGGGTTATATCTCTCTGGGTTATTTCAGACAGCGGGCGATTGCTGGTGAGGTAGGGTCTTCCACCATGCCGCACAAGGTCAATCCGATTGATTTTGAAAACTCCGAAGGCAATCTCGGTATCGGTAACGCCATCATGCAGCACCTGGCAGAGAAGTTACCCATATCTCGCTGGCAGCGGGATCTGACTGACTCTACCGTGTTGCGCAGTGTCGGCACTGGTTTTGCTCACAGCCTGATCGCCTATCAGGCTACATTAAAAGGCCTGAGCAAGCTCAGCCTGAACCCGCTGGCCCTGCAAGAAGACCTGGACAGCAGCTGGGAAGTACTGGCCGAGCCGATTCAGACAGTGATGCGCCGATACGGCGTTGAACAGGCATACGAAAAACTCAAGGAACTGACGCGCGGACAAGCCATAAACCAGCAAACACTCGAAGCGTTCATCAATACCCTGGACATACCTGAGGAGGCGCGAGAAGGACTACGACAGCTTACGCCGGCCAGATATATTGGTAATGCAGCAGAACAGGCCAGGAATATCTAAGGAACCTCTGAACTTCGCATCAGCATGTGTCACCTGTCAATCAGCGACACATGCCCATAAAAAGCACTAACCGAGAAAACAGCGTGACTGAAACCGTACTTCCCGAAGATTTTGACCGACAAACCTTTTTACGTGACTACTGGCAGAAAAAACCCTTACTGATCCGCGCTGGCAGTCTCTCTTTCATTGATCCGATCACACCCGAGGAACTTGCCGGTCTGGCGTGTGAGTCCGCTGTAGAGTCACGGCTGATTCAGGTCAATGAGCAGCAGAATGACTGGCAGTTGCGCTGCGGTCCTTTCTCCGAACAGGACTTTATCAGCCTGCCCGAATCCCGTTACAGCCTGCTGGTGCAGGCGGTGGACCAGTGGGTAGATGATGTCAGCGCCCTGCTGCAGGATTTTGATTTTATTCCCGCCTGGCGAGTTGATGATGTCATGATCAGTTATGCGACAGACCAGGGCAATGTGGGACCGCATTTTGACTATTACGATGTATTTCTGATCCAGGGCCAGGGCCAGAAGCGCTGGCAGATCGGCCAGCGGTGCGATCACACTACACCGGTCGACGATCATAGCGGCCTGAAACTCCTCAGGGAATTTAAACCCGACCAGGAATGGACAGTGTATCCCGGTGATATCCTTTATCTGCCGCCCGGCATTGCGCATTACGGTGTGGCGGAAGGCAATGCCATGACTTACTCAGTCGGCTTCCGGGCACCTTCATGGGCCGAGATTGTCAGCGGTGTGATTGATGACGCCATCGATACACTCCATGAAGATCAGCGTTACACCGACGCGCATCCCCGCTTGCCGATGCACAGCGGAGAAATACCCGCCGACGCTGTCACGCAGTTGCAATCACTGGTACACCAGCTGACCGATAACCCGGAACTGATACGCCGCTGGTTTGGCAAAACCATGACCCGTCCCAAATATCCGCTGGATCCGCAGGAACATGCCGAACATCAACTGGACAGTATCCGGAGTCTGAAAACACAGTTGGAGCAGGGAGCAATTCTTTACAAAGTGCCAGGTGCCAGATTTGCGTATTCATGCCATGACAATTCACTGGAGCTGTTTGCGGACGGCGAGTGTTATCCCGCAGGCCTGCACACCCTGAGTCTGCTGCAGGCGCTGAGCAAACCCGGCCACATCGAACCACTGCCGGCAGAAGTGATCGCCGCAGCGCTGACAGACGAGGACGCGGCGCAGTTGCTGATCAGTGTGTATAATCAGGGTTGCCTGGTGCTTGACTGAACCACCCATTGCCGGAGCATCACCATGTTTGAGCAGCGACCTGTATACGGACAAATATCATGATGAATTATCCCCGGTTGTACCGTTTTCTGGCCGCAATACTTCTGTTTGCAGTCAGTGCGCCGCTGGCAGCACAGGACGACAACAATCGGGCCACCATTGAAATGGTCACCATGGAACATCGCGATCCGGGCTATATTCGTGCCCGGATTGCTGACCGGCTTGACCCGCGTGGCCACATCGGACAAATAGACAGAACTCTGATAATTGCCACCAGTGTTGGTAACTATACGGCGCTAAGAGAGATCATCACCGGTCTGGACATTCCACTGCGACGCCTGGTGGTGAGTGTTGATTTTGATTACCCGCTGGACGGCTCTCTGCAATCTGATACAACATCACAACAGAGTGTGCAGGCGATCGAAAACGATATACTGACGTTCACTGCAGGCCCGGAGACACCCGGTTTACCCGCAGCCGAAGCACCTGAATCTCAAGCACCTGAATCTCAAGCACCTGAATCTCAAGCACCTGAATTTCAAGCACCCGGAGCCGAAGAGCCAGCGGCAACAGATGCGGTCGGCCTGACATTGCAGGCCGAGATTCGTGACAACCTTGCCCGGACCGCGCTTCAACTGGAAAACGTGGATGGTTTTACCGGGCGTTACCAGCTTGGCCTGCCATTGGGCGAGTGGTATCTGATCAATCCGGCCGCTGAACAGGGCACAGGCATTGCTGTCCGGGTGGATGTCCTGCCCTGATGACCTCACTGCATATGCAGCCCCTGCCCTACCTGCCGGACAGCGCTACCCTGATCAAACTGATTGCAGCGTTGCCGGGCGCGGTGTGCCTGGACAGTGGTGTGACACGGCGCACCGAAGCACGTTATGACATATTGAGCGCACTACCCTGCGTTGAATTGCAGCAATGTCGCCAGGCACAGTCTGATCAATTCGGCATTTCTCAGCGCAGCACCGACAAGCCTCACTGGGAGCCAATACCGGCGCCCGATATCTACAGCGCAGCGGCTGAACTGCATCAACTATACCAACCCTCAAAGCAGCTGCGCCTGCAACTTGAAGGACTGCCATTTGCCGGCGGACTGATCGGAACGCTGGCCTATCCCTGCGGCCAGGATACCCGCGCCGGATACCGGGCAGACTACCAGACTGACGATGCCACCATTCTGCAACAACAACCTGACGCGTGGTTCGGGTTATATCAATGGGCCGTGATTGTTGATCACGAGACGCAGCAGACAACTCTGTTCATCCTGCCTGCCTGCCCGCTGGCCACCCGCACCACGGTGCTGCGACTGCTCACGGGGCACGCACCTGCGTCTGAACCGGCAATTCCATTTGAGTTGACAGGGCCATTTCAACCACTGACATCCAAACCTGACTATGCAGCATCCTTTGAGCGGCTTAAAAACTGGATTGTGTCGGGAGATTGCTACCAGGCCAATCTGGCGATTGGTTTCAGGGCTCAGTACCGCGGTGACCCGCTGCCGGCCTACCTCAGACTGCGAGAAATAAGTCACAGTCCGTTCAGCGCCTTCGTGCGGACCGACAGTGGCGCAATACTCAGCATGTCACCTGAGCGCTTTCTGTCCGTGGACCGACAGCTAGTGACCACGCAGCCCATAAAAGGCACCCGGC
Organism: uncultured Pseudohongiella sp.; assembly: GCA_963974875.1. Taxonomy (GTDB): domain Bacteria; phylum Pseudomonadota; class Gammaproteobacteria; order Pseudomonadales; family Pseudohongiellaceae; genus Pseudohongiella. Next base: position 123,183 of record CAXBER010000006.1, on the reverse strand, counting down.
GCCGCAGCAGTGATCCGGCTGAAGATCAGGCCATTGCCAGCGCATTGACACACAGTCCCAAGGATCGGGCTGAAAATCTGATGATAGTTGATCTGTTGCGTAACGATCTGGGCAAGGTCTGTAGCACCGGATCAATCCGCACCCCGGAGCTGTTCCGGTTGCACAGTTTCAGTCATGTTCATCATCTTGTCAGCACTGTTACCGGCCGGTTGCCGGATGACGTCAATCCACTGACTCTGATGGCACACTGTTTTCCGGGTGGTTCAATAACCGGCGCACCCAAAATACGGGCCATGCAAATTATCGGGCAGCTGGAGCCGGTGCCACGCAATATCTATTGCGGCACGATCATGTACTGCGACTTCAACAACCGAATGGACAGCAATATCTGTATACGCACGCTGTTATGCACAGACCAGCAGATATTCTGCTGGGGTGGAGGCGGCGTGGTTGCCGATTCCCGGTGTGAGGCAGAGTACCAGGAGTGCCACGACAAGGTCGCGGCACTGATGCAGCACCTGGAAACGTCGTCAGAGACGCCCGGACTACAGTGAAAGCTGGCGATTGCTGGCTTTCAGAAACTCAGCCTTCAACTCGTCATACTCATGCACGGCCGGAAACTGTGGAAATTCACGAATCACGTTTTCCGGTGCCCGGAACAGAATACCCGCCTCGGCTTCTGAGAGCATGGTCGTGTCGTTGTAGGAGTCGCCGGCTGCGATAACACGATAGTTGAGCGCATGGAACGCCTTGACTGACTGGCGTTTGGGATCCTTCTGTCGCAGGTGATAATTGACTATCATGCCACTATCGTCCGACTCCAGGCGATGACAGAACAGCGTCGGGAAACCAAGCTGGCGCATCAACGGCTGGGCAAATTCATAATACGTATCAGACAGAATCACCACCTGAAAACGCTCCCGCAGCCAGTTAACAAATTCCAGCGCACCCGGCATCGGCGCCATGCCAGCTATGACCGCCTGGATATCCGGCAGGCCGAGGTTTTTCTCACGCAGAATTCGCAGGCGCTGCTGCATCAGCACATCATAATCGGGGATGTCACGTGTGGTTGCCCGCAGCTCATCAATACCCGTAAGTTCCGCAAAATCGATCCAGATTTCCGGAATCAATACACCTTCAAGATCAAGACAGGCAATCTCCACGCAATACCCCTTCAGTTATGAGTTCAAAACAGCATGCGATTTTATATGGTCGTCGGCTGTCACGCCAGCAGTGCTGGTGTATCATGTAGCGCTGTCGGTAATTGCCCCTCACAAGACAACAGGTTTTACATCATGAACAAGGACAATATTACTGAAATTAATGAAAAATTTCAGCGCATGGAGCCTAAACAGATTTTGCAGGAAATCCTCGGATCAATCCAGCACATCACCCTTTCGTTTAGCGGTGCTGAAGATATCGCGCTGTTGGTAATGGCATGGAAGATAAACAGGGACATACGGGTTTTCACTCTGGATACCGGTCGTTTACACCCCGAAACCTACCGGTTTATTGATCAGGTCCGGGAAACTTATGCACTGAACATCGAGTTTGTCTATCCCGATACCGCGGCCATCCAGCAACTCACCCGCGACAAAGGGTTATTCAGTTTTTACCGCGATGGTCATGAGGAATGCTGCAGCATACGCAAAACCGAACCGCTGCGCCGTCAACTGGCAACTGTCGATGCCTGGATCACCGGACAGCGCCGGGATCAGAGTCCGACCCGCGCCGATGTACCCGTGGCGCAGATCGACACCGCGTTTGCAGCACCCGGGCGCACCCTGCTCAAATTCAACCCCTTTGCCAACTGGACATCAGCTGACGTCTGGAACTACATACGGATGTTTGATCTGCCATACAATGCATTGCATGACCGTGGCTTTGTCAGCATCGGCTGTGAACCTTGCACCCGTGCCATTGGTCCCAATCAGCACGAACGGGAAGGCCGCTGGTGGTGGGAAGAAGCGACTGCCAAGGAATGTGGCCTGCACAAAGTCAATCTGATAAATAACTGACTAGTGGCTTCCCAGCAAGGGGATGGTGGTATCCGCAAACAGATGATCCACCTCGGCCTGATTCTGACTTCTCAGCACCCGCTCGACAACCGGGCGTTGCAGGTGCGCCGCAAACATGGAAATGAACTCATACATGTACGCACGCAGCACCGCACCGCGTCGGATGCCTATGCGGGTGATGCTGTAATCAAACAGATGACTGGCATCCAGAGCGACCAGATCCGCATCCTTTTCCGCATCAAACGCCATGCTGGCTACAATACCAATGCCCATCCCCAGTCTGACATAGGTCTTGATGACGTCCGCATCGGCAGCCGTAAATACAACCCTGGGGTGCAACCCTTCCGCCGAGAAGGCATCATCCAGTCGTGAACGACCGGTAAATCCCAGTACATAGGTCACCAGCGGATACCTGGCCAACTCCGCGAGTGTCAGCCTTGAGACGCCGGCAAGCGGGTGTGCTTTGGGTACCAGCACAACCCTGTTCCATCGGTAAACCGGCATCATCATCAGATCACTGAATTTCTCCATGGCTTCGGTGGCGATGGCAAAATCCGCCGTGCCTTTGGCTGCCAGCTCGGCAATCTGCAATGGCGTCCCCTGGTGCAATTGCAGGGAAACATCCGGATATTTTTCGATAAATGCAGAGATCACCGGCGGCAACACATAACGGCTTTGGGTGTGTGTTGTCGCCAGCGACAGACTGCCCGAAGAGGCACTGCTGAACTCGGCAGCAGTGCGCTTGATATTATCCACCTGCTGCAACAACTCTTCCGCCTGCTGCACAATGACCTTGCCGGCCGCTGTCAATGCCGAAATATGCTTGCCGTTACGTACAAATATCTGCACGTTAAGTTCGTCTTCCAGCGCCAGGATCTGTTTGCTGACACCTGACTGCGACGTGTGCATATGTTCAGCTGCCGCAGACACATTCAGTCCGTGCGTGGCAACTTCACAGATGTAACGCAATTGTTGTAGTTTCATCAGGACGGTCCGTTGTTATTGGTTTTGTTTTTGTCAGCGGCATTCTTTGTTGCCGTCTCATTTGCTACACCGTGAGGCACATGGCCAGTTGCCACATGCTGACGGGCTGAATCACAATGCGCCTCCTGATCATCAAAAAACACGTCGGCATCAAACGCCTTCAGGAACACTCCCTTGTCCATTCCGCCCAGAAACAGGGACTCATCAATGCGGATATTCCATGCCCGCAGTGTCTTCACCACTCGTTCATGTGCCGGCGCGGAGCGGGCTGTCACCAGGCAGGTACGAATCGGCGACTCACCGGGTGCAAACTCCATCTGCAATTGCTGCAGAGCAGCCAGAAACGGTTTAAACGGGCCGCCTGACAACGGTTCATTGGCAGATTTTTTTTCGCTGCGGGCAAAGGCCTCAAGCCCCTGGGTTTTGTAAATGCGTTCTGCCTCATCTGAAAACAGCACGGCATCGCCGTCAAAGGCAAATTTCAACTGCGTATCACTCGCTGACTGCGGCGGTGACGGCAGAATTGTTGCCGCAGCCACACCCTGCTCCAGCGCGTGCCGGACATCGGCGCCGTCCATGGACAAAAACAGATGGCTGTTAAAGGCGGCAATGTACCGGTACGGACTGACACCGCCGGAAAACGCAGCTCTTGAAATGGCCAGCTGGTAGTGCTCAATCGAATTGAAGATGCGCAACCCTGTGTCGGCGCTGTTGCGTGACAGCAGGATGACTTCTACTCGCTGGGTTTTTAACAGAGTATTCAGATGGAGCAGCTTCTTGACCAGGCCAAAAGCACCGCCCGGTTGCAACGGTTCATTTTCATGCTCTATCTGGTACTGCTGATAGGCGTCCAGACCCTGTTCTTCATAGATGCGGTGGCTTTCACTCAGATCAAATAACGCACGGGACGATATCGCAATCACAAGCCTGTCCACAGCGGCCTTGACCGATTCTGCTGGTGCCATATTCATTTATTCCGTTCTACGTTAGAATTTATGCCGTTCAGGAATGGAATCATATGACAAGCGCCGCCGACAATAAACAACAAGCCACCGACAATTATGCTCTGGTGCTCTCAGGAGGCGGGGCACGTGCTGCCTATCAGGTAGGTGCATTGCGTGGCATTGCGACTGCTCTGGGGAAGGATGATCCCAATCCTTTCCGCATCATTTCCGGCACTTCTGCCGGCGCGCTCAACGCTGTCGGGCTGGCAACCCATGCGCACAAATTCCGGACCGGTGTCCGCATGCTGGAATATATCTGGCGCAATATCAGCAGTGACAAAGTTTACAGACTGGACTCCGCAGGACTTATCAGCAGTGCATCCAACTGGGTATTTTCCTTTATGACCAATCGCGGACGACGGGTACCGGCATCGTTGCTGGATAACTCGCCGCTGGAAGAATTACTGATGGCCGTGCTGCGGCTGGAAAAAATCAATGCGAATATGGATGCAGGCTATCTAGACAGCCTGGTGGTTACCGCCTCGGGTTACACCAGTGGTGAATCCGTGTCGTTTTTCCAGTCTGTCCATGCAATGGAGAACTGGCAGCGCTCTCACCGCACCGGCATCAGGACCGAACTGCGTCACAAACATCTGATGGCATCTACCGCCATTCCGACGCTGTTCCCGTCAGTTAAAATCAACAGGGAATATTTTGGTGATGGTGCGATCCGGCAACTGGCGCCACTGAGCCCTGCCATACACCTGGGAGCCTCAAAAATACTGGCTATTGGGGTAAGCGGCAACCGGACACGAAGACCGGCAAAAGGCGATCAGGTTGCCCAGCCGTCCCTGTCACAGATCATCGGACATATCCTCAACAGTGCGTTTGTCGACACCCTGGAAAGTGACATAGCTGTGCTGCAGCGTTATAACGCCCTCATTCCGTACTGTCACAGCAAACCGGATCTGGATATTCGACCCATAGAGTTGCTGGAGATCACCCCCAGCCTGGATCTCAACCGTATCGCCGAAGATTTCTATCATACCCTCCCCAAAACGATCCGGATGTTTATCCGGGACACCAATTCAAGTTCGGTCGCCAGCCTCTTGATGTTCGAAAAAGACTACTGTGAGCAGTTAATGGATCTTGGTATCGCTGACGCCCTGGCCAAGCGCGAACAGATTCGCGCGTTTTTCGGCGTCCACTAACCCGCACCCCTCACAATCAACATCAACTGCACCGGCGGGTTCCACTATCAGCGGCAAAATCATACAATGGCGTTTTTGAAGCAAGTTTCGAGAATCGCTGTATGACCGTTACCATCAAAACACCGCAGGACATTGAAAAAATGCGCATTGCGGGTCGGCTGGCTGCAGAAGTGCTGGAAATGATTGGCCCACATGTACAGCCCGGCATCAGTACCGGTGAGCTGGACCGGATCTGCCACGATTATATTGTCAATCAGCAACAGGCAATCCCTGCTCCACTGAACTACAACGGGTTTCCGAAATCTATCTGCACATCCCTGAACCAGGTTGTCTGTCATGGCATACCAAGTGACAGCAAGATTCTTAAAAATGGCGATATCATCAATATCGACATTACCGTAATCAAAGATGGCTTTCACGGGGACACCAGTAAAATGTTCCAGGTGGGCGAAGTGGCCCCTCATGCCAAACGGTTGATCAAGGTAACTCAGGAATGTCTATACAAGGCCATTGCAATTGTGCGGCCAGGTGCCCGCCTGGGCGATATCGGGCACATCATTCAGACTCACGCGGAAGCCAACAACTATTCGGTTGTCCGGGAGTACTGCGGCCACGGGATCGGTGAAATTTTCCACGAAGACCCGCAGGTGCTGCATTACGGTAAACCGGATACCGGGTTGATATTGGCGGAAGGCATGACGTTCACTATTGAGCCCATGATCAATCTGGGCTCACGGCACACTAAACTGTCGAAAACTGATGGCTGGACAGTGACCACCAGGGACCGGCGGCTCTCCGCACAGTGGGAACACACACTGGCAGTTACCAAAGATGGCTGTGAAGTACTTACCAGACGCCACGAAGAAATTTTCTGAACGTGGTAGCCGACGCTCAGTACCCTTCCGGACCCGCGCATGAATGAACCACTCGTAACAGCTGTACCCATGACAGTTTCAGCTATGACACCTTCAACCAGGGCAGTGACCCCCATGACAGACACAACAACACACGACAGCGCTCTGTTTGACAGACAACAGTTTGAAAAGCGTCTGGCGGCAGGCGAATCGAATGTGGATGTATTCAGGGAGGCACTAGAGCACGCCCGCCGGGAACTGGATCAGCGCTACCGTGATGGTGCGGACATCAGTGCCCTGATTACCGGCAGAGCATGGTTTATGGATCAGCTGCTGCAACTGGCCTGGCAACAATTTGACTGGCAGCAGACCGACAAACTGAGTCTGCTTGCGGTCGGGGGATACGGACGCGGTGAGCTGCACCCGCACTCGGATATCGATCTGCTGTTACTGATGGATTCGGAGCTCGCCAGAGACAACCAGAGCGCACTGAGCGGTTTTTTTACTTTCCTCTGGGATATCAATCTTGAGATCGGGCAAAGTGTCCGGACCATAGCACAATGCCGTGAAGAGGCAATCAAGGATATCACTGTCGCCACCAGCCTGATGGAGTCCAGAACCATTGTGGGGCCGGAATCGCTGCGAGATAAAATGATCAGCATTACGCAGGCAAGTGATGTCTGGCCGGCCCGCGACTTTTTCACAGCAAAACGCGACGAACAACGGGCGCGGCATGACAAGTACTATGACATTGACTACGCACTTGAACCCAATATCAAAACGTCTCCCGGTGGTTTGCGTGATATCCAGACTATCGGATGGATAGCCAAACGATACTATAATGCCAATACACTGGCTGATCTGGTGAGTCTGGGTTTTCTGCTGCCCTCCGAATATGAACAACTGCGCAAGGGTGAAGTTTTGCTCTGGAAACTGCGCTATGGCTTGCATATCCTGGCCGGGCGTAAAGAGGACCGGTTGCTGTTTGACAAACAGCGGGAACTTGCCGAGTTGTTTGGTTACAGAGACGACGACAAAAGTCTGGCGATTGAAAAACTGATGCAGGAGTATTATCGCGCCGTGGCCATGCTGCGGGTCCTCAATGACGTGCTTTTACAACATTTTGATGAGGCGATACTGAGGGCTGGCGAGCGCGCTGATATTACACAGATCAACAATCGATTCCAGATCCGCAACAGTTACATTGAGGTCCGTCACGATAACGTCTTCAGACAGTTTCCATTCGCCCTGATGGAAATTTTTGTGCTGATGGCCCAGAACCCCGAAATCAAAGGTGTGCGGGCCGCCACGATTCGTTTGATTCGTGAGTACCGCGCACTGATTGACGATGATTTTCGCAATGACCTGCGCAACACCAGCCTGTTTATGGAATTACTGCGCTCACCGCATGACCTGACAGCACAGTTGCGTCGCATGGCCCGCTATGGCGTACTGGGTCGTTACCTGCCTGAGTTCGGGGCAATCACCGGAAAAATGCAACACGATCTGTTCCATATCTACACTGTCGATGCACACACCTTGCAGGTAGTTGAAAACATGCGTCGCTTCCGCCTGCCCGGATCGGAAGAAAACTTCCCGATTGCCGCCCATATCGCCAATAAGCTTCCCAAAATAGAGCTTCTGTACATTGCCGGTCTTTATCACGACATCGCCAAGGGGCGCGGGGGAGATCACTCCACGCTGGGCATGGAAGACGCAACACGATTCTGCGAACGTCATCACCTCAGTGCCTGGGACAGTAAACTGGTGTCCTGGCTTATCGGCAAACACCTGTTGATGTCGATGACTGCGCAGCGAAAAGACATTTCCGACCCTGAAGTCATCCAGGATTTTGCGCTGCAGATGGGCGACAAACTGCACCTGGACTATCTTTACGCATTGACTGTGGCTGATATCAACGCTACCAACCCCACCTTGTGGAACGCGTGGCGGGCATCACTGCTGAGACAACTGTACCTTAGCACCAAAAAGGCACTGCGCCGTGGACTGGAAAACCCCATCGACCGGGCCGAACGTATCAAGGACAAGCAGGAAAATGCATTGTCAAAACTGACCGACAAGGGTCTGAGTGAAGCCGAAGTGCTGGCAATCTGGGAGAACACGGATGATGAGTACTTTGTACGTGAGTCGGCAGCGAACATTGTCTGGCACACGGAATCCATAGCCATACACAAACGCGAAAACCCTCATCTCGACACGCTGGTTCTGGTGCAGGACACAGCCGATTCACTGGCTGAAGGGGCGACACACATCTTCATTTACACGATAAACCGCAACCATCTCTTCGCCAGCAGTGCGGCAGCGATGGAGCAGCTGAGGCTGAACATTCAGGACGCGCGAATCTTCACGTCAGCTAAAAACTATTGCATGAACACCTATTCGGTGCTGGAGACCGACGGCACATCGATAGGTGACAACCCCGGACGGATCAGCGAGATCAAGCAACTGCTTGGCAAGTATCTGGCCGAGCCCTCAGCTCATTTGCGGGTTGCGAAAAAGCGTCCGTCCCGAAAATTGCAACACTTTGGTCAGCAGATTGAAATCAATCTGCTGACCAAACCTGACCAGACCTGGTCTACACTCGAGATAAACTGTATCGACAAACCCGGCATTCTGGCAGCCATCGGCAAAGTTTTTGCTGAGCATGATATTCAGTTGCTGAACGCACGGATTGCCACTCTGGGTGAACGGGTAGAAGACCTCTTTTTTATTGCAGACCAGAATGACAACCCCATTAGTGACCCGGCTACCATTGAGGCCCTGAAAGAAGCGCTGGACCAGGAGTTAAGTCAATGATCACCGTTTATGGCATCAGCAACTGCGATACCATCAAGAAGACCTGCCGTTATTTGACTGAACAGGGACTCGACTGGCAACTGCATGACTACCGAAAACAGGGTCTGGACAAGACACTCTGCGACACGCTCACAAGCAGATTTCCCCTGGCAGATCTGATCAACCGGCGCGGCACAACGTGGCGTCAGCTTGATCCGGCGCAACAGGCCGGACTGCAGCAGATCGACTCCGCAAAACCGCTGCTGATGCAGCACTGTGCGCTGATCAAACGCCCCATTATCCACACGCCGGACGATCAGTGGCTGATCGGCTTTGATGCGGTAAAAGCGCTGGGTTAAGCACCAAATACCGATTGGTTTAATAAACAGGAATAAATTATGAGTCAGAAATCCTTGCACAGCCTGGCGCTGGGCATCGCTACACGAGACAGCAACGGACAGATCATAGAAGTCTACTATCCCCGCCCTGTCCTCAACCCGGCACCGGAAGTGACTGAGCATATTGCCGGTATTGTCGGCTACACAACGGGCAATGTCTGCATCGAGCTCAGCCAGCAACAATTGCAGGCCATGCAGAACGTAACCGCCAACCCTTTCAGGGATGTGGTTGCGGACCATACCAGTCGCCATGATCAATGTTTTGTTGCGATGTTTCTGGCCGAAGATACATTACCGGAAAATGTCCCCGAGGTTTATCTCAAGCTACACCTGATTTCGCACCGCTTGTGCAAACCCCATGCTCTCAATCTGCAGGGCGCGTTTGGTGTGCTGCGCAATATCGCCTGGACCAGCCAGGGTGCCATCGCTGTCGAAGAGTTGCCCGCCAGGCAATTGCAGGCCCGCATCAATGGTCAGACGCTGGATGTCATGTCAGTTGATAAATTCCCCAAAATGGCCAATTACGTCGTCCCGTCTGGCGTTCGGATAGCTGACACAGCACGCGTCAGGCTGGGAGCATATGTCGGTGAAGGCACCACTGTGATGCACGAGGGTTTTATCAACTTCAATGCAGGTACTGAAGGTACGGCCATGATTGAAGGTCGTATTTCTGCCGGCGTCATGATCGGTGAAGGCAGTGATCTTGGCGGTGGCTGCTCAACCATGGGCACTCTGTCGGGCGGTGGAACTGCCATCATCTCGGTGGGCCGTGACTGCCTGATTGGTGCCAATGCCGGCATCGGCATTGCCCTGGGCGACCGCTGCATCGTTGAAGCCGGCCTTTATGTTACCGGTGGCACCAAGGTCAGCCTGCTGGATAATGAAGGCGAACTGGTTGAATCGATCAAGGCCAGAGAGTTGTCTGGCAAAAATGATCTGTTATTCCGCCGCAACTCGCAGACCGGTGCAGTAGAATGCAAAACCAATAAAACCCGGATCGCGCTCAACAACGATCTGCACAGTCATAACTGAGTCTGCCCTATGAATGGTTCACCTGATACCTCAGATTACATGCCCGGCCATAAATCCACTGACACTGCAACATTCAGTGAGACAGCCAGACTGGCAATGGAATTGATTCGGCGCGCATCGGTGACACCTGATGACAAAGGCTGCAATCAATTAATGATTGATCGACTGCAAGCACTCGGTTTTACTATTGAACCAATGCGTTTTGGCGAGGTAAATAATTTCTGGGCCCGCTACGGCAACACTGACCCGGTATTGTGTTTCGCCGGACACACAGACGTTGTGCCCACCGGTCCCGAAAGCCAGTGGCAGTCACCGCCTTTTCAGCCAACAGTACGTGATGGTTATCTCTACGGACGTGGAGCAGCTGACATGAAAGGCAGCCTGGCTGCCATGGTGACGGCATGTGAACGTTTCGTCACACACTGTCGGGACAAAAATCTGACCCCGATCGGTTCGGTTGCGTTCCTTATTACTGCCGACGAAGAAGGTATTGCCATAAATGGCACCCGGAAAGTAATTGAAACACTGGAAGCACGTGCCGAAAAAATTTCCTGGTGTATCGTTGGTGAACCGAGCAGCACTGACACATTGGGTGATGTGGTAAAAATCGGCAGGCGAGGTTCGCTGCATGGCAAACTGACCGTACACGGCGTACAGGGCCATGTCGCCTACCCTCACCTGGCAAACAATCCCGTACACGGTGCCATGCTGCCACTACACGAGCTCTGTGAAGAAATCTGGGACAATGGCAATGAGTCGTTTCCGGCCACCAGTTTCCAGATTTCCAATCTGCATGCCGGCACCGGGGCAGACAATGTGATCCCTGGCAATCTCGAGGCAACTTTTAACTTCCGTTTTTCTACCGAGCTGACGGAAAATGACATTCGCCAGCGAACCGAGGCAATTCTTGATCGACACGACATCAGCTATACTCTGGACTGGAAATTGTCAGGCCTGCCCTTTCTAACGCGCAATGCCACGCTTATCAACGCGGTTAAGGAGAGTGTCCGTGCGGTGAATGGTGCTGACTGCACGCCCTCAACGACAGGCGGCACGTCCGATGGGCGGTTTATTGCACCCACCGGGGCAGAAGTGGTTGAACTTGGACCGTGCAATGCCAGTATTCACAAAATTGACGAGCACGTATGTCTGAGTGATCTGGATGACCTGTCGCTGATGTATCAGCAGATCATGCAGCGTCTGCTCCTTCCCCGGTTGTAATGACTCTAGTCGCCAGCCCTGCCCGCATAGATGTCAAAGCGACTGGTTTTGCCACTGATATGAGCTGACGGCTTGCAACCATCAAGTACGGGAGCAAGCCGGGGACGTTTCACTACCACCTTGCGACTGCGCTGCAAGGCCTGTTCCAGCAACCCTTCTCCCCGGGCCTCTGGTCCGTGTAATTGCTGTAACAGAAATCGGTTTTTCTTAACTCTTGCAGATTTTTCCCGCTCCGGGAACATGGGGTCCAGATATATTACGGCGACAGGATCCAGCTGTTGCAGTCGTTCACTGCTGTCTGCCACAGCAAGCAATTGCATCCGCAGCAAGGCAGCCTGCAACTGCTCATCAGTACCCTGCTCACTGATCGCCAGTGCGCGTTGCAGGCCGTCCTCAAGCAGCGCATGAACCTGTGGTGACTGCTCGATCAACGTCACATGCCATCCGGCACACGCCAGAATGAATGCATCCTGGCCCAGCCCGGCAGTGGCATCGATCAGACTATTGTCGAACGTAGCATCTTCACCTGACCTGCGACAGCCACCCACAGCCTTCACGAGCGCTTCATGGCGCAACGCCTGTCGGCGCCGATAGGTCAGCCCGGGATCTGTGAAATCGACCCATAACAGGCCCGCTGAAGGATCAACTGCTGACTCGAGACACAACCGCCCGTCGTTCCTGACGAGATTGGTGACCTGGCAGGCGGCATGGCTGGTACCGGCTTTGGTTTCAGTGCTCATCACAACTCTTTAACTGTCCGGTAAGCCATATCATCCTTCAGGTAAACCGGGGCTGCATCAGCCGCATCTACTGCATCCCCACGGGAAAACAACTGGATCGCCACCGACCACAAAGTTCGCGCATCGGGAATGGTTGAACACGTAGCCGCCCGTTTACCCGGCACGTTGATCATCGCCTCGCCGGACCAGTCCGGCCCAACGAGCAAGACCTCTTCGCCTGAACGTGCGAATTGCTCAATGATATTACCCAGTTCCTGCTCAAGATACGTCAGGCTGACCATGCAGTCCTGTATCACTGCCAGTGGTGCATCGCTTTCCTGATCCCGATACAGGGCAAAGTAGTATTCATCTTCGCGGGCGTGCATCACGCAGGCCGCAATCAGGGGAATGTCGAGCTCATGCCTGGCATGCCTGACCATCATCGCCAGAGAGGAAACCGGTACTACCGGCAAGTCACATCCAAAGGCCAGACCCTGAGCAACTGCAGTGCCTATTCTGAGTCCCGTAAATGAGCCCGGTCCTGCAACAATTGCAATCGCCGCCAGATCAGACAACATCAGAGATGAAGTTTTCAGCACCTGCTCAATCATCGACAGCACTTCGTCTGCGTGGCGCCGGGATTCTTTGCTGACCAGAAACGCGTCGACATCCCCCCTTCCCACAGCAGCAGAACACAGGGATGAAGCGGTATCAATGGCAAGAATGGGGGGGTACATACTGCAGAAAGTCAGAGCTGCTGCTTAACACTGCGCAGCAGGCTCTGACTGGGTCTGATTCAGACGTTGCTGGCCGGTGCTGCCTTTTTCACGCGAGTGCGCCTGGCAGCCGGCTTGGCAGCAGTGGTCTTTTTGGCGGCCGGCTTTTTGGCAGCCGGCTTTTTGGCAGCAGCTTTTTTCACTGGCGCCTTGCTGGCGGCAGGCTTTTTAGCTGGTGCTTTTTTAGCTGGTGCTTTTTTTACAGCAGGTTTTGCTGCCGCCTTGGGAGCTGCTGCCGCTTTCGGTGCAGCTGCTTTTTTGGCGGCTGCTTTTCTTGCCGGTGCTTTTTTGGCTGCTTTGGCTTTTGCTGCAGCCTTGCGGGCAGCTGCCTTTTCTCTGGCAGCTTTCAATCTGGCGGCAGTTCTTGCCTTGGCTGCTGCGCGTTTGGCTGCAGCACGCTCACGCAGGGCTTTCGCTTTAGCTGCGGCTCTTGCCTTGGCGGCTGCCTTGCGGGCTGCAAGACGAGCCTTTGCAGCAGCAGCTCTGGCTGCGGCACGCTCTTTGGCTTTCTGTTTCTTGATGCGGGCAGCTTCTTTGGCAGCATCGGCTTTTTTGCGTTTTTTCATCCACTGACCGGAGAACGCCTTAACAGCCTTTTGCAAATCTGCTTCAGCCTTGGCAGCGATCTGAGCCTTGCGAGCTTCCTCAGCCTGCTTTTTCGCTTCAGCAGCAGCTTTCGCTTTGGCAGCATCGTGCATTGCTTTGTGCTGGGCGCGGGCGGCTTTCAGTTTGGAATTGAGTGCGGTGAGATTGGCAGATGCTTTTTTGGCAGCAGCAACAGCACTGACTTTGGCTTTTTTGCTGGCAGCTGTTGTGCTCTTGGATGCTTTGGCTATTGCCGCTTTCGCTTTAGCTTCAGCGGCATCAAGTTTCTTTTTACCTATCGCCAGATCCTTCTCTATGGTTACCAGAGAAGCTTCTGCTTTTGCCAGGCCAGCGTCTTTCATTTTTTTGACCGCTGACCGGACAGACGTCTTCTTGTTTGCTTTAACTTTGGCCATACTTTTATCTCTCCAAAAACTGTGGAATAAAACCACCATCACTTTTCAACGCGAACCTGCACACGTTTGAGCCGAACGATAACACAAAAAAATATTACCATACAGTGATGTGCATTAATATTTTGGTCTTTTACTGGCATTCAGGCGTGAAAACGATTGTTTTCTGAACTATCCAGCCAAAACCTGCTTAAGTCGTTCGCGAATCTGCTGCACATCATCCTGCCCGTCAATGCTGACAAATTTTACGCCGGTTCCCTTTTCTTCCAGTGATTCATAAAACGCCACCAACGGTTGGGTCTGTTCGTGGTAGACAGCAAGACGTTTTCTGACGGTCTCCTCCCGGTCGTCTTCGCGTTGCACCAGTGCCTCGCCAGTCTCATCGTCCAGGTCTGGCTGGCGTGGTGGATTATGCTGATTATGGTAAATCCGCCCCGAACCCGGATGAACGCGCCGGCCACTCAGACGCGCAACTATTTCCTCATCCTCAACCCGGATCTCAATCACTCTGTCGATATCAATACCCGCATCTACCATCGCCTGCGCCTGCGGAATGGTGCGAGGAAATCCATCAAACAAAAATCCATTGGCGCAGTCATCCTGTGCAATACGCTCTTTCACGAGATCAATAATGATTTCATCTGTCACCAGGCCGCCACTATTCATGACGCTTTCCACTTTTTTCCCCAACGGTGACCCGGCCTTGACTGCAGCCCGCAACATATCACCAGTCGAGATCTGCGGAATGCCCAGTTCTGTCGTAATAAACTGTGCCTGCGTTCCCTTGCCTGCACCTGGCGCTCCCAATAAAATAATTCTCATGCGTGACTCCTGTTATGGATTTTAAGATTAATTGCAATTCTTTTGTGTCTTGGCCTGGTGCCACCACAAATCAAGCTGTTCGGGACTGCTGTCAGCTACAGACTGATGGATAGTTTTTGCCTGTTGCTCCACAAAACGGAAGCGATTCTCAAAACGCTGGTTGGCCGAACGTAACGCATTCCCGGGATCAATGTTAAGATGCCGGGCCAGATTGACGCAGGTAAACAGCAGATCACCCAACTCATGCTGCTGCATATCTGTATCACCGCTCTGCACGGCGTCAACAAATTCGGTTGTTTCCTCTGCCAGTTTATTCAGGGCGCCGCTGATATCCGGCCAGTCAAACCCCACAGACGCTGCGCGTTTTTGTAATTTCCCGGCCCGTTCCAGTGATGGCATGGCGCGTGCCACATCATCCATGACACTGACTTCCCCACTAGACTGTGCCGCTTCGCGCTCTGCATTCTTGATCAGTTCCCAGTTTTTCTCCACTTGTTCTGCAGTCAATGGAGAAGGTTGACCAAAACTCTCAAGCGTACCATCAGGAAAAATATGTGGATGACGATGCAAAAGTTTTTTTACGATGGCATTTGCGACGTCGGCCAGATCGAACAGCCCGTCTTCCTCGGCAATGCGCGCATAAAATACTACCTGAAACAGCAAGTCACCCAGTTCATCACAGATTTTTGCGGAATCACCTGATTCAACTGCATCTACAACCTCATACACCTCCTCCAGTGTATGACGGGTCAGCGAGGCGAGTGTCTGTTTTCTATCCCAGGCACAACCATGTGCAGGATCACGCAGATTGGCCATCAGCAATTGCAGCTGTTGCAGTGATTTCACTTTGTTACTCATAAACTGTTTCTCATACAATTCTGACTCCCTGCCGCCGCGCTTCTATCACGCTATCCAGATCATTCAGATGATCCAGTGCGCGGGCCAGACTGTTGAAGGACGAGACTTCAATTTCCAACTGCATGCTGGCCGTTCCGCCAAGCTTGTCACTACGGGTTGCAATGGACAACACGTAAATTGACTCATTGGCAAGTATCGTTGTGACATCACGCAGCAATCCAGCCCGGTCACGCGCCACGATTTCAATATCAACGTTGACCGGTGAACTGAGACTTGCTGACATCAGCGACTGTTCGTCAACAAACAGGTCAGCAGATTTATGCAGCGGTGCGATCTGGTGCAGAGCATCGATGACTTCTTCAACATCAATCGCGCCGGTGCCAACAGAAACAAACAGGCCTTCAACATTGCGACAGCCCAGTTTGCGCGCGATTTCCTCGTACGGAACGTCACTTACGGCCAGTCGGTTTAATTCAGTATCCAGCCACTGACGGCCAAATTCGAGATTCTCGGATTTGTTCCGGGTCTTGAACCATTGCTCCAGCTTTGCCCGGGCACGTGGTGTGTTGGCATAACCCAGATGTGGCTTGAGCCACTCCCGACTGGGAACATTCAACTCACTCGACAATACTTCAACCCGGTCGCCGGTTTTGAGCCGGTAGTTCAGCGGTACAAGCTTCTCGTTTACGCGGGCACCGGAACAATGGTTGCCTACTTCTGTGTGCACATAGTAGGCAAAATCCAACGGTGTGGCACCGGTTTGCAGGTCCACCACATGCCCTTCAGGCGTGAACACATATATTCGATCATCGCTGGTCGAGTCAGAACGCAACTGCTCGGCCAGACCGCCGACCATGCCCATCTCGTCATGCCAGGCCAGCACCTGCCTCAACCATTCAATCTTGCCGTCAAAGCCATCCTGATAATCCGGGTCAACAATACCTTCCTTGTACCGCCAATGCGCACACACACCCAGTTCAGCGTCGTCATCCATGGCAAATGTGCGAATCTGTATCTCAAAGACTTTGTTATCGGGACCAATCACTGCGGTATGAAGTGACTGATAGCCATTCTCTTTCGGGTTGGCGATATAGTCATCAAACTCGTTGGGAATCACACGCCAAAGATTATGCACAATGCCCAGTGCTGCGTAGCAGTCCCGTACTTCCGGCACAAGCACGCGCACCGCGCGAATATCGTAAATCTGATTAAAGTCCAGTTGTTTGCGCTGCATCTTGCGCCAGATACTGTAGATACTCTTGGCCCGGCCGTTTATCTCGGCATCTATCCCGGCACGACTGAACTGACGCCTGAGCTCGTCGGTGACTTCAGTAATAAACCGTTCGCGGTCTACCCTGCGCTCATCAATCAGTCCGGCAATGCGTTTATAATTGTCAGGCTGCAAATACCTGAATGACAGATCTTCAAGCTCCCACTTCAGCTGACCAATACCAAGACGATGGGCAAGCGGCGCGTAAATATCAAAAACTTCACGGGCCACCCGCCGACGTTTTTCATCACCGGCAGTTTTTAAAGCCCTTATGGCACAGGTCCGCTCGGCAAGTTTAATCAATGCAACGCGAACATCGTCCACCATCGCAAGCAGCATTTTGCGAACATTTTCAACCTGGTCCTGGCTCTGTCCCAGTACCCGGGTCTTGCTGGTATCTGTTTCATTGATGGCAGCCATGCGCAAAACGCCTTCGAGCAGATTGGCAATATTGTCACCAAACTCGTCGCGCACATCAGTCAGTGGCAGCCGGGATTCACGTACCGGACGATACAGTACCGATACGATAACTGCTTCGCTATCAAGGTGCAGCTGGGCAAGAATTTCGGCCATTTCCAGACCGGTCCGATAACTGCTGACGCCGGGTGACCAGGTGTTCTTTGCGGCCAGGGCTTTCTGCTCCACATCCCAGCTGATATCGCAGGCCCGCCTGATGTCGCTCTGACGATCCAGTGACACATAACTTTCCAGCCGTGCGAACCACTGTTCAAAGTTGACGCTGCCATCGGGATTAAAGGAGTATTCTTCTCGTACCTGAACCATAGTCGAATTCCGCTCAGGTTTTGATAGCGCGTTCAAAACGCGCCATCGACTCTACGTGGCCAGTATGAGGAAACATGTCCATCACACCGGCGTGTGTCATTTGATAACCCTGTCTTACCAGCTCTGCAGCATCTCTTGCAAGCGTAGACGGGTTGCACGATACATACACAATGACTTCGGGGTTCAGTTCCCGCATCCGGGCAGCAATCTCAATGGCACCGGATCGCGGCGGATCCAGCAGAATCTTGTTGTATTGTCTGCCAGCCCAGCTATCGGTATCAAAATCTGAAAACAGATCGGCCACATGGTAACTGATATTCTCTATCGCATTGCGCTGGGCATTTTCACGGGCGCGCACCAGCATCTCGGCACTGCCCTCGACACCGGTCACATGCGCACAACGGCGTGCTACAGGCAGCGTAAAATTACCCAGCCCGCAGAACAGATCAAGCACGTTGTCCCCTGATTGAAGATCCAGCAAATCCATCGCCTGCTGAATCATCTGCCGGTTGATCTGTGCGTTCACCTGGGTAAAGTCTCCCGGGCGAAACCACATCTCAATGTCGCCTGAGGGTTCAGGCAGGAAATAACGTAACTCGTCATGACCATCATCAGGCCAGAACTTTTTGATAGTCTGGGGTCCGCCCGGCTGCAGGTACCATTCGATGTCATACCTGACAGCAAATTCCTGCAGCTTCTCCAGGTCGGTATCAGACAGAGGCACCATGTGCCGCAGTGTCAATGTCACCTGAAGAACATCATCCAACGTTGCATCAGGTACACATTCGGTCTCGCCAACGGATACTTCTATCTGCGGAATTTCCCGTCGGGCATCCATGGACAACACCAACGATCGCAGTGGACGGATCAATTGACCAACCGGCCTGACCAGCACTGCGCAGGACTCCATATCAGTAATAAACGTGCTGTTTTTCTCCCGGAAGCCAATAAGCACATCGGCTTTTTTATGCACATATCGCACAGCAAGACGCGCCTTGCGGCGATAACCTTCAGTCGCCGCTGACATCGGTGGCAGCTGCACAAAATCAGTCAGTCCGGCGGTGTGCCTGAGCTGGTCCAGTAATACCTGATGCTTCAGCCGCAACTGTGCAGCAGGCAGTTGGTGCTGAAGGATACAGCCACCGCATATCTGCGCAAAATCACAGGGAGGGATGACACGCTCTGCGGATGTCTGCAACACGTCCAGAGTCCGGAGTTCATCAAATTGGCCGCGACGCGATGTGTAGGTGGCAATTACCTGTTCACCCGGCAATGCACCTTCCACAAACGCTACCTTGCCCTCGTTGCTGGCAACTCCCCTGCCCTCATGACTCATGCGGTCGATAGTCAGGGTAACAGGCTCTTTCGGCAATACCTGGCGCCGGTGTCTCGATTTGCTCATGGTATCAGCTCAGGAAAAAACGCCGGTGGAAAGATAACGGTCGCCACGATCACAAATGATTGCAACAATAACGGCATGTTCTACCTGTCTGCTCAGCTGCAGCGCGCCAAATACCGACCCGCCTGAGGAAACCCCGCAAAATATGCCTTCCTCCCGCGCCAGAGCGCGCATGGTGTTCTCTGCATCCTGCTGGTCCACATCTATCACCAGATCAACGCGGTCAGATTCGTAAATACGTGGCAGGTATTCCCGGGGCCAGCGACGAATCCCCGGAATTTTTGAACCATCTTCTGGCTGCAATCCCACTATCTGAATATCCGGATTCTGTTCCTTCAGAAATCGGGAAACACCCATGATGGTTCCGGTGGTTCCCATCGAGGCAACAAAATGCGTCACTTTTCCGTTGGTATCGCGCCATATTTCCGGCCCCGTGCCTGCGTAGTGCGCGGCGGGATTATCCGGATTGGCAAACTGATCAAGAATTTTCCCGCGCCCTTCACGACTCATCTTCTCCGCCAGGTCACGTGCACCTTCCATGCCCTGAGTATCACTGACCAGCACCAGTTCCGCGCCATAGGCGGCCATTGATGCCTTGCGCTCCGCCGACATGCTCTCAGGCATAATCAGGATCATGCGATAACCCTTGATGGCTGCCACCATGGCCAGTGCAATGCCTGTATTGCCGCTGGTCGCCTCTATCAATGTGTCACCGGGCTGTATCTCGCCACGCAATTCTGCCTGCAGAATCATGTTATAGGCCGGACGATCCTTGACGGAGCCTGCCGGGTTGTTACCCTCGAGTTTCAGCAGGATAGTATTGGTAGAATCCCCTCCCATACGCTGAAGCCTGACCATCGGTGTATTACCGATCTGTGATTCGATACTGGGATACTGATTCAATTGCGGCATATACAAATTGTGTCCGATTTGTTGCTGAACATGACTCAAAGGCGCGAATTTTACCCTGTATTGCTGTCCGGGGGTAGGCGTGGTGTACCGAGGACAGTTCCGGGGACTGCTCCGGGGGCTGATCTGGCCGTGAACAGGCGCCTGCTCATCAGCGGTTTGTTACCCAGCAGTGGCTTCAGGGCCAAGCGCATGAGACGCTTGGCTGTGCTCAAAAGTGGTGCATTCATTTGTGTCTCTGTTGCTGATGCGTAGCACTGCGCCAACTCAAGCAGCAGACCGCCGTCCATCACATCCATCTCTGTGGTGCCCGCCTCAACCAGACCGGCACCATCCAGATAACTGTAGCGCTTTTCAGCAGACACATCCGTGACATCAATCCCGTAACCCAGCTCCTGTAGCAGACACCATTCAAACTCCCGCAACAGCGGTTCCAATGGATAGGTCTGCTGCAATTTCAGCAGCGAGCGCTGGTACAACCGGTACAATGCCGGGTGGGATTCCTGGTGCTGCAGCAACCGTGACAGCAATTCATTCAGGTACATTGCGCTGAACAACCGGTCTCCGGTCAGATAAAAACCGGGGGCAGCAGCTTCGGCATGTGTCAGGGTCAGTAACTCACCTTTGCCACTCAGGGATACCAGCAA
Organism: uncultured Pseudohongiella sp.; assembly: GCA_963974875.1. GTDB lineage: Bacteria > Pseudomonadota > Gammaproteobacteria > Pseudomonadales > Pseudohongiellaceae > Pseudohongiella. Next base: position 102,544 of record CAXBER010000006.1, on the reverse strand, counting down.
GGGCTGATGTTGCTGCAGAGGCATCCGGCGGCGACTGCCTCTCACACCGCGACCCACCGCCCGCACCAGCCCGTAATCCAGTGTAAGCAGATCAATCAGTGCGCTGGTATCGCGATACGGACGGGTATGCAGTATGTAGGCAGGTTGCAGATCAATTCGCATGCATATGGGTACCGTTCAAGGTTGAGGCCCGGTCAGTTGAGACTTTGCAATGCACGCTCATCATCAGCCCAGCCGGACTTGACCTTGACCCACAGATTCAGCATGACTTTATGTTCAAACGCCTGTTCCATATCAAGGCGCGCAGCCTTGCCAATGGTTTTCAGACGCTCGCCGTCACGACCTATGATGATCTGTTTTTGCCCTGCCTTGTCAACCAGAATCAAGCCGTGAATATGCAGAATCTGCCCCTGCATTTCGAATCGCTCTATCTCGACAGTCACTTCATAAGGCAGTTCATCACCAAGCTGGCGGGTTATTTTTTCCCGGATCAACTCTGCAGCAAGAAAACGTGAGCTTCGATCAGTTACCTGATCCTCGGGAAACAAAAACTGACTCTCCGGCAGATAACCCTTTACGCAGGAAAGCACTGTATCCAGATTATGCCCATTCAGCACTGCAACAGGAATAATATCAGCAAAATCACGCATTTTTGACAATCGTTCTATATGCGGCAGCAAACGATCGCGCTGCTCTATCTGGTCACACTTGTTTATCAGCAGCAACACTGGCACTTTGACATTCTGCAGCGCCTGCAGCACCAGCTCATCCTCGTCATTAAAGACCAGTCGCTCCACCATGAACAACACTACATCAACGTCTTTCAGCACCTCCAGAACAGTCGCATTCATGGCCCGGTTTAGCGCCTTTTTGTCAGCCTTGTGCAATCCCGGCGTGTCGACAAAAATATACTGCGTATCAGCTTCCGTTTTGATGCCGGTAATCCGGTGTCTTGTGGTTTGAGGTTTTCTGGAGGTAATGCTTATCTTCTGCTCCAGCAGGTGATTCAATAGCGTGGATTTACCGACATTGGGTCGACCAACAATGGCAACAAAACCACAACGGGTCACACGTACGGCTGACTGTTCACTCATTATCCTGGTCCACTTTGTTTATCAGTTGCAATGCGATCAGTGCCGCATTCTGTTCGGCCAGTTTCCTGCTGCGGCCACTGCCACGGGTAACCTCACGCAACATGGCGACCCTGCATTCAACATGAAATACCTGTTCGTGTTCTTCTCCCTCAATACTCAGCACACGATACTGTGGCAGAACCAGCGCCTTGCCCTGCATGAGTTCCTGCAAGCGGGTTTTGGGATCCTTCGCATCGGCTGGTGCACCGGCGTGAATACGCGAATCAAAAATGCGGGAAATACTGTGCCGGCACGCCAGAAATCCACCATCACGATACACTGCTCCGAGTACTGCCTCAACAGCATCAGACAATATCGAATCGCGCTGACGCCCACCGCTGCGACGTTCGCCCAGACCCAGCACCAGCAGATCACCCAGTTGCAGTTCGCGGGCAATTGACGCCAGTGTCTCCTGATTGACCAGGCCAGCGCGTAGTTGACTCAGATGCCCTTCCGGCGCATCTGGCCAGGCTTCAAACAGTAAATCGGCAATCACCAGACCCAGCGCAGCGTCACCCAGAAATTCCAGGCGCTGGTTGTGTTCAAGACCGGCACTGCGATGAGTCAATGCCAGCAGCAGGTTTTCAATGTCAACAAACTGGTAACCCAGCCTGTTTTGCAGGTCACGCAGTTGAGTTTCCGTCGACATCAGCGTCATTCCCTGTCTTAATGAATGCGTTGATTTCTGCTGAATGTGGGAAGACTGAGACCCGGTTCCTTATGCATCCAGATGGCAAATGCCCGACCAACAATATTCTCTTCCGGCACCGCCCCCCAAACCCGGCTGTCAGCACTGTTGTCCCGATTGTCGCCCATCATGAAATAATGGCCCGGAGGTACAACCCAGCTGGTGCGTGAATTACCACTGAAGCCCTGGGTGATAATCTGGGTCTGGTGATTGGCAACACCCAGCTGCTCATTGAACAGCATACCGTCGCGCATGCCACCGGCTGTTTCCACTTCGATTTCGCCAAGTACTTCGATATCAACCTGCTCGCCATTTATTCGCAGAATCTTGTTCTCATATTCAATTGTATCTCCCGGCAGACCAATGACTCGCTTGATAAAATAGCGGCTGTCATGTGGCGGGATAAACACCATGACTTCACCACGCTCAGGTTCATTGTTGGCAACAATTTTGGTGCCAACCACCGGCAATCGCAAACCATAGTGATATTTGTTGACCAGAATAAAGTCGCCTATCTCCAATGTCGGTATCATCGATCCGGACGGTATCTGAAAAGGTTCCACCAGAAACGAGCGCAGCATCAAAACTATAAACAGCACAGGGAAAAACGATTTCGCGTACTCAACCACCACCGGCTCTTCCTGCTTGCCTGCTTCATTGCGCGCTTTGGCAAACAGAAAATGGTCCAGCAGCCAGATAAAACCGCAAATGGTAACCAGGATGACCAGCACCAGTGAAAAATCGATATCCATTAACTATCCACCTTTAACACGGCCAGGAAGGCCTCTTGTGGTACCTCAACATTACCGACCTGTTTCATGCGCTTTTTGCCGGCCTTCTGTTTTTCCAGCAGCTTTTTCTTGCGCGTCACGTCACCGCCGTAGCATTTGGCAGTCACATTTTTACGCAACGCCTTGACTGTCTGCCGCGCCACAATCTGTCCGCCGATGGCGGCCTGTATGGCAACATCAAACATCTGTCGGGGAATCAGTTCCTTCATTTTTTCTACCAGGGCACGCCCTTTGTGATGCGCCTGATCCCGGTGCACAATCAACGCCAGCGCATCAACACGATCACCATTGATCAGCACATCCAGCCGCACCAGGCTGGCGGTCTGAAAGCGGATAAAATGATAATCCAGAGAGGCGTAACCGCGGCTGGCGGATTTCAGTTTATCGAAGAAATCCATCACTACCTCGGCCATGGGCAACTCATAGCTGAGTGATACCTGACTGCCGATAAACTGCATGTCACGCTGCACACCACGACGGGCAACACAAAGGTTGATGATATTGCCGAGATAATCCTGTGGCACAAGAATATTTGCCAGTACAACTGGCTCGCGGGTTTCCACAATCGAGGCGGTCGGCGGCAACGATGATGGACTTTCGACCCTGACCACGTCGTTGTTTCTGAGAACCACTTCGTACACAACGGTTGGTGCAGTGGTGATCAGGTTGATATCGTATTCACGCTCCAGGCGTTCCTGCACAATTTCCATGTGCAACATGCCCAAAAAGCCGCAACGAAACCCGAAACCAAGTGCATCAGAACTTTCAGGTTCGTAAAACAGCGAGGCATCATTCAGGGTCAGTTTGGCCAATGCGTCCCGAAAATCTTCAAAGTCGTCTGCCGATACGGGATAGAGTCCGGCGTATACCTGCGGTTGAATTCGCCTGAATCCTGCCAGTGGTTTGACATCCGGTGTTGAGGCCAGCGTAAGGGTATCACCTACCGGCGCCCCCTGAATCTCCTTGATGCCGGCAATGACATAACCCACTTCACCCGCCTGCAACATGGGCAGATCATGACGCTTGGGGTCAAAGTAGCCGACGTGATCCACCTGATGCGCCTTGCCAATGCTCTTGGCGATGATCTTGTCACCTTTGCGTAGCGTGCCCTGCTTCACCCGCACCAGCGATACCACGCCCAGATAGTTGTCGAACCAGGAGTCTATGATCAGTGCCTGCAACGGAGCATCCCGATCACCCTGAGGCGGCGGCACCAGTCGCACCAGTTCTTCCAGAATATCCACAATTCCCATTCCGGACTTGGCACTGGCCATCACGGCATGGGAGGCATCAATCCCGATAATCTCTTCAATTTCCTTGCGCACTTTGTCCGGATCCGCCTGCGGCAGATCCATTTTGTTCAGGACAGGTATTACTTCAAGACCCTGTTCGATTGCGGTGTAACAGGTAGCGACTGATTGCGCTTCAACGCCCTGACCGGCATCAACCACCAGCAAGGCACCTTCACAGGCAGCAAGCGAACGGGAAACTTCGTAGGAGAAATCGACATGGCCAGGTGTATCAATAAAATTGAGCTGATAACTTACCCCATCCCTGGCGGTATAAAACAGCGTCACACTCTGTGCCTTGATGGTGATACCACGTTCGCGTTCAATGTCCAGGGAATCCAGAACCTGCTCGGACATCTCGCGATCGGTCAGGCCGCCGCAATGCTGAATAAAGCGGTCTGCGAGGGTGGATTTGCCATGGTCAATATGAGCAATAATGGAAAAATTGCGAATGCGGTTTAAATCTGTCACTTAACGGATACACCAATGAGTCAGGAGGCGGCAAGTCTACATGATCTGCCGCCTACTGTCAGGGGTTTTCGAGGCCTGCAGGGGCTCGCTAAACTAGCGAAGCTCCAGTACCAGCGTGGTTCCGCGCCCATTCCTGACCACCCGAACCGGCACGTAGCCGGTCGCGGGCAAAGATTCAACAACACGGCTGAAGTCTTCTACGTTTTGTATCTGCTGATGGTTGAGCGTTACGATCACATCACCACTGGCAAGTCCGGCTGCGCGCGCAGGGCCTTCACGCAGCTGATCGATTACCACACCGCCATCTGCCAGCTCCGGCACATCATCCGCCAGCCCGGAAGGCAATGGTGTCACAGTCAATGCCAGGCTGTTGCCGCGTGCCGCCGGCCGTGGCACACCGGCTGAGGCCTGATCACCCCCCGGCAGCGCCCCGACCACCACGTCAATGCGCTGTTCACGACCGTCACGCATCACTGTCAATGTTGCCTCGGTGCCCGGTCGTATCTGCCCGACATAAAATGGCAGCTGTGAAGACTGTTCTATGGCAATGCCATTAAACGCCAGTACGATGTCATTGGCGCGGACACCGGCACGCTCTGCCGGACTGTCAGGCTGAACCTCGTCGACAAAAGCGCCATAAGGGCGTTCGAGATTGAAGGCCTGTGCCAGCGCATGATCAACGTCCTTGATCAATACCCCGAGCAGACCGCGAGCCACCGCACCACTCTCACGCAACTGCTCGACTACGTTAAGTGCCATATTGCTGGGGATCGCAAATGAAATCCCGTTGGAACCGCCCGTGCTGCTGAGTATCTGTGAATTGATCCCGATCACTTCACCCTGAAGATTAAACAGCGGTCCGCCGGAATTACCCTGGTTGATGGCCACATCTGTCTGAATAAAGGATACATAGTTAGCCGGTCCGCGCGAGGGTACATTGCGTGATTTGGCGCTGACGATGCCTGCCGCGGCAGAAAACTCCAGACCAAACGGCGAACCAATCGCCAGTACCCATTCACCAACGCGGACTTTTTCTGAATCCCCGAAACGGACGGTGCGCAAATCGCTGGCGTCAATCCTGATCAGCGCCACGTCAGAGAGCTCATCACTGCCAATCACTTCGGCGGTAAACTCCCGACGATCAGTCAGCGTCACGGTAATCCGGTCAGCATTGGCAACCACATGGTGATTGGTGATGATGTAACCATCATCACTGATGATAAACCCGGAGCCTACGCCGCCACGCGGGCGGGTTTCTGGCAAATCCGGTATTTCAATGGCACCGCCGTCGGGCTGTAGCTGCCGCAGCAGTTCCTCAATATCACGACGCTGGGAACCGGAACGCACGGGAACCCGTTGCTCAGTGGTGATATTGACAATTGTCGGCGCGTTCTGCTCAACCAGGTCGGCAAAGTCAGGTAATCTGCCTTGCGCAGACACAGACCCTGAAATACCAATCCAGAAAATGATGGACAGGCAGACTGTATTTAATGCGTTCGAATAATACCGGACTCCGGTGTGCGCAGACGACATAACAACTCCCGTAAACGACTGGCTGATTCTCTAACATAGCGCGATGCTGTTGCAGGTTCAATGCTGCGAGCAATTCGAATGATAAAAAAAGCCCGGCACTTCAAATGAAGTCCGGGCTTAAAATGGCTCAGGCGTATCGGCCTGGCACTTACCTTGTTCAGTCTGCCGCCATTATTCAGGCGGCAAGCTCTCCTGACGCTGCCGGGATTGGAAAGAGTCCAGCGGTATCAGTTCACGATCAGAGACCGGCCGCAGCAGGGGTGACTCTGTCAGCACGTTAAAAGGCACCGACTGATTATCGACCCGCGCCGGGATGCTAACACTGCGAATGTAATCATTCAGCCGCTGCTGGGCTTCCGTATCTACCGCAAGCTGCCGCCCCAGATCCGCAGCCGGCGCATTGCCAGCCATCTGCAGGTCATTATCCGGTATCTGTGTCTGCAAACCGACAAACACGGCGGCGGCAACAGACGCAGCTACTGCAAATTTGCCCAGACCGGCGAACCAGCGCCGATTGGTGACAGCAGGTGTATCGCTGACATAATCCAGCGACTCCCCGTCTATTTCCAGCATGATCCTGTCAGCCAGGGTCAGGCCGTTTCTGGCCGGCAATGGCCTGCCCAGGGGTTCAGCCTGCAGCGCAGCACTGGTCAGGTTGAAGCGTTCCCAAGTACCAAGTAATGTCTGTTTTTCAGCGTCCGGGGCGGCGTCCAGCCGCGCCATCAGGCGACGCAGTTCAAAATCACTCAGCTCACCATCCAGCAAGGCCGATATCGCCTCGTTATCCAGCGTTTCTTGCTGCTTCATTAAACACTTACCTCTGATATTGGTAAATTACAAACAGTTCGACTCAAACAGTCGTCAATAGTTCCCCGAATTGTGACAAAAGTGGAAAATTAGTCGTATCTCTTTATTTCTGTTTTCACCCCAGGTGAGATCTCAGGACTCCAGCAACTCCCTGACCCGCTTGTCTATCGCCTCACGGGCACGGAATATGCGTGATCTGACAGTCCCGACCGGACAGTCCATGACTTCCGTAATGTCCTCGTAGCTCAGACCGGAAAATTCACGCAGACTGAAGGCCGTCTTGAGCTCTTCCGGCAGTTCATCAATCGCTTTGTAAATAACCCGGCGCATATCCTCTTTTTCCATGTTCGCCTCAGGGCTGTCGATCTCCCGTAGCGTACTGGTATCGTCCACCAGCTGAGCATCCTCCATATCAACATCCGTATTGGGAGGCCGGCGCCCGCGCGACACCAGATGATTCTTGGCGGTGTTTACTGCGATTCGATACAGCCAGGTATAGAACGCACTGTCTCCGCGAAAACTGGGCAAAGCCCGGTACGCCTTGAGAAAGGCCTCCTGTGCAACATCTTCGGCTTCATGCGGGTCCTTTACAAAACGACCGATCAGCCCGAGCACCTTGTGTTGATAGCGCAGCACCAGCATGGTAAACGCTCTTTTGTCATTCTGCAGCACTCTCTCGACCAGCTGGTTATCAGTAACCTCATTGTTCATGCTTCGTTAGTGCGCCTCAACCACCTGTACTGCCTGCTCCGGATCCAGTGATAACAGACCATCGGGAATTGCAAAAGTTCTTAGAGTCTATAGAATTCTTTCACCTTGCACCACAGCGGATACTTTTTACAGTGTATGACTATGACGTTCTGATAATTGGCAGTGGTGCAGCGGGCCTCAGCCTTGCGCTTAAAACCGCACCATTTGCGCGCGTTGCTGTTCTCAGCAAAGGTACACTGAGCCAGGGTGCCACCTACTGGGCCCAGGGCGGTATCGCCGCTGTTCTTGATGAAAATGACAGCATTGATGCCCATATCGAGGACACGCTGGACGCCGGCGCAGGACTTTGCAATGAGGACATGGTCCGGCACATTGTGGAACAAAGTCAGCCTGCCATTCGCTGGCTGGTTGAGCAGGGTGTTCCCTTTACCGTCCTGACAGGCGACGAGGCCGGTACCGGGGCAGCATCACGACCACTGAACCGCGACAACCTCAAACCATTGCACCTGACCCAGGAAGGCGGTCATAGCCATCGCCGAATCATTCACGCCACCGATGCTACCGGACGGGCCGTATTTGAAACCCTGCGCGACCGTGCCCTGCAGACACCCGGGATCACCCTGTTCGAAAACCGCCTGGCTGTAGACCTGATTACCCGTGAAAAACTCGGCGGACCCGGCAAGGGCTGCACCGGCGCCTACGTCTACTGCAAGGAAAAACAGAAAGTTGAGGTATTCAGAGCCCGCTTTGTCATTCTGGCCAGCGGCGGAGCCAGCAAGGCCTATCTGTACACCACCAATCCGGACAGCGCTACCGGCGACGGCATTGCCATGGCATGGCGGGCGGGTTGCCGCGTTGCAAATATGGAGTTTAATCAGTTTCACCCCACCTGCCTGTATCATCCGCATGCCCGCTCCTTTCTGATAACTGAGGCACTGCGTGGCGAAGGCGCAACACTAGAATTGCCGGACGGTACCCGCTTCATGCCGGCATTTGACGAGCGCGGGGAACTTGCTCCGCGGGATATTGTGGCCCGTGCCATCGATCATGAAATGAAAAGACTGGGCTGCGACTGTGTTTATCTGAACATTACGCATAAACCTGCCGGGTTCATTCGCGAGCATTTTCCGACCATCTATTCACGCTGCCTGGAATATGGCATTGATATCACCTGTGACCGGATTCCGGTGGTGCCGGCGGCGCATTATACCTGCGGCGGCGTTGTTGTAGACAAGCTCGGACGTACCGATATCGACCACTTGTACGCCATTGGCGAGACCAGCAGCACTGGTCTGCATGGTGCCAATCGAATGGCCAGCAATTCGTTGCTGGAGTGTTTTGTGCTGGCGTTTGGCGCGGCCGAGGATATACGCCGGCAATTCGATGCCAGTGACCTGCCCCTGCCAGTCCACATACCGGACTGGGACGATAGCAGGGTCACACAATCCCAGGAAGAAATTGTAGTCGCACACAACTGGGATGAGCTGCGCCGGGTCATGTGGGATTACGTGGGCATTGTCCGCAGTGATCAGCGACTGTTGCGGGCCAGACGACGTATCCAGCTGCTGGAACATGAAATTTCCTACCACTACCGCCATTACGTAATCAGCCGGGATCTGCTTGAGTTGCGCAACCTGGTACTGGTCGCAAGACTTATTGTTGATTCAGCGCTGACGCGCAAGGAAAGCCGGGGGCTGCACTACACGCTGGATTACCCGGATATGTTACCCACTGCCAATGACACGGTGCTCAGCCCGCAGAACGCCACCGGTTAACGCCAGCAATCTGACCGCACGGCGTTGCGCTGCATGTTTGTCTGATTGAGTTATTGAGACGCCTGGCAGGTAGTGAGTCTGCCTTTGCCGCCCGCCCCGATTGTCGCAGAATTGCAGCACCTGAATGACAGTGGACAGATAGGCGCGCTCCAGAGCCACTGGCACATAACGACCGTCGGCAAGTTCCAGGCTGAGACCGTCTTCGTCCAACCGGCAGGCGGCAATGCCCCCCGGGCGTCTGTTTCGTGATCTGTTTCTGGGTGCGGGCTGGGTTCCGGGCTGGGTTCCGGCAAGAGCTCCGGCAAGAGCTCCGGCAAGAGCTCCGGCAAGGGTTTCAGGAACAGCACAGCAAAGCCACCGCAACAGCAACCCACCAGCAGAAATCAGTGACAGCCAGAGAGGCAGCGAACTATAAATCAGTGCAGCAAGCGCCAAACATTGCAATAAGGCTGATGCCACTCCAAGGCTGGCCGGCGCATCAGCATGCAGGCTGTCCTGGCGCATCAATGCGGCCGCTTGACACCTGAGGACGCAAAATTACGGATTTTTACCACCAGCGCCTGCAGATCGGCATCAGGGTGCTGCGCCCGCTCAACCAGACAGGCGTACAGATCCTGATCTTCTTCTTCCAGCAGCCGTTCATAACAGCGCTGCTCCGGCGCACTTAATCCGGGTAGTTGTTGCTCGGCGAATGGCAATAACAGAATGTCCAGCTCCCACATTCCGCGACGACTGTGCCAAAGCAACTTCTTGTAAGCAATATCTGATAACATAACGGCAACCTGTACAACAAACGATACTCTGATTCTAAACCAAATTTGTCTGTTCTACCGGAATAAACGCATATGCAGTTGCAATCTAAGAACCCCACACAGCAGCCCACACAGCAGCCCACACAGCACCCCACACAAGCACAGCACCCGGCCCATTTACTGACAACCACATCAGACTTCAACCTGATACGTGTCCACGGACCGGACAGTGTCCGCTTCCTTCAGGGGCAGCTCAGTTGTAATGTGACATCCGTCACTGCCGGGCAAACTGCCCGCGGCGCGCTATGCAATCTGAAAGGCAGGGTTATCAGTGACCTGCGGGTACTGGCAGATGCGGACCAACTCTATCTTCAGACCACTGGCGATATGGCGAACCTGATTCTGAATACACTGGCAAAGTACAAAGTATTTTTCAAAACCGATCTCACCGACGTCAGTCAGCAGTATGAACTTCTCACGCTGGCCACCCGGGATCCAGAACAACTGACCACCATCATCAAGACAAAACTGCCCCCGGAACGTGATCAGGGCACAGTCATAGCCGGCGCGTTTATTACCCGCCTGGCCGATGCCGACGATGGTTACGCCCGTTTTGAAATCATCCTCAACCGTGACCTGGAAAGCGCCGGAAAAATCCGTGATGCCCTGGCTGACTGCTGTCAGCCAATGTCGCCGGACTTTTGGCGTCTGGCGGATATCAGCAGCGGTATTGCACATATTCGACCGGGCATGGAGGAACGCTTTACCCCGCAGGTACTCAACTACGACATCGGCGGTGTTGTCGACTTCAAAAAAGGTTGCTACACAGGACAGGAAGTCGTGGCACGCATGTATTACCGGGCAGAAGCCAAAAAACGCCTGGGCCGACTATCCCTGCAGTCCGACGAGCAGCTGGCAGTTTACGACGTTGATCCGGACAATGATCTAGTTGACGTGGTCACCCGGGAGGATGGTAGTCAGGAAATATTACTGGTCGCCAGTACAAACCCGGATTCCCGACATCCGCGTATCACACTCTGCAACTGAACTGCTTCTGATCAGGCCCACGCAGCGGGTAGCGGCGTATCCAGAATCTCTGCCAGCGTTGCAAGCAGGTCACGTTCTGCCGCATTGACATGTTCATCGGCGTGCACACAACGCAGCGCGGCAGCGAGCAGTAATTGTTTCTCTTTATTATCTAGTTGCTGAAGACGTGTAATTGACTGTTCCAGTCTGTCTATACTCAGATCAGCGGCAGGCAGCAAACGGATGTCCGGCAGCCCCGACTCAGCGCTAGCCCGGGAGAATGCCTGCTGTGCAGATTTGAAGCTGGACGACGATTGCCGTTCTACCCCCAGATAACTCAGGAGCGACAACACCGTGGCAAGCTCGCCGGAGAGTTGTGCGATTTTTTTATGCCCACCAGTATGCAGCTTTACATCCACGCCCCCTACCGCCCGATCCAGATGGTGCAACAGCAGACTGCGCGTCAGCCAGTGACTCAGTCGGGGGCTCGACTGACGCTGGGTTAATACAATCACATTCTCCCGGAATATTTTGTATTGCCCGGTAGTTAACTGTCGTAATGCGGCCAGTGCAACATTCAGCAGAGGCAGGCGCAGATCTGTTGCCAGATCAGTACCAGCCTCTGTCAATTGCTGCAGTTCCCGAAACACAGCCTTATCCGCATGTGACTGCAGGTGCGTCAGCTGATCTGCCCTGCTCTGCGGATCAACATCCAGCAGTAGCAGATAAGCCACAGCACGCGCACCAAACGGCGAGCGGGCAGCTGTCAGCAAGGATGCAGGCAGCGCTGCATGCAACTGCGCTGCACGATCCAGATCGGCTGCATCCGGGTCACCGATGCGCTGCATCGCAGCAGGCAGAGCCAGCAACAATTCTGCAGCACGACCTCGCTGGCCTGCCGGAGCAGCAGAATCTGATCCGGAGGAATCCGCCGCTTGTTCTGCGGTAGAGCGAGCTGAAACCGGCCGCACTGTCTCAGCAATGCCCTCATCAACATCAAACTTGCCGTTCCAGTCAGGCTGCAGGCGTTTGATCCGGGTCGTCAACGGCGGATGCGTGGCAAACATACCGGACAGTGACAGTTTTGAACCGGCGCCAAACAGGGCGTGACTGATTTCCTCTGCAGCCGGATTCTCGACCATGGATCCATGCTGATCCGCACCGATGCGTTTCAGCGCATCGGCTATTCCCGTGGTATTGCGGGTATATTGCACCGCAGAGGCATCCGCCAGAAATTCGCGCTGGCGACTGACTGCTGCCTTGATCAGTTTGCCAAAAAACGTCCCTGCTGCCCCGATCACGATCAGCCCAATGGCCAGGACCAGCACGGCAGATCCGTTTTTCCCGCGCCTCGCAAACGCGGCCGACCGCAACAAGTAATAGCCCATCATACCCACCACCAGAATGCCGTGGAGAAGACCTATCAGTCTGATATTGATGCGCATGTCGCCGTGCAGAATATGGCTGAATTCGTGTGCAATGACACCTTGCAATTCTTCACGCGAGAGTTTCATCAGACCGCCACGCGTTACACCGATGACCGCATCGGAGCCAGAGTATCCGGCCGCGAAGGCATTGATACCCTCTTCATCAAGTATGTACACCGGAGGAACCGGCATTCCCGATGCAATTGCCATTTCCTCGACAATATTCAGCAGACGCTGTTCGTGCACATTATCTGATCCGGCGACCAGCAGACGTCCGCCAAGCGACTCTGCTACGACTTTGCCGCCACCACGCAAGGTCACAGTCTTGTACAGGCTGGCCAGTGCCACTATGGCGATTACCAGTGCACTGGAACCGGCCAGCAGCAGTGGATCAAATTCAAATGCCGGCGCCGCGCGCTGCTCTGTGCCGAGCAGCGTAAACGTCAGCATCAGCAACACATTGGTCACCAGAATCAGACCAGTCAGGGACATGACAAACATGACGATGAGCCGGGTGCTCAACTTGCGGGCACGATCCTGCGCCCCGAAAAAGTCCATGCGATTCAGACTCCGGTATCAGAATGAAACTTTGGGAGCCGCCTGAATCTGTTCACTGTCTTCAAACTCCAGCAATGCAGCATCCGGACCATGACCAAACATGCCTGCCAGAATAACCGGCGGGAAGCCCTGTTTATAGGTGTTGTAGGTCATCACCTGATCGTTGTAAGCCTGCCTGGCAAAAGCCACTTTGTTTTCCGTGCTGGTCAATTCTTCAGTCAGCTGCATCATGTTCTGGCTGGCCTTCAGATCCGGATAGGCTTCCATGACTACATTAAAACGGCTCAGCGCACTGGTCAGCGCGCTCTCCTGACCAGCCAGCGCCTGCATGGCACCCGCTTCACCGGGGTGAGCAGCTGCACCCGCAAGCCCCTGCGCCGCGGCATTACGCGCGGAGATCACCGACTCCAGCGTCTCGCGCTCGTGTGACATATAGGCTTTGGCGGTTTCGACCAGATTGGGAATCAGGTCATAACGACGTTTCAGCTGCACCTCAATCTGCGCAAATCCGTTCTGGTAACGGTTGCGCAGACTGACCAGCTGATTGAAGATACTGATGCCGTAAAGTACAAACACAGCAAACAGGACAAGAATGACAACGGCAGTAATTCCCATGATCAGCGGCTCCGTGTAGTGATCAACTCCTTATGACCCCGGGGCAACCGGGGACGACGTCTCCGCAGTGTATTTGGTTTGCAGCCTGTTAAGCAAGTTGGATACCGTCTGCGGTGAACCCGTATTTTTGGCCAGCAGATCATAAACCACCGGCACCACAAACAAGGTCATCAGTGTTGTCATCAGCACGCCGGAGAAAATCACGGTACCCAGCAGCATCCGGCTTTCCGAACCGGCTCCGGACGACATGATCAGCGGCAGTGCGCCCATCATGGTCGAAATGGCAGTCATCAATACCGGTCGCAGGCGCATATCGCATGCTTCGATGAGAGCCTGGCGGAACTCCTTGCCTTCATCGCGCAACTGGTTTGCGAACTCAACAATCAGAATGCCGTTCTTGCTGGCGATCCCCACCAGAACAATCAGTCCGATATTGGTGTAAATATTCAACGTACCATCCGTCAATAACAGCCCTATCAATGCACCGAATATGGCAAGTGGGACCGTGGTCATGATCACCAGCGGGTGGATAAAGCTTTCAAACTGCGCCGCCAGTACCAGATATACCACCAGCAACGACATGGCAAATATAAACACCAGACCACCGCTGGCTTCCTTGAGCTCCAGTGATTCACCCTTGTAGTCAATCTGGGCATGCTCAGGCAATTCATTCAGGACGATATCTTCCAGGAACTCCAGCCCCTGCGCGAGCGTAACCCCCGGCTGCAGCCCGGCATTGATAGTGATCGAGCGGACACGGTTGTAACGATTCAGGGAATTGGGCGCCGAGGTGTTCGCCACTGTGATCAGGTTCGACATCGGTATCAGTCGTCCTGTGGACTCGGACCGGACATAGATATTGGTCAGATCATCCGGCGATGCCCGCTGAGTCTCTTCAGCCTGCAGAATCACATCGTATTCTTCACCGGCATCCACAAATGTCGTGACCCGGCTTTCATTCATCATCGCCTGCAGCGTCCGGCCGATGGCCTGAATGGATACGCCCAGATCTGCAGCACGCACTTTGTTTACCGTAATGGTCAGACTGGGACGGGTCTCCAGATAATCGGAGTTCATGCGCGTAAACAGTCCGCTAGCCTCACCCCGTTCGATCAGTACATCTCGCCACTCGGCAAGTTCTTCGTAGGTGCGACCGCCAATAACAAACTGCACCGGCAACCCACCGCCGCCGCGGACCAGTCCTGAGCGCATAAAGGTATTGACCTGCAAACCGGGAATATTCCGCCACTCGGCAGAAAGCTCGCTCATGATGTCGCCGGTTGGACGTGGCCGTTCTGACCAGTCGGGCAATGCAATAATGCTCATGCCGCTACTTACACCGCCACCGCTGCCGCCAAAACCGGGCAGCATGGTCACAACACTTTTGACCTCACCCGCATCAAGATAGGGCATCAGGGTATCCTGAATTTTACTGGTCTGTTCCTGCATATAGGCCATGCTGGCCCCTTCCGGGCCACTCATACGGACCATCATGACGCCCTGGTCTTCTGTTGGCGCAAACTCCGATGGCACTTGCTGCCAAAGGAATACCACTGCAACACCAACCAGCATCAGACCGGCAACCACCAGGTAATTGAACCTCAGACAGACTTCCAGGGTATTGTGATAACCACGCTGCAGCCAGCGAAACAGTCGGTCAACATTACGGGTCAGAAAGCTTTCATGAGAGTGATTAGTCAGCAATTTGGACGCCATCATCGGCGTCAGTGACAGAGCCAGCACAGTTGAAAATATCACCGCACCACCAATTGTGATGGCCAGTTCATAAAACAGGATGCCCATGTTGCCTTCCATAAAAACAACCGGCACAAACACGGCGATCAGCACCGCTGTCGTGGCAATCACGGCAAACGCGACCTGGCGGGAACCGTTGTAAGCGGCCAGCAGGGGCGGCTCCCCTGCTTCCACACGGCGCTGGATATTTTCAAGCACAACAATAGAATCATCCACAATCAGACCCACGCACAGTACCATCGCCAGCAGGGTAATCAGATTGATTGTCAGGCCAAACGCCAGCAAAACCATAAATGCTGCCAGCAGGCAGACGGGGATGGTGACTGCCGGGATCAGCATGCTGCGCACAGACCCAAGGAACATGTAAATGACCAGACTGACAAGAATGATGGTCATGAATATCGTTGAATAGACCGAACTGATCGCATTCTCGATGAATTCAGCATCACTGTTCGACAGCACCAGTTCCATATGATCGGGCAACGTAAGGTTAATACGTTCAGTGAGCGCTTTTGCTTCGCGCAACACGCTCAGGCTGTTGGCAGTCGATTGTTTTACAAGCCCCAGCCCCACTGCATCAGACCCATTACCCTGGAAAATGGATCGTGTGCTCGCAGCGCCAAGTTCAACCCGCGCGACTTCACCCAGGGTTATCTGATGCCCGTCAGCACCGCGGGCAATGACCAGTCGGGAAAAATCCTCCGGCGTCTGATAGACCCGGTCCACCCTTACGGTAAATTCACGGTCAACGGAATCAACCCGCCCGGCCGGCAATTCAAGATTCTGCCGACGCAGCGCCGACTCGACATCTGTTACAGTCAGACCCCGCGCCGCCAGTGCAATGCGGTCCAGCCATACCCGCATGGCGTATCCGCCGGTGCCACGCACACTGACGTTGGCGACACCGTCGATGACCGCAAACTGGTCAACGATATAGCGTTCGGCGTAATCGTTAAGCTCCAGAAAGTTCATCTGGCTGCTGGTCAGGTTAAAAAAGGCAATCGGCCGGCCATCGGCGTCCGCCTTGGCAATCTCGGGCGGATCCACCCCTTCCGGCATACGCCGGGTTATGCGGGAAACCTTGTCGCGGATATCATTGGCTGCCTGGTCGATATCCCGGCCTACGGCAAACTCCACAGATACACGCGAACTGCCATCACTACTGGAGGAATTGATGGAGGTTACGCCCTCCACTCCGTTGATCTGGTCTTCAATCAACTGGGTTATCTGTTGCTCAACAATCTCAGCCGAGGCACCCGGATAACTGGTGCTGACTGATACCACCGGCGGACTGGTATCCGGATACTCGCGCAATGGCAGTTCCATGAAGGAAAGGATGCCGAAAGCGATCAACATCAAGCTGATGACGGTTGCAAAGACAGGTCTTTTGACTGACACATCAGACAAAACCATGGTCGAATCCTCTGAGATAACCTATCCGGTCCGGGTGGACCGGGAAACTGACAAATAATGGTTCAGGAACGGGCGTTGCGTTGCGTGGCCTGCCCGGCCTGTCCGTCGCCGCCACCGGCACTGACCGATCCCTGACCGCTACGATTGTTCAATATCCGCACGGGCTGGTCCGGGCGCACCTGCGCCACACCTTCCGTGATTACCCGCTGTCCGGGCACCACGCCGGTGACAATCTCGACAATACCCGGCCGGCGGATACCCAGTCTGACCTCAACCCGACGGGCGATGTTTTCTTCATCAACAACAAATACATATTGCCGACCCTGGGCCGGCACAATGGCCTGTTCAGGCACAACAATTGCCTCACGCTCGTTGAGCATCATGCCGACAGTCATCAGCATGCCCGGGCGCAGGGCCAGATCCGGATTGGCAATTTCGGCACGGACCTGCACTGAACGGGTAACCGGATCCACCCGCGACGCAACAACCTGAACATCGCCGACAAATTCACGTCCCGGGTAAACGATGCTGTTGGCGTTTACCTGAAGCCCAGACATCAGTTGTGCCAGGAACGACTCCGAGACATTGAAGTCAAGTTTGATGGTTGAGACATCGTCCAATGTGGTTATAACGGTGTTGGGAGTCACCAGCGTACCCTCACTGATGTTGCGGAATCCCAGCATGCCGCTGAACGGCGCGACCACAACACGATCCTGCATGTTGGCCATGACACCTTCAAGACGCGCACGTGCGGTCTCTACGCGGCTGCTGGCATCGTCCAGATCAGAGATGGCAACCAGATTGTCACTGCGCAGCTGTTCCATCCGCTCAAGATTGCGGCGGGCATCGTCCAGCGCAGTGGTTGCTTCAGAAAGTCTTGCTGTTTCAGCGGAATTGGTCAGCTCGACCAGCAAATCTCCCTGCTCTACAAAATCACCGTCATTGAAATGAATTCGGGTAACGATATCCGATACCTTGGGTGTAATGCTGACGGACTCATTGGCCAGTGCAGTGCCTACCGACTCAACACGATCTACCAGTGTCTGCATTGAGACCTGCTCCACGGTCACTGACGTCGCCCCCATACCACCCGGGCCACGTCCGGGGGGCCCGCCCATGCCGGGCGGTCCGCCTGCAGTCATACCGGCCCCGGACTGAAGTTTGCTGTATACGCCATAGGAAAGCGCCAGTGCAGCGGCAACAAATATGATCAACAGGGGATGACGGGTCAAAAATCGCAAATTCCTACTCCCGGGCCACGGCGGCCACACGAATCCTTCAGGTAACAGAGTCAGCCGGTAAAGTGAAGAGACTACCTCCGCCCCGGCCTGCGTAGCTTGTGGCATTGCTGATTCTGAAGCAAGTTGCAATGGTAACAATGTGTTACCCAGCACTGACTATGCGACGGATCAACTATTTATTACGATGAAAACTCAGCAGCGGATCAGGAGCTGCAGGACAGCATTGAACAACCGGCCCGGGTTCTCGCCCAGTCAGGACGCAGACCGCCAAATCGGGATGCAGCGCCGGGATGTTCGTCGTAGGGAGACTGCAATACCTGCCAGAGCGCATCGAACACCGATGCGTCTCCCTGCGTCAGGGCATCAATGGCTTCCTGCGCCAGGTAGTTGCGCAGCACATAACGCGGATTGACGCTGTTCATCTGGTTGCGTCGTTGTTTCATTGACGCGTCATCATCAGGGCTGGAGATCAGAGCGCGGTACTCCGCCTCCAGCTGCTGGTACAGCGGTATGTTTTCCGGTGCCACCGATCCGCTGTAAAACGCTGATGCAACACACTCGTGCAATGCCCTGCTGTCACCCGGCAGCGCAAAATCCCCCAGTCCTCGGAAGAACAGCGTCATATCTGTCTCCTGCGCAAGCAGGACGTTCTCCAGCAGTTGCAGCAATGGTGAACTGCGTAGCTGCCCGGGAAGCAGCCCCAGCTTCTGAGCCATCATTTGCTGATACTGTTGCTCGTATGCACCCGGCAGTTTATCAACAATCCGTTGCAGCGCGACGGCATCGCCGATCAGCGGGTACAAGGCATTGGCCAGCTGATAAAGGTTCCATCGAACGATGGCCGGCTGTTTGCCAAAGCAATAGCGCTGCTGTTCAGCGTCGGTGGTATTCGGGGTCCAGCCTGGATTGTAGTCATCAATCCAGCCATAGGGCCCGTAATCGATCGTCAGACCTGACGCAGACATATTGTCGGTATTCAGTACGCCATGGACAAACCCGACCCGCATCCAGTGCACCAGTGTCTGCAACGTCAGATCACATACCCGCTGATACCACTGCAAATACACCTTTGTTTCAGCGGCCTCAGACTGACAGTCATCCAGGTCCCCGGCCAGATCAGGCCATTCACTGCGAATCGCAAATTGCACCAATTGTCTTAACAGTGAAATATCTCCGCGGGACGCAGGCAATTCAAAGTGACCAAAACGGATGAAACCCGGCGCTGCCCGGCACACGATGGCACCCGGTTCAGCTTGCGGGTTACCGTCATAGAACATGTCGCGCACAACCTTGTCACCGGTCAGCACCAGACTGAGCGCGCGCGTGGTCGGCACACCCAGATGGTGCATGGCCTCACTGCAGAGGAATTCGCGGACAGAAGAGCGCAATACCGCCCTGCCATCAGCATGCCGGGAATAAGGAGTAGGCCCGGCACCTTTTAACTGCAACGTCCAGCCAGCGCCGTCATTTGCACGCACCTCACCCAGGTTGATCACACGACCATCGCCCAGTTGACCGGCCCAGTGTCCGAACTGGTGCCCGCCGTAACAGGCTGCATAAGGTTGCATTTCCGGCAGCAGTGTATTGCCGGAGAACAGATCCGCAAGCATCTGCGCGTTTTCTGCAAACGCATTAACGCCCAACTGGTCGGCAAGCGGCCCGTTCCAGGCAAGCATGACAGGATCACTGACCGGTGTTGGCTGCGCCGCTGACCAGGCAGCCTGAAAAACCTGCCGTGGACGTCGGTCGAACACGGCTGCATCACCGGACTTCTCACCCGGCAACTGACGGGTATAACGGTTGATGAATAAATAACTCAAAGACGCCTACCAATCAATCGAATCCATCCTTTCTATCAACGTGGCATTGGCTGTACCGCCACCCTCACATATCGCGATCAGACCGTAGCGCCCTTCACGGCGCTCAAGTTCGTGCAGCAGGGTTGTCATCAGTTTGGCACCGGTCGCGCCCAACGGGTGTCCCAGGGCCTGCGCCCCACCATTGACATTCAGACGGCGCAAATCAGCACCCAGCGCCTTTGCCCAGGCCAGCGGCACGGAACCAAACGCCTCATTGACTTCATACAGATCTATATCATCGATTGTCAGGTCAGCACGTTCCAGCAGTTTTTCCGTCGCAGGAATCGGCCCTTCCAGCATGATCTCGGGATCCGATCCCACTACCACCAGCGTATGTATCCGGGCACGTACCGGCAGATTGTAGCGCTCCACCGCACGACGGTTGGCAATCAGTACTGCAGCGGCGCCATCAGCTATCTGACTGGCGGTGCCGGCGGTGATGACCCCCCCTTCAAACAGCGTTTTCAGCCCTTCCATACCCTCCAGGCTGGCATCATAACGGATGCCTTCATCCACTGTGTGTGTGTCCACACCCCCATCTGCCAGAGCAATCTCGACCGGGACAATTTCGCGCCGGAAATATCCATTACCGGTAGCCGCCGCTGCGCGCTGGTGGCTGAGCACCCCAAACTTGTCCAGTTCCTTGCGACTGATATGGTATTTTTGCGCCAGTAACTCTGCGCCATTGAACTGGCTGAACTCGATACCCGCGTACAGTTCATCAATTCGCTCCCCTCTGGGAACGCCTCTGCCCAGTGCCAGCGTGTCATTGATGTTGGAACCGATGGGAATAAGGCTCATGCTTTCAACGCCGCCACAGATAATCAGATCCTGTGTGCCAGACATAACCGCCTGCGCACCAAAATGGATGGCCTGCAAGGAAGAACCACATTGCCTGTCTATTGTGACACCCGGTACCGACACGTCCAGACGGGAGGCCAGCGAAACATTCCGGCCGAGATTTCCGGCCTGCGCGCCTACCTGACTGACACAACCAAAAATCACGTCATCCACTGCATTGGACGGCAAAGCGCTGCGATCCAGCAATTCATCAACCACTGCCGCACCCAGGTCAATCGGATGCACACCACTGAGTCTGCCATTACGACGTCCACAAGCTGTCCGGACTGCTCCCACTATGTACGCTTCACCCATGATACTCTCCCTTGATGGTTATTCTTTTAAACGATGTGCCCGACCCAGCGTCCTGCCAGCATGACGCCGGCCCACAGGAACAGAGAAAGGTAGCCACTCAGTTTTGCCGCAGCTGGCAAGGCTGATTCCGCCTGCAGCAGGGAACCTCGCAGATAAAATCTGTGCAACACCAGCATATTGATACCCGCCAGCGCCATCAGCACCATCTTCCACTGAAAGGCCGGATTGAGAACGTGTGCACTTGCCCGCGTTATGAACAGTCCAAGGCCCGTCAACACAGCTATCACAAAAGCAGCCCATATCCATGGCAGAAAATCGCGCGACAACACCTTGACCGGGTAGCGGGTAGCCGCCACGCCACTCAAGCGCAAGTCAAGCATCAACAAAGCGCCCAGCATCAATGTGATACTGATAACGTGAAGCGAATTAAACAACGGAAACAGCCAGGTGGCACCGATTTGTTCAGCCAGTGGCAAATATTCAAGATTCAACCAGAATTCATGGCGTAGCATAACGTTTAACCCGGCCAGAAAAGATAGTCTGCATAGGCAATCCAGCGCCCGCCCATTGCCGTTGTAAGCCATGCCGCAAGGCACGCAATCGCCAGACCGCGCGTCAACCAGTTCTGCATTTCTGATCCGGCATGTCGGAAACGTTGCCACAGCCAGAAACTCAGACCCAGCGCTGTCGCCAGCGCGGCCATCTTGATTGCAAACACCGGGTTGTAGATATAGCGCTGCGGGCGCGCAAGAAAAAATGGCAGAGCACTGAACAGCATCACAGGCAGCGACCAGACGAACCAGGGGAACAGCCGGCCCATCAACTCTCCCGCATCCTGTCTTCGGGCCGCGACGTTCAGCAGTCGCAGGCAGATCATCACAATTGACCCCATCAGTACAGCCAGACCCAGCAGATGAATTGTCTGCAGGATGGGTGGCAACCCGGGCACAGTGCGCATCAATTGGCCGCTCAGTTCACGAAGCGGACTATTGACAAAAAAGTCTGCCAGCCAGTCACGCATGATTGCG
Organism: uncultured Pseudohongiella sp.; assembly: GCA_963974875.1. Lineage (GTDB taxonomy): Bacteria > Pseudomonadota > Gammaproteobacteria > Pseudomonadales > Pseudohongiellaceae > Pseudohongiella. Next base: position 80,517 of record CAXBER010000006.1, on the reverse strand, counting down.
CCCCATCAGTGCGGCAATTGCATCCTGTTCATTCAGGGGTCTGGCGAAATAGTAACCTTGTGCCACCTGGCACCTGAGCGAACGAAGCATGCTGACCTGCTGTTCTGTCTCCACCCCTTCGGCAATGATTGCCAGACCCATATTGTCACTGAGGGACAGAATAGAGCGCACCAGACCCAAAGCACCATCATCGCTGGTCATATTGCCGATAAAACTTTTATCAATCTTCAGGGTGGTAACCGGATATTGGTGCAGGTAACTTAACGAGGAATAGCCGGTACCAAAATCGTCGATTGAAATTTCCATACCGTGATCCCGGCACTGCTCAAGCACATCGCGCACATGCTCCGCCTGACGTAACAGCAGGCGTTCGGTAATTTCAAGATGCACAGCGGAGGTAGGCAAGCCGGTTTCCTGCAGGGTTTTTAACAACTGATCCAGGAACGCGGGATCGTCAAAGTCCTGGGCAGAAAAGTTTACGCTGACAAACAGATCCTGATTGCCGCTGGCATCCATCATTCGGCGCAAGGTCTCGCAGGCTTCCCTGAATGCCCAGCGGGTAGCTTCTATGATCAGACCGGTATCTTCAGCCATGGGAATAAACAGATCCGGACGCATGGTCCCCTGTTCAGGATGATGCCAGCGCATCAGCGCTTCAAAACCCAGTATGCGGCCACTACCCAGCTCTACAAAAGGCTGGTACTCCAGAAACAGCTGCTGACCGGCGACCGCCACCCGAAACTCGTTGGCCATCCGCACCGCATCAAGAATCCGGCTCTGTTCAGCATGTGCACGCTCCTGCTGTTCAAGCTGGCCGGATTCCCCGGCAAACTCCCGCAGATTTTCCGAGCGATGCAGCAGATCGCGGTAGCGCAGCAGTATCAGTCGAGTCACCAGCCCGACGATGGGGTTGGCATTGCGGACGGCCTTGCTGAAGTCAGTCTTTGAAATTTCCAGCAGACGGCAGTCTTCCAGTGCCGTAACGGTTGCGCTGCGCGGTCCGTCATCCACTATTGCCATCTCGCCAATCAGGCTGCCCGGGCCCCGCTGACCAACCTCGATGGGGTCTCCGTCGGAGCGCGCAACACTGATAACCACCTTGCCACCCTGTATGAAGTACGCACAGTCGCCAGGGTCACCCTGTTTCATGATAATTTCGCCAGCGCGATAGAGTTTTTCGACCTGTGTGGAATCTCCCGGATCAAGGGGGCCCAGATTGTCTGGCGGTGTAAGTGAATGTGTCATTGTATTGTGATTATTAGTCCGGCTGCCAACTGAATTGCTAGCCAGAGTTTACGCCGGATCCACAGTCAACGCCAACTCCCCGGGCAATAAAAATGGGGGACCAAAAAAGGGGACGGAGGAATTAAAATTTAATTCCTCCGTCCCCTTTTCTGTAACAGCTATAAATTGGTCGGAACGGCAGGATTTGAACCTGCGACCCCCACACCCCCAGTGTGGTGCGCTACCAGACTGCGCTACGCCCCGAAATATCGAGCGGGCATTATACTTGCCCTGTCAAAGCATGCAAGCCTGCCCGGTGCCAAACATAAAAAACTCATCATAAAAAAAGGCGGCCCGGGGGGAACCGGCCGCCTTTTTATCACTGCTTACTCAGTATGCACTGATCACATATCAAATGTGATACGACCATACAGCATACGGCCAGTCGGATCGTACAGGACTGACTCCATACCGCCGAGCATTGGTACTTTCTGCGGCATACGGTCAAACAGGTTGCGGGCACCCAGGGTGAATGAGAACTCACCACCAAACGCTTCCAGACCTCGGTAGTTGTAGCTTGCATCCGCAATGGTGGAGGCACGCAGTACATCTACGTTGCGGTAGTTACTGAATGGCAGGGCTGCCTGGAACGAGAACTTGCTCGAATCGAACACCATGTCATCAATGTAACGTACCAGCATGTTGGCACTGTGATTACCGCGTGACCAGCCAAAGCGTGCATTGGCTTTCCACTCAGGCATCGGCGGAACGGCACCGGTCAGACCATTTTGAAGGCCCTTGGCTTCCACGACCGGACGATCCACAGACAGCTGGTACGTATAGCTGTCGACATACGTCGCATCCAGACCGACGTTGAACATACCCCAGTCACCCACACTGAACATGTAGGCAAACTTCAGGTCGATGGCTTTTACCAGCATTTTTGACGCATTGCTGGAGCCGCTGATAATACGGTCGATCTGCGCCAGGTTGTTAGGATCACGCTGAATACGCTTGTCAGAGAGCGGGTTTGCTACCCATGCAGCAACATCACTGATTGGTGGCAAACCGCTACCTGAGTAGCCTGTCACCTGACGGAAGTTGAAGAAGTCCGCTGCCAGAATATCTGCTGTGGTCGATGTCACGATACGATCAACGAAGTCCGTCTCACTCCAGTCCATATCAATGCTCATGCCGTCGATCGGGTTCAGTGTGAAACCAAAACTCTGAGTATCCGCAGACTCCGGTACCAGTGCAGGGTTACCCTGCGAGCAGTTCGCAGTAAATGCAGCAAACGTAGTGAACGGGTCAGCCACGTTGGTCAGACCACAGGACTGTGGCGCATTCAGCTGGTTCAGACTTGGCGCAATAAACGAGGTACCCTTGGTTGCACGCAGAGTCAGCCAGTTGGTGGGGATGTAAACCACACCATACTTGGGATCAGTAGAGGACTGACCAGTGCTGTAGTCTTCATCACGAACCGCCACCTGGAACTCGAGGTTATCCAGTACTGGCAGGGCAAACTCCGCAAAAAACGCATCAACAGTCCGACCGTCGCGTGTCGGGAACAACTGGGTACCAATAAATACATCACCTGTCAGACTGTGCAGACTGGGGACATCGGTAAACTTGTCATCGCGACGCTGATAACCAAAAGCCGCACCAATTTCGCCGCCCGGCAGTTCGAACCCGCCCGGAGAAATCACACCGTTCAGTACCAGATCAAAGGTCTGCAGCGTATCGGAATTGTTGACACGGTTCTGCACGTACGTGGAGTCTGCCACTTCCTGGGTATTCAGTGTTGAGGGATCGGTTGACACAAACGGATTGAAACAGCTGTCGCGGTCATTGACCACATCACAGTTCAGGCCGTTAGTCAGCGCACCCAGACTGAAATTGTTCGCCAGGCTGCGATCGTTTGTTCGTGCATACATGTAGTTGGCACTGCCATCCCAACCGTCCAGGAACGGTACAGTGAACTCGGCAGTCAACGCCGTACGCCAGCCGGAGATATTGCCTGAGCCGTGTGTTGCTCCGTCACTTCCCAGCTGCGAAGGCAGTGTGCCGTGCTTGCCCCAGGGACGCCAGGACGCAAACAGCACATCTTCGTTAAACGCAATACCACTGGCCGCATCGGCAGCGCGGATGACGTTGCCACCGGCATCACGATCAGGTACACCATCGCCATTGGAGTCAACGGCGTAGAGCTGGTTACCATTGGCATCACGCGCAGGGAACGGGTTGCCTGGCAGTTCACCACGAATGGCTGGCAACTCACCAGTACGGCCACCCGGGTTGGAGGGTGATCCACGGTTGTAGCTGCGACGCTTGAAATAGCCCCACTGGCCATTTAAGGTCAGATCAGAGCTTACATCATAGGAAAGGTTGGCAAAGGCCTGGCCGGTATCCTGGGCAGCACGGTAATCCCAGAACTCACCAAAGTCGTACCAGCACTGGCCGCCAAAAGTGAAACCGTTCGGGTTGTTACCCATCTGGGTCGGATCTTCGCGTGTTCCGCCACAGTTTGGATCAGATATTGTGCGGAACGCACCGGTCAGATCACCGGCAGCGTTTCTTACCGGTACACGGTAGCGACCCGGGTTTGGTGTACTGGACGATGTGAGACCGGCATTAAACAGATCCGGTCGATCGATCATCTTCAGCGTGCCGTTGGTGCGGTATTCACCGGCTACCACAACATCAATGCCATTCCACTCGGTACCACCCAGAATGCTGACCTGATCATCGGTGTAATCACCGCGGCTGTCGCCCTGGCGGTACAGCTCAACCTTGACACCGTCATAGGATTTACGTGGTACAAAATTGACTACACCGGCCACTGCCTGGGAGCCATACAGTGCCGCAGCACCGTCAGTTACGATGTCCATGCGGCCGATAGCTATCTGGGGCAGAAACGTGTTCACGTTGGTGCCAATCACCCGCATACCATCAACCAGGTTCAGTGTGGCACCAGAGCCAAGACCTCGCAGGTTAATGGATGTCGCTGTACTGGATGCACCAGTCAGCGAGTTTTGTGTAATAGTTGAACCCTGGTTAAAACTCAGGTTATGGATCACATCGCCCATATTGGGCGTGCCTTCTATGGCGATATCTTCTGCAGTGACCTGCAGAATCGGGGAAGCAGCCTGAAAACCTTCGGAACGTCGGATAAACGAACCGGTAACTACAACTTCTTCCACTTCGGGTGTTTGCTGAGCCAGTGCAGATCCAGCTGGCAGCATCAAACTGGCAGCGATTGCGGCGGATAGCAGATTAAGCGTGGGATTGAACGTGGATTTGAACTTCGACTTCATCCGTAGACCTCTTAATATTTTTTATTAGTGGTTTTAGATTGTCGATGCAGAGGTAAAAATGCTGACCTCAAACAGTGACTTCTAATTTTAATTATTGATTTAACAGCTTTTTTGCGCCAAGCCGAGAGTTTTCGTCGACAAAACGCTTATGCAATATATCACTGTGAGTGATCATGTAAAGTCAAAATTAAAATATGCGGCAGGTATTGCCAGAGCGTGTGCTCGAAAAAAGGCCTATGGCCCCTTAAAGAAAAGCTATGGCTTCTTCAAGCTGGCGGATCATCTGTTTGAGTTCGCCACTTTCCACGGCAGCGCCCGGAGAGGGCTCCTGATGGCCACTCATACGCTGACGGGCACCACCAATAGTGAAACCCTGCTCGTAAAGGAGTGATTTGATCTGACGGATCAGCAGCACGTCCTCGCGCTGATAATATCGCCGGTTGCCGCGTCGTTTGACAGGTTTGAGTTGAGGAAATTCCTGCTCCCAGTAACGCAGAACATGCGGCTTGACCGTGCAAAGTTCGCCCACCTCACCGATGGTGAAGTAGCGTTTTGACGGAATCGGCGGCAATTCCTGACTGTTACTCGGTTCCTGCATACTTTTCTACCCTTGCCTTGAGTTTCTGGCCGGGACGGAAGGTAACTACCCGACGCGCCTTGATGGGAATCTCTTCGCCTGTCTTGGGGTTTCGGCCGGGACGCTGTTTTTTGTCACGCAGGTCAAAATTGCCAAAACCGGAAAGCTTCACCTGTTCATTGCTTTCAAGTGCCTGGCGTATTTCTTCAAAAAACAGTTCTACCAGTTCCTTGGCTTCTCGCTTGTTAACGCCCAGCTCGTCAAACAGACGTTCCGCCATTTCAGCTTTTGTCAGTGCGCCCTTTTCCATGCTCATTTCCTTAACTTTGCATTAAATTTGTCTTCCAGGCCTTTGACACAACGCTCAATTATGACATTGACATCGTCGTCGCCTAGAGTGCGCGAAGGATGCTGCCAGGTCAAGCCCAGAGCGACACTTTTTTTGTTTTTTCCCACGTTATCGCCTTGATAAACATCAAATATTCGCAGTTCAACCAGATTTTCACCGGCCAGCGCGCGTAATTGAGCCTCAATATCGGCCACCGGCACCTGCTGATCCACAATGAGTGCAAGGTCGCGACTGACCTCAGGATAACGGGACAGTGGAGTAAACGCAGGCACCATGGCAGCACAGACCGCGGCCAGTTCCAGCTCGAACATGAATACGTTGCTGCTGATATCCAGCGTCCGCTGTAACCGTGGATCCAGCGCGCCCAGCAAACCAACCTGAACCCCGTTGTGAATAATTGCTGCGCACTGCCCGTCGTGCAGGGCCTGATGGCTGGCCGGTTCAAACCGGCATTGATCCAGTATTGCCCCCAGTTGCAACAGATTCTCGACGTCACCTTTGATGTCAAAGAAATCAACTTCATCGCGCCCCTGCGCCCACTCCCTGGGGAAACGGGTGCCATAAATCAGTCCGGCAATTCTTTCCGGCTGGTGGATATGTCGGGGCTGCTCATCACTGTCACGCAAAAACACCTGTCCGGTTTCAAACAGACGTACACGGGTCTGCTGGCGATTGAGATTGTATTGCAGAGTCGCCAGCAGTCCCGGCCACAAACTGGTCCGCATCACTGACATATCGGCCGAAATGGGGTTGCGCAGAGCTACCGGCTCCGGCGCCGCTTGAACCTGAGCCATCAGCCCCGGCTCAACAAAACTGTAGGTAATGACCTGCTGGTAGCCCAGCGTGACCAGACGCTCCCGTACTCGCTGTACCGGCACCACAGCTTCTGACTCATCAGGCATCTGCATCCGGATAGCCGGTCGGGTGACAGGCAACCGGTCATAGCCGTGCACCCGGGCAATTTCTTCAATAAGATCGGCTTCAATGCTGATATCAAAGCGGAATGACGGAATATCAAAAATCAGCTCATCTTCAGAACGACTAACAAGAGATATCCCCAATCTATTGAGAATGCTGACTATTTCATCATCAGAAAAACCAAGCCCAAGCACACTCGCCAGATATGCCGGACGCAGCTTTACTTCGGTCCTCGCAGGCAGCTGCCCGGTTTGCTCGGTCACCGGCCCCGCTTTGCCACCAGCAATCTGTAACAACAACTCGGTCGCACGCTCCATTGCCAGAGCCTGCAACTGGTAATCCACACCGCGCTCGTAGCGATGGGAAGAATCCGTATGCAGTCCGTATTTGCGGGCCCGCCCCGCGATCGCCAGCGCATCAAAACAGGCACATTCAAGGAACACATGGCGAGTCCGGGTGCTGACACCGCTGTTCTCACCACCCATGATGCCAGCCAGTGCCAATGGTCCTGACGCATCGGTTATTAACAGGGTATCGACATCAGGTTTAACAGATTTGCCGTCAAGCAGCGTAATGGAATCATTGTCGCCGGCCAGTCGCACCACTATTCCCTGTTGCAGCTGGTCAAGATCGAATGCGTGCATCGGCTGACCCAGCTCAAGCAACACATAGTTAGTGACATCCACGACTGGATCAATACTGCGCAAACCACAGCGCCGCAGCTTCTCCTGCATCCACACGGGTGTTGTGGCCCCGACATCAACATCACGGATCACCCGTCCCAGATACCGGGTACAGGCAGCCGGCGCAGCGATGGTGACCGGAAAGGTATCAGCAATGGTGGCTTCCACTTTGCTGTGGATAACTTCGCGGAACGTCAATTCATTAAGCGTGGCAATTTCGCGAGCCAGACCACGAATGCTCAGGCAATCGCCACGATTAGGTGTCAGGTCAAGCTCAAAAAAGCGATCATCCAGCAACAGGTAGTCCCGTACGTTCTGCCCCACCGGCGCATCCGCTGGTAATTCCAGCAAACCGTCGGATGCATCTGCCATGCCCAGTTCCGCTGCCGAGCACAGCATTCCATTGGAATCCACGCCACGCAGCTTCGCCTTTTTGATCCTGAACGGCTTGTCCGGCGTCTCGCCCGGCAATTCAGCACCAATGATTGCATAGGGCACCCGCATGCCCACACGGACGTTGGGCGCGCCGCACACAACCTGTACCACCTGGCTGCCATCATTTACCTGACACACGCGCAGCTTGTCTGCGTCCGGGTGGGGGATCACATCTGTGACTTCGGCAACAATAATGCCGCTGAATGCCGCCGCTACCGGACCGGAAGCATCCACTTCCAGGCCAGCCATGGTCAGTTGGTGAATCAAAGCATCGGCTTCAAGTGGCGTATCCAGCCATTCCCGAACCCACTGTTGTGTGAAAATCATAGTGTTTGACTCTTGCTGATGCAGCCCTGACAGCTTTCTAGTTAAACTGTCGCAGGAATTTCAGATCATTTTCAAAGAACAGGCGTAAATCGTTCACGCCGTAGCGCAGCATCGCCAGACGCTCCACTCCCATGCCAAAGGCAAATCCGCGATAACGCTTGCTGTCTATGCCAGACGACTCCAGCACTTTGGGGTGCACCATCCCGCAACCCAGCACTTCCAGCCAGCCAGTATGTTTGCATACCCGGCAACCCTTGCCCGAACACATGACACAGCTCATATCCACTTCTGCGGACGGTTCGGTAAACGGGAAATAGGACGGCCGAAAGCGCACCGCCAGATCTGCTTCAAAAAAGGCGCGCAGAAATTCTTCAAGCGTGCCTTTCAGGTCCGCAAAACTGACTTCTTCATCAATCAGCAGGCCTTCGACCTGATGGAACATCGGCGTGTGCGTCAGATCCGAATCACAGCGATACACCCGACCCGGGCAAATCATGCGAAACGGCGGCTGCCCCTGCTCCATCACCCGCACCTGCACCGGAGACGTATGCGTGCGCAGCACCCACGACATCCCGTTACCCACAGCAGACCCGCCACTACCGGACTCACCTGCACCCGAAGCGTCAGTAGCGCCTGCGGCCAGAGCGTCAGCAGCGCCCGCGGCCTGTGCGTCAGCAGCGCCTGCGGCGACAATTGCGTCAGCAATATGAGCGCCCGCGGCGGAAATTGCGTCAGCAATATAAAAAGTATCGTGCATTGCCCGCGCCGGATGATGCCCCGGAATATTCAGCGCCTCAAAGTTATGATAATCATCCTCAATCTCCGGCCCCTCCGCCACGCTGTACCCCGCCGACTGAAACAACGACCGGATGCGCTCAACGGTCCGGCTTACCGGATGCAGACCACCAGCAGCCTGGCGTCGGCCGGGCAAACTGACATCCACCCTCTCTGCCGCCAACTGCGCAGCCAGCGACTGCTCAACCAGCAATTCCCGGCGCGCCTCAATGGCAGCCTGAATCTGGCGCTTGGTCTCATTGATTGTTTCGCCGGCAGCAGGACGCTGGTCAGCAGGCAGTTTGCCCAACCCTTTCAGCAGATCGGTCAGCTGGCCCTTCTTACCCAGATAATCCACCCGCAACTGCTCCAGAGCACGTTCCCCGGAACTTGCTTCGATAGCCTGCAGGGCGGTTTCCAACAGCGTACTTGTATCAGTCATGGTTCAATCCGCAATGCCATGATGTATGTTGCCAAATTTTGTCAGGTCCGGAATGCACAGAGCCGGCACGGGTACACATCCCGGGCCGGCTCTGCAACACACACCTTTATTACTGTGCCAGGCTGGCTTTAGCCTGATTCACCAGCGCAGCAAACGCTGCCTTGTCATGTACAGCCAGATCAGCCATAACCCGGCGATCCACGGCAATATTGGCTTTTTTCAGTCCGGCAATCAGCTGACTGTAAGTCATGCCATTGGCGCGTGACTGGGCGTTGATTCGGGTAATCCACAGTGAGCGGAATACACGCTTCTTCGCACGACGGTCGCGATAGGCGTACTGGCCGGCTTTGATAACCGCCTGGAACGCTACGCGATACACACGACTACGGGCACCGTAGTAACCTTTTGCCGCTTTCAGTATTTTTTTGTGACGGCGACGCGCCGTTACGCCACGTTTAACTCGGGCCATATCAGTCTCCTCAGTATCCTAATGATTAAATTTTACGCAACATACGGTCGATCAATGGCTTGTCGCTGGCAGCAACCAGTGACGTACCACGCAGATGACGTTTGCGCTTGGTGGTCATTTTGGTGAGGATGTGGCTCTTGTTTGCGCTTTTGCACTTCCAGCCAGTGGCTGTTTTTTTGAAGCGCTTGGAGGCGCCGCTATGGGTCTTCATCTTGCTCATTCGGGTATTACTCCGCATTTATCAGCCATCACTGGCGATACAGTTTAGATAATGAAAGCCTGACCGATGTCAGACCTTCTTCTTCTTCGTCGGCGCCACAACCATTACGATCTGGCGACCTTCCATCTTGGGCTCCTGCTCGACGGCACCGTACTCCTGCAGATCCTTAGCGATCCGCTGTACCAGTTCGAGGCCAAGATGCTGATGGGCGAGTTCGCGTCCGCGGAATCTTAACGATACCTTGGCCTTGTCCCCATCTTCTAGGAAACGTATCAGGTTGCGTAGTTTTACCTGATAATCCCCTTCTTCCGTCCCTGGTCGAAACTTTATTTCTTTAATCTGTGTCTTGCGCTGCTTTTTCTTGCTGGCAGCCTTCTGCTTCTTGATATCAAAGACATGCTTGCCGTAATCCATGATTTTGCAGACGGGTGGTTCAGCCTCGGGGGCGATCAACACCAGGTCAAGCTTGGCCTCAGCGGCCTCGGCTCGTGCTTCCTCAATCGTCACAACACCTTTTTGCTCACCATCGGCAAGTACCAGCCGCACTTCCGTGGCTTCAATGTGTTCATTAATGACGGGTTTTTTGGAACTGCTCTTCATATTCGACAGCGTCTTCTCTCCTGCATAAATTAATAGTGGATGATCCGCAGACCATCAGTTACCGGTACGACCCAGTCGTGCGACCGCTGTTGCCAGATGGTCTGTGAATGCTTCGATAGTCATGGTGCCCAGATCCTGACCATCCTGCGTACGGACGGAAATCTGACCGTTTTCCATTTCACGGTCGCCGGCCACCAGAAGGAACGGAACCTTCTGCATTGTGTGCTCGCGGATTTTAAAGCCGATCTTCTCATTTCTCAAGTCCGCACTGACACGAAATCCCTTTTCTGCCAGTATTTTACGCACTTTTTCACAATATTCACCCTGTTTGTCGGTAATATTGAGAATAACCGCCTGCTCGGGTGCCAGCCATACTGGCAGCGCACCGGCATAATGCTCGATCAGCACACCGATAAAACGCTCGAATGAACCCAGGATTGCCCGATGCAGCATCACCGGCACCTTGCGGCTGCCATCTTCGGCTACGTATTGTGCACCGAGACGCTCCGGCATGGAGAAATCCACCTGAATCGTGCCACATTGTTGTACGCGGCCCATGCAGTCTTTTAATGAAAATTCGATTTTGGGCCCATAGAATGCACCCTCGCCCGGCAGCAACTCCCAGGCCAGGCCGCTGTTGTTCAGTGCCTGACGCAGCGCATCCTCGGCTTTGTCCCACATTTCATCACTACCGACGCGTTTTTCCGGGCGGGTAGACAGACGCAGGATGATTTCGTCGAAACCGAAGTCCCTGTATACCCGGAACAACAGTTCCATGAACTGCGCCACTTCGTCCTGAATCGCCGATTCGGCGCAGAAAATATGCGCGTCGTCCTGGGTAAAGCTGCGCACGCGCATCAGGCCGTGCATGGAACCTGACGGCTCAAAACGATGACAGGAGCCAAACTCAGCCAGACGCAACGGCAGATCGCGGTAACTCTTCAGACCCTGATTGAACACCTGTACGTGACAGGGGCAGTTCATGGGCTTGATGGCATACATGCGGTTTTCAGACTCAACGCTGAACATCTCATCGGCAAACTTGTCAGCATGTCCGGATTTTTCCCACAGGGTGTAGTCCACCAGTTGCGGGGTACGGATTTCCTGATATCCGCTTTCGTTCTGCAGTTTCTGCATGTAGTGCTGGATGGTCTGATAGATTGACCAGCCCTTTGGGTGCCAGAACACCATGCCCGGCGCTTCTTCCTGAAAATGGAACAGATCCAGTTTTTTGCCGATTTTACGGTGATCACGCTTCTGTGCTTCTTCCAGACGGAACAGATAATCTGCCAGCGCCTTTTTATCGCCCCAGGCCGTGCCATAAATACGCTGCAACATCTCGTTTTTGGCATCACCACGCCAATAGGCGCCTGCCACGGAAGTCAGTTTGAATGCTTTGAACTTGCCGGTATTGGGCACATGTGGGCCACGGCACAAGTCAATAAAGTCTCCCTGGCGGTAAAACGAAAGCTCCTCGTTACCCGGGATGTCCTTGATAATTTCAACCTTGTATTTCTCACCCATGCTATCGAACATGGCGATGGCGTCATCACGACTCATTACTTCACGCGACACAGGCAGGTTTTCCTTGACGATCTCACCCATCACCTTCTCGATCTGTTCCAGATCTTCCGGTGTAAAGGCACGCTCATAGGCGAAGTCGTAGAAAAAGCCGTCTTCAATGACCGGCCCGATGGTCACCTGAGCCTCGGGGAACAGACGCTGTACGGCCTGCGCCATCAGATGGGCACATGAATGGCGGATCACATCCAGGCCTTCCGGATCACGCTCAGTGATAATCGCCAGCCCCGAATCACCCGTCATCAGAAACGACGTGTCCACCAGCGTGCCATCAACACGACCGGCAAGTGCGGCTTTGGCCAGACCGGCACCAATGGATTCAGCCACCTGGGCTACAGTAACAGGCTGCTCAAAAGTGCGCTGGCTACCGTCGGGGAGAGTGATTACGGGCATAGGAAAGTTATATTTTCAGTGTCAGGTTTACGATATAGCACCCGTCACTGGTCAACGGCAGGGAGTGGTAGGCACGACCAGATTCGAACTGGTGACCTCTACCATGTCAAGGTAGCGCTCTAACCAACTGAGCTACGCGCCTTCAAAAAACGCCATTCCATCCCGCCGCGGAGGGGTGCCGCCGCTAAAGGAGTGCGATTATAGGTGCAGGGATTAAAAACTACAATAGAAAAGCCGCCTTATCACGACTGTATCAGCTGTTTTCTTAACAGTTGAACCTGGTCCCGGGTTTTGGCAGCCTCTTCAAATTCCAGATTCCTGGCCAGCTCCAGCATTTTTGTTTCCAGCCGGGAAATTTCCCTGGCAATTGTCTTCGGATCTGCGCCCGGCATGGCCGTCTGTCCCGCCTCATACGCAGCCACTTTCTCAGCCACTGCCCGGCCGCGTTTACGCTGACGACCACCGCTTTCTGCAGAGCCGGCGTAGGCTCCTTCCATCACGTCCATGATGGACTTATTAACACCTGCCGGCGTGATGTTGTTGGCCTGGTTAAACGCCAGTTGGATGTCGCGACGCCGGTCCGACTCATCCATGGCGCGCTGCATGGAGCCGGTTACCCGATCACCATACAGGATCGCCCGTCCCCGGATATTCCGCGCAGCACGCCCCACGGTCTGAATCAGTGACCGCTCGGAACGCAGGAACCCTTCCTTGTCCGCGTCCAGAATCGCCACCAGCGACACTTCGGGAATATCCAGCCCCTCCCGCAGCAGGTTGATGCCCACCAGCACATCAAATTTTCCCAGCCGCAGATCGCGAATGATTTCCGTCCGTTCCACTGTGTCTATGTCAGAGTGCAGATAGCGCACCCGTACATCATGATCCATCAGATAATCGGTCAGATCCTCCGCCATGCGCTTGGTCAGCACAGTAACCAGCACCCTTTCCTGCCGCGCTGTAACCTGTCTGATCTCGGACAACAGATCATCCACCTGGCTTGCGGCCGGCCGCACTTCCAGAGCCGGATCGATCAGCCCGGTGGGCCGGACCACCTGGCGTACAGTCTGCCCGGCACGCTCCTGTTCATAAGGACCCGGGGTCGCCGAGACAAAAATCAGCTGGGGGGTTGATGCTTCCCACTCCTCAAAGCGCAACGGCCTGTTATCCAGCGCCGAGGGCAAGCGGAAGCCATATTGCACCAGCGTTTCCTTGCGCGAGCGGTCACCCTTGTACATGGCACCTATCTGCGGAATCGAAACATGTGACTCATCCACTATCACCAATGCATCAGGCGGCAGATAGTCGAACAACGTTGGCGGCGGCTGGCCCGGCTGCCGCCCCGACAGATACCGGGAATAGTTTTCGATACCATTGCAGTAACCCAGCTCGCTCATCATTTCCAGATCAAACTTTGTGCGCTGGGATAACCGCTGAGCCTCTACCAGCTGATGGTTGCTTTCCAGCTGGGTCACCCGCTCATTCAGCTCGGTCTTGATGTGTTCCAGCGCATCCATCACCTTCTCGCGCGGCGTCACATAGTGTGATTTGGGAAATATCGTGAGACGCGGCACTTTTCTGACTGATTCACCGGTAAGTGGATCAAAAAACGACAGCGCCTCTATTTCATCGTCAAACAGTTCAACCCGTACCGCAAACTGATCCGAGTCAGCCGGATAGATATCAATCACATCGCCGCGCACCCGATAGGTTGCACGCTGCAGTTCCATGTCGTTGCGTGTGTACTGCATGTCCGCAAGGCGCCGCAGAATATAGCGCTGATCAACCTTGTCGCCGCGGTCCAGGTGCAACACCATCTGCAGATATGAACCGGGGTCGCCCAGTCCGTAGATGGCTGAAACAGTTGCCACCACAATTACATCACGCCGTTCAAGCAATGCCTTGGTGGCCGACAGCCGCATCTGTTCGATATGCTCATTTATCGATGCATCCTTTTCAATAAACGTATCAGAAGATGGAACGTAGGCCTCCGGCTGATAATAGTCATAATAGGAAACAAAATACTCGACGGCATTGTCAGGGAAGAACTCGGCAAATTCACCATACAGCTGCGCTGCCAGCGTCTTGTTCGGAGCCATGACCAGTGCCGGGCGCTGGGTGCCGGCAATCACATTGGCGATGGTAAACGTTTTGCCCGATCCGGTTACCCCCAGCAGGGTCTGGGCATGCAGCCCTTCTTCCAGACCTTCAGTCAACTGACGGATGGCGGTTGGCTGATCACCGGCAGGCTGAAAATCGGATTTCATTGTGAAGGGAATACTCATCCGCGCATTATACACAGTTGCCATAGCTGCCTGATAGCACGCCAGACATTCCCTGCCTGTCCCCATGTAACTCCCTTCATGGACGCTCCGCCACAGCCTCAAAAACTTGCTAAAGAAAGGTTGACCATGTAAAAAAATGCCATTAGTATACGCGTCCTGTTGGGGCCACACACATGGCCAACATTATTGCCCAATAGCTCAATGGTAGAGTAGGTGACTGTTAATCACTTGGTTCCAGGTTCGAGTCCTGGTTGGGCAGCCAAATCCCCTCGCGCTTTTCATACAGATCCACTGGCATCATTTTTATCTGCGGTTATAATCACCCACTCGATACACATTGAGTTTGATTAACCGGGATATGATTATGATTGCTACCAGCTACAAACATTTGCTAATGGCCATGCTTCTTGGCAGCACCATTGCGTTGAGCGCGTGCTCCGGCGATAGCGAAGCACCTGCAGGCAGCGCCTCAGGCAGCACCCCCGCTGACTCCGTGGCAGAAACCATTTCAGATCCGACATCTGCCGAACCGGATACCGATACACAGACCACAGCAGACAGTGATGGCAACCCGGTTGTTGTCATGCAGACCAGCATGGGCACTGTAGAAATCGAATTGTGGGCTGATGAGGCACCGATTTCGACGGAAAACTTTCTGCGCTATGTGGATAACAATCTGTACAACAATCTGACCTTTCACCGCGTCATTCCGGGTTTCATGGTTCAGGGTGGTGGGTATGACACAGACTTTGTGGAGATTTCCGGCTATCCGCCCATCAAGAATGAAGCGCGGCCCGGTTTGCGCAATGACCGCGGCACCGTTGCCATGGCACGTACCAATGTAGTCGACAGCGCGACCAGCCAGTTTTTTATCAATCTGGTCGACAATGACTTCCTGAATCAGCGCAGCACTGCACCACAGGATTTTGGGTATGCTGCATTTGGCGAAGTGATATCCGGAATGGATGTGGTTGACAGGATTGCCGGCGTCACAACCGGCAGTCGCCGGGGCCATCAGGATGTTCCGGTTGAGCCAGTCATCATCGAGTCTGTTACCCGTCGCTGACAGCAATTAATCTGCCAGACGGTTTCTCAGCGGACTGTTTTTCAACAGACTAATTTTCAGCGTTTGTGCAGCGGTGTCACCTTCGGGTCAGACACCGCTGGCAAATCAATCACCTGATCCAGCGCAAACCACAGCGGATCGTCATGCAGGTCTTCTGGTTCAAAACCAACTACCGCCTGCATCAATAACCGCCGTATGGCATGCAGGTCCAGTCGACGGCAGGCACTTTCCAGCTCAAGCAACATGGGTTCAAGCGATTCCCAGGGCTGAAAATCCTCTTCAGCGCGCAAAATCTTGGGATGTTCGGTACCGGTCACTGACTCACCAATCAGCAATTCCTCAAACAGTTTTTCACCCGGCCGCAGTCCACTGTACTCGATGGCGATGTCTCCGCGGAAGGAGTTTTCATCCTTTACATCGTAGCCCATCAGGTGAATCATTTTTCTGGCAAGATCCACGATACGAATGGGATCATGCATATCCAGTACAAATACATCCCCTCCCCGCGCCATTGAGCCCGCCTGGATCACCAGTTGCGCAGCCTCTTCAACGGTCATGAAATATCGGGTGACTTCCGGATGGGTGACAGTCACCGGTCCGCCTTCACTTATCTGACGGCGAAACAGCGGTACAACCGAACCGGAGGAGCCGAGCACATTGCCAAAACGCACCATACTGAAACAGGTATTGGTCTGCTGTGCGGCCAGTGCCTGCAGCACCAGCTCAGCGCAGCGCTTGGTCGCCCCCATCACATTGGTCGGGCGCACAGCCTTGTCTGTCGATATCAGTACAAAATTCCTGACCCCCGCCGCCTGAGCAGCCAGCGCCGCCACCGACGTGCCAAATATGTTGTTGTAGGCACCTTCAACAACGTTTTTCTCCACCATCGGCACCTGCTTGTAAGCTGCCACATGATATACCGTCTCGATACTGAAGCGATCAATCACCGCATCCATCAGTACCCGGTTACAGACATTGCCGAGCATCGCGACAATCTCGGTATCCGAGTCTGCTTCACGCAAACTCTGCAACTCCAGCTCAAGGTCGTACAGGCCAAACTCAAAGCTGTCCAGCAGCAGCAAACGTGACGGACGCAGGCCGATAATCTGCCGGCACAATTCCGAACCAATTGAACCCGCGGCACCAGTAACCATGACCGACTTGCCGCTGATACAGGCGCCCATCAATAGCGGATCCGGCGGGACAATATCGCGGCCCAGCAGATCTTCAATATCAATATCGCGCACTTCGTCAACATGGAACTTGCCTGAGCGCATATCAAACAGCTCAGGCACCGTCTTGACATGGACCGGCAGATGTTCAAGCCTGTTGAGAATGCCTTTACGCTCAGCATGCGATGCGGAAGGCATGGCCAGCAGGATCTGTCGTACAGAAAAATTGTCAATCAACTCCGCCAGCGATGACGGGCTGTATACGCGCACACCGTTAACGATGCTGCCAATGATATTGCGACTGTCATCCACAAACGCCACCGGCAGATATTGATCGCCATTCATCAGGGCGGCGACCAGCTGCATACCCGAACTGCCGGCACCATAGATAATCACCGGCTCCTTGGGTCGAAAATTCTGTATCAGACTTTGCAACGCCAGTTTGGCTACAAAGCGGCTGCCACCAACAAACAACAGGGCAATCATCCAGAATATCGGGACAACGGCGTTATTGGCTACTGCCGGATCCAGCAACAGGTAATAGACAGCACCGAACAGACCCGCCGCAACTGTGACGCCTTGCAGAACAATAAAACCGGATTGCACCCCCATATATAGCAACAGCGCGCGATACAGGCCTATCCGATAAAACCCGGCGACTGCAATCAGCACCGCCACCCCGAAATAGATGACAACCCGCTCTGCAGCGCCATCAATGCCGATACCCAGCATATTGAATGAAAGCCAGGCCGCCAGTGCCAGCATCAATGCATCAGCCAGCATCAGCAGTGACTGCTTGACTGTGCGCGAAAGCGGTATGGTATAGAGGTTCATTGTTCTTCCTTTTTGCCAGCGCCCAGTGCCGCTGCGACCACCATCAACGGTACTATACCAGAGAATGCCAGCACCACCCCGCGTTCAGGGTATGTAATTGCCAGCCACGCAAACGGCAGCGACCAGCATACGTTGACTGCGGCGTAAACAGCGGCCACTGTTACGTGGTTACCCGTCCGGCGACCCAGTCGCTGATACAGGTGTGTACTGTGCCCCTCAGTGACTGAATGGCCAGTGGCAACCCGGCGGATGAGAGTGGCTGTTGTATCTGCGATAAAGGTACTCATCAACAACACCCATACCCAGACTGACAACACACCGCTGAAGTGAGTAACCAGTCCGACCAGGCCCAGAAAAAACCCAAGAAACGTACTGCCCACATCCCCCATAAATATTTTGGCAGGTGGCAGGTTCCAGAACATGAAACCCAGGGTTGCCATGAACAGTCCGGCACAAACCCACATGACAGGATCATCCTGCCGCCAGAGGAACACTCCGGCGGCGGCGCATACAAACAGACATTGCCCGGCAGCCAGCGTGTCAATGCCATCCATAAAATTGTACAGATTCAGCAGCCAGACCAGTGCCACCATCAGCAGTGCCGTCTGAGACCAGGCTGGCATGGCCAGCCAGCCACTGAAAAATGGCTCGGGCACCGGCCCCAGCAGATACAGTGCCATGCCTGCCGCTGCAAGGTGCAGCAATAGCCTGACGCGCACGGGCAAGGCCTGCACATCATCCACCAGTCCGACAATAGCGACGGGTACAGCACACAGCAGCACCAGCAGGCGACTGGCACTCAGTTGATCAAAAAGGTATAACAGCAGGAGGTAACAGGTGATGGTTATTACGATGGCAACTCCGCCACCGCGTGGTGTAGCGGCTGAATGAGCACTGCGTTCAACCGGCACGTCCAGCAAGTGACGGCGTCCCAACCGCACCATGACGGCAGTGCTGAGGAAAGCCAGCAACCCGGTGCCGGCCAGCAGAAGCAACAGCCAGGGAGTGAATAATTGTGCGTCTGCCTGAATTGATGGAGCAAGCATAAAAGAATAGAGGCCGCAAAAGGCCTCTATTCTAAACCAATCCAGGCCTGAACGGGCCTTTTCACTTCATTTTCCCTGCGACGTCACTGAGGGTTGTCGTCATCAAGCAATATTCTTGAACGATTACGCTCAAGTGTCGCCTTGCCGATCCCTCTCACCCGCTCAAGTTCATCCACAGTTTTGAAACTGCCATGCTCTTCGCGGTAGGCAATGATATCCAGGGCACGGGTCATACCAACACCATCCAGAGCCAACGCGAGTGTTTCCGCATCAGCGGTATTGATATTGACCTGATTTTCAATAACCAGCTGGGCAACCTGTTCAGTCTCGTCGGCGTAGGCTGCTGACAAAAGTGCACCCGACAGCAGCGCTGTCGCAACCGCGAAGGACAACAGGGATGAACACAGCAGACGGGCCAACGTATTAAACATGTTTTTCATAGGAAACTCCTTTTCCCAATAATTGATTTCCAGAAATAGATCACATCATCACACTACCCGCAATCAGGCAGCGTTGATTGAGTTGTAGCACAAAAATTACAGGTTGCCCGAAATTTCTGCCTGGATTTGATGTAATTTTTCTAACGGCTCCCGTGCTCTGGTGATTGGTCGGCCGATCACCAGAAAATTGCTGCCGGCAGATACCGCTGCAGCAGGTGTCACAATCCGCTTCTGATCATCAGCCGGATCTCCTGTGGGACGAATGCCCGGTGTCACCAATAAAAAACTGTCATTCAGCAGTTTGCGCAGCTCACCTGCCTCGGCCGCAGAACAGACCACCCCATCCATGCCACTTTCCTGCGCCAGTGATGCCAGCCTCAATACCTGTTCCTGTGCACTGCGTGCTATGCCCTGCACCGCCAGATCATCTGCAGCAAGACTGGTCAGTACTGTCACAGCAACCAGCAAAGGAGCATTTTCACGGCCCTCGACTGCCGCACGGGCTGCGCGCATCATGTCAGCACCACCCGCAGCATGCAGAGTCAGCATCCAGACCCCAAGATCTGCTGCAGCGGCAACCGCCTTGTTAACCGTATTGGGAATATCATGAAACTTGAGATCGAGAAACACGTCAAAGCCCAGCGACTGAATATCATTCACCAGGTCCGGCCCGAACCGGGTAAACATCTCCTTGCCGACCTTTACGCGGCACTGCGATGAATCCAGCGTTTTTACCAGCGCCAATGCCTTGTCACGCTCTGCAAAATCCAGCGCAACTATTATGCGATTGCTGATACGATTGTTTTCCAATTTACCATCTCCCTGTAGTTTCGACCGATGTTGCAATTCATTAAAGAAAAAAGCGGCGAATTTCTTGCGAAATCGCCGCCTTTTTTAACCGGAGCCGCAGCTCCGTCTAAACCTTCAGGATCACTGCTGCAAGGAGCTGTTCACACGATCACGCAACTCTTTGCCGGGTTTGAAATGGGGAACATATTTGCCACTCAGACTGACCGGTGTACCGGTCTTGGGATTTCTCCCGACCCGTGGTACGCGGTAGTGCAGTGAGAAACTGCCAAATCCCCGTATTTCAATGCGCCCGCCGTCTGACAAAGCCTCGGACATATATTCGATAATCGATTTGACAGCAAATTCACAGTCTTTTGAAGACAACTGTGCCTGTTTCCCGGCAATACGTTCGATAAGTTCAGACTTTGTCATGGCAGATCCTTAAATGGTTTATTTCTTTTCCATTTCCGCTTTGATCAGATCACCAATCGTGGTCGGACCGGCGGCCGGCGCGTCCTGATTTTTGTGATCCTGAATCGCGGCTTTCTCGTCGTCAATTTCAATTGCCTTGACAGACAGACCCAGCACACGGTTCTTGCGATCAACACTGACGACTTTGACCTTGATCTCGTCACCGACGTTCAGCACATTACGCGCATCTTCCACTTTATCGCGGCTGATTTCAGACGCACGCAGTGAACCGATAACGCCATTGCCCAGATCAACCATCGCAGACTTGGCATCAACTTCGGAAACCTTGCCCGTCACTATGCTGCCTTTCTCGAACTCACCAACGTAGTTGGCAAACGGATCTTCAGACAGCTGCTTGATACCCAGAGAGATACGCTCACGTTCCGGATCAACAGACAGGATAACGGTTTCGAGCTCGTCACCTTTCTTGTAGGCACGTACGGCTTCTTCGCCAGTCTCATCCCAGGAGATGTCAGACAGGTGAACCAGACCGTCGATGTTGCCATCAAGACCGATGAAGATACCAAAATCAGTGATTGACTTGATGCTGCCGGAAATCTTGTCGCCTTTCTGGAACTGTTCGGCAAAGCGATCCCACGGATTCTGGAAGCACTGCTTGATACCCAGAGAGATACGACGACGTTCTTCGTCAATATCCAGGATCATCACTTCAACTTCATCACCCAGTTGTACGATCTTGGAAGGATGAACGTTCTTGTTGGTCCAGTCCATTTCAGAAACGTGAACCAGACCTTCAACGCCTTCTTCCAGCTCGGCAAAACAGCCGTAATCGGTCAGGTTGGTAACACGCGCCTTGACCTTGGTGTTTTCCGGGTAACGCGCCTTGATTTCCACCCACGGATCTTCGCCCAGCTGCTTCAGACCCAGAGATACGCGGTTGCGCTCGCGGTCATACTTCAGCACTTTGACTCTGATCTCGTCGCCAACATTGACGATTTCGCTCGGGTGCTTGATGCGCTTCCAGGACATGTCAGTGATGTGCAACAGTCCATCAACACCGCCCAGATCAACAAACGCGCCGTAGTCAGTGAGGTTCTTGACCACACCCTTGATGACCAGGCCTTCCTGCAGGCTGGCCAGCAATTCATCACGCTCTTCCGTGCTGACCGCTTCCAGTACCGCACGACGGGATACCACTACGTTGTTACGCTTCTGATCCAGTTTGATCAGTTTGAACTCAAGCAGCTGACCTTCCAGGTGCGTGGTATCGCGGATTGGACGTATGTCGACCAGAGAGCCTGGCAGGAACGCACGGATATTGTTGAGGTCGACAGTGAAACCGCCTTTGACCTTGCCATTGATGATACCTTTGACCACATCGTTCTTTTCGAAAGCCGCTTCCAGCTCCATCCAGGACTCTGCCCGCTTGGCCTTTTCTCTGGAGAGCCTGGTCTCACCAAAACCGTCTTCAACGGCTTCCAGTGCTACCTTGACCTTGTCACCCACGTTGAGGGTAAATGTGCCATCTTCTTCCAGAAACTGGCTCTTGGGAATAACCCCTTCGGACTTCAGACCAGCATGGACTGTTACCCAGTCCGAATCGATATTGATGATGGTACCGGTCACAATAGCGCCGGGCGTCATGTCGACATCGATCAGACTCTGTTCAAATAGTTCAGCGAAACTTTCACTCATGTTTAATCCTGTATATTAAATTCACCAAGGGATCACTGATCTCTACAGATCGTGCGTGTCCACTATGGCTTCAGTTCAACCGTGTACCAGCACACACGGGCCAATGACTAAAGCCCGTTGACGGACAGTGCTGGCTCCGTCATCAGGCTACTTAAAACACGTATCTCAGGCTAAAATCCGATCTGTCTCAAAACACTTCTTGAGCTTTTTTAATCACAATATCAAGGACCTGGGATATACCAAGGTCGGTGGTATCTATGCAAATCGCATCCTCAGCAGGCCGAAGCGGCGCTACTTCCCGCTGACTGTCACGCTCATCGCGCGCCTGGATATCCGCCAAAAGGTCGCCGATCTTAACATCAATACCCTTTGCAATCAACTGCTTATACCGGCGATCTGCACGCTCCTCAGCAGATGCAGTCAAAAACACTTTTACGGGTGCCCGGGGAAACACCACAGTCCCCATATCACGCCCGTCAGCTACCAGACCCGGGGGTTGGCAGAAGTCGCGCTGACGCTGCATCAGGGCATCACGGACTGCCGGCAGGGCCGCCACAATGGAAGCATCGGCACCCGCCTGTTCCGAACGGATGAGGCCGGAAATCTCTTCCCCTTCCAGCCAGACCCGCTCGTCGTTGCCGCTGCCAAAGCGTATATCCAGTCGCAAGGCAAGATCAGCCAGCGCCTGAGCATCAGTCAGCGCCAGACCCGCACGCAAACCGCGCAAGGCCAGTATCCGGTACAGGGCACCACTATCCAGATAGTGCCAGCCCAATGCCTCGGCAGCCAACCGGCTGATGGTGCCCTTTCCTGCGCCGCCGGGGCCGTCTATGGTCAGTACCGGGGCGTTCATCTGCGGTAGCTCATTCGGTAAGTCGGACAAAACAAAACCTCAATTGGATGCCGCTCTGACATCAATACCCAGTTGTCGCCAACTGGCCTGCAGTCCCGGGTAATGACCGCTAATGTCGCCCGGCGAAATCAGCGTCATTGTTGCCGTACCTGCTGTTGCCAGCGCTATTGTCAGCAGCGATAGCTGGCTGTTTTCATGACAGTCAAATTGCCCGGCAGACAGCAATTTAGCAGTACCGGAAGCAGAGACCGTCAGCGCACCTGTGCTTTCCTGTCTGATGTCCGCCCCGCCCTCACACCACGCGGCAATTCGAGGCAGCAGTGCCAGCCGGGCAGCCTCAGCCATGTGAATTTGCAGTGGTTCCCGACAGCGTAAACCGGCAGCTACAAGTACAAGATACTCATCGGCAGTGATGCTGTCGGCCGGCACATCCAGTCGCGCATTTCCCTGCGGCGCATCGGCACTGTAGGCAAAGTGCAGATCACGCCCGTCTGCGACAATATTCAGTCCCAGACTCTGCAGGGCGCCCAATAGTGGCGGCAGACTGCCGGGAACTGCCAGCGCATCTGCGACTGTTATTGCCGAACCGGGCAGGATCGCCGTAGCCAGGGCAAGCGTGCCCAGCAGAAACGGATCTGCCGGCAGCTTCACCGTACCTGTGACATCAGAATCTGCGCCTCTCCCGGCTGGCCGATCAGCTGTCGGCCGGGCACCAAAGACCAGCAACTCCCCGCGTTCCGGCCCGCTCACGGGCACTCCGCGGGTACGAAGGCCCTGTAATGCTCTCAGACTCGCGCGATCTTCCGGAAAACCGCTCATCTGCCAGACCGTATCGTGATCGACCAGATCCATCAATCTGTTGATTGCCTCCGCGTGACTGGCTGCAAGCCGACAGGTACCGGCCAGCCTGATACCAGGGCGGACAATCAGCGGCCCCGTTCCTTCAGACCCGGCCCTGTCCGAACCAGCCCCGTTGGCCGGGGCGCTGTCTCCGCCATCACGAAACCGTCTGATAAAATCATCCCTGACACGCCGGGCCTTGTGGAAACTCTGCTCCAGCGCATCACCATCAGATTTCAGCAACAGCAACTTCATCTGCTGCAAGGCTTCAACATAACTGTCCAGCACATCAACCGTCGCCTGCTGATTGGCCAGAAATATGTCTCTCCACATGCGCGGATCACTGGACGCAATACGACTGAAATCAGCAAATCCGCCAGCGGCGTAATCAAACACCTGCTGCGGGCGATCCTCTTCGCCCACCGCCTCAACCAGCGTATTCACCAGCGTATAGGCCAGCAAATGAGGCAGATGACTGGTGCCTGCCAGCACCCGGTCATGTCGGTTTGCGCTCATGGCATGCACTTCGGCACCCAGACACTGCCAGAGCTGCATCACAGTCCGCAGAGCCTGCGGATCACTTTCCATGACGGGGGTCAGTATCACTTTGCGGCGGTTGTAAAGATCAGCTCTTGAAGCGCGGTAACCGCTTTGCTCCGATCCGGCAATGGGATGCCCGGCAATAAACCGGTTCACGCCCGTCCCCAGAATTCGATGAGCATCCGCCAGCACACTGGCTTTGACACTGGCAGCATCGGTAATGATGGTGTCATCTCGCACTGTGTCGCGGATCTGCTCGAGAATGCGGGCTACCGTCAGGGTCGGCGTGGTGATCAGTATGATGTCAGCCTGCGGCACCACCGTTTCCAGCTGCGTGGAAAACGCATCAATCGTTCCATCCAGCAACGCAGTCTGCAGTGCCGTTTCGTCACGACCGCAGGCTATGATCCTGCGGCAATGCTTGCCGGCCGCCAGACCACGGGCAACTGAGCCGCCAATCAGTCCCAGCCCAACAATAAGAACTACTTTATCTTCAATAAGATGCACGAGGATATGAACCCAGATTCTTGATTTTTACAGCACGCACCGCCAGCTCTTCAAAAACCTGCCGCACAGGTTTGTCGTCACAGTGCCCTTCAAAGTCCATAAAAAACACATAGGACCACATATCGTCACGGGCCGGGCGAGTCTCAATACGGGTCAGACTGACCTGAAACCGGTCAAACGGCTCGAGCAATCTGAACAGCGCACCGGGCTTGTTTTCCGTGTATACCAGAATGGAGGTTTTATCATGCCCAGTGGGCAAATTCGGATGCGGGGTATTGTGAGCGCGTGCCAGCACCAGAAATCGTGTGGTATTGTTTTTGCGATCCTGGATTCCTGAGGCAACAATATGCAGCCCGTAATATTGCGCTGCAACCGCCCCGGCTATGGCTGCGGTGGTCTCATCCTCTGCCGCCAGGCGGGCGGCTT
This sequence comes from uncultured Pseudohongiella sp., assembly GCA_963974875.1. Taxonomy (GTDB): domain Bacteria; phylum Pseudomonadota; class Gammaproteobacteria; order Pseudomonadales; family Pseudohongiellaceae; genus Pseudohongiella. The sequence goes on along the minus strand of CAXBER010000006.1, from coordinate 55,289 downwards.
CCGCATTGCTGCTGACTTCCACCTGTTCCAGTTGTGGATAATTGGCACGCAGCCATATCCTGCACTGACCCAGAGACTGTTTGTGAGAAACAATTCGCCGTACCGCACCGATTCCATCAGCCTGTTTAAGCAGCAGATTGTGCTCTACCGCTACGTACACCTCACCAACAATCGTCAGCGAGGTGTCTATCAGACAATCCTGGGTATTGTTGACCGCACCCTCAGTGGAGTTTTCCACCGGTACAACACCAAAATCGGCAGTGCCGGCCTCCACCTCCAGAAACACATCATCAATGGTGGCAACGCTGTGCTTCTCCGGGGCGGGCCCGGCTGCATCTCCGGCACCAAAATACTGATCCACTGCCGCATGAGAAAATGTCCCCGGCGGCCCGAGAAAAGCAACCTTGCGCAACTTGTCAGTCATCAGCGCCGGAGTCCGGTGTGTCGTCTGCCACATCCGTATCAGCATCGATCAGCAACTCATCATCACCGGCATCAGCCACCTGCTCTACACCCACCAGTGTCTCATCCGTCTTCAGTTTGATCAGACGCACGCCCTGCGTGTTCCGGCTTAACACCGACACCTCATCAACGCGGGTGCGCACCAGCGTGCCACGGTCGGAGATCATCATGATCTGATCACCATCACCCACCTGCACGGCACCGACCAGAGCACCATTACGATCGCTGGTCTGCATGCCGATCACACCTTGACCACCACGGCCATAAACCGGGAATTCGGTGGTATCCGTGCGTTTGCCATAACCATTTTCACTGACCGTCAGCACCTGCTTGTCGGCCTCCGGAATAATCAGCGCAATCATCCTGTGACCTGCTGCCAGACGAATACCGCGGACACCGCGGGCGGTTCGCCCCATGGCGCGCACGTCATTTTCGTTAAAGCGCAACGTCTTGCCGCTGCTGCTGAACAGCATGATGTCGCGCTGCCCGTCAGTCAGTGCTGTACCGATAAGGGTATCATCTTCGTCCAGTTCGATGGCCCGCAGGCCGACACTGCGCGGGCGCGAGAAATTCTCCAATGGTGTCTTCTTGACGGTACCCTGCGAGGTTGCCATGAAGATGAAGTAGCCTTCCGTGTACTCGCGAATCGGCAGCATGCTGGTGATTCGCTCGTTTTCTTCCAGCGGCAGAATATTGACCAGCGGACGTCCCCGGGAGGTGCGACTGGCCAGTGGTATGTTGAATACCCGCAACCAGTAAACCTTGCCCACACTGCTGAAGCACAACAGAGTATCGTGACTGCTGGCAATCAGCAGATGCTCCACTACATCCTCATCTTTCACACTGGCCGCCGCTTTGCCCATGCCGCCGCGACGCTGGGCCTGGTAGTCGGCCAGTGGTTGCGACTTGGCGTAACCGCTGCGGGAAATGGTGACAACCCGGTCTTCCTCGGTAATCAGGTCTTCCATGCTCAGATCGAGCTGGGAGCCGACAATTTCCGTGCGCCGCGCATCCGCATAATTGGCACGCACCAGCGCCATCTCTTCACGCATCACTTCAAACAGACGCGCCTCGCTACCCAAAATCTCCAGAAAATCCGCAATTTGTTGCAGTAACTCCTTGTAATCATTGATGAGCTTCTCATGCTCAAGACCGGTAAGACGGTGCAGGCGCAAGTCCAGAATTGCCTGTGCCTGAACCGGCGACAGGTAGTACTGATCACCTTTCAGACCAAACTCGACCGGCAACTCATCAGGCCGGCAGGCATCTGCGCCGGCTTCACCAAGCATCGCCAGCACACTCGCCGAATGCCACGAGCGCGCCAGCAGCTTCTCTTTGGCTTCTGCCGAGGTGGGTGACTCCTTGATCAGCTTGATGACCGCATCGATGTTGGCCAGCGCCACCGCCAGACCTTCCAGTATATGGCCCTTTTCGCGCGCCTTGCGCAGCAGGTAGATCGTGCGTCGGGTCACCACTTCACGGCGATGACGGATAAATGACTGCAGAATTTCCTTCAGATTCAGCAACCGTGGCTGACCATCAACCAGTGCCACCATGTTGATGCCGAATACCGATTGCATTTGCGTCTGCGCATACAGGTTATTCAGCACCACCTCACCCACTTCGCCACGGCGCAGTTCAATGACCACCCGCAGACCGTCCTTGTCAGACTCGTCGCGCAGCTCGGTAATGCCTTCAATCTTTTTCTCTTTAACCAGCTCGGCTATTTTTTCAACCAGTCGTGCCTTGTTCAGCTGGTAGGGGATCTCGGTGATGATAATGGTCGCCTTATTGGTCTTTTCATCATCGATAACCTCGGCCCTGGCCCGCATATAAATGCGACCACGACCGGTTTTGTAAGCCTCCACAATGCCAGCGCGACCATTAATGATGGCTGCGGTCGGAAAATCCGGCCCCTTGATGTATTCCATCAGCTCGTCAATGGTGATGTCATCATTGTCCAGCAACGCCAGACAGGCATCAATTACCTCGCCCAGATTGTGCGGTGGTATGTTGGTGGCCATGCCCACGGCAATACCCGAAGAGCCATTGACCAGGAGATTCGGGATCTGGGTCGGGAATACGTCGGGAATCTGCTCGGTGCCATCATAGTTATCGGAGAAATTGACAGTTTCCTTGTCCAGATCCGCCATCAGATCATGGGCAATTTTTGCCATGCGTATTTCGGTGTAACGCATTGCCGCCGCGGCATCACCATCAATCGAACCAAAGTTACCCTGCCCGTCAACCAGCGGATAACGCAGAGAAAAGCTCTGCGCCATACGAACAATCGTGTCATACACTGCAGAATCACCATGCGGGTGATACTTACCGATAACGTCACCAACCACACGCGCCGACTTTTTATAGGGCTTGTTAAAGTCATTGGACAGGACATTCATGGCGAACAGCACGCGCCGATGCACCGGTTTCAGACCATCACGTACATCGGGCAGCGCCCGGCCAACAATCACGCTCATCGCGTAAGCAAGGTAGGACTCGCGCATTTCGCTTTCAAGCGATACCGGCGAGACCTGTTTGGTTGTATCCGTCATATGATTTCCATTTTGTACACCAGATCCAGACCCCCATTGCGGGGCCGGAAAAATTGCCTGATTCTAGCATAAAAGCGTGACGCCCGAATACAAAAATACGGTTTGATATCAATCTCCTGCTTTGCCCGATTATTCGTTATAATCGCCGCCTCATGACGCCTGACAGGGAGCCGCAATGACATCACAAGCGACACACACCGACGTAGATCTGCTGATCCATGCCCGATGGATTGTGCCGGTCAATGCCCGGCAGGATGTGCTGGATAACCATTGCCTTGTCATACGTGATGGCCTCATTGTTGACATCCTGCCATCCGCGCAGGCCGACCAGCGTTATCAGGCCGCCCGCCAGCAACACCTGCCGGACCATGTCCTGATCCCGGGGCTGGTCAATACGCACGGCCACGCCGCCATGTCACTGTTTCGTGGCAGCGCAGATGATCTGCCACTGATGACCTGGCTGGAAGAGCACATCTGGCCCATGGAAGCACGCTGGATCAGCGAGGAATTTGTCTATCACGGCACCCAGCTGGCCATTGCGGAAATGCTGCGTGGCGGCACCACCTGTTTTGCAGATATGTACTTTTTCCCGGAAGCCTCAGCCCGTGCAGCCACCGAAGCGGGCATGCGTGTACAGCTCGCTGCGCCCATCATTGACTTTCCGACCCCCTGGGCGCCTGATGCCATGACGGCCGTCAATAAAACCACACGCCTGCATGATGACTGGCGTCACAGTGATCTGGTCAGCACAGCGTTCGGACCGCATGCACCCTACTCGGTCTCTGACGAGCCTCTCAGGCGCATTGCGACCCTGGCCGAGCAGCTGGATATACCCATTCACATGCACGTGCATGAAACTGCCGGCGAAGTCACCGACGCGCTCAACAGCGACGGGCGCCGGCCCCTCAGGCGGCTGTATGATCTGAACCTGCTCAGTCCGCGCCTGCTCTGTGTGCATGCAACGGCCATAGACGATGATGATCTGGCGCTGCTGAAGGAAACCGGCGCGAATGTTGTGCATTGCCCCGAGTCCAATCTCAAGCTGGCCAGCGGTTTCTGTGAAGTCCACCGTCTGCAACAGCACGGCATCAATGTTGCGCTGGGCACCGATGGCGCCGCCAGCAACAATGATCTGGACATGATTGCAGAAATGCGCACCGCCGCCATGCTGGCCAAAGCAGTTGCTGGCCAGGCCAGCGCACTGCCCGCTCACGACGCTCTGGCCATGGCCACCATAAATGGCGCCCGTGCCATGGGCCTGGATCAGCAGATCGGCTCACTTGAGGCAGGCAAGCGCGCCGATGTTGTAGCAATCAATTTTAACCAATTCAATACCATGCCGGTTTATCATGCGGTATCACATCTGGTCTACAGCACGCAGTCCAGTCAGGTCAGTCACGTCTGGATCAATGGGCAACTGGTGCTCGATCAGGGTGAACTGACCACCATTAACCGCCGTAAACTGACAGAACACATTCAGCTTTGGCAAACCCGTCTGCAGGAGAACTCATGACCAATCGCGATGATGCGGAAATACGCAAATTTGAGGCTCTTGCAGCGCGCTGGTGGGACCCCAACAGTGAGTTCCGGCCCCTGCACGAAATCAATCCGCTGCGCATGGGTTTTATCAGCCGTAAAATCAATACGGCGGGACAGCGCTGCATCGATATTGGTTGTGGCGGTGGCATATTGAGTGAGGCCCTGGCCCGTCAGGGCGCCAATGTAACCGCCATCGATCTGGCTGAAGCCTCACTGGCCGTGGCCCGCCTGCACCAGCTGGAAAGTGGTCTGGAGATCCGTTACGAAAACATTGCTGCCGAAGACATGGCTGCACGGGAAGCCGGGCAATACGATATAGTCACCTGCCTGGAGATGCTGGAGCATGTTCCCGACCCGGAAGCGATCGTGGCCGCCTGCGCCAAACTGGCCAAACCCGGTGGGCACCTGTTTTTTTCCACCATCAACCGCAACCCCAAGGCCTGGCTGTTTGCCGTTGTCGGCGCTGAATATGTGCTGAACCTGCTGCCGCGTGGCACACACGATTATGCCAAGTTCATCAAACCATCGGAGCTGGCCAGCTGGTGCCGTCACCAGCACCTCGAACAGGGCGAGCTGACCGGCATGACCTACAATCTTCTGACGAAAAAATACCGACTCCAGCCAGCGGACGTCACGGTGAACTATCTGGCGCACTACCGCAAGCCCGACACACCGGAGCCAGTGGACGAGTCATCGCAAGAATCAGACCGGCACTCACCATGACCGTTGTACTGGACTCATCATCCACTGTCCTGTTTGATCTGGACGGTACGCTGGTTGATACTGCACCCGACTTTACGGCCGTACTCAACAACATGTGCCGTGCTGCCGGTATTGCGCCGCCAACGGCACAGGCCATTCATGCGACGGTATCCAGCGGCGCACGGGCGCTGGTGGAACTGAGTTTCAGGAAACAGCCCGGCGACACCGGATTTGATCAGCTGCTTCAACAACTCCTGGACGCCTACGGCCAGCAATTACTGCAATCACATGCTGTTCTGTACCCCGGCATGTGCGCCCTGCTCGACCGGCTTCAGCAGGCAGGCATCGCGTGGGGGGTAGTAACCAACAAACCGCTGAGATTCAGCGAACCCCTGCTGGCAGGGCTGGGTCTGAGTACTGCCTGCGCTGTGCTGATCTGCCCGGACCATGTTACCCGCACCAAACCCGACCCGGAACCTTTGCTGCTGGCCTGCCAGCGCGTACAATGCGCCCCTGAAAAATCGGTATACATTGGCGATCACCCCCGGGATATCGACGCCGGCAGAGCCGCGTCAATGCACACCATCGCCGCTGCTTACGGATACCTGCCATTGCAGCCACCGGTCAGCAGCTGGTCCGCTGATTTTATTGCACACCAGGTCAGCGACATTGCAGATTACCTGTGGCCGACCACAGATGCGCCCGCAACCAATTGAGGATTTAAGATGACTGATTCCCTGACAGGCAAACTGATAATGGTGACGGGAGCCGGCGACGGTATTGGCAAAGCCGCGGCAATGGCCTATGCAAGACACGGCGCCACTGTCATTCTGCTGGGCAGGACCCAGTCAAAGCTGGAAGCAGTCTACGACGCCATCATGGCCGAGGGCCTGAGCGAGCCGATCATTCATCCCATGGATCTGGCAAGCGCTGGCACCGAGGACTATGACCTGCTGGGCAAAACGCTGCAGGAGCAATTTCCGGCACTTGACGGGCTGCTGCACAATGCCAGCGTGCTGGGTGATCTGGGCCCAATCCAGTACTTTGCGCCGGAGAGCTGGATGAAAATCATGCAGGTCAATGTCAACGCCATGTTTCTGCTGACCCGGGCACTGTTGCCGGCACTCGCGCAATCCGGGGACGCACGCATACTCATGACGTCCTCCAGCGTCGGACGCCAGGGCCGCGCCTATTGGGGCGCCTATTCGGTCAGCAAGTTTGCCACCGAAGGCCTGATGCAGGTGCTGGCCGATGAACTGCGCAACACCTCCTCGATTCGTGTCAACTCAATAAACCCTGGTGCCACCCGCACCGAAATGCGCCGCTCGGCATTTCCGGCCGAAGACCCGGCCTCACTGCCTACCGCAGACTCGCTGATGCCTGCATACCTCTACCTGATGGCACCGCAAAGCCGTCATCTGCATGGCGAAGCGCTGGACATTCGCGAACTGCTTGCTCGCGTGCAGAATGACAAAGCGTCGGCAAACTGACACCCTGCTGTTGCTGAGCGCCAGAATCACGACAATAATTGCCGCTTCACCGGCGGCCGCGCTGCAAAAACTTGCCGCCCCGTCTGATAGTCGGCCAGATAACAATCTCAACCCGCTGATATAAAACACTTTTTAGTGATAATTCAATAATTGGCACGGTTCTCGCTAACTCTTCTGCAATAACTCCGCAGGAGAGCGGCTATGTCATTGCCTTTGAGTAAAGCACAAACCATCGATATCGGTATTGCCCGACAGCAGGTGGCGCGGGGAGTCCGTTCGCGCGACAGTATTGATCTGCTGGAAGACGCCCGCTATCGATTGCTCAACGCATTACAGACAACGCTGGACATTGACCAGCTGCTGGCTATCTTTTTTAACGAAATCAACAGCCTGTTCGCCATCAAAGGTCTGCGTTACATCCATGAATACACTAACCTGCAGTTGACTCTGGGTGACACCGATGTGCACAGCTGCGCCTATCGGCTGATTACCCAGCAGGATCATCTGGGTGAAGTTGCCATCTATCGGGAATCACGCTTTACCGAGCGGGAACTGGAGCAACTGGAAAACCTGATGAGTACACTGCTGTGCCCCTTGCGCAACAGTCTGAAGTTCATTTCCGCCGTAAATGCCTCACTGACTGATGCACTGACCGGCGCCGGCAACCGCATGGCACTGAAATCCGCCATGACACGCGAAATCGCGACAGCGCGACGTTATCAGCACCCACTCTCAATACTGATTATCGATATCGACAAGTTCAAGAGTATCAACGACAAACATGGACATTCGGCGGGCGACAAGGTGCTGCAGGAACTGGTCAGGGTTATGGATCAGGTCAATCGCAATACCGACCAGTGCTTCCGTTATGGCGGTGAAGAATTTGTAGTGATTCTGAGCAACACCCACACCAGAGGCGCCGGCATCATCGGCGAGCGGCTTCGCAAAGCCATAGCCGCCCTGCGCATCTGCGCCGAACATGGCCCTTTGCAGGTGACGGTCAGCATCGGAGCGGCGACCTTCTGCGAAACAGATACTGAAGAAACCCTGCTGAATCGTGCTGACAAGGCGATGTATGCAGCCAAAAACGCGGGCGGCAACAGCATGACCTCCGCATGACCATCACACAATGACAGCGCAAGCGCGGAACCAGACTCAGGGAGTCCACATGACAGCAACGATGAGAGCAGAACAGCGCAGTCGCAACCGTGCGAAGGATTTGCGACAACTGATGACAGAAAACCTGCAGGGCACAACCGAGCTTTCCGCTCTGCAGCAGCGGCTGCTGAACAGCCTGACACAGGGTATCGGGCTGGACGGCCTGCACTATCAGCACGAAGCACTGGATCTGGACATTCAACTCGGGCAACAGTCTGTACACAGTTGCGGATACCGACTGCTATGTACTGATGAATACCTGGGGGAAATCACCTTTAAACGCAGTCGCCGGTTCACCGAGCGTGAACTGCAACTGATAGAGGCGGTTATACCGGCACTGGTACTGCCCTTGCGTGCGAGTCTGCGCGAGCAGGCCATCGCGCCAGAGAGTGCTGCCAGCCAGGCCTGATGGTTTGTTTGTGCCTGCCTGTTTGTGCCTGCCTGTTTGTGTCTGCTTATTTGTGTCTGCGGGGCGATCGCCCCGGTCGTCGGGTTGAGCCGGCCGGAGGCGTCAGACCTGCCGTTTCGTACAGGCCGATCACTTCGGCTGTTTTCATTTCGTAGAACTGCCCCACCTTGACCCGGCTGGGAATAAACACCGGCCCGTAACGCACCCGCTTCAGACGGCTGACGCGCACGCCCTGCGACTCCCAGAGTTTGCGGACCTCACGATTGCGCCCTTCCATGATCACAACGTGATACCACTGGTTTTTACCTTCACCGGCAAAATAGCGCACATCCGTGAACTTGCAGGTGTGGTCTTCAATCATCACGCCACGGGTCAGATTGCGCAGCATCTCATCGGTCACCTCGCCCATTACCCGCACGGCATATTCACGATCGATATTGGCAGAGGGGTGCATCAGCCGATTGGCCAGCTCACCATCGGTGGTAAACAGCAGCAATCCGCTGGTATTGAAGTCCAGTCGCCCTACTGCAACCCACCGGCCGTGCTTGATCGGCGGCAGATGATCATAGACAGACGCCCGGCCTTCGGGATCCTTGCGCGAGCAGATTTCATTTTCAGGTTTGTTGTACACCAGTACCCGGGTCATTTCGTCAGCACCGCTGACATTGGAGACTTTTTTGCCGTCTACCAGCACTGCATCTTCACCGCTGACACGATCACCCAGTGTTGCAACCTGACCATTGACCTTCACCCGGCCCTGGCTGATCCAGCTTTCCATTTCACGTCGCGAGCCAAACCCTGCCCGAGCCAGTACTTTCTGTAATTTTTCGTCCTGTACTACATCGTCACTCATCTGTCTGATCCTGTTTATCCCGTGTGTAACCCAGGATCTCATCCAATGGGCGTTTGGCCAGTGCCATCGCCTCAGCTTCGTCAATCAATTCATCTTCATCAATATCCAGTGCCGCCGCGTCAACATCCTCTTCCCCGGCCTCCGGCAATACCAGCACGCGACCTTCTCCATCGCCACCCAGATCCAGTTCCGGGTGCATCTGATCCAGATCGCGGATTTCTGCCAGCGGTGGCAGTTCCTGCAAATTTTTCAGGTTAAAATAGTCCAGAAAATGCCGTGTCGTCGCAAACATTGCCGGTCGCCCGGGCACATCACGATGACCAACCACCCGGATCCATTCGCGATCCAGCAAAGTGCGAATGATTGTGGAGCTGACCGCCACCCCCCGGATCTCTTCGATATCACCCCGGGTAATCGGTTGACGATATGCGATCAGGCCAAGCGTTTCCAGCAGCGCCCGTGTGTAACGCTGCGGCTTTTCATCCGACAGTCTTGATATCCACGGACTCAGATGCTGACGCACCTGAAAACGAAAACCCGATGCCACTTCCCTCAGCTCAAAACCGCGGTCTTCACATTCCCCGGCTATGCTCGCCAGCGCCTCACGAATCTGATCATTGGCGGGTCGTTCACCCTCCACAAACAGTTCCGCCAGTGCGGCCACTGACAGCGGTTTGCCGGCTGCCAGCAGCAAGCCTTCAATAATCTGTTTGAGCAAACGGGCATCAATTTCCTGAGGGGGATACACCACCTCTTCCAGCGCTTCCTCAGTGTGTTCCTGATCCGTTGTGTTCTCTGTCATGCCTTCCATACCAACCAACCCGACATATTTTCAACCGCGCGCCTTGATATGAATCGGCGCATAGGGCTCGCTCTGAACAATGTCCACCAGCGAATCTTTAATCAATTCCATCACCGCCAGAAAGGTGACAACCACTCCCAGTCGTCCCTCTTCACGCATCAGCAGCGATACCAGCGGCACAAATCGCTCGCTGGACAGGCGCACCAGTATTTCGGCCATTTTTTCACGCGTTGACAGGGTTTCACGCTGCACCTGATGATGCTCAAACATGTCTGCCCGGCGCAGCGCACCGGCCAGTGCTGCCAGAATCTCCTGCAGCTCAACAACAGGATCCGGTGTATTTCGCTCCAGTTGCGGCCCCTGAGCTGCGGCCAGAAATACGTCACGCTCAATTCGCGGCAGGGCGTCAATATCTTCTGCGGCCTTCTTGTAGCGCTCATACTCCTGTAAACGTCGTATGAGTTGTGCGCGCGGATCCTCTTCATCTTCCTCATCCGGCGAACTGCGTGGCAACAGCATACGCGACTTGATTTCAGCAAGCATCGCAGCCATCACCAGATACTCGGCGGCCAGCTCAAACTGATGCGACTCCATCAGATCCACATAGGCCATATACTGTTCGGTGATCATGGACACGTCGATGTCCAGAATATCAATATTCTGGCGCTTGATCAGATACAGCAGCAGATCCAGCGGTCCTTCAAACGCTTCCAGAAATACTTCCAGCGCGTCGGGCGGTATGTACAGATCCTGTGGCAACTGCGTCATCGCCTTGCCGGCGATATAGGCAAATGGCATTTCCTGCTGCGGCAATTCCTGCCGGGTACTGGCATCCATGCTGGCGGGTTTGGCAGGTGTCGTAGTCATTAACGGTATGCAAGCCCCATCGCTTCACGCACGTCGCGCAAGGTGTCCCGAGCCGATTCGCGCGCCTGATCACAACCCTCAGCCAGAATCGAGCGCACTACGTCAGGGTCTTTTTCATATTGACGAGCACGCTCCTGAATAGGCTCCAGCTCGGCGACCACCGCATCAATCAACGGTTTCTTGCAGGCCAGACAACCTATACTGGCGTTACGGCAGCCATCCTGAACCCATGCCCGGGTGTCATCGTCAGTATAGACTTCATGCAATTGCCAGACCGGACATTTATCCGGATCACCCGGATCCGTCAGTCGCACCCGTGCCGGATCGGTAGGCATGGTATTGATTTTTTTGGCCACTGAATCCAGATCTTCGCGCAGAGCAATGGTATTGCCATAGGACTTGGACATTTTCTGTCCGTCCAGGCCGGGCATTTTTGCTGAAGGTGTCAACAGCGCCTGCGGTTCAGCCAGGATCATCTTGCCACTGCCTTCCAGATAACCGAACAGACGCTCGCGATCACCCAGTGATATATTCTGCTGCTCCTTGATCAGGGCCTGTGCCCGCCCAAGGGCATCATGATCACCCTTTTCCTGGTAGGCATTGCGCAGATTCTGATACAGGCGTGCAGCTTTTTTGCCCATCTTTTTCACTGCGGCTTCTGCATTTTCCTCAAATCCCGGTTCACGGCCATACAGGTGATTAAAACGTCGTGCAACTTCCCGGGTCAGCTCAACGTGGGCCACCTGGTCGGCACCCACCGGCACCTGTCCTGCGCGATAGATCAGAATATCCGCGCTCTGCAATAGTGGGTAGCCCAGAAAACCGTAAGTCTCCAGATCAAGATCACGCAGCTTTTCCTGCTGATCCTTGTAACTGGGCACCCGCTCCAGCCAGCCCAGCGGGGTCATCATAGAAAGCAGCAAATGCAACTCGGCGTGCTCGGGCACCCGCGACTGGATAAACAGTGCTGCTGAACCAGGATTCACGCCAGCCGCCAGCCAGTCAATGACCATATTCAGCACATGATCTTCCAGCACTTGCGGGGTTGCATAATGGGTAGTCAGCGCGTGCCAGTCGGCAACAAAAAAGAAGCATTCATACTCGTGCTGCAATTTCACCCAGTTTTTTAAAACGCCGTGATAATGACCCAGATGTAACTGCCCGGTGGGACGCATCCCTGACAAAACCCGCTTTTGAGACTCCACAGTTGACAAACGCTGACTCCAGTAAAAAATAAGAATGCGACATTATCGCATGATTTTCAGGAAAACGGTTCCGGATCGCCTTTGCCCACCCGGATTACCTGTGGCACGCCATCTACCAGATCGATCACAGTGGAAGGTTCAATCCCGCAGGCGCCGCTTTCTATGATCAGATCTACCAGTTTGCCCATCTTTTCCTCAATCTCGTAAATTTCGGACAGAGGGTGCTCTTCATCCGGCAGGATCAGGCTGGTGCTCATCACCGGTTCACCCACCGCCTCCAGCAATGCCAGGGAGACCGGGTGATCGGGAATTCGCAGGCCGATGGTCTTGCGCTTGGGATGCATAAGCCGGCGTGGCACTTCAGCCGTTGCAGCCAGAATAAAGGTATACGGACCAGGCGTGTAGGCTTTGAGCAAACGGTAGGCGCTGTTGGAGACACGTGCATAGCTGGAAATCTCCGACAGGTCGCGGCACATCAGCGTGAAGTTGTGCCTGTCACTGAGTTGCCGAATCCGCCGGATCTTCTCCAGCGCATTCTTGTCGCCAATGTGGCAGGCCAGCGCATAGGTGGAATCGGTCGGGTAAATGATCACGCCACCGCTCAGCAGAATGTCTGCAGCCTGACGAATCAATCGTGGTTCCGGATTTTGCGGGTGGATTTCCAGGGTCTGAGCCATGCGGATTAATTGCGTTCCTGTTGCAGGTTTTCTATTATGCGGGCAGCGTAACAGGACGCTACCCCAAAGTCGACAAGAGCCAGTCAGGCTGGCTCTCTCAGCCAGTTGTCAATGCGCTGGCAATCACCGTCAGTGACAGCCACAACCATACAACGGAGAATTATGTTATACGCCATTATCAGTGAAGATGTACCCAACAGCCTGCCGCTGCGCATGTCCGCCAGACCCGCTCATCTGGAACGCGTGGAAGCGCTGAAAGCTGAAGGCCGGGTGATCATCGCCGGCCCTCACCCCGCCATCGACAGTCTGGACCCGGGCGACGCTGGTTTTACCGGGAGCCTGATCATTGCGAGCTTTGATTCGCTGGCCGAGGCTCAGGCCTGGGCTGACGCCGACCCCTATGTCAGTGCCGGCGTCTACCAGAAAGTGACGGTGAAGCCATTCAAACAGGTACTGCCCTGACCTGATCAGGGTGTGGGCGCTGGCCTCAGATCCGGGAAATTTTCGTCCAGCGCTGCATTCCAGAGTTGCAGATCAGCGGCTTTTCTGGCCCACAGTGGCGCAATATCACCCTCAATTGTGACTTTTATAATGGTATCGCCCCGGCGAATACTGTTGACCACATTCATACCCTGCGTCACTCCGCCAAAAACCGAATGCAGCCCATCCAGATGCGGTGTCGGCACATGGGTGATAAAAAACTGACTGCCATCTGTGCCTGGCCCGGCGTTGGCGGTGGAAATGACACCTGGCCGGTTGTGACGCAGATTGGTTTCACCACTGAAACGATAACCCGGATTACCCCGGCCATCGCCCTGCGGATCACCACCCTGAACCATAAAGCGGGGCTCGACCCGATGAAAAGTCAGGCCATCATAAAAACCACGCAGCGACAGATTCACAAAATTGGCAACGGAGGTCGGCGCAGAGCGTTCATTTAACGCCACTTCGATTACGCCCTTGCTGGTCTCAATCGTTGCTGTCAGACCCTGGGCATGCAGCGCGGTTGTGGAGAACAGGGAGCACGTGAGTGCCAGCGTCAATGCCAGCAATCCGGGCAGTCCTGTTAACCGGGATACTCTCCTCAATACAGTTGTCATCAATTTACTCCAATGTTATTCAGGCCAGATCCAGAGTCACCGGCGCGTGATCAGAAAAATGCTCTTCGGTATAAATGCTGGCTGCCTGCACCGCCGGCACAAGACCCGGTGTGATTACATGATAGTCCAGCCGCCACCCCACATTGTTGGCCCGAGCCTGGCCCCGGTTTGACCACCAGCTATACTGATCCGGTTGCTGGTTCACCAGCCGGAAAGAATCCACATACCCGAGTTCATCATAAAGCGTATCCAGCCAGGCGCGCTCTTCCGGCAAGAACCCGGAGTTTTTGCGGTTGGCACGCCAGTTTTTCAGATCAATTTCCTTGTGACAGATATTCCAGTCCGCACAGATTATATAGTCACGCCCGTCTTCCCGAAACGCCTGCAAGAGCGGTAGAAAAACCTTCAGAAACTCGAACTTGACAGCCTGGCGCTGCTCGCCACTTGAGCCCGACGGCATATACAGGGATATCACACTCAGATTGCCGAAGTCAGCCTGAATGTAACGCCCCTCTCCGTCCGCTACCGGCCAGCCAAACCCCCGGGTCACCCGATCCGGCATTTGTCTGCTGAAAATGGCAGTGCCCGAGTAACCTTTTTTTTCGGCATCAAAATAGTGGCAGTGATATCCCTGCGGATAAAATGGCACGGGGGCCAACTGATGCTCCTGCGCCTTGGTCTCCTGCAGGCACAGCACATCAATGGACTGGGTGGCGAACCACTCAAAAAAACCTTTGCGGGCTGCAGAGCGAATGCCGTTGCAGTTAAAAGTGGTAATACGCATGAACTGATCCGATATCCCGACAGCGCGCCAGTGTATCTGGCCAGCCCTGTACTGGCAAATATGACACCAGGAAGACATAAATTGGCAACCCATGCCGACCATTTGGCGCAGATTTTACTCAGTTTGTCGCCCCAGCGTTACTTTTCATCGAATAAACACACTTTTTCACTTATAAGTGTTACCTTTTCTCGCATTTGTGTTACTATACGCACCGTTGGCAAGGCTCACAAAGCCAAGCGTAACAAAAACGGTAACAACACACCCAAATTGAAGTGAACTGATAGCCCAAAAGGAGAGATTTCATGAGCGAACTGATCATCAGCGCACGTGCCGCATTGATCACTGCAGCAGTAGTAACAGCATCAATCGCTGTTCCTGTACTGACCATTATGGCAGGCAACTGATACAAAACAGAATTTCAGGAATTCGCGGCAGTAGCGATACTTGACTCAATGACGCGGATTTTGTTTTACGCAGTACCGGTTTAAGCAACACCCGTTAGGACGGTTTTTTTACGCCAGCTTTGCAAATCCTTGTGGATTTCAGGCTGGCGTTTTTATTGGACGCTCTTCAGTTTGTCCACGAAGTGACAGGGTTTATGCCGACTGTCCAATTGCTGGGCAATAATGCCCTCCCAGGCTGTTCGACACGCACCCGTTGAACCGGGCACACAGAATATGATTGTGCCATTGCTCATGCCGGCAAATGCCCGCGACTGAATGGTGGAACTGCCAATTTCAGCGTGCGACAGATAGCGGAAAATCTCGCCAAAGCCATCAATACTCATATCCAGTAACGGTGTAACGGCCTTAACTGTGTTATCGCGTGCTGTGAACCCGGTACCGCCTGTCAGAAGTACCGCCTGCACCTGCTCATCAGCAATCAGATTGGCCACCAGCGCTCTCAGCTGATAGGTATCATCCCGGACGATATGTTTGGCCAGCACCTGATGCCCGGCCTGTGTCAGGCTTTCCGTCAAATACCGTCCTGAGGTGTCAGTTTGTTCGGTCCGGGTATCGGAAACTGTAACAACAACCGCATTTACCGGGATAAATTCCAGTGCAGAACTGCTCAAATGACTAACCTCCGGTCATGTTCATCAGACGAACAGGCTGGGCATAATCCTGCTCATAAAAATGGTGGCGCTCAGGCTTCAGATCCATTGCGGCAATAATCGCCTGCTTAAGCGCATCGCTGGCCGGTAACTGTTCCAGCCGCGCAAGGTCGCTCAACTCGTCATTTGCCGTGGCCGGATCCCGATTGGCCCGCAATATGGCGCGCAGATCCATCGAATGCTCATTTCCCAGGCACAGTAGCAGACGACCTTCCACGGTTACCCGCACGCGATTGCAGTCAGCACAGAAATTGTGTGACATCGGCGATATGAAACCGATGCGACTTTTGCTTCCCGGGATTGTGACATATTTGGACGGACCGGCAGTTCTGCTGTCGGTGTTGCTCAATGTGTAACGCTGCTCGATCTGCTCGCGCACCCAGTCATTGCTGCAAACAGTTTCTTCCCGATCGTGATCGGACGCCTGACCCAGTGGCATTTCTTCAATAAAAGCGATATCAATGCCCCGCTCCACGGCAAAGTCGGTCAGTGCCATGACCTCATCGTCGTTGTAACCCTTCATGATGACCGCGTTCAGCCGTATACGATCAAACCCGTGGCGCTGCGCTTCAGTAATGCCGGCCAGTACCTTGTTCAGGTCGCCCACCCGGGTGATGCGCCTGAAGCGCTCGGGATCCAGACTGTCAATACTGATATTGATGCGATTAACGCCGGCCTCGCGCAGTGGCCCGGCCAGTTTTCCCAGCTGCGCGCCATTGGTGGTCAACAACAATTCCTGCAGGTTCGGCAAGCGGCCCAGCGCCTGAACCAGCGCCATCACATTATTGCGCACCAGCGGCTCACCACCGGTCAGACGCAGCCGGGTAACCCCAAGCTCGGTGAAGGCTTTGCCAACTTCGTAGATTTCTTCCAGACTCAATACCTGTTTACGCGGCAGAAAAGTCATCTGCTCGGTCATGCAATACACACAACGAAAATCACAGCGATCAGTCACCGACAACCGGACGTAGTCAACCTGTCGACCAAACTTGTCAACAAGCCCCTGGCGGGTGTTTGAAGGTTCTGACTGTTGCATCAGGGCACCTGTTCGCTGATCAGAAGTTGCAATCGCACCGGTGTATCCTGCTCGCCATCCGCCGGCAGACTGATCATCTGTGAACGTACCTGATAGTCGCCGCTTTGCACATCGGCAGTGCCGCCCAGCGATACTGTGGCAACCACCACCACATCGCTGGCTGATGACAGATTGAAAGGACCCACTGCATCGGCGTCACTCAAGCGCACAATCAATGGCAGATCGGCGACTGTCAGCAGACGGGCAGCCAGCGGCGGGCCTGGCCTGGCGTTATCCTGAGCCGAGACAAAAACCCGGGTCTGTGCCGGCAGATCCAGCTCCGGCGCCAGCGCCAGACTGACTTCCAGCTGCGGCCCGCCCAGCGCAGGTTCCTGTGGAGTCTGTGCACCGGACGACGCCAGGCCTTCACGTGCCTGGGCAATCACCATACGCAAAAACTCGGCATCTTCGCCGCCCGGACTCATGCTCAGCAGCTGTTGCCAATACGTGATGGCACTCTGAAAATCCTCATTAACAAACGCATCGGCGCCCAGCAGTTGCAACACCGCCGGTTCCGATGGATTCAGTCGCTGGGCACGGGTGATAATCGCCTCCACCGCTTCAGTCATCTGCTGGCCTGACGCAATATACTGCGCCTGGGCATACTGGCCCAGCACCGTAGCCTGATCCTGCGGATGCTCGATGCTTCTCGCGGCCCGGTCAAATGCCAGCGCCGCCTGCTCAAACTGACCCAGCGCGACCAGATTGCGGGCCATGAAGTACCACGCCCAGCCATTCTCCTGGTCACGCTCGATGACGGCACCCAGGTCAAAGATCAGATCACGTATTTTCTCCGGATCATCCTGCGCCGCGCGACTCTGCTGAAACAGCTCAGCAACCCGCAGATCATTCCGGAAGCCCCACAGGTCATAAAAATAGACACTGCCCGGCAAAATCGCTACCACCAGCAGTAGCGGAACCAGACGCGTCGGTGACAACCAGTTGCCGCGTGAACTGCCCGCCGCTGCCGTAGATGCCACCTGCTCTGTACCAACATCCTCGTCATCAGTCATATCAGCGAGCAGCGTGCGGGATAACTCCGCCTCCAACGCTTCAAACTGCTGCTGATCGATATGATTCTCGGCCAGCTCCGCATTCAATTCCGCCAGCCGTTCCTGGTAGATATTCAGGTTGGCAACATTACGCTCACGCTGCCCGGCCACAGGCGCCGGGCCGTGTCGCAGCATCGGTACAATGACAAACATGGCTGCCAGTAAAAACAGCAATACACTGATTATCCAGAACAATAGATCACCTTCTAAGATTTGTCAGAGGACTTGTCCCCATCGCCATTTGCCATCAACCGGGCGATGCGCGCTTTTTCGTCCCGGCTGAGCTCAACAGTATCCAGCGCCTGTTTGCCGCCACCGCTGCGCCGCATGATGCTGAACGTTATCCAGATACCCGCCAGGAAAAACACAATCGGGCCAAACCACAACAGAATGGTCTGCACCGTCAGGCGCGGGCGATACAGAATAAAATCACCATAACGGGCCAGCATGAACTGTTCGATTTCCTCGTCAGTCATGCCTTCCTGGATCATCCGGAAAATCTCCCGCCGCAGGTCCGCCGCTACGCCGCCCGGCGAACTGGTCAGATTGGCGTTCTGGCACATCGGGCAGCGAAAATCGTTGGACAGTTGCCGAAAGCGCTGCTCCTGCTCCGGCGTCTCGAAATCAAACACATCAACCTGCGCGGTCACAGCCATAGCGCCGAGCAGCAGTAAACCGGTTAACACAATGCGTAGCGCGATCATCGCGGACTACCTGCTACCGATGCGCCGCCTGCATCAGCCTCAGCCT
Source organism: uncultured Pseudohongiella sp. (assembly GCA_963974875.1). GTDB lineage: Bacteria > Pseudomonadota > Gammaproteobacteria > Pseudomonadales > Pseudohongiellaceae > Pseudohongiella. The sequence continues at coordinate 36,695 of CAXBER010000006.1, read as the reverse complement.
GCAGCGCCAGCACGACGGGCATAATTTCATCTTCCCATATCTGGTAATTGATCGTGCCTATATGTTTGAAACGGATGACCCGACTGGCATCAACCACAAACGTCTCGGGCGCCCCGTACACCCCCAGATCAATGCCATAGCGCCCGGTATCATCAATGATATTGAGGGTAAACGGGTTACCGTTAATATCCAGCCAGTTTCTGGCTGCCGGTTCGCGATCCTTGTAATTGACGCCCACAATCGGCACCAGGTCGCGCTCACGAGCAGCCATAAAAATCGGATTTTCCTGCAGACAGGGCAAACAATAGCTACCCCAGATATTCAGGATAAACGGTTCCTGCGGCAATGTATCAATTGTGGCCAGCTGATCACCCAGTTCCAGTGTTCGCAATTCGAATTCGGGCAATGGCCGGTCAATCAGTACCGATGGCAGTGTGCGGGAGTCCTGATACAGGCCGCGCCACATGAATACCGCCAGTACCGCAAACACCGCGACCGGAATATACAGCTTCAGGTTTTTCATGCGGTCGGCTCCCCGGCCAGTCTGCCACCTTCAGCAGAGGCAGCACGTCGCGTGGCGGCGGCTTCTTCCTGCCTGACCTGATAACGACGGTAGCGCTTGTCGGTAACCGCAAGAATGCCACCAAAGGCGATAAACAGCGTACCCAGCCATATCCAGCGCACAAACGGTTTTACATAGAGTGTCATGGACCAGGCGCCACTGTCGCGCGGGTCGCCCAGGGTCACAAACAGATCGCGCAGGAAACGGCCATCAATACCCATTTGAGTCGCTGGCGTATTACTGGCGGTGTAAAGCTGTTTCTGAGGATACAGATACTCAAGATAGTTGCCGTCACGCAGGATCCTGATGGACGCCTCGTCGGCAATATAATTGGGCCCCTGCACCGGTCGAATATCTTCAAAAATGAAGGTGTAACGGCCCAGATCAGCCTGCTGTCCCACCTGCAGCAGAACACTGCGCTCGATGCTGTAAATACTGGTCAGACAGGCGCCTGCCATGGTCAGCACAAACCCGAAATGTGCCAGTTGCATACCCCAGTAGCTGACCGGCAGACTCTTCAGGCCAGCACCTACCGAGGGTTTGTTGGCGATCTTGTTCACAACGTCCCTGAACATGGAGAACATTATCCACAGCCCCAGCACCACCACGCCAATGGTGGTAACGGGCAGCGACATGGTCAGCAGCACCGGAATCAGCACACCCAGCGCAACGGCAGCCATTGCCACACGGCTCAGTTGCCGGCGCAGATATTCGGGCGACGTTTTTTTCCAGCGACTGACAGGCCCGATACCCATCAGTACCACCAGCACCCCCATCAGGGGTACAAAAATGGTATTGAAATACGGAGGCCCAACAGAGATAAGGTCGCCACCTGTCATGGCCTGATACACCATCGGATACAGTGTGCCCAGCAGAATCGCGGCGCTGGCCACCACCAGAATCAGATTATTGGCCAGCAGGAATATTTCCCGCGACCAGCCACCAAACCCGAATTCACTTTTCAGAATGGGTGCCCGGATGGCGTAAAGCAACAGCGAGCCGCCAATGATCAGGCCCAGGAATCCCAGGATGTAAACACCCCGGGTAGGATCGGTGGCAAATGCGTGCACCGAGGTCAACAGGCCCGACCGGGTGATAAATGTACCCAGCAGGCTTGAGGCAAACGCCATGATTGCCAGCAGCACCGTCCAGCTCTTGAACACACCGCGTTTTTCCGTGGCAGCCAGCGAGTGAATCATGGCCGCACCCAGCAGCCAGGTGATCAACGGCGGATTCTCAACCGGATCCCATGCCCACCAGCCACCCCAGCCAAGCTCGTAATAGGCCCACCAGGAGCCCAGCGACAGACCCAGTGTCAATATGGCCCAGGCCACATTGGCCCAGGGCCGGCACCAGCGTGCCCAGGCCGAATCAAGCCGGCCACTGAGCAGTGCGGCAATCGCAAATGCAAATACCACCGAGAAACCGACATACCCCATATACAGTGACGGCGGATGCACAATAAAGGCAAAGTCCTGCAGCGCCGCATTCAGGTCCGCCCCATCTGCCGGGGGTAGCGGCAGCACCCGGTCAAACGGGTTGGAAGTGGCCAGCATGAACAGCGTATACCCCACACTGATCAGACCCATCACACTCAGCACCCGGGCAATAAACTCCAGCGGCACTGATTTGCTGAAAATGGCAACCGCCAGCATCCAGCCACCCAGCATCCAGGTCCAGAACAGGAAAGAGCCTTCGTGGCCGCCCCAGACAGCCGTCATTTTGTATTGCAGGGGCAAGGTGGTGTTTGAGTGCGAGGCAACAAACTGCACTGAAAAATCATCTGTGACAAAGCTGTAGGCCAGCACCAGCAGACTGATACTCAGAAACACAAACACACCGGCAGCCAGGGGCCGCGCCAGTGACATCCACATCACATTGTTCCGGGCGGCGCCGGCCATCGGTATCACACCCAGAATGACACTGAGAAAAAACGCCAGAATCAGTGCAAAGTTACCCAGCTCCGGTATCATCAATACGCTCCCGACGAGGCATTGCGCTGCAGCTCCGCCGCGTCCAGAGCCGCTTTCACCTCGACGGACATATAATTCTCATCATGTTTGGCCAGCACTCGCGAGGCAATAAACGTACCCTCCGGCGACATCGAACCCTCAGCTACTATGCCCTGCCCTTCGCGGAACAGGTCCGGCAGTATGCCACTGTAAAATACCTGCACATCGTGGCTGTAATCGGTGGTTACAAAACTGACCTCCAGATCGCTCTGGCTGTGTTCCACCGAGCCTTCTTTGACCATACCGCCAACCCGGATGCGCTGTCCTGGCGTCACTTCACCCGCTGCCACCTGGGTGGGCGTAAAAAACAGGTCAATATTATTGCTCAGCGCGTACAGTGACAAACCGATCGCAACCGTCAGACCGGTCGTGATAAAAAGAATAATACCCAGTTTCTTTCTACGATGAGGCTTCATGACTTACTCCAGTGATTAATCCAGTTCTTGCGGGTTGCCGGCTTGCTGCTGTGACCTGGCGGCGAGTTCGGCATCGCGACTGGCACGGCGTTTCTGTTCACGGATAAACTGCTGCCGCTGCAATCGTGGCAGCAGCAGATTGTAACTGATGAAGATCGCAAAAAGCAGATAAACCGTCCAGACATGGAAGGTATAGTTGCCCATTTGCAGAAACTCACCCAGGCTTGAAAACTGTACTGTTGGCATCAGAAATATCCCGTCAGGCGTTGGCAACCAGATCTTTCACCCATTGCGACCGGCGTTCACGCACCAGAATTTCATTGCGCGTACGTAAAAGTAGCGTTATTACAAAAAACACATAGACCGCGCAGATCATGATCAGCAACGGCACCCACACTTCCGGTGGATTTGGCGCAATGGCACTGGTGGAAATACGGCTGGCTGGCTGATGCAGAGTATTCCACCACTCCACTGAGTATTTGATGATCGGTACATTGATAGCCCCTACGATCGCGAGCACCGCGCAGGCTTTGGCGGCGGCATCCGGGCTTTCGATGGCTGAACGCAGCGCAATCACGCCAACAAACAGAAAAAACTGAATCAGCATCGAGGTCAGCCGGGCATCCCAGGCCCACCAGGTTCCCCAGATGGGTTCTCCCCACAGAGCGCCGGTGGCCAGCGCCAGACCGGTAAACCAGGCACCAATGGGCGCAACACACTTGGCCACCATATCAGCAAGTTTCATTTTCCAGACCAGCGTGATGGTGCCGGCAACAGCCATCAACGGGAAACACGCCAGCGAGATGCTCGCCACCGGTACGTGCACATACATGATGCGGATGGTGTGACCCTGCTGATAATCCTCCGGCACCAGCAACAGAGCAGCTGTTAAACCCACCAGCCCCAGCACAACCATCGCGCCATACAGCCATGGCAGCCACTTGTCCGACAATTCATAAAACCAGCGCGGGGAACCCAATTTAGAAAACCAGAGCCACATGTATTCTCTACTCCATCCCAAGCTGTTGATAAACCGACTATAACACGGGAAATTTTTGCACCGTGTTACGCTTTGTAACGCACCCGAATCTCAGTCTACGCTGATACGCAGCGCTGCTGCTGATGCCAGCGGTGCCATCGTCAATGCCAGGGCCAGTATGGCGCCAAGCAGGGCAAAGTGACTGCCAACCGGCAACCCGAACATGACATCACTGACTGCCTTGGCACCAATTATAAGCACCGGTGTGGACAGCGGCAAAACAATCACCGCCAGAATCAGCCCACGACTGCCCAACCCCACAGTGAGGGCCACACCTATGGAGCCAAACAGACTCAGCACCGGCGTCCCTATCAGCAAGGTCAGTACCAGAGTTACATACGCCTCGCCCGGCAGGTACAGCATATACGCCAGCAGCGGCGAGAGGATAACCACCGGCAAACCACTGATCAGCCAGTGGCTGATGTTTTTTGCCAGCACCAGAAAATACAGAGGCTGCGGAGACAGCAACAACTGCTCCAGTGAACCATCTTCGTAGTCGGCGCGATACAGATTGTCCAGCGACAGCATGGATGCCAGCAGCGCCGAAACCCAGATCACGCCGGCAGACACCCGCGAAAGCTCAACGGGATCCGGGCTGACTCCCAGCGGGAACAGCGACACCACAATCAGAAAAAACATGATGGGGTTGAGCAGGTCATTACGGCGTTTGAACGCAACCAGCAGATCACGCTTCAGGGTGGCTCTGAAAGCGCCCCAGGTGCTGACCTGCGGGAGGGCATTGGCTGGCAAGTGAGAGTCTGTCATGCGGCGCGGGCAACTCCATCAAGGTTCAGTCTGTGCAATTCGCAGGACACATTAAGCGCATGGTGGGTGGTTACCAGCACCGACCCACCCTGCCCCACATGTTCGGCCAGCAATTGTTCCAGTTCGCGCACACCGTGAACATCCAGTGTGGTAAACGGCTCATCCAGTATCCACAGGGGTGCCGGGCTGATCAGCAACCGGGCCAGCGACACACGTTGCTGCTGACCAGCTGAAAGATTGCGACAGGGAATATCCTCATAGGCACGCAGACCCACCCGGCCCAGCGCCGCTTCAATGCGCTGATCACTGACCGGTGTATGCAGGGAAGCACTCCAGCGCAGGTTTTCGCGTGGCGTGAGAATACGATTAACGCCCACCCGATGTCCGATATACAGCATCGAGGCCAGAAATGTCTCGCGCTGCTCGTCTATAGACGCACCACGCCAGTAGATGTCACCCTCGTAATTGTCGTTCAGACCACAGAGAATTCTGAGCAGCGTGGTTTTGCCACTGCCATTGCTGCCCTGCACCTGCATCAATTGACCGGCATGCAGTGAGAAGTTCAGATTATCGAACAATACCCGCTCGTCACGCTCGCAGAACAGTGCGCGGGCCTCCAGCAGAAGTGTCTGGGAAGAAGGTGTCCGGGATGATGGAGAGTTGGTATCGGTCATCCGGCCGATTATAACCACATTTCAGTTGAAATGCCTGCCCTGCGCAACGGTTCTGGTGCCAGTTGCAGCCGGTTTTATGTCGGTTGCCACCGCCGGTAATCAGGCCGTTCTGCCAACGCCTCTGGCTGCCATCAGCGACACCAGCTTGGCCTCTGCCTGAGACAGGCCGCAGGATTTGACCAGATCCTCCGGTCCTGCGCCCATCTGGATCAGTTTGCTGGCCTGTGCATAGGTCAGGCTGCCGCTGTCCTTGTTCTCCAGTTCCTGCTGACGCCGCGCAGTATGCGTCACCCTCTGATCAAGCGCCTGCAACGACGCATTGAGCGATACAATTGCCTGACCGCTGCTGTGCAGCAGTGCTTCCTGTCGCGCGGTGGCAGCCTGCAGCGCCTCACTGAGCTGCCGTATTCGACGCATATTCATCACCTGCATCCCCAGCAGGGCCAGCACCAGTGTCAGGCAGACACCTGTCATCACCATAATCAACATGCAGTTTCTCCCGCCTGATGCATCAGTTATCCAGCTCCGCCAGCTCATCTTCAGTCAGCAGCTTGTCCAGCTCAACCAGAATCAGCAGGGCGTTATCGCGATGGCAGACACCGGAAATGAACTTTGCCGATTCATCCTTGTTCACCTGGGGCGCTGTCTCAATCTGCGACTGGCGCAGATACACCACCTCCGCAACACTATCAACCACAATACCGATAATGTGCTGACCGATTTCAATGATCACAATGCGGGTATTGTCATCTGCTTCCAGATCCTGCAGCCCGAACCGGCGCCGTGTATTGATCACTGAAATGACCGTGCCACGGATATTGATAATACCGGTCACGTAGTCGGGTGCACCCGGCACCGGCGCAATGTCCTGAAACTTCAGGACCTCCTTGACCGCCATGACATTGACGCCGTAGGTTTCATTGTCCAGCCGGAAGGTTACCCACTGCAGGACCTGGTCTTCCTGTTGTTGATTAAGCTGCTGTTTAAGTTCTGCCATTGGCCGGGTCTCTCTGTCTGTTCTTTCTGGGTTGTAGTGTCTGTGGTTGCAGCATCGGGTTTGTGTGTGCTGCAAAACGTCAAATTATTAGCGCTTGCCTGTAAAAATCACCCGTATTTGCCTTTCTTTTAGCACCATGCATACAAGATGCATATTTTGTACCAGAACATCGAACGACACGCATGAACGCCGTTAACCGACTGCATCTAGCCTGCTTCCGACGCAGTCAGCATCCGTGTCAATTCTGCGATATCCAGCATCGAGCACAGGCGGTCAAGCAGGGTTCCGGCCAGCCAGGGGCGTGTACTGCTACCCTCACGCCAGCGTACCTCTTCCGGCCTCAGACGCACAGACTGCGCAGCCTGATTGACTGCCAGCGCCCAGAGACTGTCACCAAGGACAATCACTGACTGGTAATTCTCAACGTGCTGGTTGTCAGTCACCCGCTCGGGCATCAGAAACTGTGCTGTATCAATCACGCGGATGTTACGGCCGTTCCAGCGCAGCAGACCCAGAAACCACGGTGCCTGCCCCATCACCGGCTGCAATTTGCCGCTTATCAGTGAAATTCCGCCCAGTTCATGCAGCGGTGCTGCCATGTCCATGCCATCGACTTCAAACAACAGGGCTGCAAAGGGCTGGCTGGCCCATTCCGGACGTACCCGCGTGCCGCGAGCGCTAGTGGCTGCGTCGGCAATCAGCAAGGTGTCCACATCGGGTGCTGCTATTGCGGTCTCTGCAACTCGGGCTGTCTGGGTTGCAGGCTGGGGTTCAGGCTGGGGTTCAGGCTGGGGTTCAGGATAAAAAGTCGCGTCCCCGGTTACATCGCGCAGCAGCGCATCCAGATAATCCTGAACCAGGTTAACCTGCCCCGTGGTGCTGGCAGCAGTTATCTGTGCATTAACCATTGGCAACTGCTCCGGAGACGGCAAATCGATCTGCCTCGGCTTTTAACAGAGTCTTCAACAATGAACCGTAGGCCTGAATGCCACGACTTTGAGGATCCAGCGCCAGCGGTGTCACACCTTTGGCACTGGCATCACGCAAACGGGTATCTACCGGTATCGCCGCATTCCACACATACTCGGGCCAGGTCTTGCGCATATAGCGAATACTGGTGACGCTGGCTTGCGTGCGCCGGTCAAACAGTGTCGGCACCATCAGAAAAGGTAAGGGCTGGCGCCGGGAGCGATTGACCATTTGCAGCGTATTCAGCATACGCTCAACGCCCTTGATAGCCAGATACTCCGTCTGCACCGGCACAATCAATTGCTCCGAGGCTGCCAGCGCATTAATCAGGAGCACACCCAGCGTTGGAGGACTGTCAATCAGAGCATAGTCATAATCGTCCCAGAGACGTCCCAGTGTCCGCGCAATCGCCAGCCCCATGCCTTCCTGGGACACCGCACTGCGCTCAAGGGTTGCGAGCGCCGTACTGCCGGGCACAAGTGACAACTGCGGATAACCGGTAGCATGAATACAGCCACTGACAATCTGATCAGTCAATTTGCCGGGCGGCACAAACAGTCTGAAGCTGCTGTGTTCAACATTCTCAGGTGAGTGCCCGAAATAACTGCCAAGCGATGCCTGGGGATCCAGATCCAGCATCAGTACGCGTTTACCCCGATCAGCCAGCAGGCAGGCAAGGGCTACCGCCGTGGTGGTTTTACCCACGCCGCCCTTCTGATTGGCTACTGACCAGATACGCATGTCAGGCGATCTCCTCGCTCAGTCTTGTGGCTACATTTTTCAACGCTATTACTTCATCCACCAGGCCCGCCCTGGCAACTGCCATGGGCATGCCGTAGATCACTGAACTGGCTTCATCCTGGGCCCAGATGGTAGCGCCCTGAGCCTTGAGCAGACGCGCGCCGTCACGACCATCAGCACCCATGCCGGTCAGCACCACGCCCAGTACCTTGCCTCCCAGTTCGCGCGATGCCGACCCGAAAGTCACGTCCAGGGAAGGACGATAATTGAGCCGTTCATCACCATTCATGACCCGTACTTTCAGAGGCGGGCGCCCCTCAACCAGCATCTGTTTGCCACCCGGTGCGAGATAGGCGTGTCCTGGTTTCAGCACATCGCCATCCTGTGCTTCAGAAACTTCTATCTGGCAGATTCTGTTCAGTCGTTCAGCAAACGCTTTGGTAAAAGTACCCGGCATGTGCTGAACCAGCAGTATTGGCAACGGGAACGCACGCGGCAACGCAGTCAACACTTCCTGCAGCGCCATCGGCCCACCGGTAGAGGCGCCAATTATCACCAGTTGTGACTGGCGCAGGCCGGTGCGTCGCTGTGTTGCCGCCCTGTCCGGTGCCGCTGATGCTGATGTCACCCGGGACTGCCCGCCGCCGGGGCGAAGCATGGCACCCGTAGCTGCGCTTCTGGCCGATCCGCGACTGCCAGACACGACCACAATGCGGTCGCACAAAATCTTCTGCAACTCATCAGCGTGGTGTGAGATATCCTCAAAATTCTTGGGCAGAAAATCCACCGCCCCTGCTTCAAGCGCGTCCAGCGTTACCCGTGCACCTTCATACGTCAGCGACGAAAACATCAATACCGGCGTGCGGCTGTCACTGTAAATATGTCGCACCGCAGTAATGCCATCCATCACCGGCATTTCGTAATCCATGGTGATCACGTCCGGCTTCAGTCGTTGTGTCTGATCAATCGCCTCCTGACCGTTAGCTGCAGTCCCGACAACTTCCAGCCGGGTGTCGGCGTTTATCAGCTCTGTCAAACGCCGCCGGAAAAAGCCTGAATCATCCACCACCAATACCCTGATACTCATCTATGACATTCCCTGTTATGCGGCATAACACTTTAACAACCCGGGCACATCCAGAATCACCGCTATGCGCCCATCACCGGTGATAGTCGCGCCCGCCATGCCAGGTGTACCATGTAACATTCTCCCGAGCGGCTTGATGACAACCTCTTCCTGCCCGATCAGCGTATCCACAACAAAACCAACGCGCTGTGCACCAACACTGACAATAACCACGTTTGCCTCAGGACTCAGTCTGGCTTTATCACCGTCCTGGCGGCTGAGCCAGCGGCGCAGATGAAACAATGGCAGAGCCTTGTCGCGCACAGTGACAACCTGCTGGCCGTCAACAACATGTGTGCTGCTGAGATCCAGATTAAAAATTTCGCTCACACTCGCCAGTGGCAGGGCAAACGTCTGCTCACCCACCATGATCATCAGCGTTGGCATGATCGCCAGCGTCAACGGCACCTTGATCTCTATTCGTGTACCTTTGCCGGGGCTGGACTCAATGGCAACCGAACCGTTCAACTGGGAAATCTTGGTCTTGACCACATCCATGCCCACACCACGGCCAGACACATCGGATACTTCAGTCTTGGTGGAGAATCCCGGCGCAAAGATAAGATCAAAACATTCGCTGCGACTGAGTCTGTCTGCCGCATCCCTGTCCATCAACCCTTTCTCAACCGCCTTGCGCCGCAGCATGTCAGGATCCATGCCGTTGCCATCATCGTTGATGGTCAGCAGTATGTGATCCCCCTCCTGTTCGGCAGACAATAAAATGGTACCCTGCCTGGGTTTGCCGCGCTCCTGGCGCAAATCCGGCAACTCGATACCATGGTCCACCGAATTACGCACCAGGTGCACAAGCGGGTCGGCCAGCGCTTCAACCAGATTCTTGTCCAGATCGGTATCTTCACCGTGCAGTTCCAGCAATACGTCCTTTTTGAGGCTGCGTGCCAGGTCTCTTACAACACGCGGAAAGCGTCCGAACACCTTTTTGATGGGTTGCATACGGGTTTTCATGACGGACGACTGCAGGTCGGCAGTCACCAGATCAAGATTCCCTACCGCTTTGGACAATATTTCATCCGCTGATGTTGAACCAATTCGGACCAGACGATTTCTGACCAGTACCAGCTCGCCGACCATATTCATGATCTCGTCCAGCCGACGGGTATCCACCCGCACCGTTGTTTCAGGCGCAGAGGACTCCCTGGCGGCCTGCGCGGCTGGCTCGGGAGAGGATCTTGTAGCGGGCGCACTGGCGGGTGTCGAAGGCACCGCCTGTAAATGAGGCCTGGCGTTTGATGACTGGCTGCCGGCACTTGATGGCGGGTTGTTGATACCTGCTGATGGGCTGTCGGTATTTGCAGGCGCAGCGTCGGTCGCCCGCGACACATCACCCGGCGTACCATGCAACTGATCCAGCAGCGCTTCAAATTCTTCGTCCGTTATTTCGTCAGAACTGCTCTCGACGGCCGCTGAAGCGGGTTTGTTCTCTGGCACATCAGCTGCGGCAACAGTGCCCTGCAGCTGATCCAGCAGCGCTTCAAATTCCTCGTCGGTAATCTCATCATTGCTGCCGGCATCGGAGCCGTTTGACTCGGCGCTCACATCTGCTGAATCGAGCGCCGCCAGCAACTCATCAAACTCTTCATCGGTTATGTCATCAGACATGCAATCATTCATGTCGTCAGGCACTTTTCCGCTCGTTTCCGGTTCCGCCATACCGGCAATGGAGGCCACGGCCAGATCGTCTTCACCATTGGCCAATGCTTCAAGGGCCGCCAGCAGCTCGGCGGAAACTGGCTGCGGTGGCTGACGCTCCTTGACCCGGGCAAACATTTCATTGACGCAGTCCAGTGCCTGCAGAACAATATCCATCAACTCGGAAGTCACTTTGCGGTGACCATTGCGAAGATTATCGAACAGATTTTCGGTAACATGACAGCAATCGACCATCGCATTGAGTTGCAGAAAACCAGCACCACCCTTGACGGTATGAAACCCGCGAAAAATGGCATTCAGCAGATCCTTGTCATCGGGCTGCTTCTCCAGTTGCACCAGCTGTTCGGAAAGCTGCTCGAGAATTTCACCGGCTTCCACCAGAAAATCTTCAAGGATCTCTTCGTCGTCAAAAAAACTCATAGTGCCTGACCTCTCCGCATGACTGACCTCAGCAGTACGCTGTTGCCTGAGTCAAAACCCCAGACTGGACAGCAAATCGTCCACATCATCCTGACCTGACACGACATCGTGCTTGCGGCGGACATCTGTTTGTGGACCCTCTGCCCTGATACGTTGCTGTTCACTCGGACTGTCATCTGTGCCCCTGACAGCGGCCGCTGACTGAATACCCGCTGCCTGTTCAACGCTGCTCGCCAGTTTCACCAGTCGCACCAGGCTTTTTTCTACATCGCTGACCAGACTGATCACCCGCTTGATAACCTGACCACTCAGATCCTGATAACCCTGCGCCATTAAGATGTCGGTAAGCCGCTCGTGGATGCCACCGCCTTCCGTGCTGACATTGTCCAGCAGCGCGGTAACCCTTGCATACAAGTCCTGCTCTGCCGGATCTGACTGGCGGCTGGCCATATAGGTCTGCCAGTCAGGTCGCAGATCGGCGCTCTGGTCAACCAGCCCTTGTATGATCGGCGCCGCCTCATCCACTTTATCCATGGTTTTATTGGCGGCTTCTTCGGTCATATTCATAACGTAATTCAGCCGGCATCGGGCATCCACCATCTCGGACAGTTCGTGCTCGACAACCGTATCACCCTCCAGGCCGATATCCAGATGAAAGTCCCTGATCGCATTGTGCAGTGCACGGGTCAGTCGTCCCACTTCGTGGTACAGGAGTTCATAGCGTTCCTGATCAGTTTCTGTCATAAGGCGCGCCCCTCAACCGTTGGCTTCGACGCGTTCAAAGATCTTTTCAATCTTCTCCTGCAGCGCCGCAGCGGTGAAAGGCTTGACCACATAACCACTGACGCCCGCCTGGGCAGCCGCAATGATCTGGTCACGTTTGGCTTCCGCCGTTACCATCAATACCGGCAAGGCGCGCAGCTTTTCGCTGGACCGGACAGCCTTGAGCAGATCAATCCCTGTCATGCCCGGCATATTCCAGTCAGTAATCAGAAATTCGAACTCGCCGTTTTCAAGCATCGGCAAGGCGGAATTACCATCATCAGCCTCGGCAGTGTTGGTAAAGCCAAGGTCACGCAACAGATTTTTGATAATGCGTCGCATTGTTGAGAAGTCATCAACAATGAGAATTTTCATGTTCTTGTTCAAAACCGCCTCCAGGTCGTGAATTCTGTCAGAGCACCGCACCAGTGAACGGTAGTTCTCCAGGGGTCCTCTGAATCAATTTGTAATAGCGCTGGCTTATTCAGAGGTTCCCTAGAAGGGTTATCGCTCAATCGGGGGAAAAATTTAGGTGGCGGTGTGAAATAATTGTGACTGGAGTGAAGGACAGCTATTCAGAGGTTCCCCTATCTCCATTCCTTGAGTCGTGCGCGCAGCCGCAAGGCAGCCTGGGAATGGATCTGACTGACGCGGGATTCGCTGACGCCCAGCACCTCGCCAATCTCTTTAAGATTCAGCTCTTCATCGTAATACAGCGCAAGCACCAGTTTTTCTCGCTCGGGCAGATCCTCTATGGCGTCCGCCAGATGATCCCGGAACGAGTCCTCCTGCAGGTCATCGGACGGGCCGCTGACCTGCGCTGACGCTGATTCCATGATGGAGTCGTCACCGCCACCAGTCAGATCGTCGAAACTGAACAGACGGCTGCCAGAGGAATCCTGCAAAATGGTGTAGTAGGTTTCAAGGTCGATACCGAGCTCTTCAGCCACCTCATGATCCCGGGCATCGGTACCGGTACGCGATTCCACCCGCTTGACGGCCTCGGCGACCTCGCGGGACTTGCGATGCACCGAGCGAGGGGCCCAGTCACCACGGCGTATTTCGTCCAGCATGGCACCGCGGATGCGGATACCGGCATACGTCTCGAAACTGGCCCCCTTGGAGACATCGTATTTGCGTGCCGCTTCCAGCAAACCAATCATGCCTGACTGAATCAGATCATCCAGCTGAACACTGGACGGCATGCGCATCAGTAAATGATGCGCAATACGTTTAACCAGCGGCGCGTGCTGCGTCACCATGTCATCCATGTTGCCAGTCTGTACATCTTGATAAACCGAGGCACTCATATGTCAGACCATGCCCTGAACCAGTCGTTCGACAAAAAATTCCAGCTTGCCGCTGGCTTCGGTGCGTACCGGCCAGCTGGCGACTTCTTTGGCAAGGCGCCGGTAGGCTTCGGATGCCTTGCAACCCGGATAGGCATCCAGCACCGGGCGCTGTCGCTGCCCGGCCTTGCGTAAGGTTTCATCATAAGGTATTTCACCGGCAAAACGCAGATTCACATCCAGAAAGCGCCCCGCAACCGCAGAAAACCGATTGAACAGGTTGATACCTTCCTCAGCACTGCGCGTCATGTTCGCCAGAATTCTGAAGTCCTGCAACTGACAGTCGCGGTTCAGCAGTTTGATCAGCGCATAGGCGTCGGTCATGGATGAAGGTTCATCACAGACGACCACAATCACTTCCTGGGCCGCGCGAACAAAACTGATCACTGTATCGGAGATGCCCGCTGCGGTATCCACTACCAGCACATCCAGGTCATCAGCCAGCTCACTGAAGGCATCGATAATACCCGCGTGCTGCCCGGGACCCATGGTTACCAGTGACTGCACTCCGGATGATGCCGGTATGATACTGATGCCATGTGTCTTCACCAGTACCTCGCCAAGGCTGCAATCACCTGCCAGCACATCTTCAATGGTGCGGCTGGCTTTTACACCCAGCAGAATATCCACGTTGGCCAGGCCAAGATCCGCGTCCATCAGCACGACCCGCTTATCCAGTTGCGCCAGGGCCAGACTGAGATTGACAGAAATACTGGTCTTGCCGACGCCACCTTTGCCACCGGTCACAGCCAGTACTTGTATGGGATGCATCCCTTTAATTCTCCCCAGCGTTAACGTGCCGCATTCCCGGCAACCGGAACGGCAGCCATCGCCTGACTGCCATAATCGTTCAAAATTTTGTGACGGTCCACCGGTGTCGCGGCCTGTTCCCGCCCAAGTGCTACCGCCCGCCTGACCAGTGTCTGCGCCGTTGCGACCGCCAGATCGTCCGGTATGGTTTGCCCGAACGTCTCGTACACCACAGGCAGAGCGCGTTCAATACACAACGCCAGCGCCTCACCCATCGTACAGGCTTCGTCCAGATGCGTCAGAATACACGCAGAAACACCTGCCGTCGAACAGGTTTTCCAGGCGGCATTCAGGACCTGTGCCTGCGTGGTGCATGGCAACACCAGCCACTTCTGCACCTGCGGTTGCTGTGCCAGCGCCGTCAGTTGACGGATCTGATCAGGATGACCCGAAGGCAGACCTGCGGTATCGATCAACACCAGGCGTTTGTGCGACAGGCTGTCCAGTGTGTCAGCCAGCGAGTGCTCATTATCAACAATCCTGACGCTGACGCCAAGTATTCGCCCCAATGTGCGCAATTGTTCGTGCGCCGCCAGCCGAAAACTGTCCGTCGTGACCAGTGCAACGTCCTCCGGACCGTGCGCCAGCACAAAGCGTGTTGCCAGCTTGGCGATGGTGGTGGTTTTACCGGCGCCTGTTGGTCCAAGCAATGCAAATACCCCACCGGCTTCTACCGGATCGCTGCCCATCACCGGTGTCTGCCTGACCAGTGCTGACAACGACTGGCGCCACAACTGCTCCAGCGTACGGGCACCGTTTGCACCGTCAATCAATCTGCGATTGATCACACCCGGCAACCCCATGGCCGACAACCGCTCCCAGACAGCTGCCTGGGCTGGCGTATGACGGGCAAACTGATCCCAGGCAATACCATTCAGCCGCTGCTGCAGCAGGCTGCGAATACTGTTCAACTCCGAGCGCATGGCACCAAACTCAGCTTTACTGACAGCCGGCACGGCAGTTGCCTGATCCGCGACTGCTGTCACCGCCGGCGGAGACTGGGTTGCCACCACCTCCACACCACCGCCGGGTACGCTGCGGGAGGAGAGAATGGCAGCATCCTCACCCAGTGCCTCGCGTACCTGCATCAGTGCCTGCCGCATGTCTTTTGCCAGGAATTTTTTAAGTTGCATGATCAGTCCTCACCTTTGTCAGGCATGTTGATGTGCCTGTCTAATTACTGGCCTGTCTTGTTTACTGGCCAATGGTCGCCACAATCGTTATCTGTTTGTTATCCGGAATTTCCTGATACGACAGTACCTTCAATCCCGCCATCGTAAAACGCACAAACCGGCTGAGCAGTGCGCGCAATGGCGCACCAACCAGCAAAACGGCAGGATTGCCGGCAATTTCCTGCCGCTGTGCCGCCTGTACCAGCGCCTGCTGCAGACGCTCTGCGATGCCCGGCTCAATAACCACGTTGTCATCCGCCATACCCTGCTCACTTTGCTGTGCCGACTGCTGTACTGCTTTAAGCAATATCTGTTCCAGTGCCGGATCCAGCGTAATCACCGGCAATTCTGAGCGGTTGCCGTAAATACCCTGTACTATCACCCGCGCCAGTGCCACCCGCACCGCGGCTGTCAGCACGCCAGGATCACTGGTACGCGCTGCGGTGACTGCCAGCGCCTCGCCAATCGTGCGCATGTCTTTCACCGGAATACCTTCCTGCAACAGATTCTGTAACACGCGGCGCAAAATATTGGGGTTGACCATGGATGGCAGCTCTTCGGCCAGCTTTTTGGAGGTTTTTGCGAGCATGGCCAGCAATTCGTGCACTTCATCGTGACCCAGCAACTCGTGTGCATGTTTCTGCAACAGGGTATTCATATGAGTCGCCACAACGGTACTGGCATCCACCACGGTATAACCCAGCGACTGCACCTGCTCGCGCTGACCCGGTTCAATCCACAAGGCATCCAGCCCGAACGCCGGATCCTTGGTGGCAATACCCTGCGCCTGGCCATACACCTGCCCCGGATTAATGGCCATCTCGCGCTCCGGATAGATCTCAGCCCCGCCAACATTCACGCCCATCAGATTGATGCGATACTCATTGGGCTGCAGGTCAAGGTTGTCGCGAATGTGCACCGATGGCACCAGAAAACCAAGTTCCTGAGAGAGTTTTTTGCGAATCCCCTTGATACGGCCCAACAGTTGCCCACCCTGCGTTTTATCCACCAGCGGAATCAATCGGTAGCCGACTTCCAGCCCCACCACGTCTACCGGAGCAACATCATTCCAGCCCAGCTCCTGGGGTTCGGCTTCCGCCAGCTTTTTCTCCTGCTCGGCTTTTTTCGCGGCCTCCTCTTCAATGCCGGGTGCGGCGGCCCGCTGCTGTTTCAGGTAAATCAGCACAGAGCCGGTCACTGCCGCTGCAGACAATGACAGAAATGCAAAATGTGGCATACCTGGCACGATACCCATCACAAACAACACCATGCCGGCAATACCCAGAGAACGCGGGGTTGCAAACATCTGCCCCACCACCTGGGCGCCCATCATCTCGGAATTGTTATTGCGGGTAACCATGATCGCTGCCGCTGTTGACAGCACCAGTGCCGGAATCTGTGCCACCAGACCGTCACCGATGGTCAGCAGTGCATATCGCTCTGCAGCCAGACCAAAGGTCAGTTCATGCTGCAACATGCCGATGGCCAGACCACCGACCATATTGATAACCAGAATCAGAATGCCGGCAATGGCATCACCTTTGACAAATTTACTGGCACCATCCATGGCCCCGTAGAAGTCAGCTTCCTGCGTGATGTCCTGGCGACGCGCTCTGGCCTGTTCCTGATCGATAATGCCGGCGTTCATGTCAGCGTCTACTGCCATCTGCTTGCCCGGCATCGCATCCAGCGTGAATCGCGCACTGACTTCCGCAATGCGCCCTGCGCCCTTGGTGACTACTACAAAATTGATAATGATCAGAATGAGAAACACAATCAGACCTACCGCGTAGTTGCCACCGATGACAACCTCACCGAATGACTCGATAACGCGCCCCGCAGCCGCACCGCCTTCGTGCCCGTTGAGCAGTACAACGCGGGTAGAGGCGACGTTCAGTGCCAGCCGCAGCAGTGTTGAAATCAGCAGAATGGTCGGGAAGACAGCAAAATCAAGTGGCCGCATGGCGTAAACAGCCACTACCAGCACGACCAGTGCGATCGTAATGTTAAACGTGAAAAACACATCGAGCAGAATCGGTGGAATCGGCAGGGTCATCATCGCCAGAATCACCAGCAACAAAATGGGGATACCCAGATTGCCGTCGGTCAGACTGCGGGCATTGGACAGCAGCCTGGTGCGGTCCATCCCTCTTCCTGATTCTGTACCAAAGTTCATCATGTCGTTTAAGTAGCTCCGTTGACGGAGGACTGTCAGATAACAGTCACCGCAACCAATTTCTTGACGCTTTTGCAGCGATTCAAGTCAACTTTTGTGTTCCTGATACAGGTACTGCAAAAGTCGTGCTCACTTTTTACGAATGTGAAATTTATTTTAATAAGCCTCAGGATTTCAGACGCTTTTTAGTCGTGACGCAACTCCTCTGGCACTGGCAGGTCAGTGGCCAACACAGGTTTTGGTCCCACGCCTCTGACATGCTGACGCAGCTGGAACACATAAGCCAGCACCTGCGCAACCGCCTTGTACAGGCCTTCGGGAATTTCTTCGTCCAGTTTTGTATTGTAGAAAATTGCGCGCGCAAGTACTGGTGACTCAATGACGGGAATTTTGTGTTTGGCGGCGGCCTCACGTATGCGCAGCGCCATAAAATCAATCCCCTTGGCCAGCAGCACAGGCGCACCCTGCCCCCCACCCTGCTGATATTTCAGCGCCACGGCATAATGCTCCGGGTTGGTGATAATGACATCGGCCTGCGGCAATGCATTAAGCATCTTGTTCTGTGACATTTGATACTGCAACTGCCGGATGCGCTGTTTCACTTCCGGCTTTCCTTCCGTATCCTTCATCTCGTCCTTGACCTGCTGCGTGGTCATGCGCAATTTTTGTGTATGCGAGTGAATCTGAAACGGAATATCGATCATGGTTATCAGAATCATTGCACAGGACATTGCCAGCACCGACCAGCCAATAACAACCATCGCATGTTGTATGGCGGGCCCGATAGCCTCCTGCTGCATACCCATGATTGTGTTCATGTTTACAGCAAGCAGCAGCAGCGCAATACCGGCCACCACCAGCACCTTGCCGGCGGCCTTCGCAAGCTCCACCAGTGCTTTGGGGCCAAACATGCGTTTGAGACCTGAACCCGGATTCATCCGGCTGGCCTTGGGCATCACCGCCTTGAACGTAAAGTTCCAGCCCCCCAACCCTATGGGGCCAAGGAATGCTGCGAGCAGCAGCACCCCAAAAATCGGCAGCATCAGTCGCATGCCTTCCATCACCGACACATCCAGATAGCTGATCATGGTGGCAGTGTCAAAAATGGCGGCGCGCGACAGTACCAGATTCTGGCCCATGATATTGCCCAGTGACTGCGCCATCAATCCGCCAAACATCAGCATGCCGACCGAACCGGTCAACAGGATAGCCATGGTATTGAGTTCGCGGGAACGGACGGTATCGCCTTCCTCGCTGGCTTTTTCAAGCCGTTTGGGGGTGGGTTCCTGGGTTTTTTCCGCCGAGGAATCCTGCTCTTCTGCCATGACTCACTCCCTATTGTAATAACGCGCGCATGCGGACAAACATCTCTGCAAATATTGCTTCAACTGAATCCAGAAAAAACGCCATGCTTATCCACACAATGAACAACCCGAACATCAGTGCCACCGGGAAACCCAGTGCAAAAATATTCATCTGTGGTGCGGCGCGGGTCATGATGCCAAATGCAAAATTGGTGATCAGCAAGGCAGTCACTGCTGGTAATGCCAGCAGCAGCGCACTGGAAAAAGCCCAGCTTATGGTGCTGATCAATTGATAGTAGACATCCACGTCAAGCCCGGTGGTAGCGATTGGCACCAGTGTAAAGCTCTCCGCAATCACTTCGATCATCACCAGATGACCGTCAAAGGAAATAAACAGCACCGTGACAAACATCAGATAAAACGTACTGAGGATTGCCACGTTTACGCCATTGGCCGGATCCATCATGGAAGCAAAACCCAGCCCCATCTGCATGGCAATCATCTGGCCCAGCAAAACAAACAACTGGAACAGCATCTGCAGGAAAAAACCCAGCGCGGCGCCAACCAGGATCTGCTGTGCAACAATCAGAAATGCGGACAGCGACAATGCCTCCACCACCGGCACTGCGGGTATGGTTGGTGCAATCAGCAGAGAAACCACCAGCGACAGAATCAACCGCACCCTGACGGGTACAAAATTGGAGCCGAACACGGGCGCCGCCAGAAAAAATCCCATGATGCGAAACATTGGCCACAAATAACTGCCCAGCAGTGCTCCGATCTCCGCATCCGTAAACGTCAACACCCGCCTAACCTATCAACATTGGAATACTGAGAATCAACTGCTCGGAGAAGTCGAGGATTTTGCGCAACAACCACGGCCCGGTCATGATGATAACAACCAGTGTTGTCATCAGGCGTGGCAGAAAACTCAGGGTCTGCTCGTTGATCTGGGTTGCCGCCTGAAAGGTACTGATGACCAGTCCGATCAGCAGGCTTGGCATTACAATCACTGCCACCAGCAATACGATCAACCACATTGCTTCGCGCCAGACGGTGACCGCCACATCAGGTGTCATCGCATCAGACTCCAAAACTCATGGCCAGGGTACCGATAACCATGGCCCAGCCGTCAACCAGCACAAACAGCATGATCTTGAACGGCAAAGAAATAATAATTGGCGAAAGCATCATCATACCCATCGCCATCAGCACACTGGCCACCACCAGGTCGATCACCAGAAACGGAATGAACAGCAGAAAACCTATCTGAAACGCAGTTTTTAATTCGCTGGTGACAAAGGCAGGAATCAGTACTGTGATTGGCACCTCATCAATGCTGGCAACCTCCGGCGAATCGGATAACTCCAGAAACAGTTGCAGATCCGACTCCCGGGTCTGCGCTGCCATGAATGCACGAAATGGTATCTCCGCCTGGGCCAGCGCCTGATCGGCATTAATCTCTTCATTGATGTACGGCTGCAGAGCGTTAATATTCACCTGCTGAAACACCGGCGTCATGATAAATATGGACAGGAACAGCGCCAACCCCAGCAGAATCTGGTTGGACGGCGTCTGTTGCAGTCCCAGTGCCTGTCGCAGAATGGCAAACACAACAATAATCCGGGTAAACGAGGTCATCATCATGGCCAGCGCCGGCAACAGGGTCAACGCAGTCATGATAAACAGAATCTGCAGGGTAACCGAGTATTGCTGCGAACCATCCGCATCGGTTGTGACTGCCAGCGCAGGAATACCGCTCAGAAAGTTATCCTGCACAGGCGTTGCAGTTTCCTCAGGCAAGGTACTGAGTACATCCTGCGCAAAAACATCAATGGAGAAGAACATGTGCGTGCCAATCAGGCACAACAGCAGTAAACAGGATCGCAGCTTTTGCAGGTACAGCATCTTAGTGATTCCGGTTGAGCGCGTTTTTCAGAACACTCTGAAAACCAGCTCGCTGGCCGCTGGCGGAGGAGACAGCAGATGAACCCGAAGCCGCCGGCGCAGGCATTACGGGTTCATCAAACACATGTAGTTTACTGACGTTGCCCGGTGCAATACCCAGCAGAATCTGTTTATCACCCACCTGTACCAGAGCGATGCGTTCGCGGTTACCCACCGGCAACGCGCTGATGACCTTCATACCCTGACTGCCAAAACCGGTGCCGTTGGAAAAACGTTTCGCCACCCAGGCCAGTGCCAGAATCAAACCAATAATGACCATCAGCCACAACAGGGTCTGCGCCATTGCGGAAGCCCCGCTACCCGTTATGGCAGTGGTCTGCGCTGCAGATTGCGCGGCTTCTGTAAGTCTGACGGTTGCTTCAGCCATGTTGGGGGAATTCTCTCAGCGCAGTTTCTTGATACGTTCCGACGGACTGATCACATCAGTCATACGGATACCGAATTTGTCATTCACGACGACCACTTCGCCATGCGCAATCAGAGTGCCGTTAACCAGTACATCCAGCGGTTCACCAGCCAGGCGGTCCAGTTCGATGACAGAGCCCTGATTCAGTTGCAGCAGGTTCCGGATGGTGATTGCAGTGCTTCCAACCTCCATTGAGATCCGTACCGGGATATCCAGAATGACATCCAGATCGGGCGAACCATCCTTTTTGCTGCGACCGCTACCGCCATTGTCAATCTCACCGGCACCGGACTGTTTATCTTCTTCCATCGCTGCGGCCCATTCATCAGCCATCGCCTGATCGTTCTCACTCATTGTCTTCTCCTCAGTCATCAGTCGTACGGTGCACACCGTCTATCCGCAACGCCAGATTGCCGTTGGACATCCCGACACGGGTATTGAACAGCGGTACACCATTGGCCTTCAGAATCACAATTTCCGGCATTTCGACCGGAATGATGTCACCCTCTTCAAGATCCACCACATCGCGCAGGGTGATCTCACGTTCAAAAACATCGCAGGTAAACTCAACGGTTGCATGCTTGATCTGTTCTTTCAGCGCCTTGCCCCAACGCTCATCATGCTCGTCCACATCGCTTTGCATACCGGCGTCCAGCAACTCGCGAATCGGCTCAATCATGGCATAGGGCTGGGTGATATGAATATCGCCACCACCACCATCCAGCTCAATGTGAAAACTGCTCACAACCACTACTTCACTGGGGCTGACAATATTCGCCATGGCTGGATTGACCTCAGAGCGCAGGTGGTCAAAATCCAGTTTGTAGACATTGCGCCAGGCTTCACCCAGATCAACAAAAATCTGATTCAATACCATCTGCACAACACGCAGTTCAGTCGGTGTAAACTCGCGACCCTCAATCTTGGCGTGACGCCCATCGCCGCCAAAATAGTTGTCCACCAGTTTGAATACCAGCTTGGCATCCAGCACTATCAATGCCGTGCCACGCAGCGGTCGAAACTTGACCAGATTCAGGCTGGTAGGCACATAAAGTGTATGCAGATATTCTCCGAATTTGGTGATCTGAACGCCGCCAATGGAGACGTCGGCGGAACGGCGCAACAGATTAAAAAGACTGATGCGGGTATACCTGGCAAATCGTTCATTGATCATTTCCAGCGTGGGCATACGACCGCGAACAATCCGATCCTGGCTGGTCAGATCATAGGCACGCACCGAACCCGGATCATCATCCAGATCACCATCGATATCACTGTCGTCTACGCCGTGGAGAAGCGCATCAATCTCATCTTGTGATAACAGATCCTGCATCAGTGTGCTCCCACCGCCTTATTGCATAACAAAACTGGTAAACAGAACTTCTTCTATGCCTGGCCGGCCTATCTCGCGCTGCAGTACCTGCTTTACTTCCTCAGTAGCCTGTTGACGCAACGCCTCGATACCAACCGGATTTTCGAAAACCAGCACCAGCTGAGCACTCAACAGGTTGATCAGATTGTGCCTGATAGCCGGCATATGCTGCCTGACCGCTTCCATCGCCTCAACATCCCGGCCCATGACAGAAATGGTCGCCTGCATAAACCGCTGGCGACCCCGATGCGGAAAATTGACAATAAATGCCGGGGAGAGTTCGACATACTCTACGGGGCCGAGCGTTGGTGTAGTTTCAACGTCGGTTTCGCTGACTTCAGCCGGATCTCCGGCCAACAGAAAGAACCACGCCCCGGCGCCGGCAATCCCCACTACCAGAACGGCCGCCAGGCCAATAATCAACATCTTTTTGCTGCCCTTGGCGCCACTCTGATCAGCATTTTGTTCGTCAGCCATAACCACCTCGTCATCTTTAATATCAATAGCAGAAGCAAAGCTTGTGCCAGACTTGAAAAAATCTGTTAAAACGTTCTAATTCAATATGATAACGAAATTTGACAGCATCAACGCAAAACAGCTTTCGCCAATTTTGTGACGCCATGCAGGCGTCAGAATGACGCCTGCAGACAAGTGTTTGACACAAAGAGATCGATCAGGCGTAAAAATCAATCAGGCTGCTGGAACGCAAAACAGCCTGTTCCATCTGCTTCCCGGTAGCGCTGTCAGCCTCCGGGCCGGCTGTTGTACTCTGGCGTGCGTTATCATCGCCGGACTGACTGGCACCGGAATCACTGCCGCGCTGCTGTGCAGACTGATCCGATACCGACGCATCCAGCAACTCTACGCCCTCTCCACGAAACATGTCCTGCAGGCGTGGCAATTGCTGTTCCAGCGCATCACGCACCATCGCATGCTGGCTGACAAAGTGCACGGTAGCTGCCTGATCAGTCATCTGTACGCGCACAGTCAAGGTGCCCAGCTCCGGTGGGTCCAGACGGATCTGCGCGCTGTTTACACCGTTGGCGCTCATGATCAGTAATTGCCGCCCGATGCCCTCGCCCCAGCTCGCGTGCCCGAATGAGCCGGACTGGGACAACAGACCTTCAGCCAGCACGCGCGCCTGTGCCAGCGGTTGCTGCTGTGCGACCACAGTGGCCTCACGGGATTGCTGGGCGACCTGTCGGCGTTGATCTGCACCGTAGAGGTCTGTTGCCAATTCGGAAGCTGTGGGAGCAGCTGACACCAACGTCTGCGCAGCATCAGCGCGGCTGCCGGCAGATTCCGCGGAGCCTGTCAGGTTAGTGTCACCGGCGCTCATGGCGTTGGCGGACGCAGCCATCATGGCTGCTGACTGAGCCTGCCGGGTGCGACTCATCTGATTGTCGGCATTTATCGACAGGGGTGTTGCAGTTTCACCGGGAGACCGGAAGTGCGCACTGCTCTCCGCATTACCCGTTTTCGCCAGCTCCGGGTTGGTGCCGGCACCAGCAGCCGCACCTTCAACTGCACCTGTTACAGCAACTGCCGGTGTTGCAGCGCCGGCCTGGCTGACAGCTGAGCGCAGACTCTCGGCATCCGTAATCGCGGCACTATCCTGTGCGGCCTGCATGCGGGTTGTGGTGTCTGCGGATGATGACAACATCGCTGACGTGCCAACTGACTGGTTTGTTGACTGTCCATGAAGTCCGGGGGGTGTGGCCTGTCGGGCAGCCGATCGGTCCGGGTCGGATACCGGCGTGAGTGGACCGGCGGTTGTTGGTGAGTCCGCGACTGTGCCGGTTGCTAAGGCCGGTGTTGCATTATCGACGGGTGCGGGGGGAAGTGATCCGTTTGGGGCGGATGTCCCGCTCGGGGCTGTACCCTCGCTCAGGGCTGTTCCCCCGCTCAGGGCTGTTTCCCCGCTCAGGGCTGTTTCCCCGCTCAGGGCTGCTTCCCTGCTCAAGGCTGTTTCCCCGCTAAGGGCTGTTAGTGAATTCCGGTCCAGTGGAAGCACGGATGCAAGGTCCGGGGCTGATGCCCCGTTCAGGGCTGTTTGTGATGCCCAGCTCAGAGGGGGTTCGCTCAGGGCTGATTCTGAAAACCCGCTCAGGGCTGATGCCCCGCTGCCGGGCGTGGCGGTTACTTCCGCCCGGGAATCTGCCAGTGCCAGACCCTGCAGGGCGGCCAGTGCGCTGGCCAGCACTTGTGGCAAATTCTGTTCATCCGGCGGCAAAGAATTACCGCCATCCATCAGTTGGGCGGAAAATTTCAGCAGCTCATCCACTGACCAATTGACGGACACCAGGTCCGCAGGGTCAGTGGGCGTCTGTTGCACGGCACCCGTGGCCGTCAGCCCGGGCAGTATATCTGACGAATTTTCAAGCGGTACTAGCTCACGCAGATTGTCCACAAAATCGGCTGCAAATGCATCACTCTGCTCACCAGACATTTGTGACAAAATCTTGTTAATCAATACTCTGGGCGCTTCCCTGGCATCCGTACCGGAGTCTGCCAGGTCATCTCCGGTCAACCAGGAACCGGCAGCGGTGCCTTCAGCGCCAGGGCGCAATGCTACAGTGTCAACCTCATTACGGGATGCACCGGAGGATCCTGACAACAACATCAAATCGGCGGGTAACAACATGTGATAATCCTCTGAATCACTATTCTTCAGAGTTATTTACCAGCAAGAAGCCTGCCAGAACCTCAGTTCCAGCCGGAATTATCTGACCGACGGCGGGCATACTCATCGTGGTTGCGCTGTTCATTGCGGGCCTGGGCAGCGTTCGCCTCGGCCTGAAGGCGCTCAAGCATTTTTTGCAGACTCTTGTGCCGGATGTCCAGTTGCTGCCATTGTTTACGCAGCACTTCAATTTCCTGATGATGGGCAGCAATGACGGTCTTCTGGTGGGCCATGGCAGTGTCCAGTTGCTGGTGGAAACCGTCAAACAACCGCAGGCGGTCAACCGTCAGTCCCTGTTTGCCCGCAGTCTGCAGCCGCTGCCGATACTCCTGCTGATACTCACTCAGCTGAACCAGTTTGAAATCTTCCGCCAGCAGTCGCTGCTGGGCATGTGCCAGTCGCCGCCCGGCTTTCTCCGCTTCCAGCTCGGCAATACGTAATACCGGCTGCATGCGTTTGACCCGCTTCATGCTTTGCGACCATCTGCCTGACGCTCATTGCCTCCCAGTGTGCGAGGCTCCGGGCGGTTGTCAGCACTGCGCGGCGGTAACTGGGTCACGTTCGTCGTGCTGCCCTGCGCGCCGGGCATTTTGCGCGTCGGCGGAGTGATGGCTTTCGCCAGCCGGTCGACTGCCTCGTTCATGCCCACATTCTCCGTCAGCCCCTGCTGCAGGAACTGTCGCAGATGCGGCATCCGTTCAATGGAAAAATCAATATCCCGGTCTGCGCCCATGGTGTAGGCACCAACACTGATCAGATCCCGGTTCTGCTGATAGCGTGAATACACACGTTTAAACAGTTGTGCTTTGGCAAGATGTTCCGCACTGACCACTGATGGCATCACACGACTGATGGAAGCCTCAATATCAATGGCAGGATAGTGACCCTGTTCAGCCAGGGTGCGCGACAGCACAATATGACCATCCAGAATCGCGCGCGAGGAATCGGCAATCGGATCCTGCTGGTCATCACCTTCCGTCAATACGGTATAAAACGCCGTGATAGTGCCTTCGCCCTTGTCGCCGTTACCCGCCCGTTCCACCAGTTGCGGGATACGCGCAAACACTGAAGGTGGGTACCCCTTGGTGGCTGGTGGTTCACCGATTGCCAGGGCAATTTCACGTTGCGCCATGGCAAACCGGGTTAGTGAATCCATCAACAGCAACACATCCTTGCCCTGATCCCGAAACCCCTCTGCAATCCGGGTGGTCACCGTTGCCGCACGCAAACGCATCAAAGGTGAATCATCAGCGGGTGACGCCACCACAACGGAGCGCCGCAGCCCCTCTTCACCCAAAATCTCGTCAATGAACTCCTTGACCTCACGGCCACGTTCACCAATCAGCCCCACCACAATCACATCTGCTTCGGTAAAGCGGGTCATCATGCCCAGCAGCACCGACTTACCCACGCCGGAGCCGGCGAACAGGCCGATGCGCTGACCACGTCCTACCGTCAGCAGACCATTGATTGCCGCAATACCCACATCCAGTGTCTGCCTGATGGGCTGGCGCTTAAGTGGGTTGATATAACGCTCCGGCTCAGCCGCACGGCACTCATTGACTGCCAGCGGTCCCTTGCCATCAATGGGTTCACCAAACCCGTTGAGCACACGGCTCAGCAAACCATTGCCCACCCACAATGTCTGGGTCTGGGTGGCCGGCACAACGCGCGCGCCCGGCTGCAACCCCTCAACACTGTAAAGAGGCATGAGGAAGATGCGGGCACCGTCAAACCCAACAACCTCAGCCTCAATGTCCTTGCCACTGCTGTGACCGACCAGGCAGCGGCCGCCCAGAGAAACATTGCAGCCTACCGCTTCCAGTGTCATGCCGACCACGCGGGTCAGCCGGCCGACGATCACCGGCTGAATCGGCAAGCGATCCTCAGGAATGTAACAGCGTAACCGCTGGGCCAGACTCTGTCGTTGAAACATTATTGTCTGTCATCCTGTCCGGAATCGGTGATTGAATCTGTGCCTGAATCTGTGTCTGAAACTGCGCCTGCACCTGTCTCCGGCGCTGCCAGTGCCTCGGCCTCTTCCGCCAGACTGCGCCTGGCCCGTGCCGGTTGATCGCTGGACATCGGCTTTACCACCGGCTCCGGTGCCTCTTCCAGCGCCTCTCCGGCAGGCACGCTCTGATTTCGTGTGTCCTCGTCATGCAAAAACTGTTTGCTGACTATCTGTTCAATTGCCTGATTAAAACGTTCGGTGGTGGTAAAGTCCACCGCGCTGTGATCAGTCTCCACACGACATCCGCCCCGTTCCACCTGTGCACTGGCAATCACCCGCCAGTTCTCGCCACCTTCCTCGGCAGCACGAAGCACCAGATCCCGGTCAGCGTTGTTGACGAGAATACGGATATTGTCACGGCTTGGTGGAAGCGTGTTGATCGCCTGGCGCACGATTTTCATGATGTGACTGCTGTCGGTCTCTAACTCGCGCTGTATCACATTGCGGGACACTACCCGCACCAGCGCCAACAGTGCTTTTTCAAGCTGATAGTCCTGATCGTTGATGGCATGTGACAAGTGAGTCATCATGCTGTTCAGCACATTCAGTTGTTGGCGTACTTCCTGATCCGCCTGCGCCAGTCCTTCTTCATGGCCTGCACTTTGTCCCAGCACAAAACCTTCACCATGACCTTCTTCAAATCCCAGCTTGTAACCCTGCTCACGGCCCTCCTGCAATCCCTTTTGCAGACCTTCCTTGCGACCCAGCAACAGTCCCTGCTCATATCCTTCATCATACGATTGCGTAAAATCTGAACCGGCAACATTCGTGGGCGGTACCGCACCTGCAGCGGCTCCACCTGCATTCTGTGCCACCGCCTGACGCAGTTGTGACTCCTCACGCGGCTCAGCCTGAATCAGGTTGCCCGCCTTGCCGATGGTTGGCGGCATCCAGCGCAACACCCGCTGGGTCTCCACTGATTTCTGACTTACCCGGTTCACACCGTCAAACAGATGTCGTTGCATATCAGATCATTGCCTCGCTGCCACCACCAAGCTGAATCTCGCCTGCATCGGCCATACGCCGCGCCACCACCAGAATCTCTTTTTGTGCTGCCTCCACTTCCACAATCCGCACCGGACCTTTGGCTTCAAGGTCATCACGCAGCAATTCTGCCGCACGTTTGGACATGTTGTTGAAGAACTTCTCCTTGAGGAAATCGTCTGCACCTTTCAAGGCCAGTATCAGCACCTCCGAAGAGACCTCCCGCAGCAGCGACTGAATGCCACGGTCATCCACTTCGCGCAGATTGTCAAATACAAACATCAGATCCTGAATCTGGTTGCCCAGATCCTCATCCGTATCCTTGATGGACTGCATCAGTTCCTGCTCCACCGATCCATCAAGATGGTTCATGATTTCCGCGGCCGTTTTGGTGCCACCAATGGTCGTGGACGGATTGGAGCCCTTGCCCGAGAACTGTTTCTCCAGAATCAGGTTCAATTCTTTCAATGCGTCAGGTTGTACACTTTCCAGAGACGCAATCCGCATCATGATTTCCAGTCTCACCTTTTCCGGGAAATTGGACAGAATGCTGGCTGACTGATCGGGCTCCAGATAACTCAATACGACAGCCTGAATCTGCGGATGTTCCAGTTTGATGACGTCCGCCACCGAACGCGGATCCATCCACTTCAGGCTGTTAATGCCTGAACCGGAACTGCCAAGCAGGATACGATCCAGAAAACCACGTGCGCGATCTTCACCCAGCGCTTCTGTGAGCATGGTACGGATGTAACTTTCCGCGCCGACACCCAGTCCGCTTTCTGAACCACATTCATGCAAAAACAGGTTCAGGACCCCCGAAACAGTATCCTGCGTCACCGATTTAAGCGTGGACATCGCCGAGCCGACCCGCTGCACTTCCTTGGGACCCATTTGCTTGAGGATTTCCGCAGCATCTTTTTCACCCATGCTCATCAACAGAATCGCCGCGCGTTCCAGAGAGCTCATCGAGCGAGCTGTTTTGTCCATTGTGTTGTTCTCAGCCATCGTTAGATATCCAGTTTTTTACTACCTGGGCCACCCGGGCGGGATCCTGGGCCACCAATCCTTTAATTGCACTGAGCTGGCGATCATAGCTGTCGCCCGGTGCGCTCAATAACAGATCATCGCCACCACTCAGGGTGACAGATTCACCACTGCCTTTGTTTGCATCCGGGCGCACATCGGTGTAACGCACTTCGTTGTTCGCAGTACCGCCCGCTGACGCAGCTACCGGAACCATGCCGCGCGAGTCAGCGCCAACAGCGGCAAGTCGCTTGATGGCCGGACGCAGCACGCCAAATACCAGTATCAGCACAAACACGACCCCCGCTCCCTGTTTTAACAGACTTGCAAACCAGGGTTCCTGCCAGATTGGCAGACTGTCGATGGCTATTTCCTGTGGCTGGGCAAAACGTTTATTGATGACGGTTACACTGTCACCGCGTGCTTCGTTGTAACCCACGGCATCGCGCACCAGCGCAGTAATTCGTTCGACATCCTCACTGGTCCACGGTGCGACCGTCTCGCCTTCGGGCTCATCAATTACCACCGCAACTGACAGACGCTGTACTCTGACACCATCATAGTTGGTGTAACTGATAGTGCGATCCATCTCATAATTCCGGGTCGCCTGCGTGCGGGTGTTACCACTCTCACCCGCCGCGCCATTCGCGGCTGCCCCCGCCGCCACTTCCGGTGCCACTCCGGCTGCTGGCGGCTGATTACTCAAAGCGCCAGGTATACCAGCAATTATTTCGCCAGCTGCGCGGCGCTCATCCATGGACTGCTCACTACGCAATACAACATTATCCGGATTGAAAGTTTCTGCCGCTTCTTCTGTGCGGGTAAAGTCAACATCTGCAGCCACCTCCGCAGTAAATCGACCGGAACCCAGCAGAGGCATCAGAATACGATTGACCCGATTGGACAGCGTTTCCTCATACCGGCGCACATATTCAAATTGCTCACCGGCAATCATCATCTCGGGATTATCGCCACGTCGCGATAGCAGATTGCCGGATTGATCAACAACGGTAACATCTTCAGGACTCATCTCCGGTACACTCGAGGCAACGAGATTGGCTATCGACTGCACCTGTATGTCACTTAATTGCCGTCCGGTACTTAGGCTCAGAAATACCGACGCAGTTGGTTTGCGGGCATTACGAACAAACACACTGCGCTCTGGGGTTGCCAGATGTACCCGGGCCGACTGGACATGCCGGAAGCTCGCAATGGTGCGCTGTAACTCGCCTTCCAGGCTGCGCTTGTAGCGATTGGACTCCATGAACTGACTGGTTCCAAGACCCTGCTCCTGGTCCATGAACTCATAGCCGTAACCATCATCACGACTGATGCCGGCACCGGCCACCTGCAGTCTGATCTCGTTGACCCGCTGAGCAGGCACCAACAGGACACCGGACGCCGGTTCGATACGATACTGAATATTGCCAACCTCCAGTATCTGAGCCAGTTCGGCCACATTGTAACCCTGCATGCTTGGGTACAGCGGCTGAAAGTCTTCCTGCTGGGACCACAGCACAACCGCGAAACCCAATGCGATGCTCGCCGCCAGCCCGACCAGCAGCCCTGCCTGCCGGATCAGATTGAGGCGGTTAAAACCGGTCAGAAAATTTGTGCTTCCCGGCGCGGACTTGCCTCCGGCGGGAGTCATTGCAGTTGACGCACCAGCAGTATCTGCAGCAGCCATTTTGTTATCCTGTTAATAAAAATCCTGTTGACGCAATATTGTGTTTAACCTGACGGTGTGCCCCGAGGCAGCAAACCATCAACATGCCCGGTCACCGGCCATCAGATTGGCATGTTCATGATGTCCTGATACGCGCTGACCAGGCGATTACGCACCTGGTTCATTGCCTCAAAGGACACACTGGCCTTCTGCATCTGAATCATTACCTGGGTAATATCCACTTCGGGATCGCCCATCTCGAAAGCTCGCTGCAGTTCACCCGATTTCTGCTGCGTATTGGCAACCGAATCCACCGCGCTTTTGAGCATATCCCCAAAACCGGTGCCGTCTGCTTTGCTGACGCCTTCAAGCCCCTTGCCCTGATTCACCGCCTGGGCCAGATCAGGCTGCGCGGTTTCCGGCGTCTGAATCTGGCCGCGAATTTCACGCATCTGCATCAGCAGTTGATTAATGTCCATACGATCACTAATGCCGTTCATGCTGTCAGCTCCTGTACATCAATCCCCATATCCCGCATACGTGCCAGCTTGTACCGAAGCGTGCGTGCGCTGACGCCAAGCACCTCAGCGGTTTCCTTGCGCCGTCCACCCTGTTTGCGCAGGGTCGTCAGAATAATTTCAAACTCGCGCTGCTTCAGATCAGTGCCCAGTTCGTTGCAGCCCTGCTGCTGTCTGTCATGTTCCGGCTGCAAGGGATGCTGCGGGCGGGTATCAGCCCTGTTGTCAGTGCGCTGACTCGCGCCATCGCTGTAACAATGTTCAGAGCCCTGACCAAACCCCATGCCCTGATTCAGTCCCAGACACGCCGCCGTAATGGTATTGCCATCTTGAATGATAAGCGCCCGTTGCAGCACATTGTCCAGCTCCCGCACATTGCCCGGCCAGTCATGCTGACTCAGCGCTACCCTGGCCCTGTCGTCCAGCCGGACGGCACTGCGTCCCATACGGGCGGCATGCTGCTCAAGCAGACGTTCAGCCAGCGGCACAATATCCTGCCGTCGTTCACGCAGGGGCTGCCATGACAGCGGAAACACACTCAGCCGGTAATAGAGATCCTCGCGGAATTTACCTTCCCGCACATACTGACGCAGGTCGCGGTTGGTCGTCGCGATTACCCGTACATTCAGCTGAAGTGTCTTGCGACTGCCCAGACGCTCAACTTCGCGTTCCTGCAGCACACGCAGAATTTTTGCCTGCAGGCCAATGTCCATCTCGGAAATTTCGTCGAGCAAAATGGTGCCACCATCGGCCTGTTCAAACTTGCCCGGGCTGCTTTGATAGGCCCCGGTAAACGAGCCTTTTTCATGGCCAAACAAGGTTGCTTCCAGCATGTTTTCCGGAATAGCCGCGCAGTTGATGGCGACAAACGGACCCGCGGCGCGCGTTGACTGCTGGTGGATGAACTGAGCCAGCACTTCCTTGCCAGTACCGCTCTCACCGGAAATCAGTACGGTGGCATCCGACCTGGCCACCTTGCGCGCCAGCGACAGCAATTGCTGACTTGACGGTTCATTAGCCACAGGTTCGTGTTTACCATCGATACGTGTCGCCAGATACTTTTCTACTGTTGCCAGCAATTGCTCCGGCTTGAATGGCTTCAACAGATAGTCAACAGCCCCTTCACGCATCGCCCGCACCGAACTGCCGACGCTGCCAAACGCTGTAATCAGTACCACCGGCAACATCGGGAACCGACCGCGCACTTCCTGCAGCAACTGATGTCCATCCATGCCATCCATATTGATATCAGATACCACCATGTCTGCCTGACAGTTACCCAGAGCCGACAGGGCTTCTTCAGCAGACGCCACTGCCACTACGTCGTACCCGCCGTACTCCAGCGTGTCAGTGAGCGCCTCGCGCAACTCCCAGTTATCCTCAACCACCAGTATCGTCGACCGATTTGTGTTTGTTTTTTGAGTCATCATGCTAACTCCTCTGTCGCCTTGAATACTGGTTCGAATGGTGTGTCTGCTGCCACTTCAGTTGTGCTCGCGCGACCGGCGCAGGGCAATAAAAACCCTGCTCTGACGCCCCCGACTGCGTTGTCACCCTCCCTGTCGAGCTCAACGGCAGATGCGGCCAATTCGTGCGGATTTTTCATCGGGCTCTCCAGTACGTTTTCAATAAAAAACTGCCCGCTATGAGCCCGCGCGACTACCTGCGCCACTGCCAGCCCCAACCCGGTACCTTGCGCTCGTGTTGTGTAAAACGCCTCTGTCACCTGATCAATCACCTTCGGATCAATGCCCGGACCATTGTCCTGTACAAAAAACCGGATAAAACCGGCCTCACAATTATGATCAGCCCGCACACTCAACTGTACCTGCGGTCCGCCATTCTGTAACGCGTTCTCCAGCAGATTGAGCAGAGCCCCCACCAATGATTCCTTATTACAGGCTACCTGGCACGTTTCAGCCAGATTCTCCCAATCGCAGTCTGCACTACCAGGCCGCAGCAAAACCTCGGCAGCCACCCGGGTTTCGGCAAACAGTTCCGCAATACTCAGCGTGGTATCAAGCACCGCCTCACCCCGGGCAAACACCAGCATGTCACGCACCTGCCGCTCCATGTTATGCAGCCGCGACATCAGACGATCATGCGTACGTCGCTGGCGTTCAGTATCACCCACCGTTGTCGATGACAGGTGTCCCGCATACAGCATTGCCGCCGCCAGCGGCGTACGTATCTGGTGTGCCAGGGAAGAAACCATCTTGCCCATTTCAGTCAGACGCTGATGGCGATTCAGGCTTTGCTGCAGGCGACGCGTCTCAGTCTGATCAGTAATCAGAATTATTTGCCCCGGCTCTTCCTCCAGCGACCGGCTCAACAGACTGACCCGCTTTCCGTTGGCCAGCGAAATCTCATGACCGTCATCACTGCGCGGCGCAAACCTGGAACGAATAATGTCCACCCACAACTCCCCTTCCAGCGGAGTCCCCAGCAATTCCTGTGCAGCTTCGTTACACACCGTGATTTCCCCGCGTGCGTTAAGCACCAGCACGCCGCCCGGTAGCAGTTGCAGCAACTTCTGCAGTCTGCGCGCAATACGTTCCTTTTCTGACAGCTCCTGTAGTCGCTGGGCGTTGGCTGCCTCCAGCTCAGCTGTCAGATCACGAACCCGCGTCTCCAGCGCCTGATAGGTCTGCGTCAGTTCGGCTGACAATTCATTAAACGCCTTAAACGCCAGCTCAAGCGCCTCGGCGCCGGGATGGTTGACCTTTATGTCTGGCTGAAATGTATTGATGATGCTCAGGGTACTTGCTGCCATGCGATTATCCTGCTGGTGCGGTAATTGTTTTCCTGCAGTGAGGAAAGCAATGTCCGTGCCAGAAGCATGTTTTGTTATTTTTCAGTGAGTTATGTTGCGGCAAGTTTCTGCCGTGATGTATTTCGTCGGAAATTTGTCGTTACCTGTCGGGATTATTGACGGATGGGGTGGTTGCCTTGACGTGTTGGTTGTGTGGTTTGCTGGGGGGGTGGGTGGGCGGGAGTGGTTGGCTGGGAGTGGTTGGCTGGGATTGTGGCGCCCGGTGCGGGGTATTTGTTCCTCGCCCGGCCACTTCAGACTTAAATTTTCCCGGCACTGCGGAACTCGCCGTCGCCGCTGCGCGGCTTTGGGCTCAGACAATCCTCGTGCTGGTCGGGAAAATTTCAGCCTGAAAAGCGTGGCCTGATTGGGCTCGGTAAAAATACCCCGCACCGGGCTTACTTCGTAGCTGGACGGGAGCCATCAGCCATCGGCAAAGAGCCGTCAGCCATCGGTAAAGAGCCGTCAGCCATCGGTAAAGAGCCGTCAGCCATCGGTAAAGAGCCGTCAGCCATCGGTAAAGAGCCGCCAGCCACGGGCAAGGGATGCCGCAACCGGCCACATCCCCATCAGATATTTTCGGCGCTGCGGAACTCGCCGTCGCCGCTGCGCGGCTTTGGGCTCAGACAATCCTCGCGCCGGATCGAAAATATCTGTTGGGGATAAGCGTGGCCTGACTGGTTGCGGCATCCCTTGCCCGTGGCTGGCTCACCTTGTCGGCGAAGTCGGTGCGCTGGATCGGAGATATCTGTTGAGGACAGGCAGAGATTTCCGGACCAGCACACGAATTCCATGTTATGAATTTCATCGGCATCTTGCGCCCTCCATTTAATTATGTACGATGTACATATGATAACCTTGAGCTTTTAATGGGATAAGAAGAAAGAAAATGCCAATGTAAAGAAGCATGGCATTTCCTTTGAGGATGCACGCACAGCATTCTACGATGAACATGCGTTGCAATTTTTTGATCCGGACCATTCTGAGGATGAAGAAAGATTCATCTTGCTGGGCACTCACCACAAACTCAAAACTCTTGTTGTGTGCCACTGCTTCAGGGAGGCGGAAACAGTCATACGAATTATTTCCGCCAGAACAGCTGATAAAGACGAACAGGACGCTTACTGGAGCCAACGAAAATGAGAGAGCACTACGATTTTTCAAAAATGAAGGGTAAGAAAAACCCATGTATCAAATATCTGAAACAGCCTGTAACAATGAGACTGGATAAGGATTCTGTCGAATACTTCAAGGCCCTGTCTGAGGAATCCGGGATACCCTATCAAACTCTTATAAATCTATACCTTAGGGACTGTGCAGCTCAAGAAAAGAAGCTGGACCTGTCTTGGAATTAGAAATTCACAACAAGCGCCTTCAAAGTGATGCGCAAGCGCGCACTTGAGGCGGGCGCTAGGGGGTGATCCGCTCGTTCCAGTAGCCTTGTATTTATCACGCCCCGGGCGTCACCCGTATTTACAACATTCAACTTAACAATCGACCCACCGCATCCTGAGCAATCAGAAATCCAGCAATACCCAACGTCCAGCCCAGCGCAGATTCAGCGTTGCGGGTAATCCAGTCATCAATTTTTATCAGCAATGGCTGCACTCGCTCATGCATCACCCTGCGTAACAACAGCAAAGTAAGCGCCGGCGTTATCATCACCAGGCAGTATGCAATCATCAGTACTAACGTGGTCAGCGGCGTCAATTTTGCAGCTGTAATCATGGCGATGGCACCCAGATACGGCAACATCGTGGCAATCTCCGCCATGGCGGCAAACAACGCCAGTCCCATAAGGACGCGAGGTGAGGTCGTGGCTGAATGCGCTTTTCCCTTCCAGCGACTGACCCGCTCGGTCGCCCCAGGCTTGCTGCTGTCAAAACGCCAACTAATAAGAAACAGCCACACACCCACCAACAATTGGGCGATCATCAATATCAGACTGAAAATTCCAGGCGTCGACTCAACAGTCGTTGCACTATCCTCCGCCGCCGAATCAATCACTGCCCCGGCACCAAGCGCAAGCACCAGTCCCACCAGCAGATAAAATCCCGCGATGGTAGCCAGATAAACAATCATACGGGACGGCCTGATCTGCCGGTGATCCAGCAGAAGCCAGATGGGAATCAGCAAGGTACCGATGCTGGTACTGTCAATCAAAGCCAGCCCGGCCAATGCCACCAATAAACCTGCATCCACAGTTATTCCTCCTCCACCAGACTGGCACGGGAATGACATCACCCGCAACGCGCACCACTGCCGCCCACCACGAAGCAAG
>CAXBER010000005.1:0-264195 GCA_963974875.1 uncultured Pseudohongiella sp. | reverse complement strand
CATGTGTAACCTATGTCTCCGGTATAGTCTGTAACCTATGTCTCAGGTTGCTCATTGGGTCCAGACCGGGGACATTTCATTTATAAAAATCTCCACTGCCGTAGTCTCACTACTACTGAAGCGACCTCCTAATCTTGACATTACTTTAATATTATTGCTATAGTCGCAGCATGACTACGACAACTCAAAGTAAACTAAAGAAACTCTATACCACTTTGGCGCCGGGCTCGCCATTGACGTCTGAAGATTTGGCGGCGCTGGGTATCTCTGCGGATCTTGCCGTTCATTATGTCAGAGCCGGATGGCTGCTGCGTCTGGCGCGCGGCGTTTATTGCCGGCCTAATGATGAACTTAAGTTGTACCCCTCTTTGCTTCTGTTGCAGCGCAAGCTGAAAGGGCTCCATG
Organism: uncultured Pseudohongiella sp.; assembly: GCA_963974875.1. Taxonomy (GTDB): domain Bacteria; phylum Pseudomonadota; class Gammaproteobacteria; order Pseudomonadales; family Pseudohongiellaceae; genus Pseudohongiella. Next base: position 263,790 of record CAXBER010000005.1, on the reverse strand, counting down.
TCGGTGGAAAATCAGCGCTCGACTGGTACGGTGTGCGTCAGTATCTGGCACAACAACCAGTGCTACAGCTTTATGGTTGGACGAACGGTCACTTGCCCGACTGGTTCACTCAATTATTCCCTGCCCAATACAACCGCAAACGCCTGTTTAACGAGCAACCTGATGCATTGCTGCATGCCAGCGAGTATGAACGGCGAGAGGGCGCACCGTATGTGTCATCACCTGAGAGAGCACTTTTGGAGTTGTTAAGCGAGATAGGAGTACGACAACCTTTGCAGGAAGCCCGCGAGATTGTACAGAGCACGTATAACCTGCGCACCAATATATTGCGAGATCTGCTGCAGCACTGCACCAGTGTCAAGACTGTGCGACTGTGCCTGCAATTGGGCCAGGAGAGCGCTCTTCCATGGGCTGACAAGCTCGATCGATCAACATTGCCCACCGGCAGCGACCAACCCTGGGTTTCCAGGTCCGCCGAAGGCCTGCTGGTGCTGAAACCATGAATCAGACCTACCTGCAAACTGCCAGACTGTTGACGCAGGTTGCACCACTGGTATTTGCAGATGACACCTTTGCATTAAAAGGCGGCACAGCGATCAATCTGTTTGTCCGCGACATGCCACGTCTGTCTGTAGACCTGGATCTCCTGTTTCCTGATCACACGCTGACACGCCAACAGGCACTTGCTCAGATCAATCATGGCCTGCAGAAGATAATGGAGCGATTGAACAAACAAGGCTTATATACACATGCACCGCTTGCCGCAGAGGGCGAGACCAGGATTTTTGTGCGCCGAGGCGCGATTGAAGTGAAAATCGAAGTCAATTTTGTTCTTCGCGGGACGGTGCTACCAGTACGCCGAGCGTCTGTTACGTCCATTGCAAGCGATGTCTTGATGGCCGATCTAAATATACCCGTAGCGTCACTGGAAGATCTTTATGGTGGCAAGTTGGTGGCGGCATTGGATCGCCAGCACCCTCGCGATCTGTTTGACGTGATGCAACTGCAGGAGAACGAAGGCATCACACCTGGCATACGTCGGGCGTTTGTGGTCTATCTCGCCAGCCATAACCGACCAGTGCATGAAGTTCTGTTTCCCAAGCTCCGCGATATCGGTTACGAGTACACACACAATTTCGATGGAATGACCCGGGAAAAGGTATCACTGGAGAGCTTGCTTACTGCTCGTGATTATATGATCAATCAGCTTCACAACAATCTGGATAATGATGAGCGACAATTCCTGATATCACTGGTTAAAGCAGAACCTGAATGGCAGTTGATGGGCATAGAGCATCTCAGTCAATTGCCAGCCATCCAGTGGAAGTTACAGAACCTTGAAATATTACGAACCAGCAATGCGAAAAAATTTGCTGAACAGGCAGATACGTTGGTGACCCAGTTGGCGACTACTCGTTGAAAATACTGCCTGACACAGAAGGAAACCAATTCAGGAACACAGACTATTTACATGATCCGGCGCGTTTCGTTCTGCGTATGTAATTGTCTGAAAAACACAATTGCCCGGAGAAACATGTATGTCACTGGAAGTTATTGATTTTGGCGCCTCGGATATCGACAACAAACTCGCCAAAATGAGCGCATCACAAATTGACGATCTGGCCTTTGGTGCCATTCAGTTGGACGCCCATGGCGTGATTCAGCAATATAACGCAGCCGAAGGCGCCATCACCGGCCGCTCACCCGGCCAGGTCATCGGTAAAAACTTTTTCACCGACGTTGCACCTTGCACCAATACACCCAAATTCAAGGGCGCCTTCGACAAGGTAGTTGCTGATCGCGGCAGCATCATGCTGGAGTACACGTTCGACTATCAGATGTCTCCGACCAAAGTTAAAGTCCACATGAAGCCCGCCCTGGTCGGCGGCAGCTTCTGGATTTTTGTAAAAAGACTCTGACCCGTGTGGTGGCAACAACCGGCGCTGCTTGAAAGCTGGCTGGACGACTTTCTCAGTGATGCGCTGCAACGGCGAGGGATGGGTGATCTTCTGCTTGACGCCGATACCCACGCTGCCGACCTGCTGACGCAGCCCCGACATTTTGGCTTCGACTCGCTCGACATGGTTGAGCTGGCCCGCCGCTTTGCCCACACCCTGGGTCTGGATCGCACCGGCGTATCCGACCTGTTGCTGGCCAGACGTTCAGCAGAAGGCTGGGCGGGCGTGGCGCGACGCAGCCTGGCCATCGACGACAGTACGCTGTGTTTTTACTCATCCGGCTCAACCGGCGAACCCAAACCGACTGTTCACAAACTGGACAAACTGCAGCGCGAAATCGCTGCATTTCAGCCGCTACTGCCGAACCCCCGGCGGATTGTCAGCACGGTGCCCGCACACCATATCTACGGGTTTATCTGGAGCATATTACTGCCATCGGAACTGGCACTCGAGCGAATCCGTTTACACCCAGCCCGTTCACTGCCGGCCAACTGGGCGAAACAGTTGCGCAACGATGATCTGATAGTTGCCACGCCGGCTGTCTGGTCCATGCTGCTTGCCCGGCAGGTTCAGCTGCCCGACATTTTTACGGGCATCAGCTCCACTGCACCACTCCCGGCGGCGACAGCTTCTGCGATACGACAGCAATACCCCAACGCAACGCTGATCGAGGTATACGGCAGCAGTGAAACTGCCGCTCTGGCCTGGCGACAACAGGACAACGCTGCGTTCACCCTGCTGCCCTTCTGGACCCTGATGCAAGAGCAGGATCACTGGAAAGTGCGCGACAAAGACGATGGCCAGGAACAACAACTCAACGATCAACTGCAACGCCATGACATCAACCACATTTCAGTGCTCCGCCGAACCGATCCGGTAGTGCAGATCCACGGCAACAATGTGAATCTGGCGCAACTCGCGGCCATGCTGCAAACTCATGCGGACGTGACCGAAGCCCGGGTCCGGAGCGACACCTGTGATGACCGGACCGAGCTGCATTATTATCTGGTGTTGCAACATAATCCCGACAATGTGCAAGCCTGGTGCCGGGCGTTCAGCAACTGGCTGACTGCCAGCCTGGGCAACATCCCGCCACCACGCTCCGTGGTGATCGCACCCGCACTACCCGTCAATGCGTTAAACAAGCAGGTTGCCTGGAACGCTGTACAATACCCGCTGGTTACCGGTTGCTTTCGCTCTGGCTTTGCGGCAACTACAACTGTAGTGCCCGCGAACGACGCTGCTGCTAAAGAGGATAGCTCTGCCAGCTGAATGTGGTTGCCTTGATAGCAATTGCTCTGAAGGTGCCATGAACTATTATGTTCAAACCCTGAACAATATGATTATTTGAGACATGGCGCACACTCTGATCCGATAGCTGAGGAAATGGTTGACTCCATCTAAAGGGGGGGGGGTACATATACATGGACACAATTCGCAACATCCATGGAGAAGGAGCACAAATGAAATATATTTTAGGAATACTGACGATGGCACTATCGCCATTAGCGCTTGCTCAAAATACGTCTTTTATTTTTACATCTCCCGACCGTGACGCCTCAGCTGAAAGAACCTCCTCACACGCCGCTGATGGCCGAACTCCGTTGATAACGGACCTTACAACGGGTGACCTCAAGGAGATGTTAATTGAAATATCGTTTTACAGGCAATTACACTCCAGGCTTTCATCTGAATCACCTGAAGAGGTCCAGGGCGTACTGGACAGATTTTCGCTAACAGCGAATGAGGGACTCGATGTGGAAATCATACTGGGTGACTGGAAAAGACAAACAGCAGCGACAGCCGCTACCCAGCTGAAGGCGATGTGCGACTTTTGGAGTACACGAGATTCAACCTACTCTGATACGGCTAATGCTGAGATAGCACTAACCCGGTACGCTGACCTGGAACCAGCTATTGATACTCAAATGGCCAGGCTGAACGACATTAAAAATCAAATCACGCGATACGTAAATGGCGAGGCAGCATCAATTATTTCGCTCCACCTTGAAGTGAGACAACGCTCCAAGACCGGGATCGGCTACATAAACTGGCCAGACGCAGTCAGGGCCAGAGGAAACTCAATCAATGAACTCAATTCGGTTTGTGGAGGCGCGCAATGAGACTGCTGCTATTAACATCGTTTACTCTTATCTTCAGCTTACCCTTTGCGGAGACTGCCAATGCGCATGTGATTGCTGATTGCTTTCCTTGGACGCCCACCAATGTTGACAACTCCACTGCCAACGACTGTGTCTTGCAGATTTGGGATGAACCGGTCGTTCCTGACGTCGACCTGGTTTTTGTTTCCATGTACGTGTCTTCCCATGTGTATACGTCAGCCGGTTATCAGGGGTTGGATACAGAAAATGATGGGAACGCTGCTCTATATCCTGGGCCTCTGAATGAAGTGGATACCTATGCAACTGTATATGCACTGGTAGAGAACGTTGTTGACTCTCCTGTTACCCTTATTGAACACAACCCATATTGCTGGACGGCAAATTTTGAATATCACTATGTACCAGGTGATAGCTATCACTTATACCGCAATGTTGGAGATTGTGGTGGATGGTATGGTTATACCAGACTTTGGTAGAGTTTATAATTGTAACGCGAGACTCTTAAGTGCTGTCCGTGTGTTTTCAGCACCCATATTGCGCGATAAACAACTGCTCAATATCCCATTCATAATGATCCTGGCCAGAGCTACTTTCCAGCCGACACATCAACCAAGCAGTTTGCCTGGAACGCTTCAAAATACCCGCTGGTTACCGGCTCCTTCACAGTGGTCAGGCTTTACCCAGGCCACTGTGGAGGAACCGGTCAAAGACAATAGTTTTGCCAGCTGAACGCATCCGGCATACAATCAGGGCATGAATAAATATACTGCCTTTCTGATAATCCTTCTGTTGACGCTCTCTCCGCAGGGCCATGCTCAGGACTATGAAATTGCTCAGGGCTATGAAATTGAAAGCGGCCTGCAGGCATTTCAAAATGAGGACTTTCCCGCAGCGCTGGAAAACTTCACCCAGGGCGCCATGCTTGGCCATGCCCTTGCCCAGTTCAATCTGGGGCTGATGTACCATCAGGGCATCGGTACCGAAAAAGACTTTGAACGTGCCATGCAGCTTTACGCCCTGTCCGCCCAGCAGGGCGTCGTCCAGTCGCAGTTCAATCTGGGTTTGATGTACGATCGTGGCGAAGGCACTGGGCAGGACTACCGCGAGGCCTATTTCTGGTACTTACAGGCCGCCGAAAACGGCAGCCCTGACGGTCAGTACGCTGTCGGCACCATGCACTTTTATGGCCAGGGCCGGCGTGAAAACCATCCCGAGGCCATTCGCTGGTATCAGGAAGCCGCCCGGCAGGGGCATCGTGACTCACAGTACAACCTGGGTGTGATGCACATGAACGGCATGGGCACCGAGCCCAATGCGAGGGTGGCACTTACCTGGTTTACCATGGCGGCGGATAGCGGCAGCGCTGATGCGCAGTACAACGCCGCATTGATGTATGCATCGGGCCAGGGCGTTGAGCGCAGCTTCAGCAAGGCGCGAGATTATTTCACGCTGGCCGCGGAACAGGGACTGCGTGACGCGCAGACCCAGTTGGGCATGCTGTACGCCTCCGGCGACGATGCAGATGTGCCGCGTGACTATGAACAGGCGCGCTTCTGGTTCAACCGCTCGGCCCACCGTGGCGATCCTACTGCACAGTTTTTCCTTGGCCGGATCTTTGCTGAAGGGCTGGGTATCGACAAAAACCCGGTCATCGGACACATGTGGTATGAGCTGTCCTATCAGTTTGGTTACACACAGGCCGCCCGCTACGTGGAGCAACTGCACGAGCAGATGGATGAGGAGATGATCACCCAGGCGCGCATCATGGCACTGCGCTGGTTAAGTGCGTTTGCCGAACAGAATCCTGGCACTATCCGTATTGTTCGGGAGAACGCACCCGCAGCATCAGAGCAGCCGCAACCGGAACCGGAACGCCCGGAGCCGTGATTCAAACGGGCTGCCAACATCGGGCTGTCAACAACGAACTATCGACAAAAAGCTGCGACTGAGTTAATTTGTCACCGCCCGCCAACTGCGGGTGTAGCTCAATGGTAGAGCAGAAGCTTCCCAAGCTTACGACGAGGGTTCGATTCCCTTCACCCGCTCCAGGGACAATGCGTTAGACCATGCGTTAGACAGGCACACCGGATTTTTCCGGATTGGAATGATACCAGGCACCGGGAGTGCATCGGGCGTATGAAAACAATCGGTTACTGCCTCGCCGCGCTGCGGTACACCCTTGTCTTTGGCCTGATGATATCAGCATCAGCCGGCTTACTGTCCAGCCCTGCAGCGGCCCAGACAATAGACGAGTCACTGACAACCGCCCAGGGCACTTACACACTGCAATTCAGTATCAACCCCGATGCCGCTGCCAGTTCGCCCATCGCTGATGGCACCGTGGCCACCTTCATTCTTGGCCTTAACCGGCACCTGTGCACAGACGACCTGACACTGTCAGGCACGTCATTTACCTCGCTGTCCGGCACCACAGCCACCTGGCAGGACGTCTCGTCCAATGTCAGATTTGACCTGACCATTGCCGATGCCGCTGCACACAACATCGCAATCAGCTTCAGAAACAGTGCCGGCACACTTTACGGCACCTTCATCATGTCCGGTTTTGCAGCCGGCACCGGCACCTGTGGTGCAGTGACATCTGCCCCTGATGCCGCCGCCCTGAACGCCTTTTTCAGCAGCGCCGAAACGGCATTTCCGGCACTGTTCCCGGGCGGACCCTTTACGTTCAACCAGACAGCAGCGGACGGCTCAATCTTCAGATACTACGATTCAACTGACATCTTCCTGACGGTCAAGGACGGTCAGGTGTACGCCCGTGGCGGCGACTATGGCGATGATCAGGGACAGCCCGGACTGTCGGTCGGCAGCTTTGAAGCGCTTTCGGCAGCCGGTGGCATGACCGCAATCAGACGCCCGGCAACCATCGCCGAATTTTTTGTTGGCACCTACAGTGCCGCGATGTCCGACACCCAGCCATTTTCACCCGTACCCGATGGCACAGAGCTGACCTATGCCATCGCCCAGGACGGGCTGTTATGCCTGAGTGACGGCACGGTGCTGCGCTATCCGCTTTACCTGAACAATGACACCAGTCGCGCAGTCTGGATTGACGACGTCAATAACCGGCGTTTCCGGGTGCCCGTGCTGGGTGCCGGCGCCGACGATATATCTGACCCGGCCGAGGCCAGACTGCAGGTCATCCGTTCCGGAGGCATCTACGCTGCCGGCAGCGATGCGGGCGGTGTCTATGCCGGCGAACTGCAGGGCGAGCGTATTTCACTGGACACCCTGTGCGACACAACTGTCCCGAACAATCCTGACTTCACAAAAATCGAACAGCTGTTTGATCTGTACCAACAGACTTACCCCGATATCTATACCAACGATGCATCCATTACGACCGAACAACAGGACAACTACCGGTTCCGCTACTATCCACAGACCAACCGGTTCATTGCCGTGCGCAACAACCTGGTATACACCGGCGCCGGCACCCCATCATTCAACGGCACGCTGATCGGTGCCCTGGATACAGTCATCAGCCAGATTGAGGTCATATCGGAAACACCCGAGTCGTTTGATCCGTTTGCCAACCTGACCGGCACCTATGAGATGACGGTATCAGGCGCCAAACCGTTCACATTCCTGTCCGATGGCATGCGGATTCGTGTGGTCGTAGCGCAAAATGGCAATCTGTGTGTAGACAATCTGACGCTGACATCGCCTGCCGCCTCGCTGGCCAACCCGACCGAAATCAGCTGGGCAGCATCACCAACTGGCATTGGCGCACTGCTGACCATACCCCAGACAGCTACCGACCCCCTGACTATCAATCTGAATACAGAGCGCGGCGAAAACCTGGGGCTGCTGACCGGCCAGCGGGTAAATCCGGATGCTACCTGTCCCGGCGCAGTCGTCGGCGCATCGGTGATCGCATCCGTGGATCAATTGCTGATACTGCTGAGCCAGACCAAAGCGGATCTGTTCCCCGGTGATTCGGTCATCAACACCCGCGTTGCTGGTGGGGCGATTACCCATCACTTTGTGGACACGGACACCACCATCAGCGTTATTAACAACGAAGTCTTTGCCCGAGGGGGTGATTTTGGTGCAGCAGACTTTTTTATTGGTGAACTGTTCCCCCTGATTCAGGAACTCAATGCAGAAGTCGACGCGCAGCCGCCACAACCCCCACCGACATCTTCCACTGCGGCGCTGCCGGGCACCTACGAAATGCTGGTGAGCAACGCCAATCCATTTGCACCGTTCGCCAACGGGACAAATGTGAGAGTCGTCTGGGCAACCGAATATCGGCTGTGTATCAGCAACACAGAATTCAATTTTGTCATCAACCTGTCCTCACAGTCGCTGACCTGGCGGAACGCCGGCAATGGCCTGAGCGCCACACTGATCGATGCTGAAGATGCGGAACAACTGGCGCTTTCACTGACTACTGTGCGCAATGAAAACGTCGGGATACTGACCGGCACCCGCATCAACGACAGTACCCTCTGCGATCTGCAGGGGCACAGCAGCACCGTTCTGACCGATGCCGAGCGGTTGTTCACACTGGCCGAGCAGGTTCATGACGAGCTCTTCACGGCTACAGATACTGTCCGGACCCAGTTTGGTGGCGGAAGTATCTATCGTTTTTACCCTGACACCGGCATCACCCTGAGTCTTGTCGGATCCGAGGTGTTTGCGCGCGGTGGCGAGTTTGGCACGCAGGACTTTTTTATCGACAACCTGTCCAATACACTGGTGTACCTGCAGGACTCCATTGATGCCCAGCCAACGCCGCCAACACCACCGTCGGTGACTGCCAGCCTCCCCGGCACCTACGACATGCTGGTGAGCAACGCCAATCCCTTTGCCCCCTTTGCCAACAACAGCAGAGTCAGGGTGGTCTGGGTATCAGACAATCTTCTGTGTTTTGACAATCTTGAAATGTCCCTGGTGCCAGGTCAGTCGCCGGCATCACTGCAGATGCAATGGCGGGAAAGCGCCGGCGGCCTGACAGCGTCGACCGATCTGAGCGATCCGACACAGTTGATATTTTCTCTCACAACGTCTCGTAACGAGGCCGTCGGCACGCTGCAGGGTGAAAAGATAAGTGACTCTGTACTGTGCAACACAGCTGCACCCGACAGCGCGGCCCTGGCGCAGGCAAACGCAATATTTGCGCTGGCAGAACAGGTGTACAGCGAGCTGTTCCCGGCCGGCGAGACGACAGCCACACAAACCGCAGGCGGCGCCATCTATCGATTCTATGCTGATACCGGCGTCACGGTGAGTATTATCGGTAGCGATGTCTTTGTCCGTGGCGGCGATTTTGGTCCGGCTGATTTTTATATCGATAACGTATCCAATGTCTCTGCCGAACTGACAGCGGCAGTGGCGGCACAACCCACGCCACCATCAGCTATTGCAGACCTGCCAGGCACTTACGAGATGCTGGTAAGCAACGCCAACCCGTTTGCACCCTTTGCCAACAACAGCAATGTCAGGGTGGTCTGGCTGACGGACAACAGCCTATGCGTGGACAACCTTGCCATGTCCCTGCAGTCCGGTGAGTCAACACCTGCTGCCATGACATGGCTGAATCCGTCGACCGGCCTGATGGCGGCACTGGATCTGAGCGACCCGACCCTGCCGGCCTTCACCCTGACCACCAGCAGAAACGAAGCCGTTGGCACGCTTCAGGGTGCAAGAATCAGCGACAGCACATTCTGTCAGACCGCCACACCGCAGACGAACGACCTGGCGGCTGCCGATGACCTGTTCGCACTGGCAGAACAGTCTTATGCCGACCTGTTCACAGTGGCTGCCGACACCGCAACCCGCTCTGCTGCCGGCGCCATATACAGGCACTACAGCGCCTCCGGCATCACATTGAGCATAATTGGTAATGAAGTGTTTGCGCGGGGCGGAGAATTTGGCCAGCAGGACTACTACGTCGGCCAGCGCGACGCCCTGCGCGATGAACTGCGCCCGCCACCGCCTCCTCCCCCCCCGGTTGTATCCAATAACTTCAGTATTTCGGTCAGCGGTACCGCCAGCGTCTCACTCACCGGCCTGGCTACTCAGAACCGCAATATCAATCAGTCGGTCAGTCGCACCGTACTGCCTGACGAACTGCTTGATGAGAACCTTGACGCTCTGGCAAATCAGTTACTCTCCGGTGAAATTCAGAGCCCGCAGGTCACAACCATCACGGTCAGCGAGAGAACCACTGACACCCTGGTGTTTAACGCACAACTGCAACGCACCACTACTGTCGGCAGCAGTACAACCGTGCGTTTGGTGACCGTCCTGATATCCCTGCGCCGACAATAGGGCAAAAATGCCGCTAAATGCCTGATTCCCGAGCAAATGCCCCCCATTTTGTCCCCATTTCCGGCAGCGGATCACTTGTTTGTCTGTGAGCAACTCAATTATCATGATCCGAAGCTCAAACTAGTGCGTATAAGTGCATAAATTTCAGGGATAAATGGGTGTACCTAGAATACTACTCCTTAGACAGACCACCGTTTCGTATCACACCCGATCCCACCCTGTTTTTTACCGGCGGTGCAAATGGCCGCGGTGTTGTCCTTGAAGCATTGCTTTATGCTGTGCAGTCCGGCGAAGGCATACTCAAGGTGGTTGGCGAAGTCGGCAGCGGCAAGACGATGCTTTGCCGCATGCTGGAAGAACGCCTGCCGGAAAGTGTTGAGGTGGTTTACCTGGCCAACCCCAAGCTTACCCCGCATGAAATTCTGTACGCTGTTGCGTTTGAGCTCAGACTGCCGGTCACCCAGGAAACGCCCCGGCTGGTACTGATGCAGAACCTGCAGACCTATCTGCTGAAACAGCATGCCGCCAACCGCTCGGTTCTGGTCATCATCGAAGAAGCGCAAAGCATGCCGATGGAGACGCTGGAAGAAATCCGCTTGTTCAGCAATCTGGAAACACATCAGCACAAGCTGATGCAGATCATCCTGTTCGGTCAGCCCGAGCTGGACAATAACCTGCAGAACAAGGATATCCGTCAGCTGCGCGAGCGCATCACCCACAGTTTTTACCTGCGCCCGCTGACCACCGAAGAGGTCAGTGACTACATCCGCTACCGACTCCAGGCCGCCGGCTGTCCCGCCCCGCAGGTATTCAGCAAGTCAGCGGAGAAACTGATCGCCAGGGCCTCGGGCGGGCTTACCCGCCGCATCAACATTCTCGCTGACAAGGCCATGCTGGCCGCCTATTCGGACTCGGCCACCGCTACCCGGCCACGTTCTCTGGGCAGTCAACTGGAGCCGGCGGTAACTGTTGAGCACGTCAAAGCCGCCATACGCGACAGTGACTACAAGCCGGAAAACAAATACAACTGGTGGGTACGGGGCCTTGCCACCAGCATATTCCTGTTGGTCTGTCTGGTTGCCTGGCTGACCTTTACGCTGCTGAACTCCGGGCGAACCCAGCCATTCCCTTCCCAGCAGGGCTCAGGTATCACTGAACCGCAGTCCAATACTGCACCACCTGCCACAGCGGCGCCTCTGGTGAATACCGAAGCTTCGGCAAATATCGCACCCCAGGCCAATACCACACAACAGGTCACTGCCGTAACCACTGGTGCAGGCGCAGCAATTCCGGTTGCGCCTGATGAAGCAACGGTGATGGTTGACGAAGAAATGGTTGCCGAAACCATTGCCGAAACACCCGTTGCGACCGGGACAGCACCGGTTATCGCCGCCGCAACGCCGGAGGTCGGCATTGCCGATGAACCTGTCACGGAATTGCCCGCAATCATCACTGCGCGCAGGGATGCTTTTATTGACTGGATTGACGATGAGAATCGGGGCAACTACGCCCTGCAGATTCTCTCGATTGCCCGTGAAGAAACCGACTATGTCGCCCGGGCACTGGAATCCATGAGCCGCTCAGGCCTGCTGGACTCAACATTTACCTGCCTGGCACCAAGTCCCGGCGGATCCATGTGGCGTATTGTGTATGGCAACTTTGACAGCGTGGAAGAAGCAAGAGCCAGTATCGAACTATTGCCAAGAAGTTTTCAACTCAATATCCCGTTTGTCCAGAACGTCAACCGGCTTGACTGCCTGTGAGCCAGGAGTAATAACATGACTTTCCCGACATTACCCCGTTACCAACTGCTGCCGGCTGCAGTGCTGCTGATATTGAGCGCATGTTCCACATCGTTGCCCGAACGCCCATCGGAAGGTCGTCATCTTGAACTGCCACCCGCGGTGGTGGAGACTGACGACATCCCGGATATCGTCAGCCCCATGCCGACACTGCCGCAGCCCCGGGCGCAGGCAGCCCCGGAGCTGTACACTGTCATTGTGCAGGATGCCCCGATTCGCGAGTTGCTGTTTGCCATGTCCCGGGATGCAGGCATCAACATTGACGTTCATCCCCGCATCAGGGGAAACGTCAGCGTCAACGCTGTTGATCAGACTTTGCCGCAGATTATTGAACGCATCAACCGGCAGGTAGACTTCCGCTGGCGTCTTGACGAAGACCAGACACTGGTCATTGAACCCGATACGCCCTATCTGCACAGCTACCGGGTTGACTATGTCAATGTGGCCCGGGACTCCAGTACCGGCCTGAGCGTGACCACCTCCATCGTCAATGTTGGCGACGGCGGTGGGGGTGCAGCCGCCGGTGGCAGCAACACGTCCACGGCCTCACTGACACAAAACTCAAGCAACAATTTCTGGCAAACCCTGGAGGCGAATATTCTCAGCCTGCTGGGTGAAAACAGCGAGGCGGACACCAGCGAAGACGGCGAACCAGCCGGCCCGTCAAGTGCCACCAGTGTCACCAGCAACCCTGAGTCCGGCATCATTACCGTGAATGCCAGCGCACGTCAGCATCGCGATATAGCCGCGTTCATCGACCTGATACGCAGTCGTTCTCTGGCACAGGTCATGATAGAGGCCACAGTTGTCGAAGTGGCATTGAATGACAATAATCAGTCCGGGGTCGACTGGTCCACCATCAGCCGCAACAATGGGCAGCTCGACTTTCTGCAAAGTGTGACCGGCATCAATCTGAATGATCCGCCCGCAGCCGTATTGACCATAGATCGCAGCAGCGGGCCGGATGCCATTGCCGCAACCATCAGAATGCTCTCGGAGTTTGGTGACTTGCGGGTGCTGTCCAGCCCCAAGATCATGGCCCTGAACAATCAGGCCGCCATACTGCGTGTAGTAGACAATCGGGTGTATTTTACGATTGAAGTTGAACCGGGCATCCAGGCGACTGCCAACTCTGCGGCTACGCCGCCACTATATACCAGTCAGGTAAGAACTGTGCCGGTTGGTTTTGTCATGAGTGTGACACCTCAGATCGGTGACAATGACCAGGTGACGCTGAATGTACGGCCGACCATTTCCAGAATTGTGCGTTATGTAAATGACCCCAACCCGGCATTGGCCGATGCTGGTGTTACCAATTCCATCCCGGAAATCCAGATTCGGGAGCTTGAATCCATTCTGAAAGTGTACAGTGGCCAGATTGCTGTGCTTGGCGGGCTGATGCAGGACTCACTGGAAAGCACCACGGCTGGCCTTCCGGTGGCGTCGCGACTGCCCGGGCTACGCAACCTGTTCAGTTATCGCGATGATAAAGCCAGCAAAACTGAATTGATCGTCTTTATCCGCCCAGTTGTTATCCGTCAGCCATCACTCGAAGGTGATCTGCGCGAGTATCGCGATTTTCTGCCTGCCAATGGCGTAGGCATCAATGATTACTTCAGCAACCAGCCCTTGCAACAAAATGCAAGGCAGCGATAGACAGCGGGCGCCTGACACATGAGTCTTTTAATGGAAGCGCTGCGCAAGGCTGAAGAAGCCAAACGACGTGCTGCCCAATCCCAACAAACCGATCCGGTAGCGGCTCAGAAGGCGGAACCGCCTGCAGCTGCGCCGGCTTCACCGTCACTGGATTCGATGTCACTGGTTGACGCTGCGCCGTCTGCCAAACCGCTAAAAATCTCTGCAGCCGATGATATCGTGCTGACCGCTGACCCCGCCAGCGGCAGCAAACCAAAGGCAAAGGCCGCTTCCGCCGGACTCGACATACCATTGAATTTCACCCTGGATACAGCAACTACAGCGCCGGTGAGTGCTGAAGTGCTGAAGCCCGCCGTTCCGCAAATTGATGACGCGCATGTTCTGCCGTTTGACGATGACTACAGCAGTCCTCCGGCACCGGCAGTCCCCGCTCTCGACAGCCCGGAACCTGCTATTCCGGAATCAACAGACGACCTTGAGTTCAAATTACAGGAAATTGAAGAACTCCCGAGAACGTCGACAGACTACACACTGGAAAGCCTGTCTCAGGAATACCAGAGCATGCCCGAACCAGAGCCTGAGCCTGAGCCTGAGCCTGAGCCTGAGCCTGAGCCTGAGCCTGAACCTGAGCCTGAGCCTGAGCCTGAGCCTGAACCTGAGCCTGAGCCAGAACCAGAACCAGAACCAGAACCAGAGCGTAAGGTTGAGCCTCAACCTGAACCGCAACCTGAGCGTGAAATAGCGCTTGCGTTTGTTGATGAAGCGGCAGCAGAGACAGCGCCGGTAACAGCTGTGATACCCGAGTCCGAGCCGGAACCTGAGCCGGAACCTAAACCGGAACCTGAGCCAGAGCCTGCTGCACCAGCCACGACCAAAAAAGCGGAACCGGTTCCCAAAGCACTCCGGGAAGAGCTCAAGGCTTCGGCGCGCGCAATGTTCTCCGCCAAATCGGCAACCAGACCGTCACGACGTAAAGTCGCCATTCTGGCCGGCGTGGCACTGCTCCTGCCACTGAGCGGACTGGCTATCTGGCTGGCCGGGCTGAACGGTCTGTTTGCAACAGGTAATCAATACAATATTCCTGCGTCATTTGAATCCGTGCCGGTTGCCCTTGATAGTGATCCGGCTGCAGTAGAGATCCCGCCAATCGATAATCAGGCGGTCACCCCGGATCTTGCGAGTACGGACACCGCAGCCGCAACCTCAGCGACCCTGCCTGCTGATTCGTCTCCTGCGCAATCCACAGATGCTGCCGCCGTGGCAACAGCTACACAAACCGGGACGCCAGCCGCATCAACCATACCTGCACCAGAGCCTGCCGCATCTGCAGTAACAACTGCCGCTGTCGCCAGCCCACTCTCTGAATCACTATCTGAACCACCAGCTGAAGCGCAATCTGCATCAACATCCGGGCCGGTAACGGAAACACCTGAATCAGATGCCGCCGCCTCCGGCGAGCAGGCCCCTGCCACTGAAGTCGTGCAAACCCGCGGGCCGACATCACCCGTGCAGATCAGTCGCAGCCAGCCCATGCGTAATCCCGACATGCAGATGATATCGGCCTGGTCCGCCTATCAGCAGGGCGACTACGCTGCCGCCAGAATCATGTATCAGCAGACACTGGCACGGGAGCCGGACAGTCGCGATGCACTGCTTGGGCTTGCCGCGTCAGCCCTGCAGCAAGGTGACATGATCAGCGCCAGACAAAGTTACTCCCGGTTACTGGTCATGAATCCGCGTGATCCTGACGCCAGAAACGGACTGCTGCAAACCACCGCGTATTCTGATCCGGTGCAGCGTGAAACAGAACTAAAGGCCCTGCTCAGTGATCACCCCGAGATGGCTGCAATCAGCTATTCGCTGGGTACGCTGTATGCCAGCCAGCAACGCTGGCATGACGCACAGCAGTCCTACTACAACGCGCTGCTGACAGCGCGCACCCAGCTCAATGGCCCGATCAGTCCCGATTATGCCTTCAATCTTGCCATCAGCCTGGAGCGCATCAGCCAGCCCCGGGCAGCGCTGAACTTCTACCGTGAGGCAGAGACGCTGGCCGAGCAGGTAGCGCCGGGATTTGACATGAACGTTCTGCGCCAGCGAGTCCGGGCACTGGAAAGGAGCCTGCAATGAACGCAAACGCACCCAAGAAAAAACTGGGACAGGTACTGCTGGAGCGCGGTGCCATCACGCAGGATCAGTTGCGCATTGCTCTGCACGAGTTAAAAACCGTCCAGAAACCGCTGGGCGCTTTGCTGATTGATCTGGGATTTGTCACCGATGCCATCGTCCGTGATGCGCTCAGTGAAAATACCGGCCAACGTGCTGTTGACCTGACCGGCGCAGTCATCGATTCGGAATCCATCAAGATTGTCCCCCAGGACATTGCCAGACGTTACACCGTATTGCCGCTGTCCTTTGACAGTGAAAAGCGTCACCTGACACTTGCCATGGCGGACACCGTCAACATTGTTGCGCTTGACCAGATCATGGCCCTGAATGGCAGCGATCTGGCCATTACCCCGGTGCTGGCCAGTGAAGCGGATATCGTCCGGATCATCGAGCAGTTTTATGGTTTTGAACTCTCCATTGACGGCATTCTGCAGGAAATCGAAACCGGCGAACTGGACTTTGACAGTATGCAGATGGGGGAAGATGCCTATAGTCACCCCATGGTGCGACTGATCAATGCGTTGCTGGCAGACGCCGTGCAACGGGAAGCCTCGGATATCCACTTTGAACCGGAAGAAGCATTCCTGCGCATTCGTTATCGTATTGACGGCGTATTGCGTCAGGTTCGCAGCCTGCACAAAAGTTACTGGCCCGCAATGGCCGTGCGGCTGAAAGTTATCAGTAACATGAACATTGCCGAATCGCGGGCGCCGCAGGACGGGCGCATATCCATGTCTTTGGTTGGCCGTCAGATTGATTTCCGTTCCGCCTCGCAACCCACAACCTGGGGCGAGAACTTTGTACTGCGTATTCTGGACCGCAAAAAAGGCATTGTGGAAATGGAAAAACTCGGGCTCAGCGATGAAAACCTCTCGCTGCTGCGCCTGATGCTGGCCCGGCCGGAGGGCATCATCCTGGTGACAGGTCCGACCGGTAGCGGTAAAACCACAACGCTCTATTCCATTCTCAATCACATCAACACTGAGGGTGTGAACATCATGACGATGGAGGATCCGGTGGAATATCCAATGGCCATGATCCGCCAGTCTTCCGTCAACGAGTCGGTGAAGATGGGCTTCGGCGAGGGCATACGCTCCATGATGCGTCAGGATCCGGATGTGATCCTGGTGGGTGAGATCCGGGATCATATTACCGCCGAAATGGCCTTTCGTGCAGCCATGACCGGCCACCAGGTGTTCTCAACACTGCACACCAACTCGGCAGTCGGTTCCATTCCACGACTGCTTGATATCGGTATTCTGCCCGATGTTATTGCCGGCAACCTGATTGGTGTGGTTGCCCAGCGCCTGGTGCGCCGTCTCTGTAAATCGTGCAAGGAACCGTATCCGGCAATGGATCTGGAGAAGCAGTTGCTGGACCTTGCCGATCACCCGGAAGAGATTATTATCTACCGGGCCACGGGATGCCCCCTGTGTGGTTTTCAGGGTTACAAAGGCCGGACATCGGTCATCGAAATTCTCAAGATATCCTCGGACATGGACGAACTGGTGGCCAGACGCGCCAGTATGCGCGAGATGCTGATACAGGCAAAATCCCAGGGATTCCGCCCTATTGCCGATGACGGTTGCCGACGAGTACTGGACGGTACGACCAGTCTGGAAGAAATCACCCGGGTACTTGACCTCACCGACCGGATCAGCGGGTAACTGTCATGACACTTTATCGCTACAAAGCCATGACCAGGGACGGCAGAATCAGACAGGGAAATCTGGATGCCAGTAATGATGTGGATCTGGAACAACGCCTGTCCCGCATGAGTCTGGATCTGATCCGCTGTTCGGAAACTGTTGAGCGCCGCGCCAGTGTCGGACAGCGTAAGGTCGAGAAATCCGATCTGATCAATTTCTGCTTCCACATGGAACAACTGACGCGCGCCGGTGTGCCGCTGCTGGAAGGTCTGGAGGATTTACGTGACAGCGTCGAGCATCCGCGATTCCGCGAGATCATTTCCAACCTGGTCGACGAAATCGAGGGCGGGAAAAGTCTGTCAGAAGCCCTGCATGAACATCCGAAAATTTTTGACACCCTGTTCGTAAACCTGATCAAGGCCGGCGAGGCCAGCGGTGAACTCCCCAAGGTCTTTGACTCGCTGGTGCAGACCATCAAGTGGCAGGACGAGCTGCAGAAATCCACCAAAAAACTGCTGATGTCGCCTCTGATCGTGGGCACGACGGTATTGGGCGTAACCATTTTCCTGATGGTTTTCCTGGTACCGCAACTGGTGGGTTTTATCGAATCCATGGGTGAAGAATTGCCTGCACATACCCGTGCCCTGATTGCAGTATCCGACTTCATGGTGAGTTACTGGTACATCTGCGTCATTACACCACCGGCGATTTTTTTTAGCATCAAACTACTGGTTGAGAATAACGAAACCGCAAAGTACAACTTCGATTACATCAAACTCAGATTCCCCCAGATCGGCCCGGTATTGCAGAAAATTCTGCTTTCCCGGTTCACCAATTTTTTTGCCATGATGTATGCGGCCGGCATCCCCATTCTGCGCTGCCTTGAAATTGCCGAAGGTATTATCGACAACAAGGTTATCCAGAAAGCCATCATGCAGGCACATGACGATATTCAGGACGGCGAGCCAATAGCAGACAGTTTCCAGAATACCGAGCTGTTCCCGCCGCTGGTAGTGCGCATGATGAAGGTGGGCGAAACCACTGGTGAACTGGACAAAGCCCTGTTAAACGTCAGCTACTTTTTTGATCGCGATATCAAGGATTCCATCGAAAAAGTCCAGTCGCTTATCGGACCGATCATGACCGCTGTTCTCGGCCTGCTGCTGGGCTGGGTCATGATGTCAGTACTTGGTCCGATTTACGACACCATCAGTAATGTTCAGGTGTAACGGAGGCGGCAACTGACACCATGGCCAAAAAAGCCGACTTACGCATACTGCTGATACACACTTCCGGCGCAGAACTGTTTGCCTGGACGGGTGGTCAGTTGATCCGCTCCGAGAGTTATCCGGCGGAGTACAACGGTTACGTTGCCTTTTCCGGCGAACTGGCTCGGGATCCGGTGACACCCTTTTTTATTGTGGTCGACTGTATCGAGGAAGACTTCCGGCACGACACCATTGCCCACGTGGGTGGCTCCGACCGCCGGGAGCTGATGCGCCGCAAGCTCAAGTTCCAGTTTCGCAATACCCCGTACCGTGTGGGCTCCGTTATAGGCAGGGAAAAATCCGGCCGACGCGACGACAATGTGTTGTTCAGTGCACTGACCAAACCGGAAATGCTGGACCCATGGACCGAGGCGCTGTTGCAGCGCCAGGTGCCGGTAAAAGGCATCAATACGCCCGCCTACCTGATGCAGCAGTTTGCAAAACAGCGCAAGCTGAATCACGAACATCTTATTCTGGTTAATATCGAATCGGTCACTGGTATCCGGCAGACCTATCTGAAAAACGGCAAGGTCATGTTCAGTCGTTTGTCGCCCTGGAACCATCTTCAGAACACAATTGAGGCCGACAAGATTCAGGAGCAGGTGCTGCAGAGCCGCAAGTACCTTGAGCGTATCAAACTCATTCCCTATGACCGCCCCGCCGAAGTACTGGTATTCACTTACGGCAATCCGCTTGGCGATGCACAACTCCTGAATGCCGAGCAACTGAACTACTCCATCATCGATACTGCCGAATTGAGTGTTGTTGAAAAAGTGTCAGACGCACTGGTAGACGAATGCAGCGCGCTGACGCTGGCTCTGAGTATGGCGCTGCGCAAGCGGCATTTAAAAAACCAGTATGCGCCGTTTGATATCCGCCGGTATTTTCATATCCGGCAAATCAGAAACGCATTGCTGGTGCTTGGTGCGGGCACACTGATTTCAACTGCCGCCGTAGCGACGCCGGTAATGATGGGCGCGCTGGAAAAATCGGACAGTACCGACGCGCTGGAGATTCGGGTACGCCCGCTGCTGCAGGACTACGAACAGCTGCGGCTTGGCTTTCCCGAAACCCCCATACCCTCCAATACCATGGCGGTAGTGGTCGAAACTTACGACAATATACTGCGACAGTCGCTGAATCCGGCTGCCGCGATGGTTGACATAGGCAATGCCCTGCGAGGTATATCGGGGCTGAGACTGACCCGGTTTGACTGGTCACTGAACATGAGTGACGAACGACAACAGGCAGCCGAGCAGGAACTGCTTGCCGGCGCTCGCGTGACACCGGAGTCACAATTTGTAAATGCAGTGATTGCCGGAGAAACGCTGCTGCGAATACAGATTGAAGGCCGGGTGGAGAACACCAGCAGTTACCAGCTGGCACAGGCCCAGGTCGAGAACTTTGTGGAAGCACTGCGGACCACAGAAGAGTTCGAGGTGACTCCATTGCAAATGCCGCTGGATGCCAGCCCGGCTGCCAACGTCACCACCGTACTTGACGGCCGCACCATCAACGCACCGTTTGCTATTGAAATCAAACGGAGTCTTGCGCCGTGAAACTCAATCTTCCCATTTCCGGCGCTGACCTGAACCTGTTGCGCAACGCCGCAATCATCGCTGCGGGGTGTATTGCGGTTTCGGTTGTCATTTATCTGTCTGCGCAGTTTATTGATGAACGCAACTCGTTTGCACTGAACCAGGCCACGGAGAATCTGGCCAGAGTCCGTACCTCCATCGAACAGATATCCCAGGAAGAAGCAACCATCGTCCGGTATATTGACCGCTATTTTCTTGCCGTGGAAGCCGGCACGCTGGATGACGAAGACCGGCTGGGGTTTCTGGAAAATATTGCCCTGGTAAGGGAAAACCTGCAGCTGTTTCCTGTCACAGTCGAGCTGGGCGGTCAGTCGGTGACCCCGCTGCAATACAGTCCCGACGACCCCCTGCCCGGTGAGCCACTGACGCTGAGAAGTTCAGCCATCAGCTTGCAGACCGGCCTGCTGCACGAGCAGGAACTGTTCCGCCTGATGGCATCGTTGAGCAATATTACCGGTTTGTTGCAGCCAACTGCCTGTACGTTGCTGGAACAGAGTCCCGGCGTCGCCTTCAGCCAGGTCACCGAGAATGTACGCCTGGACTGCTCATTTATCTGGTACACCATCAACCTCAGCCCCGATGCCACTGAACTGGCGGGAGGTTTCTGATGCCCTGTAACCAGTCCGGCAGACTCTTTATGACAGGCTTGTGTCTGATGCTTGTGCTGCCATTGCCCACTCTAGCCCAACAGAATGCCCTGGGTCGTTTTTTCAGCACCCCGGCTGAAAGGGCTGCTCTGGATGAGGAGCGCGAGATACTGCTGCGACAGATGCAGCTGGACGAACTGTCCAGTCGGCAGCTGGATTTGTCCGACGATGACTACGTTGCGCCACCACCCGATCTGGAGGTTTATCTGAGCGGTACCCTGCGTCGCGCCAATGGACAACATACCATCTGGCTGAACGGCGCTGCGATCGACGAACAGGATCTGCCGCTGGGATACAGCCTGGTGAATGTCGGGCCACTGACAGCTTTGCGCATTGAAGGCGATCAGACGGTATTTACCCTGAGACCGGGTCAGGTGCTGCGCTTACAGGACGGCACCATCTCCGAGAGCCCTTTCCCGGCCCGCACAGCGCGACCTGTCACAGACAACCGGGCCCGGGGCGATACTGCGACAGCCCCGGATCGTCAGGCGAATCCGGACAATACGAATTCACCACAAGGCATCGTGCTGCCCGAAGGTATCAGTGAGCTGGTCCCCGGCGCAGATAATGTTCTCAATGTCCTGA
Organism: uncultured Pseudohongiella sp.; assembly: GCA_963974875.1. Classification (GTDB taxonomy): domain Bacteria; phylum Pseudomonadota; class Gammaproteobacteria; order Pseudomonadales; family Pseudohongiellaceae; genus Pseudohongiella. The sequence continues at coordinate 242,038 of CAXBER010000005.1, read as the reverse complement.
ATGTGCTCAACACCCTGCAGGAGAATCTGTAATGAACCGGCACCGGCACGCAGGGCAAAAATCATTGCGTCATAAAAAGCCATTTACTGTGCACGCAGTACAAACAGGCGCAGCATTGCTGGTGTTTTTTGTGTTGCTGTTTTCTGCTGCCGCCGCCGTTGCACTGTCTGCACTGAACAACCGGGTGGCTGTGCGCACAAGTAACCAGACCGTGTTTTCCGAGCTCGCCCAGGCAAAGGAAGCCTTGTTGTCGTTTGCATTGCTCTACCCGGACTATTATTCCGGTGGCCCCGGCCGTCTGCCCTGTCCCGACACCAACAATGATGGTCTGACCGATTTTGGATGCACCAGTGCAACCATCGATCAGTTACCCTCTTATATTCTGCCACCTTTGTCTCCTCCTCCACCCGATAATGACCCTCCGATCATGGTTTTGAGCAACAGAATTACTGGTGAACGTTTCTGGTATGCCATAACCGGTCTATATCTGCAGAACCCTGTCATCAGTCTACTGAACACTGACACGAGCGGTACGTTCAGCATTGACGGTCAAAACGGTGTTGTTGCTGTGATTATTGACGCAGGGCCGCCGGTCGGGACACAAACGCGGTCCGGTGGCATTCCCAATCCGATCAACTATCTGGAAGGTGGCAATCAGACACCACCGGACTTCGTCACCTCGTCAGCCACCCCGGCGTCGTTCAACGACCGTGTTGCCTTTATCACGGTTGCGGAAATACGCACTCAAATGACGGTGCGTGTGGCTCAGGAAATCAAACGGGTGCTAGAGATGAGTGGTCCGAACTATCCCAGCGATCTGGATGCCCTCAATATTGAGATGAATTCTGCAGCTGCAGTCTGGTATAACGATGGCGATTGGGAGAGCGCGCTGGAAAACTACATGTTAGTTCCGCCGAATTCTGCAACACTTAAATTCAACAACTGTACAACCACGTTTACCATCACGTTTGGCCAGCCGGGACTGCAACGCAGTACCGGCTCGTGCTGACCAGGAGAACAACATGCGTGTCAGATCGCACACAATAGCCGCACTGAGATACCGCGCTGGTTTTTCACTGATCGAAATGGCGGTGGTACTGATGATTCTCGGGTTTGTACTTGGGGGGTTATTGGTATCGTTGGGCCAGACCACAGAGAATACCCGCCGCACCGATGCGACCTCACAGCTGAAACGCATTGAGGAGGCCCTGTACGGCTTTGCCCAGGCCAATGGGCGCCTGCCCTGCCCGGCCAGCCAATCCAGTTCCGGCCAGGAATCTATTGCAAATCTTGCAACCGGCCTCTGCAGCGTGCCCACTACCGTTACGCATGGTTTCGTGCCTGCTGCAACGCTAGGACTGTCGGGTGCCGTAAATACTGACGGACTGCTGACCGATCCTTGGGGCAATCCTTATCGCTACTCTGTTTCCAATCGCCTTCAGGCTACCAACCGTGCCTTTACCTCCATCGCTGGCATGAAGGATCTGTTTAGCGCCTCACCAATCGACAATACCAACATGCTACGCATCTGCCAGCAATCCGCCTGTACCGATATCATCACTGATCTGTCCCCGGCCGTTGTACTTTCGATGGGTGCCAATTGGGGTAGTTTTTCCTCCGCTAACGAAGTGGCTAACGCTGGAAACGTAGTGGTAGGTGGTTACAGGCTAACCAACACCAACGACTTTGTCAGCGCGGGTTATAACGAAACCGATTTCGACGACATCATCACCTGGTTATCACCCAATATTCTGTTCAGCCGCATGATCAGCGCAGGGAGGCTTCCGTGACAGAAACCACCATCAGCACTCGCAAGATATTGATTACCGAGGACGACGAAGCCCTGCGACTGGTACTGAGTGGTGCGCTGGAGATGCGTGACTACGAAGTCATCGAGGCTGATTGCCGCAAAACCGCACGTGCCCGACTGCAGGAACACCCGGACATTCGTGTCATGATTGTGGATCTGGGTCTGCCACCGGCCGCGCACACAACAGATGAAGGTATTGCCCTGATCAGGGATATTCAGCAGGCAGACAGTGGTGCAAAAATTATTGTACTGACAGGTCAGGATGAGGAGAGTGCCGCATTGGCGGCTATCCGGGAAGGCGCCTTCGATTTTCTCTCCAAACCCACGCCACTTGAAGAAATTCTACGGGCGGTACAACGCGCATTCCTGTTTACCCGTCAGGAGCAGGTGCTGGCTGACGACGGGCTGACCCGGTTGCAGATCAATGCCCGGATATCTGATGGTCTGAAAGCTGTGAGAGAAGATGCCGAAGAAAAACTGGTGCGTCAGGTATTAAAAGACACTGACTTTAACGTGTACCAGAGCGCGGCACGCCTCGGCGTCAAACGCGAAAGTATTTACTATTTCCTGAAAAAATTCGGAATTCAACGTGATCCTGAGTGATCTGTATCCCTACCTGATTCTTATCGGTGCCACCATTCTGGCAGTAACAGCCTGGCTGCTGCATCAGGCCAATGCCCAGAATGCCCGCAGCCGGGAACTGGTAAAAATTAATGAATCCCTGAACTTTGATTTACCGGATTTTCTGCGGCAATGCTGGCCGGTACTCAATGCCGGCGGTTTTGTCGGACTCACCTGGAAACTGGACTGGTTTGGCACCCGGCTGGAAGGCACACATGGCACGGTCAGCGACCGTGCCCTGGACAAACGCTTTGATACAGATGAGATTTCACTGGAAATACAGCTGTTTTCAGCAAAAAGTGGCTGGGAACGCCGTTACTTCAGCCAGTCGCTGGCAGAAAAATTTTTCCTGCTGCTGCGCATGGATGTCTGGATCAAGCTGGGGTCCGTGCGTTCAACGTTTGCGCAGGCCGCAAAAATGACTGTATTTCTGCAACATGACATCAAAAACATGCTGCAGCTGACCAGTCTTGCCGCAGAACAGTTGCTTGAACCGGTGCCGGGTCAGGACGCACGTCTGCTGAGTATGCTCCGGGTCAGCGTGCCCGCATTGAGAGACCGGGTAGAGTTGATGCTGACACGGCTGAAACAGCAGAACACCGGTGGCGTTGCCAATACCGTCGATATCGCCGCCTATTTAGCGCAATCGGCGGCAGCGCATGAACTACCGGTACAGATCAGCGGCACTGCCCAGGTAACCCTGACGGCCACGGCACTTCAGTCCATAACAGATAATTTGCTGGGCAACTATGCGGACATGGCCAGAAAACAGCCGGATACCGGCGTCTCACTGGACATCGTAATCACAAGCAACCCCGATACCGTGCTGATCGACATGTCGGATCTGCATGGAAAACCCTGCCTGTGGCCTGAGCGGCTGTTTGAGCCATTCTGGAGCGAGCACGGCACCGGCCGCGGTGTTGGTCTGTATCAGGCCCGTCAAACCGCGCTAAGCCTGGGCGGCAAGCTGGCGATTCACGCACCAGCAGATCAGCCATTGCATTTTTTGCTGGAATTGCCGGTTCAGATTATTTCCTCCCAAAGCCGGGTGTAAAAAAAACCTACATCTTGCGGCACTGCCGAAGCGCCATTATATTGACGCCATGCTCAGCTATTGCTGTAACAATTTGTGAAGCCTGGGCCGATATTTTAGAAAAAAACGAAATCAACAACCAAGAGAATAGTTCTCAAGAGAGCATGATTATGAAACAGATATCAGGCATCAAAAAAGCACAGGGCGGTTTTACTCTGATCGAAATCGCAATTGTACTCGTCATCATCGGTCTGCTGATCGGTGGCGTACTTCAGGGTCAGCAGCTGATCGAAAACTCACGTGTTCGCGCAGCGGTCAACGACTTCAAAGGCGTACCAGCAGCGGCCTATTCCTATCAGGACCGTTACGGTCGCTATCCTGGTGATGATGGCCCCCTGGCCACATTGCAGGCACGAGGCGGTCAGTGGGCAAATATCACAGCAGCCAGTACTGCGCCTAACGGCATTCTGGACGGCGCAATTGCCACCACATTCAACCCGACAGTTGAAGTGCTGGGCTTCTGGCAGCACCTGCGTGCCTCCGGCTTTATTCCGGGCAACCCGGCTACAATCGGTGCAGCTGCACTGCCACAAAACCCCTTTGGTGGTCTGATTGGTGTCAACTCCAGCCTGATTCAGGGTATGCCAGCTGGTTCTGTAAAACTGTGCATGAACAACGTACCGGGTTCTGCAGCCAGCGCCATGGATATACAGCTGGATGACGGGATTCCTGATTCAGGCACCTTCCGCGGTAACGCAGCTGCAACAGCTAACGCGGTTGCGCTTGCTACACCTTACGACCAGGACACACTGTACACCGTCTGCATCCGCATCTGATGCCAGCATAGTAAACTCCGCAAGAAACAAAAAGCCCCGCACTGCGGGGCTTTTTTTTGACCGTTACATCCTCCCAACAACAGGGTGTAAAAAAAACCTACATATTGCGACCCAATCCAGGCACCATTATACTCGCGCCGTGCCCAGCAATAGGTCTGATTGTTGAGCTGCAATTGTTGTAATGCATGAACCGATTTTCCAGCAAGAAAAAATTAACAACCAGGCAATTAGTTCTCAAGAGAGCATGACTATGAAACAGATATCAGGCATTAAAAAAGCACAAAGTGGTTTTACCCTGATCGAAATCGCGATTGTACTGGTCATCATCGGTCTGCTGATCGGTGGTGTATTACAGGGTCAGCAGCTGATCGAAAACTCACGTGTTCGCGCAGCGGTCAACGACTTTAAAGGTGTACCAGCAGCCGCGTATTCCTATCAGGACCGTTACGGTCGTTATCCTGGTGATGATGGCCCCCTGGCGACATTGCAGGCACGAGGCGGTCAGTGGGCAAATATCACGGCGGCCAGTACTGCGCCTAACGGCATTCTGGACGGCGCAATTGCCGCTACTTTTACCCCTACAGTTGAAGTACTGGGCTTCTGGCAGCACCTGCGTGCTTCCGGCTTTATTCCTGGCAACCCGGCTACTATCGGTGCAGCTGCACTGCCACAGAACCCCTTTGGTGGTCTGATTGGCGTCAACTCCAGCCTGATTCAGGGTATGCCAGCAGGCTCAGTAAAGCTGTGCATGAACAACGTACCAGGTTCTGCCGCCAGCGCCATGGACATTCAGCTGGATGACGGGATTCCGAATTCCGGCACTTTCCGCGGCAATGATGCAGCCATACCCAACGCTGCGGCACTTGCAACGCCATACGACCAGGACACACTGTACACCGTCTGCATCCGAATCTGATCCAGTATCGGTACAGTAAACACTGCAAGTAACAAGAAGCCCCGCTCTGCGGGGCTTTTTTTGTCTGCAGCATTGTCCGGACCGCCGGCATGCCATAGACTCATACAATAGATAAAACAATAATGAGGCCGACCGCCATGAGTACATATCCAGCCCGCCCGGACATGCCCGCCATTTCACACACCTGTTCCCTACACAATCAGGCCCTGCACAATCAGGCCCTGCACAACCAGACCCTGCAAAAAAAGCTGTTTGCGCACCTGACCGGTTTTGTCATTGCTGCACTGCTGCTGATTGTCACCCAGTCCGGTATCGCCCAAACCAGTCAAACCGTGATGGTGCCGATGCGTGACGGCGTGGGCCTGGCGACCAATATCTACCTGCCCGCCGGCGACGGCCCCTGGCCCGTGGTGCTGACCCGCACGCCATACAATAAAAATGCCGCCGAGCGCAGCGCTGCCACCTACAATCAGCGTGGCTACGCACTGATTGCCCAGGACGTCCGTGGGCGTTACGAATCCGAAGGTGAAAATCGCCCCTTTGAAACTGATATTGAAGATGGTTACGACACTGTCGAATGGATTGCTGAACAGGCTTTCAGCAATGGCAAGATCGGTATTTTTGGCACCTCTGCCCCCGGAATTACTTCCAATCTGGCAGCAGCGTCTGCACCGCCGCATCTGACAGCGGCTTATGTCACCGTCGCCCCCGACAGCCTGTTCTACCGTTCACGTTTTGTGGGTGGTGTGTTTAAAGAAAGTCATTCCGGCGGCTGGTTACGCGGCCAGGGCGTCAGCGAGGATGTCATCAACGCCTACCGTGCCCGCGCCGTGCTGGATGATCAATGGCGAGCCACCGACTTTCTGTTCCACCGCCACAATGTGCAGATACCCGTCTATAACGTCGGCGGCTGGCATGATATCTATGCCGAAGGTTCACTGTACAACTTTGTCTATCTGCAAAGTGAAGGCCATCCGGCTGCCCGCGGCAAGCAGAAACTGTTTATGGGTGCTTTTGGTCACGGCACGCTACAGGGTGATCTGGAGTATCCCGGTGGCGGTCTGATCAGCGGCAGCATGGAAGAGCAAATGCGCTGGTGGGACTACTGGCTCAAAGACATCGACAACGGCATCATGGACGAACCTGCCGTCAGTTATTACATGATGGCCTCCGCCCGCAAAGGTGCTGTGTCACCCAAAAACCGGGTTATCCATGCAGATTCGTGGCCGCCGGCGCATCAGGCCACCGCCTACTACCTGCAACCGGACATGAGTCTGAGCACCTCGGCGCCAGCCACAACCGGCACATCCAAAAGTTATGTCTTCGATCCGGCCAATCCCGTACCCACCATGGGTGGCCAGAATCTGGGTCAGGATGTCGGTCCGCGTGATCAGCGCGAGATTGGCCAGCGCCAGGACTACCTGCGTTTTGCCACACCGGTACTGGAAGAGGATACCGTGGTTGCCGGCCATATCGACATGCACCTGTACGTATCCACCGATGCACTGGATACCGACTTTGTGGTCAAACTGGTGGATATCTATCCTGACGGCTACGAAGCACTGATCCTGGACTATCCGTTGCGCGCCCGTTTCCGCGATGGCCAGAATGCCGAAGATGTAAAAATGATGACACCCGGCGCAGTTGAAAAACTCACCATCAACATGTGGAGCACTGCCCAGACCTTTGAAAAAGGCCACCGCATTGGTGTACACGTCACATCCAGCAACTACCCGCGTTTTGCGGTCAACCCGAACAACGGCGCTGCGCTGGATGACATGAATGCACCCGCCAAAAAGGCTACCAACACCATCTATTTTGACAGCAGCCGTCCTTCCGCCATTGTGTTGCCGGTCGTAACAGAAACGCTGGACTGACAAACCGCCATCCTCCATTGATTGCGGCAGCTTTCTGTTTTGCAGACTGCCGCAGTCACACACTCACAACCTTCCCCGACAAATCAGTCACTGCCATTTCACAGTGAATCTGCTACACTGCGCGCCCTTTTTGAGTCAAAGCAGTACCAAGCCGGACACATGCGCTTACCCACGCCACCATAAGTTTTAACGACAAGTTTCCTGCTTTCTGCGGACCGGACCCTGTGTGCCGGCCCGGCGCTGCTGTATTGACTACTGAATTCTCACGACTGGACCCTGATATGTTACGTGCGTTAAAACAAAGCTGGTTTTCCAATGTCCGCGGCGATCTGCTGGCCGGCACCGTGGTGGCACTGGCGCTGATCCCGGAAGCCATTGCCTTCTCCATTATTGCCGGTGTTGATCCCAAGGTCGGCCTGTATGCATCATTCTGCATTGCCGTGATCACCGCCATTGTGGGCGGCCGGCCAGGCATGATTTCAGCTGCGACCGGCGCCATGGCACTCGTAATGGTAACGCTGGTGCGCGATCACGGACTGGAATATCTGCTGGCAGCCACGCTGTTAACCGGCGTCCTGCAGATCCTGGCGGGCGTCATGAAACTTGGCCTGCTGATGCGTTTTGTGTCCCGCTCGGTGGTGACCGGCTTTGTCAACGCACTGGCCATTCTGATCTTTCTGGCGCAACTTCCCGAGATCACCGGGGACAATGCAACCGGTATTGTCTTTGCTGTGCTGGCTGCAGGCCTGATCATCATTTACGGATTGCCATACATCACCAAGGCCGTTCCGTCACCACTGGTCTGTATCGTGGTTATGACCGGTGCCGCCATCTATTTTGGCCTGGATCTGCGTACTGTTGGCGACATGGGCGCCCTGCCGGACAGCCTGCCGATTTTCCTGTGGCCGGATGTACCGTTAACGCTGGAAACACTGCAGATCATTTTTCCGTATGCGGTGACGCTGGCTATTGTTGGTTTGCTGGAATCCATGATGACAGCAACAATCATAGATGATCTGACCGACACGCCCAGCAACAAAAATCGCGAATGTGTCGGGCAGGGTGTTGCCAATATTGGTGCCGGCCTGATCGGCGGCATGGCAGGCTGTGCCATGATCGGGCAGTCCGTCATCAACATCAAATCCGGCGGACGTAAACGGCTGTCCTCTTTTACGGCAGGCGTTGTGCTGCTGGTGATGGTGGTTTTTCTGGGTGACTGGGTTGCGCAGATTCCCATGGCGGCACTGGTGGCCGTGATGTTCATGGTGGCAATTGGCACCTTCAGCTGGTCGTCGGTTGCAGATTTGCGGCGTAACCCAAAGAGCTCCAGCATCGTCATGATAGCAACCGTCGTGGTTGTGGTGATCACGCACAATCTGGCCATGGGCGTCCTGCTGGGTGTGCTGCTTAGCGCACTGTTTTTTGCCCGTAAGGTAGGCGATATTCTTTATATCGGCTCCGACATGTCCGCGGATGGCATGCACCGTACCTATCACGTTGTAGGCCAGGTTTTCTTTACGTCTGCCGAGCAGTTTATTGCCGGGTTCGACTTCAAGGAAGCCCTGGATAAGGTTACTATCGACCTGACCCGCGCGCACTTCTGGGACATCACGGCCATCAGTTCACTGGACAAGGTGATCATCAGGTTTCGCCGCGAAGGGGCCTCTGTTGAACTGGAAGGCCTTAACGAAGCCAGCGCGACACTGGTGGACCGGTTCGCCGTACATGATAAACCCGACGCCATCGAAAAACTGATGGGGCACTGACCTGACGTCCGGCATTCACTGTGCAGGGACAACAGGCCACAGGGCTGAAGCAGAATCACAAGGACAACAACATGACACAGATCGTAATCCCGGAAATGACCGGCAAGGTACTCGCCTGTATTGACGACTCCTGCTATGCGGAAGCCGTGTGTGATTTTGCTGCCTGGTCCGCGCAGCGTATGAATGCACCGCTCAGCCTGATCCACGTCCTCGACAAGGCAGAGACTGCTGATGGCCCCGCCAATCTGAGCGGACGTCTGAGCATGGACGCCCAGGAAAATCTCCTGCACCAACTGGCTGATCTGGACGCACAACGTGCCAGGCTGGCAATGGAGCAAGGCAAACTGCTACTCAATGCGGCGCTTGCCCGAGTGACGGAAAAGGGTGCAGAGAATGTCGAGTCCCGACAGCGCCATGGTGAACTGGTAGACACGCTGGTTGAACTGCAGCCCGAAACCCGCATTCTGGTGATGGGCAAGCGTGGCGCTGACCATGCCTCCGAACACGGGCACCTTGGCAGCCATCTGGAAAATGTCATTCGCGCTGTGCGCAAACCGATCCTGATTGCCCAGCAGACCTTCACCCCTCCCCGGCAGGTAATGGTGGCATATGATGGCAGTGCCACCATGCGCAAGGGCATTGAGATTGTGGCCGCCAGTCCGCTGGGACGTGGTCTGCCGCATCATCTGGTGATGGTTGGTGAAGACACCGATGCCAACTGGGCACAACTGGACGAAGGCAGGCGGGTACTGGAAGATGCAGGCTTTGCAGTGACCGCCAGCATTGTGCCGGGCGAGCCGGATATCGCGTTGGCCGAGTACCAGGAACGTGAGCATATAGATCTGGTCATCATGGGCGCATACGGCCATTCACGCATTCGTCAGCTGATTCTTGGCAGCACCACAACGGTCATGATCAAAAATACGCGGGTGTCACTTTTAGTGCTGCGTTGATCAGCGCCGTGCTATCTGCTCAAACAATTCAAAGTAGGTCGGAAATGTTTTTGCAGTGCAGCCCGGGTCATTGATGGTGATCGGGCTGTCACCCAGCGCAGCCAGCGAGAAACACATGGCCATGCGGTGATCATCATAGGTATCGATGCTTGCCGGTTTTATATGCGCCGGTGGCGTGATGGCAATATAGTCTTCCCCCTCCTCCACCCCGGCACCCACTTTTCTCAATTCGGTGGCCATCGCAGCCAGCCGGTCAGTTTCCTTGACCCGCCAGTTGTAGATATTACGGATGGTGGTGGGCCCCCTGGCAAACAGGGCTGTTGTGGCAATGGTCATGGCGGCATCCGGTATGTGATTGAGATCGACATCAATACCATTCAACTCTCCGCGACTGACCTCAATCCAGTCATCTCCCAACGTCACATTGGCACCCATCTGCTGTAGCACATCAGCAAATTTTGCGTCACCCTGTACACTGTTTCTGCCACTGCCGATCACACGCACAGGACCACCGGCAATAGCAGCCGCCGCCAGAAAGTAGGACGCAGATGATGCGTCCCCCTCAACCATGATGTCACCAGGTGCCTGATATTTTTGACCGCTGCGAATAAAAAACTGCTGATAATTTCTATTGTCTACTTCGACACCAAACCGGGCCATGACATCCAGCGTGATATGGATATACGGTCTGGATACCAGCTCACCCTCAACCGAGATGGTCAGATCCTGATTACACAGCGGCGCTGCCATCAGCATGGCGGTTAAAAACTGGCTGGAGATGTTGCCGCGAATACTGATCTCACCACCACGCAGACCATGCGCACTGATTTTTAACGGCGGAAAATTTTCATTTTGCAGATAGGTGATATCTGCACCGCAGGCCCGCAAGGCGTCAACCAGATCACCAATGGGTCGCTCATACATGCGTGGTTCACCGGTCAGTTCAAACTCGCCCTGCCCGGCACACAGCACGGCACACAGCGGACGCATGGCCGTACCGGCATTGCCCAGAAACAGAGCCCTGGGTGCAGAGACGGAGAATGCGCCCCCCATTCCCTGCAGCACACAGGTAGTTCTGTCAGCGCTGAGTTCATAATTGACGCCCAGCGCTTTCAGGGCGTTGAGCATATGCCGCACATCATCGCTGTCCAGCAGATTGGTAATACGTGTCTCACCCTGCGCCAGCGCTGCCAGCATCAGAATCCGGTTGGACAGACTCTTGGACCCTGGCAAGGTGACGGTGCCACTGACAGAGGTTATCGGCTGCAGAGTGAGTGATTGCATAGTATGTATCCGGTATGGCGCTTTACAGTAAAGCGCCGATTATAGCGGAAACACACCGAGCGAGCCTCTGAATATGTCAAAAACCGCCAAGTGTGGTATTGATGCGCACGATCAGATCGGAAACCGTTTCCGGTGGTGTCAGTCCGGTTGCCGGCGGGACAACAGAGGGAAAAACTGCCCGCAGAAATGTCAGTTGTGCCTCCAGCCCCTGCGTGCCAGCCTGATTGTTGGCCAGCGCGCCAATTCGCGCAATATAATCACCGGCAACATTCACAAAACCCATTGAGTCCTGGTATTCATGAGCGTTCTGTAACCTGCCGGCGCTATTGACGGCCAGCGAATACTCTTCATCTACATGCGCCAGCAAACCACTGACCACCGCCGCCGCCTGAGCAGCCGTCAAATCCTCAACGCGGTTCTCTGCACGTGCAATGGCAGCGTTTAATGTCCGGTAACGTGCCTGTGTCACCTCGTCCCGCTCTCCGGACTCCACTGCCATTGCATAACCCTGCAACTCATCGGCAAACGTAGCTGCTGCGCGCGATTCCAGACCTGGCACCAGCTCGGCATAAAGCTCGCTCTCTGGATGTTTCATGTGTGTGACAGCTTCGGCGAGCTCACCCAGCAGATAGAGCTGATTGCCAACAAACAGGTGCCCTCGCATCAATCCCAACTGGACCAGATATTCCGCATCATCAGCCACGATACGCGCCATTAACGCTTCATCAGGCATGGCCATTTCATGGTCCATCTGTGTCTGACTGGTCGGGGCATTGTTGTCAGCGCCACTGCAAGCGACCAATGCGGCAAATACAGTGCCTGCCACCAGCAGACGTCCTGGCACACCAATTAACTTCATGCTGCTATCTCCTCAGGGACAATACAAGGTTGGTCTTGCAGCACATATTAATGATAATGGTTATCAATTGCAATTACTTTACTTTCAGCGAAGGCTCGCCTGACGACTGACTCTGGGGTTTGCCACTTTGATACTTGAGGCGATGCTCCCAGCGTTTGCGGGCAAAACGCCGCAGATTGGGAATATCGTCGGTCTCGTCCATGATGGGCAGACCCAGAATGGTTTCCAGCACATCTTCCATGGTGGCCAACCCAAGCCAGGTGCCGTATTGATCATAGACCATGGCCATGTGCTGGTGCTCCGCCAGAAACGCACTCAGTAGTGCTTCTGCGCTGATGTCATCGGTCACTATCTTGACCGGCCTGATCAGGTCAGCGATCAGTGTGGCCGGATCCGCATCCAGCAGCTCGGCGCGAAACACTATGCCGTGCGGATGCTCGGTCTGGTCAACAACCGGATAACGTGAGAATGCGGTATCGCGCATGGCATCCAGAATATCCCCCACTGTTGAGTCCGCCATCAGGTATTCACACACCGTCTTTGGCGTCATGATGTCCTTGATCAGTACTTCATGCAGATCCAGAATGTTTGCAATCACCCGGCGCTCGTCTTCGTCCAGCTGATCAGTGTCTCGCCCCAGATTGGTCAACGCCTTGATTTCGGCCCGCAGATCCACTGTGTCCGACTCACCAACACCCATCCATTGCGTGATTTTGTCTGACAGTTTGATAAACGGTTTCAGAATCAGAATCAGGAAGTTCAGCGTGGCAGGCAGCCACGGCGCCAGGTTCTGCCAGTAGCGCGCGCCCAGAGTTTTGGGAATGATCTCGGACAGAATCAGCACCAGAAAGGTCATGACAGCAGACGCCACAGCCAGGTAGCCGTCGCCGAACACAATGCCAACCTGCGCGCCAACGCCGGCCGCACCAAAGGTGTGGGCAACGGTATTCAATGTCAGGATAGCAGCCAGTGGCTGGTCTATACGATCTTTAAGCTTGTGAAGTTTCTGGTATAACTCGGGATTGCTGTGCCGGTACCCCACCACATGACTCGGCGTCAGAGATAGAAGTGCAGCCTCCAGCAATGAACAGATAAATGACACACAGATTGATAGCAGCGCAAAAAGCAGAAGTAGGCCCATAGAGGGTCTGATTAACTCCGATTGGAAAGGGAAATAAATCCTACTACACTAACTGTGCACAGCTCAACTGGTTTAGCCTGTGGAGAATATCAGGCCCGCAGAGCCACGGCTCCACGCTGCTCTTCCGATCTGCGCTGCCAGAACTTCTCGTGCAGAAAGTAAACCACGGTGTTGATTGCCGGTTCAATAAGCGCAACCGCACCGCCGATCAGCACACTGCCGGTCATGGCCCAGGCAACGCTGAACGCCGTCATAAAATGTAGCACTGCAAAGCTGGCGGTTTTCTGTACCTGTTTCATGTTCCTCTTCCTGTCTCTGGCCCCATCCTGTTGAAGCCTCGCCACCAGCGGCGCTGGTGGCTTCTTCGATGACTAGAGAATAAAACAGGCGAGTGATAATGAAAATTTGTTAAATTCTATCTTAATGATAACCATTATCAATAACCAGCAGACTCACTCACCCTCCCAGTTTGAGAAAGTTGAGGAACTCACGTCGGTTTTTCGGGCCGTAGGTTTTGAAATGCGGTTGCGGATTATTCATGTACGCCAGCTTGCGCTGACTGACATTGTCTCCGGCCAGGAAGCCCTGAATCTCTGCCGCGGAAATGTTGTATGGCACCGCTGCATTCAGGCCAAACACCTTGCGTCGCAATTCCGGTGTGATCTCCGGGTAGCCAAACCGCTCCTGAAACGCCTGTGAAATCTGAAAGGTGCGGAAGGCCTGGATCTGATCCTGCGGCGAGCCGTACCAGATAGAATCAGTACCCCACAACACATTGTCCTGACCTACGTACCTGAACAGCTTGCCCAGCGAATGCGCGGCATTGTCCGGGTCCCGCATCAGCAGTCGCCAGGTGCTGCCAAGCTCAGCGTAGACATTGCTGTTGGGCGCGACATCATTATCAATCAGCGACTGAATCAGCGTGTCGATGCCCATGCGATTTTCGCCGGGCGCGAAGGCCTGTTCAGTGATTGAGTTGTCGTAGCCCGAGTGGTAAATCAGGAAATTCATGTCCGGGTACATTTTGGCAACGATGCCAACATCATCGCAGCGACTGTGTTCCAGGGATACCGGACCAAACGGCAGCCCCTTGTGAACGCAGATATTGCGCACTCCCAGTGAGCGGGCGCGCTCGATCATGGCCAGCCCCGGATCATCATGCAGCCAGAAACCCACGCCGCCGGGACCAAACTGGGTATAGGTCTTGAAGGCACAGATATCCCAGCGTTCAGCCAGTTCGTCCATGGCCTCCAGGTCACCGTCCTGGTTTGGATTGACGCGCCCGTGGATCATCAGTCGTTTGCTGCCATCCAGCTGCGCCACAATATTGCGGGTCTCGTTGGCGTCCTCAATAGTGACCGGCTCACGCTCCTGCGTAGACGGCACAAAACTGAGCACCATGATGGACGTATCACTGTCCAGAAACACATCCTTGATGAACTCGTCCGCACTCAGGCAATTGAGATAGGCGCGATCGCCCGGCATGTCTGCCAGTTCACAGCTGGCCTTTTCCATGCCGGCATACGGCCGGGATGACTCCGGCACCAGATTGAGCCAGGCGCCATTGGGGTTTACATAGTGGCCCTGCACATCAAAAATGAACTCATTACCGTCAACCTGGGCCTGCGCCAGTTGCATGTCGACTGCGGCATCATCGCTGATCTGGTAAAAACCACCGCGTTTGCCCACCGCGGCATTGGCGGCATTAAATGCCAGCAGTGTGCTGGCAGCTCCACAGCTGGATATCAGAAATTTGCGGCGATCCCATCCACGTTTTTTGGCGTTGGTGGTGGCATTTTTATGCGCCAGCGCATTGGCGTTGATGTTCACCGCAGACAGCGGCATGGGGGCGTATTCGCCGTTGGACGTGGTGTCAATCTTGATGGGTAGTCGGGTTCCGTCTTTATCGGTATCGTGGTTCATGGTGCGGCAACCTCTTGCAATGATGGATTGTCGATCGTTGAACTCGCCGTACAGACTGTAACAAGAAATCCATAAAAAAACCCGCCAACTCGGAGAGTCAGCGGGTTCTGTTACAGCTCAGAGCTGCACTGTCAGTCCGGCAACGCCAGCGCTGTCAGCTTGTCAGTCGTCTGCAGGACAACATACTGCTTACCTTCGTGCTGGAAGTTCATCATGCCGTAGCGGCTGATGGCAGGAACTTCCACTTTGCCAAACTGCTCACCGGTTGCCTTGTTCACTGCAAACAGTGTCGGCGTGCCGTCAGTGGATGTACTGGCGTACATCAGCATGGTGGAGGTCACAGTCATCGGCGCAACAGTACCGGAACCGGTGTTGCCGACATCAATACCCTGCAGAGCCGGGTGATCCTTGACGCGGGCAGGTGTTTCACCGATGGGAATCCACCACAGGTGATCACCGGAGTTCAGGTCGATCGCCGTGATGCGGCTGAACGGTGGCTTGAACAGTGGCAGACCCTGCGGACCACGAACCAGTGCTGATCGCAGCGGTGCATAACGCGCAAAAGTTGTGCCTGTCGGCAGCTCCAGCATGGAATCGCGCTCCTGGGCCGGCGCAATGATGCGGTTGGTGCAACCCTTACGAGAGGTCACATAAAGCACGCCGGTGGTCGGATCAGCGGCAGCCGGTCCGTCAATGTTTACACCACCCACGTCACCCGGACACCACAATGCGGCCTGTTTTCCGGTCCCCAGATCGTTGTCACGATGCAACGGTGGCAGGAACAACGGACCGATCTCAAATGAAGAGATGGCTTCAATGGCCTGCTCACGCAGTTCCGGTGTGAAATCAATCAGATCATCATGTGTCAGACCCTGCATATCATAGGGTGCCGGCTTGGTCGGGAACGGCTGGGTAGCCGACAGTATTTCTCCCGGGATCTTGGACTGCGGTACCGGACGTTCTTCGATCGGCCAGATTGGCTCGCCGGTTTCACGGTTGAAGACGTAAGTAAATGCCTGCTTGCTCACCTGCGCAATGATAGGCACGCGCTGACCGTTCTGCATCACATCCATGGTAATGGGCGCTGTCGGGGTATCGTAGTTCCAGATATCCTTGTGCACCAGCTGGAAGTGCCATTTACGCTCACCGGTGGTGGCATCCAGCGCAATCAGGCTGGAGCCATACAGGTTATCGCCCTGCGTGTGACCACGGTAGAAATCTATGGTGGCACTGTTGGTGTTGATGTAGACCATGTTCAGGTCGGGGTCAGCAGCCATCGGCGCCCAGGAAGAGTTCTCACCGGTATAGGCACGCGGATCTTCCAATTGATTGCCGTCACCGTCTTTCCAGGTATCCCAGCCAAACTCGCCCTTGTCCGGGATGATGTTGAAGGTCCACTGGTGAGCGCCGGTTTTGGCGTCAATACCCAGAATGTCGCCCGGGATATTCTCAATACGTGTCTGGTTGTAGCCCTGCTCGGCCGAGTTGCCGATAACAACCGTGCCGTTGACCACGATGGGTGGTGAGGATGACGTGATATATCCGGTTTCCAGCGGAATACCGTAATACGGGTCAAATTCGTAACCATTTTCCTCAGCGAAGATCTTCTGCAGATCCACAACACCGGTTTCCGGGAAACCCGGCACACCGATCTCATGACCGAACCCTTCCAGCGGTGCACCTGTTTTGGCATCCAACGCTGTCAGGAAAAATCCGGGGCTGATGATGTAGATAACGCCACGGCCATCCACTTCTGCATAACCTACGCCTTTACCGTAGTCCTTACGCATGGAGTATTCGTGACGGAAGGTGTGGGGCTCGCGATAGGACCAGATTGTCTCACCGGTTTCGGGATCGATTGCCACCACGTGTCGACGGTCGCCCGCCACTGTATACAGAACGCCATCAATGTAGCTGGGCGTGGATCGACCACTTGAGGCCTGGAAGCTTGCGCCGTCCCAGACCCACGCAGTCTGAAGGGATTCAAAATTATCAGCATTAATCTGGCTGGCCGGAATAAAACGGGTATGCCCGTAATCCGAACCCAGGGTCAACCATTCGATTGACTCCTGTGCAGCAACCAGCCCGGGCGTCGCCACGGCTGCAGCTACGGCGAGAGACAGCAGGCCAGTCAGCGCAGGCTTGCGAGCTATCGCACCTGCCAATCGTCTATTATTTATCTTCACTTGCACTCTCCTCATCAAGCCGAAAACAGGATTCTGGCTTTTGTGGTTTTCTTTTTGTCCCCCTTTTCCGGAGGCCCCCCCGTCCCGTGCCGGTCACACAGCCCAAAAGCCCCCCTTCTTAAGGCTTGCTGAACCACCGGCTGATCTTGCATTCTTCGCTTTGAGGGAAGGTCTTCCGAGCATACCGCAGAGTCTTGCGCAAGTCCATAAGCGCCGATATTACGGAGCCCTCATGGATTTAATACGGCCTATTTGCTAAGTTAGCGATGTCAGGCCAGTGCCTGTCGCCTTTCCCGTTTTATCCAGGACCCGCATCATGACTCCGGACACGCCCTCTGACGTTCACCTCAAGCTACGCAATCTCACGCTGGGTGACTATCCACAACTCGCAAAACTCATGGAGGCCGTGTATCCGGACATTGGCGGTGCCTGGCCGGAAGCCTCCATCAAGCGCCTGATCCGGGAATTTCCGGAAGGTCAGGTGGTGATTGAGGACTATGGCAATCTGGTGGCTGCCGCGCTCACCATTCGTTGTGACTATGACCGGTTCAGCCGCCAGCACACCTATGACGACCTGATCGGACGCCGCGAGCAGATGAAACATGATCCGGCGGGTGATGCCATGTACGGCATGGACCTGTTTGTCGATCCTGAATACCGCGACCTGCGACTGGGTCGACGCCTCTATGATGCCCGCAAGGACATCTGCCGGGACCTGAACCTGCGTGCCATTCTGGCCGGCGGCCGCATCACCAATTACCACAAGTATGCCGACGACATGTCACCGATGGACTATATCGCGGCCGTGGATCACAAAGACATCCATGACCCCATTCTGAGCTTTCAGCTGGCCAATGACTTTGAGGTCAAACGACTGCTGAAGGACTACAACCCCCAGGACGAAAAATCCCAGGGTTACGCCACCCTTCTGGAATGGAACAATATTCTGTATGAACCGGAAACCAGCGACCTGAGTCAGCGACGCAAATCGGTTGTTCGCGTGGGCATCCTGCAATGGCAGATGCGTCTGACTGATTCCTTTGAGGCCTGGCTGGCCCAGGTTGAGTACTTTGTTGATACCTTTGCCGACTATCAGGCAGATTTTGTGCTGTTCCCGGAATTTTTCAACGCGCCGCTGATGGGGCTGGGCGACCAGACCAACCAGTTTGAAGCGATACGCTTTCTGTCTACGTTTGCGACCAGATCAATCGAAGCGCTGTCCGAGTTTGCCATCACCTACAATATCAACATCATTGCCGGCAGTATCCCGGTCATGGAAGGTGACAAACTGCTGAACAAGGCCTACCTGTGTCGCCGCGATGGTACCGTGGATTCGCAGGCCAAGCTGCACATCACACCGCACGAGCGCCGCGACTGGGTGATCGATGGCGGTGACAGCCTGACGGTATTTGATACCGATGCAGGGCGTATCGGCATTCTGATCTGCTACGACGTGGAGTTTCCCGAACTGTCGCGCCTGCTGGCCAAACAGGGCATGGACATTCTGTTTGTACCGTTCTGGACTGACACCAAAAACGGCTTTCTGCGGGTGCAGCGCTGCGCCCAGGCCCGCGCCATTGAAAACGAGTGTTATGTTGCCATTGGCGGCAGCGTAGGCAACCTGCCGCAGGTGGACAATGTGGATATCCAGTACGCGCAATCCGCGGTCTATTCGCCGTCTGATTTTGCGTTTCCGCATGACGCCATCATGGCCGAGAGTACGCCGAATACAGAGATGGCACTGGTTGCTGACCTGGATCTGGACAAACTGGTACAGGTGCGCCATGAGGGCTCGGTCACCAACGCCAAGGATCAGCGTCACGACCTTTACGAAGTGCGCTGGCGTGCGTCAACACCGGTGATTGAATCAGGCGAATAAGCGGCGCAGGGCAATCGCGCTGTTATTCAGAAAGTTGCTATTCGGAAAGTTGCTCTACGACGAGTGTATACGAGCCGGTTGCCGCCGGTTCGTATGAGTTCACATACACTGAATAAAACGGATAGGTAGCCGTCAGCACGACCTGCGAATCCACCGAATCCTCTTCAAAGTCATCGTTTTCGTGCTGCAGCAGCACATCCTGGCAAAAACCCACACCAATCAGCAGGTAGCTGTCAAAATCCGCCGAGCGCAGGGTAAAGCTGTAGTCCAGCCCCTCGGTTGCCTCAAACTGAAAACAGTCAGCATGCGTGTCATCACCCATTTGCGGATGTGTGGCCAACAGTTCACCCGCATGCAACTGATTGAGTATCAGCGCTGTACCGCTGAAATCAACGCCGGGCTCCACCAGTTGCGCCTCCGCGGACTCCGCAGTTGCTTCCGGGGCCGGCGCCTCTTGCTGATCCGGTTCCTGATCCTGCTCAGCTCCGCAGGCCATCAATCCAGCAGCAAACACAGCAGCCAGCAGATTGATTCTGATCGTTGTCATGCATCTCTCCCAGGTACAGTGTCTGCCATACCCCCAAGCACAGCATTCAGCACCGTGAGCACCGGTGCAAAATTTGCTTCAAATTGCCATGGTGGATTAACAACCACCATGCCGGAACCAAACATGCCGAATTCATCCGATTGCGGCGCCACCACCAGTTCAATCACGCAGCTCTCCAGCTTGCGGCTCAGCTGCTCAGTCAATCGGCGACTGTGATCCCGGCTTTTGCCCAGCATGGGGTACCACAACGCAATGATACCGGTCTGCCAGCGCTCATGCACGGCCAGCACGGTTTTTATCGCGCGTTGATAATCATTTTTGTCTTCATAGGCCGGGTCGATCAGCATCAGTCCGCGCCGTGGTGTCGGCGGCGATACCGCAACCGCGCCTTCAAAACCATCCCGGTGGTGAATACTCACCCGCCTGTCGCGCCCGAAATTGTGTCGTAACAGGTCGATCTCTGACGTATGCAGCTCCATCAGTTGCAAGCGGTCCTGATCACGCAGCAGTGAATGAATGATGGCAGGCGAACCCGGGTAACAATCCGGCACCGAACCCACATCGGGCGGATTAAACCCCGCCACCAGTTCAAGGTAGCGCTCGATAAGCGCATTTTCCACCTTGCCGGACTGCCAGGCACGCCATAACGGAATGATACCGCTGGCCGCTTCTCTGGTTTTTTTGGCCTGGGCACTGTCCAGCCGGTAGAAGCCATTGCCACTGTGGGTATCAATGCCAACAAATGGTTTGTCTTTCTGGTGCATATGCTCCAGCAACCCCAGCAGAACCAGGTGCTTGATGACATCCGCATGATTGCCGGCATGATAGCCATGGCGATAACTGAGCATAAGGCTGTGTCCGTGTTGCAAACCGTGCATGATAGAGTAATTGCTCCTGCTTTCGTAGTATCATGCCGCGCTATGACCACCACTGCTGACTATTCCTTTTTTGCCACCTGCGCCAAAAGCCTCGAGTCCCTGCTTGACGACGAGCTCAAGGCCATGGGCGCCGACAACATTCGCCAGACTGTCGCCGGCGTGTATTTCTCCGGCCAGCTGCTGACAGCCTATCGCGCCGTCATGTACTCCCGCATTGCCAACCGCGTCATTGTGATTCTGGCAGAGCACAGTGCCAACGATGCCGAAGAGTTGTATCAGGCCGCCGACAGCATCAACTGGCTGCAGCATATGCGTTCAGCTGACAGCTTTGCCATCAGCGCTTTCGGCTCCACCGATCAGCTGCGTCATACCCAGTTTGTGGCCCAGCGGGTCAAAGATGCCGTAGTGGATCAGTTCCGCGCCGACGGCCAGCCACGTCCCAATGTGTCCAAAACCGACCCTGATATACGCATCCATGCCGTGATCAAGAAAAACCGGGTGATCCTGGGCGTCGAACTTGCGCGCGGCAGCCTGCACCGCCGTGGGTACCGCCTGGAACAGGGCGAAGCGCCAATGAAGGAAACCCTGGCAGCTGGGCTGCTGATGCGCGCCGACTGGCCTGCACTGGCAAAGACCGAAGCACCGGTCATTTACGATCCGATGTGCGGCGCCGGCACCCTGCTGATAGAGGCCATGCTGATGGCCATGGACATCGCGCCCGGCCTGCTGCGAGTAGACGGGTTCTCGGCATGGCCGCACCATGATCAGGGCCTGATTGATCAGATACACGCGGAAGCCACCCAACGCCGCCAGGACGGCGCACAGTGGTCCGGCACCGCCATAGGCAGCGACCAGGATCTGCGGGCGCTGGGCATGGCCCGACGCAACGCCGAGCGCGCCGGCGTCTGGGATCACGTTGAATTTCTGTCCACACCCATCACCGACGCCAGCGTTGGCAAACCGGTAACGCTGCTGATCACCAACCCGCCTTATGCGGAGCGACTGGGATCAGATGCAGAAGTGATGCAGCTGTATCAGCAACTGGGTGAACTCATCAGGCGCGAAGCAGCCGGTGCCGATGTTGCCGTGTTCACCGCGCGGCCGGAATGGGGCAAATTACTGGGCATCCACAGTCATCGTCAGTACTCACTGTTTAATGGCCAGCTGCCGGCCAAACTGCTGCTGTTCAAAGTCACTGAAGACTCGGTCTACCAGCGCCCTGCCCAGGCTGTCGGAGCAGATTTAAAAATTACCCGCGCGGCGCTGGATGATGGCGGGCAGATGCTTGCCAACCGCCTGGGCAAGAACCTGAAAAATATTGGTCGCTGGGCACGGCAACAGAACATCAGCTGTTACCGGCTTTATGATGCTGACATTCCCGAGTTCTCCTTTGCCATTGATGTCTACACAGACATTGACCAGCGCGTGCATGTCCATCTGCAGGAATACAAACCGCCGGCCACCGTAAACGAGGCCGATGCTGCCATGCGCCGCCGGCAAGCCGTGCTGGCCGTCCAGCATGTGCTGGAGTTACCCGCAGCACGGGTCAGCATCAAGGTACGGGAGCGACAGAAAGGCAAGCAGCAGTATCAGGTGCTGGATGAAGAGGGTGCAGATATTGTGGTTGCTGAGGGCGATGCCAGATTTATCGTCAATCTGCATCGTTATCTGGACACCGGCCTGTTTCTGGATCATCGGCCCATCCGCCGTTTTATCCATCAGCAGGCTCGTGACAGGGAAGTGCTCAATCTGTTCTGCTACACCGGTTCAGTCAGCGTGCAGGCCGCACTTGGCGGCGCCAAACGTACCGTCAGTGTGGACATGTCCAAAACCTATTTGAACTGGGCGCGGCGCAACCTGGATCTGAATGGTCTGAATCTGCGCCAGCATGAACTGGTAGAAATGGATTGCATCACCTATCTGCAGAAATGCCGGCAGTCGTTTGACCTGATCTTTCTGGATCCGCCCACATTCTCCAACTCCAAGAGCACGGAAAATGTGCTGGATATCCAGCGCGATCACAGAATGCTGATCGATCTGTGTATGCAACGCCTACGGCCGGACGGACTGCTGATTTTCTCCAACAATATGCGTCGCTTCAAACTGGATGCCACACTGGCAGACGACTACCGCATTGAGGACTACAGCAAGGCCAGTATCGACCGGGATTTTGCGCGCAACACCCGTATTCATCAGTCCTGGCTGATACGCGCCAGATAGTCCTTGTGCAGGGACTTGTGCAGTGAATAGGCCATGAACACCAGCAACATGCAGAAGGGGAAACCCAGCGTGGTGATCACGTTCTGCAACGCCGGCAAGCCACCGCCCAGCAGCAGGGTACCCGCAATCAGTCCCAGCAATACCGTCCAGAATATCCGCTGACGGGTCAGGCTGGGCTGTATGTCATTGCGCGACAGCTGATCAACCACCAGTGCTGCGGAATCTGCCGAGGTGGTCAGAAATACCACTATCACCACCAGACTCAGACCGGAAATCAACATGGGCGCAGGAAAGTTGGCCAGAAAATCAAACAGCGCAATCGACACATCATCCTGCACCTGCGTCACCAGATCCACACCCTGATTTAGCTCCAGATCGATTGCCGCCAGTCCGAACACAGAGAACCAGACCAGCGTGAACGCCAGCGGCGCACACAGAGCGCCGAGCACAAAATTCTTTATGGTGCGTCCACGTGAGATGCGCGCAATAAAAATACCTACATACGGCGCCCAGGAAATAGTCCAGGCCCAGTAGAACACTGTCCAGCTCTGCTGCCAGCTGGTGCCCTGGTAGGCCTCTGTCCAGAACGACATCCATGCCAGGTTCTGCACGTAATTACCAAAATTCTGCACAATGCCGGAGGTTATAAACAGTGTTGGCCCGGTTAGCCATACAAACAGCATCACAGCCAGTGCCAGTACAATATTGAACTCGGACAACCGCTTGATACCACGATCCAGACCCAGTGCCACTGACACGCCGGCCACTGCGGTGATCACAACCACCAGCAGAATCTGGGAAAGCTGTCCCACAGGCACTCCAAACACCGCATTGAGACCGCTGTTCAGCTGCAGGGTACCCAGTCCAACGGATACCGCCACACCAAACAGGGTGCCGAGCAGGGCAATAATATCAATGGCCCAGCCCAGCGGCCCGAAAATGCGCTCACCCAGCACCGGATAGAACACGCTGCTAATGCGCATCGGCAGGTTTTTCCGGTAGGTGAAATAGGCAATCGCCAGCGCCGGCATGGTAAAGATGGTCCAGGTATGCAGACCAAAATGGTACATGGCGATATTCATCGCATGTTTGGCCGCGTCAATCGATTGTGCTTCGATGCCTTCAAGGGGAGGATTGGCAAAATGTGACAACGGTTCAGCCACGCCCCAGAACATCAGAATGGTGCCGATACCAGCCGCAAACAGCATGGCAAACCATGTTTCCGTGCTGTATTGCGGCGTCTCGTCATCCGCACCCAGGCGGATCTCGCCATAGCGACTGAAGGCGATCCAGACCAGAAAGATCAGCAGTCCGGACACACTGACCACATAAAACCAGCCGAAATATCGGAAGGTAAAACCGCCAACCGCGCCAAAGAAGGCGGCGACGGCTTCGTTAAAGGGAATGGCGAGACACACAAACAGGATCGCAATGCCCGCCGCCGTCAAAAATATCTGCGGTATTGCACTTAATCCCAGCTTTTGCCCAACTCGCTCAAACATCCCTTTCTCCTGTCGAAACTGCTTACACCAACTCGGCTAACAATGCCCTGTCATAGGTTTTCAGTGTCTCTGCCTCACCTGCGCCAACCAGTTTGACCCAATCAGGGTTGGCAATCAACGCACGACCTACTGCCACCAGATCAAACTCATCCGCCGACAGTCGCTGCAGCAACTCGTTGATATCTGCCGCTTCAGCCGCGCCGCCCTGGAACGTCGCAATGAATTCCTCGTTCAGACTGACACTGCCCACGGTAATAACCGGCTTGCCCAGCAATTTGCGGGTCCAACCCGCCAGATTAAGATCGGAGCCTTCAAACTCGGGCTCCCAGAAGCGACGGGTGCTGCAATGAAAGATGTCCACACCGGCATCGGAAATTGGCGTCAACACCTCGGCCAGCTCATCCGGCGAGGTGGCCAGGCGCGCGGTGTATTCCTGTTGCTTCCACTGGGAAAAACGGAAAATGATCGGAAAGTCTTCACCGACCTCAGCCCGGATCGCCTGCACAATTTCTACTGCAAACTGACTGCGGGCAGCGCGAGAACCGCCGTATTTGTCGCTGCGCTGATTCAGACCTTCCCACAGGAAGTCATCAACCAGGTAACCATGCGCGCCGTGAATCTCCAGTGCGTCAAAACCCAGTTTTTTGGCATTACCGCCAGCCTCACCAAAGGCCCGGACAATGCTGTCGATTTCTGCTACTGAAAGCGGCTCGCCAACCAGTTTGCCCGGCAACGCCAGACCGGAGGGCATGGCGCTGGGGTAGTCAGGAAAAGGCCCTGTACCCGGCTTGCGGGCGCAGCCCACGTGCCACAGCTGCGGGGCAATCTTGCCACCGGCCTGATGGACCGTTTCCACCACATGCCGCCAGCCTGCAAGCGCTTCATCGGTATAAAAATTCGGGATCTTGCTGTCAAACGAGGCTGCCTTGTGATTGACCGTGGTGCCTTCCGTGATGATAAGGCCTACATCACCCTCCGCACGCCGGCGGTAGTAGTCGGCAACATTTTGACCCGGCACACCGTCCGGGGAAAACTGACGTGTCATCGGTGCCATGACAACACGATTTTTTAACTGTAATTTTGGCGATTCAAACGGTTTTAACAATGCATCCAGTGCAGCTTTTTGCGACATGATCTGATTTTTCCCAATGTAAATAGAACACTAATGTTTCAACAACATCCCGATTCGTAAAAAAAGAAGGGCTGCTCCGTTTAAGGAAGCAGCCCTTCATTGTACGTACTGCTTGTATCGTCGGTCTTCTAAAATCTACATTCTACCTGCGACACGCCATTATCCGGGCATGTTAGTTGGGCACGTCAGTATAAGAGAAGTAACCGATGAACATCTCTTCCCAGCTCTGCAATCCGCCCAGCGCAGGAACGGTAGGATCCGGATTGCCGGGGTTGAACTCGGAATTGTCAAACAGACCTTCAACCACCACGCGTGAACCGGCCGGAATCACCATCGGCTCTTCCATGCGGTAGGTAGGCTGCCAGGCAAAGTTATAGTCCGGAACATTGATGATGTTTTCCTGCGTATTGTCAGGATAGATCACCCGCGCCGCCATGGACTTGCCACGGTAGTGCATGTGGGCACGGAAGCCGTGCAGTACAATGTCCTGATCGAACACGTGGGTTGCCGCCATCTCATGATTCATGGCACCCGGCGGAATCACAATGTTTTCAGTCCGGTTGCCCGGAGAAACCGAATAGGTATGGAATTCCAGTTCCGGCTGTTCGTTTTCGTCATAGAACCACAGGCCAACACGGGTGTTGTCCATGGTTTCCTGACCAAAGGAGGTGTAGTGGATGCTCATGCGAATGGCAGAGTCCACTGGCACCTTGATCCCGGTGTTTTGCGGGAACTCTGTCGCATATTCCTTGCCCGGCGCGTAACCTTCCAGGAACTCGCGACGCGGATCGTTGACCGCTTCGTCAATCATGCCTTCGTTGTTGGCTGTATCTGCGACAACATAGGAGAGCAGGTGATGAAGAACGCGCTTGTCGCCCGGAATAAACTGAACCGCCTTGACCCACTTCTCTTCTTCAAATTCCAGCGGAATCACAGAGTTGATGTAGTCAATAACGCCGGTTGCCGGCACCGTAAAGGTCGGCACGTCGACAATATGATCAGGCTCGGTACCGTTATACATCCACTCGCTTTGTGGCGGCTGTATCTGGGTCAATGGATCAACACCTGTCTGCGCCATGGCCACCGAGCCGGTTGCCATCAGCAGTGCAGCAGTTAAGGTAATTTTTTTCATTGTTCCTGCTCCTGGTTCAAATCTAATAGTAATCAAGCACTATCAGATCGTAGAGCAGACTGCAATCAAGCTCAAGTGTGACGCGCAGCTAATTGCAACAGTGTGTTACCAGCAAAAACAGGCTGCCTGAGTTGACAGGCAGCCTTTCTTTGCTCTATCTCTATGTTTTAGCTTACAAATCCGTATAGGAGAAGTAACCTATGAACATTTCTTCCCAGCTCTGCAGGCCACCTACAGCCATCACAGTCGGGTCAGGGTTACCGGGGTTGAACTCGGAATTGTCGAACAGACCCTCAACAACCACACGGGATCCGGCCGGAATCACCATGGGCTCAGCCATACGGTAAGTTGGCTGCCAGGCAAAGTTGTAGTCCGGAATATTGATAATTTCCTCAACTGTGTTGTCAGGATACACAACCCGTGCTGACATCTGCTTGCCACGGTAGTGCATGTGCGAACGGAATCCGTGCAGAACGATATCGTTTTCAAAGACATGCGTTGCAGCTGATTCGTATTCGATTGCGCCTGGCGGAATCTGGATCTGGTTCATCGGCGTGGACACAGAATATGTGTGATATTCCAGTTCAGGCTCTGCATCCTTGTCATGGAACCACAGGCCAACACGGGTGCTGTCCACTGCTTCCTGACCAAAGGAGGTGTAGTGAATGCTCATGCGCAGGGCTGAACCTTCGGGTACCTTGATACCTGTGTTGGTCGGGAACTCGGTTGCGTACTCTTTGCCTGGCGCATAACCTTCCAGGAACTCGCGTCGTGGATCGTTGACAGTTTCGTCAAGCATGCCGTCTGCTGCATTTTTGCCATCAGCCACAACATAGCTGAGCAAATGGTGAAGTACGCGCTTGTCACCGGGGATAAACTGTACCGCCTTGATCCAGCGCTCTTCGCCGAACTCAAGCGGAACCACAGAGTCAATGTAGTCAATGACTCCGGTCGCAGGTACAGTAAATGAAGGCACATCAACCACGTAGTCGGGGCTGCTGCCATCGTATACCCACTCACTTTGTGGGGGTTGAATCTGGGTCAGCGGATCAACGCCCGCCTGAGCCTGAATACTGAATGCTGCAGCGACAGCAATTGATGCAGTTAAATAAAGCTTCTTCATGGTTTAGCTCTCCGCAAGCGTTATGGACAGTTGAATCCTAAACCACGCAGACCGATGCAAACAATGAGATAAAGCCCTTTCTTACTGATACTTATGGATTTATTGATTCAGCGCAAGAAAAAGGCCGTTCCGGGTTACGGAACGGCCTTTTTGTTAAAAGCTGGCAGACAATTACTTGCTGCCGAATAATCTACCGACTGTCAATTATGATCCGTATAGGAGAAATAGCCGATAAACATTTCTTCCCAGCTCTGTGGACCACCAACTGCAGGGACAGTCGGATCCGGGTTGCCGGGGTTGTATTCAGAGTTGTCGAACAAACCTTCCACGACCACGCGTGAACCCGCTGGCAGCACCATCGGCTCGCTCATGCGATAGGTTGGTTGCCAGGCAAAGTTGTAGTCAGCCACGTTGATGATATCTTCAACCGTGTTGTCCGGGTAGATTACGCGCGCCGCCATGGACTTGCCACGATAGTGCATATGGGCACGGAAACCATGCAGAACGATGTCCTTTTCAAAGACATGCGAGGCAGCCATTTCATGCTCCATGGCCCCGGGCGGGATATGCAGCGTCTGGGCGCCATTGGCAGACACAGAGTAGGTATGGTACTCCAGCTCAGGCTCGGCATTCTCATCATGGAACCAGAGACCCACGCGGGTGTTGTCCATGGTCTCCTGGCCGAACGACGTGTAGTGAACACTCATTCTCAGCGCAGAGCCCACAGGCACCTTGATACCGGTATTCGCAGGAAACTCGGTGGCATACTCCTTGCCTGGCGCATAACCTTCCAGGAATTCACGACGCGGATCGTTGTCCGCCTCATCTATCGTGCCATCATTGTTCTGGTCATCAGCCACCACATAGGACAGCAGATGGTGCAAAACACGCTTGTCGCCGGGGATGAACTGGACCGCCTTGACCCATTTCTCCTCACCAAATTCCAGCGGAATTACGGAGTTGATATAGTCAATGACGCCGGTTGCGGGCACAGTAAAGGTGGGCACTTCAACGATATGATCCGGCGCAGAACCATCATAGGTCCATTCACTGGAGGGGGGTTGAATCTGTGTAAGCGGATCCACACCTGCCTGTGCCTGGACTCCCCAGACAGCAACCAGAGCAAGCGCAGCAGTCAAACTTGTTCTTTTCATTATAGTTCTCCTCATGCGGGATTTTGTGTTCTGCACACAAACTGCCTTGCATTACGCAAGATCGTAAACCAGTCGCCCCTCGAAAACAATAACCCGTTGCCATAAAAAAAAGCCGGCTCCACTGACAGAGATGTCAGCGGAGCCGGCTTTTATCGCTTTTCAGACCTGTCCGGAATGCTCCGGAAAAGCGCTAATCAGTTGCGCGGAGAGCCTGCATTGATCCAGTGAATCAGCTTCTGACGCTCTTCAATCGGGATATTGCCCGCATTTGTCCAGTGACGCACAGTGGGGTCAACCTGCATGGGAGGCATACGACCGGTCATGATCACTTCACGAATCATCGGGCTCCAGCCCTGAATCATCATGTGGCTGTTCATCGCAAACGGTCCGATACCACCTTCAACGTGACAGCCCACACAACGCTCGATCAGGATCGGTGCAATTTCTGTCTCGTAGTCAGGTACATCAGCGGTATAACGCTCACGCGCCGGGAATGTCAGTTCGCAGCCAGCGGCAACTTCAAAGTCAACGTTGACAGTCTCCATGGATCGGCTGTCCGCATCGTCAGCAACGATAGCTTCCAGCACCTGGCCCAGCGGTGCGCGTGCAGGCTGAGGCGGCATCGGGCCACGGTAAAGTACATTCATGCGAACCGGATCGATGACAACAACTTCACCCGCTTTGGTGACGCCTATCGCATCAGCCACCAGCTGAGTTTCGTCGTCCATAATGGGGAAATCATAGTTCCAGACTGCTTCTTCGGCACGGATACCTGCACGGTCATCCTGAACTGACGAGTTGAGCATCAGGAAGCTTACGCCACGATGATTCCAGTTGGTACGCAGTTGCTTGTAACGGGCAATGTTCTGCTGGTTGTCTGTGCAACCGGCCTGCTGTGCCACAATAACCACTGCCTTGTTGAATGCGTACTTGCTCAGCTGGTGAGCCTTGCCGTCATCATCAATCAAGGTGAAATCGCCTACGCGATCCGCGGCATGAGCAGTAAAACTGATAGCGGCAGCTACAGTGAATAGCGCCAGTAAGCTAATTTTTTTCATGGTGAACTAACCCTCATTCTCTCTCTGGATATTTCTGCGGAACACTGACGCCTGAAACGCAACGCTCTGCGACATATTATTGTTTTATTAACGATCACAATACTACAGGATTGCAGACATGCAAGACTACTACAGTGAACTTGTCTGAATCTTAATCTGGCGCAAACTTAAGGTAAATACCCGAAAACCCGATCAGACTGACAAACAAAAGGGGCCGCTTCTCAGGGAAGCAGCCCCTGGTGTTACTGTACTGCTCTTTCTGTTATTGACTAACTATCGATCAGTTAGGCACTTCAGTGTAAGAGAAGTAACCGATGAACATTTCTTCCCAGCTCTGCAGGCCGCCCAGGGCGTCTACATTCGGATCCGGGTTACCCGGATTGTACTGGGAATTATCAAACAGACCTTCAACAACAACACGTGAGCCAGCTGGCAGTGTCATCGGCTCAGCAGCGCGGTAAGTTGGCTGCCATGCAAAGTTGTAGTCAGGCACGTTGATGATTTCTTCAACAGTGTTGTCAGGGTAGATCACACGAGCTGCCATTGCCTTGCCACGGTAATGCATGTGGGCGCGGAAGCCGTGCAACACGATATCCTTGTCGAACACGTGAGTTGCGCTTGATTCATACTCCATGGCACCGGCAGGAATCTGGATCTGATTCATCGGCGTTGATACCGAGTAAGTACGGTACTCAAGCTCAGGAGTTTCGTTCTCGTCGGCGAACCACAGGCCAACACGTGTGCTGTCAGTAGTTTCCTGACCGAAAGACGTGTAGTGAATGCTCATGCGCAGAGCTGAACCTTCTGGCACCTTGATACCAGTGTTCGCTGGGAACTCAGTCGCATATTCCTTACCAGGCGCATAACCTTCCAGGAATTCACGACGCGGATCGTTAATGGTTTCGTCCAGCATGCCATCGCCGGCATCAGGCGTATCTGCAACCACGTAGGACAGCAGGTGGTGAAGAACGCGCTTGTCGCCAGGAATGAACTGAACTGCCTTAACCCACTTCTCTTCGCCGAATTCCAGCGGAATGACGGAGTCGATGTAGTCGATTACGCCAGTTGCCGGTACATTGAAGCTTGGCACGTCAACAACATAGTCGGGTGCAGAGCCATCATAGAACCATTCAGCGTCTACCGGCTGAACCTGAGTCAACGGATCAACGCCCGTTGCCGCATTTGCCTGGAAGCTAACTGCTGTTGCCGCAGCAACCAAAGCTGTCAAACTGATTTTCTTAATCATGAAATTCCTCCCGCAGGGGTTAAGCGGCTGACAATTGTCCGGGACCATCCCCGACAGCAACTACCGCCATACTGTCTTTCTTGAATCTTATATTATCTTATTTCTGCGTACATGCGATTGGTACAGCATTAAGCATTGATAACGATGCTAAACCAAGTTTTCCAACTAGTACAACGAATGCTGTGCCATTTTTGCAACAAAGTGTGTCGCCCTTTGCTGCCGCGGCATGCCTGCAGGCCTTGTCAATCAAGGGCTGCGGCCATCAGTCGACAACATGGTGGCACGGGCGTATTATGCTCTCATGCGCCCTGAATTCAAGCTATTCATAGTCAATTTTGCTGCAATATTTGCAATCAGAGGAGCAGGCATCCGGCTTGCTGCAGTACTTTTCTGGCTGACGCTTCTGCAGGCGTCCGCAGCTGTAGCACAGCCAGCCCGGTCACAGATTTTTGTTACCGACCTGACCGGCCCCATAGGGCCGGCCAGCGCCAATCACGTGCAAATGGCACTGCAGCAGGCGGAGGACAGCAATGCAAACCTGCTGGTGCTGCGCATTGACACGCCGGGGGGACTGGATGCGTCCATGCGCGACATCATCAGCGACATACTGGCCTCCTCCGTCCCCGTTGCCTCCTGGGTTACGCCGGCAGGGGCGCGCGCAGCCAGTGCCGGCACCTATATCATGACCGCCAGCCATATTGCGGCCATGTCCCCCACCACCAACATCGGCTCCTCGACCCCCGTCTCCATAGGCGCTGGCGGCGCAGGCGACATGGATAACAAGGTCATCAATGATGCTGCAGCGTATCTGCAGGGACTTGCCGAATTGCGCAACAGGAACACCGACTGGGCGCGCCTGACTGTCACCGAGGCCGACAATCTTTCCGCCAGTGATGCCCTGTCGATGGGGGTCATCGACTTTATCGCTGCCGATCTTGAGGAACTGCTCACCGCCGCCGACGGCAGGCAGGTCGCCGTGGCAGACGGTCAGACCACAATCAACACCAGCAATCCCGCCATCACAGTCATTGATACTGACTGGCGACACACATTCCTGGGCATTATCACCAATCCCAATATTGCGTACATACTGCTGATCATCGGCGTTTACGGACTCATACTGGAGTTTTACAGCCCCGGCATCGGCGTTGCCGGCATTACCGGTATCATTTGCCTGCTGATTGGCGCCTATGCCGTGCAAATGCTGCCCATCAGCTATGCCGGGCTGGCACTGATTGTCATTGGCATCGGACTGATGATCTTCGAGATCTTCACCCCCAGCTTTGGCGTGTTCGGGCTGGGTGGGCTGGTTGCATTTGTGCTGGGCTCTGTCATGCTGTTCGACACAGACCAACCTGCCTGGCGAGTCTCACTGGCTTTGATTGCAGCGTTGGCAGTCAGCACCGGGGGACTGGTGTTTCTGGTTATCGGCGCGGCCATCAGAGCGCGGGTGAGCCCGGTAACAACAGGCGTTGAAGCCATGCACAACCAGCTGGCAACGGCGACTGAAGATTTTGAGACACAAGGCCATGTGCACCTGAACGGGGAGATCTGGCAGGCCACCAGCGAGCAGCCAGTCAAAAAGGGTGACAAACTTTACGTATCGCAGGTCAACGGGCTGATACTGACGGTAACACCGCACCAGCACAGCGACCCGTAAAAACAGGGGACAGAACGTGGAAATTTTTAGTTTTGCCATTATTGCCATAGCGCTGGGCCTGCTGCTCAGCACCTTCAGGGTTCTCAAAGAGTACGAGCGGGGGGTGATCTTTATGCTGGGTCGCTTTCACAAGGTGAAGGGACCGGGCCTGATCATCGTGATCCCGATTATCCAGCAAATGGAACGGGTCAGCCTGCGCATGTCGGTCTGGGACATTCCCTCACAGGATCTGATCACCCGCGACAACGTGTCGGTCAAGGTCAATGCCGTACTCTACTTCCGTGTGGTTGACCCGCAACGGGCAATCATCAACGTTGAGGACTTCATGGAGGCGACCAGTCAGCTGGCACAAACCACCCTGCGATCTGTCCTGGGACAGCACGAACTGGACGAACTGCTGGCCGAGCGCGATCGGCTCAACACAGATGTTCAGGACATACTCGATCAGCAGACCGATGGCTGGGGTATCAAGGTTTCCAATGTGGAAATCAAACATGTGGATATCGACGAGAGCATGATCCGCGCCATTGCCCAGCAGGCGGAAGCCGAACGCTCCCGGCGCGCGAAAGTGATACATGCTGCCGGCGAACTTGAGGCATCGCAGAAACTCGTGGAAGCCGCTCGCATGCTCGCCACCCAGCCCGAATCCATGCAGTTGCGATACCTGCAGACACTCACTGAAATTGCCGGCGAGCAAAATTCCACCATCATTTTCCCGCTGCCGATGAATCTGCTGGAGGGACTCGGCAAGCTGGCTACCACTGTATCCGGCGCCGCCGCCAAAGCCCCTGAATAAGTCGAATCAGGCGTTTTTGTAGTATTACTACATTACTTGGTAGATACCGCAAAATCGCCACGACTTAACGACAATTCTGAGCGTGTTCACTGCAACTTGCCTCCCCTGCAGACTGGATTTTGATACGTGATTGTTTTATCCTTCCGGCCCTCGCCAGACAGGAAGGCGTATCTCCGTATTCAACCGTCGATCAAGAACCCGGGAACCATGAACAAGAAATCTGCCTCCAGTAAAACCAAAAACACCACAACCAACGCCCAATACGTCTACAACTTCGGTCAACAGACCGATGGCAACTCAAGCATGCGCGAACTGCTTGGCGGCAAAGGGGCAAACCTCGCAGAAATGGCTGCGATTGGCCTGCCCGTCCCCCCGGGCTTCACCGTCAGCACTGAAGTATGTACTTACTTTTATGACCACGGACGCACCTACCCCAAATCACTTTCCAAAGACGTTGAAAAGGCGATCGGGCTGGTTGAGCAGCAGATGGGACGGGAATTCGGCAGCCGCGACAATCCGCTGCTGGTATCGGTGCGCTCCGGTGCCCGCGACTCCATGCCCGGCATGATGGATACCATTCTCAACCTGGGACTTAACGACAAAACAGTGATTGGCCTGGCCAATATTTCAGGCAACCCGCGTTTTGCCTGGGACTGCTACCGCCGCTTTATCCAGATGTACGGCGATGTTGTCATGGGCGTTCAGGCGGCCAACGAGGAGTCCGAAGATCCGTTTCACGCGCTGCTGGACGACATGAAAAAGTCGCTCAACAAGGAGCTGGATAACGAGCTGACTGCCGAAGAGCTTCAGGAACTGGTGCAGCGCTACAAACTGCTGATCAACAAGACCACCGGCAAAAACTTCCCCCAGGATGTCTACCAGCAGTTGTGGGGCGCCGTCGGTGCTGTGTTCGGCTCCTGGAAAAATGACCGCGCCATTCTGTACCGCTCACAGTACGGCATCCCCGCTGAATGGGGCACAGCCGTCAATATCCAGGCCATGGTATTTGGTAACGCAGGTGACGACAGCGGCACCGGCGTGGCATTCACCCGCGACCCGGCCACTGGCGAAAAAGTGTTCTACGGCGAATACCTGACCAATGCTCAGGGCGAAGATGTGGTCGCCGGCGTGCGCACACCCAAGGCCATCGCCGCCATGGCGCAGGAGCTACCCAAGAATTTCGCCGACCTGGAAAAAGTCCGCTCACGCCTGGAAAAACACTTCAAGGACATGCAGGACTTTGAATTCACCATCGAGAATGGCCGCCTGTTCATTCTGCAGACGCGCAATGGCAAACGCACCGGTCTGGCGGCAATCCGCATTGCGGTGGAGATGAACAGGGAAAAACTCATCGACCAGAAAACCGCCCTGCTGAAAATACCTGCCGAGTCTGTCGACAGCCTGCTGGTACCGGTCTTTGAGACCAAGGCGCAGAAAGAAGCCAAACTGATCTGTAAAGGTCTGCCGGCCGGCCCCGGCGCTGCCACCGGCCGCATCGCATTTACGGCCGCGCAGGCAGAAATCGAGGCCCGCAAAGGCAACAAGGTGATCCTGTGTCGCTCGGAAACATCGCCTGATGACCTCAAGGGCATGCTGCACTCACAAGGTATTCTGACCACCCGTGGCGGCGTTTCCTCACACGCGGCGCTGGTCGCCCGCCAGCTGGGCAAGGTCTGCATCTGCGGCGCCGGGGACATCACCATCAACTACGAGCACAAAACACTGACTGCGCACGGTATCACGCTGAAAGAAGGCGACTACATCTCCATTAATGGCACGACCGGTTCAGTATACAAGGACTCCATCGAAAGCGCAGACTCGGAAGTCAAACGGGTGCTGGAAGGCACCATGAAACCCGAAGAAAGCTACACCTATCAGCTGTTTCAGACAGTGATGGACTGGTCCGACAAGTTCCGCAAACTACGCATCCGCACCAACGCTGACACGCCTGCCATGGCGCACACAGCTGTAGCATACGGTGCTGAAGGCATCGGCCTGTGCCGCACCGAACACATGTTCTTTGAAGGCAGCCGCATTGACGATATGCGCCAGATGATTCTGGCTGTCGACGGCGTACAGCGCCGCGAGGCACTCAAGAAATTACTGCCAATGCAGCGCAAGGACTTTGTTGGCCTGTTCAAGGCCATGGCTGGCCGGCCGGTCACCATTCGTCTGCTGGATCCGCCGCTGCATGAGTTTCTGCCGCAGGATGATGCCGTTCGTCGACAGCTGGCTGACAAGCTGGGCCTGCCGCTTGAGTTTGTGATCGATCGCATCAAGGCACTGCACGAAGAAAACCCGATGCTGGGTTGCCGTGGTTGCCGACTGGGCATTCTGTATCCGGAAATTACCGAGATGCAGGTGCAGGCGATCTTTGAAGCCGTTGCCGAGCTGATGAAGGGCAAGAATCCTGTCACAGTGCATCCGGAAATCATGATCCCGCTGGTCGGTTTTAAGGCCGAACTTGGCGACCAGCTGGCCATCGTGCATCGGGTGGCTGAAGAAGTCATGAAGAAAAAGAATGTGAAAATCAAGTACATGGTTGGCACCATGGTTGAAGTGCCACGTGCCGCAATTACTGCAGATGAAATTGCCGAGCACGCCGAGTTTTTCAGCTTTGGCACCAACGACCTGACCCAGACCACTCTGGGCCTGAGTCGCGACGACATGGGCATGTTCTACGATGTGTACCAGCAGAAGGAAATCTACAGCAAGAATCCGTTTGCCAGTCTGGATAAATCAGGTGTTGGCAAGCTGATGCAGTTTGCGGTTGATAACGGGCGCAGGACACGCAAGGATCTTAAGCTGGGTATTTGTGGGGAGCACGCGGGCGATCCTGACTCGATTGATTTCTGTCATCGACTGGGCTTGCATTATGTGAGTTGTTCGCCGCCGCGGGTGCCGATTGCCCGGCTCGCTGCTGCTCAGGCTGCTCTGCGATCGGAGTAATTTGCTGTTAGTGGTATGCAGGTTTGCGGCGCCGGTTTGGTATGTGCCGGGGTCGCTGACAAGGTGTATGGACCTCGGAACGGCGCTGCGCGCCTGATTGTTCCTCGGCGCATACACCTTGCCATCACCCCCGACGCATACCTGTCCGGGTGCCGCAAACCTGCTATTCAGCTGGGTGCGTGACTCCAATCACAGGCAGACATCTGGTAAAGCGGGGATGGCGTGTCCTGCAGACACTACCCGTCAGCGCCGCATAAACACTCAAATGACGACCGCAGCGCGGGACTGCTGAAGCAGATACATGTTCCGGTACAGGCCCTCCTGGCCCAGCAACTGCTGATGCGTACCGCGCTGCGTGATCACGCCCTGATGCAAAACCAGAATCTGATCCGCCGCCGTGATCGTGCTCAACCGGTGTGCGATTGCGATGATGCTGGTGCGGCCCTTCAGGGCCATCAGCGCCTGCTGGATCACCGCTTCCGTGTGGCTATCAATATTGGCCGTGGCCTCATCCAGAATCAGCACACGGGGTTTGTGCGCCAGCGTGCGTGCCAGTGACAGCAGTTGCCGCTGGCCGGTGGAGAAATTACCGCCGCGCTCATCCATCAGCGTGTCGTAGGCCAGCGGCAGGCTCATGACGTAGTCGTGCAGTTGCGCCTGCTGCGCCGCCGTGATGATATCTTCGTCACGCATTGGCAGACCCAGCGTGATATTTTCGCGCACCGTGCCGGTGGCGATAAACGGATCCTGCATCACCACACCCACATTGTTGCGCAGACTCTCCTGATTGATTTCACGCAGGTGATGCCCATCCAGCAGAATTTCGCCTGATTGCGGCGCGTAGAAGCGCATCAGCAGACTCATCAGGGTGCTTTTGCCGCTGCCGGTATGGCCCACCACGGCGTAGAACTCACCCGGCTTTACCGCAAAACTGATATTGCTGAGCACATTGTGTTCACCGTCATAACTGAACGATATGTCACGAAATTCGACTTCACCGCGCTCGATCAGCTGATCGGCGGCAGTGTGGTCTTCCGAGCCTTCATCCAGAATGGTAAATACACGCTCGCCGGCTACCACCGCCTGCTGCAACATGCTCAGACGCTGGGTCATCTGCAGCACCGGCTC
Source organism: uncultured Pseudohongiella sp. (assembly GCA_963974875.1). Lineage (GTDB taxonomy): Bacteria > Pseudomonadota > Gammaproteobacteria > Pseudomonadales > Pseudohongiellaceae > Pseudohongiella. The sequence continues at coordinate 204,429 of CAXBER010000005.1, read as the reverse complement.
GGTAATACGCGACAGGTAACTGATAAAGGCGTAAATGACACCAATTTCCACCGTGCCCGACAGCGACCGGGTACCAAAGTACAACAGCAGACCGGCCAGCGTCAGTGTTCTCAACAGGTCCGGCATGGGTCGCAGCAGTAGCGCATCCAGCTTCAGGTTGCGCATACGCGCGGCAAAGTGACTCTGGCTGGTGTCGGTAAAACGATCAACAAAGCGCTGCTGCTGATTCATCAGCTGCACCACTTTCATGCCCGAGATGGATTCACTGAGTGTGGCATTGATCTGGCTGAGAATACTGCGCGCATGGTGATAACGCGGCGCACTGAGGCGCTGATAAAACACCATCACCACAATCATCACCGGCATGATCACCAGGCAGATCAGCATCAGGCGCACATCCAGAAAGGCCATCGCCACAAACACCGCAAGAATCAGTGTGACACCCTGGGCAAAGGTCGCCACCACATGCAGGAACAGATCCTTGATGGCCTCGGTATCATTGGTGATTCTGGAGACCAGCTTGCCGGTGGGACGATGATCAAAATAGCTCAGCGGTTTGCGCATCACTGTGCCAAACACCTGCCGGCGGATACTGCGCACCACAGAAAATGCCACCTCGTTCAGGCGCATCGCCTGCCAGTAGCCTCCCCAGGCCGACAGTGCATACAGAATGATATAGGCGATGCCCAGCCAGGCCAGCTCACCGACAGGATAGTTGCCGACGGTGACATAGTCATCCAGAAAAATCTTGATCAGCACCGGGCCCAGCACCTGCCCCAGCGTTGTCAGAATCAGCAGCACCGCAGCCTGCTTCAGCAGCCCGGGATACGCAAGTGCGTAGCGCAGCAACCTCAGCAGGGAGCCACGATTCACACGTTGTGGCAAATCATCGTCCTGATACAATGGCCTGCTCCAGTTTCTGATAGTCGTACATGCGGGCATACCAGCCCTTGATGGCCAGCAATTCCTGATGCGTGCCGCGCTCGGTTATCTCGCCATGACTGAGCACAACGATCTGCTCCGCATCTTCAACCGCTGACAGGCGGTGACACAGAATCACCGTGGTACGTCCCTGACGGGCCTCCTGCAAATGTGCCAGAATGCTCTTTTCAGTACCCACGTCGACCGCCGACAGGGCGTCGTCCAGCACCAGAATCGGCGCATCCAGCAGCAGCGCCCGGGCAATGGCGATGCGCTGTTTCTGACCGCCCGAGAGGGTGACGCCGCGTTCGCCCACCAGGGTGTCATAGGCCGCCGGAAAACGCAGAATATCCTGCTCCACAGAGGCCAGCCGGGCGACGGCACGAATCTCATCCATGGTAGCGCCAGGTCTCCCCAATGCAATATTCTCGGCGATGGTCGCGGTGAACAGAAATGCATCCTGCGGCACTACCGCCACCATGCCGCGCAACGCCTGCAGCGAATAGTCGGTGACCACATGTCCGCCCACTCTCACATCACAGCCGGGCGCATCGTAGTAACGCAGCAACAGATTGATCAAGGTAGACTTGCCCGCGCCGGTTGCACCCACCACACCCAGCGTCTCGCCTTGTGGCGCAGCCAGGTCGATACCCTGCAGGGCCGGAATCTCCGAGCCCGGGTAACAGAATTTTTCGATCTGCCAGGTCACCGAATGGTGTTCTGGAGAGGTGACAGTGCCACTGTCTGTGACCGGTGAACGTGCATCCAGCAGCGCACTGATGCGCGCATAGGCCGCACTGCCGCGCTCCACCAGATTCAATAACCAGCCATAGGCAAACATCGGCCAGATCAGATAACCCAGATACATGGTGAAACTGGTCAACTGCCCCAGCGTCATCTCGCCCTGCTGGATCAGCCAGGCGCCCATGCCCACCGACAGCATAAAGGACACACCCACGGTGATAAAAATGGCCGGATCGTACAGTGAGTCCGTGGCCGCCACGCGCATGTTTGCCTCGGCAGCGCGATCGGCAACGTCCATAAACACATCGTCTTCACGTGACTCACGGCCAAAGGCGCGGATCATGCGAATGCCCGAGACACTTTCCTGCACCCGGTCATTGAGATCGGAGAATCGCTCCTGCGCATCACGGAAGCCGTCGTGCAGGCGGGTACCGATCACATAAAAAAACCACGCCATAAAAGGAAACGGCAGCAAGGCAACCAGTGTCAGTTCCCAGCTGATAAATATCAGCATCACCGCCAGCACCAGCACACCGGTCACCACACCATCCAGCCCCGACAGCACACCCTCGCCGGCGGTCATTTCCACCGCGGTCACATCATTGGTAGCACGGGCCATCAGGTCACCGGTGCGGTGTGAATGATAAAAACCGGGCGCCATGCTGCTGAGCTGGCGGTAAACCTGCTGACGCAGCAATTCAGCCAGCTGAAACGAGGCACTGAACAGGAACATGCGCCAGAGAAACCGCATGATATAAATAAACACGCCCAGCACCGCGATAGTGAGCACATACGTCCATACTGACTGCGGCGTCAGACTTTGTGCCAGCACCTCATCAACCAGCCGGCCAACCAGCCAGGGGATGCTCAGCTCCAGTACGTCCACGGCCACCAGCAGCAGCGCTGCCAGCGCATAACGCCGCCACTGTTCGCGAAAATACCAGCCTAGTTTGAGAAAAATATTCATACATCACTGTTCATATAACATTGCCGACAGGGCCAACGGACTTGTTAATGGCCCGGAACCGGACTCAGGGCCGTTATTATTAACAGCTGTGCCAAAAAAGCCAGCCCGAATACCAGTATTCGCAAAAACTTCGCTTTACCGCGGATAGGTGTTTGTTACAATGCGCCGGACACCCACCTATTGCCACGGCTGAAGGAGAAACCACCCAGCATGAGCACCGAACCCATCAGAATTGAAGATTTTTACCCGACGGAAACGTTCAACCGCATGAAAGCCCTGGCTGACACCAAGGAAACTCCGTTTGTGGTGATTGATCTGGAGACCATCAGCCAGCATTACGATACGCTGAACGAATACTTCCCGTATGCCAGCGTCTATTATGCGGTCAAGGCCAATCCTGCTCCGGAAATTCTGACACTGTTGCGGGACAAAGGCTCAAAATTTGATGTTGCCTCCATCTACGAGCTGGACAAGCTGCTGGGGCTGGACGTGTCTGCGGATCGTTGCAGCTATGGCAACACCATCAAGAAAAGCAAGGATATCCGTTACTTCTACGAAAAAGGTGTGCGCATGTTCGCCACCGATTCCGAAGCGGACCTGCGCAATATTGCCCGGGCGGCTCCCGGATCGCGGGTTTACGTGCGCATTCTGACCGAAGGCAGCCACACCGCTGACTGGCCTTTGTCGCGCAAATTCGGCTGTCACACAGACATGGCCATTGATCTGCTGATTCTGGCACGCGAACTCGGTCTGGAGCCCTACGGCATATCCTTTCACGTCGGTTCCCAGCAGCGCGATATCGGCGTCTGGGATGCCGCCATTGCCAAGGTCAAGGTCATCTTTGAACGACTCAGGGAAGAAGACGGCATTGAGCTGAAAATGATCAACCTGGGCGGTGGATTTCCGGCCAACTACATCACCCGTGCCAATACGCTGCCAACCTATGCCGAAGAAATCACCCGGTTTATACAGGAAGACTTTGGTGACAACTTTCCGGAGATCATTCTGGAGCCGGGCCGTTCACTGATATCCAACTCCGGTATTCTGGTGTCGGAAATCGTGCTGATTTCACGCAAATCACACACCGCACTGCATCGCTGGATCTTTACCGATGTCGGCAAATTCTCCGGTCTTATCGAAACACTGGATGAGGCAATCAAATTTCCCATCTACACAGAAAAAAGTGGTGAAACCGAAGAAGTGATTCTGGCCGGCCCCACCTGTGACAGCGCCGACATCATGTACGAGCAGTACAAGTATGAGCTGCCGCTGAACCTGGCGACCGGTGATCGTATGTACTGGTTTTCAACCGGCGCCTATACCACCAGTTACAGCTCAGTCGAATTCAACGGGTTTCCGCCGCTGAAATCTTACTTCGTCTGACAAACTCGTAAAAATCGGCACCGGGCAAGGGTGGCGCGATGTGATAACCCTGCAGAAAATCGCAGTGGTTGCTTCGCAGAAACGCCGCCTGCTCCCCGGTTTCCACACCTTCTGCTACTACCTCGATCCCCAGTTTGCTGGCCAGCAGCAATATCGTTTCCACCAGCGTTGTTTCCGTTGCGCCAATACCCAGATCGCGGACAAAGGAGCGGTCAATCTTGACTGCTGACACAGGAAAACGGGAAAAGTAGCTCAAACCGGAATAACCGGTACCAAAATCATCAATGGCAATGCGCACCCCTGCCAGATTCAGTTCCTGCAGAATCTTGCGGATATTGGCACTCTCGTCGACCAGTACCCGTTCGGTAATTTCGATGGTCACTGCCACCTTATCCTGTGTATTCAGGATTTCCAGCCAGTCACGCGCATCATCGTCACGCATATGCAGCAGGCGCGGCGAGACATTCACTGACAGGGTTACCGCAGTGCCCAGTTCCGCATTCAGCTCGCTGATAAACTGCAGGGACCGTTGCAGCACCAGCAGGTCAATCCGGTTGATCAGCCCGCGCTCCTCGGCAATCTGGATAAATTCATCGGGCGGTATCCACGGACCGTCCTCACGGGGCCAGCGCACCAGCGCCTCACAACCAACAATACAACCTGTTTCCGCGCTGACCACCGGCTGATAGTGCACAATTAGTTGATCGTCATTTACCGCAGCAACCAGCTCATTGTAGAGCTGGTGTTTTCGCTCGGACTCCAGCTGCATGGCCGCCGTGTAGAACTGCCAGGAATTGCGGCCGGATTTTTTCACCTCGTACATTGCCTGATCCGCCTTGATCACCAGCGTATCGGCACTGTCACCATCCTCCGGATAAAACGACACCCCTACGCTGGCTCCACAGTAGACCTGACGCTCACCTATCATGAAGGGTTCGCGCATACATGTGATCATTTTTTCTGCAATACGCGAGGCAACGCTGGCCGCAAAAACATCACCGATCAGGGCAACAAACTCGTCGCCGGAATGTCTGGCCAGTGTGTCATCATCACGCACGCAGGACTGGATACGACGCGCCGATTCAATCAGCAGTTCGTCGCCGGCATCGTGACCAAGGTTGTCGTTGACCGATTTGAAGTTGTCCAGGTCAATAAACAGCACCGCAATTCTGGTGCTGCGCCGCCGGGACTGGCGCAGGGCATTCTGCAGCCGATCCAGAAACAGTGCGCGATTCGGCAGCGCGGTAAGCTGATCATAATTCGCCTGATATTCTATCAGCTGGTCTACCTGCTTTTGCTTGGTCACATCCTGCAGTGCCCCGATCAACTCCGGCGCATCATCATCTACCGCCACCACATCAGCCTTGAGGTGCAGCCAGATGACGGTACCGTCACGCCTGCGCAGCTCCAGCTCCTGATCCAGCCGGTGCCGGTTACGCCAGGCACTGCGGATATAATGGGAGACACTGTCGCGACTGCCCTGATCCAGAGAATGACAAAAGGCAAACATGTCGACTGACTGCTCGTCATCCGGCAACTGCATGATGCTGCGCGTCTGCGCCGACATTTCGGTAAAGTCAGTTCCCGACCAGCGCCAGCCGCCAACATGTGAGACTGTTTCCACTGCACGCAGAAAGCGTTCATTGCGGAAAATGATGCTGCGCAGAGACCGGTTCTGGCGCATCTGCCGCGAGCGCAGAAACAGCAGCAGTGCCAGCAGTACATACACCATCACACTGCCGGTTCTCAGCCTGTGCAGATTTCCTGCCGGCACGACAAATCCCGCACCGGGGACTGCGGCCAGCTCCCAACTGCTGCCGCCCGCCGCCACCGGCATGGTGACCGCAGCCGGATCCGCAAACACCGCATTGTCGCCAAAAAACGCATCCGGGCTGGCCAGACCATCGGTACCGCGGATGGCCAGCATAAGCCCGGATGCGCCATTACGCAGGCCGGCGCGCTCATAAATGGTTTCTGCCAGCATGGGTGACGACACGATTCCCCACAGCACGTCATTGCCGGCATCATCCTGCACATAGACCGGCGCACGGCCAACAAAGGCAACACCGCCCTGCACCAGGTTGATCGGACCGGCAATGACCAGAGATGCATTCTGAATGACCCGCAGGACCCCGTCACGCTGGTTCACCTGCCGCATATAGTCCAGGCCCAGTGCCGCCTCATTGCCGGCGACAGGGTAGATATAACGCACGACAAGATCAGGCGCCACCGCCAGATTGACCAGTGACGGCTCTCTGGACATCACCGTGCTGGCGTACAGATCAAACTGGGCCTGGGTAAAATCCGGATAGGTGGCAATAAAGGCTGCCAGTCCGTTGATCAGGGAAAGGTTATTGGCCAGTGTGCTTTCCAGTTGGTAGCGGATCACACTCAGCCGGTCGGTCAACAGCGATCGCTGATCCTCCTGGCGCTGCTCAAGATAGCGGTACTCAACGTAGCCATGCAATGCCAGCACCAGCAACGCCAGCACACCCCAGGACACCCACAGTGAGCGTGCTCTGAGTTCGGATTTGAGATCAGGCCACAACGGTTTCACCCGCCGCATCAACGACGTTTACGGTCACAGGCACACCATGACGCACGCTTTGGGTTACCACGCAGAAATTCTCGAACTGCGACATCACCTTGTCGAGTGACGGCAGATCCGCCCTGTTGCAGCCCAGCCGGATGGTGACGTCGAGCGCTGTGATGCGCAGGTACTTGTCAACGCGCTCGACCGTCCCCTCCACGGTTGCGGAAATTTCGCCCGGATCATCCTTGTACTTGCGCAGCGCAAACAGCAGACTGGCTGACATGCAGTTGGCAACCGAGGCGGCCAGCATGGCCGAAGGGTTGGGACCCTCCCCGCCCCCCAGGGGTGGTGGTTCATCGGTCATGACATTGCCGAACTCACCAAAATCGACTTCAAACAGATAGTTTTCCAGCAGCTTCATGGTCACGGAAAATGTCTTGCTGCTCATACTTTTCTCCCTCTGTAACTGATTGGTACGGCATCAGGCTTCCGGCAGATCATCCATCATGATTCTCAACGTATCCGACTTGAATTCACGCCGGTACAGAATAAACACGATCAGCGTTGACAGAAACATCAGTACCCAGCCGTTAATAAACCAGCCCAGTGCCGCCATGGCAAAATAGTAACTGCGCAGACCGTTGTTGAAATTACCGGATGCCTTGGATGACATTCGGGAGATGGAGTCAACATGACGCGCCATTTCGTCCGCGGTAGGATGCAGTGAGTTTTCCGGCGCGCCGCCAATCATGACAGACACCAGGCCATACTGCCGGAGTGACCAGGTAAACTTGAAGAAACCGTACACAAACAGTGTCACCAGCAGCAGAACCTTGACCTCCCATTCACCCCGGGTACTCTGATCGGAGAACGGCACATGGGCCAGCATGCCAAGTACGGCATCAGATGAACTGAGCAGGGTGACCAGACCAGCCAGCAGCAGCAATGTTGACGAGGCAAAAAATGACACATTGCGCTCAAGGTTGGCCACAATATTGGTATCGGCAATGCGGTTTTCACGGGTCAGCGCCATACGGATCCACTGGGTACGGAACCGGTGCATGGCAAAGGCCAGACTGGGCGTATCGACGGCCCGCACGGAGGTGTAGTAAAGGTATCCACGAAAGCAGCCGACAAAGTAAAGCAGTGCAACAATATTAAGCGCGTTATCCTGTATAAAATCCAGACCGCTTTCCAACATGGTGCTCTCCAACAGGCTGCTCTCCAACAGGGTGCGGTCCAGCATGCCGCTTTCCATAAAACCGTTTAACGCAACTTTTGCACAGTAAACCACGTTGAAGGCAGGCACAAGCCCCTAAAACCTCTCTTTTGGGTTACACTTTGACCTCCATCACAAACCCGATAAGGTACCCGACAATTCCAGGTTAATTATGTATAAACGGAAGTATCTATTTGTCACAGCATTGACGCTTTTGATGATTGCCGGGTTTATGGCTACCAGCCTGACCAGCTATTTTGTGGCCCGCGATTCGTTGTCCAGCAACATTTCCGATCAGATGCTGCCGCTGACCAGTGACAATATCTACTCCGAGATACAGCGTGATCTGCTGCGACCCATCCTGATCTCTTCGGTCATGGCATCAGACACCTTTGTACGGGACTGGACCCTGAGCGGTGAAGAAGACAGCGAACGCATCGTCGCCTACCTGACGGAAATCCAGCAGCAGTACGACACCATCACCGCCTTTTACGTCTCCGATCAGAGTCGCCGCTATTATCACCCCGACGGCGTGCTCAAGTCAGTCGCCGAGGATGATCCGCAGGATGCCTGGTATTTTCGTGTGCGCGATATGCGTGAACCCTTCGAAGTCAATGTCGATACCGACACAGCGGATCGCAGCCGGGTAAGCATATTTATCAACTACCGGGTGCTGGACTACAGCGGTCGGTATATCGGTGCCACGGGCGTGGGCCTGTCCGTTGATGCGGTTACCCGGCTAATTGACACCTATCAGGCGCGCTACAACCGCACCATCTATTTTGTTGATCGCCAGGGCAACATCACCCTGACCGGTCAGAACTACACCGGTGCCAACCGCCTGCAGAACAGACCCGCCTTTGCCGAGGTCGCCACGCAGATTCTCAGCACGCCCAGCACCGCGTTGACCGTCACCGATGACCAGGACACCACGGTCTACGTGAACAGCCGCCTGGTACCGGAGTTTGACTGGTACCTGATTGTTGAACAGACCGGTGCCGAATCAGCCACACGACTGGACTCAACCCTGACACTGAATCTGGTGCTGTCCGGCATCATCATGACACTGGTGCTGCTGGCAGCACATGTTACGCTGCGCTCGTACCAGCGCAAACTGGAAGACATGGCCACCACGGACAGCCTGACCGGTGTAGCCAACCGCCATCTGTTCGAATCCATCTTTGAACATATCAGCCGCAATACCCAACGCTACCCTCGCCCTATTTCGCTGATCAGCATAGACATCGATCACTTTAAACAGGTGAATGATACCCATGGCCATCTGGCCGGCGACGTTGTTCTGCAACAGGTGGCCACGGTACTCAGGGAGCAGATTCGCGACAGTGATACGCTATGCCGCTGGGGCGGGGAAGAATTTGTGATGCTGCTGGACAACTGCCCGACTGACGAAGCCATTACCCGTGCCGAAAAAATACGCCAGGCCATCAGGTCCCATACCGTGCCGGTCGGCCGCGCCCAGATTGTTGTCACGCTGAGCATGGGCATCACCAACTATCACATAGGGGAACCACTGGACCGGTTTATGGCGCGCGCCGATGCGGCCCTTTACCAGGCCAAGGAAGAGGGCCGTGACCGGGTAATACTGGTGCAATAACCTGGTCACTCAGGCAAACGTACCCGTTAGTGCCGCAGATGGTAACCGCTGCGGAATATCCAGGCGATAGTGCCAAGACAGGCAAGCAGAAACACGCCAATCATGGTCAGACTCACCCACAGACTGACATCGGAAACTTCATAGAAGCTCCAGCGAAAACCACTGATCAGGTACAGCACCGGGTTGAACATGGTCACTGTCTGCCAGGCCGGCGACAGCATGCTCACCGAATAAAAACTGCCCCCCAGAAATACCAGCGGCGTCACAATCAACAGCGGAATCAGCTGCAGCTTTTCAAAATTGTCCGCCCAGATGCCGATAATAAATCCGAACAGGCTGAAGGTGATGGCCGTCAGCACCAGAAACATCAGCATCAGCAACGGATGAGCAATATTCAGATCCACAAAAAAACTGGCCGTGCCCAGAATGATCAATCCCAGCACAATGGCCTTGGTTGCCGCCGCCCCCGCATACCCCAGCACCACCTCCGCCATGGATACCGGTGCTGACAGCAACTCGTAGATGGTGCCGGTGAATTTGGGAAAATAAATGCCGAATGCCGCGTTGGAAATACTCTGCGTCAACAGCGACAGCATGATCAGACCGGGCACAATAAATGCCCCGTAACTGATGCCGTCAATCTGGGCAATGCGTGAACCGATGGCCGATCCGAATACCACAAAATACAGCGAAGTAGACACGATCGGCGCGATCACGCTCTGCAGTATGGTGCGTCGGGTGCGCGCCATTTCAAATCCATAAATCGCCTTTACCGCATAAAAATTCATCAGGCTTCCTCCAGCAGACTCACAAAAATATCTTCCAGAGAACTTTGTGTGGTGCTCAGATCACGAAAGGTTATGTCGTTCTCACGCAGTGTATCCAGCAAGGTGGTAATGCCGGTTCTGTCTGCCTGCGTGTCAAACGTGTAGGTCAGTGTGCAGCCGTCATGGCTCAGCGAGAGTTCCAGATGCTGCAAGGCCGGTGGCAGTTCGGTCAGAGGCCGGGGCAGCTCCAGCACCAGCTGCTTTTTGCCCAGCTTGCTCATCAGCGCCTGCTTGTCTTCCACCAGCATCAGGCGGCCGTTGGCGATCACCCCGATGCGGTCCGCCATCTCCTCGGCTTCTTCAATGTAGTGTGTTGTCAGAATTATGGTGACACCGCTCTGGCGCAGCTTGTGCACCAGCTGCCACATCTCGCGGCGCAGCTCCACATCCACTCCGGCGGTCGGCTCATCCAGAAACAGGATGCGCGGTTCATGCGCCAGCGCCTTGGCAATCAGCACACGGCGCTTCATGCCGCCGGACAATGTCATGATCTGGTTGTCGCGCTTGTCCCACAGGGACACATCCTTCAGTACGCGCTCAGCAAAGGCATGGTCCTTTGGTTTGCCAAACAGCCCGCGGCTGAAATTGACCATGGCCCAGGGCGTTTCAAACGCATCGGTGGTCAGTTCCTGCGGCACCAGACCGATGAGACTGCGGGTATGGCGATAATCCCTGACAATATCCTTGCCGGCCACAGTGATCTGCCCGGAGGTGGGCTGAGCGATACCGCAGATGGTGGAAATCAGCGTGGTTTTACCCGCTCCGTTGGGGCCCAGCAGGGCGATGATTTCGCCCGGGTAGATATCCAGATTGATATCCGTCAGCGCCTGATGCCCGCCTTTGTAGATCTTGTTCAGGTTCCTGATTGAGACGATAGCTTCCATAACGTTCCTGCTTTGTGCATTCCTGACATGTGTATTCCTGATGTGTGTATTAGAGCGCAGCCAGTGCTTCCGAGAGTTTGCTCACACCAACGATTTCCATGCCGGCAATGGGTGATCTGGGACAATTGGCCTTTGGCACAATCGCTCGCGTGAATCCGTGTTTGGCCGCCTCCTGCAGACGTTCCTGGCCACTGGGCACCGGGCGTATTTCACCGGCCAGCCCAACCTCACCAAACACCACCAGTTCACGGGGCAGCGCCCGGTCCCGGAAACTGGAGACAATGGCCAGCAGCACCGCCAGATCCGCGCCGGTCTCCGTTACCTTGACGCCGCCGACCACATTCACAAACACATCCTGGTCGGCCATGAACAGCCCGCCGTGGCGGTGCAGCACGGCCAGCAACATGCCCAGCCGGTTCTGATCCAGGCCCACTGCCAGCCGTCGGGGATTACCACCCGACTGACTGCCATCCACCAGCGCCTGGATTTCCACCAGCAGGGGCCGCGTGCCTTCCCACAGTACCATCACCAGCGAACCGGGACTTTCCTCTTCGGTGCGTGCCAGAAAGATGGCTGACGGATTTTTTACTTCCTTCAGACCTTTTTCGGTCATGGCAAACACACCCAGCTCATTGACCGCGCCAAAGCGATTTTTTTGACCACGCAGTATTCTATAACGCGTATCGCTGCCACCTTCCAGCATGATAAAACAGTCAATCATGTGTTCCAGCACCTTGGGGCCGGCCAGCGAGCCGTCCTTGGTGACATGGCCGACCAGAAACAATACCGTGCCGGTCTGCTTGGCATACTGAATCAGGTAGGCGGCACATTCGCGCACCTGCGACACACTGCCCGGGGCCGAGGCCACATCACCGCTGTGCATCACCTGAATCGAGTCAACCACCAGCAGGCGCGGTTTCACCTCGCCGGCCAGCTGACAGATGGTTTCCACCTGGGTTTCCGCCAGCATCTTCAGGTTTTTCTCCGGCAAACCCAGACGTTTGGCACGCATGCCCACCTGCTGCAGGGACTCCTCACCGGTGACGTACATGGCCGGCATCTGCTGCGCCAGCATACACATCACCTGCAGCAACAGCGTACTTTTACCGGCGCCGGGATTGCCACCAATCAGCACCACCGAGCCGGGCACCAGACCCCCGCCCAGCACCCGGTCCAGTTCACTAAGCGAGGAGCTGAAACGCGGCACTGCTGCCACATCAATTTCCGACAGATCCTGCACCGCAGCCTGTGTCTGCCCGGCATACCCCTGACGCCGGAAATCCGCCTGCACCGCCGGAGACTGATTGGCTGTACCCAGACTGATGCGGGTCAGCGTGTTCCAGGCCTTGCACGCACTGCACTGCCCCTGCCATTTGCTGAACTCGGCACCACAATCTTCGCAGACATACGCTGTTTTGGTTTTTGCCATGATGGACTACCGGTAAATGAATTCCACCCGCGAGGTGATCTGACAGAACAGCTCATAGGCTATGGTCTGACATTGCCGCGCAATACGATCGGCAGGCAACGATGCGCCCCAGGCCTGCCCCCACAACAGCACCTCATCGCCGGCCTGCGCCGGAATACCGGTCAGGTCCACAGTGAGCATATCCATGGAGACCCGCCCGGCCAGCGTCGCATCCCACGCCCGGCCCTGAGCATGAATGACCACCGGCGTACCGGATGGTGCATGGCGCGGATACCCATCGCCATAACCAATACCGATGACACCAATGCGCATATCCTGCGGGCAAATGAAGGTGGCGCCGTACCCGATGCTGTCACCCGCTTTCACCTCGTTGACAGCAATCAGCCGGGACTTCAGATTCATGACCGGCTGCAGGCCCTCGTCCGGTCCTTCGCGGCCGATCATCGGGGATGCCCCGTACAACATGATGCCCGGGCGCACAATATCAAAATGGGTTTGTGGCCAGCTCAGAATCCCGGCCGATGCGGCCAGTGTGCAGTTGCTGCCGTCTGCCAGTCCCAGCGTCTGTGCCAGTTCCCGGAAGGCTGCCAGCTGGCGGGGGGTGAGCATTTCCTGGGTATCATCAGCGGTGGCCAGATGTGACATCAGCACCAGGTTGGCAGTGCTGTCCTGTGCCTTGATCGCCTGCCAGATACGCAGCAGTTCCGCCGGCGGCAGGCCCAGCCGGCTCATGCCGGTATTGGCCTTGAGCCAGATGTTCAGCACCGACCCTGCCAGCCTGGCACCGTGCGCCAGCGCCGTCATCAACAGATCAGCCTGCCAGGGCGAGTGCAGCACCCAGTAAAAACCCTCGGCCAGTATGCGCTGCATTTCAGCCGTATCCAGCGGGCCACGCATGATCAGGATGGGGGTGTCTTTAATGGTCTGGCGCAAACTCAGGGCTTCGCGCAGCGTGGCCACGGCAAACAGGTCGTCAGCCTGCAACAGCGGCTGCAGGGCGGCGGCGATGCGCCCGGCGCCATGTCCGTAACCGTTGGCCTTGACGACGGCGCAGAGCCGGCTGTGGGCGGCCAGAGCGCGGGCCAGGTTAAAGTTATGGCGCACGGCAGCAAGATCAATGTCCGCCCAGCTGTGCGCCTGCAACTCTTGCACTCCCGAAACCGGCACTCCCGAAACCGGTGCTTCCGAAACTGGCACTCCCGAATCAGGCATAGTGGTCATCGTAATCCGGCATGGCGAGATTTTCGAAACGCAGCAACGAGCCGAAGAAACCCAGCCTTACTGTACCAATGGGTCCGTTACGCTGCTTGCCGATGATGATTTCCGCCACACCCTTGTCCTGGGTATCTTCGTTGTAGACTTCATCGCGATAGACAAACGCGATAATATCCGCATCCTGCTCGATGGCGCCTGATTCACGCAGGTCCGACATCACCGGCCGCTTGTTCGGCCGCTGCTCTAGACCCCGGTTCAGCTGCGACAGCGCAATGACCGGGCATTCAAATTCACGCGCCATCACTTTAAGCGAGCGCGAAATCTCCGAGATTTCCCCCACCCGGTTATCACCGTAACCCTTTATCTGCATCAATTGCAGGTAGTCCACCACAATCAGTGCCAGACCACCGTACTCACGCACCACCCGGCGCGCGCGGGCGCGCATTTCGGTCGGGCTCAGGCCAATGGAATCGTCAATCAGCAGCGGCCGGTCTTTCAACTTGGCAATGGCCGCGGTCAGCTTGGGCCAGTCCTCATCCTCCAGCTGGCCGCTGCGCAAACGGCTCTGATCAATTCTGCCAACCGAGCTGAGCATACGGAAAATCAGGCTGTCCGCCGGCATCTCCAGACTGAACACCAACACCGGCAGATCCTGGTTCAGCAGCGCGTTCTCCGCCAGGTTCATGGCAAAGGTGGTTTTACCCATGGAGGGCCGGCCGGCCACAATAATCAGATCGGACTTCTGCAGGCCGGACGTCTTTTTGTCCAGATCCTTAAAGCCGGTGGTCAGACCGGTCACACCGCCCTTGGACTTGATCAGCTCATCAATCTTTTCCACCACCTTGGTCAGCAGCGGGTTGACCTGCTGCGGCCCCGAATCCTGCGCGCGGTTATCGGCGATGTTAAAGACCAGCTGCTCGGCCATATCCAGCACGTCTGCCGCCGGGCGGCCAGCCGGATTAAAGGCGTTATCCGCAATTTCACTGGAGACAGTAATCAGCCTGCGCAGCGTGGCCCGTTCGCGGATGATCTGGGCATAGGCGTTGATGTTGGCGGTGCCGCGGGCATGACTGGCCAGATCCGACAGGTACTCGATACCGCCGGCACTCTCCAGTTCGTTCAGACTGTCCAGGGACTCAACCAGCGTGACCACATCAATGGGTTTGCTGGTATCCACCTGCTTGTGCATCACGGTGAAAATCAGCTGATGTTCATGACGGTAGAAATCTTCCGGCTGCAGCTGTTCGGCTACATCATCCCAGGCGCTGTTGTCCTGCATCAGGCCACCGAGCACGGCCTGTTCTGCCTCAACCGAGTGCGGTGGTACTTTTAATGCGGCGATTGCCGCACCACCGGAGGTGCGCACACCACGATCCTGACCAACAGACATATCCCTGGGTTCTGACATAAACTGGTTTTCCACCACAAGCTGACAGGACAAAAAAAAGCACCGCCGTCCCGAAGGAAGGCGGTGCTCTATTGTCCCACCACAGGCAGCGATCCACAACTGCCAGGTGAGTCTGGTATTTTTTAACGGGCCAAGCTGGTGCTATTAAGCAGGTGCTATTAAGCTGGTACTACAGCCAGCGTAATAACTTCTTCCACTTCGTGACCCAGGTCGATAGTGATTTCCCACTCGCCCACTTCACGGATCACACCCACCGGCAGACGTACTTCTGCTTTGGTGATGTCGCCGCCCGCGGCGTTGACTGCGTCCGCGATATCACGCGTGCCGACAGAACCGAACAGCTTGCCTTCTTCACCGGCATTCACGCCGATAGAGATACGCATTTCCTTGAGTTTTGCAGCACGAGCCTGCGCTTCGGCAACTTTCTCGTTGTGTGCAGCCATCAGCTCGGCGCGACGCGCTTCAAAATCAGCCAGGTTGCTTTTGGTCGCGGCCAGCGCCTTGCCCTGCGGGAACAGGAAGTTACGCGCGTAACCCGCTTTAACGGAGGCGGTATCGCCAACGTTGCCCAGACGGCCGATCTTTTCCAGTAAAATTACGTTCATGTCAATTTCCTCAATTAAACTCTGACCCGTGATCAGGGATTCGTGGTCAGGTACCTGTCGGTTTAACCCGACGTCTGACATCATAAAAGCTGTCCAACAGTGCGATCACTGTCAACAGTTGAGCCAACAGCGGATTCAGCAACAGCATATAAAATGCAACCAGCCAAAGCCGCGACAGTTTCTTTATTCCCACCAGTCCATGCACAACCGCCAGGCCGGCAAAGAACAGTGGTACCACAAAATACATCATCCAGCCGGTCAACACGGTGACGCCAAAGCTGCCCAGTAAAAACAGCAGCATCAGCACCAGCGACACACCTGGCTGCAATCTCAGCTGGTGAAACTCCTGCTGAAAACCACCCGGGTTAAACAGCAGTGCCTGCCACCAGCGCGCCACCATCAACACACAGATGGCGAAAAACATATGCATCACACCAAACAGACTGATCAGCGCATCCCGCATCACATCAGCGGGTACATCCGCCAGCGGATTGGGCTGCTCAGGCGTGCCGGTGGCCAGAAACATCTGCACCTGCTGCATCAGCAGATCCAGAAACTCCGGTCGCAGCCGCAACAGCAACTCTGCGCCTACCCCGACCACAATGGCTGCCAGCAGGGTGTTCTGCCAGGAGCCCGTCTGCCGGAGCACAACCGCCAGCGCCAATACGCCCAGCAGCATGATCAGGGGCGTAATGTCACCAACCATAAACCAGCCGATCAGTGGCAGTACTGCCCAGGCCGCAACCAGCAATGATTCGCGTGGTCCGTGCCGCAAACATACCAGCCCGACAATGGCCGGGCTGAACATATTCAACAGCGGGATAACGCCGCACAACAGCGCTGCAACAATCGCCTGCCGGCGCCCGGTCATCGCGTACTGTGCTATCGCCCGCATATCAACTTCATACCATTTGACCCGCCGCAGCGGGCCGGATTACACGTTATGGCTATCAGTGTACGGAATCAGAGCCAGGTGGCGCGCGCGTTTAACCGCGGTGGCCAGTTGACGCTGGTAACGTGCCTTGGTACCCGTAATACGGCTGGGAACAATTTTGCCTGTCTCGGAGATATAGGCTTTTAATGTTTCCAGATCTTTGTAATCGATTTCTACAGTGCCTTCTGCCGTAAATTTGCAGAACTTACGACGACGGAAAAAACGTGCCATGATCAGTATCCTTTAATAAAAGCGGTGATTAGTTGTTAGCGTCGTCTTCGTCGCTATCATCATCTGCGTCGACGTCAGCATCATAGTCTTCGTCGTCGTCAGAATCGCTTTCTTCAGCTTCAGCTTCGCGAGCTGCCTGACGTTCAGCGGCCTCGTCTTCAATACGACGCTTCTGTTCAGCACGGGCACGACGCTCACGGCTTTCACGCTCATTTTTCAGGATCAGTGACTCTTCAGTAACCGCTTCATCAGTCTTGATGACCAGGTTACGCAGAATCGCATCGTTATAGCGGAACAGAGTGACAATCTCATCCAGCACGTCCTTGCCACACTCAACGTTCAGCAGGATGTAATGTGCCTTGTGGATTTTCTGGATCGGGTACGCCAACTGACGACGGCCCCAGTCTTCCTGACGATGGATCTTGCCACCACTTTCGGTGATCATCTGCGTGTAACGCTCTACCATCGCAGGTACCTGATCGCTCTGATCAGGGTGTACAACAAACACAATCTCGTAATGTCTCATAGAGACTCCTTTCGGCATAAGTCTTCCGTTATCCGAGTAAATAGTACGGTAAGACAAGGAGTGAACAGTAATTCCCCACGAATCAGCCTTCCGGCCGGAATTCAGGGGACCCGCATTCTAGATAACCGCGCCGGAAGTTGCAAGGTGTATTTTGGGGTTTACTGTGGTTTTCCTTACTGGGGTTTTGACGTGCTACGCTGCCGCACCGCCTCAAACAGGCAGACACCGGCAGCCACCGACACATTGAGGCTGCTGACCGCGCCAGCCATGGGAATGGACAGCAGGTAATCACAGTGCTCACGGGTCAGACGGCGCATACCCTTGCCCTCTGATCCCATCACCAGCGCAATAGGCCCCGTCAGATCCGATTCATACAGGGTCTTGTCAGCCTCGCCGGCCGCGCCGCTGATCCAGATACCGCGCTGCTGCAGGGCTGCAAGCGTGCGGCTCAGATTGGTCACGACCACAAGATTCACTTTCTCGGCCGCGCCGCTGGCCACCTTGCGCACTGTCAGATTCATCGGCGCTGCGTTATCTCTGGGTACTATCACCGCATCCACACCGGCGGCATCCGCCGTGCGCAGACAGGCACCCAGATTGTGCGGATCGGTGATTTCGTCCAGCACCAGCAACAACGGCGGGTGTGGCAACTTGTCGAGCATGGCGGTCAGAAAGGCTTCATCTTTTACCGTGTCGCGCCACTGGCAGAGCGCGATGACGCCCTGGTGTACCGGCAGGCGGCTCTGTTTACCGCCATCCTTTTTACCGGCGCCCTGCTTTCCGCCCTCATTCAGCAGGCGCTTCTCCAGCTCGGCGCGGGGCACAACCTTGATGGTGATGCCCAGCTCATTGGCCAGTGCGCGCACATCCTCCAGCCGCTGATCACTGCGTTCCTGCTGCAGCAACAGCTCCAGCACGTCCTGCGGATTGCGTCGCAGCAATTCCGTGACCGCATGAATACCAACAATCCAGTCACGACCGGACATTAATCAGACACCCCAAGCTTTCGCATCAGGCGCTTGAACATGCCCGCCGGCTTTTTGCCTGCGCCGTCATCCTGGGCAGGCTTCTGGGCTGGCTTCTGGGCTGGCTTTTGGGCTGGCTTTTGTGCAGACCTGGCAGAAGACCCGCTACCCGCTCCACGCGCAGACTCATTGGTCGGCTGCCGGGCGCGTCGCTGTTCCGCCGTCTGTGCCGGTTTACGCGAACGCTTGCGGGCAGGCTTCTGATCGCCGGCAGTGGTCGATGACTTGGCGGCAGTTCCTGCTCCTCTTCTGGTAGGTTTGGCAGCCGTGGTGGATTTTGCCGCAGTGCCGGACTTGGCCGCGCTGCGTCCCCTGGCCTTGGGCTTGGCTTTACCTGAAGATGCGGGCTGATCGTCCGCCCCGTCCCTCGTTTTGCCACCCGCTTTGCCACCCGCTTTGCTGCCGCCTTTTCCACGGCCTTTGCCGCCAGCTTTCGCGCCACCATCTTTGGTGCCACTCTTAGCGCCACCTTTACCGCTCCCTTTGGCACCCCGGCCCTGGCGCGCCTTGTCCGCCGCGACGTTGCCGCTGGAGTCCAGCAGCTGCAGATCAATCTTGCGGTCATCCAGATCCACACGCGCTACCCGCACCCGCACCGAATCGCCCAGATGGAAGGTGGTGCCACTGTGCTCACCGACCAGCATCTGGTGCACCGGATCAAACTTGTAATAGTCGTTGGCCAGCGCCGTGATATGCACCAGGCCTTCCACAAAAATATCATTGAGCGTGACAAACAGACCAAAACCAGTCACCGAGCTGACGGTGCCCTCAAAGTCATCACCCACGCGATCCTGCACATACTCACACTTCAGCCAGTCCTGCACGTCATAACTGGCGGCATCAGCGCGGCGCTCATAGGTGGAACAGGTCTCACCAAAATGCTGCATATCCTTCAGCTGATACGGATAAATTTCCTTGCGCGTCAGTTTGGGCGCGCCTTCGACCTGACGGATCTGGTTCTTTTTCTTGCCTTCGCGAACCAGGAACCGCAGTGCACGGTGCACCAGCAGGTCCGGGTAACGGCGAATCGGCGAGGTAAAGTGGGTATAGGCGTCAAAACCCAGACCAAAGTGGCCGATGTTCTCCGGCGCATACACCGCCTGCAGCATCGAACGCACCAGCATGGTCTGAATCAGATGCGCATCCGGGCGGTCACTCACACTTTCCAGAATACGCTGGTAATCCTTTGGCTCCGGCTTGGACTTGCGCGTCAGCACCAGGCCCAGCTCACGCAGGAACGCGCTCAGGTTTTCCATTTTTTCCGGATTGGGGCCTTCATGTATCCGGTACAGCACCGGCAAGTCAGAATCTTCCAGGAAGCGCGCGGTGCAGACGTTGGCCGCCAGCATGCACTCCTCCACCAGGCGGTGAGCATTGTTGCGAATCACCGGCACGATCTCGGCAATCTTGCGCGTCTCGCCAAACACAATTCGGGTTTCGGTGCTGGAGAAATCCAGCGCACCGGCCTGACGCCGGGCTTCAGCCAGCTTCAGGTAGGTGGCATACAGCGTTTCCAGATGCGGCACAACATCCGCGTAACGTTCACGCAGACGCTCGCGGGATCGGGCGCGGACATCGCTGTCCGACTCCTCCAGCATGTCCGCCACTTCGGTGTAGGTCAGGCGGGCATGGGAGAAAATCACACCTTCATAAAAGCGGTAATGCTCCACTCTGCCCGTGGGGCTTAGCTCCATCTCACACACCATGGTCAACCGATTGACCTTGGGCTTGAGTGAGCACAGGCCGTTGGACAGCACCTCCGGCAGCATCGGCACCACGTGGCCCGGGAAGTACACCGAGTTGCCACGCTTTTGCGCCTCATCGTCCAGCGGTGATCTGGGCTTTACATAGTGCGAGACATCGGCAATCGCCACGTACAGCCGCGAGCCGCCATTATCCATGGGCTCACAGAATACCGCGTCATCAAAGTCCTTGGCATCCTCACCATCAATGGTGACAAAGGGCAGTTTGCGCAGATCAATACGATGGGCCAGATCGGCTTCGGCCACTTCTTCAGTCAGGCCCTCCACCGCGTGCTCAACATCGGCCGGCCACTCAAAGGGAATGCCATGGCCTCGCAGGGCCACATCAATCTCCATGCCCGGCGCCATGTGGTCGCCCAGGATCTCGGTGATTGCGCCCACGGCTTTGCGGCGGTTGTCGGCGTAGCTGCGGATTTCCGCCACTACAAACTGGCCGTCTTTGGCTTTGCCGATGTCTTTTTCTGGAATCAGGATTTCCTGGCTGATGCGCCGGTTATCCGGGACCACCAGGCCAAAACCACTCTCATGGTAGAAACGACCGACCACCTGCGTGGTGCGCCGCTCCAGCACCTCAACAATCATGCCCTCACGGCGGCCACGGCGATCCACGCCCGACACCCGCGCCAGCACGATATCACCGTCAAATACCTTGACCATCTCGCCGGGGCTGAGGAACAGGTCACCCGAGCCATCCTGCGGGATAAAAAAGCCCATGCCTTCCTTGTTACCCTGGATGCGGCCCTTGATCAGCTCCATCTTGTCCGCCAGGCCATACACGCCACGGCGGTTGCTGATCAGCTGGCCATCACGGGCCATGGCGATCAGGCGGCGGCGCAGGGCCTCCAGCTGATCCTCATCATCGGTCAGTTCCAGGTGTTCACACAGGTGCTCATAACTCACCGGCTCGCCAACTTCCTCCATGTACTCCATGATGAATTCGCGGCTGGGGATGGGTTTTTCGTAGTTTTCCGCTTCGCGGTTGGCGAAGGGGTCTTTGATGGGGGCATTGCCTGTGGACTTCTGTTGGGCCGCCCCGGTGGGCTTTCCGTCTTGCTTCTGTCTTGACATATATTCTCTGATTTCTCTTTATTCGTCTGTATTCGTCTGTTTCGTCGCTATTTTGCGGCCAGTATACACGCTACGGCACCTTATTTCCTGAAGATTTTGCGAACACCCATTGACAGCTGAAGTGCAGATGGGCAAAATGCGCGCTCTGAAATGCTTCACCCCGCAATGCCCAGGTGGTGGAATTGGTAGACACGCTAGCTTCAGGTGCTAGTGATCGAAAGGTCGTGGAGGTTCAAGTCCTCTCCTGGGCACCATTAACTGGTTACTTGTTTTTTCTTTCACTTACCTAACCAGCTTCGAGAATCATCTGAAACGCACACGCACTAATTCCTAGCAGCCTCCAAAGCCCGCAATAGTTGTAGCAACGTGTCGCAACTTGAACCTAACCCAATTGAGCGATGTACTCATTGCCTAAATCGAATGCTCGACACTCCAGAAGACATCGCCATACGGCACAGCCACTGCCACCGAGGCTTCTTTAAAATGGGTTGGTGATCGCACTAGGCTGTCCACCGGCAGACGCTTCTACTTCATCGACCATTTTGTCTAGCAACACCATAGGGTTCCAAGCCGCATCCCGGAGCCACTCGTAAATAATGCCCAACCCTCCATTGGAGTATCTTTCGAAGACCTCAATCACTTCGTCCACATTCTCATCTCTTAAGTATTTCATATCTCTGAGCACAGAAAGCCCAAACATAAATATAATATTATGCTGATCAATTCTTGTTTCACGACTACTTCCAGCACTACCCTCAAATGTACCTAGAATAATTTTTGTATTCTCGCGCTCGACTTCCTCTTGAACATTAAAACGCTTGCCGACCATCGCAGCGAATATTATTAAGTCCTTAATGTAAGGAAAAACCCGTTGACCTTTAAAGCTTTCATCTCCATCAAGCGAACCAAATACCAGCAGGTTTACCAGAACATTGTATTTGTTATTACGACGAACTTCCTTTGTTGCTATTTCTTTGCTTAGTGATCCCATTTTTCCTTAAACCTCCAGCGCAAAAACGCGATCACGCTCACATTCATATCTATTGGCAACAATTTCCTGACCTTTGATAGTGAATATATCAAGAGGCTTGGAGCCTTTATCTTCTTTTTGTTCTAGAATTAGACAGTATTCCGCACCAATTCTATCGCGTATGGCCGAATCCATATCCTCACCCCACTGACTACTAGATACGAAGAACATTACTTGCTCGGCGTGCGCGGGCAAACTCCCAACGACGACGTTTCGATAAGCGTTATCTAGCACTCCGAATGGCGCATCAATAACTAGCGGGGCGACAGTTGCCGAACTCAACAAGGGATCTCGCACGAACTGGTTTGTTCGGACGAATTCAATGAGGGATGCAGTAATAGACAAATTCAGAAGAAGATTCAATCCATCCCCTTGACCCACGAAGTTACTATCGTTGTCAACGAGTTGTATACTGAAGTCCTCCTCCTTGACCCGAATACTGTATGAATGCCGAGAAAAATCTTGCATCATTTTATTTACGCTATTGATGATATGAAACCGAACATTGCTCTCAATTTTTTCCATATGTCGGACAAGAAAATCTTGTAGCTCAGATATGAACGACTTCCGCAAATTAAGGTCGCCGATCAGAGTACTATTTGGCTGCAGTGATTTAAGTTGCCTGCTTTTCGAGTCGTGCTCTTTTGTTAGATTTTCAAACCTAGTCTTAAGGCCGCCCAGCATTTGGTTCTGACTGCTTAGATCTTTTTGGATGGAAGATTTTGCTCTCTGAAGAGCAGCTATTCTATCCTCCGGAATCAACGTGATTTTTTCATGTATTGATTGGAGCCTGTTCTTCTGAAGCTGAATATCGGACTCGATTTTATCTACATTGCCCAATAAACTTCTTATTGAATCCGGGGCTAGTTCATTTTTAGTTTTGATGTCTTGGATTTGCGCTCGAATGCCTCCCAACCTATTTTGCAGAGCCGGGTTAGCAGCCTTATCTAATAAGCTAGCGATCTTAAGATAGCCGGGAGAGCCGGGCTCGAGCGACTGCCCACAAATACACACAGCGGCTGACAATATGTCATCTATAAAAGTTTTGTTATAAGGCTCAGGTAGCTTGCCCTTTAAGGTACTGTCATCAATAAAATCTAGCGATTCATCTGCGAACTCACTGCCAAACAACGCCCAACCAAAAGTATTAATACTCCTTATTTTCCGAATACTTAGCTCAGCATGCTCTTTCTGAAGCGAAGATAATTCCCTTTCCGCTTTAGTTTCATCGGCCCTAAGCGACTGAAGATCAAAGTGATTTATTTTAGCCAAATTGGCCTCAGCCTCTTCTAAACTCGACTGTAGTTCAGGAATTAGGTCTTCAGTATCTTTGATCTGCGAAGCTATTGCCTGCAGAGAATCACTCAACTTCTCTACTTCCCGTGCAGATTTTTGCGCCTCTCCTGATGTATCGTACTCAGCGATTTTCCTTGATAATGTATTATTGTATTTACGTAGCATATCTCGAGTAGACTCTGCGATCGCAAAACCGAGTATATTTCTAATTGATTTAGCTAAGTTGATACCTTTATTTCCTGTTTCAACCGCATTACTACCTTCACCTTGAAAAAAGAAGTAATCCGCCATTTCTCGAGGCAGCATGCCATTGATGACTAGCTCAGGTTCCGGTAGAGCGGCACTCCATACATTGTCATTTTGCTTGTATACCTTCACTATCCCTGGCGGACAAGTCGCAGCCTTTGTAAGCGAGCCCTTGGAGCTATCATAGGTCCTTATTATTAGAAACAATTCACCACCGTTCTCGAACTCTACTTCCACTGAGCAAGATCTAACATCCTCCTCTAAAGCAGCGAATGATATTAAATCCTGCGGGTTTCTGAAATTGGTAGTGACGTTTCCATAAAAGCACCATTTAATTGCATTCAAAAGTGCAGTCTTACCAACCCCATTTTCACCATGTATTACTGTGATATTTTTATGTTTATCAGTCGCGAAACGTATATGGACGTCGCCATAATACTGCCTAAAATTTTTAAGCTTTATTCTTTTTAGAAGCACCCGAGTTCTCCTTATAAACCTTAAACTCCGAATCGATCACGCTCTCTATCTTTCCGGCTTTATTTGAAACCCTACCTCCGTACACAGCGGACTTCTCTATAGCAATTAGCTTAGAAAGGGTTCTCTGAATCACGTCCTCCTGTTCGTCCTTGATAAGTTCTTCCTTTATTGCTTTCAACTCTTCGATAGGGTCCATCTTTTAGAACTCCTTTATGTCCAGATCAAATTGGCTCGCGAGATTTGCCGCCCAGCTCTCTCCTTCTTTTCTATTCTTTGACAATTTCACAAACTCCATTAATCGGTAAAGCTCTCTTCGGACTAAACTTACGAAGCAAGGTGCTGGCGCTGAGTTACCTGTCACGCTAGGGATTACTATGAAATCATAAATGTTCGCCACTTCTTTCCCAGGAGATTTTCGCAATATCCTGCCCCGCCTTTGTATGAACTGCCGAGAGTTTGTTGTACTTGCTAGAATGAAGGCTCTCTCGCACGCGGGTATATCGATGCCCTCATCTAGCACTCGCATTGATACTAGAGCTTCAATATTACCTTCCTTAAAATCGCTTATAATAGCCAATCTGTCAGATTTATTTTCTTGCGCGGTAAATCTAGAAACTTTCCAGCCGAGATTCATCATACAGTTAGCCACGGCACTAAGCTGATTTAGGTCTTTTTCTAAGCTAACATTTCCCTCCTGCTCTAGTACCCTCCCCTCCCCGACGTACACTAGGGTGTGCTTTTTGTCATCAATATTCTCTGCTTCCAGAAGCCTCTGAAGCGCAGGTATTTTTTGAGACGCATTGTTAATAATACGATTTCGGCGCCGGATTAGGTCTTTTACCTTATTGCTCAACTCGCTTTCATTTGAAGACAACCATGTTGCTATTTCTTTACTGAGTTCCTGGTACTCGTCCATCTCAACATCTGTAAGATAGACGTGTTCAATATAGTAGTTGTAAGGCGTAAGAACACCATCACCGAGCGCATTTGCTAACCCGTATTCAGCAACTATCCCGCCGTATGCACTTGTAAGAGCGCCTATTCTAACGGGATCGGTTTCGTACCCGGCATCAAGCTCGTCGGAGTATGGAGTAGCAGAGAGCCCAATCTTGAATGCGGCGGCAGGTATTGCACTTGCGAGAGTAGATGTAGCATGGTGGTGGCATTCATCACCAACGAAGAAAATATTATCTGGGGATAATCTGGCCATACTCAACTGGAATGGCTCTTTATGGAGAGTCTGATTAACAACAACAACACTAAAAAACTCAAGCTCCCCTAAATTAAGCTGGCTTATCGACGAGTTGAGACGGTCCCTCCATGTTTCAAGCACCCCGAAACATGGGATCGGGTTCATATTAAATGACCTTAGCTCTTTGATCCATTGCTCCGCAAGAGCGATATATGGAACAGCAACTATTAAGGCAATTCTTCGCTCATCCCTATTTGCCTCGAAAACTTTAGCTACGGCGTACATCGCGGTTATCGTTTTTCCAGCCCCAGTCGCCAGTTTGAATATCCCTTGATACTCACTAGCGGCCCAGGTTCTAAGAGCGGAAATTTGATGCGGATAGGGCGTAAAAGGTCTCCCTCCAATCTCCGCCGGCACCACTGGGTAGCTATTAACGTATGCTACAACCTGACGCTCGCCTAACAGTCGCTCGTCTTCGATAAGGTCATCAAGTCTTGAGTACTCGACACTCCTATTAATCTGCTTGTGAATAAACGTATATAGTTCGCTCGGGATATCTAAGGTTTTAGTGTGAGGGTCAGAGCCAGACCACAGTCTTGCGAACCCATTCTCGTAGGGTTGCGCATAGTCACTGTAAATCTCATGTACCCAGTTGCGATATATACTAATAGATTCAAAGTTTAGGTCTGGATTTACAGCGTTTGTTGTCTCATTGGCCGAACCTTGAAACAAGACTTTGTTTCCACTTGCATCATGTAAAATCCCAATTTTTTCGTGATACATGCCGTTGCGGCGATAGGCAAACTTAATTTTCAACTTGCCTGTAACTGTCATCAGGAAAAAGAGTTTCAACCTATACTTAAGCAAGTCAGTATTGGCGCCTAAAATCATTTTCTCGAGATCAGCGCTAAGCTTACTACCAAGATGGTTAAGCGACTCACTTGCCTGTAACATCTCAAACTCATCATCTTCTAGAGGATAGCCAATGATGAGACGCATTTCACCCCCATTTCGAAGGAGTTCAGAGATACCGCACATGGCATAAATTAGAATTGACGAAGAGAAAAAGCCAACTGCTCTTTCGTATAGCACACTTGATTTCAAGCATGGTATATAGAAGTCAGTCAGAATATTATCTTCACCACTGCGGTAGACTGACTTAAGCGGCAATTCCCTAAGCGTCACAATTTTACCTCTATTTTCTCGTTGAACCCTTCCATAGGCAAAAAAGCCACCCAGCTGAGTTAAATAGCAAGCCTGTATCTAACAACTAGAAATTCGTAGCTGGAAGAAAAAACGTAGATAATCGCCACCTTCCCTTTCGAAATTACTGGCCTCATCTCACACATAATGTGTAGAGAGATCAAGAGAATCTCGCAACGAAGAGAGAACTTGGCGACACCTAGAGGCTGCAAATCAAACAAGCCTGGTCTTCGGGATCATCATCTATCATATTCTCTATAGTTTTCTGCCACCGCTCAGCTTTCGTCGATGACTTTGCAATAATACCTTGCTCTTTCTCCCTTGCTTCGGCACGCAGAACGAGCTCATCAATGGACCCTTGTGACGACCAAGTATAACCGTGACCATTCACTGGAATCACCCCATCCTTCCAGTCGAACTTTGACCTAATTTTATTTTCATACTCACGTGCTTTCTCAAAGAGGTCTGGATGATTTCTCTTTAGGCCGAGCCACTCATCTTGTCGTTGAAAAAAGCAGAAGTAACATCCCGAGCGTGAGCGCCACTTGTAATACTCAGGCACACCAACTGAATCACTTAGAATCTGAAAGATATCGCTTCTAATTAACCCGTCTTCCACAAAAGGGAATACCGCTTTTATCGTTTCCTTGTGGCTTATATATCCTTCTCTATTCTCATCCGCTCTGATGCCAATATAGCTAATCACCGGATCATTACCCACGAACTCTTCGAAAGGTTTTATCTTCATCGTGCGGGTACACCATCTTTGCTTGGCAGATGGTAGGTATTCATTGTGAACCTTTAGCCAGTGATCGAAGTCTTTCCCGCTACTGAGCCTTGCGATTTCTTTTCCTAAGTATGCTTCCAATTTGTCCAGAAAATCGTAAACCTCCTTCAGTTCGGCACCAGTATCGGTAAAGAAATACTCTACTTTCTCATGAACTTCCGGATACTTATCCTTAATGTACACAGCTAGCGCCGCACTATCCTTGCCACCTGACAAGCCCAAGACATGCCGACAGCTATCGAAACCTTCGATGTCCTTTATGGATACTTTTCTAATTGCCACGCTTCACCTCCCTAACTTGTTTTGTGGGGCGACGACCAGACATAACAGAGTTTTTCCGTTTCTTCAGAAACTCTTCGACGACTTCGGCTAAAGCCGCAAGCTGCAACTCTGAGTCCGAATGACCTTCTATAGCCGCGTATATTCCAGCCTTACAAAGTTGAATGGCTTCTTTCTTTCGAGCGTCTATCGCCACCACCTCATCGATGGGCTCACTGCCTTTCTTTACTGCCTTTAACAGAATGACATCAAAGTCCCCATCCATATTGCTCTTTACGCGATCGTAGTGAACACGCAAAGCCTCAAGGTCTAATATTCGTTTGGCGTACTCACTTAGCTTGATATCGACTTCTGTACAGTCCATATCAGTCCATTTCGTAGTAGGCTTCTGTCCCAAGAAAAGTAGAACATTCTCAAGCCAGCTATCGTCATCACCCTCTCTCTTCGTCAACCTCTTTATAAACGCCTTGAGTCCGTCTACATCCACAGTATGCTGCTCTAAACCTTCATAGCGACCAATTACCTTTCTTCTAAGGGTTTCCAGGTCCGCGTTAACATCCATATGAAATGCGCCTAGCAACATACGGATTTGATTCCGGATCATTTGAGGATATGCTTTCTTTAATTGTTGCAAGCAATCCTGAAGGGCTGCGGAGAGACCCTCCAAGTTTGGTTTCTTCTTACGGAGCTCTTCCTCATATCCGAGTGCCTTTGGTATTTCCTCGAATATCAGGTGCTCTGGAGATTTTGCAAAATTAAATGCATTCCTGACTTTTATAGCTTGGTCCGATATTTCTGAGTTCTTTGTACGCTGAGTGAAATCAGGCAATGAACTAATAAATTGAGCTAAGGGCTTCACTAGCTGAACTACAGTTTGCTTCGATCCGGTATCAATAATCTTGCAATACTCTTTATAAATTGAAGACCGCAGACCAGTTATCCTGAATCTTTGAAAAGTGTACTCATCAGGGCGCTTGACAAATCTCTCGATCATCTCCTGGGTAAAAACTGGCTTATATTGCCTGTTTTCGTATAAAGCAAGCTCATGTTGATAGACGATATATGCGGCCACGTAAAGAACAGGAAGCATGCCAGCTTTAACGCCATAAGGGGGGGCCATCAACAATTCATTTAGCTGCGCAAAACTCTTCGGAGCCTTCTCGGTAGAGTCAAGGAACTCATTTATCTGTCGCCATACGTGGAATATTGTGGAGTCTTTGGCAGGCTCCTGGAATTCCCTCGAAACCTTATTGTGGAGCCCCGTAGTCAACAGGATTGATCGATATATAGCCTTCTCTGGAGGGAATTTTTCTATCCCAAGGTCGTCCTTATCCAGCGGATTCAACATCATCGCTTCTAAAAGTCTATTGCGTGCCGCGTTCGCTTGAGCGGATGGTCGATCTCTGTTTAAGAGCTCATTGTGCAGCTGAGGCGATTTGCTATACACATTTTCTAGAACTGAGGACAATAGTTCTTGGAATTCGCGCTTTGCGTCTACGCTATACTCTTTGGAACTATGGTACCAATTGCACTCTTGCGGTTGCTCTTGCAGTCGCTGAAGAAGCTGCCGCTCCGCGTTCTCTGCTGCAGTTAGGCGATCTTCAAACTCTCTTTTAGCCACCGGATCAGTGTTTAACTCTTGCCTCTTGTTTTGCACTTGTCGTAACGCCAACACCTCTGCGGTAGCTTCTCTTAACTGGGTTCCGTTAAGGCATAGCGCTACCAGATCGAGCTCTGAATAGTGCTGAACAACTAACTTCCTAAAAAGAGCCTCATCATCCTGGGCGGTCGCCAGGAAAAATATTATGCGCGGCTCGCTTGTTTTTCCAGAAGACTTTATATAAGTCTGGGCATCTACAAACTCGGGGACAAAGTAGCGTAGAGCGCCGCTTTTAATCGTATACCTTCGAGCTACGATTGGCATCAAAGCGTTAGCACTATTAAGCTCTTCGGCCAGAGAGAACTCACCAAGATTGTTTAGTTCTTCTTCTAGCGCCTCTTCAAGATCAAAATCGCTACCTTGCCAAACCCTGTACTCTCCGCTAAAACGCCGATAGGTGACTATTGACTTATCTTGCAGCGCCTTTAAGGAACTACTTACCCCTGCTTTTCCGGGCGCACAGATCCCTAACAGTGCCTTCGAAGGTTTGAAACCTCCCTTTATCCCGATAATATTCATTAGGCCAATCGTTTTAAGAAGGTTGAGCTGATCTTCTGGGGCGTCGCCCAACCTCTCTATCGCGGTAACTACTTCCGCCCAACGCCTATGAGTACGATAATCACCTAAAGCCGCGGGCTGGTTCGTAATGAAATAATCGTAAACATGATGCGGGTAGATAAAATCATCGAGCGAACTAAACCGTTCAATCATATCTTGGAGTCCAAATTCTTCGTGGCTCCCAAGATAACTGAATAATGTCCGCTCATTCTGCGCTACTTTCTGGCAGAGCGTGGGCAATAACACAGCACTAACTGGATGAAACGGATAGCAGTGGCACATGAGATCAACCATAGCGCTTCTATCTGCGACGCCGGGTAGAGCGCCGTTCGAACCCAATACTTCAACAAAGCCAGCCATTCTCTTCTTAAGCAACGCTTGCTCTTTCGGTTTAAAATCATAGCTGAAGGCAGCACTCACCACCCTCAGAACTTGTTCTACCGACTCAAGAAACGGCACATCTTCAAAGCGTCCTTGGACTTTAGCCCATTCGTTCTTAAGGCTCTCACCTAATCCTTTGGCGTACTGCTCAAAGGACTGATGCAGCAACACAAAAAGAAAGAGATTACACTCATCACCTTTACAGGCATGCTCTGCCAAAGTTTGAAGCAAATAGATATCGTTGGCACCATAGTGACGTGCTTCAAACTCCAGAAATTTGCCTAGTTCATCAATAACGATGTAGATACCCTTGCATTTCTTTTTTGCAAGAGCTGCTTGCAATTCCAGCATAATCTCGAGCACAACCGAAGTAGATACTATCTCTAATTCGACAAGTTCCTCAATGCGCGAAACTACTTTGGGGTTAGAGCCTTTGAATTTTGTGAAATACTGAACCACCGATGCCGACAACCCTCTAATTATTTTCTTGCCCATCGGCTCTGGCGAACCCGTCACTAGTACTTTCAAATAACCATCGGTTCCACTAGTCTCTTTTCGGAATTGCGATGCGATCTCGGGCGCTGCCGCCTTTAGCGCTTTCGTCGCTACTTTAGTTGCGGGAGAGTCTGGGGACGATAACAATTGGGAAAGAAATACAGATGCCGAAGACTTACCAGATCCATACGGTCCGATTAGCGACCAAGCTCGCGGAGCACGCTCACCATGAAATCCGTCAGCTATACGACCGAATAGTTTCAGAGACCTAGAAGTAGGTATATATGCTTTGACAACGTCGATGGAATTGGCATCGCGCTCCAAATTAATAGAACGAGTGTAATGTGTATTTATTTGGACTTGCCTTGCTATGGTCATGCTGCGACACCTTGGGCGGGGTGGTTGTAGTGTTCAGCAATGTAGATCATTCCATCAGTCACCTCTGAGGAGTAAAGCTGATGCTGTCCTGCAGTATCTCTGATATCGAATTTACCTGGGATATAGTTAATTAGTTTTTCGAGTTTTGTTACTAAGTCGCTTTCTGTCAGTCGGAATACCGAACCTATCGCAGGATAATTATCTTTGCTGTACATAAAATCTTCTATAGGAATTGCCTTGGTGTTTTTAATCTCAAACGTTTGGCATACAGCAAAGCCCAAGACCCCGAGCGGCAAATCGGGTCTCGCCATAGGCCGCGATTGAAAACTCCTGCCACTCGCACTCTGAGTCACTAGCTTTAACAAAGAAAATGGTGAGTCTAGTGCGTCCTCCAGAGGCGTTCGAGTATTTCCCTTTGATTGGGTGTACATGCGTGGAAGCAAATTCGCGTCGTTCGCTAAAGTCGCAGGGGCAGGTTTTTTTCTATTAATGACTTTGTCCGAAACGAAGTCATTGAGGGCCGTGTTCAACTCTTGACCAGTAAACTCTGGCTTATGAAAGCGATTAAAGAACCAATACCATGAGGTCGCTAGTTCAGCATTCGTAGCCAAAAGCCAATGCAATAACCATATCGTAGCTTCATCTTCTAGGTAGGGATCGAACCCAGTACCAGACAACAACTCTTTTCCAAGCTGAGTAGGGGCATTCTGAGTAGGGTGCATCATCTGACAAGCGCGCAACCAATACTTGATGGCATTTACCATGTTTTTACCCACGCCCAACTTTACAGTTGCGTCGTCTGACTCGAAGATGCCGTCGTCTTCTTCTAGCGCCTGAAAACCCTTGGAGAGCCAGCCATAGCGTAGAGCGAAAGTCTCGTGCCGCCCGAAGGCCATTTTTTCGGGGTTGAATCTCATATAAAATGTCTGCCTTTGTTACGAACCGGAGCCCCAAGATCTAACTGAAACTGCTCTTTACCTGCCAGGTAATCCTCTACATGCCGTAGAAACCACTCTTTTAAATTGGAGTTTTCCTCTCTAAGCATATGATATAGCTCTTTTTTCGTAGCCGGATCAATCTCTATCACAATTCGACCGCTTGAGCCCACTGCCATCACTTTACCCTCTATGTAACATAACATGAGATAATGTTACATCACGCCGGCCTATAAGGTATACCTTTGTTGCCAACCTGCCAGTGTACCGCCTATTAAAACGAAAGCAGCTCGAAAAGCCGTAACTTCAACTCGCAACCTCACCATCAATTTAAATTAGGCACACCACAATACTTTCAATATACTCAATACAACCAACCCTCAAGACGTCAGGCCCGCGGAATCGCTCTTTCAGGACACATTATCCGTTCTCGAATAACTTATCCTGATCGATGACCCTGAGTTAATTTTGAGCCATTCCAACTACGGCCAAAGACCTACGATACAAATCGTGTTGCTGGCATTATTAAACAGAGAAAACTTTAGCTATCAAAAAGCCAAGGGGAAATCTCATCCCAACAGATGCTAAGCAAATTTTCAGTTCTAGCTTCAATCTCCGCGACAGACCACGTACTGGCCAAGGATATCCCTTTTGCCACTGGCAATTGCCGCATTCCCCTCAGCATCACTTTGGTCCTGTTACTAAAGGAAACCCCGTGACCAGAAGCTTCATGGATAGCTGCTTCAACTTCCCGTATCGTATCTACAGAAAATGCTTTATAGAAAAGCTTCTTCCGTCCCCATTCATAATTGGCTATTGCAGAGTTCTGCTCCTGTGAAAGTAACGTCAAATTTCCGATTGTGTGCCTTAGATAGGGTAGATCATAAATTGGCAGCGGCCACTTCCGCTCCCGGTCGCTTTCGGGTGCTATATGCTCAATTGTTAGTAAATCGTCTTCAAACCACTTTCTATAAGAAAGATACTCCAGTTCAGGGCTGGGTCTATCTTTCAATAAAAGTATGGGTTCTGCCTGGGATGGGCGAGAATTGTGACTTGCGGCGAGAATAATGAACCGACAAAGAGGTCGCGAGCTTAAATACAAAGGTTGCTTTTTGGCCTGGTCAAGCCAAGATTCTTTGCCGTTAATTTCCGCAGGTCGTCTTGCTAGACGAACTTTCAGCATCTCCTTGAAGTCAGTCACGGAAGTCATCGGACGGTCAAACCTCGTCCCAGTTTTCATTCCTCGGTCGCTTCCATCTACCCCCCCCTTTTTCCATCACACCTCTTAGATCATTATCGATCCCTGCAGTCCCTCCCGTAGCGCTTCTTCTAAGTACTACAAAAGCTGTTAGTGCTTTGACACAGTCCGCAAAAAACTTAAAATCGCCCATCTCTTCTGAATGAACCCATACTCGCGTGAGTATGGGTATTGCAAGAGTGTTTTTAAGGTCTATTAGGAATGCAAGGCACAATATTACAGACTCTCTGTCCGAGAGTACTGGCAGCCTTTGAAGCAAGTTATCTCGATTCCAAAACTCGCTTTTAAACCTCGCAATGTCTGCGAGATTTTTAATGAATTTCCGTTTATTAACCTTATTTTCAACAGGTATTGAATCATACTCTGCTCTCAGATATCGTCGCTGGTTTACCAAATGGCGAGAACATCTGTCACCAGTCGTTAGCAGCGCAAAGGGAAGAATTAGGTCACGCGACTCTTCTTGTTTGTCACTATTTTTACTAAATTGATCGATATATTTCTCTACCACGGCAAAATGGGACTCACTTTCGGATCCCTTGTACTTTCCTTGCTGGCCGTTTTCGAATCGAATTACCTTAGGCTTAAATGTTTCGATCGCAGTCAATGGCTCGCCTGTCGTATTAAGGGAGTCAAAGATATCAAAAGCGTATTTCTCTGCCCGAGTAGTTACAACGGTTAGAATTACATTTTCCAGGAAATAGTTTGCAAAAATGACAAGCCTCACCAGAGCTTCTGTTTCACATCGGTACTTGCCACATATCATTTCGAAGTGTCTATTAGTGATGTCTTGTCGTTCCGATGGAGCCTGAAAGAGCTTTCTTATATTTGTCACCTTGAAAGTATTCGTTTCTAGAAGCTCTACTCCAAAGTCAACTTCTTCGGAGCTCTTACTGAGAACCCTTATGCATTTTTCTATAAATTTGACATTCTCCAAGAATCTGACTGTCGATTGATCATTTTTGTCTGCTTCGGGTTTCTCGTATAGGCGACTAGTCCTTTTTCTAATATGTTGAGCATACCCAAAAAAATACTTAGCAGTTAATGACCGATATTCCAACTCACCATCTGACGCAGCTCTATTATCATTCGTTCTTACAATTCTAGGAAATGGGAAATTATCTATACCATCCACCAATAAATTCCCAAATACGCACTGCAGCAGCAATTGCTTCGTTCTTTTCGCTTCTCTTGTTAACCACTCTCTAAGATCAGTGCCTATCTCGGGAAGACTAGACAGTTCCGTGTCTATCGCTTCGTGAAGATGCACCGCTACTATAGCGCATGAAGTTATTCGCTGCTGACCATCCACTATTTCTAAAGATTCTCCGTCAAAGCTCGGCTCTCTTAGATCTTGATTTTGGATAAGAATTATTGAACCTAAGAATGTGATGGAATCTGGATCCCGCTCCAATGATTTCAATCCAGACAGAGTATCTTCGAATAATCTAATGATATTGTTTTCACCCCAGTCATATTTCCTTTGATATTCCGGGATTTTAAAGCCGATACGGTTTGCCTCACCTGTAAACAATTTTAGCAACGATTTAGCTTCTGCTTTAAAAATTGACATGTTTTATCCTGTTTTATTGTTATGGACTCTGCCCTGGAAATTTCGGACACTTTAGTAAAATGTCTGGACCAGCCCAAGCTTCCCGCACACTTCAAGTAGAACGTAGTCGCTTCCGTGAGCTATTTCCCATACTCTATGCAAAGCAGCCTCCACCCACAGTCACCGCCGTGAGGAATATATTTTCGCTACAAATGGCGTCACTTCAATGCTCACCCACTCAATTACTAAATTACGCTGACCGCTGCTTTCACTTGCAGTCATCCCGCCAAGCATGCACCGGTGCCGCCGCACCCAGATTTACACATCCGGCATAAAACAGAGCCAGAGTACTTTCCTTATACTTGATCGCTAGGGCTATCTGCATCACCGAGCCCGACTGACCCGTGGAAAATGGGACGGTCGTTCGTTGGTGACCACCTTTTATGCGCTCCCTCTCACTGTGGAAACACTAAAGCTTAACTTCGAAAGCGATCCTTACCTTTGGCGGCAATCATTTAGTGAAAGTGGGCTAAATTCCATTTTTTGATGCGGCCCAGAGCTCCCCCCCAAATCCACGAAGCCACCTATCCAGCATCGCACTATCCACCACCGTCGCCGTAATCCGGTAATACCCCTCAAACTCCTCAACCACCTGATCCTCAGACAACCGCGCCTCTAACAAATGTTTCCCGGCCGCCTTATTGATGCAGAAGCTCAACTTGATTCGCTCCCCCTCGCCAAAACCAAAGCGCCCATCATCGTCGTAACGCCGCAGATCAAACTCTTTCGGCCGCTTGAACGTCATCGTACCGGCTTCCGCCGAAATAAACCGATGCAATGCCAGTGTGCGCTCATTGTCAAACCCTTCAAAGCGGCACACCAGGTACAAATGCACGCCTTGCTGTGCCAACCCCAGAGGCATGACGCGCGAGTCAACCTCCTTGCCGCTGGCATTGCGATACCGGATCTTCAGCCACAGGTTGTTATACAGCGCATGGCTGATCTGGGAGAAAATGCTTTCGTCTATGGTTGGCGGGAGTAATGGTTGGGTTGCGCTGACCACTCTGACTTTCTGCAGCCATTCTTTTTCAAGGTGTGCTTTGCTGGTGTCCTGCAGATTGGTTCGGGCCTGGCGGAAGTACGCGTCCATGGAGGCCATGAGTTTGCCGGGCAGCAGGTTGCGCAGATGTTGCTCTGCCAGCGCCAGCAGTAATGATTCATGCTGGTTCAGCCCGGGCAGGGACAAACCTTTGGATTTCTCTTTCCAGCGGTAGCCAAAGGGTTTGCTACGGTCATCACATTCGACATCAAAATGCTCGGTGATCTGCTGCAGTTGACGTTGGATGCTGCGCAAAGTCCGCTCATAACCGGCATCCGCCAACTGTGCCTGAAGCTCGTTGGCGGTGATTTTGCGCTGCCTGGGGATGCGCTGTAACAGTTCAATGGTCAGATGAACCGTTTCCATGCCATCAGGGCGTTTTGGCATGAATGCTTCCGTTATCTGTCTGTTTTTTCATGTTTTTAGTTTTCCGACGCATTATTTTTTGCGCCTGGCGTCAGGTAGTACCTGCCTTGCTTATATCGATGGTACCGTAACGATGGTACCTTAATGATAGTACCGACATTTTGTGTCGTTGCAACCTACCCAATTGGCTAATTCAATCAATCCGTCATAAACGACACTTCTCGTCGCAACTCCGGGTATTCTGCAACTCCCACCAACCGGAGATGCTTATGCCAGCGCTACCATCTGTTCGACGCCATCGACGAGCTCATTTCAATGTCAGCACCTCTGTCCCGTCGCGGGTAAAGCTGTGGATCTACCGGGCGCTGATGCAGTGCGGCGGATATCGCGAGTTTATCCAATCCCATGGCTTTGAAGACGAGCGCCTGGCCAAGGTCATCGGCCTTGAGCACTGGATAAACGCGGACGATTTTGACGACAAAGCAATCCGGGCGGAGCTGAAAAAGCTGGCACTTGTTGCCGAGAAAACAGCCGCCGGCACATCGCTGCCCGCCTCGCTTCAGCAAAACATACACAAGCTGGCCGGTATGGTGGGGCTGACTGATACTGACTGCCGGGTACTTGAGTTTGCTGTTATGGTTTTTAATAACGACTTTCTGACGACCGCGACGGACTCTCTGGGCAATGTGTCCAGTAATGACCTGATGCGGGCGCTGTCTGTGCTTCTCGACATACCGGAGCCTGATATCCGACTGTCCCTGGGTGAGCGGGGGCTGTTGGTCAGGTCCGGGCTGGTATCCATTGATCGCAACGGCATGAACTATATCAGCCGCAAGCTGGACCTGTTGTCGAACAGCTTTGCCGACTGCCTGCTGACGCTGGATGCCGAACCGGTTTCGCTGCTGCGCGAGACGGTCACGCCTGCATCTGCACCGGAGCTGGCATGGTCTGACTATGCGCATATCGAGCATGACATGCTTATCCTGCGCAGCTACCTGGAGGCAGTCTCTGCCGGGGCAAAAACAGGCGTCAACATCCTGCTGCACGGCGATCCCGGCACCGGCAAGAGTCAGCTCGCACGTGTGGTGGCGCAGCATCTGCAACGTCAACTCTATGAGGTGGCGTTTTGTGATGAGGACGGCGACTCGGTGGGAGGCGAAAACCGGCTTCGCGCGTACCGTGCCGGCCAGTGCTTTTTCGCCAATTCGCGTGCCATGCTGGTCTTTGATGAAGCCGAGGATGTGCTGACTGGCGAAAACGATATATTCAGACCCAGGCGCGCTCAGTCGCGCAAGGCCTGGTTGAACCGCATGCTGGAAGAAAACGCCGTGCCCACGCTGTGGCTGTCCAACAGCACCTACGGTATCGACCCTGCCGTAATCCGTCGCTTCGACATGGTGATTGAATTGCCGATTCCTTCACGCAAACACCGCAGCCGTATGCTGACTGAATTTTTTGGCGACATGCTGAGCAAGGAGGAAATCGCTGAGTTCTCGCAACTGACTGACCTGTCCCCGGCAGTCGCCCGTTCAGCCATCGCGGTGGCCTGCTCGGTCAAGGCGCAGTTGCCGGACAGCAAGTCAGCCGACGTGGTCAAAAGCCTGGTCAACAGCACATTGAAGGCCCAGGGATTCCGCACGCTGGAGAAAACCAAAGCAGCCCCGCCCTTGCCCGCCGTGTATGATCCGGCCTTTGTTAACTGCGAATCCGACCTGGTGTCGCTGGCCCGAGGCATCGGCAAAGCCAGCAGCGCCCGGCTCTGTCTGTACGGCCCACCCGGCACCGGCAAAACTGCGTATGCGCACTGGCTGGCCAAACAACTGGACCTGCCGCTTATCATGAAAAAGTCCTCGGATCTGTTGGGCATGTATGTGGGGCAGACCGAGAAAAATATTGCCAGGGCCCTTGAGCAGGCACGCGAGGAACCCAGTGTGCTGCTGATTGATGAGGTGGACAGCCTGCTGCAGGATCGCCGCTCCCTGCGCGCCGGCTGGGAAGTGACCATGGTCAATGAACTGCTGACACAACTGGAAGCCTTTGAGGGTATTTTTATTGCCTCCACCAACCTGGCTGACAACCTGGACCAGGCGGCGTTGCGGCGTTTTGATCTTAAGTTGCGTTTTGGCTATCTGGCGCCAGAGCAGGCGGTGCAGCTGACGCATCGCTGCTGCGAGTCGCTGGGTTTGCCAGCGCCTGATGAATCGGTAACGCGCACACTGGGTTCTCTGGGCAATCTGACGCCGGGTGATTTTGCCACGGCCTCCCGGCGGCACAAATTCTCGCCTATTGGATCAGCGCGGGAGTTTGTCTCGGTGCTGCAGGGCGAGTGTGCTGCCAAAGAGGATGCGCGGCGGCCGATGGGGTTTTTGCATTGAAATTTTTACCGTTAACAATAACAGGGGTGGGAAATGTCAGATTACGATCCTGACTTCGAACAGATGCGGCTGACAATGCTGGCACGGCAATACCCTGACATAGTAGCGCATAAAGTCAGGGTCATATTCTTCGCCGAAGACAATGAGGATCGCATTTCCTGGTCCAGGTGGTTCCTGGAGGACGAGAAAGTCGGCGCCCGTTGCAGCGAAACCGGTTTCAAAATTGAACTTATGAATCTCCTGGATATCTTTATCCAGTATCGCGGGCAGTGCAATCAACTGCCAAAGAATGCAGGCGTTGTTGAATTTACTGGCGACGTAGTAACTATTGAGTGGCACACAAAAATCAGCGCTGACACCATGCTTGCCGCTGATTGATCATTGGAGATTTACCTCATGAGAGATACGAATGATGTTGAATACACACACCCAAGGGAGACCTACCTCTGGCTGTTACAGTTTGAGCTGGAAACAATATTGAAGATCACTGATATATCGTACTGCTTTTTTGCGGACGGTAGTGCCGATATCTACGGCGATGCGTTGGCGCTTGACGGACTAGGCATGATTTTCGAGGTCACTCTTCACTTCAGCATTACCCGCCCGGAAGCAGAGAAAATAGAGTCATTCGTCGGTCCCGGCAGCATAGTGAGCGCTAAAGGCTGCTTCTCATTTATACCCGGAGCAGACGGTGGCATTACCCTGCACAATCCTGCGCTGAATCCGATGGATCCAGAGGTCTCGCTGAGCGATTTGAATGATGTGTTCGTGAAGAACCGGTGGCAAGTGAAAAACTGACTTTTTGCCCCAATTCCACGCTGGCTCGCTAGCGAGCTATGTGACAGACTGCTCTGATGCTCGAGTCAGATATACTCAAACAATATCCGAAAGGAAAGAATATGGCCCATATAAATTCTCAGCTAAAGGAAATTTACGACTACCATTGGTCCGGCCTTGTTTCTGCTGCTGACTCCTTAATGACAGCGCCTATTAAACCGGCAAACCCTTTACTGATTCGCATTAATGAAGAGGCTTATGAGCAATCTGATCTCAGAATCATGTATTGCGGCCAAGAGACGTATGGCTGGGGTGGCTCATCCAAAGGCCAGTCTGCTCTGGGAGCAAAGTCAGTCGATGAGTTGGCAGCGACCTACGAGAAATACTTTACTAACGGCGGTTATAAAGAAAAGGAACTAGGCAAACGAGTATTCTGGCGAGCAGTGGAAAAGTTTGATCAAGCGCTGAAATCTGCATTTCCCGACCGAAATGTCTATTCTATCTGGAACAATATATCCAAGATTGGAATAGCTGATAGAAAGGGGATGAATGCAAAAATCCGAAAACTTGAGCGTGACCACTTTCCGGTATTTAGGGAAGAGCTAGCGTTACTCAAACCTGACTTGGTTATATTTATGACTGGCCCGAATCGCGACGGTGATATTAGTTTCAATCTTCCAAAGCCTGATTTCTTTGCGGTATCCGGGGAAATCAAAAAACGAGCGTTAGCACGGGTCAATTCATCCAAGCTGACCAGACCTGCTTTAAGGTTGTATCACCCAGCGTACTTTGGCGGCTTCAATCGCGTCTTTGACACAGCAAAAGGAGAGATGATCAAGCTGCTGACTGAGAATAGCCCTTTGAGCAACAGGTAAACGCGCCGCCCGCACACCACCGCGCCGCAGTTCCTACGAAGTGACCAAGGTTTCTTTTTTACCCACCGGTACGACCTCCCCAGCCGCAGATTACGACATACTTGCAGTTTTCACGCCCTCGAAGGAAAGTGTCACCATGACCAAACTAAACATCCTGTACATACACGGCTTCGGCTCCCAGGTCGACCCCAATGGCGACAAGCAGGTCGCGCTCAGGAAAATCGCTAATGTGTCCGCCTTCGCGCCCGACTACTCACAGGGGTATGAAAAAGTCCTGGCCGACGTAGACCCCTTCCTGTCGCAACCAGATCTTCTGATCGGCACATCCATGGGCGGTTTTCTGGTCTCCAGGCTGTCCGAAGCAACAGACAAACCCTTTGTGGCGATCAATCCGGTCATGGCGCCTTCGGCGATACTGGGCAAATACATCGGCTCTCATCTTGATCACTATGGCCGGCCGTTTACCTTGTCCGCTGACACCGCCAGGGGTTATCCGGATTTCCTGCCCTCAGCACGGGGCATGGTGCTGCTGGACATGGCTGACGAGTTGCTTGATTCCCGGGCGACCCTGGATGCGCTGGGTCAGCAAATGACGGTGCATATCTTCGCCGGCGGTTCGCATCGATTTTCGCATATGGAGGAGGCGTTGCCGTTGATCCAGACGCAGAGCCCAAATTAGTCTTGCAAATTGTATCCCATGAGATACAATAGCCACATGAAAAGGATCCAAACCACCGTCCAGTTCACCAAGTGGCTGGATCGCTTAAAGGATATAAGCGGTAGGGCTCGGGTACAGGCCCGTATCCAACGCTTGGCGCTGGGTAACCCGGGGACTTCCCGTAATCTGAAGCACGGAGTCTCCGAACTGAAGGTCGATGTGGGCCCTGGTTACCGGGTTTATTACACGGAGCGGGACGATGTGCTCATCATCCTGCTCTGCGGCGGAGATAAGTCGAGCCAGCGTGATGATATTGAACTGGCCTATGAATTGGTTAAAGGCTTGGAGTCGGGTAATGACAACTAAACTTCATGAATACGATGTAGCAAAGCATCTTCGCAGTCGCGAGGAAATGGCTGCCTATCTGGAAGCAGCTATTGCTGAGAGCGACGGAGACGCCGCCTTTATCGCAATGGCGCTGGGAGACATTGCACGGGCAAAAGGTATGGCCGAACTGTCCCGAGAGACAGGCCTGGGACGCGAAAGCCTGTACAAGGCACTTTCAGCTGACGGTAACCCTCAGCTAAGCACTGTGCTGAAAGTTGCCAAGGCGCTGGGGTTACAGCTCCATATCAAGCCAGCAGCGTGACCTTATCGGCCACTAGAGAATAAGGGCGGTCAAACCATGCTGCGCGAAGTGCATGAGCTTAGCCCGTCTGGTTTAATTGTTTTCCCACCTGCACATGGGGGAGCGCCCTGACAAGTAGTTCAACCTGTTTTTAAAAATGTCTTTAAATCCCAATGCCTTACTCCTTGAACAAAAATAACGGCAGCGTTATTTGATATTTCTTATTCAGCTTGCCATCTTGAACCAATACACGCTTGCCGCTCCCAATATCTATTTGTTTCGAGTCAAGTTGGGAGAACCATGCGCGCCCATTGCCCGCCAGCGCCTTCCATGAAATCATACGACCCACCAACCTGAACACCGACAGACCAAAAACATGAATGAAATCATAGACGCCCTCAAGAAATTTCGCGACGAACGGGACTGGCAGCAATTCCACAACCCCAAGGATCTGTCGCTGGCGCTGAGCATAGAGGCCGGCGAACTACTTGAAGCTTTCCTGTGGAAACAGCCTGAAGAAGCCGACAAACAGAAGATTAGAGAGGAATTGGCGGACGTTTTCGCGTTTGCGTTTCTGCTGGCCGATGCCTGTGATCTGGATGTCAAAGACATCGTGCTGGCCAAGATCAAGCAGAACGAGGAGAAGTACCCGGTCAGCAAGGCCAAGGGAACCGCCAGGAAATACAATGAGTTATGAGCACATCTCCTGTCATTGAAGTCAGCCGTTTTGTCTTCAGTGACAAGCAGCTGAGCGATATCCGCGCCAACTCCTTTGCGCAGAACTACTGGCCGCTGGTCTATGTGCTGAGCGATGACAATAAGCGTTTGGCTTACGTTGGCGAGACTGCTGATGCGGTCGCCCGCATGACTACCCACCTGAAACATGACGCCAAACGGCATCTGTCGGTGGTCCATCTGATCACCAGCCTGAAGTTCAACAAGTCAGCGACGCTGGATATTGAATCCAATCTGATCAAATACATGTCTGCCGATGGCCGGTTCAAACTGCTGAACGGCAACTTGGGGCTGGCGGATCACAACTACTACCAGAAGGACATCCTCTACGCCGACATCTTCCAGCATTTATGGGATCAGCTTCGGGCAAAAGGCGTTACCCAGCACTCGCTGGATCATCTGGACAACTCTGACCTGTTCAAATACTCACCCTATAAAGCGCTGTCGGCAGACCAACGCCAGGGGCTGCTGGGTATCATGCACTCATTGGTGAGCGACACCACACGCACGCTGGTGGTTCAGGGTGGTGCGGGAACGGGTAAATCCGTGCTGGCGATATTCCTCTTCAAACTGCTGCAGTCTGAAAATGATGAATTCAATTTCCGGGAGTTCTCCAGCGAAGAGGCCGAAATCAAGGATCTGTTGATACGGCTGCGAGAAAAATACGGGCAAAAACCACGCATGGCACTGGTTGTACCCATGTCGTCTTTCCGGAAAACCTTGCAAAAAGCTTTCTCGAACGTAGCGGGCCTGAAATCCAGCATGGTCATTGGCCCAGCAGAGCTGGCGAAACAGCATTACGACATCGTGCTGGTGGATGAGGCCCATCGATTACGTCAGCGGATAAACCTCGGCGCCTACTATCACGCCTTCGACAAAGCATCGGTCGCACTGGGGTTTGATCCAAAGCAGTGCAGCGAAGTTGACTGGGTTCGCAAACAATCCAGCCGGGCGGTATTCTTCTATGACACCGATCAGACCATAAAACCCTCGGATGCCGCCGCAGACGTATTCTCAGCCCTGAAAGCCTCACCAGACACCGAAGTACAGGAACTGGTCTCCCAGTTCCGCGTGCTGGGCGGCAATCCCTATGTGAAGTTTGTTGACGACCTGCTCAATGCCCGCCTGCCTGCGTCGGCAAAGCATACGTCCAGGTCCTACGAGTTCAAACTGTTTGACAGTTTCTGTGAGTTCCAGCAGAAAATTCAGGAAAAAGAGAGCGAGATCGGTTTATCCCGAATGATTGCCGGTTATTCATGGCCCTGGGTATCGAATAAAGAGCGCGACAAGTTCGACATTGAAATCGAAAACATAAAACTGCGATGGAACAGCACCAGCTCGGACTGGATCAACGCGGCAGGATCAGCAACTGAAGTGGGTTGTATCCACACCACACAGGGATATGATCTGAACTATGCCGGTATCATATTTGGCCGTGAGATCGGCTATGACAAGACCAAGGGCGAAATAATCATCCGGCCTGAGTTGTATTTTGATCGCAACGGCAAACAGTCGATCACCGATCCGGAACAACTGAAGCGTTATATTCTCAACATCTACAAAACCATCATGCTGCGGGGTATCAGAGGCACCTTTGTTTATGCCTGCGATCCCGATTTCCGCGAGTACCTGGCTAAGCACATACCGCGCGAAATCACGCCGTCAGATAATGTTGTCGAATTGCCGCAAGTGAAAGCCGAGCCTTACGTCAATGCCGTGCCGCTGTATAGTCTGCTCCCGGCCGCTGGCAGCTTCAGCGAGCAGCAACGGGCCGAAATAGACGACTGGATTGTTCTGCCTGAGGGAGAGCGTGCTGACAAAAACCTGTTCGCATGCAAGGTTCAGGGGGAGTCCATGAACAGGATAATTCCCAATGGCGCCGTGTGCCTGTTCCGGACCGATCAGGGCGGTAGCCGCAACGGCAAGATCGTCCTGGTGGAGCATTCAGACATCATTGATGACGACAGTGGTTCGCACTACACCGTCAAGGAATACGAGAGCATCAAGTCGGAGGATGGCGATAGCTGGGCACATCAGAGAATCCTGCTGAAACCGCGATCTTCTGACCCGTCATTTGAGACGCTTGTGCTGAGCGAAGACGATACCAGCCGATACCGTGTGGTGGGTGAGTTTCTGAGAGTGCTGGACTAGAGCTGCCACAAGATGAACTACTACTCAGACCACGCCAACGGCCTGTTCCGCTTTTTGGTGGGAGCGGTGTTCATGTTGCGAGGCTTCCTTGTCGTGTGACCGCTGTGCTTTCCGGAAAAACGAACAGGTTGTCACAGTCCGAGTCGGACTGCACAGACTGCTGACCA
The DNA here is from genome assembly GCA_963974875.1 of uncultured Pseudohongiella sp. Lineage (GTDB taxonomy): Bacteria > Pseudomonadota > Gammaproteobacteria > Pseudomonadales > Pseudohongiellaceae > Pseudohongiella. Next base: position 159,577 of record CAXBER010000005.1, on the reverse strand, counting down.
GAACGAATCAAAATGACGCTGCTGTCGTCATCAGTGTTTTTATCCCAATAGCCATCACTGGCAATCACCATACTGATCTCTGAATCAAGCGTTCCGTGGAGCGTATCGGGGCAATGAAAGCGTCGCGAATTCAGGCATCGGGTTAATACCGGACTGGTACTACCGGATTCGCCATTGACGCACTGCGTCACCGGTGATGATCCAATGGCGGCGTATTGCTGCGTGAGCGTATGTGGTGGGTATAACCACTGCACACCGTCAATGGCTTCGGGCGATACCGTTATACCCGCAAGGGTGTCACCACAGTGAAAAACCTGGTACTGCCCCGAGTCGGGATTGAGCACGACCAGACAGTAGCTGGCTATCTCGTGCAGATAGCGGTGTCGTAAGATCGCCTGTTCCTGGCGCATCAGCTTATCCAGCTGAATGGCATCTACAGGAAATGCAAGACTCATCGCCGCCCGGGCCAGAAACTGGCTCCAATAGTGTGCGAGCTCTCTGGCCTGGTTACCACCTGACTGGCGGGATTCCGCCGCATCTACCAATACGGCAACCAGCTGGTTCTCACCGATGGCGATGGTCGCAGCGTCATTGTTGCTTTGCCGTTGGCGTCCTTGTCGACTATTCCATGAAACCTGCATTAAGCGCTGATCCCGCCAAGTTTCTCGAAGCGAGAAAATATAATGGACTCGCGCTCAGATGAGTTACCGGTGTGACTCTGTATGGCGTACTCGAAGTTGCTGTCTTCAAGCAGTTTCACGACTTCCACAGCAATGTACTGACGCAGTTCTGGTGAGCACTCTGCGACCTCATCCAGCAACTCCGGCCGACCGTCCACTAGGTTGATGATGTCTTCGATATCCCTGCTCTCCAGGGCATCGCCATTGCCTCGCCCATTCCATGCCTCCAGCTTGGTAGCAATAAAATACGGAGGTGAAACCAGCTTGATCTGCAAGCCATCTCCCAGATCATGAGGCCAGGCAGTCGCAATGGCCTCCTGATACCACCGGTTGCTGAAACCCAGCACTGCTTCATCATCGGGCATGAAATCCACCCGCAACTGGCCGAGTGTCATGGCACAAATAGGTGGAGCCTCGCCAGGAATGGGCATTGCGACTTGAAAACCGTGTCCAGCCAGCTCCTTCTGCAGCAGATTAAATCCTCGGTGACCAATTACATGGACAATCAAATCAACGTCATCAGTTCCCCGCACCTGTTCGCGTGTAAACTCATCGGTAATCAGCAAGCCTGTTGTGCTGCCGCCAACAAACGCCATTTCCGAACGCAATTTATCGCCCAGCGCCTTGGCAACGGCTTTTAACATGGCGATATGAGTATCGTGGTGACTCATGGCTGGAGTAACTCCTGCAACATGGCCTGCGCCAGGTTTTTTTCCCGAGGCTGCCCGATCCGAATGGCATCGACCAGAGCCAGCATGGCATACAGCGTGGGATCGTAACGCACGGCATAGCCTACTGACTTGAACAGGGGTTCTATCGCCAACCCCTTGGTGTTGCCGTCAGCATTCGGCCAAACCAGCTTGAAGTCCCCGGCACTCAACAACTTGTCTTTCAGGATGGGCGCGCTGAATGTGGTTGCGATGCCGCGCACCAGCTCACCGGGTTTGGCGGGAAACACGTATTTTAGGCCGTATTTGATGAACTCGTAGAGCGCCCTGGAGTTCGCCTTGGGCACACCTGTTTTACGGTCGTATTTGGCAAGCCCGACATCGACACAGCGGCGTAAGGACAGATTTATCTGAGACTTACTGATGCCTGTGAGTTTTTCCAAGCTGCGAGCGCTATAGATCGAAGGCCCGGAGATCGCAAGATCCAACCCTTCCCAGTCGCCCGCCCAATCCGCATCACCTGGACTACTGGCCCAGTCTTTCCAGTCATGTGGCCATGCGGACAGCAGTTTACGCTGCGGGCTCAGGCCTGACTTGCCCATGGATTCCAGTTTTAAAAGCAGTCCGATGTCTTGACTTTTCATTAATATTACCTCATTTACCGTCCCGCGTCCTAGGACATGGGACAGACATTACAAGGCGCCCGGCAAATTGCAAGTACTTTTTACTATCCCGGTGTTTTTCAAGATATTAGTTAATACGGCTTATTTATGCGAAGCTCTAAAGCACGTCGCTCACGCGACTCTCTGTAGTTACCCACCTCTTAGATTGACTTGCCTTCGTTGCATTAATCGCGCAAGTACCGGTTAAAAAACGCCATTTGCGTTCTGAGCAAGTGAGTCTGCAGAGGGGGCGGACGGATGCCGTGGCGTTGGCCTGGGTAGGTCATCATCTCGAACACCTGGCCGCGCTCTTGCAGCTCTGCGAACAATCGGGTGGAGTGATCAAACGTCACGTTGTCATCCGCCATGCCGTGAATAATCAGCAGAGGGGTCTGGTAACCATCAAGGTGGGCAAAGACCGAGCCGGCGTCATACCCTTCGGCATTGTCCTGCGGGGTCGACATGAAGCGTTCGGTGTAGTGTGTGTCGTATAGCGCCCAGTCCGTAACCGGCGCCCCGGCAATGCCTGCGGCAAACCTGCCCGGCGCCTGCAGCGTGGTCATCAATGTCATGTAGCCACCATAGGACCAGCCCCACAGCCCCACCCTGTCGGCGTCCACAAAATCGCGCCCCTGCAGCCAGTCCAGCCCGGCCAGTTGGTCCTCAACTTCAAGAATACCCATGCGCAGATGCAGCGGCGCTTCAAAGGCATGGCCGCGGTTTGAACTGCCCCGGTTATCGACCTTAAAAAGCACGTAGCCGGACTGGGCAAGAATCTGATCGCGCAGTGACTGCCATCCCCTGGTGACAGTCTGTACGCCTGGCCCGCCATACACCTGAACAATGGCCGGACAGGGCGTCGCCGCAGTGCAGTGGTCCGGCCGGTACATCTGCCAGTGCAGTTCGGTCTGCCCGTCTGCAGCCGTCAGCGTGCCATACTCGGGCCGGACATGACGCGCCAGATAAGGCGCGTAAGGATGAGCCTGGTTCAGCGGGTTTTCCTCCACCCAGGCAATGCGTTCACCTGCAATGGAATACAGCCCGGTGTTGGGCGGGGTGTCGATGTCAGAATAGGTGCCGATCAAGCCTGACCCGCCAGAACCGACCGATACGTTCCAGCGTCCTTCGCCAGACGTAATACGCTGCGGTTCGCCGCCATCAAGGTTCACTGAGTACAGGTGGCGCTCCAATGGTGTGTCCCGCCAGCCGGAGAACCAGACAGTACCCGCGTCCTCGTCGACGGCTTCCAGGCTATCGACCACCCAATCACCCGATGTGATATCGCGGGCTACGCCATCTGCGCCGACATGACGGATATGGCGAAAGCCGGATTGTTCGCTGAGATAGAGCAGACCGCCCCCGGCAAGTGTTCGCAGATCGTGCGCCAGATTGATCCAGGTATCTGCCTGCTCTGTGATACGTCGTGTTGTGTCTTCAGCACCCGTGCGCGGATCAAGTGCAAGCAAGTCCCACTGCGTCTGCGCCCGATTCTGTCGCTGCACCCATAAGGTCTCGCCAGACTCGCTCCAGTTGACGCGGCTGAGGTAGATGTCGGTATCGCTACCCAGGTCCATCTCGCGCATCTCGCCAGAGGCCTCACCGATGTCACCAGAGCCAAGGTCGATGACGTGCAGTGTCACCAGGGCATTTGCCGTGCCGGCCCGCGGATACCGCTGTTCCGACACCGACACAGCGTCGGCAGAAATGCCGAAGCGCTCCACCACCATCACCGGGCTTTCATCCACTCGTGCAACCGCGATGCGACTGTCATCGGGCGACCACCAGTAACCGGTGTAGCGGCTCATCTCTTCCTGGGCAACAAACTCGGCCATGCCCCAGCTGATTTCACCACCGCCTTCGGTCGTCAGGGCACGCTCTTCCCCGGTAGACAGATCATGTATCCATAGATTCTGGTCGCGGATAAAGGAGACGAAGCCGCCGTTTGGACTGACCTTGGCGTCGGTCTCAAACGCCTCTGTTTCGGTCAGGCGGCGGGTTTGTGCGCTTTCCACATCAACGTAGAACACATCGCCGTCGAGAGGCACCAGAACCGCTGCGCCTGTTTCGTCCCATTGATAGGTCACCACCCCGGAAGAGGTGATGCGCGATCGCTCGCGGAACTGGATTTCAGCCTCCGTCAGCTCGCGCTCCTCTGGTACCAGCTGGCGCGCATCAACCAGCAAATAGGCCTCGCCGGTGGCAACATCCATTGCCCACAAATCCTGCACGGTGCGGTCATCAACTTTTGCGCGCAGGAAGCTGATGCGACTGCCATCGGGTGAGAACTGCACATTGCGGGCAGTTGGGCCGGTCAGATCTGGCGAGCCGTAGAGACGCTCGATGGTCAGTTGTTCACCGGACCCGTCCGTGATCGGTGTTGCTGCCCGCTCGCAGGCGACAAGGATGAAGGGCAAGACAACAATTAACGCGCCACGCATGAAAACCTCACTGTATCAGTGTGTTAGAGGAGGGCAACAGTAGCCCTGAAATCGCCGGAAGTCCAGTTCCCCAATAGACGGAAAAATCATGCCCAAGCTAAACATCCTGTACATCCACGGCTTCGGCTCGCATCGTTTTTCGCATATGGATGAAGCGCTGCCATTAATCGAATTTTTGTGGGCTGAAACTGCTATAAACCGCTAGCCAGTGACACGAAACTGTCTCAGAGCCGGGGGCGGCGATAGCCCCTCAACGGGCTATCGCAACCTGATCAATGAATTGCCCATCAACAAACACGAGAAATGAAAAGACATGGCGATATACAAGAATGGCGATATCTACTATTTGAACGGTGTGGCGAATCCTTTGTCACAGAACAGGCGGCAAGAGCTGTCGGCTTATACTTTCAAGCCCCAACGGTTTCTCAACATACTGCAGATCTTCAGGTGTTCTCTTGTCGCTCAATGCATGCTGGCGGTGCCGTTATTCGGGTACGCATTCATTAAGAAATTGACACACGATCCGGTGTCATTCGAGACGATCAGTGTTCTTGCGGTAATGATATCAGCGCCTGTTCTTGTCACCTGGATCAGTACGCTGACGCTTAGAAACGGGGTATCCACGTTTTCACTCTCCGATGTCGACTACCAGTTGGCGCCGTCATCAAGCTACTATCGCTTTTATGCGCTTACTGGCCTGAATTTGTTTTTCGTTTTTATTAGCGCACCATGGGGTGATGGATGGTATTTACCAGTGACCGTAGCTCCAACCGTTGGTCTCTTTGCCATTGTCACAGTATTTGCGTCCTACCGATTCTTCCGCCAACCCCACCAAACCAAATGAACCCCCTACTTCAGTCCCCAGATCCGCGCCACAGCCACATCACGCCCAAGACCCGCCACCACCAAGCTCACCAGACTCACCACCCCAAAAATCAAAGCCGGCAGAAACGATGCCAGTTGCGCCGAATTAACCGCCACATATAAAGACACGGCAAACAGGACGAAAAACAGCAGGCCAACGGCCAGCAAAATTTTCCGGTGCGATGGCCGGTAGCTCTCGGCAGGTTCGCCTTTCTCAAACACCGCCAGCACCGGCGAAAAGATAGCTCTCAACATCTCTTTCATACAGTCCTCATTGTTGATTCGTGTCGTCAGCCACCCACGCCGGTTTGGTGAAAGTCGCGCGACCCCCATCATCCATTCACAATCCCACGGCACCCCGGATAACTCGAACACCCCCAGAATTCCCGCCCCGCATTTTGTCCTCGTCTGGCAGTGCGCCTCACCATTACACCACCGCATTGAGGGCATGGCGGTGTCTTCGTGTTATGCCTGACGGTCTCCATGTCAGGTTTAGCTTGCCAGCTGTCCGCGGTGCTTTTCAATTGCGTTTCCCGCAAAAGAGCGCTCAACTGCGAACCATCAATCAGCTCGACATTTTTGTCACTGGCAAACGCTTTTGCGTCAGATGTAAATACCCCCGATGTCACCACAAACCCGCCTGCGGCTCCTTCTGCTGCCATCACGCCGTAAAGTTCGCGAACAATATTTACCGACACTTTGTAAGCTCGCCATTGTTTGCATTGCACCAGAAAGGTTTCGGAGCCTTTGCGTAATTTCAGATCGACCCCGCCATCGGCGCCACTGCCATCGTTTTCTGCAACTGCATATCCGCGCCTGCGGAAGAGTTCCCCTACCAGCATTTCGAATTCCCGCCAGCTCATTTCCCGCACCGCTGAGCCGGACTCTGAATTCACTGCGTTGCGGAACAATGATTTGCGTTTAGTTCGGTTTATCAGGGAGGCGATAGCGCCTATAAGAAACACGCCCGGCAGCAGGTACTGGCCGAAACTTGCAAGCGTATGCAGGTAAGTAGCTCTTACAAACGCCGCTGAATTCCCCGTGTTAGCTTCAATCGCAGCAGTTGAATTTGCAGCGTAGTTGCTTAAGAAAACATAGGACACTATGGCCAGCGTCAGACCGAACCACCATGGCAACTTTGATACAACATCCATCAGATCCTCAATCGGGCTGGTTCGTCGCCTTCTGGCCATCCTGCTTGCTCCTTGCTAATGCCTAAGCCAATCAATCGATCAAGCATAGTCGTCTGGCCATGCTATCGCAAGCAAGCCCAACCATTGACAATCGACTTGTGCTCGTCAAGACTCGATACAATTCAAAATGTGGCGCCAAGATGACCTACTACTCCGACCACGCCAACGACCTGTTCCGCTTCTACCAGTCTGCGGATCCGGCGCTCCTGCATCAAAGCTGGTCAGATCTGTTGCCAGACCAACCAGGCCTGGCCTGCGACATCGGCGCCGGCTCCGGTCGCGACGCAACCTGGCTTGCCGGCAAGGGCTGGGACGTTATTGCGGTCGAGCCAGCAGATGAGCTACGCAAGCTGGGCGAGCAACACACGTCGAGTCAGGCTGCGCAGCAAGGCTCGGTCAACTGGCTGGATGATCGCCTGCCTGAACTCAAACGCCTGCGTGCGCTGGACCAGCGCTTTCAGCTAATCCTGATCAGCGCCGTCTGGATGCACTTAAAACCCAGCGAGCACGAGCGCGCCATGCGCATCATCAGTGAGTTGCTGGCACCCGACGGTTTGCTGATCATCTCACTACGGCATGGGCCAGATGATGCCGGGCGTTTCCATCCCTTCGAGACCAACGACATCATTCGCTTGGCGCAGAACCGGGCGCTGATCAGCAAGCGGGACACTCGCGCAATTGCCGACGTCTCACGCCCTGAAGTCAGCTGGGACTACCTGGCCTTCAAACTGCCCGACGATGGCACGGGCGCTCTGCCGCTGCTGCGGCACATCATCGTCAACGACAACAAGGCTGCTACCTATAAACTCGGTCTGCTGCGGGTGCTGGTACGAATTGCAGAAGGCGCGCCGGGCATGGTGTTGCAGCGCTCCGACGACTGGGTCGATATCCCCTTTGGGCTGGTGGGTTTGTACTGGCTGAAAACCTATATGCCGTTGGTGCTGCGTCATAATCTTATTCAGACACCCACGGCCGACCACCGCAATCAACGCGGCTACGGCTGGGCCAGCAAGAACAACTTCTACAGCCTGCAGGACCTGTCGCCCTTCGACCTGCGTGTTGGCGCCACCTTCGATGCCGAGACTTCACGCCGCCTGGTGGGCGCGATCGGTGACGCCTGCGTCAACATCAAACGCATGCCCGCCAACTTCATCACCTGGCCTGGCCAGAACCGGCAGGTATTCGAGTGCAGCACTGGCTCTGCCGGCCGGATCACCAAACCCTGGCAAATCACCAAAGGCAATCTCGCCCGATTTGGCGTCTTCCGCATCCCGGCGAATTTGTGGCAATGCTTCAGCCAATATGCCTGCTGGATTGAACCCGCCATTTTCAATGAGTGGATACGGCTGATGCAGTCCTGGCGCCACCAGTACGACAACGCCGTCTATGCAAATGTGTTTGACTGGATTGACGCGGATCGTGACACTGCCGGTGTGCGCGCACGCATTGGCGCCCTCTCAGCTTCGGGAAATCCAGTCAGTTGCGTGTGGACCAGCAGGAAACTGAAACTGGACAATTATGCAGTCGATCATTGCTTCCCCTGGTCGCGCTGGTTCAACAATGACTTGTGGAACCTGATGCCCAGCACCTCAGCGGCCAACAATTCGAAAGCAGACAAACTGCCATCCGCGGCGCTGCTCAAGGATTCACGCAGCAATATTCTGCACTGGTGGGAAGCCGCCTATCTGGATGACGACAAACTCAGCCAACAGTTTTTTATCGAGGCAGAGGCGGCATTACCCTTGCTGGGACCGGACAGCAGATCGGTGGAGGATATGTTCCACGCCATGGAGTTTCAGCGCGCCAGATTGAGGGCCAGTCAGCAGCTGGCGGAGTGGAATTTCAGGCGGGAATAGTCGCTAGGTGATATTTGACCAGCAGCGCACACCCGGCGGCTCGCATCGATTTTCGCATATGGAGGAGGCGTTGCCATTGACCCAACACCAAACCTCTTGCGCAACATAACAAATATGTTACCATTCTCCAATGTCATGGACGATTGAGTGAGGACAAAATGAACCATAGTGAATTAAAACCAAAAGCACTTTCCAATCCCAAGGTAAAAGCTGCGTACGATGACATGGCGCCAGAATTTACTCTTCTGCGCCAGATGCTCAAGGCGAGACAAACGGCAGGGCTTAGCCAGGCCGATGTTGCGGCACTGATGGGAACCAAACCACCAGCAGTGACGCGACTGGAGTCTTCCCTGGGCAATGGCAAACACTCCCCTTCGCTGGCTACGCTGCAAAAGTATGCGCATGCCGTTGGGTATGAACTGCAAATCAAGTTAGTTCGCACATGAGTATACCCTTTAAAAAATCAACAGCGTGAGGAGCCCTATCGCGGCTTCGCTGCGGAAGGAACGCACCCGCATGACCAAGCTAAACATCCTGTACATCCACGGCTTCGGCTCCCAGGTCGACCCTAACGGCGACAAGCAGGTGGCGCTTAGGAAAATAGCCAATGTCTCCGCCTTCGCGCCTGACTATTCGCAGGGGTATGAAAAAGTCCTGGCCGATGTAGAGCCCTTGCTGCAGCAAGCGGATCTGCTGATCGGCACCTCCATGGGCGGCTTTCTGGTCTCTAGGCTGTCCGAGGCAACAGGCAAACCCTTTGTGGCAATCAATCCGGTCATGGCGCCTTCGGCCATACTGAGCAAATACATAGGTTCCCATCTTGATCACTATGGCCGGCCGTTTACCCTGACCGCTGATACCGCCAGTGGTTATCCGGACTTCCTGCCCTCAGCGCGAGGCATGGTGCTACTGGACATGGCTGACGAGCTGCTTGACTCCCGGGCGACCCTTGATGCGCTGGGACCGCAAATGACGGCGCATACCTTTACTGGTGGCTCGCATCGCTTTTCGCATATGGAGGAGGCGTTGTGGGACAGTGTGATCGCTGAAGAGGCCGAGATCGACGTAACGGCTCCCCAGCGTGAGGAATTGGATCGCCGTCTGTCAGCGTTCGAGATAGACCAAAACGTCGGCTCGACCTGGTCGACTGTCAAAGCCCGAATTCTGTCCAAGTAAATGGTCTACACGCTAACGGTTCGGCCCGAGGCCGAATTTGATATTGAAGAACAATTCACGATCTACGAGAGCAAGCGGGTTGGTTTGGGTCACGACTTCCTTTTGTGCATTGAAGAAGCATTGGACAAGCTGCCAAGAAACCCTCTTATATACCGCAAGATCCATAAAGAGTTGAGGCGAATACCAGTGTGCTGGATGACGAATTGCGCTTGACCCACTATCGGGACAAAGACCAGGTTGAGGTGGATATCGTCATTGAGCAGGGTCGCGGGGTCTGTGGCATTAAAAGAAAGCGGATCCGGCAAACTGCCATACAGCTATTTTTATGACGCAGAACACAATATGATGTCTCACAGCGGCATGCCAGACATAAAAAAATTCAAAGAACTGCTCTCTTAAACGCACGCCTTATCAGGAACACCTAATGACTGACACAAGCGCAAGCACACAAGAAAAACAACAGCAAACGCCACCGCCCGTCTTTAACCCCTACTCAACCAACCGCGCCAGGAATTACGCACTCGGCGTGCTTACCGTTGTTTACAGCTTTAACTTTATCGACCGGCAATTATTATCGATCCTGCAGGAGTCCATCAAACTGGAACTGTCGTTGTCAGACAGTCAACTGGGTTTGTTGACCGGGTTTGCGTTTGCGATGTTTTATGTCACGGCAGGCATACCCATCGCGCGCTGGGCCGATCGGGGCAACCGGCGCAATATTGTTGCCCTGGCCATCGGTGTCTGGAGCTTTATGACCGCCATCAGTGGTTTTGTGCAGAACTATATTCAGCTGTTGCTGGCGCGTATCGGCGTAGGGATCGGCGAGGCGGGCGGCAGCCCACCCTCCCACTCAATTGTGTCTGACATTTACCCGCCGGAAAAACGTGCGACTGCGCTGTCAATTTACTCGACAGGTGTCAACATCGGTATCCTGTTTGGCTTCCTGTTTGGCGGCTGGCTTAATGAGTTTTTTGGTTGGCGCGTTGCCTTTGTGGTCGTGGGTGCACCCGGCATCCTGATCGCCTTGCTGATTCGCAGAACCTTGGCCGAGCCAATCCGTGGGTTGAATGAAAATAAATATGTCCCGGAAACGTTGGTACCTTTTAAGGATGTATTAACCCTACTGTGGAGCAGAAGATCATTCCGTCATATGGCACTGGCAGCAGGACTCAATGCGTTTGCGGCCTACGGCACACTGAACTGGCTGGCTTCGTTTTTTATCCGCAGTCACGGCATGACAACCGGTGAACTCGGCACCTGGCTGGCGCTGTCAACCGGGCTGTTTGGTGCCATAGGCGTGTTTGCCGGCGGTATCATTGCCGACAAACTGGCACCGCGCGACAAGCGCTGGTATATGTGGCTGCCTGCCATCGCGGGCTTTATCAGTTTGCCGTTTACGATGGCGGTCTATTTGACGTCAAGCCAATACACGGCATTGATTCTGGCCTTTATACCAGGCTTGCTGTTTAACGTTTATCTGGGCACCACCATCGCGACCTCGCACGCCCTGGTTGGGCAACGCATGCGCGCCACCGCGTCGGCCATTTTGTTCCTGATACTCAATATTATTGGTCTGGGTCTTGGCCCCTGGTCTGTTGGTATGCTGAGTGACTACCTGTTACCCACACTGGGTAATGAGTCGCTGCGTTATGCCATGGTGGCACTGATTCCGACGGTACTGTTCTGGTCGTCTTGCCATTTTTATCTGGCGTCCAGAAATCTGCGCGCGGACCTGGCGGCGGCGCCGGACTGATTCTATGCAGGTCTGCTGATCCTGGGCGGGAGATCCGCCCATCAGTACACCCGATCATGATTACCAATATCAATCAGTATGATGTCGCGATCCTGAATCACAAATTCCAACACAATGCGGTAACTCATGTTGATCGACACCGATGACAAGCCGCTGAGCGCACCCTCCAGGTTATGCAGCCGCAAGGAAGGATGGCGGGGATTGAGTTCCAGCAGCTGCAGTGTTTTTTCGTATTGCCCCAGTATCTGCGGGTGACGCTTAATAAACTTCTTTGCGCGGCGCACATAGCTGTCGGTGTAAACCAGCCTATAGGTCATCGGTGATCCGCTTTATGTGATCTTCCACGCTGTCCGTGTGGAAACGCCCCGCCGCGTAGTCGGCTTTGGCTTCGGCCACGGCGGCAGCCAGCTCCAGCTCGCGCAGTCGGTTATAGGTCTCAATCGCCATAACTACATAACGCTCCTTGCCGCGCACGGAGATCACGAGCTCATCATTGTGCTGCAGGCCGTCTTCCACGGCGCTGACCCCGCGGGTTTTCAGGTCATTGGCAGTTAATGCACCCATCAGTATTGCCTCCAACAAAAGAACTCTTAAAAGCACTATTAATAATACGCTTAATAGTTCCGTAAAGAAAGTGCGAAGTGACGGTATATCCCATCCACCCTACAAATGGACGCTGACAAAACCAGCAAATGGACGGCAACTTCGCAGTTGCGAGGAAATGGCTGCCTATCTGGAAGCAGCTAATGAGGAAGGCGACGGAGATGCCGCCTTTATCGCCATGGCGCTTGGAGATATTGCCCGGGCAAAAGGCATGGCTGAACTGCACGCGACACAAAACCGTCTCGGAACCGACACAAATCTGTTCACGTACTGTCACAAACGCCGGCCAGACTGGGTGCAAATAACTGGCCGGGAGAAAAACCATGCATCGCACGCGCAGACAGTTCCTGAAGACAGCCGGACTGCTCGGCGCCTCAATCGCCACAATCGCGGCTGCCCCGGCCATCATCATCCCGCGCGTCCATGCCCAACTGCGCCTGCCCGACGATCCGTTCACCCTGGGCGTGGCCTCGGGAGATCCCCTTTCCGACGGTTTTGTGATCTGGACCCGGCTGGCGCCGCAGCCGATGCTGGAAGACTACGGTATGCCGGATGCGGCAGTGCCCGTGCAATGGGAGCTGGCCGAGAGCGAGTCGATGAATCGCATCGTGCGCAGTGGTACCGCCATCGCCGAGCCAGCGTGGGGACACAGCGTCCATGTCGAATTTCAGGGCTTGACGCCGGGGCGCGACTATTGGTACCGGTTCCGTTTCGGCGATCATGTCAGCCCGGTTGGCCGAGCCATCACCACGCCTGTGGAAGGCAGCGCCGGGCCGCTGCCTATCAAGCCTACTACGAGATGATGCCGCTGCGTGGCAGTGCCCGCCCGCGCGGACCGGACATGCACATCTATCAGCGTGTGGCGTTCGGAAACCTGCTGGCCTTCCATGTGCTGGATAACCGCCAGTACCGCAGTGATCATCCCTGTGACTACAATGGTCGCGGCCCGGCTGTCACACCGGCATTGTGTAACGAGTTCAATGATCCCTCGCGGACCATGCTGGGCGAGACGCAGGAGAGCTGGTTGCGCAACCACCTGCGCGACAGCGATTCGCGCTGGAATGTGCTGGCGCAGCAGACCCTGTTCGCCGAATTCAATCGCGGGTCACCGCAGATGCCTGTCTATGCCACCGACGGCTGGGGTGGTTATCCAGCGGCACGCGATCGAATTGTGCAGACTCTGCAGGATTACAGTACCACCAACCCCGTGTTTCTTGGCGGGGATGTGCATTCCTACTGGGTGACCGACATCAAGGCGGACTGGCGCGATGCCGACTCGGCCACAGTGGCCTCGGAATTTGTCGGCACCTCCATCACCTCGGGCGGCGGCGACATGGACACCTATAACGCCCTGTTACCACAGAACCCGCATGTGGGTTTTATCGAGACCCGGGAGCGTGGTTACATGCTGTGTGAAGTCAATACCGACGAGTGGCGTACCGCCCATCGCAGCATGCCTGATGCCCGCCTGGTGGATCCGAATGCTACCCTGAGCACGGCCAGATCTTTTGTTGTAGAGAATGGGCGAGCTGGTGCACAGCGGGCCTGAGTTGACACCGGCCGGCGCTGAAAATCACAAGTAGTCGGAAAACCACCGAATACACATCAAGTCAGCGACGGTCCCGAAACGCCTGCATGGACACCACATTGCCTGGCAGCTCCTGCGCAGCATCCATCTCGGTACCGGTTTGTTCGTGACGCGATAATGCCGCGCCCGACAGGGAGTCAAGCAGGCCAAGCATTTCCTTTTGTGGATGGAGGTATCCACGCCCCTTGGCTGTCCAGGGCATGTCCGCCAGCCACGCCCCCAAACGATAACCTGTCAATTCTGCTATGTTGACATTGTCGTACCACAGCAGGTGCTCGACATCACCCTTCATACGATTGAGGGTACCCAACACGGATCGGTCAATTTGCGTGCCGACCACAAACGGTCGCAGATACCGATGGGCAGTATCAAGATGGTGGTCGTCTGCGCCGCACTTCAGCAGCGTATTCATAAACGCGTCGTCAAAACGGTCATTGAGTTCAACAAAATCCGGTTTGGTCAGCGCTGGTAATACCAGGGGAAATCGAGTCTGATCGTGCACCAGCAAGACACAGTTACGCCGCTGCAAAGTCACCAGATTGCCGTGCCAGCCGCTCAACGGATTGACATCAATCGCGGGCTGCTCGTAAAGCCACCCGGTCCGTTTGGTCACGGCCAACTGTCCGTCACTTTTCAACGGGAGTTTCGCGAACAGCTTGCGTGTTGCGTTAAGTTGAATCACTTCATGTGCCCAATGTTCTCAATCTCTGCCACCACATACCGATTATCTGGTTCAGAATATGCGCCGATTATGCTTTTTATTCGGCTCACTGGCCAGCCAAATGCACACTTCGTCCCCCTGAACGACAGCACAGAAATTGCTGCCGCCACGGAATCACCGGTTTGTTCAAGTGGGACTTCGTGCGAAGATATGGGCGTTGATTTGACCTTCCTTTTATCCGGACCGGGTTCCAGAATGACATCAGACAGGCTCTATCGAAACCTGGCGTTTGCCTGCGCAGCATGGTTCTGTGTTGCCGTTATTGTTGTGCATATTGTCCGCGACGACCTGTTGTTGTGGCACCGGACGCTGAGCATTTATGCTGTCGGTCCGGCAGGCTGGGTGCTGACCCTGGGTTTCTACGCCATTGCCATTACGCAGTTCATGATTGCGTTTCGTCTTTATCAACTGCGGCAATCCGCGGGAAATTTGTTGACCGTGGCAGTGCTGGTGGTGGCGGCGACTGGCATCCTGCTGGTGGCGACATTCCCCTACCCCGTCAGGCTGCCGCACAACTCAGGCGCCGCGCTGCAGTTGGGGCTGTTCCCTGTGTTTCTGCTATTGCATGCAATATTGCGCCGTGATGATCCGCTGCGCAGTTTCACATTTGTGTGTGCGCTGCTGAGCACGGCCTTTTTCCTGCTGCTGGTGTGGAATGGGGAGACAGACTCCAACCTGGGCACCACGGCCATGGCGCAGAAATTACAGATTATGGTGAACACGCTGTGGTTGCTGGTGTACTCATGGCGTCTGCCTGCGCCGACTGACTAGGATCAAGCCGCGATTCCGGATAGCGTCACATTCTGCAGATCTGTTCTGGCACTGGCATGCTCCAGCGTGATCGCAACAATGTTACCCGCCGCGTCGTAATCAACGACGGTGTTATCATCAAGATCTATTGTATCTGCGGCTCCCATCGACCTGAATTCAATGTACAGGGTATCTGTGTCCGCAAAGTAACTCATTTTCATGGTCGAAATCTCCGGTCGAAAAAAGCGTTATGCACTGTCTCTCTATCTGACAGCAGGACAACACGTAAAAATCTGTTCTCCATTTCTGGCACGCTACCCCAAAGTCTAATTCCTCCATCGCTTTGAGTCACCTCCCGTATGGGTGACTCGATGACTCTTTGAATCCATTGCAGCCGTATACATGATCTGTCTTCTCTGGCATGCAACTTGTCAAAGTATGCGGTCGTTTTCATATCAGCACCGATCCTTGTTGCTGAGTTATTAGCTTACCAACTCCCCCTACGAGGTATAGCAGAAAATGTGCTCAAGAGTGCGTCTATATTTACTTACCCTTCTCTTATCACCACACTAAATGAAACTCAGTCTGACGCCGATATACCCAATGCCGCTGACCGCTGCCATCAAGATACGCCTCTTCTTCCTGCCGACAATTTGCCAGCTCACCGCCCCACTCGGGGATCTCACGCGTGGCTTGAAGCTCAATGGAGTGCCAGGTGGAAGGCAACAGCACTTCGTCGCCCCGGATCGGCACGCCTTCCTGTCCATCCCAGCGGCCAATGAGCGGTCCGGCGCCGTGGCCGTGGTCACCAATGGGGTGGGTGTAGACGGTACCGGTGATGCCCTCGGCGCTGATGCGCGCCAGTGTTGAGGCGAGGATCTCGTTACCGGTGCGGCCCGGTTGCATTTCTTCCAGCAGCAACGCCTGCATGCGATTGGAGTCCGCCAGGCAGCGTTGCAGACCGGCAGGTGCTTCGGTTTCACCGGGTTTGAGCACATAACCCAGATGCTGGGTGTCGGTGTGCAGGTTCATGGCCACCACGCCGAAGTCGGTCCACAGCAAATCACCCGGTTCGATGACGGTATCGCCGCTGATGCGCCCGCTGCCCTGGCGTGAGACATCCACGGAGGGCTGAAACCATACCTGATAACCCAGTTCCTGCACGCGCTGACGCAGCCACCAGATCACGTCTTCGGTGGTGGTTTCGCCGGGTGTAATCACCGCGTTGGAGAAGGCTTCAGAGATCACCGCGTGAACGGTCTCCATCATCTTGCGGTAACGCGGCATCATTTCGGGAATGCGCAGCCCAATGTAATTCAGCGCCAGGCGGGGTTCACGCACCACGCGATCGACGTAGGGGCCAAGTGCCTCCTCAAGCACCTCGCGCTCACCGGCGTGCAGTCCGTCAGAAAAGGCCCAGTCAGGGTCTATGTTGAGCGCGATGTTGGCCGGGTCGCGATCTTCGATCAGTTCACGCAAAAGCTGCCACTGCTCATCGCCCACCAGCTCGCCGGTCTCCTGCGTGGGTGCGGGCCGGGTTGACCGGTACGCCTCGAACACACCGCCCTGGCTGCCACCGCCCAGTGCCAGCCGCTCTACCGTGCCATCAGGCTGCAGCGTCATCACATAAATGGAGCGGCGCCGGGCGGCGAAGGTGGTGGGCGCGGTGATCGACCAGAATACGGGATCTTCGGCATACTCGCGCATGGACAGAATCCACATGTCGACGCCGTACTCGCTCATCAGCGCCGGCAACACACGATTGAGGCGCGCTTCCAGCCACGCCTGCTGCTCGGACGCCTGCTCACGCAGTGTCGGCAACGGCTGTACGTGTGCCGGCGTGGACGCCGGCACCATTATGGGCGCCTGGGCCAGAAGATTGCCCCCGTGCAGGACAGTGAACACGAGGCTGAGTAAGAGGGTGGACTGGCGTGCGGATGGCAGCGTGTGTAACTTCATCGGTCGGTCTCACTGGTGCAGGCGGATGGGATTCACAATCCACAAAAGGTATCTCCTGCTCAAGGCGTTGTCCAGCCTGCCTGTCGGCTGGCGCCCGGATTTGGTTTAATATGCAACCCATGACCAACTCACAATCCCAATGCCCATGCGGCAGCAACAAACGTCTGGCCGCCTGCTGCGGCCCCTACCACGCCGTCAAGGCTTACGCGCGCACCGCCAGACAGCTGATGCGCTCGCGTTACAGCGCATTTGCCCTCGGCGGTCTGGGAGACTATCTGCTGCAAACCTGGCACCCGGATACCCGCCCGGCGGTGAGCGCTGCTGTGATGGGGGCTGCAGATACCGATTGGATCAGGCTGGAGGTCGTGGACAGTCAGCAGCAGGGCAATACTGCCACCGTGGAGTTCAAGGCATTCTGGCGCGACGAAAATGGGCAGATTCAACTGCATCATGAGAAGTCGCGGTTTGTGCGTCAGGACGGACGATGGTTGTATGTTGATGCGGACAATTCATGAAGCCTCTTTGCTTCCTTGGCTATATTCACACCCAGCGCCACCTGTGCGATTTCCAGCACGCGCTCATCAAATGAGTACGTACCCCGCACCTTCAGCCAATCAAGCACGTCGGCCAGATGCCAGATAGACAAAACACCTTCATGAATGGGGCTGGGGAAAGTCATCGAATGGGACAGCATCAGTTTACGCATCGCCTGGCGAGACACGCCCACAAGCTCGGCAACGTCCGTCAAGCCAACCAGATCCGGGGCAACCTCAATCAACGTTGCTGATGGAACAGCTGTTTTCACGTCAGCCAACGCCGATTCAATTGCCTGCTCCGCATCAGGCGCCTCCCGGGAGAATTCCAGTGCCAGTCTGCCGGGCTGACCGATACCTACCAGAGCGTCATCACAACCCGCGGCTCCCAGCCTTTCAAGCAGTAAGTCGGGATCACAGTCTTGTTCTGATAGCTGGTATCTGAGGGTGAACGTATATTCCATGGCAATTTCTCAATTTAAATCCACACGATCTGCCAGATTAACGCATTTTTCTACCACCCTTCTCAGCGCTCTGGCGTGACTGACCTTAACCTCCCATCCCCGCTGTTCTGCAAAACGAAGTGCCTGCTCAATTTCCTTTCTCGGGTGTGTCGGCCTTGCCATTCCTTGGCTCCTGATTGTGACAAGAGAAAAGCCGGTTGTCAACTGACAACCTCAAACAAATCATGTTCTATTGAATCCCCCGAATGGGTATAGCAGAAAAGTATTACGAATTCACACACTCAAAATATTACCGCCGGACTTTACATCTACACCATAATTCGCTTCACTGACTAAAGGTGATAGGTGCGTCCCCATGCGGGTTAATAGCATGCGGGCTAATAGATAGGCGGGCCAGTAGATAGGGAAGTTAACAAATAGGGAGATAAACAAATGCGGAAATTCCTGATTGGTTTTGGCGCCGTATGCGCCCTGATCATTGCCTATGTCATTTATCTGGCCAACGATGCGGGTGAATTCCGGACCCTTGCCGACCAGCACTACGGACAATGCCGCCAGATCCCGGGCATGCCCGGCAGCGAAGATATCACCATCCGTCCCGATGGGCGCCTTGCCTATATTTCCAGTGACGACCGACGCTCGGTGATCAGCGGGAACCCGTCTCCCGGCGCAATTTTCCGGTACGATCTGGACACGCCATCAGCCACTCCGATCAATCTGACACCGGATGCCGACCTGCGCTTTCGTCCTCACGGGCTCTCTCTGTACGTTGGCGCTGATGGACGCGAAACACTGTTTGTCGTCAATCACCCGGGGGAGTCCCTGTTTGGCGCGCCCGAAGGCGAAGGGCGTGGCCCGCGGCATACCATTGAGGTGTTTGATGTGGTGGACAATGCGCTGATTCATCGGCAGACCCATGCGCATGAACTGATGATCAGCCCCAATGATGTGGTGGGGGTTGACCACGAACGGTTCTATTTTAGCAACGACCACGGCTCAGGCCCCGGCGCGATGCGTCAACTGGAGGACTACCTGCGCCTGCCACTGGCCAATGTCGTTTATTTTGACGGCGACGCTTTCAGCGAAGTGGCCGGCCAGCTCAGTTATGCCAATGGCATCAATGTCTCCCCCGACGGGACACGACTGTACGTTGCTGAAGTCAGTCGCAATCGCATTCAGGTTTATCAGCGAGAACCCGCCAGCGGCGCACTGACCCATCAGCAAGTCATTGACGTTGGTTTTGGCGCTGACAATATCGAGATCGACCCGGTCACTGGTGATCTCTGGGTTGGCGGGCATCCACGCCTGCTCACATTTGTGCGTCACTCTACAGATGAAAATGTAAATTCACCATCACAGGTTGTTCGTGTGCGACAAGGCACCTCTGGCTATGGGGTGAGCACTGAGTTTATCGATACCGGAGAGCTGATGTCCGGCGCCAGCGTAGGTGCCTGGTACAACGGGCGACTGCTGATCGGCTCAGTATTCGAAGACCATATCGTAGATTGTTCGCTCTGAACAGCTATGATTCAGATTTGACATAAGAGCGCTCCTTATGTCAGAAACTGGCCGTTTTTTGACATAACGCTTAATTGTGCATAATAACCGGGCTTCTGTACTCCGCGCAGTTATCGATCTAAAACAGCGTATTTGAAGACCTCATAGTTGATTGCATAAAAAGAGATTACTCTGCGTCATCTCCAATGTCATAGCGGAATACATACTGCACATTTGGCACATCCACTGCGACTCCGTTCTGGATTCTCGGTTTGAATGTGAATTGGGCAATGGCTTTCATGGCGCTGGTATTGAACATCCCACGCGGTTCGGAATCCCAGACCTCGATGGAATCCGGATCAACAGTGCCTGCCGCAGTGACAGTAAACTGGACTTGTGCCCAGCCCTCCACTTTCCGTTGGAAAGCTCTGACCGGATACACCGGTTCAACCTGTTGCAAAATAACCAACTCTTCGCCAATCTCCAGCGACAGATTTGATGGCTGGGCAGAAACCAGATGCGTGCCGCCAATACCGAACAGTGTGCCCGCCGATACCAGCAACATCAGCGCCAGTGATTTCCTGAGGTGGTTAACGGATTTCTTGTCAGACGTATTCATAGTGTTGTTCTCCAGTATGCGATGGATTCTGGCTTTCAGGGTATTACGATCCAGCATCATCTGCGCCGGCAGTTTTGCACCGCGCGCGAGTTGCGCGGAATGAATACAGGCCTGGGCCACACTCAGCAGACTTTCTGCATAGTCTGTGTCACTGCGTCCGGCGTGCAGCACCGCCGCGTCACAACTGTTTTCCGCTTCATCGTCAAGACGTCTTATGGCAAACCAGACCAGTGGATTGATCCAGTAGAAAGCGGCAACAAACCACGCCAGCAGCATGGTGAGCCAGTCCAGACGCTTGATATGACTGAGTTCATGCAATAGCACATCAGTCATCACCGATGATGACCAGTGGCGGGACTGTGCGGGCAAAATAATACAGGGTTTCAGCAGTCCGAATGACAGGGGTGAATCAATGTGACCGCTGCGCAGTGTTATGTTGCGTGAGATGCCCAGCTGAGTTCGCAGCTCTGAAAGCAGGCGCTTGGTTGATAAACATGACACACGTCCGGAGCGTTGACTGATCCGTCGCAATTGCACCCATGACACAAGCATTCTTAGCAGCAACCAGGCAGTGGGTACCAGATACAGCAGCAATAACCAGGACGCAGCAACGTTGCTGTCACCAACTGCATCACCTGCACTGACTGGCGCCACCGTGATCTCAAACCAGGCGTCTGCCACAACACCGCTGTCGCTGACCACAGTATTACTGAGCAGCAGAGACATTATTGGCAATACTGCCAGGCAGAATAACGCGTTCAGCCACAGCAGATGACGGTTCTGACTGCTCAGTCGCTGGCCGATCAACTTGTCGATCAACCAAAATACAGCAAGCACAGCCGTTGATTTCAATAACAGATTGAGCCCGAACATCACCGGGGCAGAAGTGACGAAGCTGTGTGTGACAGATGACAAGTCCATGGATCTCTCCAGCCCTGATTAGCGCCGGAGCGCCTCATTAATGTTAATTATTTAGCATTATGCTAATAAATTAACACTGATGAAGCTTATGTCAAGACTTTTGTGCTCAGCCCCCTCAATTCCAAGGACGCTGAGTCACTGCCGCGATCAACTGAATCGCAACCCTGTCACTTTCAACCACGGCACCTGGTACCCGCCAAAGTCTGATACCTCTTCACTGATCGCCGCAATATCCTTGAGCATCTGCGCGACGTTGCCGGTGATCATGGTCTCTGACAGTGCTTTGGTGCGCTGCCCGTTCTCCAGCAGAAAACTGTTTTTGATCACGCCGGAAAAATCACCGTTCGGCGCCGGGTTACCCATGGACAGACGACCGACCAGCGCGCCACGCCCGACACTGGCCTGCATGTCCGCGCGCGGCACATCGCCTGCGCTGATGCGCCACGCATTGCCGGCCGGAAGGTGCGGCAATTTGAGCTTGCGACTGCCATAGTAAGATGGCAGCTGACAGGTCAGGCGACCGGCGTCTATCAGCGTCACCGGTTCAACAATAAATCCTTCATCGTTGAACGGTGACTGCCCCGCGCCCTGCGGGTTGTTGCGCAGTGTCAGTGCCGGCGCAGCGATCATTTCACCAACGGCGCGCTGATACACCGAGGCCTGGCTCAGCAGGGCAAAATCCCCGATCTGGCCCAGCAGCCAGCCAATCACATCCATCACGGCCATGGGTGTCAGAATCACATCGCCGGTGAATTTTTCAGCGATCATTTCCGTGCGCGTTTCCTGCACACTGTTGGCCATCATGGCGTCAATATCCAGCACACTGGCCAGCTGTTCCGGGAGTGCTTCCAGCTCACCACCGGTGAAGGTAAACGAGCTGCTGCCATGGCTGTCCTTGCTCGAACCCATGACCATGACACCATAGCTGCCAACCGATGATGTCAGTCCGCTGCCACGACTGGTCACCAGTGTGGTTTTTTGCAGTGTGTGTTTGACTGCACATTCCTCTATGCCGAAGCTCGGATAGAGTCTGCTGCGGGTATCCAGCAGACCTTTGGCGCTGCTGGCAATGGCATCGCGGTCTGCCGACTGCGGGCCTCTGCTGAAGTCGCCGGTCTGGTCCGGTGCCACGGCGTAGGCTTCATCCTGCGGCGAAGCGGTAACATCACGCAGCAGATCTGCAACAACCTGTTGTATGACGGCATCATCCAGACCGGTAACTGACGCGGTCACCCGCCGTCCCTGTCTGATTGCCATCAGTGACAGTGACAGGCTCTGTGTGGTGCGCATCAGGCTGACGTGGTTGTGGGCAATGTTCAATTCATTGACATCGGTCTGCTGCACGGTCACGCGTCCGTCATCAAACCCGGCGTCACCAAGCGTCTTGAGTATGGCGTTTGCCTGTTCCTGCATTATTCACCTCCCAGCTGTGCTTTGGCCCGCAGTGCCGGCCCGCCCAT
Organism: uncultured Pseudohongiella sp.; assembly: GCA_963974875.1. Taxonomy (GTDB): domain Bacteria; phylum Pseudomonadota; class Gammaproteobacteria; order Pseudomonadales; family Pseudohongiellaceae; genus Pseudohongiella. The sequence goes on along the minus strand of CAXBER010000005.1, from coordinate 137,172 downwards.
GGACACAACCATCGGCTGCTTCTTGCCGCAATACCCTGAATTCTCCCAGCGCATATCCGCAGAAACAGCGTCCACTGACTGCAGCATCTTGATGGCGGAACCGGACAACGTGGTGTCCTTGATGGCACGGCCCAGCCTGCCGTTTTTGATTTCGTATCCCAGGTTTACACCAAACATGAATTCGGTGGTGGTATCGGCCTGACCGTTGCCGGTTTTCATCAGATAGTAGCCATCTTCCACCCCGGCGATCATCTCTTCGAGCTTGCTGGTGCCGGGCAGAATTGCGGTGTTGCGCATACGAATCAGTGGCTCGTCGTCCGGCGCATAGGCGCGGGCATTGCCGGTGACCTGATCGCCAAAGCTGACTGACGTTTCGCGATTATGCATAAAATCGGTGAGGATACCGTCCCTGATCAGGGTGACATCACGCGCCGGGGTGCCCTCATCATCCACATATACCGGCATCAGCAGTTCTTCGCCGTTATAGCTGTGGGCGAAATCAATCATGGTGACCAGTTCGCTGGCGATACGCTGACCACGCAGGTCGCCGGTCACGGCACCGCCCAGCACCAGATCAGCCTCACACGGATGCCCCATCGCTTCGTGTGCCAGAATACCGGCCAGATCCGGGGCCAGCACCACGGTCTGCAGACCGCCCTGGGCGTGCACCGCTTCGCGCTTGGCCAGCAAGTGCTGGTAGAGCTCATCCAGCTGTTTTTCCACTGATCCCAGTGACATGTCCAGATCACCAAAGCTGCCTTTGCCGCTGATGATCTGTGTCAGTTTGACCGGCTTGTCGTCCTTGTCCTTGACGGTCAGCGTCATGTACGCCAGCGCCCTGGAGATATTGTTGTAGACGCGTGCCCCAACACTGTTCTGCACATATTTGTCGTGGTACTCATCCATGGCCAGCAGCGTGACTGATGCCAGCTTGTCATAGCGTAAGCGCGCCAGATCATTGACCGCCTGCAGCCATTCGATCAGCTGTTCAGATGACCAGTTTGGCTGGCAGACGATGCCGTATTCGCCCTGACTGCCCTCACCGGGCAACGGTCGGCTGGTTCCGCCGAACAGTTGCATCGCTTTGGCATTGGCCAGTGCAATATTGCCCAGCTTTTCCGCGCCGGTGGCTTCTGTGGCTGCTGCAAATCCCCAGTAACCATTCTGGTAGACCCGTGCCGACTGGCCGACCAGATGATTACTGTCGTTTGCCATCAGATTGCCATCGACCATCACCAGCCGACGCTTGCGCAGATCGTGCTGGCGGAATTCATTGTATTCACCAGCGCCGGTGAACGTTGCGAATGACATGGTTAACTCCTTGCCTGTAATAAGTTTGGCGGCTGATTTTACCGCGCTGACCGGGAACGCCCCAGCGCGGCAAACAACCACCGCATGGGCAAGTGTCTCACAAAAAACACCAGCAGTTTGTAGTTCCAGCCCTGCACTGAGATCAGACGGCCTCTGTCAAGATCCCTGAATGACTGGCTGACCACCTGCCCGGCTGTCCAGGCCCTGGTGAAACCTTTCTTTTTGTAGAACTTGTCCGGGTTGATACCCATGCGGGAATGAAAGTCGGTGACGGTGAAACCCGGGCACAGTGCCAGGGCTTTCAGACCATCATGGCGATAAGCCAGGCCAATGCTTTCGGTGAAACTTCGCACGTACGCCTTGGTCGGGCCATACAGGGCGCTTTGCGCGGTGGGAATCCAGCTGGCAACCGAGGCAACGTTGATCAGGATGCCTTTTGCCTTGAGCAGATTGGGCAAAGCCGCATGCGTCAGCTGTGTGGTTGCGGTCACATGCACATCCAGCAGCGCCTGATGCTGTGGCCAGTCAACCTCTCCAAAGCGGCCATCAACAGCATAACCGGCATTATTGACCATGGCATCCAGATTGGGCAACTGCGTGACGGTGTCCACCAGGGCCTGCAGATCGTGCAGATCAGCCAGGTCGCCGAGCTGCAGTTCTGCAGACACTGAATATTGCTGCGCCAGCCGACCGGCCAGTTCTCCGAGCTCTTTTTCGCGCCGCCCGCACAGCAGCAGATTATACCCGCGCTGCGCAAACGCTTCGGCATAGGCGGCACCAATACCACTGGTGGCGCCGGTGATGACGACCAGACGATCAGGCATGGCTGACTCCCAACATTAAAACCCTGAGTATATACCAATGGGGCTGCCGACTATAAGAGTCACTTTATTTTCATTTGGACGAAGTTATATTTTCATTTGGACGATGACGGAAAACGTGTCCCGTGCCGGGGATACGGTTCAAATTCATTGTCATCTGTCGTAAGCAGGTGAACCAGTTTGGATTGTACAAATATTCTTTCTCTGCCTACCTGATTCTCAGTCAGCACGCCTATAGCGGACAGCTTTTTGAGGTATTCCGAGGCTGTTTGCCGCATGGCAATGCCAGCGTCTACGAGATTATTGATTCGGCAGTAAGGTTGTTGAAACAGAACATCAATCAGTTCACGGCTATAGACTTTCGGTAACTGCGCCCGCACATGATCCGCCGTATCATCGGCAAGGTTACGGATACTGACGATTTTGTGTGTCGTCCACAATGCAGTGCTCTCAACTGCATCCAGCATGTATAGAATCCAGGATTCCCACGCATTTTCCCGGGTGACTGCCAGCAAACTATCATAATATCGCCCCTTATTGGCGATGATAAAACGACTCAGATACAGGATTGGCAGATTGAGCAATCCCTCCTGCACCAGGTACAGGATATTCAGAATGCGACCAGTACGTCCATTGCCATCTGTAAACGGATGGATTGCTTCGAACTGGTAATGCATCACCGCCATACGAACCAAAGGGTCAAGATCTGGGTGTTCTTGAAGCAACTTTTCCCAGTTGCTCAGAAGATCACGAAGCGCTTTTTCACCCTGGGGTGGCGTGTAGATTACTTCACCTGTTCTGTCGTTGGCCAACGTAGTGCCCGGCACTTTCCGCACCGCCATATCAACACCTTTTATCTGGCTGCAGATTGATTCGGCCATGTTGGTATTGATCGGACGATGGGCTAATGTTTTCCAACCCTCGTAAAGCGCCCTGCGGTATCGCAAAGCCTCCTTGGTGGCTGAGTCTGCACGTGCCTGATTGCCGTAGGCAAACTGCAAAAGAATGTCAGTCGTGGTGACGATATTCTCGATTTCTGAACTGTCTTTTGCCTCCAGGAGTGGCAGAGTGTTGATCAGCATCGCCTGGTTAGGAATAAGCTCAGCTGCCTGCTTGAGTTCGGCAAGTGCTGCCCTGGCGACAATACAGCGTTTCAGGACGGCCTTTGTCTCCAACTCTTGAGCCGGTGGTAACAAAGGGAGGTTGTTATATGGCTTGGCTGGATCCCAAGTCATATATTTACATCATCTGTTTTTTTCGACATGTTTACAGAATATGTCGATGACATCGACACGTCAAGACGATAAGTCGATATTTATAGAATATATCGACATATTATGCATGCCAACCCAAAGCAACAAACAAAGCCTGACTCACTGCGCCGGCCCCACCGCCTTCAGCACTTCCCGCGCAAGATCCCACTGACTGAACCCCTGCCTGCCATAATCCAGACCCCGGCGCACAATCACCAGGTCATGCGATGGCACAACCACGGTGTACTGGCCACGGTTACCATTGGTGGAGTAGGCATCCGCCGGGATGTCAGTGCGCCCTTCCGGCACCAGCCACCATTGCCCGCCGTACTGACCACCCCGACCCACCGTGGCGGGCGCAGGGGTGCGGGAGAATTCAATCCAGTCCTCTGAAATGAGCCGCTCACCATTCCACATGCCATCGTTCAGGTACAGAAGACCAAACCGTGCCAGGTCTCTGGCATTGGTGTAGACCTGGCTGCTGAGCACAAAGTCACCAAACCGATCGGTGCTGACCAGGGTGTTGCGCATGCCAATTTTATCCAGCAGGGCTTTGCGGGGGAACTCGGCGTACGCGTTTTCGCCACCCAGCGCCAGCTTCATGGCATACACACCCAGTATGGTGTCGTAGTTCTCGTAGTCCCAGTGTGTGCCGGGCTCCCGGATCATGGCGCGACTCAGGGCGCCCTTGACGGAGCTGGCGCCCGCCCAATAGGAAAGTCCTGACCCGGTTGCATATTCCATGCCTCCGTTGTCAGGACTTTCCAGCCCGCTGCTCATATTCAGCACATGTCTGAGCGTGATGTGACGTCGCGGGTCGGATTCGACGGCGTCCACTTGTGGCTGCCAGCCCAGATTCAGCGGTTTATCCAGGGCCAGCTGACCATCGTCAACCAGCATGCCGATCAAGGTGGAAGCAATACTCTTGGCCGTGGACCAGGTACGCGTGCGCGTGGCCACATCAATACCGGGCGCGTAACGTTCCAGGATGATCTGCCCTTTGTAAACCACCACCAGGCTGAGCGTGTCCTGCTCCGGGGTCGGACGATTAAAGGCCCAGTCAGAAGCCGCCTGCAGGGCATTGGCATCGATATTGGCGGGTAATGCCTGCGGTTCGATCAGGTCGACGTCGGGCCAGGGTATCTGTGCCGCATCACCGGCAGGTAGCGGCAGGGTCAGTTCGGGCAGACTGTCGATGTCTGCCAGCGTCTGATCCGGCGGCAGAATGATGCAGCCTATGCCTTCCCGGAACACCGCGCGCATCACCGGCACATCACCCGGCGCGCCGACTTCCACCGCGCGACGCTCGGAGTCAATCTGGTAGTCACCGCCGTCAGCCGTACCAACGGGATTGCGCAGAAAAGCCAGTTCCTGGCTGAACACCTGCTCCAGCGTACGGTTGCTGGTGAACAGGCCATTGCACATGAATACCGCCTGCTGCCCGCGCTGCACCATGGCCCGCTGCGGTGCCCAGTAATCATACTGTTCGGTCTGCTGGGCGATTCCGTCAGCAGATAACACCAGACTCATTAGGGCGACGGATATCATTGTTTTGTTCATTCTTGCATTCCCCTGACTTTGAGGCATTGAATTGCGCGTGTTTTTGGTAACGGCGCGTTCAAGATTAACCCAGTCGGACAAGGCAAGCAAAAAAAACCGGAGCACAGGGCTCCGGTTTTCTGACACATATCAGCTGTTACAGATCCGGCTGCAAAAAACTGCTGCCACTCCAGCAGCTTGAACCGGTGCGCGCCTCGGGATTGCTGCACAGGCTGACCGGCGTATCCGGGCGACGATCGATGACACGTTTGCTGCCATCGCTCGCCCGCTCAATATCAAAGGCATCGTACAACTCACCGGTTGCCGTTCGGGCCTGATACACAATACGGTCTTCGCGGAACTCCATGACCTGAAACAACTGCACGTCCTCGCCAACCCGATCCATGGTTGCCGCAGACTGGTCGCCCAGCATATACATCTTGGGGCCGGAAACCGACACTACGTACATGGGACCGGCACCGTTCATCTGACCCGACGCGCCGCTTGCCACGTTTTCACCACGACCATAGGTGTGGTCATGGCCCTGCAGGACCAGATCCACATTGAATTCGTCGAACACCGGCTGCCACTGCTGACGCAACGGCGGATTGTCGCGACCCAGTGATACAGAGAACATCGGGTGGTGATAGCTCACAACGGTCCAGCGATTGGGATTGTCGCTGAGCACGCCACGCAGCCAGTCGGCCTGCAGTTTCAGCAGCGCTTCATCCTGCAACGCCTGTTGGGAATCCAGGCCTATGTAACGCACACCCTGGTAGTCCATGTAATAGACCGTGTTGTTCAGCGGCGCAGGACCATTGCCGGGAAACCGGAAATGCACCGGCCACTGTGGCATCAGTACCCGCGGACCGGTTTCTGTGCGGATATGCTCATGGTTACCGGCAACAGCGACATTCACCAGCATGCTGTTGATAAAACTGCCGGCATCAAACCACTCACCCCACTCATCGTCATGGTTGTCGTTGCCACCAGAATTGACCAGGTCACCGGCATGCACCATGACCTGTGCACGTGGCGCAGTGCTGTAGGCTTCACGCATGACCCGTGAAAAGTGGGACTTGACGGCGTTCTGCGCGTCACCGAAATAGATTGCCGAATGTGGCGAGAAATCATTTGTTGCGGTGCGGAACTGAAACCACTCGCTCCAGGTGTTGTCGCCCCGGACACGGTAGGCATACAGCGTGTCCGGCTCGAGACCGGTAAAGGTTACATGATGGTGATGAGCCATGCCGTTGTGCGCATCCAGCGCCTGCGTCTCGCCCTGAATATTTTGTGCGGTCAGGTGCAGTGCGGGTGACCCGGTAGCTTTGGTAATCTGGGCATAGGCCGTATTAACGGAGCTGCGGGTACGCCAGTTGACTGTCTGGGCATGTGCGGGGTCGGCAGTTGCGGTCAGCACGATGCGATCCGGGAAAGCTGTGGCGATATAGGGTGATGTTTCACCCTCGGGTACCAGTGTGTTCTGTGCCATGGCCGGCGTTACTGTCAGACCACCGGCCATCAGCGCAGCGAGCACAATTGCATGAAGCAGGTGACGCCGGGATTTGATGATAAAAATTGCATTTGTCATGAGTATGATTCCCGCGATTTATTTGAAAAATGCCCCCGTCGGCGTTCACCGGAGGGGGCATGTCTTTTTAGAACGTCATAGCTGGAACGTCATAGTCAGAAGTTCATGCGCAGGCCGATCATGTAGCGGCGCCCGAACTCCTCGTACTCAGAGACCCGGTACGTCTCACCTTCATAACGGATACCCGGCTCTTCCAGCAGGTTGTTCGCTTCCAGATAGACATTAACGTTCTCATTAAACGAATACCCTACCTTGAAATCCAGACGACCGACTTCATCCCAGTAGCCGTCACCCAGAATGTCGCCATTGCCGATGCTGTCGATCCACTTGGTGCGGTACTGCCAGCTGAGCCGAGTCGACAGATCATAGCGCTCATAGGACAGCGCCAGGTTGTAGATGGTGTCGGACGAACCGGGCAACTGGATCTTGCGACCGTCAGGCGTTTCGCTCTCCGAATCGTTGAGCGTCAGGTTGCCGCGGAAGCCGAAACCGCTCACCCAGTCTGGCAGGTTCATACGGTCTGCGAACGGCTCGAGCGTCTGTGACACTGCAAGTTCAAACCCGGCGATATGACCACTGCCACCATTATCGATAGTCGTGTACTCGTACCCGGACCGGTCAACCCCGGTCTGGTTCAAGACATCGCTGCCGAAGCGCGGCCGGGTGACAGTGAAGAGCACATCATCCAGCGCCTTGTAATACGCACCAACAGAGAAGAAGGCGCCAGATGGCATGTACCATTCGAGGTAGGCATCACCGCCGACAGCCTTCTCCGGACCAGCCAGCGGATTGCCGCCGCTGATTGTTTCGTTCTCGTCAGAGACGGTGTAGTTCGGCCGCAGGACGGTGAAATCAGGCCGCGCCGCACCGCTGTTGGCTGAAAGGCGCAGTTTGAGCTCGTCGTTGATGTCCCAGTTCACGTGCACACTGGGGAATATCTCAACGCTGTCGCCGCCAACCTTGGCAGGCTCGAAATTATTTCCGAACCGGACCAGAGCGCTGCCGGTGTTTTCTACGCGTTCAACACGTGCACCCGTCAGGATGTTACCCCAGTCATAATAGGTGGTTGCCATCGCATAGCCGGCCAGCACGGTTTCGGTGACCTCGTAATTATTGGTCCGTGAGTCGTTAGCGTCGATTTCGGCCAGACCCTGTCCGGCAAGACTGCTCCACAGGCTCCGCAGACCACTGTCCGAGAAGTAGCGGAAGGTATAACCCAGCGGTAGTGCGCCCTGGTACGGATCATTGATGGCAAAATCATCGGTAGTCGGGAAAGCGACGCCGGCATCGGCAAGTGCGCCCGAAGAAATTTCCTGCCTCTGGCGGGTGTCCTTCTTTGATCTGTCGTCGTACTGGAAACCAAACTGGAAATCAGTCGGTCGGCCGAACAGTGTCAGATCACGACTCAGGTCCAGACGCACGCTGGAGGACTCACTGTCCTGTAACCGTTCATTGTTCCGCAGTCGGACAAACTCGTAATCCTGTGGATCAAGAGAGCGCTTCACGGCACCTTGCGAGAGCGACCCATCGGCATTTACGATGGTTTCGTAAAGCCTGACGCCGTGTCTTGCCCGGTCGGTGTAATCATAGACCACAGTCGGACGATGGCTGAACGCATCTGCTCCGCGAGGGCTTCTCCAGGCCGACTGGATAGACGGTCCGCTCTCGGAACGGGAATTACTGTAGTTGAGCCGCCAGGAGGCATCCCAGTCACCGAATCGCTGTTCACCGCCAAGCGTATTGGTGAAAATGCTTTCCAGTGTCCTGTTGGAATTCAGGGAGCTGTCCAGTTCCACACCGTAGATTGTACCCTGCAACGGGGTGTTGCCGGTACGGACATCGGCATAGCCGCGTGTCACATCAGCACGGTCGGTACGCGTTGCGCCGTCATCAAAATCGAATTCGTGAGCATTGCGCAACTCATCATCGGTGAATTCGGTGTAGATGGAGCTGAAGAAAAAATGATGTTCGTCAGATGGACGGAAGTCAAACCGGCCGGAGTACGCAGTATTGCTGCGAGTCAGGCGGTAAAGTTTGTTCTGGTGTGCATCCGCCCAGGCGCGATCTTCGAAACCGGGTTCACGGTCCTGGGAATCCTCTCCGGTTTCCCAGTCAGTCTCAAAGTTGTCGGTGATCATGTCGCGCTCGTATCGCGATGCCGACACCAGCACACCAAAACGCCCATCGGCGAATGTATTGGCAACAAAGCCGCCAATCTCATTCTGATCCGTGCCGCCGAGTTCGTTGTAACCGGCACCAACGTTCAAGGCAGACTTGAAGCCCCGATAATCAAACGCGCCCCGGGTGATGATATCAACATTGCCTGCCAGCGACTCACCTTGCATGGCTGGCGTCACTGCCTTGCGCACAGCAACAGCGCTGCCAATGGCCGCAGGCACTGTGTCGGTACGCGCGGATTTACCACTGGGCGCAATCACGTTGACGCCGTCAAATGAAATCGTGCTCCAGCGCGATGGCGCGCCGCGCAGACTGACTGAACGCTCCTGCCCCTGGTCGCGCTGAACCGCGATACCCGGCAGACGTGAGAGCGCCGCAGCAATGTTCTGGTCCGGGAACTGACCCACGGCGTCTGCCGACACCACACTGATGATGGCAGCGGAAGAGCGCTGCATCTGCAGTGCCCTGGCTTCGGATTCAGCCTGCGGGCGCGCGCCGATCACTACCATACTCTCTATTACCTGGTCATTTTCACCTGTTGCACCAAGCACCACGTCTACTGTCGCCACCTGATTGCCGGTCACTGTTACTGTGGCCTGGCGCGACGGGCGGCCCAGATAACTGACGTCCAGCGTGTAGTTGCCGACTGGCACCGAACGCAGTGTGAAACGTCCTTCGCTGTCCGTTACGGCTACAACTTCAATGCCACTGATGCGCACCTCTGCGCCAACCAGATAAACGCCTCGCACGGCATCTGTTACCACACCGCTGATTTCTCCGGTCACCGCGACCATACCGGTTGCACCTGCCTGTGCGATAGCAAAATTAGCTGATCCGGGCGTCTGTGCCACCAGCTCCATAGCCGGCACCGTAAACAGCGCAACTATAATTGCCTGACTCAACAGGTTTTTTCTGAACTTCATCTTGTAACTCCAGGTAATATGACGTAAACCTGACACTTTATGGTCAGTGTTTTTTGGTTAGGAGAAATGCCCGCGCACCCAAAAAGGGCGCCGGCTCTAACAGTTTAGTGCGAGCGCATTATAGAGAGACTTGTGTGACAGATTTTCTTGATATTTATGAATCTTGCTTGACAAAAATTCGCTTATTTGACACATAAAGTTCATATTGTCGATAAGCTCATGTAATCAATTGACGGGTACAACACTGACCCGCGGGGGACACAGATGACCGTACCACTGCGCATTCAGGCATTGAGCTGGTTCACGCTGTATGCGCTGCTGGCGCTGGCACCGCTGCTGCTGATGCTCACCACGCCGGTGCCGGCCAAGGGCGGTTTCTGGTGGGAAAGTGGTATTGCGCTGGGTTTTGGTGCGCTGGGCCTGCTGCTGGGCCAGTTTCCGCTGACAGCGCGGTTGCGCCAGCCCACTGCGCCCTTTGGCATCGACATCATCTATTACTTTCATCGGTATGCCGCCAGCGCTCTTGTGATGCTGGTATTGCTGCACCCGCTGTTTCTGCTGGCTGACGATCCCGCCCGCTGGCAACGTCTGTTGCCGGCTGACTGGGCGCTCACCAGTGGCTGGCTGGCGCTACTGGTGCTGGCACTGCTGGTAGTGACCTCGGTCTGGCGCCGCACACTGCAGCTACACTATAACCACTGGCGCATTCTGCATCTGCTTCTGGCACTGACGGTGGTTGGTCTGGTGGTGGCCCATCTGTTTGCCATTGGTTACTACAGCGCGACACCGGTCCTGGCATTTGCACTGGTGCTGATGTTGCTGATTCTGGTAGCGCTGATAGTCACTGTCCGTCTGATCAGACCCTGGCGACTGGCCGCCCGGCCCTGGCAACTGGTGGAAAACCGCGCTGAACGTGGTGAAAGTCGTACGCTGGTGCTCAGACCAGTGGGGCACAATGGTATGCAGTTCACGCCGGGGCAGTTCGCCTGGCTCAGCCTGGGGCATTCACCCTTTACCATGCAGGAACATCCCTTCTCTTTTTCATGTGCACCGACTGCGGACGGCAGTGTGTGTTTTACCATCAAGGCGCTGGGCGATTTCACCGCCACGCTGGCAAACTACCCGGTTGGCACGCCGGCCTGTGTGGACGGGCCGTATGGTATATTTTCCTGTTCGCACTATCCTCAGGCACCCGGATTTGTGTTTATCGCCGGCGGCATTGGTGTCGCGCCGGTCATCAGTATGCTGGAAGGTCTGCTGGCCGCAAACGACAAACGCCTGCACGTCCTGTTTGCCGCGCACAGTGAATTTGAGCGCATACCCCGGCGAGAGGACATCACCGCCCTGGCGGCAAACCTGAACCTGACCAGCGTGCCGGTGCTTGAGTCACCACCTGCGCAGTGGCACGGTGAAACTGGCTGGATTACCCGGGACATCCTGCAGCGACACCTCCCGGACAATCGCGCAGACTATGAGTATTTTATTTGTGGTCCGCGCCCGATGATTGTCAATATGGAAAAATATCTGCGCGTGCTTGGCGTGCCACTGCGTCGCATTCACTCGGAACTCTTTGATATGGCGTGAGGTCAGCTATGCGTGAACGATGGGCAAAACTGCTGGCACTGGCCAGCCTGCCAGTGGTGATGCTACTCGCGCTGGGGTTCGGCTGGCAGCAACTGCAGCGCGGCGAGCAGTTGAGCAGTGCGACCGATCCGGCGTTATGGCAAACACTGTATCCGCTGCATGTTGCCTCTTATTTTCAGGGCGGTTTTTTGCAGGGTAACGGCGCCGATACCAGCCCGCAGCATGATCGCCTGGCCGAAAATCCGTTCCGCGCCCGCGCCTGGGCAGGCATGGCCTTTGAACTGGAGTATAACGCTGCACGAGCGCACTACTATGCGCAAGCGGATCAGCGCAACAGCCGCCGTACACTGGAGCGCGAGCAGCCGGCCGGCTGTATTCACTGTCATGCTGCCGAAGCCCCTGCGCTGGTCGCAGAACTGGGCTGGGACAATCTGAATGCCATGTCCTATCAGGATATTGCGGCACGCGTGCATCATGGCAGCAGTTGCGCCGACTGCCATCAGCCTGGCACCATGGCATTGACCATCACCCGTCCCGCACTGCGCAATGCATTGCAGTCGCAGGGCATCGATCCTGATGCTGCGCCACCCGAAAAAATGCGTGACTACGTTTGCGCACAGTGCCACGTCGAATATTATTTTCGCGGCGATGGAAATGAACTGGTTTTTCCGTGGGCAAACGGTCTGGAACCGGACAGCATCGAACGTTTTTATGCGGATCTGGGATTCAGTGACTGGACCCACCCCGGGACGGGTGCCGGACTGATCAAGGTGCAACACCCCAACTATGAATTGCACAGTCAGGGACCACATGCCGCCGTGGGTGTCAGCTGTGCAGACTGTCACATGCCCCGCGTGCAGTTCCAGGGTAGCGAAATCACCGATCACTGGATCCGCAGCCCACTGCAGCAAGTGCAGCAGGCCTGCATGGGTTGTCATCGCGGTGACGCTGCACGAATGACACAACGCACTCAGCGTATCCAGCAGAATACCGATACGTTACTTGCCCAGACCGAATCAGCGCTGAGCACTCTGATGGATGCGTTGTCCACGGCGCAGACTGACAACCCTGATCACCCGGCCCTTGCGGCAGCGCAGCGGGCGCATCGCCAGGCGCAGTTTCGCTGGGATTTTGTTGATGCCGATGCCTCACGTGGCGTGCATGCTCCCGAGGCAGCCGCACGATTGCTTGAGCAGGCCCGGCAGATAGCCACCGATGGGGCGGCTGCGCTGGCGCAGGGCCTTGAATAACCGGAAAACCCCGCTCGACATTGCTGTCGGGCAGGGTTTCCGGTTGTTGCAGTCAACGTTTGTTGATCAGAAGTTGAAGTTCACCCGGCCGTAGACCACCCGTCCCAGAACATCCTGGGATTCAGCCGCCACACCGGCAATCATGCCGGTTTTCTGCGGCATACGGTCGGTCAGGTTGCGAGCGCCCACTGACAGATTGACATCGCTGCCGAACAGCTCCAGTCCCCGGTAGGAGTAGAACATGTCCAGCTGGGTCCAGGCGCGCAGAGACTCCGTTGGACCACCCCATTCAGCGCCCGGGAAGAACTGCTGGAAGCTGAACTCGTTGGCATCAAACGACACCTCATCGATAAACCGTGTCGTCGTGCTGACCGTGTGGTTACCCAGTGACCAGTTGATGCGCAGGTTGGCACGGATCTGCGGAATGGTCGGCACCGCGCCAAAGTCATTGTTCTGCCTGCCGACCGCTTCCATGACTGGCAGATCTGCTGCCATCTGGAAACTGTAGGTATCCACATAGGTTGCCTGCAACTGCATGCTGATATCACCCCAGCCATTCAGGCTCAGATCATCCAGACTGAAGTCATAGTCAATCTGGGTATCCCAGGCACGCACCAGCATGGACGACGCATTTGAGTCACTCTGCAGGATTCTGTCGGGTGTAGTGATGTCAGCCGCGTTGCGAATAATACGCTTGTCTGAACGCGGATCGTTCATCCAGGACTGCAGTTGCGCCAGCGTCGGATAGGGATTGGCGTCTGTCGGATTAAAACCCGATGCTTCTCTGAAGTTGCGGTAGTCTGAACGGATGATGTCCTGTGTTGTGGTGCTCACGATACGGTCAACAAAGTCTGTTTCGCTCCAGGTAAGTGACCAGGTCAGGTTGTCGAGCAAGGCCAGATCCACACCAAACGACAGGCTTTCCGAACCTTCGGAAAACAGATTCGGGTTCCCGGTACGGCAGGAAGTAATGAAGCCCTGAAAGGGTGAGAACAGATCATCCACGTTGCTCAGCCCGCAGACTTCAGGTGAATTCAGCTGAGACAACGTAGGCACGATAAATGCCTCACCCATGGTAGCGCGCATGCTCAGCCAGTCGGTGGGTACATAGACCAGACCGAACTTGTCGACCACTGCACCCTGGCCGGTACTGAAACTTTCGTCGCGTACTGCAGCAGACAGCTCCAGATTGTCGAGTATTGGAAATGCCAGCTCGGCAAACCATGAGTCACTGGTACGACTCTGACTGGTGGGCAGCGCCTGCACGCCAATCAACTGGTCGTTGCGGATGGAAGTCGCACTGGGACCGTTCTTGTCAGTTTCTTCACGGCGCTGGTAACCGGCCGCCATGGCGATAACGCCGCCCGGTAATTCAAAATTGCCCAGCCGCACGTCACCACTGAAGATAATGTCAAAGGTCTGCAGAGAATCCCGGTCATCCACCTGATCCTGGGTAAAGATCGCGTCGGCTACGTGCTGAGGCGTTCTGAACCGCGCATCAGTTGCGCCAAACGGGTTGAAACAGCTGTTGACGTCATTGACAACATCGCAGTTCAGACCTTGCGCAACAGCGCCCAGGCTGAATTGCTGCGTGCTGTTGCCCACATTGTCATAGTGGCTGTAGACATAGTTGGCGGTACCACGCCAGCCTTCCAGCATCGGCACGGTAAAATCCAGCCCTGTTGAAAAGCGCAGTGCACGCCGGTCACCATGGTTCATCTGAATATGGCCGTATTTCTGCATTTCCGTCGGGATGGTGTTTGCCTCGGGCTTGCCGAAAGGCAGCCACTGTGAACCATTGATACTGACATCTTCACTGAACGGCACACCGCCCAATGGATCACTGTCTATGGAGGCAAACCGGTTGTTGGCAAACTGCACCTGACCTGAGGCATTACGCAGCGGCAGTGGCCGGCCGTACCCGTCCAGTATGATTGCCCCGGTGCCGTCCCGTGCCGGCTCTGCGAACAGATCTGCGCCTGTAGATGTTCTTGCGCGGAAGTTGTTGCCCGGCAGTTCCCCGCGGACGATGGGAAGATCTGCGGTTCGGGCGCCCGGGTTACCGGTGTTGTTACGGTTACGGGTAACCTGGCGGTTCCAGATAACCTGTGATCGGAAAGTGATATCTGAATTGACGTCCCAGTTCAGATTGCCGTACAGCGATGACGTATCAAACTCCGGCTGAAAGTCCCGGGTATCGCCAAAACTCATAAAGCAGCGGCCGCCCAGCGGATTGCCCCAGGCGTTATTGCCATTGCTCACCTGATCAGGTTCGGTTTTAAATCCACAGCTGGGATCGACGCGGCTGCCGGACGTGCCGGTCAAATCACCATTGGCATCGCGGTTCGGCACCAGAAAATTGCCGGGATTTGAGCCACCGTTGTGGGTCAGACCAGACTTGACGTAGTCAGGACGTTCCGCCCATTCCAGCGCTGAGGCATCCACGTAGGAACCGGCAACCACCAGATCCACACTGCCGAAACTTTTGCCTCCCAGAAAAGAGGTTTCCACCTTGCGGTAATCACCCCGGCTGTCACCCTCTTCAAAATACTCGGCCTTAAAGCCGTCATAGGAGCTGTAGGGAATCAGGTTAACCACACCGGCCACCGCGTCAGTGCCATAAAGCGCAGCCGCGCCATCAGTTACCACTTCGATGCGCTGCAGCGCCGATGCCGGCAGCATGGACTGAACGTTATCGGTTGCAATTCGTTTACCGTCAATCAGGGTGAGCGTGGCTCTTGAGCCAAGACCGCGCAAATTGAAGCTGGAGGTAGTACTGGTGACCCCCTGGATGGAGTTGGTAACGGCAGTGCCATTGTTGAATGTTAAATTCTGCACGACCTGGGCCATATTGACGGTGCCCTGCGCTTCCAGATCCTCGGCGCTCAGCTGAGTAACCGGCGATGCGGCGTTCAGGCCTTCGCTGCGACGGATAAAGGAACCGGTGACAAGCACCTCTTCCACTTCGGGCGTGTTGTTTTGGGCATGGGTGGTGGATGAAAGAGCAAACATTGACATTGAAACGGCGACGCACAGCGCGCTGGTATTACGGGTAAAACGCGGGCGCAGTGAGCCATGGCGATTGATAAGCATGTAGAGTCCTCGTCTGATTATTGTTATTTATTTCTTACTGAACGTAACGCTCTGTTGCATTACCTTACATGCCCTGCCATCAAGTCTTGCGTAATATGAAAATAGTTCTGACGAACTCTGAAATCCGGCGATTGCAGAATAGACAGGCCTGACGAATTCCGAACAGCAGCCTTGCCTTGCCGTTTAAAAAAATCTGTCAGCAAATTTTATTGCTTAATCATTTCCCGTGGATTATCTTGATTAATATCAAAACAACAATAAGACGAATCTGCTATGACACAGCTCATATTGCATTATTCAGTCAGTGCACTCGCAATTTCACAATTGCTGTTCATGGGATTCTCATATCTGGCGCATTACCGCCATCAGAAACTGGGTCGATTGGTAGCATTTTACAGCTTCTGCCTGATTGCCTATATCGTGCTGGTAATGCCTGCCACGCTGACCGCCCCCATTTTCTTGCAACAGGTAGTCCGCGCACTGGCCATCAGTGCCCCCTTCCTTTTGTGGCTGATCAGCCGCCATCTGTTTACCGATGAGTCAGCCATACCGAACTGGGCTTGGGGCATCCTGCTGGCCTACACCAGCCTGCGACTGGCAGGCTCGACCATCATCAGCACCGGCGGCGAACTGGACACCCTGTGGTACGCCGTATTAATGTATGTACCACAAACCACCATGCTGTTTTTTGCAACCCATGCCATCTACATGGCGATACGCCATTTCCACAACGATCTGGTCGAACCGCGCCGGCGTCTGCGCGCTCCCTTCGTCGTTTCCATGGGCCTGATTGTGGCCGTCATTGTTGCGTCCGGCTTCCTGTATTTTCTGCCCAGTGTGGTGCGGATTTTCTATTTTGCGGTGATTTTTCTCTGTGTGCTGTTTTTTAATATCGTGGTTTTTCGCCTGCACGAAGACTCTCCTCATCTGGTCAGGGGCAGTGACTCAAGAACCAGCGTTAATGTCAGGAATTTTGAAACCCGATCAGACAAGGCACTGTTCCAGCGTCTGCAGGAAACCATGGAAAAAGATCAACTGTATGCCAAGCTTGGTCTGACCATCAAGGATCTGGCCGGCGCACTGCATATGCAGGAATACATGCTGCGACGTTTTATCAACAAAAAATTGCACTACCGCAACTTCAACCAGTTTTTAAACGAATATCGCATAAAAAAGGCTACCACCCGCCTGCTTGAATCGGTGGAACATGAGGCGCAGATTTCCAATATTGCAATGGATGTGGGATATGCGTCCCTGTCATCGTTCAACAAATCATTCAAGGAAATGCACGGCATGACACCTACCGTGTTTCGCAGCCAGATGAATTCTGCGAATCAGGAAGAACACGCACTGCTCA
Organism: uncultured Pseudohongiella sp.; assembly: GCA_963974875.1. Taxonomy (GTDB): domain Bacteria; phylum Pseudomonadota; class Gammaproteobacteria; order Pseudomonadales; family Pseudohongiellaceae; genus Pseudohongiella. The sequence continues at coordinate 120,272 of CAXBER010000005.1, read as the reverse complement.
GTCAGAAATTGCGCTAATGGCCCGGCTAGTGATCAGTAACCCGGTTGAACGTCAGCTGCAGATTCGCTGAATAGATCACTCTGAAATCATCGCTTTCATGCGGCTCGGTGTTATGCACCAGATAGCTGGGGAACACCACAAACATGCCCTTTTTGGGCTGGATGGAAAACCGGTAGGGCATCCAGCTCAGTTCAGGCGGGTAAAAGTGCTGAAAGTGCGCACGGGCAGGGTTGTCAAACACCAGTTTGCCGGTGCCGTCGGTGGCAGCCGCATAAAAAACCATGCTCAGGTGCGACAGCGGATGTGTGTGTTCGGGCACATAGTGCCCCCTGCCATAAACCGATGCCCAGGCGCTGTCCAGGCTCATGCCGGTGCCGGCTTTACCCACCACCTGCAGGTACTGCGCAAACACTTCCAGCGCAGCCTTGTTCATGAAGTCAAAATCATCACGTCTGGCCAGGTTTACGCTGTGAAAGGACGTAAAACCATGCTGCCTGATATCATCTTCATTGCGGGCGCGTTTACCGCTATGCCAGGCGTCACTGATCAGGCCGGCGTCGGGGAATTCCTGCATCAGCCCCATGGCTTTTTTGTAGAACTGATCGGCTATTGTGTCGATGCCCGGATAGTCATCAATGGTGATGACGGGGTGACTGAACATCTGGATTATCTGGCCCATACATTTTCCCTGGCTGATGACACCCTCGCTGGCTGTCCGCATCAATGCTAACCTCATTGTCAGGCATACTTCAACTGACAGGTCTGATAAGCTGGCCGTATCCGGACGGGCGGCAATCGCTGCCAGAAAATTCCACGCAAAATGCACTGTAAAAGGGCACGGCTGATATGGTACGGCTAAAATTTTTTATCACCTTGGCATACCAGGTACTCGATAGAACCAGCGACTTTGTTTTTAATATTCAGCCGGCCTGCACAGAGCGACAGCAGGTTCTTGAGGAGACGCTGACCATCAGTCAGCAACTGACACCGCATATCCTGATGCACCCGGAGGAAGGCAGCCGGTTTCTGCGACTGCAGGCCAATAACGGTCCCCTGCAGGTTGATTATCAGGGCTGCGTGGAGATCGATCATTACCGGCATGACCCATCGACACTGTACGAGATGCCGGTCCATGAAATACCGCTGGATGTGCTGATGTATGTCTACCCCAGCCGCTATTGCCCGTCCGACAAACTCAGCGCCCTGGCCAACTACGAGTTTGGCGCCATGCAACCGGGCTACTACCGTGTGCTGGCCATTCAGCAGTGGGTGAAACAACGCACCAAATACCTGATTGGCAGTTCAGAAAGTACCACCTCTGCGCTGGAAACACTGATTGATCATGCGGGTGTGTGCCGCGACTTTGCGCATTTGATGATAGCGCTTTGTCGTGCCCTGAATATGCCGGCACGGTTTGTCTCGGGCATCAATTACGGCGCCGACCCCAGTGTGGGTCCGATCGATTTTCATGCCTATGTAGAAGTGATGCTGAGCGGGCGCTGGTATCTGTTTGATCCCAGCGAAGTCAGCCCGCCCATGGGCCTGTTGCGACTGGGCACCGGCCGCGACGCTGCAGACATTCCGTTTGTCACCGTGTTTGGCAATGTCGTCTCGGAAATTCCCCTGATCAGCATCGAGGCCATTGTTGATGCTGACCTGGGCCTGGAACTGCCGACCGGTCAATCCATGGCACTGTCGAGTTCAAACCGGCACGTCAATTCCTTTCAGGAATTCAGCAACTGAGCTGACCGGATCACTCAGAGCCAGCGCCCGACCTGCTGCGTGTAGGACTCAAATTCTGCACCAAATTTTTGCAGCAGCAGGCGCTCTTCAGGTTCTATCTGGTAACGGGCCAGATATCTGACAAATACTGCCAGCATCAAAAAAGCCGTCAGATCTGCCAGCCAGAAACACAGTCCCAGCAGAAGCAGCGCCAAACCCACATACATGGGATTGCGGGTACGGGCAAAAATACCGCTGCTGACCACACGGCAGGCTTTGTCCGGTTTTGTCGGATCCAGTGTTGTGCAGGCCCTGCGGAATTCAATCACGCCGGCAATGGCCACCGCTATGCCGCACAACGCCGATACCAGCGCCAGCACACGACCCGCCGGACCTGACAGTGCTGCCAGCGGGTAAAAACCCTGTAACAACCACATCAGTGCGGCAGCTATCAGTACCAGCGCCAGTGGCGGTATCTTCAGTTCCAGTGATTTCAACGTTCCTCCCCCACCTGAGACGCTGGCGCCACAGGTATTTGCGTGTAACATATTGTCATCAAATTTAAGTGCCCTCTTATACCACTGCTGGGGCGGCAACGGTATAGTTAGCGCCGTTCAGTATCCGCCACAGGAAAATCGCTACCCATGTTTTCGCACAGACTCTGTTTGATTCTGACCGCCCTGGCCCTTCTGGTCAGCGCCTCGCTCACCCATGCGCAACCACCACGCCAGCCAGTTGAAGGCAATCCGGTGCGCACGCCCTTTTCCACCGATGTGCAACCGGAGTGGCTTACACAGGTGATGCCGGATGCTGACAGCTTTTCCGAAAAGGAAGGTGAACCACCCGTCTACCGAGCCTATCGCAATAATGCCGATACGGGTGCACCTGAACTGATGGGTTTTGTGTTTCTGACCGCCGATGTGCCACCGGAAGAACGCGGTTTCAGCGCGCCAATCGCCATGCTGGTGGGCCTGGACACGGACAACCAGATAACCGGCATCAAGGTTCTGAACTATGTGGAGTCCTACACCAACACGGTTGGTGACTTTCTGGCAGACCCGGTCTTTCAGGCACAGTTTCAGAAAAAACACATTGCTGATGATTTCCAGATTCGACGCGATGTGGACGGTATGGCCGGTGCCACGGTAACCGCGTTTGCCCTTAGCCGTGGCATTCGCGAGGCGGCCCGCCGGGTGGCTGAGGCCTATAACGGATTTACACCCGGCAACCCGATCGACAACGCCCGGTCAGAAAAAATTCTGTCGCTGATGCAGGACTACAGCTGGGAACAACTGATAGAGGAAGGTATTGTTCATCAGATGATCATGCCAATCCCCGGCGGCCAGCAACTTGAGTTGACGCTCACCTACATGGGGCATCCCGCGCTGGGCGAATATTTTATCGGCCGCGCGGCATACGATCGGGCCGAGCGCGATGCCGCAGCCCAGCTCGGTGGCAGTGAGCTCATTCTGCTGTCGGTCGGCGGTACGGGTTTCCAGCAGTTCCGGCAGGACCGGCTGAGTCTGCAACAGGGTGACTCGCCCATGCGGCGCATGATGCCCAACCGCCTGGTGACGGCGGGCAATGCCGATGCCGGCATGATTGCCGGCCGGGCAGAATTCTCTGGCGCACTGGTGATTGACGACCGCTACGATATTACCGAACCAATCAACATCTATTACCGGCCACTGGGCAGTCTGGACGCCTTTCATCTGGCGTTTCAGCCGAGCGGCCTGGGCATGGATCTGGCGCGCAAAGACCCTATCCTGACCGAGCAGGAAATTGAGCGCATCATGCGTGCGGAAAACAGCGTGATCCGCAAGTTCCTCAGCAACCCGCCATGGGTTGTCACGCCCTGGGACAAGGTGGCCATGTCATTGCTGATCTTCACACTGGTACTGGTTGCGTTCTTCCGCAAAAGCGCACGCTGGCGCTGGGCCGCACTGACACTGACGCTGGTGTATCTGGGCATCATGGAAGCCGGATTCCTGTCGGTGGCACACATTACCGGCGTGCTGCTGCAGGGGCCGATTGCCATCATGAACAACCTGCCATTGTTGATGCTGGTAGTATTTACGCTGGTGACAACGCTGCTGTGGGGGCGTGTGTTCTGCTCGTCACTGTGTCCGTTTGGTGCGGTGCAGGATATCATTACCCGTCTTACACCCAAGCGCTGGCTGCACAATCTGCCGATGAAGGTGCCGCAAGGCATTCACGACAAGGCCATCTATCTCAAGTATGCCATTCTGGCCTTTATTCTGGGCGCCGCACTGTTTGCCAATAACGTTGCCGTATTCCAGTATTTTGAACCCTTTGGTACGCTGTTCTTCCTGAGTGGTTCGGCTGTGCTGTTTGCCATACTTGCAGCCATCCTGCTGGCATGTGTGCTGATACCGCGATTCTACTGCCGTTACATCTGTCCGCTGGGTGCAGCGCTGGGCGTGGTGTCACTGGTCAGCCCGTTCCGCATAAAACGCGTGCCCCAGTGTGGCGTGTGTACGGTCTGCGAACATGCCTGTCCTACCGGCGCCATCAAGCGCGAGGCAATTGACTTCAAGGAATGTGTGCGCTGCGATATCTGTGAGGACAAGCTGATCAAAAAAGCCGGCTCCTGTCGTCATGACATGAGCAAAATCATCATCAGACACAAAGAGCTGCGAACGTCATGACAAAAAAGGCAGCATTGCCGGACGACTTTGATGCCCAGCGACTGGGAAACCAGATATGTTTTCCGCTCTACGCGGCATCGCGACTGGTCACCCGGCTCTACCAGCCAATGCTGGAACCACTGGGACTGACGTACCCCCAGTACATTGTGCTGATGATTTTGTGGGAGGATGGCCCCAGCACCATTTCCGCCATCGGCCGGCGGGCGTTGCTGGCCACCAATACGCTGACTCCTTTGCTGAAACGACTGGAAGTTATGGGGCTGCTGGAACGCAGACGCAATGACAGGGACGAGCGCATCGTCAATATCCACCTGACTGCCAAAGGCAGAGCGCTGAAAAAAAAGTGTGCCTGCATTCCGCAGAATCTGTTTGATCAGGTCGGGTTTTCACTGGAAGACAGTATTGTGCTGAAACAGCAGCTGGACAAATTTCTCAGCCACCTGCAGGCTATTGACGCGGATTGATTGCAATATTATATCGTGCGCGATATAGTTGCCTGCGATAATCATCCTCACAACACAATAGACAGGCAATAGACTATGAACAGAATCAGGACCTTGATGGCAGTCGCGGTGGCCGGCACGCTGATGGCAGTCGGCGGTATTTCGCAATTGAAAGCAGCAGCCGACGCAGCCATCCAGGTAGACGAGTCTACCTTCGACTGTATTACCGAAATGACACCCGTGCGCGGCTTTTTTGTCGACAACCTGCTGGGTGACCTGCCGGCAACTCTGGCGGTAGCCAACTCGGAGAGTGGCGGGGTATGGCCGGTCGGGTCAATGGTGCAACTGGTTCCCACCGAGGTCATGATCAAGCAGCCTGAAGGCACTAGCCCGGCCACCAATGACTGGGAATTTTTTGAACTGAATGTCAGCGCGGAAGGTTCTGAAATCGTTACGCGTGGATTTACCGATGTGATCAACCGCTTTGGTGGCAACTGTCTTGATTGTCATATCAAGGCTGAACCGCAGTGGGACATGATCTGTGAACAGGGTCATGGTTGTGATCCTCTGCCACTGAGCCGCGAAATGCTGGTCGGTATTCAGCAGGGTGATCCGCGGTGCTCTCGTCCGGATTAGATCGGCGTCCGGATTAGATCGGCGTCCGGATTAGATCGGCGTCCGGAATAGATCGGCGCCCGGATTAAAAATCCGGATCGAGCCCAAGGTGGCGGACGTAACGCTCTTCCGTCACCTCTTCAGGGGTCATGCGGCCTGCCAGCAGATTCTCGACATCTTCCGTGATCAGGTCCAGTGCGGCCAGTTTGACCTGTGGATCGTCATCAGCCAGCATGACACTGCCCCACAGGCTCAGCATGGCGGTATCAATGTCACGCACCGCATTGTCCTTGGCCCACTCGGCAGAAATCAGCATGCCAAGGCGGGTGCTTTTTCTCATCGCGGCGTCGAGCTGACTGCCCTGCAGATCATTCAGCACTGCAGGCGTCAGATCATTCCAGCCGGTTGTCATCAACTCCCCGCCTTCATAAAAGCGCACAATCCAGTTGAGGTACTCAATATCACTCTGCCTGCTGCGATTGATTTCATCAGCCTGGTAAGCCTGCACAAATACCTGCTGTTCCGGCACGGTCTCCGGCCACTCACTGAGTATCCGGCTGTTTGCACAGCCGGCCAGAAAAAACATGACAGCCAGCAGACCACCAGCCAGCCTTGAGTTTTGCAACGTCACGATCAATAACACCTCTGTCTTTTATTCCTGTAATACCAGCGTCTCCAGATTCGGATCGGCCAGAATATCTGCTTCGTAAAAGGGCAAATCCAGCCACTGACTCTGTGAATACAACCGGGTCTGGTCAGCAAAATGCGGCGAGCGCGGATCCTCGGATTGTGAATAACTCAGAATGCCGCGTGCATCAACACGGCCATCGGAGTCCCAGCTGACCACCTGCATATAACTGTTGCCATGCAGAATAGGGGTATACGCGCCCGCTTCCGGATTGAACTGCGACGTAATGACACTCCACATACCGGCGCCCCCGTCTCCGCCAGGAATCGGCACCTGCTGTTCATTGCGTGGCTCAAACTGGACTGAACCCAGCGTGGCATCCAGCGCAATGTTGTTGCCTTCAAAAAAGGTCTGGGCACGCGCCAGAGACTGCAATAACCCGGTGCGAACGTCCGGCTGACTAACCGCCAGTTGCCGCGGAGTAGTCACGGGCTCACTGGCATCAAACGGAACCTCATAGCGGTTGCTGATGCGCGACGCACTGCGCCAGAACTCACGCCAGACATGAGCCCCCCGACTGTCGACATCGCCGCGACGGTCCCACTGCGCAAGCACATCACAGGCCGGCGATACATCGACAGCATTTTCCTCAAACATGACAGGTTCTGTCACGTCATCACACAGCGACAGCACCTGATCCAGAAACAGTTCAGCGCCAAAGTGCCGGTGGCTGAACAGCATGTCCTGGACATCCTGTGGGCCCAGTTTGTTGCCGCTGGCCAGCGCCTCCTCAAGGAATGTCAGGCCGGCACGGGTGCGCAGACTGACATTTGATCGCTCGGCACCAATAATCGGTGAGTAACCTTCCAGTGGTTCCCGCGGGGTGGACAGCCAGTAGCTGTCGTTGGCATTGTGTACATAATCATCGCGGCGGATTCTGGGCATATTATCAGCCGGCATGGCGCCAGGTATCGTTGATTGCGGGGAATCCGTCCATTCGCAGGTTGGATCCGCGCCATTGAGCAGAATGACACGGGACGGTACACCGTCGGCCGCGACGCTGCAGCGCTCGATCAGATCCGCATTTACATTGGGTACAACACTGATGTCAGCGTAAAAAGCGGTACCGTCCCTGTCCGCGGCAATCGTGTTGGTCCAGGAGATACCCTGCAGGCTCAGCGCAGCTTCCACCTCATCCATATTGCGCGCTTTGTTCAGCGCGTCATAGGTCACAGCAGCCTTGTCGTTGTACAGATTGACATCCCTGATCGCAAACGCCGTGGTTTCAGTCCATGGCAACTGATTGGACACCAGTACCGGTCCGTAATGGGTCATGTAGACATCGCGGGACACGGGACTGATGCCGCCTTCCTGATTGCGTAGCGGCACCTCAATACTGACCCGGGTCATGTCGCGGTAGTCATCGCCGTATCGATAGCGGGTGGGATCGGCAGGATCCAGTTCCAGTGCGTAAACGGTTGAGCGCATACCGGTGGACACCGTATGTGTCCAGGCGATATCGTGATTGAAACCAATAGCGACCCGGTTGGTGGTGTACAGACTGACACCCATCACATCCAGCTCGCCCGGAATGGTGGTGTGAATCATGTGAAAACGGGAGGAACCCTGCCATGGATAGTGCGGATTGCCCAGCAGGATGCCGCGTCCGGATTCGGTCACATCACGCCCCAGCGCAACGGCATTGCTGCCGATGCCGGCCTCGCGCTCAAAGTCAGTATCCAGACTGGCCACTGTTGCACCCGGCGGTGCGGCATTGGCCATCTCACGCTGGAACAGACCCAGACCATAACGAATACCCACACCAATGGTCAGTTTATCGACATCCCGTTCGGTCAACTGCCGTACCCAGCCGGCATCGGCACAGGCCGGTGGCAGGTCATTGCCATGCTCCTGAAGATAGCGGTTGTAACCGGCCACGTAGCCGGTGGAGAATTCTGTTGCAGAGCTGCTTTGGGTGCCGCGGAAACCTTCTATCATCGCGTCATCAAGCACCGCACGATGAAAGATGTCGCTTTGCATGTTACCGCCGTCTTCACCAAAATTGACCGACAGTTCGCCATTGACCATCAGTACATCCCTGGCAATGGTGCAGATGCCGTCACGCGCAGTTGCGTAGGCGAACCCGTAGCCAAGACTGCCCCAGTCGTCGGCGGTCACATGCGGTATGCCATAACTGGTCCAGCGGATCTGGGTATCGTAGCGCAGGTTATCTGCAACGCCGGGTGAATCCGGCGCTGCAGAGGAAGGCGCTGGCGACTCCGAGCAGGCGCTTAGGATAACCAGGGTAGACGCAAGCAGACTGAGAACGGGAAGCACGGACTGACGCATGTTGTTTCTCCGGCAGAAGATTGGTCATTGAGCATAGGATCACTGACATCAGTTGTCAAAGCCCTTGCATGACCTGCCGACTGCCAGCAGCCTTATTCTGTTGATCCGGGTCTCGAATCGGGCTAGTCTGAATCCCGACCCTGGCCTGACAGGCTGCCAATTTCAAGGTGTTCATATGACCCGCTCCTTCTTTACATCATGCGCCACAACATGCGCCAGAGCTTCTGGCCCGACAATCCGGCTCTCCCTGCTTGCATCACTGCTGGCACTGACCGCCTGTGGTGAATCAGGCAGCCCTTCCTCTGGAACGGCATCCAATGTGGACGCATTCATGGACGCCATCGCCCAATATTGTGGCCGCGCGTTCGCCGGCCGTGTGGTTGCCAATACGCCGCCTCCCGCTGATGATGATTTTGCGGGCCAGGATCTGGTCATGCATGTGCGCGAATGCAGCGACAATGAGATCCGCATCCCGTTTCATGTCGGTGATGATCACAGTCGCACCTGGATACTGACACGTACCGACTCAGGCAGTGGCGCATCCGCAACCGGCGGGCTGCGCCTGAAGCACGATCACCGCCATGAAGACGGTAGTGATGATGCCGTCACCATGTATGGCGGCGACACCGTGAATGCAGGCACTTCCATGCGTCAGGAGTTTCCGGTGGATCAGTTTTCGATTGATATGTTCGGTCGTGAAGGACTGAGCGCCTCCCTGACCAATGTCTGGGCGATGGAGATTCACCCGGGACAGCATTTTTACTACGAACTGGCCCGCACTGAGTCTGACCGGCTGTTCCGCGTGGAGTTTGACCTGACCCGCGAAGTGCCGCAACCGCCCACACCCTGGGGGCACCCGGCGTTACCCTGACGCTGCAGGGATTTTCGCCAGGCGCAACCACTGACGCGCAGTCAGTTTCTCGCGGCAACTTCGGGGCTGGCAAAAAATGCGCGGATGTCGTCCAGTAACAACTGTGTTTCCTCCAGCGCAGCAAAGTGACCGCCACGCGGCATTTCTGTCCAGCGCACAATATTGTAGGACTGTTCAGCCCAGGCTCTTGGGGTCACGTAGATTTCTTTTGGGAAAATGGCCCCCGCGGTTGGCACTGACACAAATCCCAGTGGTGCCGTCATCGGCACAGCCCTGTTTTCGTAGTAGATGCGTGACGATGACGTAATACTCTGGGTGAACCAGTAAATACTTATATTGGTCAGCAGATCGTCCATGCGGAACTTGCTCTGCGGCAGGCCATCCGGCAGGTCACTCCAGCCATGAAACTTTTCTGCTATCCAGGCAGCAAGCCCGGCCGGCGAGTCATTCAACCCTGTTCCCAGCGTCTGTGGTTTGGTTCCCTGAATCTGCTGGTACGCCAGCTCGTTGGCCATTTCTGCCTGGCGTTGTTCGCGCTTTGCAAGATCGCTGGCGGAAGTTGCGGCCTGCGCTGCGGCATCGCGCGGCGGACCGGCCAGCACAAAGTTGGAGTGCAGACCGGACAGCCGATCAGGATAACGGGCCGCCAGAATACGATTGATGATGGCACCCCAGTCTCCGCCCTGTGCGCCATAGCGCTGATAACCCAGTCGCTCCATCAATGCTGCCAGAATATGCGCCATTCGCTCGGGGTTATAACCCGGCTCAACGGGCTTGCCCGAAAATGCAAACCCCGGCAATGACGGCGCGACAACATGAAATGCATCGTCCGCACTGCCACCGTGCAGCTCAGGATGGGTCAGCGGCTCGATGATGTGCCGGAATTCGGTGATCGATCCCGGCCAGCCGTGAGTCAGTAACAGCGGAGTAGCCTGCGGGTGGGGTGAGCGCTGATGAATAAAATGCAGATCAATGCCATCAATGTGCGTGACAAACTGCTCAAACTGATTCAGTTGCTGCTCCTGCGCGCGCCAGTCAAACCCGTCGCGCCAGTAGGCCAGCAATTCGCTGAGCCAGGCAGTGTCGGTGCCATAGCCCCACGCCGTCCCCGGCAGCTGATCAGGCAGGCGGGTGCGCTGCAGGCGGTGCTGCAGGTCCGCCAGCTCGGCTTCCGGTATCGCAATCCGGAACGGTGTTATCACAGTTTCTGACACAGCATGCTGTTCAGCATGTTGAGAGGCCTCGCCCTGGGACAACACCGGCGAACTCATCAGCAGGCATGCCAGCGCTGTCAACCCAGTCAACCCTGTCAACCAAGCCGGCAACAGCCCGGTGCGCCCGATTACCTTTGCTCCGCAAATTGCCCCGGACATTCTCCGGTCGGTCATGGACCACCCTCGCCCTCCAGCGCGGCGTCAACCGGCGCGGTGCTCCCCTGGGCCTCCAGTTGACGGGCACCGGCCAGTATCCCGGAGAACGCATAGTTACCCTCATGACAGGCATACTCGTACATCATGTCGCCGGCGGGTCTGCGGTTCATTGGAATTTCGGCGGTCCAGGGCGCGCTGAACACCGTGGGATCCTCCAGGGTGACGCCATAGACCAGTTTGTTGTCCGACTCCAGGCTGAAACGCTCAGTCACCGTCAGATTTTCACTTGCACCGCGAAAGGTCTGTTGCGGGTGAAAGTGCCGGGTTTCCACTACCAGGGTATCGCCCTCCCAGCGACCCACAGACTGCCCCATCCAGGTTTCCGTGTTGTGGTCGGTATGTGATTTGTTCAGCGGAATAATGCGCGCGTCATGCACCATCTCCACCAGAATCATGACATGCTCCGGCGTCTGCACAATCTGGTAATTGTTGTTGTACATCACCGGCAACATGGGCGGGCCGGAGCTTGAACCGAACGACAGCAGACAGCGCTCGCCCAGCGGCCGCAACTCCGGCCCGTCATAGGCTTCCACACCCGGCCTGGCGCGCCACTGCGCTGCCAGCCCCCTGGCGCGATCACCGCTCAGGTAGGGGATACGGCCATCGGGCGGATCGATGACCAGCGAGGTTCGGTATTCGCCATTGATCTGTGCCGCATTGGTGCCGCGATCAACCCAGAAGTTGTTGTACCCCAGATCCGTATTGCCGTCAGTCGGCGGGGGACGATTCGGATCACTTGGCTGATTGGCATTTTCAATACGCATGCGCCAGCTCAGTTCCAGCTCTGCCGCCTGTTCGGGGGTCAGCGCCTGCTGCATACCCAGATCTCTGGGGCGCTCCAGCGGTGTCTGGGTGGCATTGCTCCACAGGCCCTGCAGGTCCGGCTTGCCATCCGGGGTGCGTGGCATGACCCAGTCGTCGGTCTGGGCGGTCAGCAGTGTGCTGCTGCCAGCCATAGTCAGTAAAGCGAGTATCGGTAGAATCAGGTGTCTGGCCATTATCGGCATCCTCACAAGGGATTTTTATTGTGTGCCAACTTACTATGTGACAGGCATGATAGTAGACCGCTCGTTTATTCAATTCAAGGCGCTTGAACTGTACATAAATATCCGTTTAACTCACATCACTACAAAAACACCAGAACCAGGACAGACACCAAGGACACAAGCCATGCACAGCCTCACCCGCAAATTGATCACCCTGCTCTGCGCAACCTCTCTGACCGGTATCAGCCTGCCGGCAGTGGCTCAGCCTGCCCCGGCCACAGAAGCCACCAGTGCCAGACAGGAAGTACTTCGGGCTTCATTGCCGTTTGCCGACCAGCGCGATTTTGAAGAATCACAGCGCGGTTTTATCGCCGCGCCCGACTACCGGCAGATTCTGGGTGCGGCCGGCAACGTGGTATGGGACATCGGCCGGTACGACTTTCTGCTGGACGGTCAGGATTACGACAGCATTCACCCGTCCCTGCAGCGCCAGGCGACCCTCAACATGAACTTCGGCCTGTACGAAGTCGTGCCGGATTTCATCTATCAGATACGCGGATATGATCTGGCCAATATGACCCTGATCCGGGGGCAGCGCGGGTGGATTCTGTTTGATGTGCTGCTGACCCGCGAGACCGCCGACGCGGCGCTGACCTTTGCCAACGAACAACTGGGCGAGCGGCCGGTCTCTGCCGTAGTGTATTCACATTCGCATATTGATCACTTTGGCGGCGTGCGAGGCGTGATCAGCGACGAGGATGTGCAAAGCGGCCGGTTGCAGGTCTATGCACCCGTCGGCTTTATGGAAGAGGCAATCTCAGAGAATGTTTACGCAGGCAATGCCATGAGCCGGCGCGCCTCCTATCAGTACGGCAACCCCCTGGCGTCCGGCCCCTTCGGGCAGGTTGATTCCGCCATCGGCAAGGCACTGGCACGCGGCAGCAGCGGCCTGATCGCCCCCACCGTTGTTATCACTGATGACTTTGAGGAACATGTGATTGACGGTGTCAGAATAGTGTTCCAGAACACCCCCGGCACTGAGGCACCGGCGGAAATGAATGCCTGGTTTCCGGATCAGAAAGTATTCTGGGCGGCCGAGAACATCACCGCAACCATCCACAATATTTACACACTGCGTGGCGCCCTGGTGCGGGATGCCCTGTCCTGGTCACGCCAGATCAATGAGGCCCTGTACCGGTTCGGCCAGGATGCTGACGTGATGGTGTCCTCTCACAACTGGCCACGCTGGGGCAATGACCGGATTCAGGAAGTCATGCGTGATCAGCGCGATGCCTACGCCAATCTGAACAACCAGGTGCTGAATCTGGCTAACCGCGGCGTCACCATCAGCCAGATGCACAATGAATACCAGGTCCCTCAATCGCTGCAGCAAAGCTGGAGTGTCCGGCAATATCACGGCTCGGAATTTCACAATTCGCGCGCCGTCATCAACCGGTACCTGGGGTACTGGGATGGCAACCCTGCCACGCTGGCGCCACTGTCGCCGGAAGATTCAGCGCCACTGTATGTGGACATGATGGGAGGGGCCGAGGCCATTCTGCCGCGCGCTCAGGCGTTGTTTGATGAGGGCCGGTACCGCCACGCCATGGAGATCCTGAACAAACTGGTATACGCCCGACCGGACAATCAGGCTGCAAAGGATATGCTGGCGGCAACCTTTGAGCAGCTGGGCTATCAGTATGAAAGCGCCAGCATGCGTAATGTCTTTCTGGTCGCCGCCCAGGAGTTGCGCGGCGGTGTCGCACCGGCCGGCCCGGCGCGCGGCACCAGCCCGGATCTGGCACGCGCCATGACCACGTCACAATGGTGGGATGCTGTCGCCACGCGTGTGGACAGCCAGCTGGCCGATGGCATGGCGTTTATCATCAACTTCAGCACGCCGGATAACGGCGAGCAGTTTGTCATTGAAATGCGCGGTGGCACCCTGACCAATATTGCCGGCTACTCATCCACTCAGGCTGACGCCAGTATCACCATGAACCGCAGCGATCTGGAGCAGGTCATTATGGGCCAGGCAACACTGGCCAGTCAGCTGGGCGCGGGACGCGGTCAGGTGCAGGGTAATGTGGGTGTACTGCAGCAACTGGCGTCTGTGCTGGTAGAGTTTGATCCGGTGTTTGAGATTATGCCGGGCACACGTTAGAGAGTCTGGAGCGCCACGCAGGCTGTCAGAAGTCGGTCACATGCGCTGCCAGCTCAATACCCAGCAGGCGATTGCCGGCCAGATTCACTGACCCGGGATAACGCTCATGACCGGTAGAGGAGAACTCAAAATCATAGCGCCGGTGCCAGGCAAGCATACCGTCAGCACCTCGGCGCAGGCGTATTTTTTTTAACACCATGCTCTGGTCCAGCAACTGCAGGTCCAGGTCCTGGCAGCGGCGCGCCGCGTACTGCAAGGCAAACGCCTTGGCGTCACGCGAGCGCCACCAGTGATTGACCACCAGCACAAACAGCGCCAGCCAGACCAGATCCATTAATGTCAGCATAGGTCAGTATTTATCAACTCTTGTCCGGATAACAACTGTTGGCTACAAAAAACGCCAGAATGTTGTAAGCTCTGGCTCTACAGCAACCTTACCATCATATCAAAGTGCGGAAGTACCTGATCATGAAAACTTCAATTAAAACCTCTGTGCTACTGCTGCTCATGGCAGCCTTTATGCCCGCCATGCTGCACGCGCAGACAGCCAGCCGCGAGAACCCGCTTATGAATGAACAGTCCCCAATCCCCGGCATTTCGTTCCGCTTTATAGAAACCAACGGCATCCGCATGCGACTGGCCACCGCGGGAGACAGCGGCCCACTGGTGATCATGGCACATGGCTGGCCCGAGTCCTGGTATTCATGGCGGCATCAGATTCAGGCTGTGGCTGAGGCCGGGTATAGGGTGGTGGCACCGGATATGCGTGGTTATGGCGCCACCGATGCACCGCCGAATGTGGAAGACTATGACATCGTTACACTGGCGGCTGACATGGTTGGCATTGTGGACGCCTATGGCGAGGAACAGGCCATCATCATGGGCCATGACTGGGGTTCCATCGTGGCGTGGAATACGGTGCTGCTGCACCCTGAGCGCTTCTCGGCGCTGGTTGCCATGAGCGTACCCTACAGCGGCCGGGCGCAGCAATCACCGCTGGAAAGCTGGCGCGCCGCCTACGGCGACAACTTCTACTATATTCTTTATCACCAGGAACCCGGTGTGGCCGAAGCCGAGTACGATGCTGACCCCTACGGTCTGCTCAGCCGTCTGTATCTGTCGCCAGACTCGCCGCGTGAACCGGCACAGATCACTGACCGCCATCGCTCGGCCGGCGGCTGGATTGGCCGACTGGGCGCACCACAGGGATTGCCCGAATGGCTGACACAGAGCGATCTCAACTACTTTGTTGGCCAGTTCAGTGAGGCGGGATTCCGTGGTGGTGTCAATTACTACCGCAACTTTCATCGCAACTGGGAAATCACACCACAACTGGCTACCGCACGGGTGACCGTGCCTACGTTATTTATTGCCGGTGAAAACGATGTGGTGATCGCAGGTGCATCACAGGGTCGGTTGCAGGGTGCCATGAACCGTGTTGTGGATGACCTGCGTGATGTGGTCATCCTGCCGGAGGCCGGGCACTGGATTCAACAGGAGTTGCCTGAAGAAACCAATGCCGCTGTGCTCGACTTTCTGCGCAGCCTTTAGGATGCCTTTGATGCGCCAGCGCCGGTTACGGTAAACCGGGACACAGACTGCTGCAGGTGGCCGGCCAGACGCGCAAGCTCCTGGCTGGCGGCGGTGGTCTGATCGGCACCCGCAGCGGACTGCTCGGCAAGTTCGCGAATACTGGTAACATTTCTGTTCAGCTCATCCGTCGTTGCGCTCTGCTGTTCAGATGCGCTGGCAATCTGCAGATTCATATCCCGGATGGTTGTTACTGCACGGGTGATCGAGTCCAGTGCCTGCGCAGTTTCATTGGCATGATCAACACCTTCGGATGCCTGTTGCCGGCTTTGCTCCATCAACACGACCGCCTCTTTCACGCCGGCCTGCAGATGATTGATCATGGTCTCGATCTCGCTGGCAGAATCCTTGGTCCGGTTAGCCAGCGTGCGCACTTCGTCGGCCACCACAGCAAAACCACGACCATGTTCACCCGCGCGGGCTGCCTCAATCGCGGCATTCAGTGCCAGCAAATTGGTTTGCTCGGCCACCCCCATGATGACATCCAGCACACTGCTGATCGATGTACTGTCGGCAGCCACCCGCTGCATACCGCTGGCCGACTTGCGTATATCTTCTGCCAGGGCAGCAATACTTTGTGCCGTCGCACTGGCCACCTTTGCACCACTGACTGCCTGCTCATCGGTATCAGTGGCCGCTTCCGAGGCGCGTGAGGTACTGCGTGTCACCTCCTGTACAATCGCGCTCATCTCATTGATCGACACCGCCACCATGTCCGTTTCCGAACGTTGCTGCAACACATTATCCGCACTGTGCCGGGACACGGCGGACAATTCTTCGGCAGCAGACGCAAGCTGGGTGGTGGCACTGCTCACCTGCAAAATCAGACTCTCGAACTGCTCGGTAATCTTGTTGACCTGATGCCCGATAACACCCATTTCATCGTTGGCCGAAATCAGCACCCGCCCTGACAGATTACCGGATGACACCGCATTGGCAACCTGGCTGATCCGTTCAACGCTGTCATTGATAGACAGGTAGAGACTCATGAACAGGTAGGCCAACAGCAGCATCACCGCTGCGACAATCACCATATCAATCAATCGTGTCGTGGAGACCGCTGTCAGTTCCTGCTGCAGGAGATTCTCCATCTGCGGTGCAATCGCGTCATATAGGGCATACGCTGTGCCGATTGAGCGGGTAGCCGCGTCAAACACGCTGGCACCGTCAACGACGATAAACTCTGCCTGCAGCAACTCCCGACGTATCAGCTCTATCAGATCATTGCTGGCCTGCGCGTTGTCCTGAATGGCTGATCCGAGCGACTGTCGAAGATCCGGGTTGTATGAAATGGCGCTTTCCAGCCCGCGCACGAGCGCAGAGCGGTAGTTGTTGACGTTGTAAAGCAGTACCTCCAGTGCGATGCGGGCATCTTCGGTCAGCAGGCCGCTGGCAGCAGCCGCTGACGCCTGAGCACGCGCCTGCCCCATCGCCTCGGTCATCGCCGGCAAGCGGTTGACCATCGCATCGCCCAGATAGAAGGTATCCAGATGGGCCGACAGCGATACCTCAAAATAGTCTGTTGCATACTCACCCAGCTGCACCAGTTCGCTGATCAGGTTTGTGTGTGCATCAAAACTCTGACCGGGTGTCGCCGTATTCATTGACTTGACAGCCGACCAGCCGCTACTGATGCTTCTGACCCGGTTATCAATGTCAGCATTGGCGCCAAGCCGCGCAGCAGTCGCGTTCAGGGCATTGATCACCGCATCAATCTGGGGTCGCAGTTGATTGACACTTGTCTGGCTGGCATTTCTCTGACTGGCATTTGCCTGAGCTTCATCGTCCGATGGCGTCAGCACTGTCGCCATCATTCCGCGATGCTGCTGCACCAGTTCGATGGGCGTGCGCAATGACTTGAGAAACTCCACGCCATTGATTTCGTTGCGCAGGATCCGCACGTCTGCATTAAGCCCCTGCAGCGTCAGCATCGTGAGCACCGCCAGAGGCAACACAACGCTGACAAAAATGATCGAGAATTTGACCTTGAAACCTGTACGGTTCAGTAAACTGATGGCTGGCAAAAAAACTGTTTTCATGCTGTTCACTATCCTCGCTCTGGACGACGCCTTGACAAACTGTATCGGATGACCGCAGCAGAGCTTGATATGTGCAACAGGTACATTCAGCATTTCCTTACACACAATCAGTCATTTCCTGCACGGATAGCCAGACTACTCATCACAACCATGATCCATATCAAACAATCGCATCTTTATCTGGTGTAGTGTCTGCGATCGCACGAAAAATTTCTCTGCTGGACTCAGGTACTCGTCCGATGCCCATTCGCGAGGCCCCCTTGCAAAAAATCTCTGGCACTTTACGACCAAGCCTGCATCCGCTAATCGACGGGTTTCTGATTGCATCTGCCTCTATTGTCTCCTGCCTGCTTATTCTGCTTGCCAGCCTGATGGCCCCGGATTCTGTCTTGTCGAATACACCCTGGTTGACAGATATGGGGCAAAACACCGCACTTGGCCTGCTGATCCTGAGTTGCGCGCTGCTGGTTTCCAGTGAGCCGGCAAAGAAGACACTGACAATGACGCTTGCAACCATCAGCCTGCTGCTGGCGGTCATGACGCTCATGCAGTCCGCTCTGAACACCTATCCTGCCGATGGCTGGATGCGGGTCCTGGTGAACACACTGCCTTCTGATGTGAACAGCTGGTCCGGTCGCATGTCGAACACAACGGCGCTCATCATGATCGCCTACAGCCTGACACTGATCTGTCTGAGCAGGGAGAAAAGCTGCTACCTGGCGCTTAAAGCTGTTCTGATCGGCGCCAGCCTGCTCGTGGCGTTTTCAGCAGTGGCGAGCCATATACTGGGTAGCGCCGACACGTCATACTTCGCATACCTGAGCCTGCCCACCGCAACAATACTGACATTACATGGAGCAGTACTGATTCAGCGACTCTCCGCACACCCGGCGTTCCTGTATTGGGAGACCCGACACCCTGGCGAAGCGATTTTTCTCAGAGTGCTGATGCCACTTTCATTACTGCTGACATCAGCTACTGTCGCCATACACGGCTATGCGGCAGCAGGACAGCAGGCCTCTGCCTTGCTTGCCTTTGCAGGTTTGTCTTCGCTTGTGCTGATTGTTGTATACCGATATATCGTCGGCGCAGTTAACAACCGCCTGACAGCTGAACTGCAGCTTGCGGAAAGAGAAGCCGCGCTGGCCCAGGCACAGGCACAGGCGAAGCTTGGCAGCTGGCAACTGAACACCCGGGAGAATACGCTGACCTGCTCGACGCAGTGCTGGCGGATATTTGGTTTATCACCCTGTTCACCCTTAAAGCTCAGCGACTTTATGACCTTTGTTCACCCTGATGACAGAGACTACGTGCAAAATCGCTGGCAGCAGGGTTTTGGAGGCTCAGCCTTTGATATTGAGTACAGGATTCTGGTTGCCGGATCTACGCGGTGGGTGCACGACCAGGCGACTTTTGTGGCTGACAGCCATGGCAACATCGTGACAGTACTTGGGACCATTCAGGATATTACGCAACTAAAAGCCAAGGAGCTTGAGCTGTTGCGATCCCGGGAGAAAATTCGCAACCTCGCTGCGCGCAACGAACAGATCCGCGAACAGGAGCGTCGTCGCCTGGCGCGGGAACTCCACGACGAAATGGGACAGCACCTCACCGCCCTGCGACTGGACACGGCCATGGCGCAGATGCGCTACGGTGACTCGGACGCTGACCTGAAGAGCACGCTGACAGGCCTGAAAGAAGGTATCGACACACTTATCAAAATAACCCGGGATACCGCCGCGAGTCTGCGCCCACCGGCCCTGGATTTTGGCCTTGCAGCCGCCATAGAATGGCTGTTGCAGGAGATTCAGTCACGCGTCGGCATACAGTCATTTCTTTCAGTAGACATTGGTGACACTGAACTGGACGATGCGTTGCGCACTGCCGCATTCCGCATAATCCAGGAGTCTCTCACCAACGTCATCAAGCATGCCAATGCCACCGAAGTGCATATTCACATATTCCTGCGGGACCATAAACTGATCATGAGCATCACTGACAACGGCCGGGGATTTAATCCTGAGAACATTCGTGAAGACAAGTGTTTTGGCTTGACGGGTATCCGCGAGCGCATCATGATGCTGGGCGGCGAATACCTGCTGGACAGCCAACCCGGTCAGGGTACCCGGTTGCTGCTGGGATTACCCGTCCGACAACAGAAACTGGCAAAAAAACAAAAGCATTTCAGTACCGGAACCGAGAATTATGACCAGAATATTTATAGCTGATGATCATGCTATTGTCCGGCAGGGGCTGCGTCGATTACTCGGTGTAACACCTGACCTGGAATTCGCCGGCGAAGCTGCAGATGGCTGGCAGGTACTGGACAAACTCGATCAGGATCCGGGCGACCTGCTGGTGCTTGACATGAGCCTGCCCGGCCCCAATGGCGTAGAACTGATCCGCACGGTCAAAGAGAGACAACCGGAACTTCCGGTGCTGGTACTGACCATTCACAGTGATACCCAGATAGTTGCCAGTGCACTTAAAGCAGGCGCCAATGGCTACCTGACCAAGGACAGCGAACCGGATATGATTATCACTGCCATCCGCCAGTGTGTCTCGGGAGGCTGTTATGTTGATCCCGAACTGGGCGCCCGCATGCTGATCGCAGGCAATACCCGCAAGGAGGTACTGCATGAAGCATTGTCAACCCGCGAACATCAGGTGTTTGTGTTGCTGGCACAGGGCATGTCCATAAACGCCATCAGCGACAAACTCCACATCTCGCCCAAAACCGTCAGCACCCATAAATTCCGGATTATGCAGAAACTTGAAATTGACACCGTGACCGATCTGGTGCGCTACGCTATTCGGCACCGTCTCATTGAGCCATAAAAATGCATATAGGGATTTACTGACACAAAAATAAATCGGCAACGACAATGCGCCCCACCTTGTGCCGATTTAAACCACAGCGCTCTTGCCCGATGATCTACGCAGCGTGACAAACTGTCAAGAAAGGTTGCCTCTGGACAGCCTGACGGATCATAAACCCGGGGTGGCATGCAAGATGCGTACTATGCGTACAGAAGAACAACAATCAATGACGCCATTGCTGAATCTGCTGAAACTTGCCGGACTGGTATTTCTGGCGCTTGCCCTGCCTTTGTGGCTGGTGCTGGCGCTGGGTGATGCACCCCCGCTCATACCCGGGGGATTCTTTCTGTGGTCCCATTCCCTGCTGGAGATGCTCTCCATAGTGATTGCCGGTTGCATATTTTTTATCGGCTGGCAGATGGTTGATAGTGAACGGCGTAAAGCATCTCTGCTGCTGGCATGTGCATTCCTGTCTGTAGCGATGTTTGACGCCGCACACCTGCTTTCCTATCCGGGCATGCCTGATTTCCTTACCCCAAACAGCCCTCACAGGGCCATACTGTTCTGGCTGACCGCACGCTTCATTGCCGCCGCGTCGATACTTGTTTATCTGCTGACCCGCATGGATTCCGTGCGGGTTGCAGATACACCGGCCCGCTACCTGTTCCTGTTTGCAACGCTGGGCTTGACGGCACTGCTGTGGATTCCGCTCACCTTCTACCCGGACTTTTTCCCGATAATGTTTGTGCCCGAAACCGGCCTGACATCAAGTAAATTGATTGCGGAGGCGTGCATTCTGCTGATTCACGTTGCCACACTGCTACTTATCTGGTGGCGCCGAAACCAGCTCAGGCTGAAAAGCTCAGGTGCACTGGTTATGGCGGTGGCACTGATGGCGGCCGGCGAAAGCTTTTTCCTGCTTTATCAGAATGTGCAGGACCTGAGTAATTTTGTCGGACATGTTTACAAGACGCTTGCATACGCCTACCTGTATCGGGCGGTATTTCTGGACAGCATCCGCGAACCCATCGAGCAATTGAGGCAGACTCACCTGACACTGCAGCAGTACACCAGCCAGCTGGATGAACTGCTTGAGAATGCGCCTGATGGTATCGTCGGCATCAACAGGGATGGCCTGATAGCGTTTGCCAATCCCGCAGTAGAGAAGCTGTTCGGCTACACGGCAGATGAGTTGCGGGGCGAGCACATTGAAATACTGCTGCCAATAGCATTGCGCGAACGCCATCAGGCGCTGCGCAATGCATTTACTGAGTCACCGCAGGGCCGGCCAATGTCCTCATTAAAAGGGCTGGTCGGACGCCGCAAGGATGGTCGCGAAGTACCGCTGGACATTGCGCTGGGCGTGCATACCAGCAACGACGGCATGCATATCACAGCCTTTATCCGCGATGTGTCAGAACGCTTCAAACTGGAGCGTGACATGCGCCACCGCGCCACTCATGATCTGTTGACCGGACTCCCCAACCGCGCCCTGATGCAGGACCGACTTGACTGGGCCATTGCGCATGCCCGACGTTCACGATCGGCATTTGCATTGATCATGATAGATCTGGACAATTTCAAGGACATCAACGACGGCTGGGGACACAGTCTGGGCGACCAGTTGCTGGTAACCGTAGCCCGCCGGTTGAACCGGTCCCTGCGCGAGGGGGACACGGTGGCCCGCTTTGGCGGAGATGAGTTTGTGGTGTTGGCGCAGGACATGCAGAATGCAGAGGCTGCCACGGCCATTGTGGAAAAAATAACGGAGGCTATGCGCAACGTATTTGTACTTGCCAATCAACAGTTCCTGGTCAGTGCCAGCATAGGTGTTGCCTGCTACCCCGAGCATGCCGATGATGCCGAATCACTGTTGAGCAGTGCCGATATCGCCATGTATCAGGCCAAAGCGCGGGGGCGACACACAGCCTGTTATTTCAATCAGGATATGGGACTGCATCAACAGGAATCACTGCAGATAAAAATGCGCCTCACTGACGCACTGGCCAACCGGCAACTGGCCGTCTACTACCAGCCGCAATACCGGGTTTCCGACCGTCAGGTCATCGGCCTGGAGGCACTTCTGCGCTGGGAAATAGAACCCGGCAACTGGATTTCGCCGGATGTTTTTATTCCGATAGCAGAAGCCAATGGACTGATCATTCCCGTTACTGAACTTGTCATAGCCAGTGTTTGCCGGCAGGTCAGGCAGTGGGCTGATGCGGGCGTGGCGGTGCGCACCTACATCAATATCTCGGCGCTGCATTTTCGTCAACGAGGTGTGCTGCTGGCGTTTATCGAAAAGACGCTGGCAGAGTATGCACTGGATCCCGCCTTGCTGGGCATCGAGCTGACCGAAACCGCACTGATGGACAGTTCGGACTTTGTTATTGAGACACTGCGCAGCCTGGCCGCCATCGGCCTGCATATTGCCATCGATGACTTTGGTACCGGCTATTCGTCACTCGCATCGCTGCAACTCTATCCGGTTCACACGCTCAAAATTGATCGAAGTTTTATGCGGGAACTGCAGCCGGACTCAAAAACTGAGGCGATCATTACAGGGCTTATCAATCTGGCAGACAGTCTGGATCTGGAAGTCATGGCCGAAGGCGTCGAGACCATTGAGCAGTACAACATTCTGCTGGGTACAAACTGCGACAGCATGCAGGGCTGGCTGATGCACCCGGCACTGCCGGTGGACGATTGCACGATGATTCTGCAGCAATCCGCGCAGCCAGAGGCGGACGACACCCTGGCTGCAGCGTTTCAGAGTAGCTGATAACCAGACGTTACATCATGGACTGTTGATAGTTCTCAAGCCCGACTGCGTCCAGCAACCCAAGCTGGGTTTCCAGCCAGTCGACGTGTTCTTCTTCGCTTTCCAGAATGGATACCAGCAACGCCCGACTGACAAAATCCCTGATCGACTCCGCATACTCGATGCCGTCGCGCAAATCGGGGATAGCCAGATGTTCCAGCTTGAGATCGCACTCGAGCATTTCGCGCGTGTGTTCACCGATGAACAGTTTACCCAGGCTCTGCAGATTCGGCAGGCCTTCAAGGAACAGAATGCGCTCAATCAATTGATCGGCGTGCTTCATTTCATCAATTGATTCTTCATACTCCTTGTCTGCAAGTTTGATCAGACCACGATCCTTGTACATGCGTGAGTGCAGAAAATATTGATTGATGGCCACCAACTCATTACCCAGCGCCTTGTTGAGATGTTTGATCATGGTTTTATCGGACTTCATGGGGCTCTCTCCTTGTAAATCGGCTTGTTACTCAGTTGGATCTGGCAGGCAGAGTGACGCCACCGCCGACCAATGTCAAGCACATCAGCTTCGCAAGTCATTGACTAAATTAAAAAAAGATAAGGATAATGATTCTGATTGGCAATTACTGCCGGGCTTGCATGTGTCAGCTCAGGCGGCGTAGGCTATTGATTGCGGATTCATTGTGACAGCGGCTTCGGCTATCAGTTGTTTGGCAAATTTGCCGCACCGTCCGCAGTCACTGGCAAGACCGAGCTCAGCGCGTATATCTGCCATGGATACTTCGCGATCGCGGCAGTATTCACGAATCTGATGGTCGGTGATCTGGCGGCAAATGCATACGTACATGATCTGTTCTCGGCCTGAAGATGGTTATATATCAAACTGAAGGCAGGATAAATGCAAATAGGAATGATTGTCAATAGCATGCGCAACAAAAACCGGACAATCCTCCCTTCACACGCTGATTCCGGATTTTTCGGGTGGATTTTTCAGGTATAGTCAGCGTATAAAAATTCTGCTTCAACATTCTGTCTCAACAACAGGAGCAATCATGAAACCGGTCAGCCTGACAAAACTGCTGAATACGTCAATCCGGCCCGGGCTGTCTGGCCTGATACTGCCGGGACTGTTGATTCTGCTGTCAATCGGCAGCGTCGCTCATGCCCAGACTGATGAGATACCGCGCACCCCCTCCGGCCATCCTGACCTGCAGGGCATCTGGACCAACGCGACCCAGACGCCGCTGCAGCGACCCGCCCGTTTTGGTGACCAGCGAACGATGACCGGGGAGCAGGCCATGGCTGCGCAGCAGCAGGCGCAGCAGCGGGAAGTCCGTGCGGATGCGCCCAGCGACCCTGATCGCCCGCCGCCCACAGATGGCAATACCGCTGCCGCCTACAATACCTTCTGGCTGGATCGTGGCACACAGGTCGTGCAGATTGACGGCGAGTACCGCACCTCCATGATCATTGATCCTTCTGACGGCCAGATTCCTTTCCGCCCGGACGCTCCGGAGCAGAACCTGATGGAGCAGTGGCGTGACCAACACGGTGCGGATGCGTTTCTGGGCCCGGAAATGGCGACAATTGGTGAGCGCTGCCTGTTGTTCTACGATTTCCGCACATCCAATTCCAGCGGTGGACCGCCCATGATGCCCATCATCTACAACAACAACTATCAGATTGTGCAGACTGATGATCACATTATGATCATGGCGGAGATGATGCATGACGCACGCATTATCCGGCTGAACAGTGAACATCTGCCCCCGGAAGTCTACAAATGGATGGGGGACTCAATAGCACACTGGGAAGATGACACGCTGGTGATAAGTACGCGCAATATGCACCCTCAGCAATCCCACTACGGCTCCGGACCCGGCCTGCAGGTGACCGAACGCCTGCGCATGGTCTCCCCCACAGAGATTGTTTACAGCTTCACCATGCATGACCCGGTCGCCTATACAGCGCCCTGGACTGCCGAGATGGTATTGTACGCCCGCCCGCCGGGTGAAAAAATCTATGAATATGCCTGCCACGAAGGCAACTACGCTTTGCCCGGCATTCTGGCCGGCGCCCGCCGTCTGGAGGAATCACCGGCACAGTAGGACCAAACCCCTGCAATAAAAATATAAACTGAATTCGCTTGCCCAACGTATCAAGCAAATACGAATTCAGTCGACTATAGAGTCTCGGTAATCCTCTCATTTCATGGCTGGTGCCTGTCAGTGCCAGCCGTTCTGCAAGAGCGCACAACAATGACTTCTCGGTTTAACACAAACGGCACGGAAGCCACGACTGTCTATTCCCGCCATGCCGACCGCATCATGCTGGCGGTGCTGGGTGTCTGTCTGGTTTACGCGCTGGCTCTGTCCGCATGGCATGACACCTGGCTGACCGCGATATTCATTGGTGGCGGAACGCTGGCGGTGCTGGCTATGCTACTGCCCGCTCTGCAGGGTACCTCACTGTACCGCTGCCTGATAGCTGTTGCCTTTATGGTTATGTCGGCCCTGCATATTCATCAGAGTCACGGCACCATAGAGATGCATTTTTCCATTTTTGTGCTGCTGGCATTGTTGATTGTCTATCGTGACTGGCTGCCTATTCTGATAGCTACTGTCACCATAGCCATCCATCATTTTCTGTTCTTTTATATGCAGATCAATGGCGTAGGCGTATGGGTTACCGAACATGCCTCCTGGCATATGATTTTTATCCATGCCGGGTACGTCATCGCGGAAGCCGGGGTGTTGATCTATCTTGCACAAGTGGCTGCAAAAGATGCCGCTGAAGGTCAGTCCATGGCACAGGCCAGTCAGCATATTGCCCGGGATCCGAATGCCATCGATCTGTCTTACCGCGTGCAGTTGAACACGCCCGTTACCGAGGCCTTTAACGGATTTGTCAGTCAGCTTGAGACGTTGGTCGTCGGTGTTCAACACAAGCTTGAGGATCTGCGTGGCATGGGCTGCGCGTTGAGGGACAAATCACGGCAGGTCAGCGCCAGCGCAGAGCGCCAGGCAAACGAAAGTGAGTATATGGT
Source organism: uncultured Pseudohongiella sp. (assembly GCA_963974875.1). Lineage (GTDB taxonomy): Bacteria > Pseudomonadota > Gammaproteobacteria > Pseudomonadales > Pseudohongiellaceae > Pseudohongiella. Next base: position 94,121 of record CAXBER010000005.1, on the reverse strand, counting down.
TCAGGCTATGAGCGAAATGAGTTCTGCAACTGCCGAGGTTGCACGCAATGCTGAAAATGCTGCGTCCGCAGCACGCAATGCAGATATACATGCAACCCGCGGCAATCAGGCCATGCAGAACATAACAAATGAAATAACCTCACTGAACAAGGATATCGCGTTGACGGGAGAAGCCGTGCTGGGCGCCGTACAGCTGGCCAACGACATTGACCAGGTTGTTGATGTAATCAAGGGTGTAGCGGAGCAGACCAATCTGCTCGCCCTCAACGCCGCCATCGAGGCCGCCCGGGCTGGTGATCAGGGCCGCGGCTTTGCCGTGGTTGCCGATGAAGTGCGTAACCTCTCGCGCCGCACAGCACAATCTACCGAAGAGATTCAGGGCATCATAGAGCGCCTGCAGAAAGCATCGCAGTCCGCTCACGAAGCAATGGGACGCAGTCAGGATGCCGTTCAACGCTGCCTGCACGCCGCCGATGCAAGCGCCTCAACATTGTCGGGTGTGGCTGCGGAAATCACGAGCATCTCCAGACTAAATGACATGATCGCGGCAGCATCCCAGCAACAATCGACGGTGGGCGATGACGTCGCCAGGCACCTGCAGGAAGTGGACGGAATCGCCCGCAGCAACGCAGCACAGGCTGTGGATCTGGCTGGCGTCAGTGCTGAGCTGCAATCGTTAAGTGAAGTGCTTGATGCGCAGCTGAGGCGGTTCCGCTCATGAGCGCACTACGCATTTTTTACGATGGCCAGTGCCCTCTGTGCAGGATGGAAATCGATCACCTGAAAAAACTGGACAGCAGCGACCAGCTGGAGCTGCAGGATATTACTGTCAGCGATTTTTCTGCCCGATTTCCGCACATCGACACTCAGGCAGCTGACCGCGTTTTACATGGCGAACTGGCAGATGGCAGTATGATTTATGGCCTGGACGTCACCTGCACTGCCTGGCAGCTGGTGGGAAAGGGTCACTGGTTTGCATTCCTGCGCTGGCCACTGATAAGACCGGTTGCTGACCTGGGATACCGGTTTTTTGCCCGCCATCGTCACCGCATATCAGGCTGGTTTGGCAGGACCGACAGCTGTGATGAACGTTGCCGCAAAGAATGACCCGTAAAACCGGCCTCATCCTTGGCGACCAGTTGAGTGACTGCATTGCCACGCTCACCGCGCTGAACCGGCGGCGGGACATGATAGTCATGGCAGAAGTTGCCAGTGAAGCCACCTACGTAAAACACCACAAACAAAAAATCGCGCTGATCTTCAGCGCAATGCGACACTTTGCGCAGCGGCTTCGCGAACAGGGCTGGCAGGTTCACTACCACGCATACCGGCCTGACAGTGCCGCAGGCACGCTGCTCGAAGTTGTCAGGTCAGTCATTACCACAAACCCTGTTAGTGAGCTTGTTGTCACGGAGTGCGGCGAATACCGCCTGCAACACGAAATGAGCACCGCATGGCAATCACAACTGGGATGTCCGGTCACCATTCTGGAAGATTCCCGGTTTATCAGCTCAAAAGCGTATTTTGCTGACTGGGCCCGCGGCCGCAAACAGCTTCGTATGGAGTATTTTTATCGGGAGATGCGACGCACCACCGGGTTACTGATGGATGGCGACAAACCGATTGGGGGCGAATGGAATTTTGACAGTCAGAACCGGCAGGCATACCGGGGCAAACATCCCCTGCACCAGCCTGACCGATTTCAGCGGGACACAATCGACGGTGAGGTACTCGACCTGGTGGCCCGGGCGTTTACCGATCATCCGGGCAGCCTGGAGAATTTCAACTGGCCAACCACCCGGGAACAGGCATTGCATGCATTGACGCAATTCATTGAGCATCGATTACCCCTGTTTGGTGACTATCAGGATGCCATGGTGCAGAATCAGCACACGCTGTTTCACAGCCTGTTGTCCACCAGCCTGAACTGCGGCCTGCTGACACCTCGTGAGGTGTGCCGGGCAGCCGAGCAGGCATATCTGAGCGACAAGGCACCTTTAAATGCCGTCGAAGGTTTTATCCGCCAGATCATCGGCTGGCGCGAATATGTTCGCGGCCTGTACTGGCTGCTGATGCCGGGTTATGCGAGCCACAATCATTTTAACAATATCAGACCCCTGCCCGACTTTTACTGGCACGGCAAAACCCGCATGAATTGTATGCAGCAGTGTTTTACCAACACCTTTGAGAATGCCTACGCACATCACATCCAGCGCCTGATGATTACCGGCAACTTTGCGCTGCTGGCGGGCATCACCCCAGCGCAAGTTTGTGACTGGTACCTTGCCGTTTATGCCGACGCCTTTGACTGGGTGGAACTGCCCAACACGCTGGGTATGGTCATGCATGCTGATGGGGGCATAGTGGGCAGCAAACCCTACGCAGCCTCCGGCAGTTATATCAACCGGATGTCGGACTACTGCAAACACTGCCATTACAATGTAAAGACTGCCAGTGAGCATGACAGCTGTCCCTTCAACAGTCTTTACTGGCACTTTATCAATCGTCACGAAAACACGTTTCGCACCAACCCGCGCATGGCCATGATCTATCGCAGTTACGCCAAAATGGATGATGAGAAAAAACAGCGTATTCAGCTGCGGGCGACGCAGCTACTGGAGCAACTGAATGATCTCTGAAAACACCAGCCAGCAGACCTGTCTCGTCATTGGCGCAGGGAGCGGTATCGCACAGACACTGGTAAAGCGCCTGTGTGATGCTGACATGAGTAGGGAAGTGCTTTCGGTGAGTCGTGATCCGGGCAGTATCGATGATCGTGCTCACCACTTTTTCTGCGACTACACTGCTGCCGCTGTTGACGCCCTGGCCCGGACACTAAAGCCGTACAAAGGTACTTTCAGTCAGGTCTTTATCTGCAACGGCATACTGCACAGTGACAGCATAAAACCTGAAAAACGCCTGGAGGATATTGACCCGGTTGCCATGGCCGAGGTGTTCAGGATCAACAGTATAGTGCCTGCGTTGTGGTTGCGGGCACTGGCGCCGCTGTTGAAGGCGAAGGCTGTCTGTACACTGACTGTTTTCAGTGCCCGGGTCGGTAGCATCAGCGACAATCGCACCGGCGGCTGGTACAGTTACCGTATGTCCAAGGCGGCCCTGAACATGCTGGTCAAAACAGCCGCAGTCGAATATGCCCGGCGCGCACCCAATGTAAAATTGCTTGCCTTTCACCCGGGCACAACGGATACCGGGCTTTCCAGACCTTTTCAGCATAATGTACCGGACGACAAGCTGTTCAGTACTGAGTTTGTGGCGGACCAGCTACTGAAAATTCTGGACGGCATGCCCGCCGACGGACAGGCAGAGTTCATCGACTGGGCGGGTCAGACGGTAGCCTGGTAGTCAACACGAAGGAATAGTTATGAAACATTTATCACAGTATTTTCTGATTGCAACTGCCGGCCTGATACTGGCCGGCTGTACCGGTGGCCCACCCGGCGGCCTCACTGTCGTAGAAAACTTTGATATCACCCGATACGAGGGGCGCTGGTATGAGATCGCGCGGCTGGACCATCGCTTCGAGCGCGGCCTGACTGATGTGACCGCCGTTTATACACGACAGGATGACAATACCGTGCGGGTCGTCAACCGTGGCTACAGCGACAAAGAACAGGGCTGGGAAGAGGCGGTCGGACGCGCGCGATTTGTCGACGAACCAATAGTCGGTGCATTAAAGGTCTCATTTTTTGGCCCTTTCTACGGCGCTTACAACATCGTGGCGCTGGATCACCAGACCTATCAGTGGGCACTGGTAACCGGCCCCAACCACAACTATCTCTGGATACTGGCACGTGAGCCTGTACTGGATGAAGCTACCCTGCAGCGCCTGATCACAATGGCTGCACAGGCCGGGTTTGAGACTGACAATCTGATGACTGTCTCGCATACGCGACAGCCGGAATAGAACATGACAGCCACCGAAAAACTGAACATCGCCGTTATCGGGGCTGGCATTGCCGGCCTTGCCTGTGCCACCCGATTGCAGCAGGCCGGACACAAAGTCAGTGTTTTTGAAAAATCCCGTGGCCTTGGTGGTCGCATGAGTACCCGCCGCACAGATCAGTGGCAGTGTGACCACGGGGCACAATATTTTACTGCGCGGGCACCGGAGTTTGTGGCTCAGGTACGGGCCTGGATTAAAGAGGATGTCGCCGCCGAGTGGTCACCCACCCTGAGCAGTTTTGGTGACAGGCCGGACAGTCTCGCCCGGGTCCCGCAGCAGCCGTCCGTTCCCCGTTTTGTCGGCATACCAAAAATGTCAGCACCGGCAAACGCACTGGGCAGATTACTGAACATTCAGAAACATGTCAGAGTTGCCGGACTGGAAAGGCGTGATACGCAGTGGTTATTGAGCGCAGAGACGGCAGACGCTGTCCCGTCACAGCACACATTTGATGCAGTGCTGCTGGCGATTCCCGGACCACAGGCAGCGGAACTGTTAGCCGGTGCGGACGAGTCACTGGCGCAGGCCTGCAGGCAATACACTATGTCGGCCTGCTGGGCAGTCATGCTGACACCGCAACAGCCCCTTGCCATCGAATTTGATGGCGCGTTTGTCAACGATCAGATTCTCAGCTGGATCGCAAAAGACACCAGCAAGCCAGCACGTAGCGGTGCCGAAACATGGCTTATGCACGCCACGCCACAGTGGAGCCAGGAACATATAGAAGCGGATCCCGGCGATGTTGCACAAGCATTGCGTTCGGCGTTTTTATCGCTTACCGGCACACCCGAAGCACAATTGACACAGGCCGACATCAACGTGCACCGCTGGCGATTTGCACAGGCAGACACCGCCAGTGAGCGCGCCGTTCCCGGATATCTGTGGAACCCGACACTCAGGCTGGGTGTGTGCGGCGACTGGCTCAATGGCGGCCGGGTCGAGGGCGCCTGGTTGAGCGGTCACCGCCTGGCCAGTCAATTGGCAAACAGTTAACTGCATTCATATTCAGTTAATGCACCATGGGGCATGATAGACTGCCCATCCAGACATTACATCGCATTGATGTACATCAGATCTCTATCTGCGTCCCGCAACAAGAGTCTGATTATCAAGGAGAATATTATGTCAAACACATTAAGGTTATCCGCCGCACTGGCGACGGCCATCACGCTGGCGGCCTGTAACACCATCAACCCCTATACCGGACAGCAACAGACCAGCCGGGCAGTTACCTATGGTGCCATTGGTGGCGTGGTCTGCGGCCTGATAGGCGCCGCTGACAGCGGTCAGCACGCACGCAATGCGGCACTTGGCTGTGGCGCCATAGGTGCCGGCGTAGGCGCTTACATGGATGCACAGGAAGTCGAACTGCGCGAGCAGTTGCAGGGCTCCGGCGTACAGATTCAACGCAATGGCGACCAGATAGACCTGATCATGCCCGGCAATATCACCTTTAATACCAATGAGTACACCATCCGTCAGGATTTTTATCCGGTGCTCGACTCGGTGTCCCAGGTTTTGTACAAATTCACCGACACACGATTGATGGTCAATGGTCATACTGACTCAACCGGCGCCAGAGAGTACAACTACAGTCTCTCCAATCGCCGCGCCAACAGTGTGTCCGCACACCTGGCCAGCACGGGTATTGACCAGAACCGTCTGATCACCCAGGGCATGGGTCCGGATCAGCCGCTGGCCAGCAATGAGACCGAATCCGGCCGGGCCATGAACCGGCGTGTAGAACTAAAAATAGTCGCTATACCAAAGTAAGCAACGAGGGCCTTGATGCCGGCCGTAAAAAAGAACCAGCCGTTCACTATCCGCCCAGTCAGGATGGAGGATCTGGATGCACTGCACGCTCTGGAAAACGCCAGTTTCGACACCGACAAACTGACGCGACGACGGCTGCGTCACTGGATTCAGGCCAGTAACCGTGAGTTCATGGTTGCAGAAGATGAGCATAAACTGCTCGGTTATGGCCTGGTTCTCTTTCACGGCGCTACGCATCTCGCCCGACTGTATTCAATAGCCATTGCCGCTGAGGCCCGTGGCCGTGGTATCGGCCGGGCCCTGTTAGGCGCACTGGAAACAGCCTCAGCCAATCGTGACCGGTTTTTTATGCGCCTGGAGGTGGCACAGGACAATGTTGCTGCGATAAAAATGTACGAATCTGCCGGTTATGTGGCATTTGGCACGATTGAAGACTACTACGAAGACCATCGCAATGCCCTGCGCATGCAGAAAATCATCCGTTATGCCCCCAAACGGCGGCGCGGCCAGAATATCCCCTGGTATCAGCAGACCACCGGCTTTACCTGCGGCCCCGCCTCTCTGATGATGGCCATGGCAGCACTGGACGGGCACTGCAAACCCGATCAGGCAACCGAGCTCGACATCTGGCGTGAAGCGACCACCATTTTCATGACGTCGGGTCATGGTGGCTGTCATCCCATGGGGCTGGCACTGGCGGCCAAAAAGCGCGGCTTTGCTGCGCGTGTTTTTATTAATCAGACGGGGCCACTATTTCTGGAAGGCGTCAGGGATCCGGACAAGAAACATATCATGGCACTGGTGCACCAGCAGTTTGAACAACGACTCCGGGAAAAGCACATCGCTGTTGATTACCGCGATATTACCCAGACCGACATCGAACAGGCTATCAAACGGGGCGCCATTGTACTGGCACTGATCAGCAGTTACCGACTGGACCGCAAAAAGGCACCTCACTGGGTAACCATTACCGCCTTTGATGATGCCTGCTTCTATGTTCACGATCCTGACCCGTCACTGGAAGAGCAGACCGGACTGGATTGCGAGGATCTGCCCATTGCGCGGGCGGATTTTGCGCGCATGTCCCAGTTTGGCAAGGACAAACTCCGGTCCGCGGTAATCATCTCCGGGTCTCGCGGCTGAGGCCACGCCAACCCGAGCGCCTGTTCAGCGCCCCCGGTTCTCCAGACGACGTGCAAACTCGGACATGATCTGCATATAGAGCTCATCACCGATAAACTGATCTTCCACGCCATGCTCCAGGCTCGGATTGTCGTTCACTTCAATCACGTACACCTTATTGCCCTGCTGCTTGATGTCGATGCCGTACAGCCCGTCACCAATAATCCGTGCCGACTTCATGGCCGCATCCAGCACCGCCTTGGGCACTTCGTACGTGGGCAGGGTTTCCCAGCCGCCGCTGCCAATGCGCCCTTCGCCATGTTTGTAGATTTGCCAGTGCCCTTTGGCCATAAAATAACGACAGGCAAACAGAGGCCTGTTGTTCAGCACACCAATGCGCCAGTCGTACTCGGTAAACAGATATTCCTGCGCCAGAATCAGGGCCGAACGCGGCAACAGGTCCTCCAGTTGTTCGCGCAGCATTTGCCGGTTTTCTGCCTTCATCACGCCAACAGAAAATGCGCTGTTGGGAATCTTGAGCACAATCGGATAATCGAATGCGGCTTCCAGCTCATCCAGCGCTGCGTCGTGACTGGCCGAGGCAAACCGGGTTTTGGGCGTCGGCACACCGCTATAGGTAAACGCATCCTGCAGAAATACCTTATTGCAGCAACGCAGGATGGAGGTGGGATCATCAATAACCACCAGGCCTTCGATTTCAGCTTTGCGCGCAAATCGGTAGGTATGATGATCAATGGCGGTCGTTTCACGGATAAACAGCGCATCAAATTCGCTGAGTCGGGCATAGTCCTGCGGCCCGATAATTTCGACATCAAATCCGATCTTCTCTGCCGCACGTTTCATACGCTTGATTGCACTGCTGTCACTCGGCGGCAGTGGCTCGGCAGGGTTCACCAGAATCGCCATATCCCAGCGGCTGGATTTACTGCTGCGCGGTTTTCGCCACTGGCTTTTGGTGAATCTTGTCAGCGCTTCAATAAACTCAGCCGTTTCATCGGGCTGCAGTTCTGCATAGGCAACAGCGTGCACTGAACGCATTTGCCAGCCATCACTGGTGTAGCCAAGCCTGACCTCCAGAATCGGACACGGAAAGCGCTCAAACAGGCGCCTGGCCAGCAGTTTCAGCTGCGGCAGCGCAGTGCGTCCAAAATAGACTCTGAAACTGTAACCATCTTCGTTTTTGGTCAGGTCCTGCTTGCTGAGACCTTCAAGTACCTCGCTCGCCTGCACCAGCGTCAACTGCTGACTGCTGAGGTCGGTCAGGGTATTGATCGGCGGCATGACCTTATGCCCGCGCGCCTCGGCCAGCAACGAGCAGTAATACCCCTTGCTCAGGTACAGGTCAGTGTTGCACAGATTGATAATGCGGGTCTTTTTCTGTCCCTTGACCGGATGCTCAGTAAGATAAGTCTCGAAACTGATTACCGCCTGACCTTCAAGTTCATGCGTCCAGTCGCTCAGTTCATCGACCACCAGATAAAGTTGTGACATCAGACGCCTCTCCCGGAGGATTGTTTCTCTCTGAGCAATTGCAACAGATTGCTCGAGTATAACAGAGCCGCGATTGAGACCAGCAATGCTATCGCAAACCACTGCACTGCGTAGGCAATGTGTGTCCTGATACTGATACGCGGTGGCTGCCAGTGCCGGTCCAGCACGCCGGGCTGCCCTGACTCAAGACGTAACACATATGGATACAGCGGCTCCCCCAGTAATCGACCGGCCTGCTCGACGTTAAGACGCGAAAGCCGCACCGGCCAGCTGTTGTCGGAAACCTCTGCAGGCGGGATTTCGAAATCCGGGATATGTACCTGGGCGATGAGTTGCTGCGCACTCTCAGCATCAGGCTCTTCTATAACGGGCAATTGCGGGATACCACCGCCGGCATCTGCCGCCAGCCAGCCACGACTGACCAGCACCAGCGATCCGTCATTACGCCGGAAGGGTGTGACCAGCTCGAAGCCGGGCTGCCCACGAAAGAACTGAAACATCACCAGAAAAGACACTTCCGGCTCATACCGTCCCGAGATCACCACACGGCTCATATTGCCGAATAAGTCAGTCCGCTCAGCTACGTCAAGCGCTGCCGGCGCAAGTTCAGCGCGCTGCTCCAGACCGTTCAGCAGCGCCCGTTTCTCCGCTGCCCGGTCCAGCTGCCAGAATGCCAGGCTGACAAACATCCCCAGACTGGAAAAAAAGCACAGCAGCACCAGCCAGTTGATCTGAATTGCCAGCGGCCCGAGTCGTAATGTCATGGCTTGCTCTTGATCATTGCCTGTTCCTGATTAAAAGGGTTGCCGGTCACTGCGGGATAGTGATGTCAATCGGGCGCACGGAACCAAAGGCTGACAACTGATCGCCAATCTCTTCGCCGTTGCCTACCACCAGTATCCGCAGGCTGTCGGGACGCAGATAGCGCCGGGCCACATCGTGAACATCTGCAACCGTCACTTCACGAATCTGTTCCACCAACTGTTCAAAGGTGTCTGCCGGCAAGCCTGCATAGTCGTTATTCATGCGCTCGCGTAACACAGAGCTGATACTGGGATACTGGAACACCAGTGTGTTGAGAAACTGATCCTTGGTCTGCAGCAATTCCTCTTCCGATACCGGTTCACGCTGCAGGCGCTCGATCTGACCTATGATGGCGTCGATCGCAGCCGCAGTCGTTTCACTCTGCGTCATTACGCCGGCAGAAAATGTTCCGGGAAAGTAGACACCACTGCCGTAACTTCCGAACACCGAATATGCCAGGCCCAGCTCACTGCGCACCACCTGCATCAGCCGGCTCGAGAACCCGCCACTGAGCACATTGTTCATCACCTGCAGCGCCGCATAATCAGGGTTGTCACGCATCCCGCCGATATGCCCCAGCAGCACATAGCTCTGATTGACATCAGATTTGTCTACAAAGTACACCCCCGGCGAAAAATCATAGTCTACGGAGGGAAACTCGAGCTGCTGTTCCTGTCCCGCCGGCAACCCGGCAAACGCATCCTGCAGAGCGACTTTCATCTCCTCAACGTCAAAATCACCCGTTACGCCAATCATCAGATTGTTGCCGGTTACTGCCCGACGGTGAAACGCCAGCAGATCCTCACGCGTGATATTGGCCAGGGTTGCGTACTCGATCCGCCGAGCATAGCGACTTTGTTCGCCGTAGATCACGCGCTGAAACTCACGTCCCGCAATACCGCCCTGGTCGTCATTGCGGCGTGCGATGGTGCTGCGTTGCTGGGTGAGTGCCAGGTCAATACGATCCTGAGGAAATGCCGGGTTCTGTAACAGGTCCACAAACACCGGCAGCAACTCCGTAAAATCTTCGCTGAGAACATTCATGGTCGCAGAACCGGAAGTAAACCCGAAGCTGGTTTCCATGATCGCCGCCCTGTTCTCCAGCAACTCATTCAGTTGATCCCCCGGGTACTGCCGGGTGCCGCCACTGCGCATGACCGTACCAACCAGATTGTTCAACCCGACCTTGTCATCCGCAACGGCAATGCCACCAGACCGGATCAGGACCGTCATTTCTATCAACGGCAATTCCGTGTCTTCGACCAGATAAAAACGAATCCCGTTGTCCAGTTCGAATATTTCCAGGTGCGGCATCTCAAAACTGTTGATGTCCGGGTACGAGAATTGTTCCCAGGGCCGCGACTGATTCTGTTCCTGGGCCAATGCACTTCCGGTCACCAGCAAAATCAGCAATGTCACAACATAACCCGGCTTCTTTATATATCCTGATATCTGCATGTCTGCTTACCTCCCTGCCGCAGCATTGCTGATCATGCCAACCGTACGGTTGTGTTTGACCAGATACTGATTGGCCACCCGCTGCAGATCTTCCAGCGTCACCTCGGCCAGCCTGTCCAGATACACAAATGCTTCCCGCCAGTCTCCGTGCTGGGCGTGAGCCTGTGCCATATTCAGTGCCAGTCCCATATTGGAATTCAGGCCCCTGACCACAGTTGCCCTGGCATTGGTGATTGCCCGTGTCAGTTCTGCCTGCTGAATATCACCCTGTCGTGCCTTCTCTATTTCCTCGTCCAGCACCCGCTCAATCTCTGACAACGGGATACCCATATTGGGCACCGCAAAGGTGACAAACAGTGAAGGGAATCGTGCGCCGGGGAATCCGGTCAACGCCTGCACACCCAATGCCAGTCGTTCATCCTGCACCATGCGACGGTACAACCTTGAGGTGCGACCGGCAGACAGGATCTGACTCAGCATTTCCAGAGCGGCGGCATCCGGGTGATCTGCTGCAACAGACTTGTAACCCGCAATAAACAGCGGCTGGCTCTGTTCCTCAATTACAAAACGGCGTTCGCCACGCTGCGGTGGTTCGATGGTTTTTACACTCGGCGGATGCGGTGCAGCAGGCACATCACCAAAATAGCGTTCGGCCAGCACACGCATCTGCTGAGGATCAACATCGCCGGCAATCGCAATGGTCATGTTGGTAGGCACGTAGTAGGTCTCAAAAAACTCCCGGGTATCAGCAATGGTGGTTGCCGTGATGTCCGATGCCCAGCCAACCACCGGATTACGGTAGGGATGCGCCGAGTAAGCCACACTGAGAAACTCCTCCAGCAGGCGGCCCTGCGGATTGGAGTCCGTGCGCATGCGGCGCTCTTCCATGATGACGTCCTTCTCCACATAGAACTCCCGGAACACCGGATCACGGAACCGTTCAGCTTCAAGGTAGAACCACAGTTCAGCCTTGTTTTGTGGCAGGGAATAGAAGTATCCGGTGGCATCAGCGCTGGTGAATGCGTTCAGACCAACCCCACCTTCACGTTCAATAATCTGTGAAAACTCCTCGCTCTGAATATACGATCCCGCCTCCTGCTGCCAGCGCTCAAACGCCTGCCAGAGTCTGTCGCGCTCTGCCTGATCGGGCTCGTTGCTGTAACCCTCTTCCATCCACGCGCGGTAGGCTGCATCCATATTCTGCAGCGCCACCTGTTCTGCTTCCCAGTCGCGCGTACCGATGGTCCTTGAGCCTTTAAATGCCATGTGTTCAAAAATATGGGCAACACCTGTGTTGTTGACCGGTTCATCCGCACCGCCCACATTGACAAAGGTCACAAAGGTTGCCACGGGGGCGACCGGACGCTCCACGATAATAAAGTGCAGGCCATTTTCCAGCGTAAATTCGGTTACCCGTTCAGCCAGTGCATCAATATCCTGCGACAGCGCAAGAGCAGTGCTGAACAGTGAAAATATCAGTGACAATCCTGTCAGCGAATATCTCATCGTGCGTTTTGCAGTCATAACATCCTCCGTTATTCAGACAATCGCCGCTCAGCGACTGCCACCCATCAGTACGATTCCTGCCAGAATAAATCCGGCGCCAAGCATTTGTGCGGTGCCAACCGGTTCATGAAACACAAAACGTCCCAGCAGCAGGACAAACAACACGGAAAGTCCGGTGTACACCGGATAGAGTATAGACACCGGGCTGCCGCGCAGCACAACAATGTAGTAAAAAAAGATGAACCCGTACAGGGAAAGGGCAAACAGCACGCCCTTCCATTGGGTCAGCATCAGCTGCAGATAGTTGTCGTGCGCCTGTATTGATACCCACTTCAGTACGCCATGCGACGTAGCCAGTAGTGCCGCCAGCAGCAGTGCATGCGTCAGCACGGTGACGTATTTGCTCATCATTCGGAATCACCCTGTTGCGCAGCATCGGAGATGCTGCTGTTCTGCTCATCTATCAGATAATTGGGACGCCGTTTTACTTCATCATAGATACGCCCGATGTAAATACCGATCAGTCCGACACTGAACATCAGCACACTGCCAATCAGCAGAATCAGCAGAATGACCGTGGTAAAACCATCCACGGCTCTGCCTGCCAGTTTGTCAGCCAGCGCCATGGTACCTATGACCAGACTTAACAGAAAAGTGAACCCGCCCAGTACGGTCACAATCTGCAGTGGAAACGCAGTAAACGACGTAATTGAATCAATCGCGTAACGAAACAGCGCCGCATTGCCCCATACCGATCGCTGACGGGTCGACTCTGGCACATCAAACGCTATCTGTACCGACGGGAAATTCAGCCACTTGACCAGACCGCGAAAAAAGCGGCCATGCTCAGGCAGCGCGCAATAAGCCTGCACGACCGTGCGATCGAGCAGTTTGAAATCAGTATCACCGGAGATGTACAGCCGGGTGAGATAGTTGAACAGCGCGTAGTAACCCCTGACAAAAAATCCACGGGCAAAGCTTTCGTTGCCGCGTGAACTCTTGATCGCCTCCACAACACGGACGCCGTCCTGCCAGTGTTGTACCATCTCCGCAATCAGGGCCGGCGGATGCTGCAGATCGCTGTCCATGACAATAGCGGCGTCAAAATCCCGGGCCGCATTCAGGCCCGCCGTAATTGCTGACTCCTTGCCAAAGTGGCGATTCAGACACAGGAGTCTTGTTGTGCTGCCCGACCCGGCATATTGCCTGACCAGCTCAGCAGTCTGGTCAGTGGAGCCATCATCCACCACAATCAGGGTAAACTCGACATCCGCAATAGCCGCCAGATGTTCCCCGATCACCGCCAGATTTGCGGTAATACTGCCGGCTTCATTCAGTGCCGGAACGATTACGGCGATTTTGCTCATTGGCCTCACTCCCTGCTCCAGCTCACTTCAGGACCATCGCGCACGATATGCTGAAGTTCGGAATAAGTAAACCATCCCTCCGGCGAGGTATAGCGCAGATAAAACGGCGCATTGTCGGCCAGCGTGGCACGCAGTTGCCCGGCCGGAGGTGCCGGAATAACACCGATCACATCTGATACAACATGATAGGTGCCGGCCGGATACGGACCAAACTCCCAGCTGAAATATCCACCCTGATAGGCGTAGCGCAGCGTCAGTGGCGCATCTGCCCGCAGGCCTGACTCAAACTCAGCCAGCCGCTGAGGAACCTGTACAGAAATATCTGCCATGCATTCACAGTCACGCTGCCAGGTGAAGAGCTGTTCAACGCCGGAGTCGGCCAGATACCAGTCATCAACCACCGGCTGAGGCGATGTGCCGGCACCCAGCCCCGCTTTGAAGTCGCGCATGCCAGTGACAAACCAGAATCCCGGCAGGACATTGCCGGAGGGCACAAAACCCACTGACGCATCCTGCTGCCAGATAAACTCGCCCTGTACATCAAATTCCCTGCCTACATCGGCCAGTGTCTGCCGGACCGGGACAGACTGCCAGAGCACAAGGATCAGTAATAGTGGTACGACTGTCAGCACCGCCGCGGCCAGCGGCCGTCCGTTATGATCCAGCACAGACAGGCAGACAGTATTGGCAAGATATGCGATGGAGTAGCTGAGCGCTGCCCAGACTACAAACAGGTAACGATCCGCCAGCGTTATGCCGGGCGAGCTGACCAGTGGTGCCAGCGGGAGCAGCACCAGGGCCATGGTCAGCAGACTCAGCCAGGACGTCCTGCGGCGGATAAACAGATATCCCACCAGCAGTGCCAGATACAGGAAAATTGCCAGCGGCCAGCGAGGCCCGATCAACAGGGCAGGAAAACCGGCAAAACTCTGCAGCACCTGTGCAACGAATGCCGCTGACAGGTAGCTGGAACTGTCGGCATAACCACCACTGAAAGTGGACAGCATATGGAACCGCCACAGCGCATAAAACACGGTCACCGCAAAAAACGGCAGCACGGCACGAATACGCCGGCGGGTGCCGCCTTCCGGTAAAAACAGCAGCAATGCAGGCAGAGGGACGTAGACCTCCTTGGCAGTACACGCCAGTGCGTACATGATGACCGCAAGCACCAGTGCGCTGCGTTGACCGGTGCGCAGATGGCGGACAAATCCATAAAGCGCAAGCAGCGCCAGGACCAGACCCTCGGCGTAATGCCGGGTCATCAGTTGCTCGGCAACCAGCATTACCGGCAGACCGGCCAGAAACAATACTGCCCCGACAATCGCAAAGAAGTTGTCGCACCACAGTCGCAGGCACATGAACAGCATGAAGGCACCCGCAGCCAGCGCCAGCACCTGATGCAAATAGAAAGCCACCGGATTCAGGCCAAACAGTATCAGATCAACTTCAAAGCTCAGTATCAGCAGCGGCGTCAGATTGGCAGGTGAAAACTGCTGCCATATTTCCGGACGGGTGAAATCCTGCCAGATGGAGTACTGATGGGCGTGCAGCAGTATCTGGGTATCATCCCAGCGCCAGCTGGCGCCGAATACGCCTGCATTCAGAGCCAGCGCCAGCAGAACCAGCATAAGTGCCACAAGCGTGCTTTTGAGCAGGTCTGACATCATTCACTCCCTATTATTTATCGTCTGCCCTGTGGCCAGCCCGGCCGCTTGGTGATCCTGCCGGACACATTATATGTCAGTAACAACTATAGCAGTATCCACCCGGGACGTATCGCAAATGGTCGGGATACCTTGTTTCTGTCAACCGTTGTGGTAACGTAGTCAGCCTCTCTGTCAGCCCCTCCCTCAGGCATACTTCTGGACGCATATCATGAAAATCGGCGTGTTATCCCGTAACGGCAAACTCTACTCAACCAGACGTCTTGTGGAGGCAGCCAGGGAGCGTGGACATGAGGCCAGGGTCATCGATGTCCTCAAATGTTACATGAACATAACAGCCAACAATCCAACTGTTTTTTTCAAGGGTGTGGGCGATCCGGAAGCACTGGAATTTGATGCTGTCATTCCGCGCATCGGGGCCAGCGTAACGCTGTACGGTGCCGCCGTACTGCGCCAGTTCGAGGTAGGAGGCACTTACTCCGTCAACGAATCAATAGCCATTACCCGTTCGCGCGACAAGCTGCGTGCCCACCAGTTGCTGGCACGCCGCGGCTGTGGCCAGCCGGTTACCAGTTACGCCCACTCAGCCGATGCCACCACGGATCTGATCAATTCTGTTGGCGGTGCACCGCTGCTGGTCAAGGTTCTCAAGAGCACGCAGGGCAATGGTGTAGTGCTGGCTGAAACCCGTAAAGCCGCGGAAAGCCTGATCAATGCATTTCGCGGCCTGGAGGCGGACTTTCTGGTACAGGAATTTGTCAAAGAGGCCAGCGGCTCCGACATCCGCTGTTTTGTGGTTGGTGACAAGGTGGTAGCCGCCATGCAGCGCACTGCCCAGGCCGGCGAGTACCGCTCCAATCTGCACCGCGGTGGTACAGCTGAAGTCATCCGGCTGCGCCCGGACGAGCGTAAGCTCGCTACCAAGGCGGCGCAGGTGATGGGGCTGGATGTTGCCGGCGTGGATATTATCCGCTCCAATCACGGCCCGCTGGTGCTTGAGGTGAACTCGTCACCGGGACTGGAGGGCATCGAACGGGCGACGGGCAAGGATATTGCCGGTGCGATTATCGAATTTATCGAAAAAGACGTATTAAAGGGACCCAACAAAATGAAGGGCAAGGGCTGAGCGGCGCCGCAGCCACTTCTCCAGCTCTATCAGCAACAGTACCGCCACGCCAAACACCAGCACCTGCAGCCCCTGAGCCACGCTCATGGGCGCGGAGCCAAACGCCTGCCCCATCCACGGCGCGTAGGTAAACCACAATTGAAACACCAGCACCGCACCCACCGACCACAATACTGCCCGCGTACCCATCAGCCCCTGCCAGGTGAGTGACGTGCCGTGGCTGTAACGCACACTGAACAGATAAAACACTTCCATGGCCACCAGCGTATTGACCGCCATGGTGCGCGACAACTCAAGGCTGAGACCCTGATGTTGCGCCAGCATGAACTGACCAAATACGCCGGCCGTAAACAGAGCCGTCACGACGGCAATGCGCCAGAGTAATCCTGCCGATATGATGGGCTGCCTGATGGGTCTTGGCAGGCGCTTCATGACATCGGTTTCGGGCGGTTCAAACGCCAGTGAAAGTGCCAGGGCGACCGAACTGACCATGTTTACCCAGAGAATCTGGGCAGCAGTGATCGGCAGGGTGAGTGCAAACAGTATGGCAATAATCAGACTCAGGGATTCACCGCCATTGATCGGCAGCAAAAACCCGACAACCTTGCGCAGATTGTCGTACACGGTGCGACCTTCCCTGATGGCCGCTACAATCGATGCAAAGTTGTCATCCAGCAATACCAGTTCGGAGGCCTCCTTGGCTGCCTCACTGCCGTTTTGTCCCATGGCAATGCCCGCATCGGCGCGCTTGAGCGCCGGTGAATCATTCACCCCGTCCCCGGTCATCGCAACCACCTTGCCCTGAGCCTGCAACGCGGTGACCAGACGCAGTTTGTGCTCGGGGCTGGTGCGGGCAAATATGTCGGTTGCCAGCACCGCCTTCGACAGGGCCGCATCATCCAGCTCATCAATCTGTTTGCCGGTCAGCACGCTGTCGACCTGCCGCAGCCCGATCTCCCGGCCAATGGCCGCAGCGGTGCCGGCATGGTCGCCGGTAATCATCTTGACGTCGATACCTGCCTGATAACATTCACGCACGGCCTCGATCGCTTCAGGCCGGGGCGGGTCCATCAAACCAACCAGACCTATCAGCACCATGTTCTCACTGACATGTTCGTGGTCAATCTGATCACTCAGGCCATCGTCAGCCGGCTTCATTGCCAGCGCCAGCACCCGTTGTCCACGCGACGCAATTTCGTCCGCCAACCCGTGCCAGTATCTCTCGTCCAGCGGTTCCGCTGCGCCGGTTGCGGTCATTTGTGATGCACACATTGTGAGCAGGCGCTCCGGTGCACCCTTGAGAAATATCACTGCCTGCGGACCGTGATGCAGCGTCGCCATGTACCTGTGATTGGCATCAAAGGGCAATTGGGCATTGCGCGGCCACAATTGCTGCTGTTCACTGACATCCAGTCCGACTCTGGTGGCCAGTCGCAACAGGGCGCCTTCCATTGGGTCACCCAGCACTGTCCATTGCTCTTTTACCTGTTTCAATTCCGCGTCGTTGCACAGCAGTGCAGCACGCCCCAGGCACAGCAATCGCTCATCCGGTGCACTGACTGCTGACTGATCGGACTGCTGAACCTGTCCGCCCGGCGCATAACCGTCACCGGTTACCTGCAATTTGCCATCCGACAGTCCCAGTGTGGCCACCATCATTTCATTACGGGTCAGCGTGCCGGTTTTATCGGTGCAGATGACTGATACTGAACCCAGCGTTTCTATGGCAGGTAATCGCCGAACGACCGCATGACGTCGCGCCATGGCCTGCACGCCCATTGCCATGGTGACGGTCAGAACAGCAGGCAGCCCTTCCGGAATGGAGGCAACAGACAATCCGACCACCACCACAAACAGCTCGTCAAAGGGCATGCCACGGACAAAATAACCCCAGGCCAGAATGGCTGCAGCCATCAGCATAATAAAAGCAGTCAGCCATTTTGAGAACTGGGCAATCTGACGTAACAGGGGTGTGGTGATTTGCTGCACATCAGACAGCATATGGCTGATCCGGCCCAACTCGGTCTTCGCACCAGTCGCCACCACCACGCCACGACCCTGACCCATGGTGACCAGGGTGCCGCTGTAGGCCATGCACAATCGATCCCCCAGCGCCGCATCGCTGGCAACCGAAGCGGTGTTTTTTTCAACAGGCATGGATTCGCCCGTCAATATTGCTTCCTGGGTGGCCAGTGTGTCCGCCTGAACCAGCCGCAGATCCGCCGGTACCCGGTCCCCGGCCTCCAGAATCACCAGATCCCCCGGCACCAGTTCTCCGGCAGGCACCTTGTGCCGCTCACCCGAGCGGATCACGGCAGCCTGCGGCGCCAGCATGCTGCGAATGGCGGCAATGGCCTTTTCGGCTTTGCCTTCCTGGACAAACCCAAGCACCGTATTGACAAGCACTACCGCCAGAATGACGCCGGTATCCAGCCAGTGTCCCAGCAGGGCTGTAATAGCGGCAGCACAGATAAGCACAATAATCAGGACATTATTGAACTGTTGCAGAAAACGCTTCAGAGAGGAGGGGCGGGGTGGTTCGGGGAGATGGTTGGGGCCGTAACGCTGCTGCCGGGCGGCAACTTCTTCCTGTGTCAGGCCTTCAGCAGAAACGCCCAGAAGCCGTTGTACAGCTTCCGGGGATTCTGTATGCATCGCCAATTACTGCGCCTGTACAGGTGCCTGGATCGGGATGTTGATCATTTCGGCAGCCAGTGTACCACCGGCTACGCTCATGGCACGGGTGATGGCGGTACGATATTCACCAGCCGGCAGCTCTACCCATTGACCCTGCGTCTTGTCCCAGGCTGCTGTTACCATTCGGTCATCGGTCTGATAGGCCAGCATGATGCGCCCAATACGTGTCATGGTCACTTCCTGTTCCACACCGTTGACTTCCATGGTGGTCTCATAGGTCTCCAGAGTGCGGCCATAACCGCCTTCCGCCTGGTACAGTGAAATGAGCATGTTGAGCTTCTGTGACAGCGGCGCCTCCGGATTGTTTACCAGACCGCGAATACGGGCAACCTGCTCGCGACGCGCTTCCAGCTCAAACGGCAGATCAGCTTCAACAAACTGCTCTATGCTGCTCATCATCTGATCAACCAGGCCATTCAGCGGAGAGTTTTCCTCATCAGCCAGCAATGCCGCGTGTTCAATGGATTCCGCCATCTCACCGATCAACTGTTCCTGGCGTGCGATGCGCTGAACCAGTTGCGAATTCATTACGACCAGTGCTTCCAGTTGCGCATTGGCCTCATTGAACTGTTCCTGAATGGTTTGTGCGCTCAAGGGAGTGCTCAGAGCAGCAAAAATGACCGCTGCTGCTGCGACAGGTCCAAACACCAGAGACCTGGAAAAGTGTTGCAGGGACTTCATAGTTATTCTTCCTCGTAGACGAGCCCCATCTTAAATCAGAAGCAGGGGCGAAAACAACCCGTCAGATGTGGTGGCAGGCAGCAATTATAGCGGGATTGTCCGGGTGCGGCAGCAATTGCGGGGCCTGCTCACTGCAAATTGCCGTTGCTCTGGGGCAACGGGTATGAAAACTGCAGCCGGATGGCGGATTGATGGGCGAAGGCACATCGCCATGCAGCACGACACGTTGCGACTTGTGGTGCGGATCGGGCACCGGGATCGCTGATATCAGAGACTGTGTATAGGGGTGCTGCGCGGCGTGGTAGATCTGCTCACCCGGACCACTTTCGACTATTTTACCCAGATACATGATCGCGATACGGTCCGAAATGTGTTTGACCACTGCCAGATCATGGGCAATAAACAGGTAGGACAATTTCAGTTCCCGCTGCAGATCAATCAGCAGGTTGAGGATCTGGCTCTGAATGGACACATCCAGGGCAGATACCGGTTCGTCACAGACAATCAGTTGCGGATTCAGGGCGATTGAACGGGCGATACCAATACGCTGGCGTTGCCCGCCGGAAAACTCAAACGGGTAGCGGGTCACCGAACGCGCCGGCAGACCGACCAGATCGAGCAACTCTCTTACCCGCTGTTGGCGCCAGGCGCTGTTGCCCATTTTCTGGACGATCAGCGGTTCCTCCAGAATGTCGCCAACAGTATGACGTGAATTCAGGGACTCCATCGGGTCCTGAAAGATCATCTGTATATCCCGGCGAAACGGCATGATGGCGCGCCGGGACAGCCTGCTGATATCTGTACCGCGGAACAGTATGTGGCCATCGGTAGGCTGATAGAGCCGGGTAATGCAACGCCCCAGTGTGGACTTGCCGCATCCGGACTCGCCCACCAGCCCCAGCGTTTCCCCCGGTGCAATACTGAAACTTACGCCATCCACGGCACGGTTGTATTTGCCTGTGCGCATGAACACACCTTCCTTGACCGGAAAGTGCATTTTTAATCCCTTCACTTCCAGCAGGGGCTGCTGTGACATGTCAGTATCGCTCATGGCATGACCTCCGCCGGCGCCGCAAGGTTCTGCCAGTGCAGACAGCTGACACGGTGCCCGTCAGCTACCCACTGTTCCGGCGGCACACTGGCGACACAATCCGGCTGCCGGTGCGGGCAGCGATTCTGAAAACGGCAGCCGGCCGGCAAATCAAGCAGACCTGGTACCATACCGGGAATAATGGTCAGATGTGATTTCGGCTCGGTGTCCAGGCGCGGTATGGAAGACAACAGTCCCTGCGTGTAGGGATGCGCCGGGCGGTCAAAAATATCGTAGACACTGCCCTGCTCTGCCACCTTGCCGGCGTACATGACCACCACGTCCTTGCAGGTTTCGGCAATCACGCCCAGATCGTGGGTAATCAGCATCACAGCCATGCCCATATCCCGCTGCAGCTCACTGATCAGCTCCAGAATCTGCGCCTGAATGGTCACATCCAGTGCAGTGGTAGGCTCGTCCGCTATCAACAGATCCGGCTGACACGCCAGGGCAATGGCAATGACCACACGTTGACGCATGCCACCGGACAACTGATGGGGGTATTCTGTCATGCGGATATCCGGTGATGGAATGCCCACCTTGTCCAGAATATCTACCGATTGTCGCAGAGCCTGCTGATGAGTGATATTCTTGTGCAACAGCAACACTTCGGCCAGCTGACGGCCGATGGTGTGTACCGGGTTCAGCGCTGTCATCGGCTCCTGGAACACCATGCCGATTCGGGCACCACGGATCTTGCGCATCTGCTCCAGTGTGAGTTTGACAATATCCTCACCCCGGAAAAGAATTTCACCGGCCACTATCTGCCCCATGGGCTGCGGCAACAACCGCATGACGGACTGGGCGGTGACGCTTTTGCCACAACCGGACTCACCTACGATGCCCAGCGTTTCACCGGCATTGACGGTAAAACTGACATCATCCACGGCCCGCACGCGGCCTTCGTCAGTGTCGAACTCGGTGACCAGATGATTGATCTGCAGTATCGGTGAACTCATCAACTACCCTTATTCCACACGATACTGGTCATACACATTAATCTGTGGTTCGAATGACTGGCCTGACTGTCGCGCCGCCAGGGTTTCTTCCTTGAGTTGCTGGTCAATCCAGTGCACATGCAGCTCGGTTGCGGTACCGGACTGCCGGTGGTTGAAGAAGTCAGGGTAACGCAGCCAGCGCCAGTGTCCGACACGATAGAAATCCTGCACATAGCCTGGCACAAACGAGGCAATCTCATGGTGAAGTGCTGTCATACGGTGTGCCAGGTCAATCATTTCTTCCCGGTCGCTGGAGCGGTCGTACTGCGTTATCAGCCGGTCAAATTCGGGATCCGCCAGACTTTCCAGATTATTGGTCTGCACTTTGACCTGCCGATCGGGATTGACTGATCCATCGGGCAGGAAGGCCTGATCGTAGGCGTTAAATGAGTGATATGTCTCCCAGAACCGGGGGAACATCTCAACTGACACACCAAACGCCGAGAAGAAAATATCGTGTTGCTTCTCTTGTACCTTGTGCCAGCCGGCAGTCTGGTCCAGCACTTCAATGCGGAATTCAATACCGGCGCGGGCAGCCTCTTCACGCAAAATGGTCAGGATATCGCCCAGCACCTGATAACCGGTAGACAGCGTAAACGCCAGACGCTGACCTTCAGCATTGACCAGAATGCCATCACGGCCGCGTTCGGTGAAACCGGCATTGGCAAAGTGCTCCAGTGCCTTGTCAATATCATACGGCCGGGCTTCCAGGGTCGGATGGGAAAAAACGCCATAACCATCGGAAGATGTTTTCATACGTGCGTAATCGCCGCGGAAGAAATTGCTGATCACCAGATCCCAGTTGGACGCATACTGGATTCCCAGGCGCACTTCGCGATTATCCAGCAGAGGGCGCGAACTGTTAATCCACAAGCCATACGTTGGTCGCGGGCGGTCGTTATAAAAAACAGATTTGTGGATATAGCCGTTGGCAACATCCGGGTCGGAGTCAGGCAGTTTTTCATACCAGTGTTCTGCCAGGTTCAAACCAAACTGATCAATATCGCCGCGCTTGAATGCCTCAAACACATTGTTGGCGTCGCGTATCACACTCAATACCACACGATCAACATTGAAGCGGTTGCGGAAGAATTTTTTATCTTTGGCCCACCAGTCATCCAGCCGCGTCAAGGTAACCGAACGCCCCTGGACAAGATCCTGATCACGAATCACATACGGACCGGTAGTGGGTATAAAACTCCATTGGTAGCGCTCAACAAAGTCTTCGCCCATATCGCGGAAGAAGTGTTGGGGAATGGGTCTTAATCCGACCAGCACACGATCCCGAAGATCAGGCCTGGCGTTGCTCAGTGTGAAGGAAATGGTGTGATCATCGTATTTGGTGACATTACTGTAGTTTTCACCCACACCGTAGTAGTTGTTATACCAGGGCGCAACGATGTGCTCGCTCTGGTAGAAGTAAAACATGAACATGAAGTCATCCGCGGTCACCGGTTCGCCGGTCGACCAGCGCGCATCCGGGTCCAGCCGCGCATAAACGGTGCCGCTGCTTTCATCAATCGCCCACTCGGTTGCCAGCGCCGGGTAGGCACCATCGACGTCCGGGTGCTGCCCGGCAAGTCCCAAAGTCGTATCATCCAGTATCCAGGGGCGAAAGGAACCATTGGAGTCAGGGCCAACATAACGCAACGTGCGCGGGAAATCCTGAATGGAGCCGTATTGGGTGCCCCCTTTTTTGGCCTCAGGCGAACCGATATCAGGCAGGTCTATACCACTCTCCCACTCCAGGTCAGCAGGCAGGTCCGCCAGCGTACGGAAGCGGAAAAAATCAGGATATTGTGCATAGTAGTCCAGAATCCCCTGCGAGTTATCGCGCACTTCCATGTCTTCGGTGCTGCCTCCACAGGCGGCCAAAAGCCCTGCGAGCAGCAACGCCGTCAATCCGGTTCGCATCAGTCTGATCATCTCAATAACCTCCGGTATGCAATCTATTTGTAGACAGTAAATTTCTTCGGATCAAACGACTCACGAATCGCCTCACCAATAAAGGTAACCAGTGTCAGCAGCACTACCAGCGTGCCAAAGGCCGACATGACAATCCAGGGCGCCGTGCGCAGATTGCTGGTTCCCTGCTTTAACAGCTCACCCAGACTGGGTGTGGGCGGCGGCAGACCAAAACCCAGAAAATCCAGCGCGGTGATGGCTGTAATGGCAGCGATTACCGTAAACGGCATAAAGGTAACCAGTGTAGCCAGCACGTTGGGCAAAATGTGCTTGAAAATAATTCGCGTATTGGACGCACCAATGATTCTGGCCGACGCCACATAATCACGCGACTTCTGTTTGTAGGTTTCCGTGCGCATGAAATAGGTCATCGACGTCCATGAAAACAGCACCATGACCGTCAACAGAATCAGTATCCGGGAGAACACCGAAAACGTCGCCGGTATCACTGAAAAAATGATAATGACCATGTACAGAAAAGGCACATTGCTCCAGATCTCGATCACGCGCTGGAACAGCAGATCAAACGTGCCACCGAAATACCCCATGGCGGCACCGATAGCAATACCAATGCTGTAGACAGCCAGGGTGAACGCGATGGCAAAAAACAGTGCTGTACGGGTGCCGTAAAACAGCCGGGCCAGAATGTCGCGGCTGGTCGTATCGGTACCCAGATAGTGTTTGTATGCCGCCGAGGGGGCTTCCGGCCGGAATATACCGGTAGTGGAGTGGTTTTCGTTGGCACTGTAAGGCACCAGTGGCATCAGCACCCAGTTGTCACCACCTTGCTGCGCAAACGTCTCTTGCAACTCGCGGTAGTTGGTTTCATAAGAGTAGGACTGACCAAAGTCGGTGCCGGGATGGAATGCCGAGTAGGTCGGAAAATAAAGTTCACCTTCATATTTCACAATCAGCGCCCGACTATTGACCAGCAACTCACCAATTGCAAACAGTGCCACCAGGAACATCAGGATCAGAAAACTGTAGTAGCCGCGCTTAATCTGTCGGAAGCGGCGTATCTTTTTTAAGGTTTCCGGATTCAGATTCAGCATCGGCCGCCCTAGTTAAAACGAATGCGCGGATCAACCAGCGCTACCAGAATATCGGAAATGATATTGCCAATCAGTAACAACAGACTGGCCAGCAATACCACACCCATTACCACCGGATAGTCGCGGTCCAGAATTGCGTTCAGTCCCAGCAGACCAAAGCCGTCAATATCAAAAATGGTTTCGATCAAAAAAGAGCCGGACACCAGTAAAGTGATGTTCTGACCAAAGGTGGTCGCTATCGGAATAAGTGAGTTGCGCATCGCATGTCGGGTAACCGCCTTGCGGAAGGACACACCTTTGGCGATGGCGGTGCGGATATAGTCTGCTGCCAGATTGTCCATCAGATGGTTTTTCAGCAACAACGTCACAAGGGCAAAACTGCCTACCAGATAACAGATCAGCGGCAAGGCAGAATGCTGCGCAAGATCGGCGATTTTCCCCCACAGATCTTTCTCGGCAAACTGCATGCTGGTAAACCCACCCATTGGAAACCATTCCAGCTTCACTGAAAAATACAGCAGTAACAGCGAACCGAGTGCATATCCCGGGATGGCGTAACCCACAAAAATCAGAATTGAGGTGACATTATCCACCACGGTGCGGTGCTTGATGGCTTTCAGAACACCCAGCGGGATACAGACGAGATAGGTGATGATCAGGGTGATCAGACCATAGTACAGGGAGACCGGAAAGCGACTGCTGATAACCTGGGTCACCGGCTGATTGTAGCGATAGGAAGTACCGAGATCTCCCGTCACAACCTTGCCCATCCAGTCGAAATAGCTGACCAGCACGGGCTTGTCAAATCCGTAATATTCTTTCAGTCTGTCAAGCTGCGCCTGCGACAGTGCCATACCCTGGCCGGCCTGGCTGGCGCTGCCACCCATGGCGCTCATCTGCTGCGTCTCCATGATGGCACGCTCAAGCGGACCGCCGGGCACCAGCCGGGTGATCACAAACACAATAATTGTCACCCCGATCAGGGTGGGAGGTATCAACAATAATCGGCGTAAAAAATAATCGCGCATCGTTGTGTTGTTGTTTATCCGGCCTATTGACTATACAAATGACACGCCACGAGGCGATCTTCATTCACCAAAGGAATCAATTGTGGTGTCTGCTCCCTGCATATTGACATGACTTTTGGGCAACGCCCAGCAAAACGGCAACCTGCCGGCACATTGACCGGGCTGGGAATCTCCCCCTCGATTGCTGTCGACAGCCTCTGCCGCTCAGTTTCAGGGTCCGGTTCCGGATTCGACGCAATCAACACGTCAGTGTAGGGATGGCGCGGATCAAAATAGACCTCGCCGGCCTTGCCCAGCTCAACCAGTGAGCCCAGATACATGACCGCCATACGATCACTGATATAACGCACCATGGACAGGTCGTGGGCAATAAACAGCATGGTCAGGCCCATCGACTTCTTCAGATCGTTCAGCAGATTGACAACCTGCGCCTGCACCGAGACATCCAGCGCGGAAATCGGTTCATCACACACCACAAACTCCGGCTCCATGATCAGCGCACGGGCGATACCAATACGCTGGCGCTGGCCACCGGAAAACTCATGCGGGTAGCGCGAGGCATGAGCTGCATTAAGGCCAACCCGTTCCAGCCACTCGCCGACCAGCGCCTGCTTTTGAGCCGCAGACATAGGTTTACCGCGCAGGCCCTCGGCAATGATCTCACCCACTGTCATACGTGGATTCAATGACGAGTAGGGATCCTGAAAGATCATCTGCATTTTGTGGGCCAGGCGCTGGAAATCTGCCGACCTGTACCGGGCAGGCAATACTTCGCCACGGTAAGTCAGGGTGCCGGATGTCTTGTCATGCAGTCCCAGCAGCGTTTTGCCCAGTGTTGACTTGCCCGAGCCGCTTTCGCCGACCAGACCCAGCGTCTCACCTTCCTGAATGCTGAAACTGATGCCATCCACCGCGTGCACACGCTGACCGCGGCCCATGTCAAAATACTTGGTGAGTTTATCCAGCCTGACCAGCTCAGTCATACTGACTCCCCTTCTGGCGTCGTGCCCTTGCCGGTCTCTGCCCTGTAAAGACCCTCGATATCGCGATCGTGCTGCGGATGCTGTAACCAGCACCTGGCGTAATGACCTTCACCGATGACAAACGGCGGCGGACTGTCTCCCTGACACACCTGCATGGCCCACGGACAGCGTGCGCAATAGGCACACCCGGCAGGCGGAGAAAACAGATCCGGCGGGCTGCCCGGGATGGGTTTCAGCTGATGTGCGGCATCGGACCTGTTGCTGGGCATGGCCAGCTTGAGACCAAGCGTATAGGGATGAGAGGACTTGTAGAACAGGTCATCCACAGTGGCCGACTCCACGATCTGGCCGGCATACATGACCGCAACCTTGTCTGCCATGCGCGCTACCACGGCCAGATCGTGAGTGATCAGAATGATGGCCATGCCGGTTTCCTGCTGAATCTCTTTCAGCAAATCCAGAATCTGCGCCTGAATGGTGACGTCCAACGCCGTGGTCGGTTCGTCTGCAATCAGGACTGCCGGTTTACACGCGATAGCCATGGCAATCATTGCCCGCTGCAACATGCCGCCGGAAAACTCGAACGGGTACTGTGTCGCCCGTTTGGCAGGTTCAGGAATCTTCACCAGTTCCAGCAGTTCGATGGCGCGCGCAAATGCCTGGGAGCGTGAATAACCGCGATGCACCTCCAGTGTCTCGGCTATCTGGTCACCAATGCGCATGGTCGGATTCAGTGATGACATCGGGTCCTGAAAAATCATGCCGATTTCGTCGCCGCAGATGGCCTTGCCATCCAGTTGAGCCTTACCCAGAAAGTCCTTGCCACGCAGTTTGGCAGAACCCTTGCGGATGCGTCCCGGCGGCATCGGAATCAACCCCATCACCGCCTGCATGGACACCGACTTGCCGCAGCCGGACTCACCCACAATGGCCAGTGTCTGACCTGCGTCCACATTAAAACTGACACCGCGCACGGCCTGCACAATTCCACCATACGTGGCGAACTCCACGTGCAGATTTTCAACGCTTAACAATTTGTCTTTGCTCACGCTGGCACTCATTCCGTGCTCCTCATCTTCGCGTCCAGTGCATCACGCAGACCGTCACCCAGCAGATTAAACGCCAGTACGGTAATACTGATCATCAGTGCCGGAAAAATCAGTTCGTGCGGATGCGTCAGCATGGTTTTCAAACCCTCATTACACATGCTGCCCCAGCTTGCCGTGGGTGGCGCCACACCCATGCCGATAAACGACAGGAAAGCTTCGGTAAAAATCGCGGCCGGTACGGCAAAGGTCAACGTCACCAGAATCACCCCGAGCGTGTTGGGGATCATGTGGCGCAGAATCAGATACTTGTTGGAAGCGCCCAGCAGTCGGGCGGCGCTGACATACGCCTCTTCACGAATCTGCAGAATCTGCCCTCTCACCAGACGGGCGGTCGCTGGCCAGGACAGAATGATCAGCGCAATCAGCATGGGGATGATGCCGCTCTCCCCGGGCCCGATACCAAACACCACCTGAAACAGAATCATGAACAGCAGGAAGGGCAGCGCTACCACAAAGTCGGCGAAGCGCATCATCAGTGAATCGATGCGACCGCCCACAAATCCGGACGTCGCGCCATACAACACACCGAATACCACAAACAACAGCGGCGCCAGCAAACCAATAAACAGTGACACCCGCGCGCCTGCCATCAGACGGGCCAGCATGTCGCGTCCCAGATAGTCAGTTCCCAGCGGATGCCAGGACATCGTGACCCGGTCACCGGGCTGCAGCGAATCGGGATTGTCAGACAGGTTACGCGATCTGACCTCGTCAACGGTAATCACCCGGACTACATCAGCGGTAATGGTTTCAAACTCGCCGGTACGCTGGCCATCCGCGTCCAGAACAGCAACCGAGTAGTAATAGAGACGGGGACGCAGATCAAGCCGATCCTCAAACTGCGTCTGATCCGCATTGCCTAGTTCGGCAATCGGCAGACCCAGCGCATTGACGTTTTCACTCAGGTAGTGATTGCGGTATACACGGTATCCGGCAGCATCGGGCAACGGATCCCACAGCAGTCGAACACTCTGGGTGGTGGGCGGTTCGGCAAGCCGTAAACCATTACCTCCCTGAAACGCCGGGCTGACGCTCACACCGTCCCACACCTCAAACGGTTCGGCAATGATTGCACGCCGGTCAGCGCCAGGAGGAATACTGATCTGGTCAACATCCTGGAGCGCAGGATCCACACGCCAAACCAGCGGACCGATAAAGGTAAATATCAGCAGCCCGATAATGATATACAGTGAAACCAGTGCGCGTCGGTTCGACTTCAGTCGCCCCCACGCATCCTGCCAGTAGGATCGCGAGGGTCGCACCAGTGCCGGCGCCGCCGACTGCATACCCAGTGGTTCCAAATCAGCGGGACGCAAGGTCCTGACTACCTGGCTAGTCTCCATACTGGTGGTCTCCATGCCGGGGGCTTTTTCTGCTGCGGGACATCGGTTGTTGGAACACTATTGCAACCTCACGCGCGGATCAATCCAGCCATACACCAGATCGACCACTATCACCATAAACACCAGAAACGAGCCATAAAATACTGTTGTGCCCATAATCACTGTGTAATCCAGCTGTTGCACGGCCTGCACAAAGTAGCGACCGAGCCCGGGTATCGCAAACACCAGCTCTACCACAAATCCCCCGGTGGTGATTGCGGCAATAGCCGGCCCCAGCACGGTGATCACTGGCAATACAGCGTTTCGAAGTTGATGACGGGTAAAAATTCGGGTGGGTGAGAGACCTTTGGCCTTCGCTGTGCGGATATAATCGGAACTCATGACTTCCAGCATTGATGAGCGCATCAGGCGCGTCATATACGCCATGGTTCCCAACCCCAGCACCAGCGCAGGTAGCAGCATATGTGAGACCGTACCCCAACCGGCCACGGGCAATATGGAGAAACCCAGACCGCTGTTCAGGTTGACCAGTGTGAGCTGGCCCAATGCTGCAAACACAAAACTGGGCACCGAAATGCCCAGAATAACCAGAAACATGATGATGTAGTCCGGCAGCCGGTTACGGTACAGCGCCGTCAGCGCCCCCCACAGAATTCCGCCCATTGCCGCAAACAACACGGCCAGTATGCCCAGAGTCGCAGATACCGGAAAGTGCTCCCTGATTATATCGTTCACTTCGCGGTTCTGCTGGGTGTAGGAAATACCAAAGTCGCCACGCAGCATATTGCGCATATAGATCAGGTACTGCTCGGTCACGGGTCGATCCAGGCCGTAGCGCGCTTCCAGATTGGCCCGGATAGCTTCATTGGCAGCCCGCTCACCTGACAGTGGGTCGCCGGGCACATTGTGCATGCCAATAAAGGTTGCGGTTGCGATAAACCATACCGTCACCACGCCCTGAAGCAGTCTTTTAAGCGTGTACATCCACATCGTTTACTGCTCTCCCGCGTCTATCCATGCGTTGGTAAAATCGGTCTCGGCACCAATCACATGCCGGACGATGCCACGCACCTGTGGGTGCGTAACATACACGTAGCCACGCTCATAGCCGGGAATCATGACGACATCTTCGTGAATAATTCGCTGTATTTCAGCAAAAGCCTGCATGCGCTCGCGGGTATCCAGAGAACTCTGGGCAATGCGCACCTGCGCATCCAGCTCAGGATTGGTGTACCGACCGCGGTTATTGAGATTCCACGAGGCGTAAAGATCGCCGAATGTCAGTGGATCGTTATAGTCCGGCCCCCACCCCGCCATCACCATGTCGAAGTCACCGGTGGTCATCTTGTCCAGCCTTTGCCGAAAAATTTGTGCATCAATAACGACATCAATGTCCAGATTACGCTTGAACACTTCCTGAAAATATTCCGCCTGCATACGCGCCCCGGGCGTGTCACTGGTCAGCAACGCCAGCGGCGGCAACCGGTCAACGCCAAGTTCGTCCAGTGCTTTTTGCAGATATTCACGCGCCAGGGGGATATTACGTTGATAGGTGGGTGCGGGATATTCCTCGCGGAAACTCTTGTTTTCGCCTTGTAACCAGACCGGAAACAGGCTTTCTCCCTGCAGATAACCCGGCAATTTGATAACCCGGTTTACATACTCCCCCGAGTCCTGAGCCAACTGCAGCGCCTTGCGCAGATTGAGATTGGATGTCAGTCTTTCGGGGCGATGATTGAAATCAATATAGAACACCGTGCCTTCCATGAACCGGTCTATCTGCCATCCCTGAAGCATCGCTTCTTCCAGCATCTCCGCACCCAGATCAGCCATGACAATCTGATTATCCTTGAACAGATTCATCAGCGTGCCGGCATCAGACGTCATGTGGGCGAAGTTGATTGCGTCCAGTTTGATTCGGTCGGCATCCCAATAGTAGGGATTCTTCTCCAGCCGCAGGCTGGCGCCGTGAACCCAGCTGGACATGATAAACGGGCCGTTGTAGAGCATTTCATGTGCATCTGCGCCATAGCGACCGTTGGTCTGCCGGTAAAATGCCTCATTGGCCGGCAGGTATGTAACAAAGGCGACCATCCGCTCAAAGTACGCAATCGGTGTCTCCAGCGTCACTACCAGCGTTGTGTCATCCACTGCCTCAACGCCAACCTCGTCCAGCGGCACTTCGCCGTTGTTGGCCTTTTCCGCATTCAGAATCGGATAGAGGATAAATGCATACTGAGAACCAATCGAGGGGGAAAGCAGGTTTTTCCAGGCGAATTCAAAATCGTGGGCGGTTACCTGCTGACCATTACTCCAGCGGGCATTGTCGCGCAGCCAGAAGGTCATGGTTGTGCCTTCCAGCTCCCAGCGCTCCGCCACTCCACCGACCAGTTCACCGTGCTGATCGTAGCGCAGCAATCCCTCCATCACATGATCCAGAACCATGCCGCTGATAGCATCAGTTGACAGCATACTGTTCATTTGCGGAGGTTCATCGCGCAGGTATGAAGTGATGGTATTGGTACTGATATCTACGGCAGAGCGTGAACTGCCGGCCGCACTGCTGGTCAGGCCCGCCAGACCATTCAACAGAAACATCACTGCCACCAGCACTGCAACCGCCGCCAATGCATACAACCCCAACTGTCTGCCGGCCGCGCGGGTCATGCTGTCGCCCGGCGCTTGCACAAAATCTGTAGGGTCGGTCTGTTTCATAGTATGCTTTGATTTCCTGTTTATGCTCAGTGTGGTTAATATATTGCCAGCCGGCACCTGGCACCTGCTACCAAAGGCCAAGCATACCCCAGCCCTGATGCAGGAGTCGATACTTTCAGGATCGATGTTGAACAGATTCAGATTTCTTTTGTGTGAGGACCATTGGTGAGCGACGAAATTCAGCAAATGACCGCAATCTACGAGATGATCATGACTTTTATGGTCACTTACAGCTTCCAGATAGTTGGCGCAATCATAATCCTGCTGATCGGCCTGCTGATCGCTCGCAAAGCCAGCCTGCTGGTACTGAAGCTGTGCGAAAAGAAAAATCTGGATATCACACTCAGCCGGTTTATGGCCAATACGGTGAAAATCATCATCATCGTCATGGTGGCCGTTGTTGTGCTTGGCAAGCTTGGCATCAGTGTTACCCCCATGGTGGCGGCCATCGGCGCTCTGGGTCTGGGCGCCGGACTGGCGGTACAGGGGCTGCTGTCAAACTACGGCGCCGGCCTGAATATCATTCTGGCCAGACCGTTTGTGATTGGTGACACTATTGAGGTCAATGGCGTAAAAGGCGTCGTGCGCGAGATTCACCTCGCCTACACCCTGCTCACTGATGAGGATGATGTGCAGATTCTGGTACCTAACCGCCATATCATCGGCGAAATCATCCACAATTCACAGGCTGACAGCATGGTCGAACTGGTGGTGGGCATTGCCTATCACTGTCAGCCTGAGCAGGCAATTGACGCCATCCGCAAGGCTCTGACTGACGTTCCGGGCCTCAGCCGGGCGCGGGAACCGCTGATTGGCATCCATGCCTTTGGTGACAGCAGCATAGACATTGGCATCCGTCTGTGGGGGCTGACCGAGCGGCTTTACGAGTGCCGGTATGCAGCAAATCTGGCGATTCACAGGGCGCTGGCGGATGCAGGTATCGATATTCCTTTCCCTCAGCGCGATGTACGACTGGTAGGCGCTGACACCGGACAAACCGCCCCCGGGGATTGATCGAAAACAAAAGCTTCCCGATTTTTACCCTTATCTGCCCCATGCAGGGCTGGCGCCTGTTAGCGGAGAGCGTACAATACACGGTGAAAAATAATATCCTGCCACAGGCACGTTGTCATGTGAGCAAGCTCACTGGCCGGGATTTGCAGGAAACGACTCGCTTGAACCTGAAAGGAATACGACCATGCGAAACCGAATCATATCAACGCTGACAATACTGATGGCAATCATCAGTCTGTCACTGTTTGCCGCCTCCGGCGCATACGCCAAAGGCAAAGGTGCAGACAAAAGCAAAAGTTACGAGAAGTCCGGGTGGCACTC
Organism: uncultured Pseudohongiella sp.; assembly: GCA_963974875.1. GTDB lineage: Bacteria > Pseudomonadota > Gammaproteobacteria > Pseudomonadales > Pseudohongiellaceae > Pseudohongiella. The sequence continues at coordinate 60,826 of CAXBER010000005.1, read as the reverse complement.
GTCCGACAAATCGGGCAAATCCGGCAAATCTGGCAAGTCCGACAAATCCGGCAAATCTGGCAAATCCGGCAAATCTGACAAGTCCAAGGACAAGAGCAAGGACAAGTCTGGCAAATCTGACAAGTCCGGCAAATCTGACAAGTCCGGCAAATCTGACAAGTCCGGCAAATCCGACAAGTCTGGCAAATCCGACAAGTCCGGCAAATCCGACAAGTCCGGCAAATCGGGCAAGTCTGACAAGAGCAAAGGCAAGGGAGATCACTACGATCCGGGCCCCGCTCCGGTCATAGAAGGCAACTGCGCAGTTTACTACGCCGGACAGCACATTGTGGTCGGTAGTGTATGCGCCACGGTAGTGGGTGACAATCTGCTGGTGGACTACATACTGGAAGCACCCTGGACTCTGTCTGAACCACACCTGTGGGTAGGCGACACACTGGCCAGTGCTCCGCGCACACACCATGGCAGCCCGATTCCCGGACAGTTCCCGTACAATGCAGATGTTGCCGGTGTCGATCAGCACACCTTCTCCATCCCGCTTACCAGCCTGAACGTAAATGCAGACACCTTCTGCGATGACGGCTCCAGTCTGCTGATTGGTGCGCATGGTGTGGTTACCAATGGCAGCCAAAGTGAATCTGCCTGGGCCGGCGAAACCCGCTTTACACACAAAGGCAACTGGGCAACCTACTTTGCCGTAGCACCCGATTGCAGTGGTGGTGACGGCGGCGATGGTGGTGACGGCGGCGATGGTGGTGACGGCGGTGACGGCGGCGATGGTGGTGACGGCGGCGACGGCGGTGACGGCGGCCTGCCTCAGGGTTGTTACATGACCTCAACCTATGATATCGGCGTACCATTTATCGCAGATGCGTCAGTCTCGCCATTTGTACAACTCTCTTTGAGTGAAGGCCCTGCTGCAACTCCACTTGGGGAAGGCCTGTTCCAGGTAGGTGCGACCTCCGTAGGTTTCGTGGCTTCACCGGCTGAGGGCTTTGCAATCAGAAGATTCGACGTTTATCTGGGCGCACAGGGCTCTTACAGCGCTGACTCACCCATGACCTTCAGTAAACTGACGTCTGACATGGATGGCACATGGCTGGGCAACGAATTCAGCGTCACTGTGCCAGCACTGCCTGCGTCCAGCCCGGCTGACGCTGCAATCTTCATGACAATCTGTGAAGCTGATGCAGAGTTTCCATCTTTCTGATGCATGCTGACTAGATGACAAAAAGCCGCCTGAGCAATCAGGCGGCTTTTTTGTTGGCTGAAAATTCACTTTTAGGCGCGAATCAACCGAACCGCTTATCAGACGCTTGTTATCTGGCGGAACCTGACGATGCGGACTCTCTGCGAAGCACCTGGACATCACCATCGGTGGTCTGCCGCATAATATCCGGCGTTTCAAATTCTATGGCACTGATCACCTGCTGTCCCATGGCATTCAGCTGGATATGATCGTCATCGACCCACTCGTAGGGGAAACTCATACCAAATTCGCGCACGGTCACTTCACTGACACTGTATACCAGCGTCATTGCCTGTCCTTCAAACTCGGCATTCCACGCACCCTGTATCAGAACCTGTTTGGAGGGTTCCCGATTCATTGCACATGCAGACAGCGTCACTACGGTAGTGACGACCAGCAAAGACCGCCAGCCCCTCATGGGTGTTGCCATGGTTTTCTCCCTTGATTATTTTTGCTTGCAGCGTTGTTGTGGCGCGATGTAGTTTACATTAATACATGCTGAGTCACACCGGAATACCCTGAACCGAATCAGTAAGCACATCAAGGCGGAACAGAATGACAGAATTGCAACCCGGCACATATCGACATTACAAGGGCCCTCTTTACGATGTCATCGGCGTGGCCCGACATAGCGAAACAGAGGAAATGCTGGTGGTGTACCGGCCACAGTATGGCGAACGCGGCCTGTGGGTCCGCCCGCTCGGCATGTTTACCGAGCAGGTCAGTGTGGATGGTCACATGTTGCCGCGATTTGAGTATATCGGCGGCTAGCCGGCCTTGCGCTGCTCTTCCTTGGCGGCCAGTTTTTCCTCGCGGCGGCGCCGGATGATCACCGACATCGGCTCTCCGATATGGTTTTCTCCACGCTCGCGTGCCAACTGGATCTGGCGCTCGCGTTCGGCGTAGCGACGGATCTGCTCCTGGCTGTGCCTGTCATGACAGTGCGGACAGCTGATACCAGGGAGGAAATGTTCAGACAACTTTTCCTCATCGGTAATCGGCATACGACAGGCGTGGCACTGGTCGTAGGAACCGCGTTCCAGTTTGTGGTTCACGGTCACCCGGTTGTCAAATACAAAGCACTCACCACGCCACAGTGACTGCTCTTCCGGGACTTCCTCCAGATATTTGAGAATACCGCCTTCCAGGTGGTAAACCTCGCTGAATCCCTGCTGCTTTAAAAATGCTGTGGACTTTTCACAACGAATGCCACCGGTGCAGAACATGGCAACTTTTTTATGCCTGGACGGATCCAGATTGCGCTCAACAAACTCAGGAAACTCGCGAAATGCGTCCGTTTCAGGGTTTACCGCACGCTCAAAACTGCCAATCTGATACTCATAGTCGTTGCGGGTATCAATCACCACAACCTCCGGATCAGAAATCAGTGCATTCCAGTCCTGAGGTTTTACATACGTGCCAACGATATGACGGGGATCGATATCCTCAACGCCCATGGTGACAATCTCATTCTTGAGTTTGACCTTGGTTCTGTAAAAAGGATTATCGTCAGTGTAGGATTCTTTTACTTCAATCGGCGCAAGTCGCTCATCGGCACGAATCCAGTTCATCACCGCATCAATGCCCTCACGGCTACCGGCTATGGTGCCGTTGATACCTTCACGGGCGAGCAACAACGTGCCTTTCACACCATGATTGAGCATCACCCGGTGCAGGGGTGCGCGCAACGCCTGAAAATCATCAAGTCGCGCAAAGTGGTACATGGCCGCTACCACAACAGAACCTTGTATAGCTGTCATTACTGTCTTTCTCCTGTCCGCTGACCGAAACGTAAATCCGGCGCTGAATTCAAAACGGGCGCATTCTATACCATATCGAGCTCATGCTCATTGATTATGCGCAAAAAATCCCCGCCGTACTTTGATAACTTGCCCTGCCCCACGCCGTTGATTGCCAGCAATTGCTGTTCATTCAGGGGGCGCAGGTGAACCATCTCCATCAGTGTTGCATCATGAAAAATCACATATGGCGGCACATCATGTTCGTCCGCCAGACGTTTGCGGCATTGTCGCAATGCGTCCCACAAACGCCGGTCTTCCGGCAGCATGGCCTCGCCTCTGTCAACACCACGCCGACCGCGTGCCGATACTTCTTTTACATCCTCACGCAGACTGATGGTTTCGTCGCCGCGCAAAATTGAGCGCGACTTCTCCGTCAGATACAGACTGCCGTAGCTGGCATGATCGACGCCCAGAAATCCCCGCGCGACCAGTTGCCGGTAAACTGACTGCCATTGCGACTTGTCCAGATCACGCCCGATGCCGAACGTCGAGACCCGCTGATGCCCGTTACTCAATACGCGCTCGCTCTCCAGCCCTGTCAATACCTCTATCAGATAGGCCACGCCAAACCGCTGGCCAGTGCGATACACACATGACAGGGCTTTTTGTGTTGCCTCGGTACCGTCCCAGGTTGGCGGCGGATTAAGACAGGTATCACAGTTGCCGCAGGTCTCCGGCGCCCGTTCATCAAAGTACTGACGCAGCGCCTGGCGGCGGCAACTGGTGATCTCGCACAGCCCCAGCATGGCATCCAGACGGATGCGTTCCAGCCGTTTGAACTGCTCATTGCCTTGCGAGCCGTCCATCATTTGCCGCAGTTTTATTACGTCCTGCAGACCATAGACCATCCAGGCGGTCGCAGGTTCCCCATCTCGTCCTGCACGACCGGTTTCCTGATAATAGGATTCAATGCTTTTGGGCAAATCGAGGTGAACGATGAACCGGACATCCGGCTTGTCTATGCCCATGCCAAAGGCGATGGTCGCGACCACAATCACGCCATCGTCGCGCAGAAACCGCTGCTGATGGCGCAGCCGCTCATCGGCGCTGAGCCCTGCATGGTAGGGCAAGGCATCAAAACCCTGCTGTTGCAGCCAGGCTGCGGTCTCCTCTGTCTTGCGTCGCGACAGACAGTAGATGATACCGGCATCACCGCTGTGCTCTTTGCGCAGAAAATCCAGTAACTGCTGACGCGGATTGCGTTTCTGGGTAATGCGGTACTGAATATTGGGCCGGTCAAAACCGGTGACAAACTGGTGCGCATCATGCAGCGCCAGCCGCTCGAGAATTTCCGCCCGGGTGGCTTTATCAGCGGTTGCTGTCAGTGCGATTCTGGGCACCTGCGGATAACGCTGCTGAAGCATTGACAAGGTCAGATAGTCGGAGCGGAAATCATGCCCCCACTGCGACACACAATGCGCTTCGTCAATGGCAAACAGGGCAATCTGCAGCGAATCCAGTAATTCCAGCGTACCAGGCTGGCTGAGCCGCTCCGGCGCCAGATACAGCAGATCCAGCCGGCCAGCACGCAGCTCGCGCATGACATCATGATACTGGTCAGGCGCCAGCGAGGAATTAATGAATCCGGCGCGCACGCCGAGTTCCCGTAGCGCGTCCACCTGATCCTGCATCAGTGCTATCAATGGCGAAATGACGATACCAACACCAGGTCTGACGATGGCAGGAATTTGATAACAGAGGGACTTGCCACCACCCGTGGGCATCAGTACCAGCGCATTGTCGCCGGCAACCATGGCGTTGATGATCTCGGCCTGTGCGCCACGAAACTGCTCGTAACCGAACACTTCGCGCAGCACCGTCAGCGCCCGGGTTGAATCTGACATCAGTTAGCGCCCTATCCGCAGGCGCTCCCGGTAGGCAGGCAAGCGAGCTTGCAGTTTGGCGGTATTTTCCGGACCAATTCGCAGCAACTGTTTCTGAACCGGGCTCATATCCTCGATACGGGAATCCGCATACAGATACATGACAGAGGGTTTGATCAGCTGAAACGGGCCTTCTTCCTGCGGCGCGTTCATGACCTGGTCGATGGCCGAGATCAGTACCTGATCAAAGTCATCCTGAAATCCGATTTCCGCATACGCCTCCTGAAAAAGCGGTTTCAGCGCACGATAGACACTCATCGCCTGCTGCGGCTCAAGCCCCGTGAGGGTGTCGATCAGCGCATCATAGCGTCGGTGGGAGGCCGGATCGGTCTCCCAGAGATTGGTGTCGATTTCACGCACCACAAATTCACCCTGAACCCGGCGCAGCGGATAGTCCAGCTGCGGGAGTTCACCAAGCGAGGCGTTATGGGCGTACACCACAAACTTGCGGATCAGGTCCTCCGGTGCCAGCAGTCTGAGCAGGCTGGCTCCCAGCTCCATCTCAGCCAGCCGGGCAAACAGCACCTGATCGCTGTCATTCAGCGGGGGCAGTGACTCGACCGGCTCCACAGCAGTGTCTTCCGGCACGGTTTCCTCAGCAACGACAGGTTCTTCAACTTCAACAATGGCAACCGGCGGCGCCGTCTCGATAACAGTCGGCGCGGGGGTCGGCGCCGTCTGAACGGGACGTGGAATGGGCGTATCCAGCTCCACGGTACGGGTGGCCTGCGGCGGCTCAAAGGTAAGCGCCAGATACACCAGAAAGACAACCCCGACCAGGGAGAGAACAGCAATGATAGCAAGCGTTTTATGAGCCATAGTGGGGCTATTCTGTCACAAGGCTGATGACCGGAGCAAGACACAGCGTGCGGGCATCACAGCTCTGTCGCTATTCTGCCCGCAATCATCAGGATCCGGCCACAATGTTACAGGGAAGCGGCTTCTGCGTGGCGCATGAAACCCAGCTCAGCCATGCTGTTGGCCAGATCCCTGCCTGCTGAGCTCGGATTGGTCTGCTTGTCAATTTGCACCACGATGCCTTCGGCATTGATGTAGTAGGTCCAGCGGTTGGCAAACCCACTGCGCCCCAGCACACCATAGGCCTCCGTCATGGATTTTGTCGGATCAGCCAGCACTGGAAAATCCAGACCGTATTCTTCGGCAAAATCGGTGTTCTTCTCTACCGTATCAACACTGGCCATAAAGTATGCCACATCAAAGCTCTTGATCTCCTCACTGCTATCGCGGATGGCCTTGCACTGAATAGTGCAGCCACCGGTAAATGCCGCCGGGAAAAAAGCCAGCACCACTGGCCGCTTGCCAACAAACTGCGACAGACTGTAGCTGTTGCCGTCAGAGGCCATCAGCGTAAAGTCGGGCGCTTTGTCACCCACTTCCAGCGCGGAGGCCATGGAACCCAGCAGCAAGGCTGATGTCGCCAGGATGCCCATTGATAGTTTTTGCAGAATTTTAACCATGTCATATTTCCTCAGCTGGTTTACGTTTTTATTTGCCTGTATTCACTCTGATTTCACATCTTACTGTCACCATTGTCGCAATGTTGACCGCCTTGCTTCGCGTTGCAGGTCTGCCACTATACGCTCAATACTGGCAAGCCGATGACCCGTTTCCTCGACATGTTCACTGGCGAACCCCGGATTCTGCAGCAGGAACAATTCCATTTCGCGGCGGGTGGCCTGCAGGTTCAGCCGCGCACGTTCCAGTTGTGTGCGTCGTTGACTGACCGCCGAAAAATAATAATCCGGATTTGCTACCCGCTCCTGCCAGCAAACGCGCTGGGCGCCGCCAGCGCCATCAGGCACCATACGACAAATGGTCTGGGTAATATAGCGGGGCGTACTGGAAAACGAATCCGTCAGTCCCTGATAATTGATATGCCGGGCTATTTCAGTATCGGTCATTGCAACCGCACTGAGCAGTTCCCACTGTTGCCGTGCATCACCGCGCTGCCGCGCTGAATCCAGCGCCAGCTGATACTCCTCATTCATGTCCATCAACTGTTGCACTGCGTGCTGCGAACCGGGCCGCCCCAGCAGACTGTATTGCGATGCCTGTAGCTGCCAGGCAGCCCGTTCTATCAGCGCATCGGCATAACCGGCACTATCCGGCGCATGCTTGCGTGCCAGCAATTCGAAGCGCAGATGCTGATAGTCATCCACACGCTCCCAATCCTGCAGCGCCTTGTGCGCCGCACTCAGGTCATCCAGGATTGCCAGCTGCCGGTCGCCGTACAGCCCGTCAGTGACCCGGGCCAGCTGCAACGCCTCGGTCAGCACGGCGGCAGCCTCCTCATACTGTTCAAGAGACAACAGCGTTCTGGCCAGATCGCTCTGCACTTCCATCAGGGCAGGATCATACACACCCAGTTGATAACCGAACTCTTCCAGACGGGTGCGCAGCGCATCAGCCTCTTTTAACAACTGTTCGGTTTCCGCATCCGGTGCCGCCCGAACCTCCTCCACGTCCCGGGCGTCAGCGGTCGCCTGAACTTCAGCGGCGTCCCGCACCGAATTGTCTATCGGCTGATCTGCCAGGGCAGGCATGCCTGGCAGAATAATCAGACACACCATTGCCAGCCAGCCCCGGAACTTGCTGGATGCTGGTGCACTGAGGAAGTGTCTGTTACCAATCAAATTCATTGAGTTTCCTGTCTCTTTTTCTGTCGCTGTCTCCGCTTCTGTCCCGGCCACTTTGCTGTCCGGACCCGGACCCTGGCACTGCACCAGATTCAGACCGCCGGATTACCGCGGATTGTTCATCTGAAAACAGTATACGCCAAGTTGAGCAATGACCAAGCCGTTACGCCTGGCGCTGTGACAAAAATTGCCCGCTGTCATCAGAACAAGCCCGGGTGGCAGTCTGGCCGGATTTATCCCATAATCGGCGCCTGAACTTTTTATGCCATTTTTCCAGCCCTTGGGGGGGAGCACGAATGAACAATGATTATTTATCTTTTTATATCGATGGTCAGTGGGTCAAACCGGAAAGCCGTCCCACACTGGATGTCATCAATCCTGCCACAGAACAGTCCTTCACACAGATTTCCATGGGCACGGCTGACGACATTGACACAGCAGCCGCCGCGGCGCGTGCCGCCTTCCCGGCTTGGTCGCAGACCACTGTAGCAGAGCGCCTGGCAATTCTGGACAGGATTCTCGCCGGCATCAAAGCCCGTGCCGAAGATCTGGCACAGGCCATCTCTCAGGAAATGGGCGCTCCCATCAGTTTTGCCCGCACAGCCCAGGTCGGCACCGGACTGGGACATTTTGCCACCGCCCGGGCAATCCTTGCTGACTACCCGTTTGAAGAAGCGCGCGGCACTACCCAGATCATCAAGGAACCGATTGGCGTGTGCGGCATGATTACCCCCTGGAACTGGCCGCTGAACCAGCTGACCTGCAAGGTTGCGCCGGCGCTGGCTACCGGTTGCACCATGGTACTCAAACCCAGTGAAGTGGCGCCAATCAGTGCCATGATTCTGGCAGAAATCATTCATGATGCCGGCGTGCCGGCCGGTGTATTCAACCTGGTCAACGGTGACGGCCCCAGTGTAGGTGCCGCCATCAGTGCGCACCCGGAAATCGACATGGTCTCCTTTACCGGCTCAACCCGGGCCGGACGTGAAGTTGCCAAAGCTGCCGCGGATACCATCAAACGCGTCTGTCAGGAACTGGGTGGTAAATCAGCCAATATCATTCTTGATTCCGCAGACCTTGCTGCGGCAGTCAAAGGCGGCGTCATGGGCTGTTTTGGCAACTGCGGCCAGTCATGTAACGCGCCGACCCGCATGCTGGTGCCGCAATCACGAATGGCTGAGGCGATTGAAGTCGCCAAAGCGACTGCTGCAAAAGCGATTCCCGGTAATCCGGCTGACGAGTCAACCCGTCTGGGGCCAGTGGTCAATCAGGCGCAGTTCGACAAAATTCAGGCACTGATTCAGGCTGGTATCGATGAAGGTGCAACACTGGTTGCAGGCGGCACCGGCAAGCCGGAAGGACTGGAAACCGGCTATTTCGTCAGACCGACGGTATTTGCCAATGTCACCAATGACATGACAATTGCCCGCGAGGAAATTTTTGGCCCTGTGGTGTCGATCATTGGCTATCAGGATGACGAAGATGCTGTACGCATAGCCAATGATACCGTATACGGCCTGTCCGGCTACGTCTCAGGCGAACCGGAACACGCTCGCGCCATCGCCCGTCGCATACGGACTGGCATGGTGCATCTCAATGGTGCCGGACCGGACTTTGCCGCCCCGTTCGGTGGCTACAAGCAGTCAGGTAACGGGCGTGAATGGGGTGTCGAAGGGTTTCATGACTACCTGGAAATCAAAGCCATCATGGGATACAACGCATGAGTCTGAACATTGAGAAACCGTGCATAGACCTGGGCATCATTACCCGGGATGCTGAGCGCCTGCTGGCATTCTACCGCGATCTGCTGGGCCTGCCACTGGAGGGTGTCATTCCGATGCCAACCGGCGGCACCATGCACCGACTGAAGGCAGGTGAAAGCGTCATCAAAATTGTCCAGCTGGATCGCGAACCAGCCGCCGATGCAGTGCCCGGTGGTATTCCAGCGGCCACAGGTTATCGCTACTGGACCATGACGGTCAGCAATCTTCAGGAAATGGTGGCTGAGTGCCAGGAAGCGGGTTATAACGTGGTCGTTCCACCCAAGGATGTGCGCCCGGGTGTCACCATCGCGATTGTTGCCGACCCCGATGGAAACTGGGTCGAGTTTTTGCAGAACGCATAGCAGGTAGCCGCTGCAGCCACTGTCCACAAGGCAATGCCCGGGGCAATGGCTGCGACGGCAGTTAATTACGGCAGCTAATTAATGGTGCTCACTTCCATCGTGCACGTGGCCGTGGTCGACTTCTTCCTGACTGGCTTCACGCACGCTCATGATTTCAACAGCAAAATGCAGCGTCTTACCCGCCATCGGGTGATTACCATCGACAGTCACTTCTTCCCCATTGACGGCTGTCACGACGATATGCTGCTGACCCTGAGGGCCCTGCGCAGTGAAGCCCATGCCCGGCTCAACATTCTCAACACCCTTGAACATTTCCAGCGGCAGGGTCTGCACCAGCTCCGGATTGCTCTCACCGTATGCTTCAGCCGGCGGGATCGTCACTTTAAAACTCTGGCCCTGAGTTTTGCCTTCCAGCTCCTTTTCAAGACCCGGAATCAGGTTATTGGATCCGTGCAGATACACTAACGGCTCACGGCCTTCGGAGGTATCCATGACTTCACCAGCATCATTCGTCAGGGTGTAGTTGATACCAACTACCGCGTTCTTGCCGATCAATAAACTCATCACTCAATTCCTGTATTTTTTGAAAAACGCGCATACCCTAACATTTCTGAACCTCAAAGTCTTGCCGGGCTGCCAGCCAGGTCAGTCGCCAGACTTGTTGTACTGATCTGAAAAACGATCCTGCAGCTTGCGCATGCCGCCCAGCCAGCGGTCATAATCACCGGTCTTGCGCTGCATATACGTAAGCACCTGAGGATGTGGCAGACACAGGAAACGCTCAGCCGCCAGGGTATCCACGACCGTCTGCGCCAGCGCATCCGGCTCGAGCATACCGTCTACCCCGGCCACACCGCCGCCACCGGTATTCTCGGTCATCTTGGTGCGCACCGCCTGCGGACACAGTACCGACACCTTGATACCACGGCTGCCATACGTGATGGACAGCCATTCCGCAAAACCGATTGCGGCGTGTTTGGTGACTGCATAAGGCGCGGAACCTACCTGACTCAGCAGACCCGCAGCTGAGGCAGTATTCAGCAGATACCCTTCGCCCCGCGCCAACATGTCCGGCAGCACGGCCCGCGATGCATAGATATGCGCCATCACATTGATGTCCCAGATGCGCTGCCAGGCATCGTTACTGACATTTTCGTCACCGGCAGTAAATATGCCGGCATTGGAACAGAACAGGTCAATGGGGCCAAACGCCTCTTTGCTTCTGGCGACCAGATTTTGCACATCAGCCTCATTGCTGACATCGGTGACAACCCCCAGTGTGCGGGTGCGATCGGCAATCAGGGCTGACACCTCGTCAATGCCGGCCTGATTGATGTCAGCCACCACCACCGCTGCAGCGCCCTCACTGGCAAAACGTTCGCACAGTGCTCTGCCGATACCACTGGCACCTCCTGTTACCACAATGACCTTGTCCTTGATTTGCATGCGAATCTCCTGCGCAGTATTTGAATTGGACTGATGTCTCGCCCGATTATAACGGCAAGATCGGACAAGATGACAGCCAGGATGTGCTAATATATGCACCGCTTAAATCACGACCTGAACACCAGGCATCAGGCATCCCGTCAAGGGGGCAATATGGGGAATGACATGCAAACTACTCACAAACTACGAAATAGATCCTTGCTGGCGGCAGCATGCGCTGCAGCCATCGCTGCCGCGATGAATCCGGCCTACGCTCAGGACAATACGCCTGCGGTTGAGGAAATCCAGGTGATTTCCTCCTCGCGCCGCCCGGAAAACCTGACCGACGTCAACGCTGCCATCGCAATATTGAGCGAGGAAGAGCTGCGCCTGATTTCCCACACCCACATTCAGGAATCGGCCAACCGGCTACCCGGTGTGAACATCAACCGCAACAATGGTCAGGAGAGCCTGATTTCCATTCGCTCCCCGGTTTTGAGTGGCGGCGGCGCCTGTGGCGCTTTCCTGCTGGCCGAGCAAGGCATTCCGTTGCGGGCAGCCGGTTTCTGTAATGTAAACGAGCTGTTTGACTCTCACTCGGAAAATGCAGAGCGTATTGAAGTGGTGCGTGGCCCGGCAAGTGCATTTTATGGCTCAAATGCCGTTCACGGCATGATCAATGTGGTATTGCCACGTGCCGGCTCAGGCAGCGATGTCACGGTTGAAGTTGGCCCGCGCGGCACCATGCGCGGCAATGCCCGCATCGGTTTTGATGAAGGCAGAGTCAAACACAGTCTGCTGCTGAACGGCATCAGTGAAGAGGGTTTCCGTGCAGAAAGCGGTTATGACCAGCAAAAAGCAACCTGGCTGTATGAAACCACCCTGGACAATGGGGTAAATCTGGACGGCGGCATCGGCATCACCAATCTCAACCAGGAAACCGCCGGATATGTCGTGGGCCTGGACAGCTACAAGGATGAAACCCTGCGCCGCACCAATCCCAACCCGGAAGCCTACCGCAACAATAATACCGTACGTGCCTGGACCCGCATCAGCTTTACCCTGGACTCGGGCTGGGACGTTATCCTGACCCCTTACTACCGTAAGGCAGATCTGGACTTTATCCAGCACTTCCTGCCAGGCACACCAACCGAACTGAACCAGCACAACAGTGCCGGGATGCAGTTTGCCACTTACAAAAACCTGGATGACAACCGGTTACTGTCAGCAGGCATGGATATTGAATTTACCGAGGGTTCACTGCAGCAAAGCCAGGCGCTGCCAACCACCGGCTCACCGTTTGTCGCAGCAACTGTGCCCCAGGGCAAGCACTACGACTATGACGTTGATGCCTCGCAGATCGCCCCCTTCGTGCAATACCAGCAATACTGGGACAACGGTTTTGATATCACACTGGGCATGCGCTTTGAGCGCATCGAATATGATTACACCAACAATATGCTGGTGGGTCGTACCCGCGATGATGGCAGCGTCTGCCCGATGGGCGGCTGTCGTTATAACCGTCCTGCCGATCGCTCCGATACCTTTGGCAATGTGGCACCCAAACTGGGTATCCGTTACCAGTTGAGTGACGATCACAATGTGCAGTTCCGTGTGACACGGGGCTTCCGCGCACCACAGGCGACCGAGCTGTACCGTCTGCAGAACAATCAGACCGTTGCCGACCTTGATGCGGTGGAGATCGACAGTATCGAACTTGGGCTGCAGGGATCACAGGGTGCGCTGAGTTATGAAGCCATTGTCTACTACATGGATAAGGACAATGAAATCATCACCGACAGTAACCGCATCAACCTGAACAACATGCACACCCGCCACAAGGGACTGGAGCTGACGGCAGCCTTTGATATCAATGATCAGCTGCGCCTCAGTGGTGCCTATAACCATGCACGCCACACTTACGAGAACGATCAGATCTCCGGCGGTGTCAACCTGAACGGCAACGATGTGTCTTCCGCACCGCGCAACTTCGGCACTGCGCAGTTGCAGTGGCGCCCGACCAGCAGACTGATGACCGAGCTGCAATGGGTTGCCATGGGTGAGTACTACAGCAACCCGGAAAACCTGAACAGCTATGACGGTCACAACGTGCTGAATCTGCGCACCCGTTGGGATGCCACGGAGGACCTGACAGTCTCTCTCAACATCCTCAACCTGACTGATCGCAAGTATGCCGAGCGGGCTGACTGGTCGGCATTTGGTGGAGACCGGTATTTCCCGGGCGAACCGCTGCGCGCCTTCCTTGCGCTGAACTGGGCTTTTTAGCCAGGCAGGCGGCACGGGCGAGGATTTATGGGCGAGACAATGCTACGCAGACTGGAAAGCTACTTTCTGCTGTCCCCCTCGCCCGGTGGCCTGATTCTGCCGCCTGACCCATTCGAGCAAAAACAGGCATCAATCTTTCATGGGGATGGCAGCCCCGCACGGCGGGCTGCCGTGCTGATTCCGGTTGTCTACACACCTGACGGCAAGGACAGTCAGATCATGTTGACGCGCCGTACAGCGCACCTTCGCAGCCACCCGGGCCAGATCAGCCTGCCCGGCGGCTCGGTGGAGCCTGAAGACCGCGACCTGATCCATACCGCGCTGCGTGAAGCCGAAGAGGAAACCTGTCTGCCGGCGCATGCCGTCAAGGTGATTGGCACCCTCCCAGCACTGTTGATGTCAACTGCCTTCCACGTCACACCTGTGGTTGGACTGGTTGATGCAGATACACCGGTAGCTGCCTGCCCGGAGGAAGTTGCGGAGATTTTCTACGTACCCACTACGGTGCTGCTGAATCCCGATAACTACAGGATCAGCTCCATGATGTTTCAGAACCGGGAACGGAAATTTCGTGAATTGATCTATCAGGACTATCGAATCTGGGGTGCCACTGCGGCCATCCTGCATCATCTGGCAGAACAGATTCACAGCTAGCTCTGCTCGCGAAACACATCCAGTAACGCATTGCGTTCGTCAGTGGACATGCCTTTGGCGGCACCCTCCAGGGGAGGATGCAAAACCCGGTTTTTTCCTGCCTGCTTGGCCTGCAGCAGATATTGATCCGCCCGGTCGAGAACCTGCTCGGCCGTTACCGAATCGCCAGCAGGGAAAAAATCAACGCCGATACTGACACTCACCGGCACCTGCTGACTGCCCGCACGCAGGCGCATGGCCGCGATGCCTTTGCGCAGCCGCTCGTTTAACAGAACTGCCTCGCGCAGACCCGTGCCGGGCAGTACCATCACAAACTCTTCGCCACCGTAACGACAGGGAATATCAATTTTGCGCAGGGACCGTCGAAGAAAGTCACCTGCCGCCCTGAGCACCTGATTCCCAAACTCATGGCCATGGTCATCGTTCAGTTTCTTGAAATTGTCAAAGTCCAGTATGCTCACGGCAAAGCCATTACCCGAGCGATGCGCGCGTTCAATCTCCAGGTTCAGTGCCCACATCAAATGTCGGTAGTTGAACAGACCCGTCAATTCATCTGTCATGGCCTGATCTGCCAACTGCGCGACTTTTTTGCGCAGCACATCAATTTCCTGCAGCCAGACGCAGTCAGCTTCATCAACCGGACATTTCAATTGTTTGTCAGGCGCAAGAGAGTTCATTCAGGGCGCCACATCAAGCGGTGGCGTATCTACAAACAATTCATGCAGAAAATTCGCCAGTGCCTGCTCGGCGCGGCGGTTGGCTGTCTGATTGTAGACAGTACCAAAATCCGGATTGTTGGCTGCCGGATTGGTGAATGCATGTCTGGTACCACCGTAAACATGCACCTGCCAGTCCACGCCGGCCTGCGACATCTCGGTTTCAAACGCCAGCAACTGATCCGGCGGCACCATTGGATCGTCATGCCCGTGCAGGCACAACACTTTGGATTGGATCGGATGCACAGCCCCATCTCCACTGCCTAACAGACCGTGCACACTGACAACACCTTTAACATCCGCACCGGCACGGGCCAGCTCCAGCACTGACATGCCGCCAAAACAATAACCCACGGCCGCCATATTGGTGTCATCCACCTGGGAGAGTGACCGGGCCGCCGTCAGCGCCGCCAGCATTCGACGGCGCAATTTTTCACGGTCATTGACGTACGGCATCATCAGCGCGGAATTTCCTTCCGTATCGCCTTCTCTGCCAAACACGCCTTTGCCGTAAACATCCACAGCAAAACCCACATACCCAAGATCAACCATGCGTTCCGCGCCGGCGCAGGCGTAATCGCGCCGGCCGGTCCAGTCGTGTGCCACCAGCACACAGGGCTGCTTGTCTGTCGCATCCTCGTCGAAGGCAACATAGGCTTCCAGAACCGTGTCACCGTCGCGATACTCCAGATACTCTGTTTTCAACATGCGGCTTACCTCAGATTACTATTTTTTTGTAAGCAGGTTTTTTTGTAAGCAGTTTTTTGCTCGCCGGCAGCGGTTTCTACAGCTGCTCCAGAATTTTCTCCGCCGAACTGACGTCAATGCCACCCGCCGGTTCTACAGCCAGATGCGTGATCACACCATCATCGACAATCATGGCATAACGACGGCTGCGAGTCCCCATACCAAAACCGCTGGCATCAAGCTTCAGCCCCAGCGCTGACGTGAGTTCCGCGTTGCCGTCAGCCAGCATCATAATCTCTTCGGCATTCTGGCTCTTGCCCCATGCCGACATGACAAATGCATCATTGACCGCCACGCAGGCAATTGTATCCACGCCTTTTGCCTTGATTTTATCTGCATTTACGACAAAGCCCGGCAGGTGGGTCACCGAGCAGCCCGGCGTGAAGGCGCCAGGCACGGCAAACAGCACAACCTTTTTGCCGCTGAAGATCTGTTCCGTGGTGATATTCTCCGGCCCTTCGTTACCCATGATCTTAATTGTCACGGCAGGTATTTTATCGCCAATAGTTACGCTCATTGTTCACCTCGGTGTTTGTGTCTGGTGGCCTGAGTGTAACAAATGTTACCTTCAAGCTGTTAGTGAATAGCAACGACTTCCTGGATCCAGTCGCTATGAAGACTGATGCGCTCATAGATCACAGTTGCACCGTACAGTCCCAGCCCCCGACCCTGCTCAACCTCCCCAATTGCCACACCCGCCAGGAATTCCTCCGCACCGCGCCGGAGTATCGCCGGCCCGCCACTGTCGCCCAGTCCCGGTATACCTTCAAACGGTACCGCCAGACTTTGTTCTGCATGAGGATCATCAAACTGAAAACGCAGCTGTGATGAGGCAGCAGCAACGGTATTCCGCGCAAACCGCAGACGACCATCATTGAACTGCTCTGCCGTGCTACCGATACCCGAATACCCCCAGCCGACAAAGGTCATGACCTGCCCCTGCTCGTCACGACCGGTGTACAGCGGCATCGGACTGACATGATCAACGGTTACCTGCAATTTCAGCAATGCCAGGTCCACCTCGGCTGCCTCACGCATTTCAGATGCCTGTCCCGGCCATGCCGGGTGGTAGATCACACTGACAACTGCATGCGGCTGACCGGCAATCTGCACGGGGAACACGTCCCCGGCCCGCCAGTTGAGCGGCAAACCGGCCTGCTCTACACAGTGAGCCGCGGTGATGGCCCACTGCGCTGTTACCAGCGTGGCAATGCAGGTCTTGCGACGATTCTGTTGCAACAATGGAAATACTGCCGGGTAGTCCGTCTCTCTGGCAAGATAGCTACCGTATCCGGTATCATGGCGCATGACTATGGCATTGGCAGGCAAGCCGCATACAAAAAACAGGCACGTCATCACAATTCCACGCATTCTGATGCGGCGGTGATCAACACTTTGAATTGCGCAACAGACCATGTTGAGCCAGGAGTTTGCCATGAGCGAGTCTCAAAAACCTGAACGTGAATACGAAAAGACCGGACTGTACCCTGAAAATGACAAACCATTCAGAGTATGGGCGCTGCTCGGCTGGCTGGGTGTCATTGTGGTTGCACTGGCGGCCGTTGCCGCGTTGCTTGATACTATTCTTATCTGAGCTTTTATACGAGGCGGGCTGACCTGCACTGATAAAGGCAGACCTGATCCGGGAGCAATCAACGCCCAGCCCGCTTGCCCGGCCTCAGCACCGGCAGCTCGCGTTTTTTGGTGACACTCCGAAAAATCCGGGTCAGACGAAATACCATAAAAATTACCGCAACCACCACAAATGCCAGGATACTGATGATCAGCCACTGTTCATGCGTCCAGCTGCCGGGGCTCAGCCATACTTCAGCCATGGGTCTCTCTCCTCTTGCAGTTCTCTGTTGCCACATTATGCGACAAGCCTGATTTGATGGCCAGTGCAGCAAAAAGTTCACAAACACTCAATTTTCAGCAAGCCCGGCCGTTAACAGGGAAGAACAATCAGTTATTGGCGCATAACAGGTAATTTTCATGAACACCAGTCAGGCTCTGGCCGTTGCACAGCACGAGGGCGAGGAATTGCCGCAAACCGTGATCAAACATGTCAGTTTTGCGCTTGGCGAAGAAACTTACGCCATCAGTGCCGCCAGGGTAAATGAAGTGCTGCGCTACACGGAAATCACTCCGGTCCCGGGTGCGCCAGGCTTCATTCTTGGCATTATCAATCTGCGTGGCAACGTTGTTACTGTGATCGATGCCCGTTCAGTATTCGCCCTGCCACCCAGGGATCTGACCCCGCAATCCCGGATTATTGTGGTGGAAATTGAAGATTTCATTCTGGGTGTGCTGGTTGACCGGGTTGCGGCCGTAGTTGATCTGGATGAAAGTGCCATCGAAACTGCGCCGAATACCGGCCACGATGCGGCCGCACGGTTTATTCAGGGCGTCTATAATGAAGAGGACCTGTTGTTGATCCTGGTCGACTTTGGCCGGGTTGTGGAACTATTGCCGCGCTAACGTACCAGACTGGCACGCCTGGGTGACTATGGCTGATCAGGCTCACGCGCCATGCTGCATCACCGTGGCAAGCAGCATTTCGATTTCCTGCAGGCGTTCATGCGTGTTGTCCAGCTCCAGTAACCGTTGCTTTTCCGCTGCCGGTACCGGCAACAGCTCTGCCAGTCGCCACGCCAGATGACGCTGATCTGACAGATCGATATCCAGACCCAACCCCTCCACCAGTGGGTGAGCCATCAGGTCTTTCAACAGCTCGACCAGATCTTCCCGCTCATCATCAAGCGGTATCGGTTCCTGCCCGAGATAATCAGCAGCAGACCACTCAACAGCTGCCATCAGCAATTTGTCATCCCGCGGCCAGCACTCCTGCACGGTAAACTTGCGCTGCCCCTCGGCAGTAATGCCCAGCAGCCCATTGGGCAATTTGTCCCAGTCCACTATCCGGGCGTACACACCAACGCGGTGCACCTGCTGGGTGGTGCCGGCCCGCATGATCTCGTCTCCCTTGCTGATCAGGCATATGCCAAAACCGGTATCGGTTTTCATACAATGACTGACCAGATCCAGATAACGCTGTTCAAATATCTGCAATTGCAGCCGCCCTCCGGGAAACAAAACCGATTGCAGCGGAAATAATGGAATCAGTTCCTGCTCTTCCACAACTCAGTCCTCCTCCAATTCAGTGGAAGCTGCATCGCGCGCCTGCAGCGCCTGCAGCAACCTGCCATGAATTCCGCCGAACCCCCCGTTGCTCATGATCACAATATGATCACCGGCGCGGGAATGACTGGCCAGGTAGGTAACAATATCATCAACATGTCTGAATGCCAGCGCAGGCACCGGGCTGACATTGATCAGCTTTTCAACATCCAGTCCGACACCGTCACCAGTCATCCAGATACACAGATCAGCATCATGCACCGAATCAGCCAGCGTATCCTGGTGAACGCCCATTTTCATGGTAGCCGAGCGCGGCTCAACCACCGCGATCAAACGGCTGCCGGGCAAATCGGACAGACTCAGACGCATGCCCTCCAGCGTTGTCGTAATGGCGGTGGGATGGTGCGCAAAATCATCGTAGACGTGTACCCCATGCACTGCCCCCAGCCACTCCATACGTCGCTTCACACTGGAAAACTGCGACAGGGCCTCACAGGCGGATTTGACATCAACACCCGCATGATGGGCCGCCGCAATCGCAGCCAGCGCATTGAGCGCATTATGACGCCCCGTCAACGACCATTCGACAACCGCTGACGTATAGTTCTCATCCGGGCCAAGTTTGTTGATCTGGCAGGATTTACCATCGGGGCTGAGCAACTCCACGGCCCAGCTGAAGCCGGTATCTGGTTTGTGGTGATGCTGAAACCCGAATCGTTGTACCGGTGTCCAGCAACCCTGGTCCAGCACCTGATCCAGCGCGGCACTGTGCTGTGGACTGACAATCAGGCCTGCTGACGGTATGGTGCGGATCAGGTGATGGAACTGACGCTGAATTGCCGCCAGATCGGCAAAGATATCAGCGTGATCAAATTCCAGGTTATTCATGATCAGGGTGCGTGCATGGTAGTGGACGAACTTGGAACGTTTGTCAAAAAAAGCACTGTCATATTCATCGGCTTCTACCACAAAAAAATCGCTCTCACCCAGCCTGGCTGAGGTCGGAAAGTTTTTCAGGACACCGCCAATCAGGTAACCCGGCCTGAGCCCGGCATACTCCAGAATCCAGGCCAGCATGGCGCTGGTGGTAGTTTTACCATGGGTACCCGCAACCGCCAGCACCCACTTGCCCGGCAACACATAACGTGACAGAAATTCGGGGCCGGAACAGTAAGGCAAACCCTGATTCAGCATGTATTCAACTGACGGGTTGCCCCGCGACAGCGCATTGCCGACCACCACCAGATCTGGCTGAGGCTGCAGATGCACCGGGTCAAAACCTTCACAGAGCGTAATGCCCTGCTCCTCAAGCTGGGTGCTCATGGGCGGATAGACATCGGCGTCCGAGCCACTGACCTGCATGCCCAGCTCCTTGGCCAGCAGGGCCAGACTGCCCATGAATGTTCCGCAGATTCCCAGTATATGTATGTGCATGGTAATTCCTGTAAGCTATTGGGCATACTTTAGCACTTCCGACCCTATGCCACAGATGAAATCACTGATCGAATTTGCCCGCCAATTGTACCAGCAGCCGGGCATCCAGACCTGCTGTTTGCAGTTACAGGATGACCTGGGTATAGACGTGCCGTTTTTGCTGTATCTCTGCTGGCATGGCGCCTGTATTGGCAGGTTGTCTGATCCAGAGGCAAGCGCTGCACTGGACCACAGCCTGCTTATGTCCGGGCAGGTGATTCAACCGCTGCGCCAGGTGCGGCGCTGGATGAAAGCGGGCTGGCAAACCCGGCCAGAATTGCGGGAGCAGATCAAAGCGGCTGAACTGCAGGCAGAGTTTGCCCTTCTGGGTGAACTGGAGGCCTATCATGCGATACCGACGCGCGACTGCAATGAAGCAGTACGAAGTGCGCGTGAAGCGGCGATCGCCGCCAATCTGGCATGGTATTTCGGGTCGATGCAGGTTGCCCCGGCAGACAACACCTCAGAACTGCTGATTGTTGCTGCCATGCGATGTATCAGGATTCCTGACGTACCGATTTAGCCGCACCTTCCCAGCGTTTGACCAGTCCCGACTCAATATCAAACAGATCCAGCACCCTGCCCACATTGTGATTGATGATGTCATCAACCGTCTGCGGTCGCGCATACAGTGCAGGCATGGGCGGTGCAATAATGGCACCGATCTGACAGGCCTTCAGCAGCAGTTCACAATGCCCTGCATGCAGCGGCGTTTCCCGGGGCATGAGCACCAGTCGCCGCCGCTCCTTGAGCACCACATCAGCAGCCCGGGTAAGCAGATTGTCAGCATACGAATGCACAACGGCTGACAGCGTTTTCATCGAGCACGGCGCCACAATCATGCCGTCGGTCCGATAGGATCCACTGGCGATGCTGGCAGCCAGATCCTTCACCGAGTGCACCTGGTCGGCCAGCGCAATCACTGCATCGGCCGCCCATTCGGTCTCCAGACTGATGTTCAGACGCGCTGAAGCGGTCATGACCAGATGTGTTTCTATGCCCGGGTCATGCTGAAGCACTTCCAGCATACGGATTCCGTAAATGAGGCCACTGGCCCCGGACATACCAATAATCAATCGTCTCATGCGAAGCACCCGACCACAGTCTGCGTTTGTTGCAGGCTGCTGATCTTAAACAAATGGCTGATTGCCAATCCATGCGGCAGTTTGTAACATTATGCCTCGACCCGGTCCACATTGCATCACGCTCATTTTTCCACAGGCCAAGCATGTCCAAAGCAAATCTTTTTTACGCACAATCCGGCGGCGTGACAGCTGTCATCAATGCCAGCGCCTGCGGCGTGATCGAAACCGCCCGTCAGCACAGGGGGCAGATTGGCAAAATCTATGCAGGCATGAACGGCATCATCGGTGCCCTGCGCGAAGAGCTGATCGATACCGGCCAGGAAAGTGCAGACACGATCGCAGCGTTGCGTCATACACCTGCCGGGGCCTTCGGCTCCTGCCGGTACAAACTGAAAAGCCTGGAAGACAACCGGGCTGAATACCTGCGCCTTATGGAGGTGTTTCGCGCCCACAATATCCGCTACTTTCTGTACAACGGCGGCGGAGACTCCCAGGATACTGCCAACAAGGTTTCCATGATGAGTCTGAAAGAAGGCTTTCCCATCACCTGTATCGGTATTCCCAAGACCGTCGACAACGACCTGCCAATCACCGACAACTGTCCCGGTTTCGGTTCTGTTGCCAAATACGTGGCAGTCTCCATTCGCGAAGCTGGCCTGGACGTCGCATCCATGTGTGAGAGTTCTACCAAAGTGTTTGTCATGGAAGTCATGGGTCGCCATGCAGGGTGGATTGCGGGCGCTGCCGGGCTGGCGGCAGAACAGGAAGGTGACGCGCCTCACATTATTCTGTTTCCGGAAATTCCATTTGAGAAAGACGCCTTCCTGCGCCGGGTCAAGGAATGTGTTAAGCGCTACGGTTTCTGCGCCATTGTTGTCTCCGAGGGCGCCCACTATAAAAATGGTCAGTTCCTTGCCGACGCCGGCGGCAAGGATGCATTTGGCCACACCCAGCTTGGCGGCGTGGCGCCGTTTCTGGCCAACATGATCAAGCAGGAACTGGGATACAAATACCACTGGGCCGTGGCCGATTACCTGCAGCGCGCAGCACGGCACATAGCATCAGCAACCGATGTGGAACAGGCATACGCCGTTGGCAAGGCCGCCGTAGAATTTGCGCTCGCTGGCAGGAACGCAGTAATGCCCACCATTGTTCGCGAACCCGGTGCAACCTACCGCTGGTCAATTGGTGAAGCAGCCCTGGCTGACGTCGCCAATGTGGAGAAGCCCATGCCGCGCGAATATATTACTGAAGACGGGTTCGGTATCACCGAACTCGCCCGCGCCTACTTTACACCGCTTATTGCGGGTGAAGACTATCCGCCCTACAGAAACGGACTGCCGCACTATGCAAGACTGAAAACGGTGCTGGAAACCAGCAAGCTGCCGGCCTGGAACGAGGGCTGACGCTCAGGGCGCCAGCCGGTCGATCTGCCACTGCCCCCCGGGCTGCAGAGCGTACAGGAACCTGTCATGCAGGCGTCGCGCACCACCCTGCCAGAATTCCATCTGGAAGGGGCGCACACGATAACCACCCCAGAACTCCGGCATGGGAATATCGTTATCCTGATACTTTTTGTTGAGCGCCTCAAACTGCTGCATCATAGTGTCGCGCGACGGCAGTACACGACTCTGCGGTGACGCCCAGGCGCCCAGCTGACTTTCGCGCGGCCTGCTGGTGAAGTAGGCTCTGGACTCTTCAGAGGTCACTTTCTCTGCCACGCCACAAATCATGATCTGCCGCTCAATGGGAAACCAGGGGAAATGCAGACTGACTTTGGAATTGACGGCTATTTCACGCGCCTTGCGACTCTCATAGTTGGTAAAAAACACAAAACCGCGCTCATCAAACCCTTTCAGCAGCACCACGCGCTGACTCGGCTGACCATCTCTGGCGCTGGTGGCTGCGACCATGGCGGTAGGTTCAGGCAGCTCCATTTTTATCGCCTGCTCCATCCATCGGGAAAACTGCTCTATCGGATTGTCCAGAAGTTCTTCGCGTGTCAGACTGCCGCGCAAATATTCACGGCGAATCGATTGTAGATCCATTATTATTCTCTGTTTGCTGTTTTATATTTCGGGGGTCTAACGAACCAGCCGGCCGTAGCGCCAGACCTGCTCACGACGGGTGCCGGTAGGATAAAAAAACGTGCCCGATCCGTGTTTTTCATTGGCGTAAAACTCACCGACATACCTCTGACCGTCCGGCCAACGGTAAGTTCCTTTGCCCTGATACAGATCATCTACAAAATCACCGGAATAGTTTTCGACATTTTCGCGCAACCAGTATTCGGTATATTTATTCGGGGACCAGTCCTTTATGCCATGAAAGTATGCACCCTGACCGTGACGCAGATCATCGCGCCACTGACCAATATACAAACCCGACACTCCGTTCCAGTATGTGCCACGCCCTTCACGCAGCCCCATTACCCAGTCGCCATCATAATAGGCGCGCTCAGTGCGGCTGATCATCTGCTCGAAGCGACCATGCCCGTGAAACTTGCCTTCACTGAAATTCCCCTCGTAGCGGTCGGTGCCAACGTCGGTGCGAATTTCCAGTATGCCAAAATCATTCACGCAGTCACCGTAAACACAGGTACGACTTAGTTCGCCCTTTGACATCATCTGCGCTGCTGTCACAGTCGAGATGACCGACATCCATAACAGCAATACTATTCTGACCATAATGTACTCCTGGCTTTCACACCGACAACTCACGCAGTACCGCTAACGGACTGGTATTCACTACTCTTCTTGTTGCACTGACACCCAGCGCACCGATAATCAAAGTACCTGCTACAGGGCCAGCGACCCAGACCCAGTAGTGCGGGGCAAAATCCTGCTGGAATACCTGAGTCTGCAAGTAATACAGACTGACCTCGGCACCCAGGGTGGCAATAACTCCGGCCAGCAGTCCGATAAACGCAAACTCTATCAGCAGCGAACTCAGTATCAGCCGGCGACCTGCACCCAGTGTACGCAAAATTGCGTTTTCACGGAACCGTTCATCCAGCGTAGCGTTCACGCAGGACAACAACACCAGCGCGCCGGCAACCAGTACCAGGGCCGCTATCAGCTCTATGGCCGAGCTAACCTGCGCGATAATCGCCTGAATCTGTTCAATAATGGCGTCAACTTCCAATACAACAATGGTGGGATACTCGCGCAACAGATCGTTCAGCAAGAGCTTTTCCTGTCCCTGCAGCAGCAACGTCGACAGATAAGTTGCGCCCAGATAATCCAGTGTACCGGGCGAGAATATAAAAAAGAAATTGGGCTGCATGTTGTCCCAGCGAACGGTGCGGAAGCTGCTCACCACCACCGGGATCTCGTCCTGCCCGACTCTGAACAGCAGCTCGTCCCCCAACTCCAGACCCAGCCGCCGGGCATAGTCATCCTCCACCGACACCTGTCCGGCCGCTCCGGCATTCCCCCACCACTCTCCGCCCACCAACTGATTGTCTGGCGGCAGATCGGCCACCCAGGTAACCTGGCGATTGATAACCCGCTGCCGGCTCTCACCCTCCTGGCTCTCTTCGCCGGCTGCTGGCTGGCTGCGATCGGTCACTGTCTGCCGCTCCTCATCATCATCCCAGGGACTGGGTGCCGGCTGACCATTGATGCTCAGCAGTCCGGCGGACAGCATGGGGTAGAACGGATTGGCCTGCAGCTGGTTCTGCGCAAAAAATGCCTGCATACCGGACACCTGATCATCACTGATGTTCATCATGAAATGATTCGGCGTATCCTCCGGCAGCTGTGCCTGCCAGTCCCTGATCAGGTCTGTCCTGAGCAGCGCCAGCGTCAGCAGACTCATGATCGTCAGTGAAAATACCAGCACCTGCAACACACTCTGCCGGCGCCGGCGCCTGACCGCCGACATGGCCAGCATCCAGGCGCTGCCGGCCCGCATACCCGCCGCAGTACCGGAACGCAGCAGCAGGTATGAGAGGGCACTTAGCAAACCAGCCACACCGGCAACACCAGCCACCAGAATGGTAGTGATCAGCAGATCCTGGCTGTACCAGATGATCAGCGTGAGGGCACCAACAATCCCGAATACGTATGGCAGGGCAGTACTCAGCGGCGCATCTGCCATGTCTTTACGCAGCACCCGCAGCGGCGAGGTATGTTTGAGCGCCAGCAGCGGCGGCAGAGCAAAGGCAAACAGGCAGATCAGCGCCGTCAATGCACCCACCACATAAGGCATGTTGGAGGGTGCCGGCAATGCGACCGGGATTACCGATTGCAACAGCTGCAGAATAATTTCATGGACTACCCAGCCAAGCACCGATCCGATGGCTATTGCCACCAGCAATAACGCAGTCAGAATACTGAAATAGATAGCCGAAATCTGATTGGAGGTGCAACCCAGGGTTTTCAGAATGGCGGCATAGTCAAAATGACGTTCGCTGTAGCGCCGGGCGGTCAGGGCTATCGCAATACCCGCGAGCAACACCGCAAACAGGCTGCCCAACAGCAGAAAACTTTCGCCCCGGCTCAGCGCATCACTGACTTCCTGACTTTCATCACGCACATCGCGAAGTCTGAATTCTCCGTCCGACTGCTCCCGCACCCAGACCGAGAAACTGTCCAGCGTCTCAAGATCGCCCGCAAACAGGTAGCGATAGCTCGCCCGACTGCCCACCTGAATCACATTAGTGGCCGGCACATCGTCCAGATGCATCAGCAGCCGCGGACCGGCATTTTCCATCATGCCGCCCTGCTGCCGGTCAGGTTCCTGCACCAGCACCTGCGCGACCGTAAATTCAGCATCACCCACGTACAGGGTATCACCGACTTCAACGTCCAGGCTGGGAAGGACCCTGGACTCCACCCACACTTCGCCGCGTTGCGGCCCACCCCGTTCGCTGATGTAAGGTGTTCCGAACGGCTGGTCAGCCACCTGCATCTCCCCGCGCAGCGGGTAAGCGTCACTGACCGCTTTAACCGACACCAGCACATTACCCTGGTCAGAAAACACCATGGACGCAAATGAGGTGAACTCCGCGGTCTGCAACCCACGCGCCTCTGCTTCCGCCAGCCACTCCCGTGGCGGCAGTTCACGCCCGCTCAGCACCCGGTCTGCCGCCAGCATCGTTGCGGACTCCTGCAGCAGGGCACGCTCCAGACGATCCGTGAACAGCGCAATACCACTGACGGAAGTCACCGCCATCACCATGGCCAGCAGCAGTAGCTTGAGCTCGCCGCCGCGCCAGTCTCGCCATAACAACCGCATCGCTATGCGGATCAGTGTGGCTGGCTGCAGCCCCTGACCGGCTGCGCTGACGGGCTTGAGAGCATCAGGCATGATGACTGTCCTCAGTGATTTCACCGGCAACCAGTCGAATGGTGCGCCCACAGCGCTCCGCCAGACGGTCATCGTGGGTCACCAGCACCAGGGTGGTTGAAAACTCTTCGTTGAGCGTAAAAAGCAGGTCGATGACTTTGGCACCCGTGGCAGTGTCCAGATTGCCAGTCGGCTCGTCCGCAAACAGGATTTTGGCTTCGGAGGCAAATGCCCGGGCGATGGCCACGCGCTGCTGTTCACCACCCGACAACTGATTGGGATAATGATGAACGCGCGATTCCAGCCCGACCCGTTGCAGCAGTTGTGCTGCCTTGCTGCGGGCATTGCTGTCGTTCTTCAGTTCGATCGGCAGCATGACATTCTCCAGTGCTGTCAGACTGGGCAACAACTGAAAGGACTGAAACACAAAACCTACTGACTGCCCACGCAGTCGCGCCCGGTCTTCCTCATCCATGGTGCTGAGATTGGCGCCGTCGAGCAGCATGTCGCCGCCACTGGCACTGTCCAGGCCGGCCATCAGGCCAAGCAGCGTGGACTTGCCGGAGCCGGATGCACCCACAATCGCCACTGCCTCCGCCGCCTCGATACTGATATTAATATCCTTGAGAATCACCAGCTCACCTTCACTGGTCGTCACCTTTTTGGATAAATGGCGGGCTTCAAGTATGGTTGTCATGCGGCGGCTTCTCCTGCCAGAGCGAATCAGATGTGTATTTTACGTCCCGGAACCCTGCTACGGTTCATAAAACCGACGTTGCAGTACGACCGTATAAACTTTAACCTTGTACGACCAGTGCCAAATGTCTATTTTTCCGTGTCCGGCACGATCTTAACCTGTAACCAACACGAACTTAACCTGTAAATAATACCGCCTTATGAGCAACAAAGCCCTCACTACCCACTCAGTCAACAGCCAGCACCGCAACCCGGCCAGCAGGTTTGCATGGTTGCTGCTCGGCTTTGTGCTGCTGCTCGGCACGGGCGCCCGGGCCGAAACAGACAAGCACGGCGTGATTCTGGTGTTTGGCGACAGCCTGAGTGCAGCTTACCGCATGGATGAAGCCGATGGTTGGGTGGCGCTACTGCAGGAACGGCTGAAACACGAAGAGCTTGATTACCATGTAGTGAATGGCAGTGTCAGCGGTGAAACCACGGCAGGCGGATTGGCGCGACTGCCAGCAGTACTGAAATCCAGCAAACCTGATCTGGTGCTGCTTGAACTGGGTGGCAATGACGGTTTGCGTGGCCTGCCAGTGCGCACCATTCGCCAGAACCTGCGCCAGATGATTGAGCTCAGCCAGGCTGCCGGCGCACGGGTTCTGCTGACAGGCATCCAGATTCCGCCCAATTACGGTCCTCGTTATACTGAACCGTTTTATGCCCAGTATGAGGAACTGGCCGGTGAATACGGGCTGACACTGATTCCGTTTCTGCTGGAAGGAATCGCCGAGAACAGCGCACTGATGCAGGATGACGGCATCCATCCTACCGCAGAGGCCCAGCCCATGATTGTAGATAATGTCTGGCCGGTGCTGATCGACCTGCTGTGACTAACGCGGCTCTGATGATTGCGGTAGTGGCCGTTTATCGGAGATGAACATCAGCACCAGTGCCGCCGTCAGATTGCACAATGCCATAAATAAAAACGCGTTGTCGTAGTTACCGGCACGGTCGTAGTAGGCAGCTGCCGCTACCGGCCCCAGAGCAGTCAGTGCAAAGGTAAACGGCATCGCCGTAGCTCGCACCGACCCCAGATAACGACGTCCGAAAAATGTCGCCCAGATCACTTCCTGCAGCGGCACCAGCCCGCCCCAACCCAGCCCCATCACCAGAAACGCGCCGTATACCAGCACATCGTTTTTCACCTGCACCGCCAGCACTATGATGATCAGGGAAAATCCTGTGATGCATGCGCCAATGGCAGCCAGCGGCCTGGCGCTGTAGCGATCGATCAGGATTCCCCAGAAAGGTTTGCTGAAAAATGCGGGAATGGACGTCAGGGAAATCATCGACGCAGCGACCAGCCTCGAATACCCGGCATCGGTCATAAACGGCACCGTTTGCAGCAACATCACGGTGATGGAAATCTGAAACAGACCAAAGGCCACCACCAGTGTGTAGAAACGCCCGGTGCGCATTGCCTGGCGCCGCGTCATTGAACTGGCGTAATCCAGACGCGCCATGTCACCCATCTCGGATGCCATCTGCTCTGCTGTGCGCCCGTCCGGATTCATGCCGTAATCTTCGGGACTGCGGCGGATAACCAGTGCGGCCGGAAAAATCAGCAGCAGCGCTGCAATGCCAAGCACGTGCCACGCTTCACGCCAGCCATACATGTCCACCAGCCAGGTGGTGACCGGCGGCAGCAGCACACCACTTAATGAAATACCCATCGCCGCGAGCGCAATGGCCCGCCCGCGCTGTACTACAAACCACTTGCCGAGTGTCACGTTGACTACCAGATTGCCAATCATGGCTGACCCCATGGTCAGGGCAATGCCATTAATGACAACCCACTGCCCCAGCCCCTGCACACTGCCCAGCAGAAACAGTGAGGCCGACAGGACAATCATGCCGATCAGAATGAATGGCCGGCCACCAAAACGATCAACACCGGCACCGATAAAAAATCCGGTGAACGCGGCCACCATCTGACCAATGGAACGTGCCGAGGTGAACTCAGCACGCGTCCAGCCAAACTCATCAATCATGGGCGAGGTAAACGGACCTATCACGTAGTTCTGCATGCCAATGGCCACAAACTGGGTCACAAAGGCGGCAAGTACTATCCAGTAGCCGTAGTAGACAGGCGATCTAGGCTGCATTGCGGGTAATCGCAAGGTACTGTTTCAGCACCTCATTCATGCCCAGTTCCAGCGACTCCACGATCAGGGCGTGGCCGATGGACACTTCCTGTATCAGACCACCCTGCAGAAAATCGGGCAGGTTCTGCAAATTAAGGTCATGTCCGGCATTAACGCCCAGTCCGGCGCTGCGGGCGCATCTGGCGGTTTCGTGATACTGCGACAGCACGGCGGTCAACTGCTCAGGATCGGCTTTCGCAAATACCCGGGCATAATGTTCGGTATAGAGTTCGATACGATCAGCGCCGGACTTTTGCACATCATCAATCATTGCTGGCACTGGATCCAGAAACAGGCTGCTGCGCACCTGCCACTGCTTCAATTGCGGCAAGACCTCACCCAATAGCCCTTTGCTGGCCGGCACATCCCAGCCGTGATCGGACGTCAGCTGACCCGGTTCATCGGGTACTAATGTGCATTGCGCCGGACGCAGCGTCTCAATCAAGCGCATAAAACCGTCGGAGGGGTAACCCTCGATATTGAACTCAACATCCGGAAACTCAGTCAGCAGTGCAGAGATTTCATGGGCATCCTTGCGGGTGACATGGCGCTCATCCGGTCGCGGGTGCACCGTAATTCCCCTGACACCCTGTGCAATAATATTGCGCACAAACAGCAACAGGTCCGGGTAATTGGTGCCGCGTGAATTTCTTAGCAGCGCTATCTTGTTTACATTGACGCTCAGTAATGTCATGAGTCCGCCTGCAGGAAGTCGTCGACTATCCGGTGAAAGGTTTCGGGTTTTTCAGCATGCAGCCAATGGCCGGTCTGCATGATGGTCTTGATGCTGGCGTCAGGAAACAGCGCCAGCACTTCATCCTTGTGTGCCGTTTTTATATAATCGGACAGATCACCACGCACAAACAGCACCGGCCCGACAAACGGTTTATCCGCTACTGGTTTGGCGCGCAGTGCCGGATAGCTGGCTTTCAGTACCGGCAGATTGATCCGCCACTGAAAACCTCCGCCTTCCCTGCGCACCAGATTACTCAGCAGAAACTGCCGCACAATTTCATCACTGACCCATTTTGCCAGCTCGTGATCCGCACTGGTCCGGCTGCTCAATGACGCAGGATTGAGCGCACACAAGCCATCAAATATCTCATCATGCTCGCCACGCTCATCTCCGTACTGTACCGGTGCGATATCAGCCACCACCAGCTTCATCACCCGTTGCGGCGCAATCAGTGCCAGCTGCATGGCGACCTTGCCACCCATCGAATGTCCCAGAACATTGGCTTTGCTGATACCCTGATCATCCATGAATTGCAGAACATCTTCGGCCATAAGCTGATAGCTCATGTCCGGCGCATGCGGGGAATCACCGTGATTGCGCAGATCCAGTGCATACACGGCGTACCGTTCGGCAAACTTCCGGCTGTGCCAGGACCAATTGTTCAGATTGCCGAACAGGCCATGCAATATGATCAGTGGCTCGCCCGCGGACGAGTACTGCTTAAAATTCAGTTTCACAGGAATCCATTAGAGATTGGTTTTGATCCAGTCCAGCACATCATCATGGTGTGTTTTGGTTTTGACCTTGTCCATGATATGCCGTAACTTGCCTTCCTTATCAATGATGTATGTCTGACGCAGAATGCCATCATACTCCCGGCCCATGAACTTTTTCAGGCCCCAGGCGCCGTATTTGTCAGCAACTGCATGATCTTCGTCTGAAAGCAGCAGGAAATTCAACGACTCCTTGTCGACAAACTTCTGCAGCCGGCTGACAGGATCAGGCGAAATACCCAGCGCTACAGTGTCAGTCGCCGCCAGTTCTGCCTGGCTGTCACGCAGACCGCAGGCCTGCACGGTGCAACCCGGCGTCATTGCCTTAGGGTAAAAATACAGGACAACATTCTGTTTGCCCTTGAAATCTGCCAGGGAAACCAGGTCGCCCTGTTGATTTTTCAACGTGAATGCCGGGGCCGGTTTACCTGTTTGTGGCAAAGTCATAGACATGCTCCTTTAAAAAACAATACATTATAACGCTGTGACACACAGGCGTCATGGCCTCTTTCAGACCAGGTAAGCTGTATGATGGTACCTTACAGATCAATTGTTGTGCTCACTGGAGCCGGCATCTCGGCAGAATCAGGTATACCCACGTTTCGGGCCGCTGATGGGTTATGGGAAAACCACCGCGTGGAGGACGTTGCCACCCCGGAAGGTTTCGCCGCAAATCCGCTGCTGGTTCACGACTTTTACAATCGCCGGCGACGTCAATTGCAACAGGACCCGGTGCGCCCAAACCCTGCTCACTCGGCGCTTGCCAGACTTGAATACGCCTGCAGTGAAAGCCCGGACCATGAATTTCTGCTGGTGACACAGAATATTGACAATCTGCACGAACGTGCCGGCAGCACTCCGGTACACATGCATGGCGAACTGCTCAAGTCACGCTGCAGCGTATCCGGACTGGTGTTTGATCAACGCGAAGACCTGGGACTGGATGACATCTGCCGCTGCTGTCAGCAACCGACAAACCTGCGACCGCATGTTGTCTGGTTTGGCGAAATGCCATTGGCCATGACGGCGATTACACGCGCACTGGAACGCTGTGATCTGTTTATCGCTATTGGTACATCGGGCAATGTTTACCCTGCCGCCGGGTTTTACCAGCTGGCCCGGGAGCATGGCGCACACACCATTGAACTGAATCTTGAAGCCACACACTCGGATTTTAATGAACAGATCTGTGGCAATGCCAGCGTCACTGTGCCTGAGCTGGTAGATCGTCTGCTGGGTCGAAGGAGCACTTCAGATTAAAGCAGCGCACGCAGTATCTCCGGAAAATACGGCCGCCCCCGTTCATTGACCGCGGTGGTAACTATACGGGCACGCACATGCACCACGCCGGAGTCGGCATTGATGATCTGCTGGCTGAATACCAGCCGCACCCGCGACTCCAGTACCGGTTCAGCTGTCACACGAAAACTGTCACCACTTTGCAGCGGACGCAGGTAATCAATCTCGGCACGTACCACCACCACAATGATGCCGTCGCGGGTCAGGTGCGCAAAATCCAGGTCGCGGGTTTTGAGAAACTCGTGTCGGGCATGTTCCAGATAGTTCTGGTAGACCGAATTATTGACCACACCCTGCATGTCGCATTCGTAGTCACGCACCGACATCTCGCAGTAAAACATCCGGAACTCCATGTGATAGGTTATTTTGTTATCATACCGGCAAATATGCAGGAAAAAATATCCAGCCGTGAAAAAAACACCTCCATCTCCCGCCCCGTCCGCAACCACCAACGCGTGGAACCGTTATTGGGAAAAAGGCTATCTGCACTCCTGCCCCGGCGCGTTTGACGGCAACTATGACAACAACATCAAGGCATTCTGGCATTCAATGTTCAGCAAGCTCGCGGTCAGCAACCGGGTACTGGACATCGGCACCGGCAATGGCGCCGTTGCCCTGCTCGCGCAGGACTTTTCTCAAATGCATGACCTGGCCCTGCACATAGAGGGCATTGATGCGGCAGAGATCAGGCCACAGCAGGCAGTAGAGCGCATGGGCCTGTCAGCGGCAGCGGTGCATTTTCGCAGTGGTATCAGCTGTGAACAGACAGACTACGCCGATGCCTGCATGGATCTGGTTTGCAGCCAGTACGCCATCGAATACAGTGACGTTCAGCGCAGCCTGAACGAGATCGCCCGCATTCTCAAACCCGGCGGCTCGGCAGGTTTTATTGTGCATCATGCCGATGCCGATATAATCCGGACCACCCGCCATGAGCTGGACTTTTTTTCATTTTTTGAATCAGAGCTTTCCGTATTCAGCAGCTGCCGCCGGTTTCTTGAGCGACTGGTGAGTACCGGACAAATTTCCAGTCCTGCATCGATTGCAGCCGACCCTGAATCACGTCAACAAATGACGGACATCCAGGGCATGCTCAGCCGCATCACCGACTATGCCCACACGCATTCAAATGTCACATTTGCCAATGACATCTGCAGCCAGCTGGCCAACATACTCAATCATATCCCCCGCAGTGGCGAAGAGATAACGCACAGCAACCTGACAGTACTGGAACAGGAAATGACAGCTCACCGGCAACGTATTGAGGCCAATCTGAACGCCGCGCTTGATGCGCAGGGCATCAGGCATTTCTGTTACATGGCAACAACTGCCGGCATGCAGCCCACCTCACCCGAACCCATTTTTCGCAATGACACACGTGAGCACGGCCAGCCAAATTTGCTGGGCTGGATAGTGACCGCTACGCGCGGCGGGTAAACCAGCAATTGGTTGCAATGGTTATGCGGGTATCCTGCCCCAGAAACGGCGCAACTTCATGCACCAGATAGGACGGAAAAATCACCAGCTGACCTGCCGCCAGGCGCATCGAATAATGCCCGAAATTGTAAGGCACTCTCAGCTTGACATTGGCCGGATCCATAAACATGTTTGAACCGGGCCGGTGATCCAGAAACCGCAACACACCACTATCACGTCGCTCAGGCACCTCTTCCCCCGGTTTGACACAGTAAACCGCAGACCACGATGCCATGGGATGGTTGTGCGCCACAAATGATCCGCCAAAGCGGGTGACGTGAAACCAGGTGTGGTTGTGAATCTGCAACTGCGCCATGTCAGCCGGACCGTAGCCATTAAGATCCGCCACCAGCTGCCCGATTGATTCCATCATGAATCCGCGCAAGGTCTGCACACAGGCTTCCGGCCAGCGAAACATGTCAAAATTGCTTTCGAACAATTCCTTTTGCGGAATATGCGTTGGATAGGGGTTGCGATACGGCTCGGCCTCTCTGGCCAGCAGCAGCGTTTCCAGCTCCCGGTTTAACGACTCCGCATTCTGTAACGTCCGGCTGGCGACCGGCGAGGCGAACAGTGCATTGGTTTCAAGCGGACTTGCGTTCATTGGAAATCTCCCTGTGACTCTGCAAGCGGATGATATCAGTCCGCGGGCTGGACATCTTGATTACGCGCATAAAAAAACCACCGCCCCTTTGCAAAGGCGGTGGTTTTTTAGTTACTCGTTATCTGTATTACTGACAGATCTGATCGATGATCAGAACTTGTAAGTAGCAGATACGAAGTAACGACGACCCAGCACGTCATAAGTTGACGGATCTGTGTTGGACTGGATACCGGCACCTGCATCACCGGTGTACACCGGAGGCTGCTTGTCCATCAGGTTGTTGATACCCGCAGTCAGGCTCAGGCCTTCCAGCATGCCCGGCGTCCAGCTGCCAGTCAGACGATGGTAAGTATAAGAACCTACTGTTGGTACGACACCAGCGGTAACACGTGAACGACCAGCGTTGCTGTTAACCACATCCATACCGTCAATGTAGTTCATGGTCCACTGCACGTTGTACTCGCCGAAGGCATAACCAGTAGAAATACGTGCTTTCCACTCTGGCAGCGTCTCAGCAATCACAACACCAATGGTGCCTTCCTGACGGGTCAGCGGAGCAGCCGGATCTTCCTGCTGCTGCCACTTCAACAGATGCGTCAGTGCAATGTTGGATGTCAACATGCCAGCGCCCAGTTCCATGCCGGCATCAATCTGCAGATCGATACCGTCAATGTTCATCTTGCCCAGGTTCTGGTCAGTTGCACGAACGTTTTCAGCAACACCGGCTGCACTACGCTCGAAGAATGAACACCACTGATTGCTCGGGCTGTATGTGGGGTTTGCATCCTGGTCGTTGAAACAACGTGACACAATGGATGCCGCGCCTACACCGCCGATACGCTCGGTGATTTCGTAGCGGAACCAGTCCATTGCCAATCGCAGGTTGAGGTCCTGCAGATCAGGTGTCCATACAGTACCAAAGGTATAGGTATCGGCTTCTTCAGGCTCCAGATTCGGGTTACCACCTGACAAGGCACGTACCTGACCATTACCCTGCGGGAAGCTGGCTGGCGCACCCTGCGCCGCACACAAGGCATTTACCTGTGCTGCATTAGCACCGGTACGCTGTGCACTACCGTCCCAACACGGATCGGTATACGCCGGGAAACCTTCGTTCTGCGGACGGAACAGCTGAGACACGTTAGGTGCTGCAACTGCACGGTTGTAGGAACCACGCAATTTCAGGTTGTCAAACGGCTCGTAATCCAAACCCAGTGAGTAGGTGTCTACACCGCCTGCCAGGTTGTAGTCGGAGTGACGTACCGCACCATCCAGACCCAGGTAGTTCGCCATTGGCGCGCCACTCAGTACCGGAACGGAGAATTCGGCAAACACTTCCTTCACATCAATCGCACCCACGGTAGGTTGCTGTGCGTTGAAACCCACCACGTCACCGCTGGCCAGGAACTGGTCAGGACGGAACACGGCTTCGTTGTCACGGTATTCAACACCAAATGCTGTCTGCACAGTACCAGCCGGCAGTTCGAATACACCACCAGTCATGGTAGCGCCAGCCATCTTGTTGGTCAGAATGGTCGTATTCTGCGCCTGTACAGCAATTGCTGCAGCACATGCCTCAGACATACTGCCCAGACCGAACGGGTTCAGACCACCACAACCCAGCGGATCCGGGTTGGCGGCTGTGGCGTTGTGAGCAGCCTGCAGCTTGGAGCGGGAGACGTTACCGGTCTGGATCTCGGTGCGCTGTGTACGGCCCCAGCTGCCCCACAGATCCCAGTTCCAGGTGTAGTCAGCCAGTTCGAAGTCACCACGGCTACCAAACGTCATCTGCAGCACATCGTAGTTGTTGTTGGAACCACGTGGGCCAACCTCAACAGTACGCTTGTACAGCGTAAATGGCGCAGTCGGGTCAGCGCGTGAAGCCAGAATGGTCGCCAGCTCCGGTGAAATGAACGGGTTGGTAACAGCAACTGTTGAACCCACACCAGAAGTCACCGGCGTAGCCGCCAGTTCCTGATTGGCTGAGTAGGTGGTGTAGCTCATTTTGGCATACGCTTCAGCATTGTCGCCCAGTTCGTAATGACCAAATGCAGCTATCTGACGACGCTCCAGCGGCAACTGCAGGTAGTTAACCGGTGCGTAGTTATAGCTGAATGTATTTGGATTAAAACCGATATCGGTCTTATCGCCCTTGTAGTTGACAGTACCTGTGCGAGAGAACAGCGTTCCGTCAGTGTTAAAGCCAAGGATATCGGTATTCGGCACTGCGCCGGCACCGAAGACGGAATCATACGCGGCCTGCGTACCGCGGTTCGCACCAGCAGGAACGTAGAAACCATCAGGTACACCCGCTGAACCCAGTGGCGCCAGGTTTGGACCACGGGCAACTGCAGAGAACGCACGATCACCTGCGTAGACGCCGTCACGCTTGTCATAACTCATGTACATGACCGCGTTACCGCGACCACCGTCAAAGTCACCACCCATCATCAGGCTGACAGTTTGTGTGCCACCGTCACCTTCAGCGGATTCGGCATAAGTTGAAGACACCTGTACGCCTTCAAAATCACGACGCAGCTTGATGTTTACAACACCGGCAATTGCATCGGAACCGTATACGGCTGAACCACCGCCGGTTACGATTTCAATGCTGTCGATCAGGCCGGCCGGAACTGTGTTCAGGTCGATGGTGCCCGACACGTTGGAAGGCTGCAGACGGATGCCGTCCATCAGCACCAGCGTTCGCGACGTACCCAGACCACGCAGGTCAACCTGTGCCTGACCACCGTTTGAGGGGTTGTTGGACGTTGTTGTAATGGTTGGCACCAGTTGTGGCAGCTCGTTCAGTACCTGTTCAATCTGCGGAGTACCCGCATCCTGAATGGAAGACGAGTCCAGTGTAAACACCGGGCTGGTACCTTCAAAGTCACGGCGCACAATACGGCTACCGGTAACAGTGATCTCTTCTACTTGCTGCTCAGCTGGCTGTGCGTGCGCTGCAGAAAATACACCTGCGCCCACTGCATAAGCACCTGACAGCATGGCGAACTTGATCGCCCGGCTTAGCTTATAGTTCTTGTCCATTAGTATCCCACCTTTAAGATAGATTTTTTTGAATACAAAAACACCCGCATCAGTCCTGATCGGGCAGTTTTTGAGTCATCTCTGGTTTTCATTTTCAATCATATTGTTTTTATTTCTCGTCAACCGCCGGCCATTGTTATGACCAATAGTTGCTTAACGGAGGCATTTGTAACTGAATGCGTTCAGAAAATCAACGATTTATCGTCAAAATGTTACAGTTTTAATGCAAAAGTGTGACGGAGCAACACAAAACGACAACACAGGCAGAATCTCAAATCGCGCCAGAGTGATCACAGACGTATTCAGAGATTCACTAAATCATTGAACTGAAGGGTTTAGCGGGGAATTTGGTGCCGACACCAGGAGTCGAACCCGGGACCTACTGATTACAAGTCAGTTGCTCTACCACAGCTGAGCTATGTCGGCGCAAAGTGCTCCAGAAAGTGTTCTGGTACAGGGCGCGCATCCTACCAATGAAAATAAATTTGATCAACATTTTTTTACCACTAACCGTGCAATTGATAGCCTTGGTAATATCAGCTAACTTAAACGCTTCAGGTATTCAGAAGGCAGGCCAACAATGAACAGCGGCAGCAACCGGGAACATCAGCAACTGGCCACACACCAGACCAGGCTCGCCCAGAACAAAAACCTGCTGCAACAACTGTTCAGTATCGGGGAGGAACGCACCCGGCAGCTCAGTCTGAACTGCGGCGGTCTGTATGCAGACTTCTCCAAAAACCTGATCGATACCGACACCCTGACACATTTATTGCAACTGGCCGACGCCTGCGGTTTACCGGAAGCCAGAGCCGCCCTTTTCGCCGGCGAGCATGTCAACAACACTGAACAGCGTCCGGCGCTGCATATGGCACTGCGCGGCCACGTTCCGGCCAACCTGCCTGATATTGCCGACACCGTCAGCGCAACACTGGATGCAATGGAGGCGTTTGTTAATGCTGTGATAGCGGGTGAGTGGCGCGGCCATACCGGCCTGGTCATCACCGATGTTGTCAATATCGGTATCGGCGGCTCCGATCTGGGACCAGCCATGGCAACCACCGCCCTGCGGCAGCAGCATAACCAGCGCCTGCGCTGTCATTTTATCTCCAATGTAGATCCTGCGCACATGCGCAGCTGTCTCGCCTCACTGAATCCGGAACAGACGCTGTTTATAGTTGCGTCCAAATCTTTCACCACACTGGAGACGCTGCAGAATGCACAACTGGCGCGCCGCTGGTTTCTGGACAGTGGCGGACAGGCCGGAGATATTGCCCGACACTTTATAGCTGTCAGCGTGAATACCACCGCAGCCGTTGAGTTCGGGATAGCGCCCGGCAATATTTTCCCGATGTGGGACTGGGTGGGTGGCCGCTACTCACTGTGGTCCGCGATTGGCCTGCCAATCGCACTGGCGACCAGCATGGCAACCTTCCGTCAGTTGCTGGCAGGCGCAGCACTGATGGACCAGCACTTCATGAATGCACCGCTGGCGCAGAATATTCCTGTGCTGCAAGGCCTGCTGACAGTGTGGTATCGCAATTTCTGGCAGGCGGACAGCCAGGCCATCCTGCCTTACGCGCAGGATCTGCATATGCTGCCGGGTTTTCTGCAGCAACTCGAAATGGAAAGTCTGGGCAAATCTGTGGACAAATCCGGCGCGCATCTGACGCAGAACAGCGGCCCTGTAATCTGGGGCAGTGCCGGCACCAATGGGCAACATTCGTTTCATCAGTTATTGCATCAGGGAACTCAAATGATCCCGGCCGACTTTATCGCTGTTGCGCGCGCTGATGCCACTGCCGATGAGGCCGACAAAACGCAACATCTGCACCTGCTGGCCAACTGCTTTGCACAAAGCCGTGCCCTGATGTTCGGCAAAACGCTGCAGCAATCGATTGCAGAGTTGCAAACCAGCGGCCTCAATGCTGCGGACGTTGAAGTGCTGGCACCACACAAAGTTATTGCAGGCAACCGCCCCAGCACGACATTCGTGCTGGATGAACTAAACGCGTACAATCTTGGGTCACTGATTGCCATGTACGAGCACAAGGTGTTTGTGCAAAGTGTCATCTGGAACATCAATGCCTTTGACCAATGGGGTGTGGAGCTGGGCAAGCAATTGAGCGGGCCTGTGTTCATGGCCCTCAATGGCGACCAGCAGGCCGCGCAATCACTCGACAGATCAAGCCAGATGCTGCTCGCCCATTGCGCCAGACAGCAGCAGTCTGACAGGAAAAATTCATGAGCTCTGACCACGCCACGGGCAACAAAATAATTGTCGGCAGTGAAGAATGGTGCGCATTGCCGAATCTTGGCATACCCGCCATCAAGGCACGGGTGGACTCCGGCGCCAAAACCTCATCCCTGCATGCTTTCAACATCAGGCTGTTTTCCCGTCAGGGACAGTCCTGGGTCAGTTTTGAAGTGCACCCATTGCAGAGTAACCGGCGCACGATTATCCGCTGCGAAGCCGAAGTCATCGACAAACGCGTTATCAAAAGTTCCAGTGGTATTGGTGAAAAACGCTTTGTGGTCAGAACCGAGTTACAACTCAACGGCCAGGCCTGGCCCATAGAACTGACCCTGACCAATCGTGACTCCATGGGTTACCGCATGCTGCTGGGCAGAGAGGCCATGCACGGCAGAATACTCGTTGACCCTGCCGCCGGATTTTTATGTGGCAGCATTGCGGACCGGCAGCTTGAGCATTACTACCAGGAACACACCCAGGAAAGTTCGGGCCTGCGCATTGGCCTGCTTGCCAGCAATCCGGACCTGGTCAGCAACCAGCGCATCATGGAAGCCGGTGAAGAACGCGGCCATCGTATCCGCTTCTATGATGTCCGCCAGTGCTATATGAAGCTTGACGCAGAGAATCCCGAAATTCATTACCGGGGTGGCCG
Organism: uncultured Pseudohongiella sp.; assembly: GCA_963974875.1. Classification (GTDB taxonomy): domain Bacteria; phylum Pseudomonadota; class Gammaproteobacteria; order Pseudomonadales; family Pseudohongiellaceae; genus Pseudohongiella. The sequence continues at coordinate 20,570 of CAXBER010000005.1, read as the reverse complement.
CATGCTGAACAAACTGGATGCCGTCATTCCCAGAATCAGACCCGACCTTACTTTTTACGGCTGCGCTCTGGTACGTCAGTGTGAAAACCTGGGTATCTATTCCTTGAACACAGCCCAGTCCATCAGCCACTCTCGCGACAAACTCTACTCGCTGCAGCATCTGTTGCAGCAAGGTTTGCCGATACCCACCACCGGCTTTGCCGACAGTCCGCTGGACACCGACGACCTGATCGAGATGGTGAACGGCGCTCCACTGGTGGTAAAACTGCTGGAAGGCCCGCAGCGGCGCGGTGTGGTCCTGGCTGAATCGCGCACGGCGGCTGAAAGTCTCATCAATGCATTCAAGTCGCTACAGGCCAATCTGCTGGTTCAGGAATACATCAAGGAAGCTGACGGCAAGTCACTACGATTATTGGTGATAGACAACAAAGTGGTCAGTGCCGTTGAGCGGCAGGCCGGGCCGGGGCAGTTCCGCAGCAACAAACAGCATGCCAGCAGCCTGACTGCTGTCCGCATCACCAGCGAGGAGCGCCGTATCGCAATAAAGGCTGCCAAAAGTATCGGCCTGAAAGTCGCCGGGGTTGATATACTGCGCTCGCGCAAGGGACCATTGCTGCTGGAGGTCAACAGTTCGCCATCGCTGGGTGATCTGGAGGAGGTGTCCGGCAAGGACCTGGCCGGCGCAATGATAAGCGCTGTCGAAAAACAGCTGGGCTGGAAACGCAAACTTGCCACACCGGTAAACACCTGAGTCAATCATAATGAACCCGCTGCAGTACCGCAAAGCAGAACCACAGGAAATGGACTGGGCCTACCGTCTTTTCAAGGCGGTCATGCAGCAATACATCTCCGATACCTGGGGCTGGAACGAGCTGTTTCAGCGCCACAGTTTTGAGGCTCACATTCCCGCGTCCGGTTTTCTGATTGCCAGTACAGACAATGCTGATATCGGTGGCTACAGCATTCAGCAAAAACCCGACCATCTGCATCTTGAAATGCTGCTGATAGAACCACAATGGCAAAACCAGGGTTACGGTACTGTTATCATGCAGCGACTGCAGGCACAGAGCAAACAACTGCAATTGCCGTTGCGGCTCAGCGTGTTAAAAAACAATCCCGCCTTCAGTTTTTATCAGACGCTTGGGTTTCGCATTGAAAACGAAGACAGCTACCGCTACCGGCTGGTATTTCAGCCCGAGGCCGAAATACTCTGACCAGGCTGCAACCTTCTTTAGAACAGCGCCAGCAACTCCGCAGTTTTCTCCCGCATCAACGCCGTATCCCCGCGTGACTCGACATTCAGACGCACGACAGGTTCGGTATTGGACATACGCAGATTAAAACGCCACTGCTCAAAATTCATACCCAACCCGTCGGTATGATCCACCTCAAGTGCCTTTTCTGCATACAGTTTTTCAACCTTTGCCAGCAGCGCTGCGGCATCTTCAACCGTGCGATTAATCTCGCCGCTGGCCGGAAACGCCGCCATTCTTTCTGCCACCAGCTCTGACAGTTTTTTACCGGACTGGCTCATCAGTTCAGTGACCAGCAACCAGGGGATCATGCCGCTGTCGCAATAGGCAAAGTCGCGGAAATAATGGTGAGCGCTCATCTCGCCACCATAAACTGCATCCTCCTCCCGCATGCGCTCCTTGATGAAAGCATGACCAGTCTTGCACTGAATGGCCCGCCCGCCCATGGTTTCGCAAATTTCCCGGGTATTCCAGATCAGACGCGGATCATGGATGATGGCAGAACCCGGTTGTTTGGTCAGGAAACTCTGCGCCAGCAATCCGACAATGTAATACCCCTCAACAAAATAACCGGTTTCATCAAAAAAGAAGCAGCGATCAAAATCACCATCCCAGGCAATGCCAAGATCGGCATTGTGTTCATGAATGGCGTCGATGGTTGGCTGGCGGTTTTCTTCCAGCAACGGATTGGGTACACCGTTGGGAAAATTACCGTTGGCCTCATGATGCACACGGGTCACATCAAATGGCAGGTGCGCCAGCAACTCATCTGCAACAATGCCTGCACCGCCGTTACCCGCATTAATAACCAGTTTCAGCGGCTTTAACGCTGGCACATCAATGTACGACAGCAGGTGCTTTATATATGCAGGACGGGTATCGAGCCGGCTCACTTTGCCTTTGGCAGTCGCTTCCGGAAAATCAGCAGACTCAACCAGGGCCTTGATATCATTCAGACCCGTGTCACCACTGATGGGTCGTGACTGTTCGCGCACCAGTTTCATGCCGTTGTAGTCCATGGGATTGTGGCTGGCCGTTACCACAATGCCGCCACCAACATTCAGATGCGAGGTGGCAAAATAGATTTCCTCGGTGCCACACTGACCAATATCAATGACATCTACGCCACCATCGGTCAACCCCCGCGTCAATGCATCACACAGTGAACGACTGCTCAGGCGTATGTCATGCCCGACCACCATTTCACTGACACGTAGAAATAACGCTGTGGCCCGACCGATGCGATAGGCAATATCTTCATTCAACTGATCCGGCACGCGGCCGCGAATATCGTAGGCTTTAAAGCAGTCAATTTTCACGATCAAATCCTTTTTCACCAATCATTTTTGATAATAGTTCTGGTAGCAGTGGTTGGTGGCGTCAACAAACCCCTCGACGCTGCCACAGTCAAACCGGCGCCCTTTGAATCTGTAACCAAGCACACGGCCTTCGCTGGCCTGTGTCATCAACGCATCAGTAATCTGCAGCTCGCCATTTCGGCCAGGCGGTGTAGCCCGCAGAATATCAAAAATATCCGGTGTCAAAATGTACCTTCCAATAATGGCCAGGTTGGATGGTGCATCGGCAGGGTCAGGTTTCTCCACCATCTGGCGAATACGGAAGACTCCCTCTTCTTCCTCTTCCCCGTCAATAACCCCGTACTTGAACGTTTCCTCACGCGGTACTTCCTCAATCGCCACGATACTGCACTGGTACTTTTCGTACAGCTTTATCATCTGCAGCAGCACCGGATCGGGCTCTGCCACGCAGTAATCGTCCGCCAGGATGACGGCAAAAGGTTCATCGCCGATGAGTGTTTCGCCGGTGAGAATTGCATGCCCCAGACCTTTCATCTCGATCTGCCGGGTGTAGGAGAATGTGCAGACATCAATGATGTGACGGATATCGGCCAGCGCCGCTTCCTTGGAGGTACCGGCAATCTGGTGCTCCAGTTCATAGCTGATATCAAAATGATCTTCAATGGCACGCTTGCCTCGTCCGGTCACAATTGCCATACCGGTGATACCTGCTGCCAACGCCTCCTCAACGCCATACTGAATCAGGGGTTTGTTTACCAGCGTCAACATTTCTTTGGGCATCGCCTTGGTGGCGGGCAGGAAGCGGGTTCCATAACCGGCTGCCGGAAAAAGACATTTCCTGATCATCTGCTACACTCTCCTTATATTTGAAAATCGGCGCTCTGAAAATCAGTGCCGACCATACACATCATCGAATCTTACAATATCGTCTTCACCCAGATAATTACCCGTTTGTACTTCAATCAGTTCAACCCAGGTGTTGCTCTTATTCTCAAGCCGGTGCTTGCTACCCTGCGGTATAAACGTTGACTCGTTGGCCTGCAGGGTAAAAACCCGCTCCTCGCAGGTTACGATGGCCGTCCCGGCGATCACCACCCAGTGTTCCGCCCTAAAATGGTGCATCTGCAGAGACAGGGCTGCACCAGGACGGACCCTTATCCGCTTGACCTGAAAACCAGGTCCCGTCGCCAGGGATTCAAACGAACCCCATGGCCTGTAAACCAGCGTATGACTGACCGCCTCCGGTCTTGACTGCGATTCCAGCCACTGCACAACCTTTTTGACATCCTGCACTTTGTGCTTGTCAGCAACCAGCACTGCATCGGCGGTCTCAACAATCACTGCATGATCAATGCCAATCGCAGCAACCAGCCTGGATCCTGCTGAGACATAACTGTTGCTGACCTGGTCACAGTACACATCGCCACTCAGCACATTATTGCCTGCATCCCGCGTTCCATTGACCTCCCAGAGTGCATCCCAGGCACCCAGATCGCTCCAGCCGGCCGCCATGGGCACCACAACGGCCAGACTGGTTTTTTCCATGACCGCATAGTCAATCGAATCGGCCGGACTGGTGGCAAACTGCGCTTCGTCCACCCGGACAAAGTCACCATCGCGACCAACACGCTCACAGGCCTTGCGACATGCCAGGGACATATCGGGTGCGAACCGGGTGACTTCATCCAGCCACCCCTCCGCCGTCATCATGAACATGCCGCTGTTCCAGAAAAAGCCGCCCTGCTCAAGGTATTGCTCAGCCGTGTGCAGATCGGGTTTTTCCACAAACCGGGCGACTTCCATTGCCACTCCCTCATGACCTGCCACTGCCGCGCCGGCCTGAATATACCCGTAACCGGTCTCCGGATATGCTGGCTCAATACCAAATGTCACCAGATGACCCGACAGCGCCTGTCGCCTGGCCGTCTCGATGCACCGGTGAAAACAGTCAACATCCTCAATCAGGTGATCCGCCGGCAGGACCAGCAGCACAACCGGCTCGCCCTGTGTTGCCGCCTGCTGAGCAAGCAGGGCACCCAGTGTCAGTGCCGGCGCCGTATTGCGACCCTCCGGCTCCAGCAGCAACATGGCATTCTTTGCGCATTGAATACCGTTGTGTGCCAACTGCCTCAGTTGTTCTGCGGCCAGAAAACGATGCTCTTCGTTACAGATAACGATGGGCGGTGACAACCCTGGCAACCCTTCCAGGCGCTGAATGGTTGCCTGAAACAGGGTCAAACCATCTGCATTTACACCGATATCCACAAACTGCTTGGGGTTCAGCTGCCGGGACAATGGCCACAGGCGGGATCCGACACCACCGGCCAATATTATGGGAGTAATCATGTCATTTCCTTTACACGCTGAACCGCCAAGTCTATCCCAGAACCGGGCTGATCGTCAGTGCGGGTCAAAATATTATCGATTATTTTCCCCGCTCGCGATAATATTGCACGCCTTGCAATAACCTGGTGCCAAAAACCGCTTATGAATACAGGATTTACTCCCAAAAGCTCTTATGAGCGAGACGAACTGATCGACTGCGGATATGGCCGCATGTTCGGCCCCGGCAACGCCAAGCTGCCTATAGGCAACATGCTGATGCTGGACCGGATTATTGAGATCACCGATCAGGGCGGCGAGCACGGCAAAGGTCAGATTATCGCCGAACTGGACATCAGGCCGGACCTGTGGTTTTTTGAGTGTCACTTTCCGGGCGATCCGGTCATGCCGGGTTGTCTGGGACTGGACGCGATGTGGCAACTGGTCGGATTCTACCTGGGCTGGCGCGGAAATCTTGGCAAGGGCCGCGCCCTGGGCGCCGGCGAGGTAAAATTCAGTGGCGAAATTCTGCCAACCGCCAAAAAAGTCACTTACAACATTTCTCTCAGCCGCATAATTGAGCGTAAACTGGTGATGGGCATCGCCGATGGCACGGTAGCCGTCGATGGCAAAGTGATATACACAGCCAAGGGTCTTAAAGTGGGCCTGTTCACGGCAGACGCCAAATTCTGATTGACTGAAAGACAGAGGTACCTATGAGACGCGTTGTTGTAACTGGCATCGGTATTGTTTCCTGCATTGGCAATGACATCCCGACCGTACTTGATTCCCTTAAAGAAGGCCGCAGCGGTATCAGCTTTAATCCCGTTTACGAAGAAATGGGCCTGCGCGCGCACATCTCCGGACGTGTTGATATCAATTTTGAAGAACACATTGATCGCAAAGTACTGCGTTTTATGGGTGATGCGGCCGCCTATGGCTATATTGCCATGGATCAGGCAATCAGGGATTCTGGCCTGGGCGACACTGATGTGTCCAATGAACGCACTGGCATCATCATGGGTGCAGGCGGGTCTTCCTCAGCGGATCAGGTGGAAGCAGCAGACATTCTGCGCACCAAGGGTCTGCGCAAGATCGGCCCCTATCGCGTGCCACGTACCATGGGCAGCACCGTATCAGCCTGTCTGGCAACGCCCTACAAGATCAAAGGTGTCAACTACTCCATTTCGTCAGCCTGCGCGACCAGCGCACACTGCATCGGCAATGCCGTCGAACTGATTCAGCTGGGCAAACAGGATGTGGTATTCGCCGGTGGCGGCGAGTCTGAACACTGGACACTCACCAACCTGTTTGATGCCATGGGCGCACTGACCACCACGCACAACCATGAACCCACCAGGGCATCCCGTCCCTTTGATGTCAGCCGCGACGGTTTTGTAATTGCCGGCGGCGGCGCTGTGCTGGTCATTGAAGCACTGGATCACGCCCTGGCGCGGGGCGCAAAAATATATGGCGAAATCACCGGCTACGGCGCTACCTCTGATGGCTATGACATGGTCGCCCCTTCAGGCGAAGGCGCGGTGCGTTGCATGAAAATGGCCATGGCTACTACGTCAGGGCGTCCCATCGATTACCTGAACACACACGGCACCAGCACCCCTGTAGGTGATGTCACCGAACTCAAGGCCATCAGGGAAGTGTTCGCCGGCCGATCTCCCATCATTAACTCCACCAAGTCACTGACCGGCCATTCACTGGGGGCCACCGGCGCGCAGGAAGCAATCTACAGTCTGCTGATGATGGAACACAATTTTGTCAGTGCATCAGCCAATATTGAGGAACTTGTGCCAGAGGCAGAGGGTCTGAATATCGCTACCAAACGACTTGACGATGTCAGACTCGACTGTGTCATGTCCAACAGCTTCGGCTTTGGCGGAACCAATGCAACACTCATTTTTGAGCGCTATCAGGCATAAATTGCAGATACGTGGTGTTTGCCGGACAGTCATTGCTGCAATGCTGTTATTGTCGCCGGTCAGCGGACACTTGCTCGCACAGGGCACCAGTCCGTTTGGCAGCAGTGCTCCGCGCTTTCTGGATGTGGACGAGGCGTTTAATCTTTATACCAGCCTGGATTCTGAATCGCAGATCAGTGTGCACTGGATCATCGCGCCGGAATACTATCTGTACGCAGACAAATTCAGTGCCAGAATTGTCAGCCCGGCCAGCATGGCAGGGCCTCTTGAGCTGAACCTGCCTGAAGGCGTGCTGCACAATGACGAGTATTTTGGCGACGTTACGGTGTATTATCAGCAAATCCGCCTTCCTTTGCAGATTCCCGGTCCGGCGCCCCAGTCATTTACCCTGGAAATCGGTTTTCAGGGCTGCGCCGAAGCAGGGTTGTGCTATCCCCCTCAACTGCGCCAGCTGGAAATCTACCGCTAACTGCAACCTGACCCGAAAAGATCAGAGAAAAACCACAATTGGGTGGTGAAAATCTGAGAAAGATCTGCCAAAATGCTCCTTCGATAATTTTCCGGAAATTGCTGGACGGACATTATGGCAACGATTCTTGTTCTGCACGGCCCAAACCTCAACCTGCTGGGCAGTCGCGAACCCGAGGTTTACGGCCACGAAACCCTGGACGATATCAATGCCCGGCTCAGCAATACCTGCCTGGCTGCGGGCCACCATCTGCTGCACCTGCAAAGCAACGCCGAGTATGAACTGATCGAGCGCATCCATGATGCACGCCGCGAAGGCATCAATTTCATCATTTTTAATCCTGCAGCGTTTACCCATACCAGTATTGCACTGCGCGATGCGTTGCTGGGTGTGAACATTCCGTTTATCGAAGTCCACCTCTCCAACGTCCATAAACGTGAAACATTTCGCCACCAATCTTATTTTTCGGATATCGCGGCCGGCACAATTACCGGTCTCGGATCTCAGAGTTACGATCTGGCAGTGCAGGCAGCACTGACCCGAATTACCGATACACACTAGACATCCTTAAACAAAAAACACCGGCACAAGAGAACACATTATGGATATCAGAAAAGTAAAAAAACTCATCGAACTGCTTGAGTCATCAGATGTCGCAGAGATCGAGATCAAGGAAGGCGAAGAAGCGGTGCGCATCAGTCGGGCCAGCAGAGTTACCCAGGCTCCGGTTCAATATCAGGCAGCACCACCGCCCGCACCTGCCCCGGCACCTGCTGCTGCAGCCTCTGCGCCCGAACCCGAGCAAAAGGAAGCTGCCAAAAAAGTACGTGGCAACGTGGTCCGGTCACCCATGGTTGGTACCTTTTATCGCTCGCCTTCACCCTCTTCACCTTCCTTTGTGGAAGTCGGCAAGCATGTCAAAGTAGGCGACGTTATCTGTATCATTGAAGCCATGAAAATGATGAATCAGATCGAAGCCGATCACGCCGGTGTAATCGAGGCTATTCTGGTACAGGACGGCGAGCCCGTTGAATTCGACCAGGCTCTGGTCACCATTGTTTAAGGGTTGAAGCCAATGCTAGAAAAAGTCCTGATAGCCAACCGCGGAGAAATTGCGCTGCGAATCCTGCGCGCCTGCAAGGAGCTGGGCATCAAAACGGTTGCCGTACATTCCAATGTCGACCGTGATCTTATGCACGTGCGCCTGGCAGATGAATCGGTATGCATAGGCCCGGCCAATCCGACCCAGAGCTACCTCAACGTGCCGGCCATCATTGCCGCTACCGAGGTCACGGATGCAGTTGCCATTCACCCCGGTTACGGCTTTCTGTCTGAGAACGCAGACTTTGCGGATCAGGTAGAGCGCAGCGGCTTTATCTTCATCGGCCCACGGGCAGAAACCATTCGTCTGATGGGTGACAAGGTGTCGGCCATCGAAGCCATGCAGAAAGCAGGCGTACCCACTGTGCCCGGCTCAGACGGCCCGCTGAATGATGATGCCGAACGCACGCTGAGCATTGCCAGGCGCATCGGCTACCCTGTCATCATCAAGGCAGCTGCTGGCGGCGGTGGCCGCGGCATGCGCGTGGTGCACAGCGAAGCGGCGCTGTTAAAAGCCATTTATGTCACACAGTCCGAAGCCAAGGCCGCCTTTGGCAATGACACAGTCTATCTGGAAAAATTCCTGGAAAATCCCCGTCACGTTGAAATACAGATTCTGGGCGACGGCCAGGGCAATGCCATTTATCTGGGCGACCGCGACTGCTCCATGCAACGACGCCACCAGAAAGTCATTGAGGAAGCGCCAGCCCCCGGCATTCCCGAGCATGTGCGCAACCAGGTTGCCGAAACCTGTATCAAGGCCTGCCAGCTGATGAAATATCGGGGCGCCGGCACACTGGAATTTCTCTATCAGGACGAACAGTTCTTTTTCATCGAGATGAATACCCGGGTTCAGGTTGAGCATCCGGTGACCGAAATGGTGACCGGCATCGACATTGTCAAGGAGCAGCTCAGGATAGCCAGCGGACTGCCACTCTCCGTGAAGCAGGAAGATATCAAACTGACCGGTCATGCATTTGAGTGCCGCATAAACGCTGAAGATCCCAGCACTTTCATGCCGTGCCCGGGCAAGATAAATCTGTATCACGCACCCGGCGGCAATGGTATACGGGTCGACTCGCACATTTACAGCGGCTACACCGTGCCCCCGAATTACGACTCACTGATCGGCAAACTGATCAGCTACGGCATCGACCGCGACGAAGCCCTGGTGCGCATGCAGAACGCGCTCGACGAGATTCTGATCGATGGCATCCGCACCAATATTGCGCTGCACAAAGACATATTGCGCGACCCGAATTTCCGTAAGGGTGGCGTCAATATCCACTATCTCGAACACATGCTGAGCGGTGGATTCAAAAAAACCAATGGCTGACCTGTCCACGGAATTTTCTTACTGATGCCCTGGCAGCAGATCAAGACCCGAATCACTGACACGGAAGCCCAGCAGATGGAACAGCTGTTCCAGTCACTGGGCGCCGTGTCAGTCTCATTTCTGGATGCGGAAGACGAGCCGGTGTTTCAGCTGGAACCGGACAGCACACCGTTGTGGCAACAGACCATGCTGTGCGCCCTGTTTGAGCATGACGCCAGCATAGGTGACATTGTTGCCGCCATTACCGTCGCAAGCCGGCTGGACAAATCAGACCTGATTATCGAAAGCATAGCCGATCAGGACTGGGAGCGTGCCTGGATGGATGAGTTCAAGCCGATGCGTTTTGGTCAACGGGTCTGGGTGTGCCCCAGCTGGTGTGAGCCACCTGAGCCTGCTGACATCAACATCATGCTGGATCCCGGCCTTGCCTTCGGTTCCGGCACCCACCCGACCACAGCACTGTGCCTGGCATGGCTGGATGCCCAGGATCTTCAGGGCAAGACGGTGATCGATTACGGCTGCGGCTCGGGTATTCTTGCCATAGCGGCTGCATTGCTGGGGGCAAGGCAGGTGATTGCGGTCGACAATGATCCGCAGGCCATCATTGCCACCGCCAATAACCGCGACACAAACGGAATCGCCGCGGACCGGCTGACCGTCCACCTGCCGGGTGAAACTCACGCGCCGGCCGATATTGTGATTGCCAATATTCTGTCCGGGCCGCTGGCCGAACTCACGCCGGTGCTGACTGCCCTGACCAGACCGGGCGGCAATCTGGTGCTGTCCGGTGTATTATCCGAACAGACCGACGCTCTGATACAATCCTATAGCGCCGGCTTCCGGATGCAACCACCTGTACTGCAGGACGAGTGGGTTCGCATCGAAGGCACCCGGCACAGCTGAAGCAGGCACATGTGGACAATACTGGATTCAAAACCGGCGGACGGGCAGATACCGGATCTGGACGAGCCATTGGCGCTCGGCCCGCCAGTCAAAACGCACAGACGGCGGTGGCAGACACTGGGTGGCCTGTTAGTGGCTGCCATATTGCTGCTGACACTGCCGGCCCAGTTGATTTTTGTCTACGTTGATGAGCTCAGCCAGCACCCGGTCTACCGCCCCTGGCTGGACTCCGCGTGCGCAATTATCGAGTCCCGCGGTATCAGCTGCCAGTTACCGGATCGTTTTGATCTGACAGCATTTGCTGCCGGCAATCTGCAAATCACGGATCATCCCGACTATGAAGATATCAGAATGTTGACGATGGACATCACCAACCAGGCCACTTTCCACCAGGTGCTGCCGGCGCTGACCATACAATTCAGCGCGCCCGATGGTGACCTGGTTGCCGCCCGCCAGTTACAGGCTGCCGACTATGCTGCGGACATCGCGACGGCGGGCATGGCCCCCGGTCAGACCATCAGCATCGCCATCGCGTTTGCGGATCCCGGCAACGATGCGGTCAACTACCGGGCCGACTTCTCCCGACCGCAGGGAATCAGGCCATGAGCGCAATCCCGGCAATGGCACTGCACCCGGATACGACAGCCGGTTTCCGCCTGGGGCGCCACTGGCTGCATCAGCCGGTGCTGCTCGCGCCCATGGTGGGTGTCAGCGACCTGCCGTTTCGTGAAGTCTGCCTGCAGCAGGGCGCGACGCTGACGGTAGCCGAAATGGTGCCTGCCAACTCACAGCTCTGGGATAGTGAAAAAAACCGTCTGCGCATGAAGCGCTCCGGCAACAGCGGCCCGGAAATTATCCAGATAGCCGGCTATGACCCTGACATGATGGCCGAGGCTGCGCGTAAAAATGCTGCCATGGGCGCCGAAGTGATCGATATCAATATGGGCTGCCCCGCCAAAAAAGTGCTTAAGAAAGCCGCCGGCTCGGCGCTGCTAAGGGATCCGGAACTGGTCGAACAGATACTGCGTGCGGTCGTGAGCGCCGTCGACATCCCCGTAACGCTGAAGATGCGCACCGGCTGGAGCCGCAATAATCGCAACGGCCTGCTGATTGCCCGGATTGCCGAGGACTGCGGTATTGCCATGCTCAGCGTGCATGGCCGCACGCGCGAATGTCGGTTTCTGGGCGATGCCGAATACGACACCATCGCTGCCATCAAGCAGCACGTACAGATACCCATCATTGCCAACGGCGATATCAGCAGCCCGGAGAAGGCCCGGTATGTGCTAGATTACACTGGTGCTGACGGGTTGATGATCGGCCGGGCAGCTCAGGGTCGCCCCTGGATCTTCCGCCAGATCCGTCAGTACCTGGATACCGGTAAAGTCGAACACAAGCCAGCCGCTATAGATATCTGTACGCTGATGAATGATCATATCCGTGCATTGCATGCATTTTATGGCGACTGGAAAGGCGCGCTTGTTGCCCGCAAACATATTGACTGGTACAGCAAAGAGCTGCCTGCGGGCAATGAGCTCAAAACGCAATTCATGAGCACGACTGACGCCGTTGTGCAGCGCGACATACTTGTCAGCTACTCTGATCAATTGACCAACAACGACCTGACGCAATGAAAAAATACACCGCATCGGCCATCGCACTTGCTGAAGAATCAGAACCGTTCAGTCTGCGTCAGGCTGTGGAACGTTCGATGGCTGTTTATCTGGCCGACATCGAAGAAGATGACGAAGATCTGGTTACCAATCTTTATGAGCTGGTATTGAGCGAAATTGAAGCTCCCCTGATCGAAGCCGTGCTGATTCACACCGGTGGCAACCAGAGCCGCGCCTCTACCATGCTGGGGCTCAATCGTGGTACTCTACGCAAGAAAATGAAACAGTACGGATTGCCCAGATAAGGCATTCAATCCGCTAATTCCCACCCGCATTGTTAAATCTTGAATAGAGCTTATGTCCACTGAGAACACAGCAGTTATCCGTCGCGCCCTGATCAGCGTCTCGGACAAAACCGGTATTGCCGAATTCGCCCGCGCCCTCCATCAGGCAGGCGTGGAAATCCTCTCCACTGGCGGCACCTTCCGCCTGCTGCAGGAACAGAACATCCCTGCCACGGAAATTGCCGATTACACCGGCTTCCCCGAGATGATGGACGGGCGTGTCAAAACCCTGCACCCCAAGGTGCACGGCGGCATTCTCGCCAGACGCAATATCGATGATGACGTCATGAAGGCCCACGATATTCCCCCGATAGACCTGGTAGTGGTAAACCTCTACCCCTTTGAAAGCACCATCGCCAAACCGGATTGCGATCTGCCACTGGCCATCGAGAACATCGACATCGGTGGCCCGACCATGCTGCGTGCAGCCGCCAAAAACAATGCCTGGGTAGCGGTTGTTGTAAACCCGGCAGACTACGATGGCATCATTGGCGAAATAAAACACAACAAGGGTGGCCTGACCCAGGCTACCCGCTTTAACCTGGCGGTCAAAACATTCGAACACACTGCGGCATATGATGCCGCCATCGCCAACTATCTGGGCAAAATTGTCAGTGGCAGTGAATTCCCGCGCACGTTCAGCAGCCAACTGCAGAAAAAGCAGTCGCTGCGGTATGGTGAAAATCCTCACCAGCGTGCGGCATTTTATGTTGAAAAAGATCCCGCCGAAGCCAGTGTCAGCACGGCGGAACAGCTACAGGGCAAAGAGCTGTCCTACAACAACATTGCCGACACTGATGCCGCACTGGAGTGTGTGAAAAGTTTTGCCGGACCGGCCTGCGTTATCGTCAAACATGCCAACCCCTGTGGTGTGGCTGTCGCGGAGACCATTGAAGAAGCCTACCAGCTGGCGTTTAAAACTGACCCGACATCCGCCTTTGGTGGCATCATTGCCTTCAATCGCGAACTGGATGCAGGCACTGCGAAGGCGATCATTGATCAGCAGTTCAGCGAAGTCATTATTGCTCCAACGGTCAACAAAGCGGCACAGGACGTGTTATCAGCCAAGCCGAATGTGCGTGTCCTGGCCTGCGGTCAGTGGGCGGAAAAGCCACTGCCTGCATGGGATTACAAACGTGTTAATGGCGGCCTGCTGGTGCAGGAGCGTGACATACACCAGATCAGCGCCAGCGACCTGACGGTTGTCAGCAAGCGCCAGCCGACCGACGCAGAAATGGCCGATCTGATGTTTGCCTGGACGGTAGCCCAGTTTGTCAAATCCAATGCCATCGTATACTGCAGGAACCAGCAGACTATTGGCGTTGGTGCCGGCCAGATGAGCCGTGTCTACAGTGCAAAAATTGCCGGCATCAAGGCCGCCGATGAAAATCTGACAGTCGCCGGCTCGGTGATGGCCTCCGATGCGTTTTTCCCCTTCCGCGATGGCATTGATGCTGCAGCAGCAGCCGGTATCGTGGCCGTGATACAGCCCGGCGGCTCCATGCGCGATGAGGAAGTCATCGCGGCCGCGGACGAAGCAGGCATGGCCATGGTCTTCACTGGCATCCGCCATTTCAGACACTAAAACAGGATCCGCAGATGAACATACTGGTACTTGGCAACGGCGGACGTGAGCACGCACTGGCCTGGAAACTGGCGCAGTCGGCTGATGTGGGCACAGTGTACGTTGCGCCGGGCAATGCCGGCACGGCCACAGAGGCTGGTGTCGAGAACATCGCTATTGATCCGCTGGATTTTCCTGCCCTGGTCGAATTTGCCCGTAACAATAATGTTGAACTGACCGTGGTCGGTCCGGAAGCACCCCTGGTCGCCGGTGTGGTGGATTATTTCACGGCGCAGGGTTTGCGCTGCTTCGGCCCGGGCAAAGCTGCAGCTCAGCTGGAAGGATCCAAGGCGTTCAGCAAGGATTTTCTGGCACGTCATAACATCCCCACCGCCGGTTATCAGAACTTTACTGATATTGACGCTGCTGTTGCCTATGTCAGACAGCAGGGCACACCCATTGTCATCAAGGCTGACGGCCTGGCAGCCGGCAAAGGTGTGATCATTGCGCACTCTCAGCAGGAGGCCGAGGCTACCATTCGCGACATGCTGTCCGGCAACAGGTTTGGTGATGCGGGCAGCCGCGTGGTGATAGAGACCTTTTTGCAGGGTGAAGAAGCCAGCTTCATCGTGATGGTTGATGGTGAGCACATACTGCCCATGGCCACCTCGCAGGATCACAAAGCCCGTGACGAAGGCGACAAGGGGCCCAATACCGGCGGCATGGGCGCCTACTCGCCGGCACCGGTGGTAACACCGGAAATTCATGCACGCATCATGCGTGAGGTGATTGTGCCGACAGTGCAGGGCATGGCAGCCGAAGGCAATCCGTATACCGGTTTCCTTTATGCAGGACTGATGATATCGCCGGAAGGCGCAGTCAATGTCATTGAGTTCAACTGTCGGTTTGGCGACCCTGAAGCACAGCCGGTAATGATGCGCCTGCAGTCTGACCTGGCAACACTGTGTCAGGCCGCACTGGACAAAAAACTTGATCAGGTCAGCGCGCAATGGGACCCAAGGGCGAGCATCGGTGTGGTGCTGGCCAGCGGTGGTTATCCGGATGCCTACGATAAAGGCGCAGTCATTTCAGGCCTGGACCGGGCGACGGCGACCGGGGATGCAAAAATATTCCATGCCGGTACAACACTCAGGGATGGCCAGGTCGTGACCAGCGGCGGACGGGTGCTGTGCGCTGTGGCTCTCGGCGACACCGTCACTGCGGCACAGAAAGCCGCATATAGACTGGCAGAAAAAATCCAATGGGATAAACTCTACTACCGCCGCGACATTGGCCATCGGGCTATTGCCCGCGAACAGCAGTCACAGGCGGAAAGCAGGTCAGTCAGCTAACACAATCAGGTCTGAGAGATGAAACAAGAGCACAGCAGTCATTACAGCCTTGCCGATCGTCTGGTTCTGCAGCTGGATCAGGCATTGCACACGCTTGTTGCGGGCAGCAGCACCGCTGATCGCCCGTCACCGGGCAGCAAGGCAAACGAAGCTGAGCTGGACGCTGCCGAGCAGGCACTTTCTGTCGGACTGATGCGCATCAATCATACCGGTGAGGTGTGCGCCCAGGCGCTGTACCAGGGCCAGGCACTGACCGCCAAACTGCCCGATGTGCGTGAAACCATGAACCACGCCGCACGCGAGGAAATTGACCACCTGGCATGGTGTGAAACACGCCTGACAGAGCTGGACAGCCGGCCCAGTCTGCTGAACCCGGCATTTTACGCCATGTCCTACGCTGTGGGTGCAACCGCCGGGCTGATTGGCGACAAATGGAGCCTGGGGTTTGTCGGCGAAACCGAAAAACAGGTTTGTGAACATCTTGAGGACCATTTGCAGCAACTGCCCGCAAACGACCACAAAAGTCGCGCAATATTGCAGCAGATGGTAGCGGATGAAAAGAAACACGGCGATAGCGCCATGGCGGCCGGAGGGGCAGAACTGCCTTTTCCGGTCAGAACCGGGATGAAACTCATGGCCGGGGTCATGAAAACCTTGACCCGTCGCATCTGAGGCCGGCCTGGTGTCCCATCTGCCCCGTCTGCTGAGAATTGTTTCGGTTGCCGCCAAGTATCGCCTTGATCAGATCAGCCCGCTGACCGCTGACTCATTGCTGTTGCGCTGGAGCATGCGTCTTGCCGGGCTGCCCTGGGCAGGCTCGGCAGCGCGCAGACTGCCGGCACCCCAGCGACTGCGCACTGCGCTGGAAGAGCTGGGACCCATCTACATCAAATTTGGCCAGTTGCTGTCTACCCGGCGTGACTTCCTGCCCGCGGAACTGGCTGACGAACTGCAAAGCCTGCAGGACAAAGTTCCCGGTTTTACCACCCCCGGCATTGCAGAGATCATTGAACAGGCACTTGGCGGCCCGTGGCAGGATCATTTTGCCAGTGTGGACCAGACTGCGCTGGCCTCCGCCTCCATTGCCCAGGTTCATGCGGCTACGCTGCCCGGCGGTCAGGAAGTGGTGATCAAGGTGCTGCGCCCGGGCATAGAGGAAACCATCCGGCAGGACATTGTTGTGCTTAAATGGCTCGCCCGGCTGATCGAGCGTCATCTGCCTGACGGCCGGCGCCTGCGGCCACGCGAAGTCATTGCGGACTATGAGCACGTCATTCTGGGCGAGCTCAACCTGATGTCCGAAGGCGCCAATACAACCCTGCTGCGCCGCAACTTCGAGAATTCACCACTGCTGTATGTACCCAAAGTCTACTGGGATGTCAGCCGTGATGGCCTGCTGGTCACTGAACGCATCCATGGCATTCCGGTATCCGATGTTCAGGCCCTGAACAGCCATGGTGTCGATCTGAAAAAGCTGGCGGAAACCGGTGTGGAAATCTTTTTCACCCAGGTGTTTGAGCACAGCTTTTTCCACGCCGACATGCACCCCGGCAATATATTTGTGGACCCGGCAGATCCGCAAAACCCGCGCTATATCGCCATTGACTGCGCCATCATCGGTTCGCTCAGTAATGAGGACCAGCAATATCTGGCGCGCAATCTGCTGGCCATCTTCAAACGTGATTACCGCAAGGTTGCAGAATTGCATGTGGAATGCGGCTGGGTGCCACGTGACACTAAAGTGGTGGAATTTGAGGCCGCCATGCGGACTGTGTGTGAACCCATCTTTGAAAAACCCCTGAAAGACATTTCGTTCGGGTATCTGCTGGTACAGCTGTTCAGAACTGCCGGCCGCTTCAACATGGAGGTTCAGCCATCCCTGGTGCTGCTGCAAAAGACCCTGCTTAACGTTGAGGGCCTGGGGCGTCAGCTATACCCGGAGCTGGATCTGTGGCAGACTGCGCTGCCGTTTCTGGAACGCTGGAACCGCCGGCGCATGCAACCCTCCTATTTGTGGAAGGAATTGAAGAATCATGTGCCTGACTGGGTGGAACAGTTTCCCCATCTGCCACAACTGGTTCTGGACAGCCTGAATCAGCACAAACAGATTGAGGCCATCAACCAGACGCTGCAGCAGTCCATACGCCAGCAACGCCAGCGTGAAAAACAATGGCGACGGCAGCAGCGACGTCTGCTGGCACTGGTTCTTACCGCTGGCCTGCTGATGGCATTTTTGTATTTTAGGCAGTGAAAGAGCATACTGAGCATATGAGTGAGACAGCATGGCTGGATCGGATCAAGTGGGATGCCAACGGCCTTGTGCCGGTCATCACCCAGGACGCTGACAGTGGCCGCGTGCTGACGCTGGCCTGGATTAACCGTGACGCGCTGCAACTGACACAGCAGGAAGGCCGGGCGGTCTACTGGTCGCGCTCCCGGCAAAAGATCTGGCGCAAAGGTGAAGAATCCGGCAATGTACAGCGCATACGCCAGATTCTGCTGGACTGTGACGCCGATGCCGTTGTGTACCAGGTTGAGCAGGTTGGCGGGGTCGCCTGCCACACCGGGCGCGAAAGCTGTTTCTACCAGCAACTGGCAAGCGCGGCCGGGCAAAGTGAGTGGGTAATCACTGACCCGATTCTCAAGGACCCGGCAACGATGTATGGGCAATCGGTACAGCGCATTATAAAGACCACAAAACAGTCATAAAAACCAGACACAAAATTTTATGAAGCAGCACGACGTATTGACACAGTTGGCCACTATTCTGGAACAACGCAAGCAGGCAGCCCCGGAGTCATCCTACGTTGCCACACTGCACAGCAAGGGTCTCAACAAGATTCTGGAAAAAGTTGGCGAGGAAGCAGTCGAGACCATTCTGGCTGCACGTGATGTAGACTCGGGTGACGATGCACAGAAACTGATCGGCGAAACAGCTGATCTGTGGTTTCACAGCATGGTCATGCTCAGTCATCTCGGGCTCAGTCACGAACAGGTATTGGAAGAACTAGGAAAGCGATTTAACATATCCGGTCTGGCCGAAAAGGCATCCAGAGCGACACAATAACGACAGTTCAGATCAGGCCTGGCACAAGCAGGCGGATCAATCGGAGGTAGTATGGGAATCGGCGGTATCAGTATCTGGCAACTGCTCATCATTGCGTTGATCATTGTCCTGCTGTTTGGCACTAAAAAACTGCGTACACTGGGCTCTGACCTGGGTGGCGCCCTGAAAGGTTTCAAAAGCGCCATCAAGGACGATGACAAGGAAGACGGTGATGAAGACAAATCACCCGGGCATCTGACGGCTGACAAGGACGAAAACGGCGCCAACGTGAGCGCGCGTACAGAAAAATCCCAGGACAAGTAATTCTCCGGCAAGCTCTGACGGGCTGCAACACAGGATTCGAGCAATGCCTGATATTGGGTTTATGGAGCTGCTGCTTATCGGTATCGTTGCACTGGTTGTGCTCGGTCCCGACAAGCTGCCGGGCGCAATCCGCACCAGTGCACTCTGGATCGGGCGGGCCAAACGCAGCTTCAACAAGGTTAAAACAGAGATTGAGCAGCAGCTGAATACTGACGAAATTCGTCGTCAGTTGCATAATGAGTCCATCCTCGCTGACATCGAAAAGGCGCGCAAAAACGCCGACAAGCTGATCAAGGATACACAGAAGGATATAAAGGAATCCGGCGACGAGCTTCAGAAGTCCATCAGCAGCGTTGCTGACATGCCTGCAATAACCAACAGCGCGGAAGAAGGCATGCCGCCGGAAGCCCGGGAAGCCTCAACCTCCATTTCTGCTGAAGCACCTGCAACAACGGGGATCGCTGACACAGCCCAAATACCTGAAACAAATACGCCTGACAAAAATACATCTGACACAATTGAGCCAGCTACCACGGGTGAGCACGCGGAACCGGTGGAGCAGGTATCTCCCCGGACTCCAGTGGCCACAGAGGACTCTGCCGACCAGGACAAAACACCTGAAGAACCCCAAAAGGCACCGGTTCAGGATTTTTACAACAGCCCGCCCACCGGCAGGGTTGCATTAAAAGACGGCAAGTTCACTGCAGTAGAGCCAGACAGCGACTCAGATAAAGATGCTGATGCTGAAACAACCACCGGAAACAAAGCATGACGCAGGCATCCCTCCCCGAAGAGCACAAGGAACTGACCATAGTTGGTCACCTTGTTGAGTTGCGTGACCGCATTCTCAAGTGTGTCATTGTGCTGCTGGTGGTATTTCTCAGCCTGATCTATTTTGCCAACGACATTTACGAGTTTGTCGCGGCACCGCTGGTCTCCGTACTGCCGGCGGACACCAGCATGATTGCGATTGATCCAACCTCACCGTTCTTCACACCGTTCAAACTGACGTTTTACGCATCCCTGTTTGTCAGCGCGCCGTTTATTCTGTACCAGCTTTGGGCATTTATTGCGCCCGGGCTGTACCGCAATGAAAAGTCTCTGGCCATCCCGCTGTTTGCATCCAGTGTTGTCCTGTTCTACTCGGGAATGGCGTTTGCCTACTATGTGCTGTTTGGCATTGTGTTCAGCTTTTTTGTGTCGGTGGCGCCCGAGGGCATCACCGTCGCCCCGGACATCGCCAGTTATCTGAGTTTTGTGCTGAAGATCTTTTTTGCGTTTGGTTTTGCGTTCGAAATCCCGATCGCGGTGTTTCTGTTTATCTGGGCAGGTATTATTGACCCGGAGTCGCTGAACAACAAACGGCCCTACGTGGTGGTTGGCTGTTTTGTGATAGCGATGCTGCTGACGCCACCGGATCCGTTCACGCAGTCGTTGCTGGCCATCCCTATGTGGATGCTGTTTGAGGTAGGCCTGTACTTCGGCAAGGTGTTCCTGCGCCGTAAGGCGGCTGAAGAGGCACGCAACCCGGCACCTTGATTGTCGACCGGTTGCGGTGCGGTTGGCTGGCGGTCTCTCTGCTGCGGGATGAGAGCTGGGTCAGGACACGGGGCCTGTCAGGATGAGGAGTCGGTCAGGATGAGGAGTCGGTCAGGATGAGGAGTCGGTCAGGATGAGGAGTCGGTCA
>CAXBER010000004.1:0-293454 GCA_963974875.1 uncultured Pseudohongiella sp. | reverse complement strand
ACTCTCGACTGTGTGAGCCGGTGTACTCTCCAATCAGTTGCCCACCCTCGTCGTATACATAGTCTGTTGTGACAGACCCAGTGGTCTTGCGGACGCGCTCGCCTTTGCCGTTGTAAGCATAACTGGCAACCAGAACACCGTTGTCACGTAGTTCAATCATCCTGCCTGAGTCATCATAGGCGTAGGAAATGTCGTTCTTCGCCAGGCGTTGGCCAGCATTGCCATGGGTGTACTGGGCTTCTTGAATATAGGTGTTGTACTGATACCTGTCGTAGATTCTATTCGAAAAATAGGTATAGCCCAGTGGCGCTGTTCCATCATCCTGCAGATACCGATTGCCGTTTGCATCGTACCACCAGGTGGTAGTCTGGTTGTTTTTTGTGATTGATGCTAATCGACCCTGTACATCGTAGCTGTACTGATTGGATAAACTCGGCGATGCGGAATCGGCTATCGTGGTTACTTGTCCGGCGGCATCATAAGAATAACTATGGACCGTAGCAGGATAGGTAATGCTGGTAATCAAACCGTCGAGGTTAAAGGTTCGTGAATAACTCAATGAGTTTGCAGTAGCCCAGCTTTCGACTGGTCCGAATGGAAAATAGGCAATGCCGGATACCAGCGGCTGTGCATTCAGTGTTAATGCCGAGACCCCGCCGTTGAGATTATAGGAGTATCCGACCACATGTCCGGACGGATAGGTAATATTTTGCACATTCCCGTTTGTAAGATATGAATACGTCACAGCCGATAGTCAGGTCGTTTGCCGGTTATTCCGCTTTGGCGATGCCTTACCTGATGTCTACCAGAATGTGATCTGTTGTACTCATGGTATTCCTCGTTGTTTTGTTTTGGCAGCTTCCTCACTATATTAAATCAGCGGGCACATGGCGGCCTTCCGGATTGTGTTTGACATTTACGTGTTGCCGGATAGAATCATGGAAAACAGGAAGTCAATAATATTTTCCAAAATGGGGGGGAGCATGGACAGTTCATCACGTCGGGCAGTGAGCCGATCAATGTCAGGCTGGTTCAAAACAATCGTATTAAGCATGATTTTTGCTGCATCCACACAGGCTGACGTTGTGGCAGACACTGTTGTTGTCGAGACAAGTGCTGGGCAGTTGCGCGGATTCGGGCATGAAAGTCGTGATGTCTACGTATTCAAGGGAGTGAATTACGGTCAGGATACAGGCGGAGATCGTCGTTTCCGGCCGGCGCTGCCGGTCGCGCCGTGGGATGGTGTGCGCGATGCTGACCGTTTTGGTGATGTGTGCCCACAGGGTGGAGAGCCGGGGCGACGAAGTCTGGAGCGCAGTGATTATCTGCCAATGAGCGAAAACTGCCTGGTGCTGAACGTCTGGACACCTGGCACGGATGACACGGAACGCCCGGTCATGGTCTGGCTGCATGGGCGGGGCTATTATGCGGGAGCCGGTTCCGAGCCACTTTACGATGGTCCTGCGCTGGCTGAACGCGGCGATGTGGTGGTCATCAGTATCAATCATCGGCTGAATGTATTCGGTCATCTGTACCTGGCCGAGGTTGGTGGCGAAGCCTTTGCCGAATCCGGCAACGTCGGTCTGCTCGACGCCATTCTTGCCCTGCAATGGGTGAACGACAATATCCGTGCTTTTGGTGGAGATCCGGACAATGTGACCATTTTTGGTGAATCCGGTGGTGGCTCCAAGGTGGCGACCCTGATGGGTATGCCAGCAGCCAAAGGCCTGTTTCACAAGGGCATTATCCAGAGCGGGCCCACCCGTGCCGGTCTGCCGGCCGAGCGGGCGGCGGGCAATACGCGCACCGTGATGCAGCGTCTGAATGTCAGTACTGCGCAGGAATTGCAGGCGCTGCCATTTGCAACGGT
The DNA here is from genome assembly GCA_963974875.1 of uncultured Pseudohongiella sp. Taxonomy (GTDB): domain Bacteria; phylum Pseudomonadota; class Gammaproteobacteria; order Pseudomonadales; family Pseudohongiellaceae; genus Pseudohongiella. The sequence goes on along the minus strand of CAXBER010000004.1, from coordinate 291,584 downwards.
ATTGGCGGCCGTCACTGAAACCGGGCGCACATCAGTGGCACTGAGTCCGGTGGTTGATGGCCGGGTGTTGCCCGGTAATATGTTCATGGGCGAATCGGCACCCAGTGCCCGTGGTGTTCCCATGATGATAGGCGCCAACAAGGAGGAACATGCCCTGTACGCACCGGACAGTGACCGCAACATGAGTGAGGATGATCTGCTGCAATCAATCAGCAACAGTTATGATGTGCAGGCGGAGTTCCTGATTGAGCAGTACCGTGAAGCACGCCCGGATGCCACGCCCTGGGAAATCTGGATCGCCATCAACTCTGCCCGCTTTACCCAGGGTTCCAATATGCTGGCGTCAGTGCATCAGGCATGGGGGCCGGTGTACAAGTATGTGTTCGAGTTTCCGGCTACTGAACGGCTGCGAGCCTCGCATGGTGCTGAAATTGCATTTGTGTTCAGTAACGCAACTGCCAACCCGAATGCGCGACCTGGCGCTGACCGGGTGGAGGACGCCATGAGTGAGGCCTGGATCAATTTTGCCCGCTATGGCAATCCCGGCCACGATGGCATACCTGCCTGGCCAACCTATGATCTGGAGTCACGTGCGGTCATGGTATTTGACGTGGACACACGGGTGGAGAGAGATCTGCGCCGTCAGGAACGACTGGCGCATGAGCAGATAGGTATCCGTTAAGTCTCTGGCCGCCGATCGGTTACCACTGGGCCTGCGATAGCTTGTCCTGATCAATGGCGGCCTTGACCCAGAAATCGAAAGCGGCGAAGACGCTCTGTTCTCGGGTCATGCCGACTTTCTCGAAGGTTTTCCTGCGGGCTGCGTCAGTCATGAGTGTGAAATAGCAGGACCAGGCGAATTCGACGTCGACATCGTCTCGCAGATAGGGCGTCAACCGCTCACGCATGGCGCGCATGCTTTCGTACAGCGAATCGATGTAGACAGTATAGAGTTGCGGGTAGCCGGTTTTCAGATCCAGCCAGAACGCGGTAGAAAACTGGGCGTCGTTCTGCACCCATACTTGAATACGATAGCGGAGGATCTCCATCAGATCGTTGGTGGGGTATGCCGAGATAGGTTTGTGAACCCTGGCCTCCCATCGGACGATCAGTTCGTGTACCAGTTCTTCCTTGTTGGTAAAGTACTTGTAGAGTGTCTTGGTGCTCATGCGCAGGGAGCTGGCCAGACTGTTCATGGAAATTGAGCGAATGCCCAGCACCTTTGCCTTGCGGGCAAAGGCATCAATGATCTGGTTGGCTACCTCGGCATTCGGGTCGTTCTGAATACGGCTGATTAGCCTGTTGGAGAGCGCGGTGTTGGCTGTCATGGTGCTTAGTATAGTACAACGCCCCCTCGTTAACGAGGGGGGAGAATGACGGCGTCGGGACCAGCCTGGTGCTCGGCATTGGGGTCGATCACGATACCCCCGATGATCCTCGAGCGACCAATCATGGGTCCCGTGCCGGCTGGCAGCGCAGGCGCCTGATGTTTGTAGGATACTACCTGCGTCGCAACTTCACTGGCGTCGGGAGTCATCACAAATGCCGGCAGCGCATCGATACGCAGTGCGTAGGAGATATGGGTGTTTGCTTCGCTATTGCCGTCAGGGTGATAGTCGGCACCGCGACGCAGTGCGTAATAGACCGCTGGCAGCTCCACCCAGGTTAATGATTCGATGACCGGACCACGTGCATTGACCCATCCTTCGTAAACGGGCATCCACGGGCGGTAACCGCCAACATAACCCCGCAGGGTGCCATCGTCCTTCATTTCCAGTTTGACCTGTGCCTGCAGCAATTCCAGGTCACGGGTATAGCCGGGGTCTCGCAACATGGCATCTACCGGTTCACGTGATTCGATCACACCATTGATAGTGCGTGCCGGAAACAGCCCTTCATATTTTGCGTGAGGTTGTATGCGAAAAGTGTAGTGGGGAGAAATGTTACCATCGCCCCCTTTCACCATATTGTCCTGGCTCATGTAGAAACCGACCATGACATTGCTGTCATTCTGCGGATCATCTCCGGTGCCGGATACCACAATTACCATGGTCCACGAGCCATTGCGCATGCCATCGTTAAATTGCATGGCACCACTTGAGAGGCGCTCGGGGCCGCGGTAGGTTTTCCAGCATCCCAGGCTTTTGTAAAAGGTGTTGTCGATACCCGCTTCGCCGGTTGGGCTGATAAACCCGGTGTCAGGGTTGTTATCCAGATCAAGGCCTTCTGCAATATTTCCGGTCATCGGATACAGGCCCGGGTCGGGGTAGGCGGTAGGGTTAACATAGATGTTCGCCCGGTCTTTGCCGCGGAACGCCATCTGGTTCTGCCCATGCACAGGGCTTCGGGTCGGATTGGCGGGGTTGCGCAACCATTCAGCTTCTTCGCGGGAATAGCCGGCTTTAACAAGCACCTCTACCCAGTCCAGCTCCGGGTTTACGCCTTGCGGGCAGTCGCTGCCGGGGCCTTCAATACCGGCAGTGCCGCCAAAATACATGGCAGGTTCGTTCCATTCGATGACATAGGAGCGCTGCCAGTCGGCGTGCAGAAAAAACGGCAGCAGGCAGGCTGCCATGCCCGAGCAGAGCGCGATTCCTTGTGGTTTTTTCATGGTCTGGTCTCCTGTTATGCCATCACATCGGTAACGGGTCGTGCCGTACGCATGGAGTTGGTACCGAATTCGCCTATCGGCGCTCCGGCCAATTGCATGGCAGTCAGGGAGACACGTGTCACCGATTCCCCCGGCGCGTGGATGTGCTGGCCGGCCTTGTGACGGCCGCCGGCACCTCCGGCAAGCAGCATGGGGATGTTTTCAAGCGAATGAATCTTGGCATAACCGGTATCGCTGAATGCAAACACCAGGCAGTTGTCGAGCAGTGTGCCGTCCCCCTCTTTGATCGCGTCCATTTCCTCCAGAAATGCACCAAAACCTTCCATTACCTGCTCTGCAAGCTGACTGGTCCGGGGCTGATAACCCAGTTGTGCATGTGTGGGCTCATCATGGGTAATCTGGTGGTAGATCTTGCTCTCTCCGGCAATGTAGGTTTCCGATGTGCCGCCGGTGTGTATGAAGTTGAATACGCGCGACTGGTCGCAGGCCAGTCCCATGGCCAGTAGTCGTGCCATGACCCGGGTGTTGCGGTTGACCACATCGACGGATCCCGCCCGCTCCGGTTCTTCGGGTGACTGTGGCAGCACGCAGGCATCCCGGGGTTCGGGGCGCTGCAGTTGCACAGCCAGCTGATTTTCCATTTCGCGCAATGCCGTAAAATATTGTTCAAGTTTTATTTTGTCTTCCTGGCCAACACTGCGCATCAATGTCTGACGTTGTTCAGTGACAGCAGAGAGGACGCTCTGGCGGAGCATGACGTTCGGGTCGGGCGACCAGTTCGCACTGTTGGGGTCCTGAAAACCATCTCCAAACAATCGCTGATACAGTGCCATCGGTGACTGGTCTGGTGAGGCGAACGTTGAACCGGTGCGGGTTGAATAACTGATCGGGCGACGCGAGATTGATGCGTCAATGTCCAGTACCTTGAAGCGGGTGGAGCCGCCAATGGCATCCGCCACACGGGTATCCAGGGTCGGCGCCTCAAACCGGCTGCTGGTCCCCGGTGCAACGCCGGAAAGTATGGATGCATGACCACTCCAGTGAACCAGGTTCGGCCGTGTATCGGGGATAGCCCTGAATCCCGAGAACACGGACACCTTGTTCTTGAGCGCAGCAATGGCCTGCAACTCCGGTGTGATTTCGTAGTCAGCGCCTGTTTTCTGAGGAACCCAGCGGGTGCCGCCAGCCGGGGTGTCGGTCAGTCCCAGTCCCCAGAAGTAGGTGCCAAAACGGGTGGGTACACTCGTTCCATCAGCATAGGCGTTGCCGTTTTCATTCAGAAACAGGTTGAGCAGGGGGAGTCCCATGCTGACGGTGGCGCCACCAAGCATGCCCTTCAGCAGAGAACGACGGTTGATTTTGTTATGCATGATTCACTCCTTGTTCCTGACTATTGGGTCCGGAATTACCACTTCAAAGAACTCCGGTGAGGATGCAATCTGTCTGAACAGATCCGGCACGCGGTAACCATTCGCGGCAAACTGTTCGCGCTGGTCATTGATATAATTGCGTTGCGAACTGCCCGGCATGCGAGCGACCCCGTAGGCATACACGTTGCGAACCAGACAGGAGGTCGCTCTGGCGTCGTTGTACAGGTAGTCACCCAGACCCTGCGCGCCTTCGAAACGGCTGCCCAGCAGATCTGCACTGACGTCGATCAGCTGGCCGTTTTCAAACTTTCGCAGTTGTCCCAGACCGTCAAAGTGCTCCAGCGCCAGACCCGGAGGATCGCTGCGCTGGTGGCAGACGATACAGCCAGGGTTGCTCATATGGTCAAGCAGCCGCTGCCGGGACGTGGCGGCGCTGCTGTCGACCACAGAGGAAAAGTCGACATCAGCGGGGGGGTCAGGTGTATGTTCGCACAGGAATATCTCGTGCAGCTTTATGCCACGCACTGTCGGTGATGAGGTACCCGGGTGGGCGTACAGGGACAGGAAGCCAATCTGTGAAAAAATCCCGGATCGTTCTGCTGACGCAGGGAAGGTATAGGATGCCCATTCCTCACCGGATGTATAGGGCACCTGATAGACGGCGGCCAGGGGGCGATTGATGAAGGTTTCATTGGAGGTGAATATTTCCCGGTAATCGCGCTGTTTCACGACCAGCAGATCAACCAGGGTCCGTATCATCTGCTGCTCTGCGCTGTCCGCAACCAGCTGGTTGAACTTGGGGTAAATACTTGCATCCTTCACCAGGCTGTCGAAACCGTCTATCTGCATCATGTCGACAAGAAACGCTGTAATGCCATCCTGAACGCGCGGTGACTGACTGAGTCGCAGAATTTGTGCCTGCAGGCCCTGTTCGGTATGCAACTCACCGGCATGCGCTGCGCTCAGCAGCGCCGCATCCGGCGCTGTGTTCCAGAACAGGAAGGACAGGCGTGCCGCCCGCGTGTAGGCATCCAGTCGCCAGCCGTCAGCAGTGTCCGGATCGGGTTCGGCAAGTTCCATCCGGAACAGAAATTCCGGTGCGGCCAGCAGACTGGCAAGTGCCAGTTGCAGTCCGGAGTAAAAGTCACCTGTCTGATCAGCGCCGCGGACTGCAGTATCCAGCCTTGATTGCAATTCAGCCGGTGTCAAAGGGCGCCGGAACAGCAGTTCACCAAAATGGCTGATAAAGTGTTCTGCGCACACAAGATCAACGTCGGCCCCGGCGTCAGGCACACAGGGCATGGTATCACTGCGCCGGGATTCGCCGAGTACCTGCCCGGAAATGTCCTGCGACAAATTGAAGTACTGTTCAAAACCTGCTGCAGTCAGCGACAGCGTTGCACTGCCGAGTGCCAGCAGCCCCTGCTCACGCAATTCCGGTTCAAAGCGTGCGTTGATCCGGATGTCGTCGCCGAAGACATCGGCAATGGTCTGGCGGTATTGTGCTTCAGTCAGGCGCCTTGCTGCCACGATGACTGTGTTGTCTGCCTGAGTGTCAGGAATGGCCTGGTCTTGTGCTGCGGCATGACCTGCACCGGCCATCTGCAGACTCACCCCTGCGGAAATGGCCAATAGCAGTCTGTGTGCTGATTTCATTGTGAGCGGACCCTTTATTATGTTGTTTGGGTATTATGTTGTCTGGGTACTATGTTATCCGGGTGGTACGTTATCCGGGTGGTACGTTATCCGGGTGGTACGTTATCTGGGTTTAATGTTGTCCGGGCAAGCGATTGAAGCGTAACAAGATGGAAAATACAAAAGAATCTGTATTTTCCGTCGATGAGTCAGTCTACCGCCTGTGTGAAGCATGTCAATATTGAGCAGACGAAAAATCACCATGGCTGCGCGTGTTGAGGTGACGGTCAGTCATAACGTACTATACTGATGGTCAACAATGGTGCAAAAAGGACGAAATACCTATCATGGAATACCAACCCGTTGATCCCGCATACAAAACACTGCTGCGCGCAGTCATTCTGTTTGATGCGCTGTTGCTCATGGCACTCTGTGCTGCTGCGACGTTCCTGATACCGGCTGTGACACTCTGGCATGGCGCAGTAATTGCTACCGTGCTGCTGGCTGTGACTGTGCTGTTCGCAACGCTGTGGGTGGCCAGACGGTTTTGCCTGACAGGGTATCTGGTGCAGCCGGGCGTTGTGTATTTCAGGACAGGTGCCCTTTGGCGCGCGCAGACCGCGGTTACAGTCAACCGGATTCAGCATGTGGAGATCACTCAGGGTCCGCTTGAACGCTGGCTGGGACTCGCGAGACTGGTCATCTACACGGCGGGCGGCAGGGGCTCGGATCTGACAGTGCCGGGCTTGCCGCAGCAGCATGCCGAAAAAATTCGCGATGGATTGTTACAGAATATTGAGCAGCAGCAGGTCACCGATAATGATGATAGTAATGGTGAGGTGACAAATGAGCCGCTTTGAGCGGGTCTCCCCCCTGGCACTGGTGTACTTTGTCGGGCGCACACTGGTGCAACTGGTACGGCACGCTGTCAATCTGCTGCCACTGGCGGTGATTGTTGTCACCGGGGGAGAGCAGTTGCGCAGTCTGGCGCTGTGGGTTGTGCCGGTAGGGGCGCCTGTCCTGATAATTCTCTATGCAACTGCGGCCTGGTGGGTGTTTCGTTACCGGATAGAAGGTCACACCCTGCATGTACGCGACGGGATATTCAGGCGCAAGCAATTGACGCTGGATTATGAGCGCATTCAGCAGGCGGATGTCCGGCAGCCCTGGTACTTCCGCCCGGTTGGCCTGGCGATTCTGGGTGTTGAGAGCGCCGGTTCGGAAGGCAGAGAGGTGGAGCTTGCCGGCCTGACCTGGCAACGGGCAACAGAGCTGAAGCAGGCGATGCTGGCGCAGTCGACTGACGCAGCAGATCAGCAGGCAAGGTCTGAAATGCAGACAGCTGATCTGCAGATATGCCTGCCTCTGCGTGAGGTGGCACGTTATGGAATTGTCTATAATCCGGTGTTATTGATCTTTCCGGTCATTTTCTACGTGCTCAGTCAGCTGGACCTGATTGACGATGTGTTGTGGCCGCGGCTGGAAGAACTGGTATCCACCATCAATAATGGCGCAGGAATCGCACAGTATGGACTGCTGGTTGGCTCACTAGCCGTGCTGGCACTGGTTTGCCTTGTTGCGATTTCGGTGGTGATTGCCATTGTCCGCTATCATGGCTTTACCCTGACGGTCACCGGGCAGCGCTATCAGACCCGGGCCGGGCTGCTGACGATTGTCACCAGGGGGTTTCAGTATGTGCGTTTACAACGCCTGGTCTGGAAGCAGGGAATGATGGCACGACTGCTCAACCGGAAGGGGCTGCGCATTGATCAATCGGGACGCCCTGACAGCAGGATGCAGGGGAAGGCGTTTTTTGTACCGATACTGGATCCGGCACGTGAGCAACAGTTGTCACAGTCGTTACAGCTGAGTGTGCCTGTCTGGCAGTCCGTTCATCCGGCCAGCATGGTAGTGCCCTGGTTATTCACAACGCTGATCATTGTTGCCGGGGTGGCTGCTGTCTCGGGGCAGGACGGGTCCCTGATCGTTCATGCAGTGTGGGTGGGTGCCTTGCTGGCGGGCATGTTGATGTGGTTGAGCTGGCGCCGTCGCGCCGTGTCCCTGGATGATGACTGGCTGGTTATCCGGCACGGTCTGATAGGTCAGCAACAGCACTGGATTCCGGCCAGCAAGATGCAGACCCTGCGTATCAGGCAGGGGCCATGGCTGCGTCTGTGGGGTGTTTCCGCCCTGCATGTCTACAGTGCGGCCGGTCGTGAGACCATTGCCTGGTTACCCAGCGAGCAGATTCAGTCGTATTACGAGCGGCTACTGGTGAGGACCGGTGAGTATCAGGGGCGCTGGATGTAATTCTGGTGGCAGGCGTTTTAACCAATGACTGCATGCACCAGATACATCTTTCGTAAGGTCTGTACAGTCAGTACAAACGGGTAGCTGTCCGGTTGGCCCATGCTGCGGGCAAGGACGTTCAGCACACTGCTCAGTCTCACCCAGCGGTTTACCATGCCGAGGAATACGTCAGAATCCTGTCCGTTGCCGGCGCCAAACGGACAATCCGCAAGCTGTGTCAGCGTGAACGGGTCGGTTTGAATGCTCAGTGTGTCGGCGTCGATGCCAAACTGTTCAGCGGCGCTCAGTGTGTCGGTCATGTGCAGATAGTGAGCCCAGGTTTCGGCCCAGTCTTCCCAGGGGTGGGAGGCGGCATAATTACTGATGTATTGATTCTGCCAGTTGGGTGGCGGCCCGGCATTATAGTGCTTCTGCAATGCTTTTTTGTAGTCCAGACGCTCGTCACCAAAGAACTGACGGTAGATCGGTAACCAGTCCGTATTTCGGACCAGCCGGTCCCAGTAGTAATGGCCGGACTCATGGCGGAAATGACCAAGCAGGGTGCGGTAGGGTTCCTGCATCTGCTGGCGAATCTGTTCGCGGAAGGCCGGATCGGCCTCTGCAATGTCCAGCGTGATAACGCCACCTTTATGGCCAGTGACCGGTGCAGCCGCACCGGGTTGCCAGCGCAGGAGTTTGAAACCCAGGCCGCGGACGGGATCCATCTGCCGGGTTTGTACTGGCAGACCCAGCATCAGCAATTGTGCAATCAGACGACGCTTGGCTACCTCGCACAGTCGCCAGTACTCGGCATTGCCCGATTGTGTGAGGTCCGGGATGGTGACATTGGTTGCACATGCCAGGCACAGATCCACGTGGGTATTCTGGTCCAGCGTGCCAGTGACCAGCCAGTTGCACTGTGCCGGCGAGTGAAGATTGGCGCAGCGCCGATAGGTACTGATGACATCCTTGTTGCTGCTGATATCCTCATGCAGCACCCAGCGGCCATCTTCCTCGGCGGGCAGCAGACTGTGAAGACGTCCCTGCTCCGGATGAAAGGCCAGTGCCGACCCGCAACGCAGACAGACACTGTTGTCAAAAAAGATGCCCTGGCCACAATGGCAGTGCTGGCGGTGGCTGTAGGAGCTGAAGCCGGTCATGTCTGACTCTGACTTTGTACCTTCTCTGCAGGACGCGCAAAATACGTACTGACCAATGCATCGTGAAGCTCAGTAAAGTCCAGCTGAATTTCATCCACAAACGCATGCAGTCTGGCCGGTTCCCGGGCCAGCATGGGAATGTCGGCGTCGGCCAGATGTTGACGGCAGGTCTCCACTTCATTCAATGCCGTTTCATTGCGCGGCAATGTCATCAGGGCGTTGGCAAAACGCTCCAGGCAGGTGCCGACAGCGCGGGGAAAAAAACGATCCTGCAACAGGTAACGCAGCACATCAGGCCCGCGGATACGCAGACGTACATGCTGACGATACATCTGGTAACCGGTCAGTGACTTGAGCACGCTCATCCACTGCAGGTTCTCAAACGGGGTCAGGTCTTCCGGACTGCGGGGTAGCAGGTTGGCTGACCGCACGTCAATGATCCGGGTGGTCATGTCAGCGCGCTCCAGTTGACGGCCCAGCATCAGGAAGGTGCGGACCTGGGTGTAACTGAGTGAGCCTTCAATCAGGCCGTTGACAGTCTGGCAACTCCGGATGACACGGTTCAGAAACGCATCGCGTTTGCGCGGCGTAATGCCGGATTCCACCTGGTCGCGGACACTCAGGTAGAGCTGATTGATTTCTTCCCATATTTCGCGTGGTATCACGTCCCGGGTGGTACGCAAATTTTCCCGGGCCGCTGCCAGCGAGCTGATGATGGAGCCGGCGTAACGCAGGTCGCCGCAAATAAACGACAGTACGCTGGCCTCGTCACGGTTGGGATAAAGTTCATCAAAACGTTCGCCGTGACCGGTGATCGCGATGATCTCCGACCAGCCCAGCTGGGTGGCGCGGGGCAGGTCCAGCAACAGGTTACTGTTGACACTGAGCAGGCGCGCAGTGTCTTCAGTACGTTCAATGTAGCGGGCCAGCCAGTAAATATTTTCTGCAACACGTGACAGCATGTCAGTTCCCCACCGCGTCGACTATCCAGGTGTCTTTACTACCACCGCCCTGTGATGAGTTTACCACCAGTGAGCCCTTGGTCAGCGCCACCCGCGTCAATCCGCCGGTGGTCACGTATGTGGTAGCACCGGAGAGGATGAACGGGCGCAGATCCACATGTCGCGGCTCCATTTCGCCGCCTATGGTAGTAGGTGATGTTGACAGTGCCAGCGTTGGCTGTGCCATATAGTTGCGTGGATCAGCCTTGATCAGTTCGGCAAATTTCTTGCGTTCCTTTTTGCTGACATGAGGTCCGATCATCATGCCGTAACCGCCGGATTCATTGGCGGGTTTGACCACCAGTTTGTCCAGATTGTTCAGCACGTAATTGCGGTCGTCTTCGAACATGCACAGATAGCTGGGCACATTGGGTAGCAGAGGTTCCTGGTCCAGATAGTATTTGATGATTTTTGGCACAAAGGCGTATACGACCTTGTCGTCCGCAACGCCGGCACCGGGCGCGTTGGCCAGTGCCACATTGCCTTTGCGCCATGCACGCATCAGTCCGCGACAGCCCAGTGTGGATTCCGGATTGAATACCTCGGGATCCAGAAACATGTCATCAACGCGGCGATAAATCACATCCACTCTCGCCAGGCCGTCAATCATGCGCATATAAACGCAGTCATCGTCACCCACCACCAGATCGGAGCCTTCAACAAGCTGAACGCCCATCTGTTGTGCAAGATAGGCGTGTTCGTAATAGGCTGAATTGTAAATGCCCGGCGTCAGTATCACGATGGACGGATCGTCGCCCGGCCGCGGTGACATGGAGGCGAGCATGTCATACAACTGCGAGGTATAGTCATCCACCGGTTGTATCTGGCCGGACGCGAACAACTCCGGCATAACACGCTTGGTGACATTGCGGTTTTCCAGCATGTATGACACACCGGACGGCACCCGGAGATTGTCCTCCAGTACATAGAGTGTGCCGTCCTGGTCCCGCACCAGATCTGAACCACAGATATGTGCCCAGACATTGTGCGGTGTTTTTATACCCACACACTGGGGCCGGAAGTTGACCGAATGCTCAAGCAGTTCTTTGGGGAAAATACCATCCTTGATGATTTTCTGATCGTGATACAGGTCGTTGATGAACATGTTCAGCGCCTGAACACGTTGTTTCAGACCGGCTTCGGTTTTCTGCCACTCCTGCAGGGGAATGATGCGCGGCACAATATCAAACGGCCAGGCACGATCAATCATTGAGCCTTCGGTATAAACCGTGAAGGTGATTCCCATTAACTGGATAGCCACCTCGGCAGCAGTTTTGTGTTCCTGTAATTCGCGGGCGTCGAGGTTGGCGAGATACTGGCATAATCTCTCGGCTTCCGGTCTTGGTTTGCCGTCGGCTGCGATCAGTTCATCGTAGAATCCGGTTGCCCTGTAGTCTTCCCAATTGATATTGCTCATTCACCCTCGTTATTGCTTTGTGACAGTGGCTCTGCAGGCTTATCTTTTCATGGCTTGGGAAGGCTGACAATAGTTTGACAATAAATTTATGATATCTTGCTTTTGACACAGGCGTTGCTATCCTCGCTGTCATAACTTCCGGATGACAAGACACATGACTATTCGCGTTGCACTGAAACACTCCACCCGCTACGATTTTGACCGGCCCATAGAGGTCGGTCCTCATCAGGTGCGCCTGAAACCTGCGCCACACTGCCGTACGCCGATTGATGCCTACAGTCTGAAAATCAGCGGTGGCGAATACTTTCTTAACTGGCAGCAGGACCCGTTTGGCAATCACATAGCGCGCCTGGTATTCCCGGAAAAGATAGCCAGTCTGCATATCGAAGTGGAGTTGATTGCGCCCATGACGGTGGTCAATCCCTTTGATTTTTTTGTTGAGGAGTATGCTGAACACTTTCCTTTCGACTACACACCCGAGTTGCGCAAGGAGCTGGGACCCTACCTGGAAAGCAGTCAGCAATGGCCGCTGCTGGATAAATGGCTGAGCAGTGTAAAACGGGAAAAAACCGACATTACCGGATTTCTGGTAAGTCTGAATCAACGCCTGTCGCAGGACATCGAATACCTGATCCGCATGGAGCCGGGTGTACAGTCACCGCAGGAAACGCTGGAACTCGCGCGGGGATCCTGCCGTGACTCAACCTGGTTGCTGGTACATATACTGCGCCGGCTGGGTCTGGCTGCACGGTTTGTTTCCGGCTATCTGGTGCAACTGACTGCCGATGTCAAAGCGCTTGATGGTCCCTCCGGTACAGACAAGGACTTCACCGATCTGCACGCCTGGTGTGAGGTTTTTATTCCGGGGGCGGGGTGGATTGGTCTGGACCCGACGTCGGGTCTGTTTGCCGGGGAAGGGCATTTACCGCTGGCGGCGACGCCGGATCCGGCCGGCGCTGCACCGATTACGGGTGCAACCGAACCTACGGAAGTGACATTCGGTTTTGATATGAGTGTGACCCGCGTGCATGAGGATCCACGTGTCACCAAACCTTATACCGAGTCGCAATGGTCCGCAATTGAAGCGCTGGGCAACGACGTAGACAGGCAGCTGGAAACCCTGGATGTGCGCCTGACCATGGGTGGCGAGCCCACGTTTGTTTCCATTGACGATATGGATGCACCAGAATGGACCATCGCAGCGCAGGGGCCGACCAAGCGTAAACTTTCGGAACAACTGATGCGCCGCCTGCGTCCTCACTACGCACCCAATTCGTTATTGCAGTACCAACAGGGTAAATGGTATCCGGGTGAAGTGCTGCCGCGCTGGGCGCTGGCCTGTTACTGGCGGCGTGACGGCAAACCGATGTGGCGCGACGATCAATGGCTGGCGGACATCGACCGGGATTACGGCTACGGCGAGAAAGAGGCGAGTGCGTTTGCCAATGCGCTGGTTGCCTCGCTCAATGTGCCTGGCCGTTTTCTGATCCCCTGTTATGAAGATGGTTACTATTATCTATGGCTGGAACAGCAGCAGCCAGCTGATCTGGATCTGCACGCGGAAGATCTTTCTGATGACATTAATCGCGCACGCCTGCACCGGGTACTGGAGCGTGGTCTGGACCGGCCGGTCGGGCTGACGCTGCCGTTGACCCGTGAGAAAAATCGCTGGATAACAGGACACTGGCCACTGAAACGGGATCACCTGTTCCTGATTCCCGGGGATTCACCGATGGGTCTGCGCCTGCCGCTGTCATCCCTGCCGATACAGCAGCGCGAAGAAATCCAGCCGCGTTCACCGTTTGCCGACCTGCCTGATCTGGATGATCTGCATGCACAGGCGGGCGAGGTAGCCATGCGCTACAACCATGTGCCGACCCCCGAACCCGGCGCGCCAGGCCATCACCATGAAGCTGCAGGGCAGAACTGGCAGGAACAGTTGGTGGATATTGCTGATGAGGGTGTGATTGGTACTGCGCTGTGTATTGAGGCGAGGGAGGGCAAGCTGTTTGTATTCCTGCCACCTCTGCCGATGCTGGAAGATTACCTGAGTTTGCTGGCAGTCGTTGAGCACACGGCGGCGGCATTAAAGATGCCGGTGTGCATTGAGGGATACTCGCCACCTTCGGATCCGCGACTGGAAAAATTCATGATTACACCAGATCCGGGTGTCATCGAGGTCAACGTGATGCCGGCTTCGTCCTGGCCGGATCTGGTGAACAATACACGCATTCTCTACGAAGAAGCCCGGCTGACGCGTCTGGGAACGGAAAAATTCATGCTGGACGGGCGCCATACCGGCACCGGCGGTGGCAATCACGTTACCCTGGGCGGGCGCACGCCGGAGGAATCTCCCTTTTTGCGCCGCCCCGATCTGCTTGGCAGCATGCTGACATTCTGGCAGCACCACCCCAGTCTGTCGTATCTGTTTTCGGGCATGTTTATTGGTCCGACCAGTCAGGCGCCACGCGTGGACGAGGCACGTCACGAAGCGCTGTACGAGCTGGAAATCGCCCTGTCACAAATTCCCGAAGGCGATGTGCAGGAGCCCTGGCTGGTGGACCGACTGGTACGCAATCTGCTCACAGACATTACCGGCAATACACATCGCGCCGAATTCTGCGTAGACAAGATGTACTCTCCGGACTCGGCGACCGGTCGTCTGGGTTTGCTTGAGCTGCGCGGTTTTGAAATGCCGCCGCATGCCGAAATGAGTCTGATGCAGCAGTTGCTGATTCGTGCGCTGGTAGCGCGTTTCTTCAATGAACCTTATCGGAAACCGCTGGTACGCTGGGGCACGGCGCTGCATGATAAATGGATGATGCCGCACTTTATCTGGCAGGATCTGACCGATGTGCTGGCGGACCTGCGCGCGCACGGTTTTGATTTTGATCTGGCCTGGTTCGCGCCTTTCCTGGAGTTCCGTTTTCCGGTGATTGGTGAGGTGCGTTATGAAGGCACGCACCTGAGCCTGCGTCAGGCTATCGAACCCTGGCACGTGTTGGGGGAAGAGGCCAGCGGCGGAGGAACCGCCCGTTACGTGGATTCCTCGGTTGAGCGACTGGAAGTGAAGCTCGCTGATTACAATCCGTCGCGTCATGTGCTGACCTGTAACGGTTTCAAAGTGCCATTGCAGCCCACCGGGGTTCCGGGGGAAGCCGTTGCTGCTGTGCGTTACAGAGCCTGGCAGCCGCCATCAGCACTGCATCCGCGTATCAAAGTGCATGCGCCGCTGGTATTTGATCTCATCGACACCTGGCACCAGCGCTCGATGGGCGGCTGTACCTACCATGTGGTGCATCCTGCCGGGCGCAACTATGAGACGTTCCCGGTCAACGCCAATGAAGCCGAGGCGCGCCGCATGGCCCGATTCTGGGCGCATGGCCATACACAGGGCAGGATCGAACATATCCCGCAGGCGCCGGGGCAGGATTATCCGCATACGCTGGATCTGCGAAGAGCGGGTGTACCGGCTTCCGGCCTGTAGCCGGGGTGATATACTTAGCGTTCAGCTGATGACAACAACGCCTATAACAATTCACATAATCAGAGATACCGCGCATGCAGCCCCGGGGCGCCCTGGATCCAAGTTTACGAGCCCTGCTGGGTAATTATCCTGAAAGTCGTGGCGTTGAAAGCACGGCGACAGATATTGCCGGGCCGGTTCACGGCCGACCCTACGACGAGCTGATGGGTGATGATCGTCTGCCACGCGCACACTGGAATCATCTGCTCTCCGAGTTCGCCGCGCTGGGGCCGGATATTCTGGCTGCCCGCAGCGAGGAAGTGCAGAGTCTGCTGCACGAGAACGGCGTCACCTTTACCCCCTATGATGATGATCCCGGGCATGTGCGCTCCTGGCAGCTGGACTGCCTGCCCTGGGTGATCAGTACTGAGGAATGGGATATTCTTGAGCAGGGACTGCAGCAGCGCAGTCGTTTGCTGGCACGCCTGCTTGAGGATCTGTATGGCGAGCGGCAGGTCATTCATGAAGGGCTGTTGCCACCGGAACTGGTCTATACGCACCCCGGTTTTCTGTTTGCTGCGGCTGACTCGGCCCGGCTGATTGATCAGCCCCTGCTGATATTCCACGGCTCTGATGTGATGCGGGATGCTGATGGTCAGTGGCAGGTGCTGGGGGACTGGTCCCAGTCGCCATCAGGTGTTGGTTATGCACTGGAAAACCGTATTACGCTGGCGCGGGCACTGCCGGGTCTGTATCGTGACGCGCCGTTAAAACGTCTGGCAGGATTTCTGCAGGCACAGCATCGGTGTCTGGCAGGACTTGCACAGGGTCGCCATGACAACCCCAATATTGTATTGCTGACCCCGGGTCCCGGCAGTGCCGGTTACTTTGAGCACGCATGGCTGGCAAACTATATGAACATCTCGCTGGTGGAAGGAGATGACCTGGTTATTCGAGACGGCCATGTGTCGGTTCGCACCCTGGGCGGTCTGGACCGGGTTGATGTGATCATGCGCCAGATTACCGACCCCTGGTGTGATCCGCTGGAACTTCGGCCGGATTCCCTGCTGGGTGTGCCGGGTCTGATGCAGGCGGCCCGCAATGGTGATGTACACATAGTCAATGCACTGGGCGCGGGGGTGCTGGAACATCCGGCACTGGCCGCTTTTCTGCCGGCACTGAGTCATCGGCTGCTGGGTGAAGAGTTGCTGCTGCCGTGCCGGGAAACGCTCTGGTGTGGTGACCCGAACGCACTGGCAATGGTGCGGGAGTCGCCTGATGAGTGGGTGCTGCGTGATATCACCAAGCCGGGCAAAAGTTTCTGGGTGGATCAGATGGGCATGGAAGCGGCTCGTCACCTGCGCGTGGATCTGAATGTCCGGCCGCATCTGTTTGCTGCACAGCGACGTGTCAAGGCATCGGCAACGCCGGGTTTCAATCCGCAGACACGTGAACTCGAACACCAGAGTGTCACGCTAAGATTTTTCAGTCTGCTGGAGCCTGAAGATATCGACAAGCCGGTAAACCAGCGGAACTACCGAATCATGCCGGGTGGTCTGGCGTGGGTGGGTGAGCCTGGCACCCCCCTGATGCAAAGCCGGATAGTGAAGGATATCTGGGTGCTGGCGCCGGTGCCACAGCCGCATATCAGCATGCTGCGGCAGGCACAGGGTCCCATACTGATGACCCGTGACGGCAAGGATCTTCCCTGCCGGGTAGCGGAAAGTCTGTTCTGGATGGGACGTTACGGCGAGCGTCTGGACATTCGTGCCCGACTGTTGCGTGAGTCGCTGAGCAAATTGTTGCAGGAAGACCCGCAGTCGGATGTTGCCACGTTGCTGCCGGATCTGATGACGGCATTGGGTGTGGCACCGGAACCCGATGAGCTGGATAACTTGCTCAGGAAAATTGAGGCGCATCCCCGTTTCTCCAGGCTGCATGTGCTGGCCCGGGATCGATTGCTGAACTTGTTGTCAGACCGGGACCCGTTGGGCATGCCCGGCGTGTTTGCCAGTTTTGTACGCAACAGCCGGGCGGTACGCGATCATCTGGGCGATGACAGCTGGCGGGCGATCAGCAATATCCGGCAACGCTGCAACGCCATGGGCAATACCCGGGGAGTCGTGGCCGGGCAACGTCTGCTGGAAGCGCTGGTTATTGATCTGGCCGCATTTTTTGGCCTGAGTAACGAAACCATGCCGCATCACTACGGCTGGCGCTTTCTGGACATAGGCCGCTTCATAGAACGGATACTGGCAACACTTGAGTTGTTGAAGCTGGCCTTGCTGACCGCGCAGCAGCCCGGCATTCCATTGTGGGAGGTAGTGCTTTCAAGTACAGACAATTTCACCCTTTACCGGCGCCGGTTTCGCTCCCAGCTGCACCCTTCCGCAATTCTGGATCTGCTGTTGTTTGATGAGACCAACCCGCGTTCGGTCGGTTATATGCTCAAGCGCTTAGGGCGTCAGGTCGACCGTTTGCCGTCACAGAGTGGTACTTCCTCCTACCGGAACCTGGAAAATCGTCTGATCATTGAGGCGACCAGTGCATTGCATCTGGTCGATATAGAGGCCCTGGCAGAGCTGGAGCACTCCGAAGCCGCCCGTGAAGCATTAACAGAACTGCTGGACGCGATGATCGGGCCCATGGCGGCTCTGTCCAATGCCATCTCCCACAGTCATTTCAGTCATGTGGAGGCTCCTCGCCAACTGGTTACCATGCAGATTGTGCCTGGACTGGACGAAGGCCGTGTGCCGGTCAGAGGTGAGCGTCGATGAGGTACCGGATCAGGCATCTGACGCGTTATGACTACAGCGGCGCGGCCATTCTGAGTCACAATGAAGCGCGTGTGTTACCGCGACAGCTGCCCTGGCAGCAATGCGTCAGCAGCGAATGGCAAATCAGTCCCACACCGGTGCGCTTGCGTGAGCGGACTGACTTTTTTGGCAACCGGGTGGCTTATTTTGCCACCGAATCCGTGCACTCCAGTCTTGAGGTAACAATGTGCAGTGAGGTGATAACGCAATCCCGTCCGGCGCTGGATATTTTTGCCCGCATCACCTGGGAAGACGCCGTATCAGACATGGCGAAGTGCCTGGGAACCGGGAATCGGGAATGCATCGAGGCGCGTCTGTTTGTGCTTGAATCGCCGTTTGTACGTCAGCAGCAATCGCTGAGCGAGTACGCACTGGCGTGCTTTGGCGCTGGCCGTGATTTGCTGGACGCATTGCACGCACTTAACCGTCGCATTTACGAAGAGTTTACCTATGATCCCGATGTTACGACGACAGCAACACCGATTCATGAGGTACTCAGCAATAAACGGGGGGTCTGCCAGGATTTTGCACACCTGATGATCGGGTGTCTGCGCAGCCTGGGATTGCCGGCCCGTTATGTCAGCGGGTATATGGAGACGCTGCCACCGGAGGGCCAGTCAAAGCTGCTGGGCGCTGATGCAACGCATGCCTGGGTGGCTGCATATGTGCCTGGCTGGGGATGGCTGGAACTGGACCCGACCAACGGCTGTCAGCCTGACGAACGTTACGTGATTCTGGGTTGGGGGCGCGACTATGCCGATGTGACGCCGCTTAAGGGTGTCATGACCGGAGGCGGCGAGCACAAGCTGACAGTAGCAGTAGATGTCATTCCGGTAGCAGAGGAGGAGGTGCCGGAAGCATCATTCAGTTTTGATGACTGAGTCTACTTAAACAGCAGTCACTGCTCGACAGTATAGGTGATATCGATGCTCTGGCTCTGTCCTGACGTCGCCTCCAGCTTCACCCGGTCGTTAACGGTATAGTCTATCGCCAGACTGCTTTCGGTCTCGAACAATCCTACCGCATAGCGCACAAAAATTTTCGGAGTGATGTACTTGCCCAGCATCAGACTGCTGTCATTGACGTCGCCGGAGCTGTTGATGCTGAAGCTGTCCAGTCCCAGCTGATTCTGAATCTGACTGGTTATTCCTTTGCTCTGACTGATGCCCAGTGAGGTGGCCGCGCCTATCAGTGCATTACCATCCTGCTCGGTGCCGATTTCAGCCATGGGGCGGCCGGTAATCATGACGGCCAGAATGTCGCCGTCAGGTAGCGTGGGTGTTGAGAACAGATTGCTGCTGATGTTGCGTATGGTGCCTGTCATCTGTACCCCGACCCGCATATTGTCAACTTCACGTACCGCGCGGATGTCGATGGCGGGATTATCATAACTGCCCATAAACAGCAGCTTGCCCTGCTCGATGGCAAGGGTGCGGCCATAGGTGACAAACGTGCCTTCGCGAACTTCGAGCTCACCATAGGTCAGTGGTGTGGCTGCGGGGCGCTGAGTAATGTCCAGCTCACCGGTAAGTCTGGCGCTCAGACCAAAACCGGCGAAACGTACGTCGTCTCCCAGGGTGACAGTCACTTCGCCCGAGACCGGGATGTCGCCGAATATACCGGATTCAGTAATGGCGGCATTGCGCACCGCTGGTGTGCTGTCCGACTGGGAGATCAGTATGGTGTCGCTTGATACATCAACGGCGCTTTCCGGCAGTGTGCTGACGCGTGCATCCACCATCGGAATATGCAGCTGGCCATTGACATTGATACCCTGCAGGTTGCCGTCAAGTCGCAGATCCGGACTGACAGACACTTTCATTTCATCCAGATTGGCGACACTGAAGTCGCTGCCGGCCAGTTGCAGACTGAAGCTGCGCTCGTCCGCAAAAGGTTGTGAGATTTCACTGGTGAAATTCAGACTGCCCGTGCCGGATTCCAGATACCCTCTCAGCACAAACCGCTCGCTGTCGTCGCTGCTCAGTGTTGCTTCGATCGCCTGTAGATCCAGACTCAGCGCAGGCACGCCAAATGCAGTCTGACTGAGCATGATATCGCCACCAATCAGGGGGTTTTGCAGCGATCCCCTGACAGATAACTGACCGGCCAGTTCGCCGGTCACCCGGTTCAGTTGAGGCACCATGGCCTCCAGCCAGCCAAGGTCATCAAAGTCAACCTGTACGCTGCCATCCAGTGACTGGTCATTTGCCACTGTGATACTGGCGTCGGCTGAACCACGCATGACAGCTGGGCTGTCCGGATCCTGCTGGAGAAAGCGCAGGGAACTGTTGGCCTGCCAGCTGCCGGCATCCTGTATGGCGCTGAACTCCATGGTCGGCCAGGTAAAATGATTGATCACCGGCTCGGTAAAAGCGGCGTCCTCGGTCAATGCCTCGCCACGCATAAACAGGCTGCCATTGTTGCTCTGGGCGCGCACATCGATATTCATTTGCTGGAAGTCGTCCAGTGGACCGTTGGCAGCAATGCTGACCGAAAGTCCGCCCTGCAGCGCGATATCGGCAGGCAGAGTGTACGGCAGCCGAACGCTGGCATAGGCGGGGTTTTCATAAAAAGTGACACCAGACTCTTGGGAGATGGTAGTTTCCGATGCAAGGGTATTGAATGCGGTCAATGGATAGTTTTCCAGACGCACGCCGGCATCAAGCTGGTTGTTGTTGATCATGTCACCATTCAGACACAGGCTTGTGTCCAGCATCAGCCAGCAAAGTTCGGTAACCTGCAGTCTTTCACTGCTCGCACTCAGACTGGCTGATTGTTGTTGAACCCAGCGGCCATATTCGGCCGAGTCAACCTCACTGCTCAGCAGCCGACCCTGCCAGCCGCTGTCTGTCATTGCGCCGTCCGCATTGATCCGCAGGCCACCCAGGCTACTGCTGATACGAAGCAGCATATTGTGTGCGTCGGGCTGGCCACGCAAACGGATCAGCACGTCGCTGATCGTTTCAGTCTGCTCACCGACGGGCAGAGTGATGTTGCCGGTTCTCAGCTCCAGTTCGTTCATGCCGGCACGATTCTGACCCGTCATGGTCAGCTCCGGTATCAGGTACTGTTGGAAGCGGATTTCCGATGCGAGCAGATCCAGATCGATAATCGGTTCGGACACGCTGCCGCTGATCTCGGCATCGGCATGCAGGCGTCCGCTGAGATCGGGGTAGATTGCAGCAAGCGATGGTGCATCAATGGAGGCTGAGGCGGCAATCACATTATTGGCGTCTATCACGGCGCTCATTGCCAGCTGATTCTCGCCGGTCTGCAGCGAAAGGTCGTCCACCTGCCAGCGCTCCCCGTCAAACGCCAGTGAACCCTGTCCTGAAAATTCAAATTCATTGAGATTGGCGCTCAGGTTGTCAATCTGAAACGCCAGTTGCATCGCATCCAGGTCGGCCGGGCGAGTCAGGCGCAGACTGCCTTTACTGAGCAAATCGCGAATTCTCACATTGTCCGGCAGAGTCGGCAGGTAGGTGTCCGGCGCTGCATCATCAAGCGCGTAGTCCAGTGTTACCAGCAGATCTGACGACCAGTCAACATCCCCGCTGATATTCAGTAGTCCATTGGTTGTGCGCATTGCCAGTTCGTCCACGCGCAGATGCGTGCCGCGCAGGTAGGCGCGCAGATTAAGATCTGTGTAGAGCTCAATATCTGCCGTCACGGCTGCGTCAAGCTGGGCCGCAGCAAACAGTCCCAGGTCCTGCGGAGTGCCCTGCGTGCGGAGGCGCAGAGCCTGGATTGTATAGTTGTCCATGCCTGGAATGGCCTGTGGAAGCAGATTGTGTTCAAGATCCAGGCGGGGATTGAGAGTCGCGATGTCGCTATTAAGAAAGCGGCCAAGATCAAGCAGAATTTCGCCACTGGACAGCAGACCGGCTATGCCCTGCAGACGGTGCTCGACCTGCAGGCGATCCAGATCCCCCTGCAATTGCAACGACCCTGAGGGTGCGTCGGTGTTTTCCAGCAGGATGCGATCCAGTTGCCAGTCAAGCTGCGCCTGCAACGGATAGGGCTGTTGTAACCCGACAGTGAGCGATGTCTGCAGGCTCACTGGTGAACTGTTGAACTCCAGTTGTTGTAATTCCAGTTGATGGCCGCGCAGACTGGCATTAAAACTGAGCAGACTGATGACGTATTCAGTGTCACCCAGATTGATGCGGGCACCATCAAATCGCGCATTGGAGACTCGCAGTGCAATCGGCAGAGGCAGTACGGGCTCCAACAGCGAATCCAGCACAAAAGGTTCACTGGATGGCGGCGCGTCAGGGTCGCTGTCGATGTTCAGTTGCAGACCGGCAATTCGCAGCGATTCCACGTGAAATTCACCTTCCAGCAGTGTCATGGGGTTCCAGCGGCTATGCAGCTGGGCTATGCTCAATGCATTGTTGCCACTCTGCCAGCGCACGCCCTGCAGGTTCAGACCCCGCAGAAAGGTGCCTTCTGCGCTCCTGAAACTGAATTGCTGAGTCTCGGTGTTCAGCAGCGCAGTTGCACGATCAAGCAGCCAGGCACTGCCACTGATGGTGCTGAGTATTGCGCTAAGGCTGGTCAGCAATATCAGCGTCAGCAGAATGATGCCGCCCAGCAGTCGCAGCGACCATTTCAGGCCTGAACGCAGGCCGCGCTGCAGTAAGGATTGTCTGTCACCCTGCCGGATGTGTTGTGGTACGGGTTCTGTCACAGATCCGGCCCCATGGTTATATGCAGGCGGAAACCGCCGTTTTCGCTCAGCGCTTTCGCTACGTCGACACGAATGGGGCCTATCGGAGAGAGCCAGCGCACCCCAAGGCCAACGCTTTGCTGGAGTTTCATGTCAGTGAAATCCCCGAAGGAGTTACCGCTGTCCACAAACACGGCTGCGTACCAGTTGCCGGTAACTCGCATATCATATTCGACGCTGCCGACCAGCATATGTTTACCACCCACGACTTCGTCCAGGTCGTTGGTGGCACCAAGTTCGCCATACTGATAACCCCTGACACTGGTATCGCCACCGGTAAAAAAGCGCACCGAAATGGGTAGTTCCAGTAACTCATCCGCCAGCGTGGTTGCAGCCTCGGCACGCAGCAGAAAACGCCCCGGACCGACCTGTTGTACAAGCTTGGCGGTGCCGTAAAGCTGGGCAAAGCTTATGTCTGACAGCAGATTTTCATGCGCACCACTGACCTGACCAAACAGCCGCCAGCCGCTTGTCGGGTAGATAGGGTCATTTGAGCGGGTACGTGACCAGTTGATGCCCGAAACCGTCGAGTTGACGCGTTCCTGAAAATCACTGCCATCCCGGATGTTGGTCAGTTCGGATTTTTCCTGTTCATAGTTGACGAATATGTTCTGAATCCAGTTGCTGTCCAGCAATGACTGGTGATTGGCGCCGATACGGGACGTGTTGGTGATATAGCTGTCAGTCTCCTGGCGCTGGAAACCGCCGGACAGCCGCAGGCTGTCATTGACCGGATCCTGTAATGGAATGACATAACTCAGGCTGGGTTCCTGTTGCAACGGTGACAGACCCAGGTCTGCGTTCAGGCGATGGCCGCGACGGTTGAAGTATCTGTCCTCGTAGGCAAGCCGGAGTCGGGGGCCAATATCGGTATTGACGCCTATGCCGACTGAATAGGCCTTGCGGGGTCGCATGGTCAGGTCCACGGTTACCGGCACCGCGTTGTTGTCAGCCTGGCCGAGTAGCGGCGTGACTGCAACCCGGGAAAAATACTGGCTGTCGTTGAAGTTCTGCCGTTGTTTAATCAGTGCGTCGCTCGAGTAGTCGCTGTCTGGTGAGAACGTCAAAAAACGCTCTACAAAATTTTTCGACAGTGCATCTGGTGTGTTGATGCGGATGGCGCTAAACCGGTAGCGCTCACCGGGTTCAAACTGGATGTTGATATTGGCCAGGTTCTGCTCCAGATCAATGGCCAGTTCCGCCTGCTGAAAGCGCGCCGAGAAAAATCCCGCCTCAGTTGCCTGACTGCTGAGTTGTGATTTGATACGTTCGTAGGCACTGTGGTCAAGCTGATCTCCCGGGCGCAGTGGCAGATTATCGAGTACTGGCGCAAAAACGGAGCGCCAGGCCGGGTCGGACAAACCGATATTGATCGTACCGATCCTAACCGGTTCACCAGGTTGAACGGCCACTTCAAGCCGCCAGCATACGTTTGCTATATCTGTCCCGGTTCCGGCCGGATCTGTTGTCAGTGCGCGAGCTGCCGTAAATTGCAGTTGCTGGGTCAGTTGATAGTAACCCAGCGCCTGAGCCGCGCGTTCGACGTCGCGGCGCAGCGCGGGTATCAGCCGGTTCAGTCGTCGCTGTGTAGCTGTGCAGCGTTCATCCGGCACGCCGATATGCGCGCGTATATTGTCGGCGAGCTGGCCGCCGGCTCCGGATAATTGAACATCTGAAGCAGCAGGTTGCCGGAAATCTTGCGCCTGGATTGTGACCGGGCATAAAGCAAGGGCGCCGATCATGGAAAAAGCTGTGCTGATTGCTTTGATGTTAAAACACATTTCCAGAGATACTTGAGTCGAATCGGATGAGCGTACGATCGAACAGCTTAACGTGAACCGCATCGGGATTCCAGTTGTGGTTCGCCTGATTCCGGGCGCTGGGGTATACTGCCCTGACAGTTGTTGGACAACAGGAGTATCGCATGATGAGTGATCGTAACACGCTTCCTGATACCCGCCGTCAGTTAAAAATTGCTGACAGAAATTTTGAGTACTTCAGCCTGGCGGCACTGGCGGAAGCAGGCATGCCAGGCGTTGACCGCCTGCCGGTGACATTAAAAATTCTGCTGGAAAACCTGTTGCGCCATGTCGAAAAAGGTTTTGCTACTGTCGACGATGTAAAAACGTTGCTGGCCTGGCCGGAGACGCGCAGTTCGGCATACGAAATATCCTTTATGCCCGCCCGTGTCCTGATGCAGGATTTTACCGGCGTGCCGGCAGTCGTTGATCTGGCAGCCATGCGCGATGCCGTTGCCGCCGCCGGTGGTGAACCCGAGCGGGTGAACCCGCTGAATCCGGTGGATCTGGTGATTGACCACTCGGTTATGGTGGACCGCTTCGCGTCCAGTGATGCCTATCAGGACAATGTGCGCCTGGAGATGGAACGTAACGGTGAACGCTATGAGTTTCTGCGCTGGGGGCAGGAAGTATTTGATAATTTTCGTGTAGTACCTCCGGGCACGGGCATATGTCATCAGGTAAATCTGGAGTATCTGGCGCGCTGCGTGTGGTCTGCCGATGTCAACGGGACATTGCGCGCCTACCCCGACACACTGGTGGGTACCGACAGTCACACCACCATGGTTAACGGACTGGCGGTGCTGGGCTGGGGTGTCGGAGGTATCGAGGCTGAAGCGGCCATGCTCGGGCAACCGATTTCCATGCGAATTCCGGAAGTGGTAGGTGTCCGCCTTGATGGGCGGCTGAAGGAAGGAATAACGGCAACCGATCTGGTGCTGACCGTGGCAGAAATGCTCCGTAAACACGGTGTGGTAGGCAAGTTTGTCGAATTCTTCGGTGAAGGTCTGAATGATCTGACACTGGCTGATCGTGCCACCATAGCCAATATGTCGCCGGAATATGGCGCCACCTGCTGTTTTTTTGCCGTTGACGATGAAACCCTGCGTTATCTTGAGCTTAGCGGTCGCGATCAGGAGACGCTGGCACTGACCGAGCAATACAGCAAGGTGCAGGGTCTGTGGCGACAGGAAACCCCTACAGCTGTCTATACCAGTGAGGTGCAGTTGGATCTGACCAGTGTCGTCCCGAGCCTGGCAGGGCCAGGACGTCCACAGGATCGCGTGGCATTGCCCGATCTGGGTGAAGCCACCCGCAAGCAGTATCCGAATCATAAAAAAAATGTTGTGGCCATGGATCATGGCAAATGGACGATGGAGGATGGTCATGTGGTGATCGCTGCCATCACCTCGTGTACCAACACCTCCAACCCGGCCGTCATGATGGCCGCCGGTCTGCTGGCAAAAAAAGCACATGAAATGGGCCTGGCAGTCAAACCCTGGGTAAAAACCTCACTGGCACCGGGCTCCAAAGTCGTGACTCATTACCTGGAGAAAGCGGGTTTGCAGGCAGCACTCGATCAACTGGGTTTCAATCTGGTGGGGTATGGTTGCACCACATGTATCGGCAATTCGGGGCCACTGTCTGCTGAAATTGAACACGCCATTGATCAGGGCAAACTGACGGTTTGCTCGGTATTGTCCGGCAACCGCAATTTTGAAGGCCGGATCCATGCCCGGGTCCGCGCCAACTGGCTGGCGTCACCGCCGCTGGTGGTGGCCTTTGCGCTGGCCGGCACCACCGATATTGACCTGACCCGCGACCCGCTGGGTCACGATGCCGATGGTAATCCGGTCTATTTGAAGGATATCTGGCCTGCGACAGACGAGGTCCGGCAGGCAGTGGCGCTGGTCAGTCGTGAGATGTTTGTAAAGGATTATGCCGACGTTTTCACAGGCAATTCAGAATGGAATGCCATGCCGGTGACAAAAAATCCCACCTACCGCTGGAATGACGACTCCACCTATATTCGCAATCCGCCGTTCTTTACCCCGGAGATGGCGCCGGTTGCCGGCGATATCACCGGTGCACGCATACTGGCGTTGCTGGGCGATTCGGTGACAACAGATCATATTTCACCGGCCGGCGCGATAGGTTGCAGCACGCCTGCCGGTAAATACCTGCAGGAGAAGGGTGTTAATAAGGCCGATTTCAACTCATATGGCTCGCGACGTGGCAATCATGAAGTGATGATGCGTGGCACGTTTGCCAATGTCCGCATCCGCAACGAGATGCTTGATGATGTTGAAGGCGGCTACACACGTATCATGCCTGAAGGTGAACAGCTCAGTATTTATGATGCTGCCATGGCATACCAGCGGGATCAGGTGCCGCTGGTTGTGATTGCCGGCAAGGAGTATGGCACGGGGTCCAGTCGCGACTGGGCCGCAAAGGGCACCCGATTGCTGGGTATACAGGCAGTCATTGCAGAAAGTTATGAGCGCATCCACCGCTCCAATCTGGCCGGGATGGGCGTATTGCCGCTGCAGTTTCCGGCAGGTGTGACGCGCCGGACTCTGCAACTGGACGGCTCTGAGGTCATTGATCTGCTGGGGCTGGACTCTGTGCAGGCCGGCATGACAGTAAAAATGCAGATCAGGCGCAGCAATGAAGAGGTCGAAACCGTCGACCTGCTGTGTCGTCTGGATACAGGCGACGAAGTGAGTTACTACGTCAGCGGCGGCATAATGCCGTTTGTTGTTGAAAAGTTGATGAAATGACCGACATGCGCACTGAACATGACAGTCTGGGGGCCGTTCAGGTTGCCAGCGAGGCATTGTGGGGCGCACAGACTCAGCGCTCATTGCAGAACTTCAGGATAGGCAGTGACCGCTTTCCCCTGCGGTTTATCTATGCGTTTGCGATCGTTAAAAAGGCGGCTGCGCTGGCAAATCAACAGCTGGGCAAACTGTCTGCTGACCGCGCCCGCCTGATTGCGGCGGTCTGTGACGAGATTCTCAAGGGGCGCCATGACGATCAGTTTCCGCTCAGTGTCTGGCAAACTGGTAGCGGCACGCAGACCAACATGAACCTCAATGAGGTGATTGCCAATCGCGGCAACGAACTGGCCGGCCATGTTCGCGGCAGTTATGCGCCGCTGCACCCGAATGATCACGTCAATATGTCGCAGTCTTCCAATGACGTTTTTCCGACTGTCATGCATGTGGTTACTGCCCGCGATCTGGTCAACCTGCTGGCGGCGCTGGGGCAGCTCAGAACGTCGCTGGCTGAAAAGGAAAGCGCGTTTGCTGACATACTCAAGAGTGGCCGTACCCATCTGATGGATGCCACACCCATCACTCTGGGTCAGGAGTTTTCGGCGTTCAGGGCACAGCTGGATTTTGCGGATGAACAACTTCGCAATGCCTGCAAGGCAGTGCAGCAGCTGGCAATCGGTGGCAGTGCGGTGGGGACGGGCCTGAATACTCCTGCCGACTGGGCGGTCACAGTTGTCGATCACATCAGTCAACTCAGTGATATCGGGTTTACACCGGCAAACAACAAGTTCATGGCGCTGGCTGCTCACGATGCGCTGGTTGATCTGCATGGCCGATTGAATACGCTGGCCACTGCACTGTTTAAAATGGCCAACGATATTCGACTGATGAACAGCGGTCCGCGCTGCGGGCTGGCGGAGATCCGGATTCCGGCGAATGAACCGGGCAGCTCCATCATGCCGGGCAAGATCAATCCGACCCAGGCCGAGGCCCTGACAATGGTCTGCGTGCGGGTCATGGGCAACCAGACCGCGGTGTCGGTGGCCGGTAGCCAGGGACACTTTCAGCTGAATGTGTATAAACCAGTCATCATCCATGCACTGATGCAATCGCAACAATTGCTGACCGATGCCATGCTGAGTTTTGACAGGCACTGCCTGCAAGGGCTGGAGGCCAACCGACCGCAGCTCGAAAACTACCTCAATCGCTCACTGATGCTGGTCACCGCGCTGAGTCCGATAATCGGCTATGAGCAGGCTGCCAAAGCCGCCAGGTATGCTGATGAACAGGGTGTCAGCCTGAAACAGGCGGTTGCGGAGCTGAAACTGATGAGCGAGCAGGATTTTGACACCCATATTGATCCGCGACTGATGCTGGGCCCGGACGCGTAGTATTATTTGCGAACCCGAAAAGGTATCCACAATGAAGACTATAGACAGCGTAAATCCATACTCGGGTGTTCCGCTCGAATCATATCCGGCATTTGATCTGACTACCCTGGACACCACACTTATAGCCGGTGTGGGGGCGCAGCGGCAGTGGAGCCTGACTGCTGTTGCCGCACGCACATCGGTTCTGATGGCCCTGGCGCAGCAGTTGCGTCAGCAGCAGGAGCGGCTGGCCCGGCTGGCTACCCTGGAGATGGGCAAAACCCTGGCAAGTGCCAGGGCTGAGATAGAGAAGTGTGCGTGGGTGTGTGAGTACTATGCCGAACATGGACCGGCCATGATTGCCGAGGAAAGCGTTGCCGGTGACGATGACTTGCAGCGGCTGATCTGTTATCAGCCACTGGGGCTGGTGCTGGCGATCATGCCCTGGAATTTTCCCTACTGGCAGGTGTTCAGGTTTCTGGCCCCGGCGCTGATGGCCGGTAATGGCGCAATTCTCAAGCACGCGTCCAATGTGCCCGGGTGTGCGCTGGCAATTGAGTCTCTGTGTCGCGAAGCTGGTGTTCCGGACGACCTGTTTCGTACTTTGCTGGTCTCTGGCAGACACGCATCCGTCTTGATTGAACATCCGTTGATAAGCGCCGTTACGTTTACCGGCAGCACCGCAGCAGGGCGGGAGATTGCTGCAACTGCTGGCCGGCATCTGAAAAAAACCGTACTGGAACTGGGCGGCAGTGACGCCTATCTGGTACTTGATGATGCTGACGTTGATCTGGCTGTTGAAAAGTGTGTGACCAGTCGCCTGCTGAACAACGGCCAGAGTTGTATTGCTGCCAAACGGTTTATTGTGCATGACAGCCTGTATGGAAAATTTGCCGCAGCCATGGCCTCTGCCATGAGCCGGCAGGTTGTGGGTGATCCGCTGGAAGAGGGGACGGACATAGGTCCTCAGGCGCGCGAGGATCTGTGTCGCGAGCTTGCCGGTCAGGTCGAAGAAAGTGTGCGCCTTGGCGCCGTGCTGGTGTCGGGTGGGCAGTCTGACAGGGCGATGTTCTGGCCTACCGTGCTGGGCGAGGTGCGGCCCGGTATGCCCGCATTTGACGAAGAGCTGTTTGGTCCTGTGGCCGCGCTGATTCGCGCTCGCAGCGATGATGAAGCGATTGCACTGGCCAATCAGTCCGTGTTCGGACTGGGCTCGGCGGTTTTCACCCGCGACCTGAGCAGAGGCAAACGCGTAGCGTTGGCGCTGGAGGCGGGTGCCTGCGCAGTAAATGATTTTGTGAAATCTGATCCGCGTATGCCGTTTGGTGGTATAAAAGCGTCAGGTTATGGTCGTGAGCTTGCAGGTTTTGGGCTACGCGAATTTACCAACATCAAATCCCTGGTGATCAGCCCCTGACCGGCTGTCATCTGCACAGAGGCTCCCGATCATGAACCTAGCTGAGTATCAGGCTCAGGTGAAACGCCTGTCTGACCAGTTGATAGAGTTACAGCGCCCCATCCGTATTCTGGATGCAATCAAGTGGCCGGCTGCCTTCGAGCGGGAATTTCTGGCCACCGGCGGCACCGAAATGCCGAAGGTTGATATGGCGTATTATCACAATATCTCCCTGGGTTTTGATCCGGCGCTGTTGCGCGATCGCTTCCTGACCCTGCGCCGGGAGATTGGTCGGGTGTTGGGCCGCAAAGACGGGCTGGGCAGTATTCTTGTAGCGACAGTCGATCAGTATCTGCTGGTGATCGAGTTGCTGCGTAATCGTGGCACAGTAGATTTCGGGCGCTACAGCCGCGAACTGTATGGCTCAGCTCGTGATCATCTGCGCGGAGACCGTAAAACCCTGCGTCAGCTGGGGGAAAATTTGTGTGCAATTTTCTCTCTGCCTGCAGCAGAGCACCTCAGCCGTCCCTACGATCGACACATTTCCGCGGCCTCGGCAGTTGATATCCTGCAAACCCGGTTGGGCAACTATTTTCAGCCCGGTGATATCCGGGTGATTCTCAGTGATGGCATTGTGTCTGATGCTGCGGCTGGTGGTGACTATATAAAAATCAATCAGGAGGCTGAGTTTACCGAGTTCGATCTGCAGGTCCTGGAGGTGCACGAAGGCTGGGTCCACGTTGGCACTACTCTGAACGGGCGCAAACAACCGTGGGCCAGCTGGTTGAGCGTGGGTTCGCCCCGCGTGACAGCATGTCAGGAAGGCCTGGCGGTGCTGATGGAAACGCTGACATTCAGTTCCTATCCCCGACGAGCCCTAAAGGTCAGTGATCGTGTGGTAGCGGTGGATATGGCGGAGCAGGGGGCTGATTTTATTGAGGTTTACCGATTTTTCAGTGACCGCGGGCTGCGCGCGCAAGAGTGTTACAAAATTACCCAAAGAGTATTCAGAGGTGGTACACTTCGCGGCGGATCGGTGTTCACCAAAGACCTCTCCTACCTGCGAGGGTTTGTCGAAAATGTGAACTTTATCCGCAGCAGCATCAACTCCGGCGTGCCGGAAATATTGCCGATGCTGTTTGTCGGCAAAGTGACACTTGATGATATACCGATTCTGTATCAGCACTACCTTGAAGGAACCATTGCGGGACCCAATTATATTCCTGCCATGTTTCGTGATTTGAACGGTCTTTATGTGTGGTTCGGATTTGCCAGTGGCATTTCCGTGATTAACATGGCGCGGGTACAGAAGCATTTTCACAAACTGTTCAGTGATATGCCAAAGGTCGCGCCACTATATGACAAGGTTATAGATTCCGCGGTGGATTGAGGGCATTAAACTATGAAGCGAATCGGACTGTTTTTGTTGACCAACATTGCAATTGTTCTGGTGCTGAGCCTGGTGCTGCGCCTGTTGGGTGTGGAACGCATTCTGGATGAGAGTGGCAGTGGGCTGGATCTGAATGCCCTGTTGGTGTTTTCGGCAGTAATCGGTTTTGGTGGTTCGTTTATTTCGCTGGCCATGTCCAAATGGATGGCTAAACGCTCGACGGGTGCTGTTCTGATTACTCAGCCACGTAATGCTACTGAGCAATGGCTGCTCAGCACGGTGGCTGAACAGGCAAAACGGGCCGGGATTAAAATGCCGGAAGTGGCCATTTTCCCCTCCCAGGAAGTGAATGCCTTTGCCACTGGCGCAACCAGAAACAGTTCGCTGGTCGCGGTCAGTGCCGGGTTGCTGAACACAATGACCAAGCAGGAAGCAGAGGCAGTGCTGGCGCACGAAATCAGCCATGTGGCCAATGGTGACATGGTTACCCTGACGCTGATTCAGGGTGTGGTAAATACGTTTGTGATTTTCTTCTCGCGGGTGATTGGCCACTTTATCGACAGGGTGGTGTTCAAGACTGAACAGGGACATGGTCCTGCTTTCTGGATTACGTCCATCATTGCACAACTGGTGCTTGGCGTGCTGGCCTCGATCATTGTGATGTGGTTCAGTCGCCAGCGCGAATTCCGTGCTGATGCCGGAGGCGCTTCGCTGGCCGGTCGTCAGAACATGATCGCGGCGCTTGAACGGCTGAAAGCCGGACAGCCCACGCATCTTCCGGATGAACTGGTGGCATTTGGCATCAACAACAAGGCGCGCGATGTGTACTCAAAGTTGTTCATGAGCCATCCACCGCTGGCGGAGCGGATCGAACGACTGCGCAGTACCCGATGATTTACTGAGTAGCTGGGTGCAGACCTCACTGGTCTGCAACAGCTTAATCCTGGTCGTCGTTGTGGGCTGCCCGGCGCGGATTGCTCTCCCAGCCGGCGGCCCACGCAAATGGCGGCATCTGCCGAAACGCTTCTTTCAGACGTTGATCCCAGCAGCGCTTGACCTCGCGCAGGAATTCACTGTCCTCTTCCAGACGTAGCGGTGTCTCCAGAACCAGGGTGTCGGTTTTGTAGACCAGTATTTCGATGGGAGGACCAACGCTGAGATTACTGCGCATGGTCGAATCCATGGATACCAGCGCACACAGGGCACAGGTGTCCAGATTCAATTCACGAGTCAGAATCCGGTCCAGAATGGGTTTGCCGTATTTGCTTTCACCCACTTGCAGAAATGGCGTGTCGTGAGAGCTGGTGATGTGATTGCCTTCAGGGTACACACGCATAATGCGGTGTTTCTTGCCGGCGATCTGACCGCCAATAATAAAACTGGCTTCAAATCCGGTGCCACTGGCAGAGTGCTTTTCCTGCTCGGCACGACTGATGGCGCCCAGATATTCAGCCGCCTCACTCACCGTCTCGACAGTCAGCAGGCTTTGTATGGCCCGTTCTTTGATGTCGCGTTTGATTCGATTGATGGTGGCCTGGGTGGTGCCCAGATTGCCTGCTGAGAGAATCACAAACTGGCGCTGTCCGTCCACGCCAAAACGAAACATCTTACTATAGGTACTAACCTGATCTACACCGGCATTGGTTCTGGAATCGGAACAGAATACCATGCCAGCATCGACCGCAATGGCAACGCAATAAGTCATAATTTGCCTTGTGGCGGAGACGCGGGAGCGCGTCTCAATCGTCGATCATATCATCGCTGTCGTAGTAACTGTCAGCACTTATATCATCGCGCATGAATTTTTGGTCGTCCATGTCATCAAACTGGAGGTCGCCATACATGCGTTTCCAGTCCAGCCTTTCCTCGGTTCGTCGACGCATTTCTGTCAGTCGGCGGCGCTGTCCGTGCTTGTCCTGGGGCTCATCTGCAAAATCTGACTCCGGCAGAAATCCGCCTGCATCAAAGAAGTCCTTCGAACCTTCGTTTATCTCGTCCCACGAATGACCCTTCATAAGAATACTCTCTCTAAAACTCCGAAAACGGAATTGTAATGAGCAATTGGCGCTGTCTTTATGACAATTCGGCCAACATCCAGCATTCTGAAGTCTACGGACGCTTCAGCATGCGTGACGCCAAATCCTGTCTGTCTGGTGGATCGGCGTTCACGATGCGAATTATGGTTATAAAAATACAGAAAGCAATACTTTCCATAACTTTTTTTTTAGGTCAGATTTAGTCGCTTAACTGACTGTTCTCTAAGAATTTTTTTGGCTATTTTGCCGCTAGCTATGCGATCCAGCTGTTCCGTTTGCAACCAGATGTGGGTGGGCACTTTATAGTGGGCAATGTGCTCGCGCAAAAATGCCTGCAAATCAGCGTCCGTTACAGAAGATCCCGGGCGCACCATCACGCTGGCGCCAACGATTTCACCCAGGCGTTCGTCAGGCAATCCATAGACGGCAGCTTCGAACACGTCGGGATGTTCGGACAACGCATATTCCACCTCTGCACAGGCCACATTTTCACCGCCACGGATAACGATATCCTTGGCCCTGTCCTTGATGACCAGAAAACCATGCTCGTCCAGCAAACCGATATCGCCGGTATGAAACCAGCCATCCCTGAGTACTTCAGCGGTGTCTTCAGGGCGATTCCAGTAACCTTTCATGACCGTGGCGCCCTTGATGCAGATCTCACCAATCTGGCCGTTCTCAAGGACATTTCCCTGCTCGTCTTCAATGTGAATCTGCGTAACCGGCTGCGACGGTCTGCCGGTGCTTTCCGGCTTGGCCAGATAAAAAACGCCGGTGATGGTTGCACCGATGGCATTGGTTTCCGTTAATCCATAACCCAGGCCTGGCTGAACATTGCTGTCGAATTTTTTCTGCATCAGTGCCAGATGCCCTGGTGGTCTGGCGGCCCCGCCGCTCTGGACAATTCGCAGACTGCGTAAATCGGTTTTTTCGAACATGGGGGAGTTCATCACTTCCCATGTCATGGTCGGTACGCCGTGCAGAACCGACAGGCGTTCGCGTTCAATCAGCTCCAGTGCTTTTTCGGCATTCCACTTGTACATCATGACAAATTTGCGCAGCATGATGAAACTCACCAGAAACTGGGCGTGGCAGCCGGTGACATGAAACAGTGGTACGTTGGACAGGATGCCGGGATCAAATTCCGGATCAGATTCAACCAGTTCCGGGCGTAGTGTGTCGTTGCATTCCTTGCCAAAAATCCACGTGTACAAGGCATTGACGATATTGCGGTGGGTCGACAACACGCCTTTGGGTCTGCCCGTTGAGCCGGAGGTGTACATGATTGTCGCTTCGTCTTCCGGTGCGACGGCTATTGCATCAAGGTTCTGTTGTGGTCCCGAGCGACCGGCTTCAACCAGCGCGTGAAATTCCGGAAACCGGGTTGTGTTCTCATCCGGTTTGATAGCAATGATCTCGACATCGACCTGATCCATAATCGGCAGCAACTGATCGATCCGCTCCTGATCGGCAAACAGAACCCTGGTGCCGCTGTCCTTGAGGCCGTAAACCAGTTCACTACTTTGCCACCACGAGTTCATCGGAACCACAATGGCGCCAATCATGGTGGCGGCCATGAACGCCAGACACCATTCGGGGTAGTTGCGAGAGCAGAGACCGATACGGTCACCTTTCTCTATGTTGTATCTGTGCAGCAACACCTGTGCCATGGCCTCGGCTGTTGCCAGTGTTTGTGCGAAGGTGAAACGTTCATCCTCGTAGACCAGGAAGTCCTTGTCTGCAGCCAGCAGGCCCAGCTGATAGACACCGCGAAGGTTCTGCGGGACATTCGCAAAAACGGTCTGCTCGATGCCATCAATGATGCTTGTTGCAGTCGCCAGAGGAGAGCCGGGAGCGCGAAGTTTTATGACGATATCTTTCAGGGAGGCCAGGTCTTGTTCGATTTGCTGTGCTGTTAACATAATTGTAGTTTTTCACTTGATTGTTGCATACGCCGGAAACGAAAGTGCAGCATTATACGTCTACGGTTTCCTGAATCAAGGCTGCCGGACGCGGGTGGCGCTCCGCCCGGCGTCGTTTTGAGCCGAACGGGCGCTCTTCGTGAATTATGCCCCGGTCTGCCGGATTTCCAGGGTAACCTTGCCCATTACCTTGCGATCGCGAAACACACTGAAGGCCGCCACATAGTCCTCAAATGCAAATGACTCAGTGACAATCGGCTTGATCTTGCCCTGGGTATACATATCAAACAGTTCTTGGAAGTTCTGTTCGTAAGCCTCGGGTTCCTCTTTGCGAAATCGGCCCAGGAATACACCCAGCATTGCGCTGCCCTTTAACAGTGCCAGGTTGGCCGGATAGGACGGAATGCGCCCGCTGGTGAAGCCAACCACCAGCAGTCGACCGTTCCAGTTGATGCAACGGGTAGCCTGGTCAAACAGATCCCCACCGACAGGATCATAGATAATGTCAGCACCTTTGCCACCTGTAAGTGCCTTGACCTTTTCCTTGAGGTCGCCGTCACCGTAGTTCAGTACGTCATCCGGACCGGCCTGGCGGGCAAAGTCCAGCTTCTCGTCGCTGCTGGCAGCCGCAATGACACGTGCTCCCATCAGTTTGCCCAGTTCCACAGCTGCCATGCCAACACCGCCGCTGGCGCCGAGCACCAGCAGTGTTTCGCCGGGTTTGATCTGCGCGCGCTGTTTAAGTGCATGGTAGGACGTGGTGTAGACCATGGCAAAACCGGCGGCAGTCTTGAAATCCATGCTGTCAGGAATCTTGCGCAGGCCCGCAGCGGGGCAGCGGACCTGTTCTGCCATGCCGCCGACAGACGGGGTGGCCATGACGCGATCGCCTACTGAAAAGCCTTGCAGGCCGGCTCCGATCTTGCTGATGATTCCGCCTACTTCAGAGCCGGGTGAAAAGGGCATGGGAGGCTGAAACTGATATTTGCCCTGAATCTGCAGGGTGTCAGGGAAATTGAGTGACGCTGCATACACATCAACAATAGCCTCGCCTGCTTCCGGCTGCAGGTCCGCGACATCTTCGATAACAAGATTTTCGGGCGGACCATATGACTTACAGAGCAGTGCTTTCATTGATTTTTCCTCGCGTGTCTGCCCCGACGGGCAGCTGTGGATGGGCAATTAAAAACACTGATTCAACCATGTTTGCCGTGGCGAGACAATATTGCTTTGGTGCACTGGCACCACTGTGCCGTATAATGGTGCTTATGCAAATTACCAACCAACCAAAGGCTGATAGATCCCCGAATGCCAACGAGCTGGTGCGTCGCGCCTTGCTGGCCGAAATGGGAGTGCATTGCTGGTTGCCACGCAAACCACTGCCCGGTGCCGCAGACTCGCATCAGGATATATTTGCCAGTGAATCAGTAAATGCAGTTGACGACGTTACGCCTGATACGGGAGTCCAGCCTGACAAGGTGCAGACCGCGCAGGCCGGACGGGCCGCCGGTATTGATGCCGCACTGAAATCACTGAATGCGGACGCCACGGGTAGCACACATGCGCCGCAGGTTCAGGCCGCTGTCAGTCCAGATATCGGGACAGATATCGGGGCAGCGGTTCCGGACATTGCCGAGGTAAGGTTCGCGTTCAGCTGGTTTACGCTGGACCGGCGGCTGGCCGTAATGGCCATGTTGCCCGAGGGGGACGCGCGACTGTCAGCAAACCGGCGCGATATGTTGCAGAAAATAGTGGCGGCGCTGGATCCGGGTTATCGGGCTGTCGAGGTGACCGAGCACAGCTTTCACTGGCCGTTTGCAGACGATCTCGGTTTGCCTTCCGATGCTGACGCGGCGCAACAGACTGTCGCCGGGTTTATCGCGCGGCGAATGCGGGAACAGTCGGTGGCAAGTCTGCTGGTACTGGCAGATGAGGAACCATTTTTTCTGTTTGCTGATGGGACACCTCAGGATGGTATTGTCATCCATGCTCAATATGGATTTGGTGTGCTGCGGACTCATTCCCTGCACGCGATGGAGCAGCAACCGGCTCTCAAGCGATCTGCCTGGCAGGCGATGCAGCGCCTGTTGCCCAGAATTAAACCTGCCTCGGAGTAAGTTTTACAATATCTATGTTTCAGGACACCACCGATTCCATACCGTTCACCTGTCGCCGCATGCGTCCCAGTGATCTTGACTACGTTGTCAGAAATGAGGAAGCTTCCTATCCGAATCCCTGGAGCAAGCGAATATTTCTGGACTGCCTTCGTGCCGGTTATGAGTGCTGGGTGATCGCTACCGCTGACCGCATTCTTGCCCATGGCGTATTGAGCGCTGCGCTGGATGAAAGCCATTTGCTGACACTGTGTGTGCATCCTCAGCATCGTCGGCACTCCTACGGCCGGCGGATGCTGGCACACCTGCTGGCTGAGGCAGGCAGGCTGAATGCGGATGTCTGCTTTCTGGAGGTGCGACCATCCAATATTGCGGCCCGGGAGCTCTACTATTCCATGGGGTTTGTGCAGGTGGGTGAGCGTCGACACTATTACCCTTCAGGTCCCGGTAGTGCTGAGCGTGAGAATGCCCTGATCCTGTCCTGTCGGCTGGACCGCCCCGGCGCTCCATGAACGGGACTGTCATTAACAGGAGTACCAGGAACATGAGCGCCATGAGCAAACGAACAGTCACGCTGCTGATACTGGTACAGGGGCTGCTGGCCGGACTTTTACCTGCACTGGCTGGTACGGTCGTCGCCGCCGAACGAACATTGCCAACGCTGACTGCAGCGCAGGCCGAGTGGGTGGCCGGGCAGATTTTCCGGAATGAGTGTCAGCGCCAGTCATCATGCCTGACCAGCTGGAATGTCGGAGAGGATTTTCCATCACTGGGGATAGGTCACTTTATCTGGTATCGTCAAAACCAGCAGGAACGCTTTGTTGAGAGTTTTCCTGAATTGCTGGCCTACTATGTTGCCCGCGGTGTCGACCTGCCCGCGTGGGTAGCAGGCCTGCCCTCATGGGATGCTCCCTGGCCGGATCGGGAGTCGTTCCTGGCAGAAAGGGATGGAGCCAGGCTTACAGAGTTGCGGGAATTCCTGCTGCGCACACAGGGTATCCAGACCGGGTTCATCATGCGCAGAATGGTGCAGAGTCTGCCGGCGCTGACCGCGGCCACCAGCCGGCCGGAGCCGGTCACCGACCTGTTTTATGAAATTGCCAACAGTGATGTGCCCTATGGCATGTATGCCCTCATCGATTATGTCAATTTCAAGGGTGAAGGCACATCGGTGACTGAACGTTACAACGGAGAAGGATGGGGGCTGTTACAGGTGCTGGAGTTCATGCTGGATCATCCGTCGCGGGTACCCGCTCAGCCAGCATTGCTGGAACGCTATGCGGCAGCTGCGCGCGCCGTACTGGCACGCAGGATCGAGAATTCGCCACCTGAGCGTGGTGAGGAACGCTGGCGCAATGGCTGGAATAATCGCACATACACCTATGTGCCATGAGGGCAGAAGACGAAATGAGTTACGAGCGGGACAATATACGCAACATGCAGGGTTACAGTTGGGGCGAGCAACCATCGCAGCAACGAGTCATCAAGCTTAACACCAATGAAAACCCCTATCCCGCCAGCGAGTCAGTGGCAACGGCACTGGCGCAGTTCAGTGTTGATCAGCTGAGACGGTATCCGCAGCCGTTCGCCGATCCGTTTCGTGATGTGGCAGCAGCAGTGCACGGTGTCAAACGGGAAAATATTATCGCTACCAATGGTGGTGATGAATTACTCCGCCTGGCGATCACAACGTTTGTTGGCGCCGGGGAAACACTGGGCATGGCGGAGCCGAGTTATTCTCTATACCCGGTGCTGGCTGCTGTACAGGGTTGCAACGTGGTCAAAATAGATCTGCAGGATGACTGGTCATTGCCGGCGGATTTTGCCGGACAGCTCAATGCCGCCGGGGCTAAACTGGCCTTTGTTGTCAGTCCGCATGCACCAACCGGGCAGCTGGTGCCGGTGCAGCACCTGCGAACCATTGCACAGCAATTTGATGGTGTGCTGGTTATTGATGAAGCCTATGTCGATTTTGTGGATCCTGATCTGGGTTACAACGCCGTGCCACTGATTCACGAGCTGGATAATGTATTGCTGCTGCGCACGCTGAGCAAGGGGTACTCGCTGGCAGGGCTGCGATTTGCGTATGGTATCGGCGCCGCCTCGCTGTTGGCTCCCATGTTGTACAAGACGCGGGACAGCTACAATACCGATGCGATCTCCCAGAGTCTTGCCACGGCCGCACTGGCTGCGCGTGATGAGGCTGCCGTGAGCTGGCAACGGGTGCGTGAAGAACGCGGACGTCTGACCGCCGGACTGACCGGATTGGGCTTTGACGTACTGCCCAGTCAAAGTAATTTTGTGCTGGCAGCAGTGCCGGGCAATGGTGAGCACAGAGCTCCCCGACTCTATCAGGGTCTGAAGGATGATGGCATTCTGGTACGGTATTTTGATCAGCCACGCTTGCGCGATAAACTGCGGATTACGGTGGGTACGCCGGATGAAAATGACGCCTTGCTGTGCAGTTTGCGCAAGGCTATGCAGCTAAACGATTAATCCTTCCGAATGCCCGTGTGATCCAGGCCTGATTCGGAAGTTTCCTGAACGGAGCGGACATGAGCGCGGATCTGTTTGATGCGGCGGATGAGCAACCGCAGGAGGACACCGGGTCAACGCCGGCGGGTGATGGCCGGACAGTTCGCATACACCGCTGTCCCCGTTGCCGGTTGCCCATGCGTCTCATCAATGGGAAGATGGGGCCATTCTGGGGGTGCACCGGTTGGCCTGTCTGCGATAAACGACTTTATGACCGTGACGGGCAGCCATCGGTAACACCGGATGAGCGTTACCGCTGCCCGGTATGCACACGGCCCCTGGTCAGAGCCGAAACCGCTGAGCGAACCTACTGGTACTGCACAGGTTATAACAAGGGGTGCAAGGTTAACTTGCCGGATACCGGGGGGCGTCCGGCTGATGCCTGGCGATGCCCGCAATGCGGGCATCTACTGAAACAGCGTAAGGGCAAGAACGGAATATTCTGGGGCTGCTCTCAATATCCACTATGCCGGGCCAGCTTCCCGGATCAAGACAACAAGCCGCGTCTGTCTGAGGGGCGCTGATATGGCAAGACGCAGAATACCTGCCCAGATTCGCGCCACACTGGGCGGTCTGGCCATTGCAATCGGTTCACTGTACGCATTGACGGTGTCGTATGACATCCCGCGTGCCGAATTGATCCGGTTCCTTATCGGAAGTGTACTGGTGTTGCTGGGTGCCATGGTTGCGGCCGCGCTGATTGTGCTGCTGTTCAAGAGTATTGGCATGGTGGTGCGAAAAATACTGAAGCGGTCGCCGGACGAATGACAGTTGACGGTCGTCAGGCATTGAGCAGCGGTGTCAAAACCTGGTAACTGGTGAAATACCATTGCCCGTTCTTTCGGGTCACACTGATTCTTATCTCGGCGTTGCCGTGCTCAAATGCCGCCTGCATCGTGTAGTCGGCAGATGCGGTGGTCGAAATCTGCCAGAATGACGGCAGTATCATCTCATAGCGGATGTCAGTCAGTTCCTGAAGCATTCCCAGCCTGCTGAGAGCCAGGAACAGGGTGTGGAAAACGTCCGGTTGTGTTGCGCTGAGCAGCGCCGGGTCAGCATTCTCTATAATCAGAGCGGCATCCCAGCTTCGCAGTGCCTCTGTGGTGATATCCATGACCATGGCATTGCCGGTTCTGGTGGCCTGGTCACGTTCATAAATTGTGCGCAGGAACAGAGCCGCTGCTACAACAAGAACGATAACCAACAGGATGCTCAGAATACGTTTCATGCGCCAGTGCCGGACAAGGATGGACAGCCCTCATTATAGGTTAAAAAACCATAAGAAAAACATAGGGAAATGGCCGCTAATTGGAGTTTGCTGTGAAAATTGCGGTTTTTATGCACATCCGTGTCAGAGCTGTCAACTAAATGTGGCAAACATGTCATTTTTACGGAAATAGGCTGCAAAAAACCAGTAACCTATTGAAATATATAAATAATCAAATTGGTTAAAATTTGTACAATCTGACTCAAGCTGCCAGAATATAAGCGTTTTGGGCTTTTCTGAGCAAGTTATCAACTGAGTTATCCACAGATTCTGTGGACAAGAATGAGGCGGTGATTAACAGGTGATTTTGTGGCGCCAAAATGAGGCATTGAATTGTTACCTTACTGCCCATATAAAGTAACAGACGAAGTCGTGCAGCAGTGGATTTTTTCTGGTGCAATTCATACACAAATGCTATCGTACAGCGACATGATAATTGCAGGTTTATCTAATCATGGTTGAACTTTCCGGTAATATCCCTTTCCTCTGGCGACTCAGTCCCGAATCCAGCGATGGATTTTGTATGGTGTCCATGGTTGTTCCGTTCGAGT
Source organism: uncultured Pseudohongiella sp. (assembly GCA_963974875.1). Taxonomy (GTDB): domain Bacteria; phylum Pseudomonadota; class Gammaproteobacteria; order Pseudomonadales; family Pseudohongiellaceae; genus Pseudohongiella. The sequence continues at coordinate 249,933 of CAXBER010000004.1, read as the reverse complement.
CGGAAGATGAGGAACTGGAGCGCAAGGATCTGACCATCGAAACCAGTGTGGTCAGTTTTTCGTCTGACAGTACCCGTTCCGAGCGTGAAGAAATGCTGGAATGGAATCAGGACGACATGAATCTGTTTCTGAAACTGGTCACATGCCAGCAACAGGGGGAAAGCGCGCCTGTGGCAGAATCGGTGCGTGTCGATCTGACCGATCCGGAAATAATCGATGTCATTCATGTAGTCGCCGCCGCCGGATTTGGTACGGCGTACTCCTCGCACGGTATGCTGAACAATTCGGTTGGCCGCTATCCTCCCCATGCCTGCGATCTGGGCAGCTTTGCCTCGCTGAACACCGTGGATGGTTTCAAACGTTGCGTGGTTGTGGACATGGATGGTGAGGACGTCGTGGTTGTATTGCTGGACGAAGTTGATGTGGTTTCGGTCGGGGAATACGACAAGCTTAATCGCCACGACCTGCTGATGGTCAAACAGACTGATCTGTTGCACCCGGATTTCGCCAGTGATCTGGTTCGCCCCCCGCACGCGACCCTGCACTGATTAACTGACAATCCCGCATCTCTGATTAAACTCGCGCCGGCATGCGTCCGCGCGAGTCGATCCTGCGGCCAAAAACTTGTCTTTCCATTCGCTTTGCTGTTAACTTCAGTCGTCAGATTTCCCTGTTCCGTAACCATCTATTCTAGGGAGGGGTTGTGCGGAAAACCTTCAAAGGACTGTTGCTGGCAACATCGTTGTCTTCGTTTGTTGCGTGCTCGCCCGGCAGTGGCAACCTGGTGGAAAATTCCCCACCCGTGGATCCCGGTTCACCGGTTTACGGGGGGCACCTTCGGGTTGCTCTGGAGGGAGAAACCAACAACTGGCTCCCGGGCCGTGGCAATCATGTGGCACCTGCCGCGCTGACGGTTGCCATGGCGCTGTTCGACCCTCTTGTACGCCTGGACCACGAAGGACAGTTCCGGCCCTATCTGGCCGAATCGCTGACTCCCAACGATCAGTTCGACCAGTGGACAATGCGTCTGCGCCCGGGGGTGCTGTTTCATGACGGCACTGTGCTGGACGCAGCTGCCATCAAGTGGAACTTTGATAATCTTCACAAACGCCAGGGTTCTGTGACCTTTGGTTCGATCCGCGATATTGACAGAGTGGAGATTGTTGACGATCTGACTGTCATCTATTACCTGACCCGCCCCGTTGTCCCGTTTCCGGATATGCTGTCGAGGGCTGTCGGCTGGCCGGTATCTCCCACAGCTGTGCAGCGTCATGGCGAGGAAGCCGGGCTGTATCCGGTTGGAACCGGACCCTTTGAGCTGGTCAGCTGGCGCCGCGATGATCGGTTGGAACTGAAGCGCAATGACAATTACTGGCGTGAAGGACTGCCTTATCTGGACACCCTCACATTCAGACCACTGCCTGATGAGGACGCCCGGCTGGCCAGTCTGATTTCGGGGGATATGGATGTCATTCAGACCTTGCGGCAACATATTGTAGACCGGATGCGTCGCATGGCCGGCATTCATCTGTATGAACAGATGGGCAATAGCAGCGGCAGTGCCATTTTTAATGCACAACGTGCACCGGTGGATGATGCCAGAATACGACAGGCCCTGGCGTGGGCGCTGGATCCGGAGGCGCTGGTTGAAGTACTCGGGGGCCGCGGCATTTCTCCGGTTCAGACGCAGTATTTTAATGAAAACAGTGTCTGGTATTCGCCCCGTGTCGCCGACGTCTGGCCACAGAAAGACCAGGAGCGGGCCCGCCAGTTGCTGGCCGACTATGTGAACGATCCGCAACGTTCTGATGGCCAGCCGGTCGGGGCACCCGTGTCAATTGATCTGATGTGTCTGCCCGAGCAAAGTCTGGTTGATCTGGCGCAGATGTATCAGGCCTTCTGGGCTGCTGTTGGTTTTGATGTGCGGTTGCGGCAGGTGGAGCAGGCTACCCAAATCCAGAGCGTGATCAGTGGGGACTATATGGCCACCTGCTGGCGCTCCAGCAATGAGATGGATCCCTATACCATTCTCAATAATGATTTTGGCCCGCCGGATATGCAACCGCTGAATTACACCAATTTTACCCATCCCTTTATCGAAGAAAAGCTGGAAGTGCTGCGGCTTGAGCCGGATTTTGATGCCCGCAAAGCTGTCGTTGAAGAGATCATGTTGCTGCTGGCTGAACAGGTTCCCAATACCTGGACAGGGTCAACACCAGCGGCAGTGGCTGCTCAGCCGCGGGTGCGCAACATCAGGGACTGGACTTTCCCCGACGGCACGCTGGGCGATGGTATGCCGGTGGCGCAGGTCAGCTGGGCGCAGGTCTGGATGCTTGACGATGCGGCCTGGGCAGAAGAGCAGGCCGGCAACTGATGCGACTGGTATTACGCAAATTGCCCTGGCTGATTGGTACCCTGCTGGCGGTGTCCTTTTTTACCTTTCTTCTGGTCAGTCTGTTACCTGGTGATCCCGCAGTGATGATTCTGGGCGCGGGTGGTGTATCGCCGGAGGCAATCGCGGCATTGCGGCTGGAACTGGGACTGGACCGGCCTCTGTTGCTGCGCTACGTCGATTGGCTGGGCAGTGCCCTGAGTGGCGACCTGGGCCGCTCCCCGATGACCGGCCAGGCCGTTTCCGATGCGATTCTGAGCCGGTTGCCGGTGACCATTCAGCTGGGAGTCATGGCCATTGTCATTGCGCTGACATTGGCTATCCCGCTGGCAATGTTGTCCGCCTATTTTGCGGGCAGCAGACTCGACCGGTTTATCAGCGGTGCCGGTTTTGCATTGATGTCCGTCCCCAGCTTCATGATGGCCATCTTTCTGATTCTGATTTTTGCGGTTTCACTGAGCATGTTGCCGGCAACCGGCTGGATTCCGTTTTCAGTTTCGCCACTGGACAATTTACGCAATGCGTTGCTGCCTGCACTGTCGTTGGCCATGATCGAACTGGCTCTGTATATGCGGCTGTTACGAACCGATCTGATCACCACCCTGCAGCAGGACTACATCACGCTGGCGCGCGCCAAGGGCCTCCCCAACTGGCTGATCCTGACCCGGCATGCATTGCGGCCTTCATCGTTTTCATTGATGACTGTTGTCGGATTACAACTTGGCGGAGTGATCAGCGGAGCGATTATCATCGAGGAGATTTTTGCACTGCCTGGCGTCGGACGTCTGCTTTACCAGTCCATTCTGCAGCGCGACCTGCTGATGGTGCAGGGCATCGTACTGTTTATTGCCACGGCCTATGTTGTGGTCAATTTTCTGGTGGATTTATGTTATTCCCTGCTTGATCCGAGGGTGAGACATGCCGACTAGACCGTCACAGAAATTGACCAGGCGGGGACCGCCCGAGCCTCTGTCAGCTAACCGCAGCGGTGCTTCGACCGGCACCCCCAGCCGTGCCCTGAGTTTTTCTGTTGCGGTGAGACAGGTATTTGGCAGCGGGTTCGGAGCGGGTTTCTGGCTGGCAGCGTTCTGGTTGTTGCTGATTGCCTTTTGCGCTGTGTTTGCCGACGTCCTGCCGGTCCGTGATCCGCTGGATCCGGTCATTGCCAATCGACTGAATGGTCCGTTTACTACCAATCTGCTGGGCGCAGACGGGCTGGGCAGGGACATCCTGGCGCGGCTGATCAATGGTGCGCGGGTGTCGGTAGTCATCGCCCTGACGGCAGTATCCATTGGCATGCTGATTGGTGGCACACTGGGAATTCTGGCGGGTTATTTCAGGGGACATTTCGAGCGCGGTCTGATGGCTGTACTGGACGTGATACTGGCGTTCCCCTGGCTGGTTCTGTTGCTCGCTCTGGTCGCCTTTATCGGTCAGAGTCTGATGGCCATTTCTGTGGCAATCGGACTTCTGTGGATACCGGCATATGCACGTGTGGCGCGCGCCAATACGCTTTCTGTGGTGCAGCGCGAATACGTGCTGGCGGCGCGCGCCATGGGTGCCAGCACCTTCCGTATACTGACGCGTGAAGTACTGCCCAATGTCATTTTGCCGGTGCTTGCCTACGGGTTGGTGGCGATGGGTCTGGTGATTATCGTTGAGAGCGCATTGGCGTTTCTCGGCCTGAGTGTTGAAGCACCTCAGCCAACCTGGGGCGGCATGATTTCTGAAGGCAAGCGTCATCTGGCGACTGCAGTTCATGTAGCGCTGGTGCCGTCCATTGCCATGTTCCTTACAGTCCTGTCGCTGAATTATGTAGGAGACCGTTTGCGCAGCCGCTTTGAGGTCAAGGAGTCCAACCTGTGAGTAGCGCAACTGCACCCCATCAGGCCCTGCTGGCCGTCAAAGACCTGACAGTAAGATTGCGTGGAGCCACCGGGGCAGTGCATGCCGTATCAAATGCCTCGTTTGTACTCGAACAGGGCAGAACTCTGGGGATAGTTGGTGAGTCTGGTTCCGGTAAGAGTGTCATGGCGCGCGCCATTATGGGGCTGTTGCCGCGACGGGCAACCCTGCAAAACTCCGGCAGTGTTCTGCTGCAGCACGGCGATGCCAGTCATGATCTGCTGCGCTTGCCGGAAAAGGCACTGCGCAGTCTGCGCGGCCCGGCCATGGCCATGATTTTCCAGGATCCGATGACGGCGCTCAATCCTGTACTGAAGCTCAGTGTGCAATTGACAGAATCCCTGCGCCTGCATCTGGGCATGGACCGGCGGCAGGCTCGGCAGCGCGCGGTTGAGTTGCTGGCGCTGGTCGGTATACCTGATGCAGAGGCGCGCGTAGATCAGTATCCGCATCAACTCTCGGGTGGCATGCGGCAACGTGTAGTGATTGCCATCGCGCTGGCCTGTAATCCCCAGTTGCTGATAGCAGATGAACCGACCACTGCACTGGATGTAACTGTGCAGCGACAGATTCTTGATCTGTTGTCGGGACTCCAGCGGGAGCGTCACATGGGGATGATGCTGATTACCCATGATCTGGGCGTGGTTGCCAGTCGCGCGGATGATATCGCGGTCATGTATGCCGGACGCATCATCGAGTACGCCCCGGCCCGTGACCTGTTTTCTTCCATGCGCCACCCCTATACAGAAGCTCTGTTCAGGTCCATTCCCCGTCTGAGTGACCCCAGGCACACTCGGCTGCAGGCCATTCCGGGGCGTCCGCCACAACTGATTGATCCGGCGCCTGGTTGTGCGTTTGCACCACGCTGCCCGTATGCCCGGCAGCGTTGCCGGCGCGAGACGCCACCGGATACCCTGATCGGCAACAAGCACAGCCATGCCTGCTTTTATCCTGTCGGGCAGCCGATGGGGGAGACTATGAGAGAGACGACGGGAGAGACGACGGGAGAGACTCCGGGGGCTCGATCATGAGTGACAGTTTTTCACCCCAGAGTGATTCCCCCCTGAATGATGTAGCCCAAGAGGCGCTGCCCCAGTTGCGCGAGCGTGATGATATTGTGCTGCGGGTTGAGCACCTGCTGGTGAACTTTCAGGTTGGGCGCGAAATAGTCCAGGCTGTGTCGGACGTGAGCTTTGACATTGCCAAAGGTGAAACACTGGGACTGGTCGGTGAGTCGGGGTGTGGCAAGTCAACGGTGGGGCGCGCCATCATGCAATTGCCGCCACCAACCAGCGGGAAAGTGTTATTCCGGGAGCAGGACATTACGCAGTTGAAGGGCGAGGCGCTGCGGCAGACGCGAACTGGCTTGCAGATGATATTTCAGGATCCGATATCTTCGCTGAACCCCCGGCGGCAGGTGCGGGATATCGTAGCTGAGGGCTTGCAGATATGGGGCCGCGCAGGCCAGACAGACAGAGTCAACGAGGTCATGGACGCAGTAGGACTGGATCCTGAGACAGTCGGTGACAGGCGGCCGCATCAATTCTCCGGTGGTCAGTGTCAGCGAATCTGCATTGCCCGTTCACTGGCACTGGATCCGGATGTGTTGATCTGTGATGAGCCGGTGTCTGCTCTGGATGTGTCAGTTCAGGCGCAGATTCTGAACCTGCTGGAAGACATGAAGGCACGGTATCAACTGACCATGTTGTTTGTGGCACACAATCTGGCTGTCGTAAAAAATATCAGCGACCGGGTGGCAGTCATGTATCTGGGCAAACTGTGTGAGATTGGTGATTCGGAGGCGATCTACGCCAGTCCCGCGCATCCCTATACCCAGGCTTTGCTGGCATCCATTCCCGATGCTGATCCTGATTCACTGGCCGGAATATCAGGTGATATTCCGTTGTTGCAGGGAGATCTGCCATCGCCGTCCAGTCCCCCAAGTGGCTGCAGGTTCCGCACACGCTGCCCCAGGGCACAGGCAATCTGTGCAGAGCAGGAGCCGCATATGCAACCGGTTATACAGCCGGGCGAAGCTATAGATGTCGCGAACAGATCCCAGGACCAGTTTGTTGCCTGTCATTTCCCCGGCTGAAATGCCCTGCCAAATTGTCTTTCCCGGCTGGGGCCTGCAAACCGTCGACCTATTCAGAGGTTCCTCAGTTCAGCGGACTGTAATCCAGTGGATCAATCAACCGGTAGTCCGGCACCATGATATGTTCCTCGTCCTCTTCGGTCACCAGTGTGGAAGGCACCTGGGCGTCCGGTCCGGCTGAAAAGAGAAATTGTCCCTGCATCAGTTTACGCTCCGGGTCGAGTACACCCCAGTCCACGATATAGTAGGGCGACTCGGGCAGTTTGGGCAGAGGCCAGATAAATACCCGGTTGGCTACAGGATCATAACGAAAGTCGATATTGATGATTGTCTTGTCCGCTGTCTTGACTGTCAGTTTTACCAGTGAGACATGATTGGTAAATCGCAATATAAGATTGTCGGGTAGTGCGGGCAGCACCTCATCATGATCAGGTATATGGTCAATCTCAACATCGCCGGTATAGCGGTAGGTGTGGGAATAATGCTGCGCATAAAGCTGAGATGACGCCATCAGCAGCAGACAGGATAATCCAAGATTCAGGGCAAATCGGTAATAGTTGACGCTCATGAGTACCGCTGTTGTATAGTAATTGGTCAAAACCGGTTTATATCATGCCACACCATGTCAGTGCATATGGCTGCTGACGAATTCCGAACGAAACCAGCTTTATTTAAGGAATCCGTCAGTAATTGTCATGAATCAGCAAGACTGGCCTGTTTTTTCATGTTCAAATAGACTCGTTAATAGTCACAATAACAGAGGAGGTGTCCCGTGAGGATACTGCATATTACCCGTCAGGCCATGCCTGCGACCAGCTGGGCATTCCGGTTGGCCGCTGCTGTCAGTTTTGCGTTGCCACTCAGTGTCAGTGCACAGACTCCGTCTCAGGATGTCACTTTCCACAAAGACATCGAGCCTATTCTGCAGCGCAGCTGTCAGACCTGCCACCGACCTGAGGGTGTTGCCCCTATGTCTCTGGTCACCTACGAAGAAACGGTACCCTGGGCTGGCCTGATTGAATATCGCACAGGTTTGCGTGACCGTGCCGGCGCCATGCCGCCATGGTATGCAGAAAAAGAAGTGGGCATTCAGCATTACAAGCAGGACCCTTCCCTGAGTGATGAAGAGCTTGCAAAAATCTCTGCCTGGGCGCGCGGTGGTGTTCCCAAGGGCAGCATCGCTGATGCGCCGGAGCCGCTGGATTTTGCGAGCGGTGCGGTCTGGACTGCCGGTACGCCGGATCTGATTATCCGCACCCAGGATATTACCGTTGAGGGCGGTGCGCCGGACTGGTGGGGTGACATCCCCTCTGTCCCGACCGGTCTGACTGAAGACCGTTATGTCAAATCCGTGGAAATTCGCGAAGTTAATGACCTGGACATGGTTGCCGCCGGCGGTACAGTGGGTGGCCGTAACATCGTGCACCATATGATCTGGAGCACCCAGGTATTCAAGGAAGACGGAACCTCCGATGGCCTGCAGGTTTCATGGCCGGTGCACGAAATTGCCCGTAACCCTGACATTTTTGACGAGGATGGTGGTCGTCTGCTGCGTGCCAACTCCCATGTCGTTTCAAACTCCGTGCATTTGCACTCCACTGGTGTGGATACTACCGGGCACCTGGAAATCGGTTTCCGCTTCCATCCGGTTGGTTATGAGCCGAAGTACCGTCCTGCACTTGTAGGCCTGGGTAATGGTGTTGATATCAGTATCGCCGGCAATGAAGGCGGTCAGGAACTGCATGCTTATGCAGTGCTCAATCAGCCTACCAAGATCGTGACCTTTGAGCCGCATCTGCATGCTCCGGGTGAGCGCATGTGTCTGGAAGCCATCTGGGGTTATACGGTTGAAACGCTCTCATGCGTGGGTTATGACCATAACTGGGTTCGCGGTTACACCTTTGAGGCGGATCATGCGCCGTTGCTGCCAACCGGCACAGTGCTGCATATCACCGGCTACTTTGACAATACCGATAACAACCCGAATGTACCTGACCCACGCAACTGGCAGGGTTCAGGTAACCGTTCAGTGACCAACATGTTCATTGACCTGGGTATGCGAGTGGCGATGACAGAAGATCAGTTCCTGCAGGAAATGGCGGATCGTCGTCGCAAACTGGATCTGGGGCCAAACGACCATGTTATCGGCTGTCCGCTGTGTCTGGCACCGCTGGTTGCGCCGGTTGAGCTCAACGAGGAAGAGAAATCCGAACTGTCTGAAGCGATGATCAACTATCTGACTGTTACAGACGAAGAAAAAGAAAAACTGCCGCACGCAATGGTCGGCCGGGCGGAGGTGAACTGATGCTGGTACGTTTCAAAACAGGCTGCTCCGTTGCGACTGCAGCGATCATGAGTCTGGCACTGGTATGGTCTGCGGCAGTGACTGCGCAGACCTATCATAAGGGACAGCACATTGAACCGGCCTACGAAGGCTGGGAACAGAACGCAGATGGTACATACAACTTCCTGTTCGGTTATCACAACGAAAACTGGGAAGAGGAGCTGGATATTCCGGTAGGCGAGAACAATCAGTTTTCTCCTGGTGATGCTGATCGTGGTCAACCGACACACTTTCTGCCACGCCGTAACCGTTTTACCTTCAAGGTACAGGTACCGGCTGACTGGGGTGACAAGGAGTTGGCCTGGACTGTGACTGCGAACGGGGTCACACGCACAGCCTATGCAACACTTGCCAAGGACTACGTTGTTGACAGTGTGGTGATTGCTTCAGAAACGGGCTCGCTGGGTGCCGGAACAAGTACGCCTGAGTCTCGCGCCAATACGCCGCCTGTTGTCAGCATTATCGGTGATACTGTGCGCAATGTGCGTGTGGGTGAGCCGCTGTTGCTGCGCGCGCAGGTGCAGGATGATGGTCTGCCCAAGCCCGGCAATGTGGGCAGTTTCGGCAGCTTTGGCGGCGCAACCGCCAAATCGGCTATGGCTCGCTTTATGCGTGCTCCGAATCGCATCACTGTAGGCAAGACCAACGGTCTGTTCCTTTCGTGGAACATCTACCGGGGCGAGGGTGAAGCCACCTTCAGTCCTCAGCAGGTGAAGCCATGGGAAGATACCCGGGCGAGTGCAAACTCTCCCTGGGGCGCATACTGGAATCCGCCACCGGTGCCTGAAGACGGCATCTATGAGGCAACCGTTCAGTTTGACAAGCCCGGCCAGTACATACTCTGGGCGCGTGCTGATGATGGTGGTCTTTACCACGATCAATATATAACGGTAAATGTTAATCCGTAAGTGAATTCACGTCGTAATAATCGACGTTGTGGTGACTATGTGAGCAAACTCGACGGGTTTACTCACATGGTCTTTGACCCCCGGGCATGATTTTTAACCAAAATCCGGTCCGGGGGTTTTTTTATGCCTGGCTTGCAAACATGAACAAGCTCAATTATTGTTTGCCGTCCAACAGGAGGGCGAATGCCAATCATGCAATGGATTCATTCTGCCAGCAGTTATCTGGCCATTTCGCAGTTGATATTTCTGGCTGGCCTGTATCTCATCTATTTTCCCCGCAACCTGCTGTCACGCCTTATCGTGTTATTCAGCGTATGTATTGTGGCGTACATACTCTCGCGTTCGCTGACACCATGGCCGCCCGGATTGAGGATGGTATTCTCCATCATGGCGACGTTGGCACCGGCTGTGTTATGGGTAATAGCAAGGTACCTGTTTGAGGATCAGCCCCGCGTGCCGCCGGCAGCGGCAGTGATGATTCTGGCCTATATTTCAATCCGCACAGTCGGACTGCTGCTTTACGATGGCTCGGTTCCGCGCAATACCGATTTTTTCCTGTTCTATTTTTATTTTCCGCAGATTGTCATGTTGTTCCTGGCTTGTCACGTGGTGTACATGGCTTATCAGGGCAGGGACGGGGATCTGGTGGAGTCCAGACGTCAGGTCAGGGTGCCATTTGCCATCGGCATGGGCAGTATCGTTGGCCTTATTATCGGATCGGGTTTTTTCTGGCTTGGCAGCCCGCAACTGGACAGTTTGTACTTTCTGGTTATTTTTATACTGATAATGTCGGTGAATCTGGCGATGTTCCAGTTGCAGAAGGATGCGCCACAACTCATACAGACCGCGATGGAGCAGCCCGGTCCCCTCAACGCAACAGGCAGTACCCCGGAACTTGTGTCGCGTCAGGATCAGGTGATGATTGATCGGGTACTCAAAGCCATGCAACAGGACCGGCTTTATACCGAGGCGGGGTTGACGATAGGTGATCTGGCGATAAAAGTATCGCTGCAGGAGTACCGGCTACGCCGACTGATCAACCAGACACTGCACTACCGCAATTTTAACCAGTTTCTCAATCAGTACCGCATTGATGAGGCTGCCAGGCGCCTGCTTGATCCGGCCGAGGAACATCTTCCCATTTCCAGTATCGCGCTGGATGTCGGATATGTTTCCCTTTCTTCCTTTAACAAGGCGTTCAAGGACAAACATGGGGTGACTCCCTCCGTCTGGCGAGCGTCAGGCAACAAGCAGGGCTTTGCTCAAAGCGGGGAAGCGGAGTAAAATCGGGACACAACAAGCGATGCCCCTCCATTTCTCTCCCTTTGCCCGAGTACTGAACAGACTATGACAGAGCTGACCCTGACTGCTGACACTGCCGCCCTGAAATCCTATCGTCGCATTGCTGTGATAACCATTTGTGCCGTGTATTTTCTGATACTGGTAGGCGCCTCGGTCCGCGCTTCCGGCGCGGGCATGGGTTGCCCGGACTGGCCAACCTGTTTTGGCAGCTGGATTCCGCCAACCAGCGAATCGCAATTGCCAGCCAATTACCAGGAGATCTATGCTGACCGTGGTTATGCCGAGACGCGATTTAATCCGGTAAAAACCTGGACTGAATACCTGAACCGGTTGACGGGTGTGACCATTGGGTTACTGATTCTGGCAACGGCCATCAAGTCATTCAGTCTGCGTCATCATGATCGATTGATAACCGTTGCCTCAGTGACCGCATTGCTGATGGTGATCTATCAGGCCTGGCTGGGATCACGGGTGGTGGCATCCAATCTGCAGCCAGGCATGATCACACTGCATATGCTGATGGCGCTGGCCATTGTGGGTGTACTGCTGTTTGCGCTGGCCCGGGCGCGCCGGGGTGTCATGGCAACCCGGTCGATTGCCGGTCTGTCGCCGCGATTTCCGGCCTGGCTGTATGTCGTGATCGGGATGACGTTAATACAGATCACCATGGGTACCCAGATTCGTGAAATGGTCGATTATATGAATCATACTCAGGGTACTGAACGCTCTGCCTGGGTCTCTGCATTCCCATGGTTCTTTTATGTGCACCGCACGTTTTCGGCGGTTGTGCTATTTTCCAACGTCTGGCTGGTTTGGATGTTATACCAGGCGCTTGGACTGCAGCACAGCCTGACCAGGCTGGCGCTCGGACTGCTGGCGGTTATTGTACTTGCCGTGCTGTCTGGCGCGACGCTGGGACATCTGGGTATGCCCGCGGTCATCCAACCTGCGCATCTGCTGAGCGCATCCCTGATATTCGGATTGCAGTTTTTATTATGGATGGATTACCGACACGCAAGGTACAGCTGATGCGCTGGCTGGTTGCACTGCTGTTTCTGGTCAGTGGCTGCGCCAGCTATCCGGCATCCATCGACCGGGAGTCGCTGACTCCACAGCAGCAGGCCGAACTGGACGCCGGTACATATACCTATGACTGGCTGGAACCGGCTGCCCCGGAGGCAGTTGCCGTGCTGGTACATGGTCTGAACCTGCAGCCGGATGCAATGGCCGATATTGCATCCGCGCTGATGTCGCGGAATATCGCTGTGCTGAGTGTGTCGTTAAGCGGACATGCTGATGAACTGGATGAGCAGGGCCGGCTGGTTCAGTTTGCGGATGCAGATTTTTCAGTCTGGCAAAACGAAGTGCGTAACGCAGTGCTGGATGCGGATGTGTATGCCAGAAAGTCAGACCTGCCCCTGTTTCTGGTTGGGTTTTCACTGGGTGGTCTGCTCAGTGCAGACTATCAGGCAAGTTTTGCTGAAGCAGACAATATTCACATAGATCGGATGGTGCTGTTTGCACCGGCGATCACCCTGCGCTGGTCTTCCTATCTGCTGTATCCTCTGCAGGCCTTTCCGGAGGTGGTACTCCCAAGTACATCGCCCGATGGTTACCGTGCCAACGACTTTGCGCCGGTATCGGCCTATCTCGCTTTGTATCGCGGTATCCGGCAATTCAATGAGGCTGTTGATGAGGCATTGAATATTCCGGTGCTGCTGATGATTCATCCCCGTGATGAGCTGGTATCAGACAACCGTATCCGACAGTTCATAGAGGAGCATGGGTTAACGCAGTGGCGCTATGTTGATGTCAGCAAGAGTGCGGATGCTGCGAATGTGCTGAATCATCTGATTATCGGACCCGACTCGCTGGGAGTGGAAAGCTGGCGGGTGGTAAGAGACAGGATGCTGGACTTTCTGAAACCCGTTTGACCTGATTTCTGAATAAACGGACTGATGATTGAACGGGGGGAAGACAAGCGCCTCCCCCCATTCACAGTTATCAGTTTTTGATGAACTTCAGTGTCATGCGGTCGCTCTCGCCAATCGCAAGGTTGCGGGCGCGCTGCTCTTCACTGACGCCACGCAGGTTTGGTGGCAGCATCCAGACGCCACCGGCGTGATCCTTCGGATCATTGGGATTGGCATTGATTTCCGCACTGCCGGCAAAACTGAAGCCGTGTGCAGTCATCAGATCGATCAACTGCTTTTCGTGAATGTAACCGTTGCCGGGCACAGCTGGCTGGTCTGCAGGCCAGCGGTGATCAATGATGCCGACTACGCCGCCGGTTTTGAGTGCGGCGTGCCAGGCCTTGACCACATTCTCTGCGCCCATACCCAGCCAGTTGTGTGCATTGCGGAAGTCCACAATCACATCGACAGATCCGGCAGGTGCAATGACTGACTGAGCCTGCGTCAATTGCTCGGCGATGACAACGTCACCGTATATGTCCGGGTTGGCAGACAGTAACCTGTCGTATCCCTGATTTGAACCGCGCATCCATCCCTGCAGTGGGGTGTCACTGCGATCATAGGTCGCGCCAATCAGCTTGCCATTGTCTTTCAGATAGGGTGCCAGGATTTCGGTATACCAGCCGCCGCCGGGCCAGGCTTCTACAACCGTGTCATCTGCCTCAACACCAAAAAACGTCAATGTGTCGTATGGACTGCGGTAAACGTCGCGTGATTTGTTGGCTTTGGAGCGGTGATCACCATGGATAGCGGCCATCAATGCGCCGTTTTCCTGTGCTGAGACATGGGTAATTCCCATCAGGCCAACGGTCAATGCCAATGCTGACGACATCAGGGTTGTTTTAATTAAGCTTTTCATAGAGGGTAATGCTCCGGTATGAACAATTTGAACTATGAAGATTACCCCAGAACTGTGGCCGATAACAGCCCGGTCAGAGTCAGATAGGCGATAGTTGAACCAAGCACCACGCCGGCAAGCACATCAGAAATAAAATGTACCTTCAGCATGACCCGGGAAAGTCCGACCAGTGTTGCCCAGCAATACATCAGAACTGCGGTGGCCGGAAAAAATGCGGACATCAGCGCTGCTACCATGAATGCCGCAGTGGTGTGACCGGATGGAAAACTGAATTCATCTGAAGGTTTTAATGCGGGGGCCAGCGCCTTGACAACATGGAAGGGCCGACGGCGCTTAAACGCGTTCTTGAGTGCCCAGTACACTGGCAACTCCAGCAGGAATGCAATCAGTCCGGCAATCAGGAATGTTATGCCCGTGTCAGGGAACATCAGTGGCATGATCACGGCGAGACAAAGGTACAGATACCCATCACCGGAAAACGAGACGGCCCGGATCAGCTTTTCCAGGTGCACATGCCGATTGATACCGTTGAGCGCGAGAAACAGACGGGCATCGATGTCAGCGAGACGTTGAATGGCGCTTGCAGTGCGATGGTTCATAACGGGTTCTCCGTTGATCTGCTTGCGGCAAGTTTGACAGTGCTATGCGACAGAATCGTGTCCTGTACATGACAGAATGGTGACAATCTGCGGTGACGCCATGGCGCCGGCGATGTGGCATAATCTGACAGACAAAGACCATTATCATCGTCGCGTGTGACAGAGATTTTATGTTATGAACCGCAAACAGTCCGATTCACTGATATCCGTTGCCGAGCTTCAGGCCGTTGCTGCCTCTGAGGAAATGTTCATCGTTGATGCCCGGTTTAAACTGGAGGATCCGGCATATGGCTCTGCAGCGTTCCAGGCGGCACATCTGCCCGGCGCGATCTTTCTGGATCTGGATCAGGATCTCTCCTCTGCAGTAGTGCCAGGTGAAACGGGTCGTCATCCGTTGCCTGATCCCGCCGTGCTGGAGGCAAAGTTGCGGGAAGCCGGGCTGCGTAAAACGCATCGGGTAGTCGTTTATGATGATGGCCCTGGATTTTTTGCGGCGCGGGTGTGGTGGCTGCTGAAATGGCTGGGTCACGAGTCTGTGAGCGTGCTGGATGGCGGTCTGGCTGCCTGGCAGCGGGCGGGCGGAGAGATGAGTGATCAGCTGACTGTGCGCGCCTGGCCGGGCGATTTTCTGGCAGTACCGGACAATGACATGCTGATCAGCGCCAGTAGTGTGGAAGAGCATCTGACCGACAGCCGGTTGGTGTTACTTGATGCCCGTGCGCCGGAGCGCTTTCGTGGCGAAGTTGAACCTATTGACCCGGTGGCCGGCCATATCCCCGGTGCTATCTGCGTGCCGTGTGCCGGCAATCTGGGTGCCGACGGATTGTTTCTGGCGGCGCCGGACCTGCGTCAGCGTTTTCCGGATACGGAAGCAGGGCAGGCGCTTGTTGCTTATTGCGGATCCGGCGTCACTGCCTGTCACAATGTGCTTGCGGCTTCGGTGGCCGGATTGGCGTTGCCAAAACTGTACGCAGGCTCCTGGAGCGAGTGGATTACTGATGCACGGCGACCGGTCGCGACCGGAAGTACGAGTTGATCTGCAACGACATGACTATGATGGCGCCGCCAATCAACAATGGCAGCAGCGGCTCATTGTGTCCCCAGATGGTCAGATTGACCACCAGCCCGGCGGGAACCAGGGCATTGTTCATGATAGCCAGTGTACCGGCATCCACCTGACACGCACCGCGGTTCCACAGATACATGCCAACACCGGACGCAACGACGCCCAGCCAGATCAGAATACTCCATTGCAGCTGATTTGACGGCAGCAGTTCCCGGTTACCAAATATCAGGTAGGAGGGCAGGGCAACAATCAGCGCACCAATAAAAAAGTAGCCGAATGTTCGCCAGGCAGCAACAGGCAACGGCCGGGCATGCATCAGGTGCCTGTATCCTGTCTGCCCGGCGGCAAAAGTAATATTGGCTGCCTGCAGCATCAGAAATCCGGTCAGGTAGTCGTCACTCAATTGATCATAACGAATGATGACTGCGCCGAGTGTGGCTACCGCCGCAGCCACCAGGGCGCCGGGAGAAAACCGGCGATTCAGGGCGTCATCAATCAGTGTGATATACAGGGGTGTGAACACCGTAAACAGCAGCACCTCAGGCACGGTGAGGAAAGCAAACGAGCGATACAGCAGGGCGTAGGTAATACCAAATTGCAGCGCACCGCAGAGCATGATGCCCAGCTTCAGCTGGCCCGGAATACCGCGCCAGCGGGTAATGGGCAGAAAGATCACTGTGGCCAGCAGGACCCGGGTCAGGACAGCAAAGTCGCTGTCCACATGACCACTGAGAAATTCTCCGATCAGGCTGAATGAAAATGCCCAAAGTAGCGTAACAAAAACCAGCAGACCCATAGTAGTGACAATCCTGTAAACCAAATGCCTGAAAAAAAGGCGACAAGATTATCACATTTACCGCAATGTGGTTTGTTAAAAAGCGCCAAATAAGCGAAAATACGCGCCTTTTCAGAATGACAGAAGCATCCCATGTCCCAAGACGTCCTAGCACAGGAAATCGCCACCCGGCGGACCTTTGCCATCATTTCGCACCCCGATGCGGGTAAAACCACGATAACCGAGAAGTTGCTGCTGTTCGGCCGTCTGATTCAGAAGGCTGGATCCGTGAAGGGCAAGCGCAATGAAAAACACGCGACCTCGGACTGGATGGCGATGGAGCAGCAACGAGGAATCTCGGTCACATCATCGGTGATGCAGTTTCCTTACCACGATGCTGTTGTAAACCTGCTGGATACGCCGGGACACGAGGATTTCTCGGAAGACACCTACCGTGTGCTGACCGCAGTGGATTCTGCGCTGATGGTGGTGGACGGTGCCAAGGGTGTCGAGGATCGCACAATCAAACTGATGGAAGTATGTCGTCTGCGGGATACACCCATCTTCACGTTTGTGAACAAGCTGGACCGTGATACCCGCGAACCCATTGAAGTACTGGACGAAATCGAGACGGTACTGAATATACGCTGTGCCCCCATCTATTGGCCGCTGGGCAATGGCAAGGGTTTCAAGGGTGTCTACAATCTGTACACCGATACCATTCATGTCTATCACCACGGTCAGGGTACGCGCATTCCGGACGATATCAGAATTGCGGGTTTGCGCAGCGCCGAGGCAAGAGCATTGCTGGGCGCCTACGCCGATGATTTTGCCGATGAAATAGAGCTGGTCCGTGGCGCCAGCAATGAGTTTGATCTGGACGAGTATCTGGCGGGACGCATGACGCCGGTATTTTTTGGCACCGCCCTGGGTAACTTTGGTGTACGTGAAATGCTGGATGATTTTGTCAAATGGGCACCATCGCCGCGCGCACGAGCCACCGATCAACGGCTGGTAAGCCCGGACGAGCCGGGTTTCAGTGCATTTGTGTTCAAGATCCAGGCGAATATGGACCCCAATCACCGCGATCGCATCGCCTTCCTGCGGATTTGTTCGGGCGGATACACCAAGGGTATGAAATTGCAGCATTGCCGCATGGGCAAGGAAATTCGCATCAGCGATGCAGTGACGTTTATGGCCGGCGAGCGAGAGCAGGCTGAACACGCCGTCTCCGGGGACATCATTGGATTCCATAATCACGGCACAATACAGATCGGTGACACCTTCACGGAAGGTGAACAACTGCAGTTCACTGGTATCCCGCACTTCGCCCCGGAATTATTTCGTCGCATACGCTTGAAAGATCCATTAAAGACCAAACAATTACAGAAAGGCCTGAAACAGTTGTCGGAAGAAGGCTCGGTTCAGGTGTTCATGCCGCAGCGCAACAACGATCTGATTGTTGGTGCGGTGGGTGTGCTGCAGTTTGAAGTAGTCGCCTACCGGCTGAAGGATGAATACAAGGTGGATTGTATCTACGAACCAGTGAATGTATTCAGTGCCCGCTGGGTGGAGTGTGAGGATCAGAAGAAGTTTGAGGAGTTCAGGAAAAAAGCCTATGAAAACCTGGCGATAGATGGGGGCGGGCATCTGACCTATCTGCCACCGACCCGGGTGAACCTGAGTCTGATGGAGGAGCGCTGGCCGGACGTAAAGTTCCGCGCCACCCGTGAGCACTGACGCACGCTGCATGCCGCATCGCGCTGTCGCCCGCTGTGCACGCTGGTGCAGACTGAGCATCGCGCTGTCGGGAGCTGCAGTCTGGACACGCCCGTGAATACGTCCCTGTAGGGCTCGGCGGCGGACGTCCTGTCCGCCGACGGTCCAGCCTGTCAGCTCCCGACATCCCGCTGCTCAGTCCGCACCAGCGCGCAGCATATTGCCTGATGCCGCCGCTTACCGGGCAGGAGCGAAGCAGGATGCCCGACGCTGACGAGAGGAGCGTCGAGCGCCATGGATGGCGCGAGCCGAGCCCCCCACAGGGATGGGTTCACGGGCGTCTCCGAACGGCAGCGTCAGGCAGCGTGCGTAGCGGGCGACAGCGCGATGCGACGATCGAGCGAGACAGAACACAGACCGAACAACGAGGCCACCGAGCCAGCACAGAGAGAACCATGGAATTCAAAGTACACAACACCGACGGCCTCGCCAGACGCGCAACCATCAGCTTTCCCCGTGGCGACATCCAGACACCCGCCTTCATGCCCGTTGGCACCTACGGTACAGTCAAAGGCATGACTCCACAACAGATCCACGATATCGGTGCCGACATCATTCTCGGCAACACCTTCCACCTGATGCTGAGGCCCGGCACCGGGGTTATCCGCAAGCACGGCGATCTGCACGACTTCATGGGCTGGAACAAACCCATTCTCACCGATTCAGGCGGGTTTCAGGTGTTCAGTCTGGGCGAACTGCGCAAGATCAGCGAAGAGGGTGTGAAGTTTCGCTCGCCGGTTGATGGTGCACAGGTGTTTCTGGGGCCGGAATCGGCCATTCAGGTGCAACATGAACTGGGTGCCGACATCATCATGATTTTTGATGAATGCACGCCGTATCCGGCCACCGAGTCAGAAGCCGAATTTTCCATGCAACTCTCACTGCGCTGGGCGCAGCGCTGCAAGGAAGCTCACGGCGATCATCCGTCTGCCCTGTTTGGCATTGTGCAGGGTGGCATGTACGAAAATCTGCGGCAGCAGTCACTGGACGGGCTGGTTGCCATGGATTTTGACGGCTACGCCATTGGTGGCCTGTCAGTGGGGGAAACCAAGGAAGAAATGATCAAGGTACTGGACTATGTTGCCCACCAGATGCCAGCTCACAAGCCCCGGTACCTGATGGGTGTAGGCACGCCCTCTGACATAGTGGCGGCAGTCAACCGGGGTATCGACATGTTTGACTGTGTGATGCCGACCCGTAATGCCCGCAACGCCCATCTGTTTACCAGCCAGGGCCTGCTGAAGCTGCGCAACGCACGTTTCCGGGATGATACCCGGCCACTCGACCCACAGTGTGGCTGCTATACCTGCCAGAATTTCAGTCGCGCATATCTGCACCATCTGGATAAATGTCGGGAAATGCTGGGCGCGCAGCTCAATACCATTCATAATCTGCACTATTATCAACGTCTGATGCAGGGTTTGCGTCAGGCATTGGAACAAGGTAGATTGACCGCCTTTACCGAGGCGTTTTACCGGGATCAGGCCATCCTTGGGGACACGCCTGACGCCTGAAATATCATTACTGTAATTATTACCTGACCTAAGAGATTGTAAATATGGACTTTTTTATCAGTACTGCGCACGCCCAGGCAGCTGCCTCACCTCAGGGTGGCGCGATGTTCAACTTGCTGTTTATCGGTGGCATGTTCCTGTTGTTCTACCTGATTTTGTGGCGTCCGCAGGCCAAGCGTGCCAAAGAGCACCGTGAGCTGGTAGGCGCACTCGGCAAGGGTGATGAGGTGCTGACCAGCGGTGGTATTCTGGGCAAGGTGACCAAGGTGTCGGATGACTACGTCACGGTTGAAGTTGCCGAGGGTGTCGAGCTGAATCTGCAGAAGTCTGCGGTTGCGGCAGCGCTGCCAAAAGGGACAATCAAGTCGATCTGAGTGGGGTGTGATCAACAGATCATCGCCGTGCCGGCTGTTAACTGATGCCACTTGAGATTGATCGGGTGTCATCGACCTGAACAGGTTGTAGAAGACATGTTAAACAAGTTTCCTCTCTGGAAAAATCTGCTGGTAGCCACACTCGTGCTGCTGGGTTTCATCTATGCGTCACCGAATCTCTTTCCGGATGATCCGTCGCTCCAAATTTCTCATGAAAATATGGAAGTGTCTGAAATTGATGTGGGCATGGCGACCGATGCGTTGCGTGCAGCAGGCATTGAGTATTTTGGAGATGGACTCAATGATCTGGGCGGATTGATCCGTTTCAACAGTCTTGAGGATCAGTTGCGCGCCAAAGCCGTGATTGAGCAGTCCATGGGCTCCGGATACATTGTGGCGCTGAATCTGGCGCCGACCACGCCCGCATTCATGCAGGCGATCGGTGCCACCAAGATGAATCTCGGGCTGGATCTGCGCGGTGGCGTTCACTTCCTGATGGAGGTGGACATGGACACTGCTCAGCGGCGACGGATGGAAAATACCCTGAGCAATATCCGCCAGGAATTGCGCAATGAACGAATCCGTTCACGTGCACTGACACTGGTAAACAATAATCTGATCGAACTACGTTTTGACGATGAAGATGCCCGCAGCCAGGCACGCACTCTGTTGCGCGACGGGTTTGCGGATCTGCTGGTTCAGGCGCGGGAGCGGGACGGTCAGTACCTGCTGGAACTGGCCATGACGGAGGAAGACATCCTGCAGATGCAGCGCGATACAATAGCTGCCAACCAGACCAGTATCCTGAACCGGGTAGATTCACTGGGTGTCTCGGAGCCAATCGTTCAGCAGCAGGGCCCCAACCGGATTGTTGTTGAGTTACCGGGCGTACAGGACACAGCGCAGGCCAAACGTATTCTGCAACGTATTGCGACCCTGCAATTCCATCTGGAAGCCGGACCCGGCGCGGCGCCGGGCAGCTATGAAACCTATGATTACCAGGGTCAGTCCATTCGTGTGAACAATGATGTCATCCTGCAGGGTGATCGCATCAGCAATGTGCGTTCAGCACTTGATCAGTACAGTCAGCCACAGGTAGTGATCAACCTGGATGCGCAGGGAGGACAGCAGTTCAACCGCATCACCCGTGAAAATGTCGGCAACCTGATGGATATTCTGCTGATTGAAACCCGTACCCGCTCGGTATTTGAAGAGGATGCTGAGGGTAATGTGGTGGAGCGCCAGGAAACCTATGAAGAGCGTCGACTGATCAGTCATGCAGTGATTCGCGCCGCACTGGGTCGTGAATTTGTCATTACCGGGCTGAGCACGCGGGAAGCCAATGACCTGTCCCTGCTGATCCGGTCGGGCGCACTCGCCGCTCCCATGTACTTTATCGAAGAGCGCACCGTCGGACCCAGCCTGGGTGCTGAAAATATAGCGCAGGGCAGCCGTGCCGTGCTGCTGGGTTATTTCCTGGTGTTGTCCTTTATGCTGTATTACTACCGGGTGTTTGGTATTGCCGCCAATCTGGCGCTGATCATCAACGTGGTGCTACTGGTTTCCATCATGTCGATCATTTCGGCAACGCTCACCCTGCCAGGCATATTCGGTATTGTGTTGACGATTGGTATGGCGGTGGACGCGAACGTGCTGATATTCACCCGGATACGGGAAGAAATTGTGTCGGGGCTGTCCCCGCAGAACGCAATCTCGGCCGGATTTGATCGGGCGTTCTCAACCATTGTGGATGCCAACCTGACAACCTTCCTGGTGGCGATGGTATTGTTCACCGTGGGCACCGGGCCAGTTAAAGGGTTTGCGGTGACACTGATGGTGGGGATCATGACATCCATGTTCTCGGCTGTGGTGGTCACACGTGCCATCGTCAACATGATTTACGGTGGACGGGCGGTCAAGACCCTGTCAATCGGACCATTTTTCAGAGCTGCCTGAGGGCAGACGAGCGACGTAAATTAAAGGCTTACTAGCATGGCTTTATTAAAATCCGATATCGATTTCATGAGCGCGCGCAAGCGCAAGCTGACCAGTACCATTTCCGGCGTCATGCTGGTGATAGCGTTGCTGGCGCTGATTTTTAACCGCTTTGAATTTGGTCTGGACTTTACCAGCGGTACCCTGATCGAAGTGGGTTACAGTGAAACCGTGAATCCGGAGGATGTCAGGCAGCAACTGATTGATGCTGGTTATGAACAGGCGGTGGTGGTTGCCTTTGGCTCGGACCGCGATCTGCTGGTGCGACTGCCGGTTGAAGAAGGTGCTGACGATCTGGCAGCTGCCAGTGCTGCATCTTCCATGGGCAATGAAGTACTGGCTGTCCTGCAGGACAGTACCTCGATGGCAGTGGAAATGCGCCGTTCCGAGTATGTTGGTCCCAAGGTAGGTGCGGAACTGGCTGAAAAGGGCGCCCTGGCGCTGCTGGTAGCGATGGGCATTGTGATGCTGTACGTTGCCGTGCGCTTTCAGTACAAATTTGCGGTCGCTTCGGTCATGGCTCTGGCTCATGACATAGTTGTGGTGCTGGGTATCATCTCGCTGTTCCATCTGACATTTGATCTGACAGTGCTTGCTGCGCTGCTGGCCGTGATCGGTTACTCGCTGAACGATACCATCGTGGTATTTGACCGCGCCCGTGAAAACTTCCGCACCATGCGTACCACGGATCCGGAAGTCATTCTGAATACCACCCTGAATCAGGTGATTTCACGCACTTTTGTGACATCCTTGACGACCTTGCTGGCACTGTTTGCCATGCTGGTTATGGGGGGGGAGTCCATCAAGGGATTTGCCCTGTCGCTGATTGTGGGCGTCAGTGTGGGTACCTACACATCTTTGCACATCAGCTGCAATTTCCTGATGTATCTGAAGATCAGAAAAGAGGATCTGGCAGTGCCCCTGAAGGAAGGCGAAGAAGTGGATTCAATGCCCTGACGCGCTGTCAACAGCCGCAGAACATCGCCCTGATCTGTTTCAGGATCGTCTGAATCTCGGGGCGTTTTGCAATCTCTTTCTGCTCGGTCAGCATATCCAGGAGAATGTCATCTGTGGTCAGCGGATTGGCCAGCACTGCCCGGAATACAATCACCGCTTCCCGTGCGTAGCGTTCCGGGTTCAGTCGTGTTCGTGAGACAAATGAGCGCCCCAGTCCGCGCTGAATTTTCTGTATGCGTTTGGTCAGATAGTTGACCTCTGAATTGACTTCGCTGCGCAGGCCTGATGGCGCATCCGTCAATGCTGTCTGAATGTCAGCCGGCAGATAACGATACGTGAGAATATTCAGCTCCGGCTGACTGATCAATTCAAAATCTTCATCGGCCACTATCATGTCGGCAAAATGTTTTGCCCGGTTGATACCCTGGTCTATCAGTAACTCGTAACCCTGCCGACCGATAATATGCAGGCCTGAGTGCACCAGAATTGCCATGCCCGGCCGTGAGCCTTCGACAGTGTGACTGCCCAGATCTTTTGAGCCCTTGCGTATAATGTATTCGGCGTGATGTTCCACATTGGTCAGCGTTGTCGGATCCTTGAACACGCAGATGCCGGCACCCATCGGCACATACAGTTGTTTGTGGGCATCCAGCGTCACCGAGTCGGCACGTTCAATACCTTTTAGCAACGGACGATAGGTGTTGGAGAACAGTGTTGGCCCACCCCAGGCGGAGTCGACATGGAAGTGGATGGCGCGTTCTCCGGCGATGTCGGCAATAGCGTCCAGCGGATCAATGCTGCCGGTCTCCGATGCACCGGCAATGCCAACGATGGCCATCACCTTGATGTTCCGTGCAGCCAGTTCGTCACATTTTTTAGCCAGCAGATCAGTTCGTACCTTGTTGCGGCCATCGGTTTCTACCGGAATCAGGGAGCGGCGGCCTATACCCAGAATATCGGCGGCTTTGCCCAGTGAATAATGACCACGTTCTGATACCAGAATCGCCAGGCCGTCATAACCGTAATGCTGCATGCCGGCCAGCAGGCCTTCCTGGCCCAGTCCGGCAAAGCCTTCACGCGGTGCCAGTACGTTGTTGCGCGCAGCCCACAGTGCTGTCAGATTGGCAATTGTGCCACCGGAACAGAAACTGCCCAGTGCATGTGCCCGGTCGTGCATCCATTGGCCATAAAAGTCATTGTCGCGCTGGTAGATCAGGTGATGAATCATGCCGATCACCTGACGCTCCATTGGCGTAAATGCCTTGGACGTTTCAACTTTGACCAGGTTCTGATTCAGCGCCATCATGATACGCGACAGGGGCAGCATGAAGTACGGCAGCGCTGACGCCATATGACCGACAAAACTTGGCGCGGAAATATGTACTGATTGCGCCACCAGTTTGTCCAGTACAAACTGGATCTGGTCTGATACAAAGGTGGGCTGTTCAGGAATCTTCGGGTCGGCAAAATCCCGTTCAATATCAGCCAGGTCGCGTTCGGCAGCAACGATGTGTTCCTGCAGGAACCCGGCCAGATTCTGTGAGATCGACTGATCAATACGTCCGAGCGTGGATTCCGGTGCTTCAGGCACAGTGAAGATCCGGTACAGGGATTCAAGGCTGGCTTGCGCCAGTTTTTTGCTTTCGCTCATCTGTTACGCTCATCAGGACACGGGCTGCGCAGTATAGAGGAATTGCCTGATGGTTGACAGTCCGCAGCGTCACGGGCAAGATCAACGCAACATTTTCCGAATCAATCACCCGGATGCTTATTTCTATGTGGAAAACAACAAGAAACCAGGCGGCTTTTTTCTTGTATCTGGCATTGACGATCAGCACCTTCACCACGTTTCTTCATCCTTCACTGGCGGTTGCGCAGGCCTCTTCGACAGACCTGCTGCCACGTCCTGCCGAACTGGAGCCGGCCATCCGCTTCTGGACCCGTGTTTATACTGAAGTCGACACCGACAGCGGTTTTTTGCACGATGCCTACAATCTGGCTGTGGTGTATCGCCGGATTGACTATGATCGTGAGCAGATTGAGCATTTCCGCGACCGCATTCAGCAGGATCTGCAGGTGCTGGCCTCCGGCAAGCGGACCGGGCTCACCCTGTCCCAGCAGGAAGTGCTGGATGCCTGGCCGGAGGGTGTCAGCAATACAACGCTGGCCGCGGCTGTCAACAGTGTCAGGTTCCAGCTGGGGCAGTCAGACCGCTTTATCGAGGGACTGATTCGCTCCGGAGCCTACCGGGAACATATTGAGCAGGTCACGCGGGAGCGCAATTTGCCCATCGAGCTGGCCGCGTTGCCGCATGTGGAGTCTTCTTTTCATCCCGGCGCCTACTCGCATGCCAGCGCCGCCGGCATGTGGCAGTTCATGCGGGCGACCGGGCAGCGTTTCATGCGCATCGACAATGTCGTGGATGAGCGCATGGATCCTTACGCGGCTACCTATGCAGCAATGAGCCTGCTGGAATACAACTACAATCTTCTTGGCGCCTGGCCGCTGGCATTGACTGCCTATAATCATGGTGCCGGTGGCCTTGCCAGAGCAGTGCGTGAAACCGGTAGCAACAAAATCGAAGATATCATTGCCAATTACCGTGGCCGGGCGTTCGGGTTTGCCTCACGCAACTTTTATCCCCAGTTTCTGGCTGTGCTTGACGTAGAGCGACAGGCTCAGGCTGTTTTTGGTTTGTTGCATCTGGACTCCGCGCCACAGTATGACGAAGTTGAACTGGATGCCTACATCGATGCAGATACGCTGGCCCGTTCGCTGGGAGTGACTGTTGAACAGTTGCGATTTGACAACCCTGCGCTGCGCCCGGTGGTCTGGGAGGGCGGCAAACGTATTCCGCGCGGATATACGCTGAAGATTCAGCGTAACTCCATAAGTGACAGTCTTGCATCTCTGGTTGATCGGATTCCCGATGCACAGCTATACGCCTACCAGACGCCGGACGTCAATTATGTGGTTCAGCGTGGCGACAGTCTGTCTGTCATTGCCAGCCGTTTCAGCACCTCGGTGCGGGATCTGGTGTCGCTGAATCAGCTGACTGATCAGCACCGGATCAGAGTGGGCCAGACACTTCTGTTACCGCATGACACTGACATGATTACGCAGACGCTGGCCGCCAGTGATGAGTCAGCTGAAGAGACGGAAGTTGTCGCGGCCGATGGCAGCTACATCGTGCGAGCAGGCGATACCATGTCGGTTATCGCCACCCGATTTGGCGTGGACGAGCGCGCAGTCATGCGTCTGAATAACATTGATGATGTTGACCGCATTTTTGTTGGTCAGACGCTGCAATTACCGGCGGGAGGGGATGTCCAGCTGATGCAGGCCTCGTTTAGTACGCCTGAACCGGTGGTGGCGCAACCAGCCACTACCGCACAATCTGATGTTGTGCAGTCAGATCCGGCCGTGTTCTGGGGGCCGCCTGCGCCGACAGATCTCCTGCAGGCCAATCAGCTGGCTGAGGAGCCGGTCGAAAATGTTCAGGTGAGCAACGAGCTGGCGACCATTGAACTGTCAGTGGATCCCAGTGATTACTCGATTGCGAACGATGACACAATTGAAATTCACGCATCCGAGACGCTGGGGCATTTTGCCGACTGGCTGGGTATACGTGCGCAGGATCTGCGGCGGGTCAATGGCATGAGTTTTAATCAGCCCCTGATAGTTGGTCACCGCCTGCGACTGGATTTGTCACAGGTCAGCAAGGATGAGTTTGAATTGCGTCGCCGGCAGTATCACATCGCGCAGCAGGAACGATTTTTCCGCAATTACCGGATTGACGATATAAGCCGGCACCAGCTGGCTGCCAATGAGAATATTGATACACTTGCCCGCCAGCGCTACTCGGTACCGTTGTGGTTGTTGCGTCAGTACAATCCGGACCTTGACTTCAGCCGGGTGCGTGTTGGCCAGACCATTGTGTTTCCGATTGTCGAGCGAACTGACGATGCCTGACCGACCTGACCGCTGACCTGATCGAATTGCCAGGCAAGGTACTCAGTCACGGATATCGTCAATGGCGTCTGCCAGCAGACTCACTGACAGTGCATAGCGGAATGCCGGGTTGTAGCGCATGATCGAGCAGAAGTTGCGGTACACCAGATAACCCTTGTCATCTCCCTCATCGCCAATCAGCAGTGCCGCCGGCAAATCGCGGGTAGGCAGATTGCTGCCGTCCGCCCGGCGAACGCCCAGCTGCTGCCAGTCGCTCAGCGGGCGCCATGCACCGGTGGTGCGATACGAACGGCAAGTGGCATCGGGAGTCATGCCGGCACTTTGTGGTGCAGGCAATGACTGCTCTCCGCCCGGTGGCAGACTGACTTCACGGCCCCAGGTCTGGTCGTCACGCCAGCCAGTAGACTTCAGATAGTTGGCTACCGATGCAATCACGTCCGGACCCATGTTCCAGAGATCGATCTTGCCGTCACCATCATGATCAACGGCCAGCCGCAGAAAACTGCTGGGTGTAAATTGTGCAATTCCCAGCGCACCGGCCCATGAGCTTTTCATCATGTCCGGCGTGGCATACCCTTTGTCAACTATCTCCAGCGCTGCAAACAGCTCATTGCGGAACATCTCGCCTCGCCGCCCGTCATACGCCAGGGTGGCGATGACGCTGAACAGTGGCTGGGTAATCGGGAAAGTGCCGTAGTTGCTCTCCAGCCCCAGAATGGCCACCACAAAGCGGTGCTGTACGCCGTATTGAGCGGACACCTCGCGAATCATCGCGCCATGTTCAGCCATCAGATTTTTGCCGGCCTCTATCCGATTGGTACTGACCCGCTCCAGATAGCGGGCATAGGTATTGACGAATTCGGCCTGGCTGCGGTCAGCCTGAACGACCTGGCGCTGCTGGGTGATATCAGGCAATACCAGATCCAGCGTGGCTTCGCTGATACCGCGTGATTGTGCCTCGGTGCGGAACCCGGCCAGCCAGGCACTGAAGGCCGCATCGTCGTCGGCGTTATCCACTTCCTGCGCAGTTGCCGGAAGGATCACCAATACTGCTGCAACCATGACGTTGACAAGCATGGCAACTGATTTCAGCCTGTGTCGGTCACAGGTGTGGTTTCGGACGAGGGGCATGCGGTCTCCTGTAAAAGCTGTCTCACTAAGGCGTTAACTTTATCCCGTTGTGTTGTCTGGGGACAAGTTCTTTCAGGACCTGATCAGCGGCGACAGGCATCTGTCCCAGTCAGGGCGTAAGGCGCTGGCGCTCAGGCGACTGATATCCGGCGCCGGTGGTCGGGGCTCGGCACAAAGTGCGCGCGTCCAGGTCTCAATAAGGTCTGCAGCGGAATCGGCCTGCTGTTCAATGTCATTGTTGAAGGCTGCAAACCGGCAGTTGTCGGGAACATATTCCGGGTATGCCAGCTCATCAGGCACAACGGGAACACAACCCAGTGCACAGCCTTCCAGAACTGAGAGTCCCTGAAAGTCGTGTTGCGCTGTTGACAGGACCAGGTCAGATGATTGTATCAGCGCCAGGTAATCCTGCCTGCTGTCCAGCCACTGATCACGGCCGGGTGGAATACCTGAGGCGGAGTAATAGTTGTCAAGCTGTTCACGCAAGGTGGCAAACTCAGAGGGCTCACTGCGAAATCGTTGTCCCAGTAAATGCAGCTGGAACGGCAAACCGCGGTGTATCAGGCGATTTATTATTCCCAGCAATAATTGTGGCCCTTTATCGAACTCGTGGCGGTGATTCCAGACAATCTGCAGGGGTCTGTCAGGTGCCTTGGCCTTTCGCTGCGCCGATGGTGCAAACAGGTGGTCTGACAACGGTACTGGCAGAATCAGCGATTTCGCCTGCAGTGACCCAATCAGATCTGCAGGGACATGGTCCGGCAATTTCCTGAGCAGGGCGCCGGCACCCTGTATAAAGCTGCGCCGGTTCCATTCGCTGTTGAATGCCAGCTGGTCTGCGCATAACGCGCTGTAAATACTGGTGATTTGCGGTTCGATTGGTAACGGCTGATTATTTGTGCCGGCAGCCCCGCGGTTGACCGGATAACTGAATTGATTTTCATGAAAATAGATCAGCGTTGGTATGCGTGACAGTGAGGGCACAAAACCGCGCAGGCTGCTGAGATCAGTTACGGAAGTGGCAATGACCAGGTCGTAGTTGTCAGCCAGCTCCCGGCGATGGTTAAATGCCCAGCTCAGACTGTTGCCGCGAACGCGCCAGGCAAAGTAGCGGGGCGGCAGGGCAAGCACCGTCCACCGGGCCTGCGGAAACATGTCCACCAGCGTTTCACGCCATTGCCGATGACTGTAGGCATCATAGGCACTGAGCAGCAGTATGCGTTTGTTAATCAATTAAAACTGCCTGTCACTAAAGCGAAAAAACAAGAAAGCAAAAAACAAGGAAACAGAAACGAAACATGCAATCTAATGATGAACAGCTGTTAGGTCAATCGCCACAGGCTCTGCTTGAAACTCTGCCACCCCGGGTCAGTGCGCCGCTTTTTCAGCGTGCGCGCGCCACGCCTGACGCACCAGCGGTCAGTGATCAGCTTGGCCGCAGACTGACTTACGCCGACATGGCGCTGGCGGTCAGGGCGGCAGCCGGACAATTGCAGGCGCAGGGCGTCGTGGCTGGCGACCGGGTATTGCTGATAAATGAGAACTGTGTGCCGTTGCTGGTGATCATTCTGGCGCTGAGCGAGCTTGATGCGTGGCCGGTGGTGATCAACGCACGCATGGCCGCTGCAGAGATCGAAAAAATACGCAGCCACTGCGAACCACGGCTGGCGTTGTACCTGTTTGACTCGACGGCGGCCAGGGCGCAGTGGCAGGCATTGGCTGCAAACACTGCTGAGTCTGCCAGCGGTATCCTCGACATGGCCGATGGCGAAGTCGGTGTCCTCCGGTATGCCGTCAACCCCGACCCGACTGATGAGCAACAGCAGCTGATCGGCCAGGGAGTGTTTACGCTGATCTATACCACTGGCACCACCGGCGATCCCAAAGGAGTGATGCTGACGCACACCAATGTGTTGTATGTGGCTGCCGTCAGCGGCGCACTCAGAGGACTGACTGCAGACGACAGGATTTATCTGGTGTTGCCGGTATCGCATGTATTTGGTTTGTCAGCGGTGTTTCTGGCGTCAATCTATGCGGGCGCGGAGCTTGTGGTTGCAGACCGCTTTGATCCGGCGCTGGCCATGCGGGTAATGCGAGAGCAGAAAATTTCCGGCGTGTTCGGGGTGCCCGCCATGTTTGCCAAGCTGGTTGATTATGCGCGTGAAAAGGGGCTGCGCCCCGATGAGATCCCGGCGCTGCGATTTATGTACAGCGGCGGCGCACCACTGGATCCTGCCATCAAGACAAAAACCGAAAAACTGTTCGGCAGGCCGCTGCTGAACGGTTACGGCATGACAGAGAGTGGACCAACCATCTGTCAGGTACGTTACAACGAACCGCTGGAGAGTTGCAGTGTGGGCAGGCCATTGCCGGGACTGGACATCCGGTTGCTGGATCCACACGGCAGGCCGGTTGCCAGCGGTGAAGTAGGCGAGTTGCATATCCGTGGTCCCAATATCATGCTGGGTTACTATCGTAATCCGCAGGCCACCGCGGCCGCAATGGACAAGGAAGGCTACCTGAATACCGGTGATCTGGTGCGTCAGGACGAAGATGGGGCATTACATATTGCCGGGCGCAGCAAGGAGCTGATCATTCACTCCGGCTTTAACGTATACCCGCCTGAGGTGGAAGGGGTCATCTCCAAACATCCGGAGGTGCTGCTATGTGCGGTGGTCGGACAGGAAGTGGCAGGCAATGAAGAGGTGGTCGCGTTTATTCAGCGCACGGCCGGCAGTCTGCTGACCGAGGCGGAACTGCGTGGGTTCATAAAACCATTACTGACTGCCTACAAGCGGCCGTCAAAAATTGTTTTTATGGATGTGCTGCCAACCGCGCCATCGGGTAAGGTTCTGAAACATAAACTGAAAAATGGAGTGTCAGCATGATAAAGCTATATGGATTTCCCATCAGTAACTATTACAACATGGTCAAAATGACGCTGTTGGAAAAGGGCATTGAGTTTGAAGAAGTCATTGTCAAACCAAATCAGCAGGCCGACTATCTGGCCTGCAGTCCAATGGGGAAAGTGCCGTGCCTGGAAACTGATCAGGGGTTTTTGACAGAAACGGGGGTGATCATTGACTACCTGGATGACCTGGGACAGGGTCCATCGTTTTATCCGGCTGAGCCTTTCGAAAAAGCCAAGGTGAGGGAGCTGATCCGCTACCTTGAGCTGTATATCGAATTGCCCGCCAGACGTCTGTATGGTGATGTGTTTTTTGGCAGGCCGGCAAGTGATACAGAAAAGCAGTCTGTACGTAAAGAACTGGAGAAGGGTTTTGCGGCGCTGCGCAGACTGGCACATTACAGCCCATACATTGCCGGTAGCGACATGACCTACGCAGATTTTTACTTTATGTTCAGCGTTGGTCTGGTTACGCGGGTTACCAAAAAGGCGCTGGACTGGGATGTTTTTGGCACCGAGCCCGGCATCCGGGAATTATTGGACTTGATCGGCCAGCGTGATTCCGTTAAAACCATTCAGGCAGCACAGAAATAAAGGACATCAGAACCAGAGATCAAGGTATGAAACCGAGACCGGCCAGCACCGTAGTATTGGTGCGGGAGAGCAGCGAGCAGAGTGACACAGGCAACGGCACAGCGGGCCAGCTGGAGACGCTGCTGTTGCTGCGGAATACCAAATTGACGTTCATGGGCGGCACCTGGGTGTTTCCCGGTGGCAAGGTGGATCCGGGTGATTACCCGGCCGATTGTGAGCAGCTGCCCGGGCCGCATGCCGACTATCTGGCTGCCATCAACGCGGTGGTGCGGGAGACCCGGGAAGAGGCAGGGCTGACAATAGCACCCGCCGACCTGATTCATATCGCCCACTGGACCACGCCGGCCGGACTGCCCCGACGCTACGCCACCTGGTTCTTTCTGTGTCCGCTGCGGGAGCAGGCGGAGGTGGTGATTGACGATGAGGAGATACTTGATTATCAATGGATGTCACCCGAGCTGGCCCTGCAGCGTCATGCGAGGCGGGAAATCAGTCTGCCGCAGCCGACTGCACATACGCTGCGCAGTCTGGTGGCGCATTGCGGGCTGACGGCATTATGTGAAGAGAAGCGCTGCGGAGGGATCCACGTTTTTCCGGAGAACTCGGAGGACTATCATCCCGTCGGGTATCCGGTTGGGGCAGAGTGGTTGCCGAAAAGCTGACGCGTCAGGCAGACTTGCGGCAGCGACAGATTTCCTTGCGTTGTCCGGTCCGTTAATGGGATAGTTGAGCCAGACTTGGTTTCCACAAGAAGAGTCGTTTATGAGTAGTTCGCAGAGTAGTTCGCAGAAGAGGAACGGCCCCGACACGTCATATCCTGAATTTGCAAGCGTCAGTAAACTGCGTTCTGCATTGGCTGGCGTCAGAAAACGAAGACGAGCGCTGCACGTGCTGCACCAGACCAGTCTGGTGGTCACGGCGCTGGTTGTGCTGTTTCTTGCCCTGGCCGGACTCAGTCTCTGGTTGCCCTCTTCATTTGCTCTGCAGCTTGCCCTGTTTGCCGGATTCGCCGGCGTTTCCTGTACGCTGCTCTGGCGTTATTTTCAGTCTCTCGCCCGCCTGCGTGCCGATGATCGTCAACTGGCAGGGTATGTCGAATCCCGCATGCCCGACCTCGAACAGCGGCTGCTCACCTCGCTCGAATTTTCTGCGGATACAGACTCCGCTGAGCACAGCGGCGTGTCACGGCAGTTTCTCGAACAGCTCTGGGATGATGCTGACACCTACCTGAATACTCAGCAACAGCAGCTTGCACAGATTTCAGACAGCCGCATGCCAATGATGACCTTCGGTGTTGCCAGCGCCGCAGCAGTCCTGCTGGTGGTTGTGCTGATCAGCTCGGATGCATTACTGCGTGCGGGCGGGCAGCTGCTGTGGCCCTTCCGCGGCGGCCCTGAACTGGCATTGATGGATGCGCCGGAGCAGATTGCCGCACCTGCAGAAATGGTCATCAATGTAGAGCCCGGGGATATTCGCATGCAACGCGGGCGCCCCGCCTCGATTACGGTACGTATCGATAACGCGGCGCCGGACGATGTACGGCTGCGGATGCGGTCCGGGCAGGTTGACTGGTACGATGTAAACATGCGCGAGGATGGCAGCGGCAGCAGCAGTGCAGCGTTCAGTTATTACATGCCGGCTGTTGATGAAGAGCTGGTGTACTACGTCAGTGTGGGCGACACAGGTGAGCAACGCAGCAGGGAATACCGCATCAGCCTCTATGATCTGCCGCGCGCCGAGCAGATTGATGTTGCTTACAGTTTTCCTGGCTACACAGGTCTGGAGGACTACGCGGAGGAGGATAACGGCGACTTCGTCGTGCCCGAGGGTACCGAACTGGCTCTGACGATCAGCTTCAACAAGGCAGTGCAACAGGCGCAGCTGATCTACGAAGACGATACCAGCGTGCCGGTTACAGTGGATGGTACCCGTGGTTCTGTGGTGCTCACGGCCGATCAGGATCGTGCCTACCGGGTGGTTGCTACTGATTTTGACCGGCAGCAGACCGAGGATGCTGATGTTTTTTATATTCGCGCCATCCCTGACGAACCGCCTTCACTGGCACTGCACAGCCCGGGACGGGATCAGGATGTCATGCCGCTGGAAGAAGTGATTCTGCAGATTGAAGCGACGGATGACTACGGTTTGAGTGATTTTACCCTGCACTACAGTGTCATCGGCACAGACGAGGTTGCAGTGGATTTTCTGCCTGCCGAACAGACCCGCAGCGTGACCGGCAATCAGATGATCTATATGGAAGACCTTGTGGTACAGCCGGGTGATTTTGTCAGTTACTACCTGACAGTTGCAGACAACAATGATCTGCGCGGCCCCCAGGAAGTCGTTTCAGATATCTATTTTCTGCAGGTAGTACCGACCGATCAGGAGTTCCGTCGTGCCAGCGGTGGCCAGCAGGGCGGTGGTGGCGGAGGCGGTGGCGGTGGCGATAACAGCAGCGCGCTGGTGACACTGCAGAAAGACATTATTGCTGCGACCTGGCGCCTTCGTCAGCAGCAGCTGACCATGGATCAGCGTCAGTTTACTGACGATGTGGCGGTGATTGCAGATTCCCAGCGCGATGCCATGGAGCGGGCTCGTATGTCGATCGACCGCTTGTCGGAGCGTCTCGATTTTGCGGATGACAGTTATGGCAACGCTGTCACTTACCTGCAGCGTGCAATAGAACAAATGCAGTTGGCGGCGGCTGATCTGGACCAGCAGGCATTGACCACCGCTATGCAACCGGAACAGCAGGCGCTGCAGTTTGTGCTGCGCGCCGAAGCAGAAATCAACCGCACAGACGTGAATTTTCAGCGCCAGGCCGGTGGTGGTGGTGGTGGCGGTGGTGGCCAGCAGGAGGATCAGGATCTGCGCGAGCTGTTTGATATGGAAATGGGTCAGAACGAAAACCGGTACGAAACCCCAAGACAGGCCAGCCAGGGTGGTCAGCAGAATGCCGAGGAAAACAGTCGGCTGGAGGAGCTGGCTCGTCGCCAGGAAGGGCTGACCCGTGCACAGAGAAATCTGGCCCGGCGCATGGACGAAATGGACGAGGAGCAGCGTCGTCGTGAGCTGGAACGGCTAAGAAGGGAGCAGGAGCAATTGAGCAATGAGCTGGCGCAACTGCAGCAGCAAATGTCGCGCCGTCAGCAGATGAGTCAGGCCGGACAAAGCGCGCAGGCTGGCGGAAGTTCGGCACAGAGCCAGCAGTTGCAGCAGGCGCTGGATCAGATGCAGCAGGCGGCTGAGGCCAGCACACCGGCCCAGGCAGCAGCCCGCAGTCAAAGAGCCCTTGAAAGTCTGCGTGAGCAGCAGCGGCAAATGGCGCAGCAACCGGACAATTCCCCCAACCAGCTGGCGCAGAATCTGGCGCAGCGCGGTCAACAACTGGTTCAGCAACAGCAGCAACTGCAGCAACAACTGCGTGACCTGAGTCGTGATCAGGGGCTGGGTCAGTCGCGACAGGAGACCAGTAACGACGAGCAAGTGCGAGATCTGGTCAACCAGCAACAGCAGAATCGTCAGGAGCTTGAGGAAATCGAGCGCATGCTGCGCGCGGTGGTAGCGCGTGCCGAAACTGATGAACGACAGTTGCTGGCGCAGGCGCAGGCTGCCAGTCGGGCAATACGGCCGCTGCGCGAGCAGATGGATACCAGTAACCGTGTGCTGAGCAATGGCATGGTCAATCTGGCAGTGGATATAGAGAGTGAGGTGGCTGAGTCACTGCAACAGCTGAACCAGAGCCTGCAGGCGATGGATCCGGGGCAGCAGGTGGCACAATCAGCAAACAGTGATCCTGTCATGCAGGCAGCGGCGGACGCCAGTGCCTTACGCGAGCAGCTGGAAGCGCTGCAGGAACAGATTGAAGGGCGTCTGGGCGCGGGGCAGGGCGGCGCGGAAGTTGCTGAAGAGTCCATCGGCCAGTTGCGCGAACGGCTGGCGCGTTCCCAGCAACTGGCGCAGCAACTGACCGAGCAGCTGGATCAGGCCAGTGGTGAAAATCAGCCGGGACAGGGCCAGCAGGGACAAACCCAGCGCGGGCAGCAGGCGGGCCAACAGCAGGGTGGACAACCAGGCGGGCAACAGGGTGGTCAGGCTCAGCCGGGCCAGCAGCGCGGTGGCGGCCAGCTGGCC
This sequence comes from uncultured Pseudohongiella sp., assembly GCA_963974875.1. GTDB lineage: Bacteria > Pseudomonadota > Gammaproteobacteria > Pseudomonadales > Pseudohongiellaceae > Pseudohongiella. Next base: position 214,357 of record CAXBER010000004.1, on the reverse strand, counting down.
ACCTCAGATCAGCGCGGGATTGGTTCAATTCCGCAGCCCGGCGAAGCTGCGCTGTGGGGTAACGCCCGCTCTATCAGCAGTGAAATTACCCAGCAGTCGCTGGAGGCCTTTATGAATCAACCCGAGCTGTTGAGAGGTCTGCTGCAGCCCTTGATAGAACTGGAAAGTGATTTGCGGGCCCGCGCCGAGCTGGCGCAGATTACCCGAAGACTCTATTCGGTATCCGAGGAGGATATTCCGGATCAATACCGGCGTCTGGTAGAAGACTACTATCGCGCGTTGTCGGAGAATCGGAGTGTGACCCCTTAAACGATGAGTTTTTTCCTTGATTCATACGCGCTGGAAGCGATCAGAGAAGGCCGGTTTTCGTTTGCCTACGGACCTCATCCGTTACTGACGCTGCTGCTGTTTGCGCTGATTCCGCTGGGCGTGTGGCTGCTGTACCGGCGCACTACCCGACCGCTTTCCCCGGGCTGGAAATCTCTGCTGGTCGGTCTGCGTTCGCTGGTGCTGGTGTTGTTGCTGCTCATGTTGATGCGGCCGGTGATCAGTACATGGCAGGTCAATCCGCAGGAAACCTATCTGGCAGTGCTGGTTGATGACAGCGAAAGTATGCAGATTGGCGATCTGGCTAACGGAGAGTCCCGGCTGAACGCGGTGCTATCGGCTCTATATGGTGATGCGGGTGTTCTGGCACCGCTGGCAGAACGCTATCAGGTCAGAACCTTTGGATTTGACAGGACGTTGCGCAGGATCAGTAACGAGTCTGAGCTGACAGCTGCCGGCAATCTTTCCAATCTGGATCTGGCGTTGAATCAGGTGATTGAGCAGCTTGGCGGATTGCCCCTCAGTGGCGTTGTATTGATCAGCGACGGTGCCGACAACTCAGGCAGCGATGTACTGGCACGCGCACGTGATCTGGCAGCACGCCAGATTCCGGTATTTACTGTGGGTGTGGGCCAGGCACAGATTCCAAGGGATGTAGGTATCACCGACGTTTCTGCCGCCAGCACTATTCTGGATAACAGCATTTTTGATGTGCAGGTAAACCTGGTTCAGCAGGGGTACGCAGGCCGCGCAGTCCGGTTGAGTGTGCTGGATGGTGAGTCTGAGGTGCTCTCACAAACTGTGACTCTGGGCGCCGATGGCGCGAGTCGTCGCTACGAGCTGGAATTGACGCCGGAGCGTCGTGAACCGATTCTGTATGAGTTGCATGTGGAGCCCCTTGATCAGGAGCTGGTGCTGCAGAATAACCGTTATCAGTTTCTGGTAGACAACAGTGAACGCCCGCCACTCAACATATTGTATGTGGAGGGGCATCCGCGCAATGAATTCAAATTTATTCGCCGTGCCGTCGAAGGCGACAACAGTCTGCGGCTGGCTTCCTATCTGCAGACGGGACCGGGACGGTTCTACCGCCAGGGGATCAATACGCCACTGGAGCTGAATAGTGGATTTCCAACCCGCGCTGAAGATCTGTATCAGTATCAGGCTGTGGTGATTGGTGACATCACACGTGATTTTCTGACAAACGAACAGCTGGTGCTGTTGCAGGATTTTGTTGCTGAACGCGGTGGCGGGCTGTTGGTCAGTGGCGCCATGGACGATGCATTTCTCGACACCGCGTTGACAGATGTACTGCCGTTGACTGCTGTGCGCAGTACCAGTCTGCCAGCATATCTTCATGGGGGAGTGCGGCGCGGTCCCCATGCCACCGGCGAGTTGTTCAGTCCACGCCTGACACCGGCCGGTGAATTTTCTCCGCTGCTCCGGTTGAGCAGTGATGATGGCGAAAATCGTCGGCTCTGGACAGAGATGCCACAGTTGCAGGGCGTTTATGTGACCGGACGGCCAAAGCCGGGTGCCACCGTGCTCATGGAGCATCCACTGCTGCAATATGAAAATCAGGCCATCCCTGTGTTAGCCACACAGCGGTATGGGAGTGGGCGCAGCATGTCCATCGCCACTGCAAGTACCTGGCGTTGGCAGATGTTACTGCCGGCCGAAGATGATTCCCATCAGCGTGTCTGGCGACAGATGCTGCGCTGGTTGTCACAGGAAGCGCTGGAGCGGGTGACAGTTGATTTTGATAAGCCGTTCTATAATTCAGGTGACATGGTTGATGTATCCGTGCTGGTTCGTGATGCTGCATATGAGGCGGACAACAACGCCTCACTGTGGTTGCAGCGCACCGATCCCGACGGCACGGTAGAGGATATTCCCATGGAATGGGATATCAATGAAGATGGTGTTTACCGCAGCCGATTCGAAGCCGGTGAGGAGGGAATTTACCGTGCACTGGTCGATGTCTCAGGAGCCGACAGTACACTCATCGATAACGAAAAACAGGTGGCATTTGTGGTCACACCGTCGTTGCGCGAATTCAACGATGCGGGACGTGATGATGCTCTGCTGGCCCGGATTTCGGAAAACAGCGGTGGCCGGTATTATGATCTGGAAAACATCAATCAGCTGGTTGCAGACATCGAGCGAACGCCGGGCGCTTTTTCCCGGGAAGTACAGGAAGATCTGTGGGACCGCCCCTTCCTGCTGGCCCTGCTGATTGCGTTGATGTGTGCTGACTGGATGGCCCGGCGCTACAGGGGGTTGTCATGAGACTGCTGCGATCGCGCAGTTTAATGCGTGCTCTGGTGGTGCTGTCCGCTCAGCTGCTGCCTGCTCTGATATTGCCCGTTTCGGCTCAGCCTGGTCCGGATGATGAGACGCCCTGGTTTCGGCAAACGCCTGACAATAGCAAATTTGCGCTCATCATAACGGGTGCGGCAGCAGCCCCCGATATCCGTGAACGTTTCCGTAACTGGTCGGCAGATCTGTATGACAGTCTGCTCGATGATTATGGTTACGAGTCCGGCAATACCGTGTTGCTGCTGGATGATGGCGTGAATATTGGCAATCTGGCCAACAGGGTCAGCGGCAGTTCGCAGATAGAGGACGTTCAGCAGGCGTTGACCCGGCTGCAAAGCAGCGTGTCAGAAGGTGATCAGTTGACTGTGTTCCTGATAGGTCACGGCTCAGGTACATTCGGCGATGCCAAATTCAACAATGTCGGGCCGGATATGACAGGAGGTGACCTGGCGGAAATGCTGTCAGCATTCAATGCGCAGGACATTGTGGTAATAAATACCACCAGTGCCAGTTTTGAGTTCTCCAGAGAGCTGTCAGCGATGGGACGGGTGATTGTGTCGGCTACCCGCTCGCCGGCCGAACGATACGATCCGATGTTTGGTGGATACTTTATTGAGGGATTGCAGGGGCATCGGGCGGACCTGGATCGCAATGGCCGGGTATCGATACTGGAAGCTTTCAACTTCGCCAGCGGTCAGGTAGCAGAGTGGTATTCTGAGCAGGGGCGGCTGTCTACTGAAAACGCAGTACTTGACGATACCGGCGACGGATTGTTCAGCCGCGAGCCGGGTCGCAATCAAAGTGATGGTCTGCTGGCTGAAATTGCCTATCTGGACGTCATCACTCCCGGTGAACAGAAGACTTCTGCTCAGGCCTTGCAATTGCGTGCCGAAATGCAGGCAATCGAGCGCGACATATTTATTTTGCGTAACCAGAAGATCAATTATCTGGAGGAAGATTACTGGAACCGGCTGGAAGCCTTGTTGATCGATCTCGCTATCCGAACGAGGGACTACAATGCCTTGCCCTGATACCTGTGAAAACACCAATGTTCAACTCTGTCGCCATGCACGATCACGCTGGCCGCAGATGAGAATGCCTGCGTTATCAGTCATGCTGGTCCTGACCGCGCTGCTCTGGCCCATGCTGGCGGGCGCACAGCCAGTGCCCACCGCGCCCACCGCACTGGAGAATCTTGAGCGGGGTGACCAGTTGGTCCTCAGGGGCTCCTATCTGGCGGCAATCGAAGCATACAATGGTGTGCGGGATGATTTTTATGCTGAGCGTGCGGCGTTGGGCACCAGCCGGGCGCATACGCAGACCGGCCAGTACGAGCGGGCAATAACGGTTGCACAGCAGGCCATGGGCAGCCCGTCCGACTCACCACTACTGGCAACGCAGCTGGCAGAACTGTATGTAATGACAGGGCGATCTGCTGATGCCCTGGCATTAATGCAGGAGACTGTTGACGGGCTGGCAACACCACCGGTGCGTGCCCTGGTTCAGTACGGCAGTGTACTGGCCTTGCGTGGCGAGCATGAACAGGCGGCAGAACAGTTTAATGCAGCACTGGCGCGCTACGATGATGGGCTGGTATTCGAGTCTGCGGATGTTGGCATGGTGGCGCTCGCTGCCTGGCAACTGGGTGAGTTCCATGACGCCAATGCCCTGTTCAATGAAGCCGTGCGACTGGATGGCAATAATCTGGAAGCACTGGTGTTGTGGGGTAATCTGTTTCAGGACAAATTCAACGACGAAGATGCACAACAAAATTTTAACCAGGCACTTGATGTGAACCCCCGCTATACACCAGCTCTGGTGGGACTGGCCAAAATTATCGGACCTGAACGCAACCTGACGCGAGCGCTGGATATCAACTCAAGGGAAGTCAGCGCACTGGAAACCTTTGGGCTGATGATGGTCCGCAATGATCGTGAGGACGAAGGGCGCCGCTTTCTTGAACAGGCGCTGCAGATCAATCCCGAATCCATTTCTGCACGATCAACACTGGCTGCTCTGGCGGTAATCAGCGATGACATGCCAGCCTTTGAGCAACAACTCGACCTCATAAACGGTTTTAGCCCCGACAATGCATTGTTTTATGCGTCCGTGGCTGATTATCTGGGCAACAATTATCGCTTTACCGAGGCTGTTGATTTTGCCCGTCGTGCCATCGACCGCGATGCCAACAACTGGTACGCGCACACGGTACTGGGCGGCAATCTGGTGCGCCTGGGCGAGGAAGAAGAGGGCAAGTATCATCTGGAACTGGCGTTTGATAATGATCCGTTCAATATTCTGACGTCCAATATGCTCCAGGTGTTTGACGTGCTGGAGGAGTACGCGACACTGGAGACCGAGCATTTTCGGGTCAATATGAGTCAGCGCGATGCCCAGGTATTGTGGCCCTATATGGCACCCCTGCTGGAAGAGAGCTGGGATCGTCTGGTCGAAAAATACCAGTTTGAACCGGAAGTGCCAGTGATCCTGCAGGTGTTTGAAAGAACGGAGGATTTTGCTGTACGCTCGGTTGGGCTGCCAGATATAGGCCCCCTGGTAGGCATCTGCTTTGGTAAAGTTGTCACACTGATTTCGCCCGATACGCTCAGCGCCAACTGGCAGGAAATAGTCTGGCATGAGCTGGTGCACGTGTGGACGCTGCAGATGACCAGCAATCGCATGCCTCGCTGGTTGTCAGAGGGTATCTCCACCTGGGAGGAGCAACAGGGTCGTCCGGAATGGGGGCGTCGGCAGGGTCTTGAGCTGGTCCGCGCTGTCCAGCAGGGCAAACTGCTGCCGGTCTCCGATCTGAACAGCGGATTCACCGGCGCCAACAGCGATGCTGATCTTGGGTTTGCCTACTTTCAGTCCTATCTGGTGGTGGAATATATCGCCGAGGCTTATGGTTTTCCGAAACTGCTGGAACTGATCCATGAATACGCCAACGTTCGACCGGAAAACGAGATGTTTGAGAACGTGTTTGGCATTTCAATGGACGTATTCAATGCCGGTTTTGTGGCATGGGTAGAGCAGCGTGTTGCGGATATCAATGTATATGTGCACAGTGAGGACGGGCCGGATGAGGGTGCCGGTCACGGACATGGCGTTCGCGAAAACAACAGTGCAGTGCTGGCTGAACTCTACAACAACGAGTCGCTCAAGCAGTATATGCGTCAGCGTGTGCAACAGCAGCCAAGGGATTTTCAGGCGCATCTGCAGCTCGGCATCGTGTTGTTTCGGGAGGAGTCCCACCAGGAGGCCATCCATCACCTGATGCTGGCCAACGATATTCTGCCGGACTATTCCGGCTACCCCAGTCCGGCACTGGTTTTGTCGCAGGTTTACGAAGCGCTGGAGGATCGTGAGTTGCAGTTGCAATGGCTTGATGTGATGCTGGACAATCAGCAGCATGATTTTGCCGCACCGTTGCTTCTTGCCAATGAAGCACTGACCACCAACGACCTGGAGCGCGCGGGTTATTATCTTGAGCGGGCACTGTCAGTTAACCCTTATCGGGCAGAAATTCACCGCACCGGCGCCGAACTGGCCAAAGCACAGGGTGACCGCGAGCGAGTGGTCCAGGAGTATGAGGTACTTCTGGTGCTGGATCAAAGTGATCCGGTAGACGCGCGTACCAATCTTGCCGAGGCCTATCTGGAGAATAATCAGACCGAGCAGGCACGCCACAGTGTCCTGCGTGCACTTGAAACTGCGCCGGGTTACGAGCGGGCGCAGCAGATACTGTTGCAGGCGGTCGGTCGCGACGGAGGCGCCAGGTGATGGCAAAGGCCAGGTTGCAGCGCCAGTCAGGTGGCGCCGGGTCAGGCAGCTTCCGGCATTTCTCTCGCCGGTGGGGTAATGTTCGCCGATTGCTGTGTGTGCTGACAGGTGCCTTTGCTGTCGCCGGGACATTGCAGGCACAGCCCCAGCCAGGCATCGCGTTTCCGCCGGATTTCGATATCCGCAGTATTCGTCCGGGTCAGTCTGATTTGCCCGACATCAGTGCGCTGGTCAATATGCGTTCGCCACGGGGTGCCAGTGACAATAGCGGTTCTCCCGAGTTCCGGTGGGTGCGTGGGCGTTACGAGAATTATCCGGGTGGTCGTGGAAGACGCGGCGGCTGGTGGGATACCGATTACCCGGACGCGGAGCGGAACCTTCTCAGGGGTGTGCAACGATATACTTACATAGACACCGAAACCAGTGCTACCAGCTGGATTGACCTGACAGATCCTGATCTGTTTGAAAACATATTTCTGTATATGACCATGAAGCGCGTACCCATTGGTGGTATGCGCAGTGGCGCAAACTTTTCGCCAGCCGAGGTTGATGCACTGCGCGAGTTCATGTTGCGCGGCGGGTTTGTGATGCTGGATGATTTCTGGGGCGAGGCTCACTTCCAGGATCTGCTGATTGAAGTCGCTAAAATATTTCCGGACCGGCAACTGGTGCGCCTCGATACCAGTCACGAGATCTTCCACATGTTTTACGATGTGGATGAAATAGCCCAGGTGCCCGGTCGTGCAGTGACCTGGGATTACGGCAATGTAACCCTGAATGATCCCCGTTACCCGCCATCGGTACATGCCGTTCTGGATGACGCTGGCCGTGTGATGATGGTTGCCAATTTCAATTCGGACATGGGCGACGGCTGGGAGCATACCTTTCTGGATATCTACCCTACCGAAATGACCAACGCGGCCTATCGCCTGGGTATCAATTATCTTATTTACGCCTACACACATTAATGACAGTTTCAGAACAAGAAGGGCTCAGACATGACTGACAGCGATATGACAGAAACCGATATCATTCACGATACACCTGTTTCAGGTCTGGAAGACCATGATGATCTGGCCCTGGTCAGAAAAATGCAGACAGGCCGTGACCAGATGGTGCACGAAATACGCAAGGTCATTGTGGGTCAGGATGCGGTGATTGAAGAATTGCTGATATCACTGTTTGCCGGCGGCCACTGTCTGGTAACCGGTGTGCCTGGTCTGGCGAAAACCCTGCTGATCAAGACTGTCGCAGACATTCTGCAGCTGGACTTCAGCCGTATCCAGTTTACGCCGGACCTGATGCCCTCGGATGTAGTGGGTGCAGAGATTGTAGAAGAGCAGGACGGGCGGCGCAAACTGGTGTTTGTCAAAGGGCCCATTTTCACCAATATTCTGTTGGCTGACGAGATCAACCGCACACCACCCAAAACCCAGTCGTCGTTGCTGGAGGCAATGGAGGAGCGCCAGGTTACTGCGGCAGGTGTCACACATAAGATGGCGCAACCGTTTTTTGTACTGGCAACACAAAACCCGATTGAACTGGAAGGCACTTATCCGCTGCCGGAAGCCCAGCTGGACCGGTTTATGTTCAAACTTGAACTGGGTTATCTGAGCGAAGAAGAGGAAATTCAGGTAGTCAGCAATACCACCCGGGTGGTAGACAATACTGTATCGCACCCTCTGAGCGGCGAGGACATTCTGGCGTTTCAGCGCATCGCCCGGCAAGTACCGGCGGCGCAGACTGTCATTCAGTACGCGGTTCGACTGGTGCATGCAACCCGTCCCCAGAACGAAAACTCACCGGCATTCGTCAAGGACTGGGTAACCTGGGGCGCGGGTATCCGCGCCTCCCAGAATCTGGTGCTGGCAGGTAAAGTGCGTGCACTGCTGCACGGTCGTTACAATGTCTCATTCAATGATATTCGGGCGCTGGCGCCGGCCGTGCTGCGTCACCGGATTCAGCTGAACTTTCATGCCGAAGCCGAGCGGATAACAACTGATGAATTGATTAAGCGGGTGATGGAAGCGGTCCGGGAACCCGGGCTGTAAAATTTGCAAAGCATGACTCTGAGCGCGCAAGGCGGCCGGTATGACACAAAGTAATACGTTTATAGATCCCACCGTACTGGCGACGCTGGATAACCTGGAGATGCGCGCGCGGGTGGTGGTAGAGGGGTTTATAGCCGGTCTGCACAAAAGCCCAAAGCGCGGTTTCAGTGTCGAGTTTACCGACTACCGTCACTATATTCGTGGTGACGATATGCGCCACGTTGACTGGAAACTCTACGGCCGCACTGACAAGCTGTATATCAAGCAGTACGAAGATGAGACCAACGTGCGTTGTTATATCCTGCTTGATAGCAGTGCGTCCATGGCCTACGCCTCTGACGGCATGAGCAAGCTGGAGTACGGACGCACCCTGGCTTCTGCACTGGCATATTTCATCATGCGCCAGAAGGACGCAGTGGGGCTGATCACCTTTGATGACAGGATCCGTGACTATATTCCTGCCAAGGCCAGACAGTTACACCTGATCCGGATATTGCGCAGCCTGCATGAACTCAAGGCAGGTACGCTTACCAATGCGGTGCGGCCGCTCAGTGATCTGGCCATGACTTTAAATCGCAAGAGTCTCGTCATACTGATCAGTGACATGCTGGAGGACGAGCAGGCAACCATCAAGACCCTGCAGCAGTTGCGTGCCATGGGCAATGAAGTCATCGTATTTCATGTGCTGGATGAGCAGGAGCTGAATTTCAATTTTAATGAGTCGACTGAATTTGTTGATATGGAAACGGCGGAAACACATATCACCTCACCAGCCGCGATCCGGAATGCCTATCTGGAGAATCTGAACAACTATCTGAATGACTGTCGCAAGCGCTGTCAAAGCACAGGGGTGGATTACTGTCTGCTCAACACATCCCAGCCGCTGGACAAGGCATTGGCATCGTATCTGTCCCGTCGGACCCGGAGTGCCTGAATGAGTTTTCTGTCGCCATTATTCCTGCTTGGTCTGCTGGCTGCCGCCATTCCGCTGGCCATCCATCTGATACGCCGTGAAAATCCGCCCAAAGTGTTGTTTGGCTCCTTACGCTTCCTGAAACAGACCACCCGCAAATTGATCCTGTTTCAGCAGATTCAGCAATGGCTGTTGCTGCTGTTGCGTGCTGCACTGATCTGTCTGGTCGTGTTTGCGTTTGCCCGCCCGTTGTTGCACCAGGGGGCCGTGGCGCGACTGGTGGATGCCGCGCCCCAATCCGTGGTGGTGCTGCTGGATTCCTCTCTGAGTATGCGATTTGGTGACCGCTTTGAGCGGGCCAGAGCGGAGGCACTGCGAGTGCTCGATGAGCTGTCGCCTGGTGACGAAGCCGCGGTCATTAGCTTTGCTGGTGCCACCCAGAGTGTCCGGGAACTGACTACCGATCTTGGCAGTCTGCGCAATTATGTCAGTGAGCTGGAACAGCCTGGATACGACAGGGTTCGATTTTTTCCGGCCCTGCGTCTGGCCAACGACATGCTGACCCAGTCCAGACATGAACAACGCAGGATTGTCATGCTGTCAGATTTTCAGGCAAATGGGCTGGCAGACAGTGATCAGGGATGGATGTTGTTGCCCGGTGTTGCCTTTCAGGGGATTGATGTTGGCGATGAGCGTAGCAGCAATCTCAGCCTGACGGATGTCCGCTCACCAGCGCAACTGACTGACAGTGAGACTGATTATGAAGTGTTGACCCGCGTCAGAAGCACCGGCACGGTTTTTCAGGAACGTGGCAACCTGACTCTGAGAATCAATGACCAGGTGATGGGGCAACAGGCAGTTGATCTGGCGGATCGCTCAGAGGCGGTGTTGACTTTGCCCGTGGCACTGGAAGGAAGCGGCAGCTATCGGGGTGAGTTACTGCTTTCCAGTGATGATTTTGAGCCGGACAATCGCTGGTTCTTTACCCTGGATGTATTGCCCAGAATGCGCGTACTGGTGGTTAATGGCGATCCGTCTGCGGACTGGTACGATGATGAAGCACACTGGTTTGTTCTGGCCCTGCAGGGGATGGAAAACTCACCATTTGTGGTAACTCCGGTCAGCGAAACCGAACTGACGGAGGCGTTGCTTGCCGGGCATGATACGGTTGTGCTGCTGAATACGGGTAATCTGGCCAGTGCCCAGCGCAATGCGGTACAACGCTTTGTCGAGACCGGCGGTTCCGTCTGGTTTGCGCCCGGTGACCGGGTTGATGCCGGTTCCTTCAATCAGCTGTTTGATGACCTGTTACCGGCACAACTTCTGAATAGCAACCTGCTGTCCGCCAATGATTACATGCTGATCGCCGATGTTGACCGGCGACATCCGGCCCTGGCGCCACTGGACGTGGACTGGAGCGCCCGGTTTCAGGGTTACTGGTCCACGCAGCCAGACGATCAGGCGTCTGTACTGATGCGGTTTGATTCCGGTGAGCCCATGCTGATTGAGCGATCGGTAGGGCAGGGTCGCAGTATCATGCTGAGCAGTTCACTGGACCTGGGCTGGAGTAATTTCCCCCTACAGGGTTTGTACCTGCCCTTTGTCCATGAACTGCTTGGCTATCTGATTCAGCCCCCGCAAAGGCAGAGAGCCTGGCAGGTTGGTGACATGATCGATCTGACTGAACAGTTTCAGGATGAGAGTTCGGGCAATACAGCATCCGCACTGATACTGACTGAACCGGACGGGGGACAGGTAACGGTGAATCGGGACAACCCTTTTTACCAGGCCCGGATGCCAGGTTTTGTTCGCGGACCTGCCGGCCTGACATTGGCGGTCAATATCTCACCGGAGGCTGCAGTGTTGACCAGAATGGATGTCGCTCTGCTGAATGACCGGATTCTGAATCCGGAAACCACGCCGCCGGTAAGTCAGCAGGTACGTACCGCACAGTTGATTGCCGAACTGGAACAGCCGCAAAGGTTGTGGTGGTGGATTCTGTTGGTGGTAGCAGCGCTGGTGATAGTTGAAACGTGGATTGCCAATCGAACCTATCGTTAACCAGAGCAAAATGGCGGAATAAAATTCTGAGTCAGTTAGGGGGGAACAGAGAATGCCATCCCGCCATTTTGCTCTGACAAGTTGATGCTATCACAGGCTTTTTTTATCTGAACAGCGTGGTGACAAATTGTTGCAAAGCGTTTGTTTTACTGTAACCAGGTATTACAAACGCCCGCAATTTTCCGTCAGGCTGTAACTTTCTCTCTTGCGAAGAGCGATTTGAAGCGAGCGATATGGCCCCTCAGCTGGTCCGGCAGTGCCAGCATGGCGGGAGTCACAATCAGCGTCAGGATCGTTGCAAACGACAACCCGAAGACGATTGCATTGGCCAGCTTTACCCATTGTGAAGTAATCGGACCGCCAACCTCTATTTCCGCACCGATCAGATCAAACGATACGTGCATGGCCAGTGGCAACAAACCGCAGCCGGTAGTGAAGGTGGTCAGAAATACCGGCCGCAACCGTTGCACACCGGTTTGCACAATTACTTCCTTGATGTCCCAGTCCCGGTGCCGGGCACGCAGGTAGTTAAAGGTATCAATCAGTACAATATTGTTGTTAACGATGATACCTGCCAGCGCTACAATCCCCACGCCTGTAAGTATGACGCTGAATGTCTGACCCGTGGTCAGCAGTCCGAGCAACACACCGGCAGTGGACAGCAGCACTGATGACAGTATCAGCAGCGCCTGGTAATAGCTGTTGAACTGAGTGACCAGCAATACCGCCATCAATGCCAGCGCCAGACTGAACGCCAGCAGCAAGAAGGCAAACGATTCTTCCTGCTCTTCGTTGGCCCCACGGAATACATAGTCAACTCCGGGGGCAAGCGGATTCTCATCCAGCCACTGGCGGATTTCCTGCAGCTTGTTGTCTGTGACAATGCCCGGCGCCGGGTTAGCGCGGACGTAGATGACTCGGTTGCCATCAACGCGCTGAATGGAGCTCACGCTGGGCAATGGTTCCCTGGTGATAAAACTGCTGATGGGCACCAGTCCGCCGGGTGTGTTGATGCGGATATTGTCAATTTGTTCAATACCGCGATACTCGCGTGGGTATCGCACCCGTATTTCAACTTCTTCCTCACTGTCATCGGGTCGGTAATCGCCCATCATGACACCATTGGTCAGCAGCTGAATGGCCGTGCCGATTTCTGTCATGCTGGCGCCGGACATGGACGCGCGTGCGCGGTCAACAATGATTTCCCATTCAATGCCGGGAACCGGCGTTGTATCGTCAATGTCTATCAGGCCGGTCATTGAGTTCTCGATATAGGCTCGTACCCGGCGCGCCTCAGCAATGAGTGCGCGCAGATCTTCACCGTAGAATTCGATCTGCAGCTCTTTGCCAACCGGCGGTCCCTGTTCGGGCGTATTGATCTCGGCACGGACGCCGGGAATATTCTGAATCGCTTCCCGGTACATGTTTTCGATTTCAAAACCGTTGACGTCACGATCGCGCCGATCGGTAAACTCCAGGAAAATGGTGCCCACCAGGTCCGGTGCAGCCCCCATGCCGCCCCCCATGCTGCGACCCGCACCGGACTGGGTCACGATACTTTTGTAGTGACCGATGCTTTCGATACGCTGCTCAACATCCAGCACAATATCGCGGATCTCTTCAGGCGAGTAATTGCCGCGGGCAAAGATCTGCACCTGGGTCTGGGCGGGTTCCACGCTGGTGAAAAATTCGACGCCTTTGCCATAAGTGCCATATGCCCAGATGATTGTGATCAGAGTTGCCAGGCTGGCGAGTGATACCAGACCGGGAGATTTAACTGCTACTCGCAGAATTTTGGCGTAAATGCCGACTATGCCGCCCACTTTCTCGGGCTTGCCACTTTCAATTTGTCCGAGTCCGTTGCCGGCGGTCATCTTGATGGTCTGGCTGCCAATCAGCGAGCCAATGGTGGGGGCAAAAACCAGTGCATACAGCAAAGAGCCAACCAGCACAGCAAACACAGTCACGGGCAGGTAGCCCATAAATTCACCGGCAACACCCGGCCAGAACATCATGGGCAGAAAAGCGGCCAGGGTGGTGCCAGTGGATGCGGTAATCGGCCAGAACATCCGGCTCACCGATTCCTGGAAGGCATCCGCACGCGTATACCCTTCTGCCATCTTCCGGTCCGCATACTCGACCATCACGATGGCACCGTCAATCAGCATGCCCAGCCCGAGCAACAGGCCAAAGATCACCATAAAGTTGTAGGTGAAACCGAGCATGGAAATGACAATAAATGCAAAAAAGAAGGAGAACGGAACCGCCAGTGCCACCAGGATGCCGGAGCGGACACCAACGGCTGCGATAACCACCACCAGTACCAGCACCATCGCGGTTGCCATGTTGCCCTGCAGGCCGGAGTTCTGCTCAATGACCAGGGGTATTGTGTTGTTGAGGTAGGTGATTTTCACCGCTGGCGGGATGCTGGTGCGCAGTTCGCGTACCAGCAGGTCAATCTTGTCCATTGCCTGAATCAGATTGGCGCCTTTGCGCTTTTGTACATCCAGTGAAATCGCGCGCTCACCATTGGCGTATGCAAAACGTTCTGCGTCCTTGAACGTGCGTCTGACTTCTGCCACATCACTGAGAACAATTACGCCGTTTTCATTGGCGGCAACTGGCAGCTGGAACAGGTCGTCAGCCGTTTCTATCAGCCCCGGCACCTTGATGGCAAAACTGCCTGACCCGGTATTCAGTGTGCCGGCGGGAATCAGCCGGTTATTGTTGGTAACTGCCTGCACCAGTTGCTGGTTGGTGATGCCGTAGCTCTCCAGCTTGGCCGGGTCGATAATCACTTCCAGCAATTCTTCGCGTGCACCGATCATGTCTGCGGAAAGGATCTCCGGCAGATTTTCAATTTGCCGTTGCAGCACCTGGGCAATCTGCAGCAAAACGCGTTCCGAGACACCTTCTCCGCCTAGTGCAATCTGCACAACGGGTACAGTTGCAGCAGAGACTTCCTGGATAAACGGTTCTTCTGTCTGGGCCGGGAATCTGGCTTTGGCACGATCGACTGCTGTACGGATGTCCTGCACGGCCAGATCCGCATTAAAACTGACGTCAAATTCAGTGATGATGGTGGCGGTACCCTCATTGGCAAACGAGCGCAACTGGGTAATACCTTCAACATTCTTCAGCTCGATTTCCGTGGGGCGAGCCAGCAGGCGCTCGGAATCTTCCGGCGATATACCAGGATGTACGATGGTGGTGATAATGACCGGTACCGTAACATCCGGATTGAGCTCAACCGGTATGGACCGATAGGCTGCCAGACCTGCCAGCACGATTACAACAAAGATGCTCAGGGTTGTTCGCGATCGTGAAACGGCTGCCTTTAGATAAATCATCGCTGAGCCCAATCAAAATTTGCATTGACCTGCTGTCCGGGGAATACCAGTTCCTGCCCCAGTGTGATCAGAGTAACTTCCTCTGGTAATCCGGATACCCAGAAACCGGGACTGTCCAACCGTGTGCTTTCGCCCACAATGCGAACGCGGTGAAATTCAACCCGGTTGTCTCTGTCCAGAGTCTTGACGCCAACCATTCCCTCATCATCCATGGTCAGCGAGGAGGGCGGCACCAGGTGAGCGCGGGTGTCGTTGGCAGTAATCAGTACTTCGGTACTGATTCCCTGCCGAATGGCTGTGCCAGGCTGCAATTCGACTTCGATGCGGTAACTGCGTGAAATATTGTCGGCTACCCGCGAAATGTAGGTCAATTTTCCCTGTACACGTTCACCGGTCACCAGCGTACCGGTCACTTCGCTGCCCGGACGCAGTTTGCCGACATCCTGCTCGGGGACCAGCGCTACCAGCAGCATGGGCTGGTCATCCAGCAGCGTGGCGCATTGACCGCCCATGTCCATGTAGTCACCGACCTCAACAGCTCTTGACTCCATGATTCCTGCAAATGGTGCAGTTACCCTGGTTCGTGCCAGCGCCAGCTCAGCACGACTGACAGCGGCTGAAGCCGCGTCATAGGCCGCCTTGAGTTGTGCAACCGAGATCTGGGACTGAAGATTGCGACGCTGCAGATCCTGGCCCCCTTCATATTCAAGACGAGCCTGTTCCCGTCTGCTCAGCGCTTCCAGCAGATCCGCTTCACGGTTGTCGACAGCGATTTCGCACAAGACGTCGCCCGCCTCAACGCGGGCGCCACGCGCCACCGGTGTTGCAACAACCCGGCCGGCGGTTTCCGCGCGCACATCCACGTGGCGCACTGCCTGGGTTCTGCCACGCACGCTGACTGACTGGGTAAATGTATCAGCCTGAACGCGCCGCGCCCGCACGGTAAAATCAGCGGCTCTTGATACACTATTGTTGTTGTCTGCCACGGCATTGACCTGCCGGGGTGTCTCATCCATGGCGTATCGATCATCCACGCTGCGATCTCCGCGCGGTATGAACATCCATAAAAGGATAAGGGCGACAAGTCCTATGGCTACCAGGTATTGTTTTTTCACATCAGGGTCCGTCTGCTAACTGCTAAAATTGAGGGTGCGGAATCCGGCTGAGCCGGATTTGGTGCAACATTATACTCGCGCACGGCGGAAGGCGTGGCTTTTTACCATGGCTTTTTGTGTTGGCTGTCAGTAAATAGTGCCGATGATTATTATACGTTGGCGGCGAGCATGCTGGATCCAAAAAAATCTGCTGAACTGCAGTCAGGATCGCGACGCGATTTATAGCATATCGGGCGCATTATACCTGAGTGCCAAAAGTCATGACGTCCCCGTGAGCAGCGGGTCAGCCCGCTACCGGTTTCTTCTGCAGTTTGCGCTGAAGGGTACGCCGATGCATTTTTAGCTGTCGGGCGGTTTCCGAAATATTGCCGTTATTTTCCTTGAGTACCTTCTGGATATGCTCCCACTCAAGTCGGCGCACGGACATTGGCTCCTGAATGGAGCCAGTCGGGCCTTCCTCGCCGTTGCCACCATGCAATGCGGTCAAAATATCGTTGGCATCCGCCGGTTTGGCCAGATAGTTGTCTGCCCCCAGCTTGATGGCCTCCACCGCAGTGGCAATGCTCGCGTAACCGGTCAGAATCAAGACCGGGCTGTCCGGGCATTTCTGTTTTAGCAGGGGAATCAGTTCCAGCGAGGAATGCCCAGCCAGGTTCAGATCAACAATTGCATAATCAAAATCCTGACGGGCAATCAGTAGTGTTGCAGAGGCAATGTCAGCCGCGTGAAACACCTCATATTCGCGGCGTTGCAACGCCCGGCTGATGACTGATGCAAACACCTCGTCATCCTCAATCAGAATTATTGTCGCCGCACTCATCAGGCGTTACCTCCGTTCGTGCCCGCTGCCACCGGCAGACGTATTACGGTTCTGGCACCGCTGCCCTTGATATTGAACATTTCAATGGTGCCGCCATGCCGCTGAATCGAGGCGTTGGCAAGAAAGATACCCAGCCCCATACTGTCAGGCCGGGTTGAAATAAAGGGCTCGCCCATGTTTTCCATGACCTGCGCCGGTATGCCCGGACCATCGTCCTGCACGCTGATCTGCAGCATACCTTCAACGTCACCGTCAAAAGCATATTGGACTGTAACCTGCCTGGCGGCTGCGCGGATTGCGTTTTCAATTATATTGATCAATGCGTGCCGGATAGTGATATCGCTACTGATCAGCCATGATGAACAGTCTGGAGCCTTGTCGAAGGAAATAGTGGCATTGGGGTGAATGTTGATGATGTAGTCGCGGATAGCACTGTCAAATGCATCCACATGCATGCGCCCCGGATGTTGCTGATCGTTTTTATTGTAAAAACGCGTCAGTTGATCAAGTGATGCCTTGCAGCGCATGACCTGTTGGCGTAACAGATGGATGTCTTCCTTGAGGGGATGCTGCCGCAGGGATTCCTCGGTCTGATCGTCCAGATCGGAGAGCAGCACCGACATGGTCGACAATGGTGTGCCCAGTGCATGCGCTGTACCTGCTGCCAGTGTGCCGATTGCCACCAGTTGCTCATTACGCATCTCGTTTTCCCGGAATTTAGCCAGACTGGATTCCCGGCTGCGGATGGCCGCGGCCATCCGGCTGACAAATATGGTAATCAGGGCGGCGCTGACAACAAAGGTTACCCACATGCCTACCAGATGCAGCTGAAAACTCTGCACCATATGATCGCCATGTGCTTCCGTGCGGATGCCAACGATCAGAAAGGCGGTATAAATGACCATTGCCAGTATTGCAAACACATTCGCCCACAAACCGCTCAGCAATGTGGCAGCAACTGCCAGTAATACCAGCAGGTAAGAGATCAGTGGATTGGCTGCGCCGCCGGTGTACATCAACAGAACAACAACAAACAGAAAATCCAGGGCAAGATTAAACACCAGTGCATTCTGACTTAGGAGTCTGGCGCTGCGTACCTGTAACCAGCCGGTGAGCAGAGACACCAGTACGCCGGTGAGCAATAACGCAACAATTGATATGGGCAGATGCAGTGGGGAGAAGTAGTCAAAGACGATTGCTCCAATTACTCCGGCAATAGTAACCAGCGCACGCAACAGCAGCAAACGCTGCAGACCCACCCTGGGAGAGCTGCGTGACTCGCCAGCGTTGATCGCAAACAGTTTATTGATGCCATTGGTTGTCGTTTTACTCATGTTGCTGATTCTACCGTATAATGCCGCCCATGGAGACAACCTATCAGAAATTGTATTTTCCGCTGAACGTTTATGCTGTGCTGATGCACTCATTGGTGGGTAAAGTCCCTTTCCTGAGTTATGGTTGCCTCGCTGATCGGTCGGCGCAGGATAGTCCTGCATCGATGCTGCTGGCTGGCCAGTATGCAGCGGCGGAGCGGCTGAGAGGTGCGCTGGCACTGCCGCCTCCAGCCCGGGTGCTGGACGTCGGCTGTGGCTTCGGCACACTGGCAGGGCAGCTGGCTGAAGCCGGCTATCGGGTGACCGCGCTGGATAACAATGCGGCGGCGGTGCAGCTCGCACGTGAAAATCTGGCAGATCTGCCCGACGGTACTGTCCGGTTTGTACAGCAATCCTTTGAGTTATTCTGGCAGCAGGCACCTGCCGCTTCTTATGATGTGATAGTCCTGCAAAACAGCGCCCGCTACTTTCTGCCCCTGGTGATGTTTGCGGCGGCCAGGCATCTGCTGGCGCCGGGCGGTCAGTTGCTGCTGCTGGATGAGTTCGCGACCAACAACTATAGCGGGACGGCACCGCAATCACTGCCGGTCATGGAGCATGTGCTGGCACTGGCCGGGCGAACCGGATTCAGTCTTGTCGGGGATGAGGATCTTAGCGCTGACACCGGTCGTTTCATGCGTGTTTTTCTCACGCAGTTCGAGTCCGGAATCGACCGGCTGCCGGCACAGAGTGGCGAACCTGAGCAGATCATCAATTCCCTGCGCGCCGGTTTGCGGCGCGATACGGCCGGATGTCTGGATGGCACTTGCTGTCATCACCTGCTCAGCTGGCGTCTGACCCTGCAAGACAGGCAGAGTGATGTCGTTGAGCTGCTGCCGGCAACGTGTGTGCCGGTCGACAACTACCGGCCGATCTTTGAGTTGAGTTTTAAAACAGACTTTGATGTTGATCTCTGGCACTGGAAATACGCTACCGGCAGGGGCGCATCTGTTGTTGCCGTGCGTGAACAATCAGTTGTTGCGCACTATGGTGGTGTGGCCAGGGATATCCGCTACTTTGGGCAGGCCTGCAGTGCCGTGCAGATTTGCGATGTAATGGTATTGCCGGGGCAGCGTGGATTTTTCAGTCGCAGCGGGCTGTTTTTTAAAACCGCTGCCAGTATGCTGGAGCAATATGCCGGTTACGGCGCGCCCTATCTGCTGGGATTCGGTTTTCCGAATCTCAAGGCCATGCACGTTGCCGAGCGTCTGGGACTGTATGAAAAGAGTGACGAGTTGCTGGCGATCAGCAATCCGGTAGCAGAAGCTGTTACCGGCTGGCAGGTGAGCGAGTTCAGCGCTGCTGACGGTATCGCCGCTTATGCTGATATTCTGTGGCAACAGATGGAGGCAGACTTTACCGACGCCATTATTGGCTTGAGGGATGCAGCATATCTGCATTACCGGTTTGTCCAACGGCCGGGCATGCACTACCGCTGCGTTGTTGCTCACCTGAATGGTAAGGCGGTTGCACTTGGCGTATTGCGTGAACACGGTGAACAGTACCTGCTGATGGATATTGTGGGAGCGGCAGACGCTTTGAGTGCCGCATTCAGCCAGATATGTGTATTTGGCCGATCAGTCGGGCGGCCGATAGTGATGTGGGTGACCGGCGGTCAGGTGCAGCGGCTGAAACACCCGGACTCGCTGATTGAAAGCACAGGCATACAGATTCCCTGCAATCGCTGGAGCAGGGGGCCGGAAACTGGGTTGCTGAAAGGCGCCTGGTGGCTGACAGCCGGTGATATGGATTTTATGTGAGGAGAAAATAATGACAAGAATAAAGGTTCTGCATGGTTTTTTGCTGATATGGCTACTGGTTTGCCCGGCACTGGCGGGTGCAGGCTCAATTTCACAACACAGCGTTGACTCGGCATTGCTCAATCGCGCTATCAGTTATTCGCTGTATACGCCCGACGACTATTCAACCAGTCGCGGGCGCTTGCCGGTGCTGTATCTGTTGCACGGGGCGTCGGGCAATGAACACAGCTGGGTGCGGGCTGGCAATATTCAGGAGACGGCTGATCGTCTGATTGCTGAAGGCCTGCTTCCCCCCATGCTGATTGTCATGCCGGCGGATCCGAATTTCTGGTGGGCAGACAGCCATCTGGAGATGGCACAAACTGCCCTGATCACAGAACTTGTTCCGCATATAGACAGCGCATATCGGACTCATGCGGCTCGTGAAGGGCGGATCATTGCTGGTTACTCTGCTGGCGGGTTTGGTACCACCAATGCAGCGCTCAAGTATCCGGAGCTATTCGCAGCCGCCGCTCCGCTAAGTCCTGCAGTATACAACCCTGTCCCGCCAGCCAGTTCTTCTGCGACACGCATTGAAATATTTCAGAGCAATGGTGCATTTGATCCGGCGCGCTGGCGGAGTCTGAACTGGGTGTCAGTTTTTGAGGAATATAAAGAAAAAGGGTTGATTGTCCCTTTTTATATCAATAGCGGCGATCATGACCGGTTTGATATTGCCTATCATGCTGCCGGTTTTTTTCAGGCCTTGCGTGAACATCAACCTGACCATGTAGAGCTGCGTATTTTTGATGGTGATCACGACTTTGCGGCCTGGGGCGGCTCGGTTGGTGATGCAATGCAGTATCTGGCCGGTTACCTGAAACCGGCCAGATGAGGGGTGGATCGTGTCTGGCTGAATGTGCGCGATCCTCAGAAACGGGCGCTGAGCGTGACACGGATACTGCGTGGTTCTGCTGGATGGAAGTGGATGTCTTCGATCGCTGCAGCCTCTCCGGGCAGACGCGATTCGTAAAAGTAGGTGATATCAGTGTCACGGCTGTCCAGCACGTTCAGCAACTCCAGGCTCAGTGACATAGTCGGTGTCAGCGCTTTGCTTATCTGGGCATTGACCAGAAACGTGGACTCTGTGCGGACTGAATTGTCCTCGATCAATGGGGCTGTGCCCAGATAACGCAGTCGCATGCCGCCACTCCAGCCGCTGTTATTTATATCGTCGACGTTCATACCCAGTGATGCAGTGTTGCGCACTGCGTTGGGGATGCGGTCATCCGGACCGACACCTTGCAGTCTGGCCCGGGTGTAGGTCGCATCGCCGTCAAACAGCAACCAGTCCAGTGGTGTATATAAAAAGCTGATCTCGATGCCTTCCCGCTGGCTGGGATCCACCGCTTCCGTTGCTCCTTCATCGCCCACATAAATGAGTTCAGACGACAGCTTCATGCTGAATGCGGTGACAGCCAATTGTGTTTTGGGCAACAGCGAGGTGCGCATTCCCAGTTCATAACTTCGCGCTGTCGCCAGAGGATCAACCGGGGCAACCGGGTCGCCGCTTACCGGATCAATACGGATAGTGGCGCCGCGGGCATCATTGCTGTGAAAACCCTGGCCAGCACTGAGAAATGTCTCCACGCCGTCAGTTGGTGTATAGATCAGATTCAGCTTTGGGCTGAGCAGAAAATCGGATCCGCTGCCGCCATTGATGCCCAGCAGGTCAGTGACATCAAAACTGTAATTGTCCAGGCGCAGCGAGGAAACGCTGCGCAAACGGTCTGTCCATTCGTGTTCAAGACTGGCATAGAGACTGCTCAGGGATTGTTCGACGTAATCATCGCGGGTGCTGGCGTAGCGGCGTCGCTGCTGTGATTTGTGCAAACCGACATGGATGTCGTCATAACGGTGCTGAAAACCGACAGTAAAGTTGACGGGAATGCTGTCGGTATCCAGCATTCTGCTGTATTCGGTGTCGAATCCCGCTACGCGGCGACTGTCTGTTTGCTGAAACTGGTCACCGCGCACGGGATCTGCATCAAAATAGGTGAAATTGGAATACAGATCCAGCGCATAGTCCATTATATAGGCACTGAAGCGCCAGTTGGCATTGTTAAGCAGCTGCTGTGTCCAGTCCATGGACAGACTGTTCCGGCGTGAGTCACCACCGGCTGTCGGGTCAATGTTTCCCCAGACGCCAATTCTGCCATCCTCCACTGCCCTGAGCGGAATCTGATCGGTTGAGTCCCAGGCATTGCGGTATGTCATGCCGGTCACACTAAAGCTGTAATCATCGGCCTGCTGATGGTATTTGATCAGCCCCTTGCGCTTACGCAGGCTCTGATCCAGTTCCCACGGGCCATGATAGCCGGTCAGCGCTCCGGCGATGGTCAATTGACCACCCGGAACGTCAAATGAGTTGCCAGCAAACAGGCGTCGGTAGTTATTCTCCCCCATGGTCAGATTCATCTGCCCTTGTTCCAGGGCATCTGCATAAACAAACTCGGCGGCACCTGCAGTAGCAAAGTCCCCGCCGCTGGCGTAGTACGGTCCCTTGCGGTAACGCATGGTGCTGACCAGTTCAGGAATGATGAAATTGATATCAGCATAACCCTGGCCATGGCCATGACTCGGCATGTTGACCGGCATGCGATCCAGTTTGATCGCAAAGTCGGTACCATGGTCAAGGTTGAAGCCGCGCACAAAGTATTGATTGGCTTTACCTTCGCCGCTATGTTGAGTGGCGATCATGCCTGGCACAAATTCCAGCAGTTCGGCTGTGCGCGAAACCGGACGAAGCGCCAGTTGTTGCTGATAGACCATACCCTCGGTAGCGGTTTCAGGTGTGCCCTGCAGATTGAAGTCAGTGCCCAGCACCAATACCTCTTCGACGTTTGTATTTTCATCGGAAGTTGTTTGTGCTGTGACCTGGACAGTCAGCAGCATGGCGATACTGGCTGCCAGAAGTTTTTGTTGTTGCATGGTTATCCCCGAGCCGTCAGACCACAGCCTGCTGCGGCAGAAAAATCAGTTGTGCTTAAAAATCAGAACGGAAGTATAACTGCGGAATTTGTTCGGAAAATTTAAGTTATTGAATTAGAACAAGTAAGTATGGCAATAAAAACCGATCCCAGATCGGTTTTTGCATTTTTCCCGAATCGCAGCTAGATTAGTGGCAATTAATGGACCAGGGATGTTTCACAGACTTTCATGAACAGCGGTAATTCTCGATCATCATCCAATATATTATCCACCAATCTGGGCGAGCTTGAGCTGCAGGTGCTGGAGACGCTGTGGCAACGCCCACATCTGGATGCACGGGAAGTGCGTGATGCGCTGTCAGGGAGCAGAGTGCCGGGACTGAGTACTGTGCAGTCTACGCTGGAGCGGTTGTACCGGAAAAAATATGTAGACAGAATCAAGCACGGGCATGCCTATACATATTTCAGTTCCGTTTCGCGCAGTGCGTTGCTTGGCAGAATGCTTGGTGATGTCATTCAGTTGCTTCACGATGGCAGGATGGAGACCATACTCAGCAGTTTTGTTCACGTGGCGGCCGAACATGATGAGTCCTCACTGGATGAGCTGGAAGCACTGATCCGCTCGCGACGCGAACGCGGGGAGGGCGCAGGTGATTAATCTGATCGGCACCATTGCACTGATGTGGCTGCTGCTCTGGGCATGTCTGACCCTGGTCTTTGGTCTGCTGTATCCTGGCCTGAGAGGGCTTATGCTCAGGTTGCATCCGCGCCATGCCAGCAACCTGATTACGATATTCTGGGCCGGGCCGTTGCTGATCAGTGCGCTGGCAAGCCTGCTGTTGTTTCTGCCCCGGCTGGAGGGTCGGCTGATTGAGCCGCACTGTCATGGCACTTGTGAGCAACATGTGCCTCTTGTTGGTGTCGAGATTGTGGCCTGGCTGGGAATGGCGATGGCGCTGGTGCTGGCGGGCAGCCTGTTGGCGCAATTTTTGTTCAGGTTGCGATCGGGCGTCCGGATGCGGCGTCAGTTTGACGCGCTGGCAAAGCGGCAACAGGGGTTTCGTGTGCTCAAGGCAGACGTACCGGCAGTGTTTACTCTGGGCTGGTGGCATCCGGGCGTGTTTATCAGCAGAGGGCTGCAAAAACTGTGCAGTGAGCAGGAACTGGCCATAATCCTGGATCACGAACACGCACATCGCGTCCGTCGCGATAATCTGCGGATGTTGGCCGGACAGATATTCTGTCTGGTTTTGCCCCGACCCTGGGCGCGAATGGTGCTTGGTGATCTTCAATTGATGTGTGAGCAGGCCTGTGACTTTGAGTCTGCCCGACGTCACGGTTATCTGTCGGTTGCTGAAACGTTGGTGCATGTTGGCAGAGTTATAAAACAGAACCTGATCCCCGATGCAGCGCGCGGCTTTAGCGGCAGCGATCTGGAGTTGCGGGTTCACGCATTGCTGGATGCCGAAAAGCGCCGCCTGCTGCCACTCTGGCTGAGTCTGTTTCTGTCGGTCAGTGTGATGGCAGGCATTCTGCTGGCACTGGACCCCCTGCATCACGCGGCTGAGTGGTTGATTGTGATGCTGGAGCACAATGTGATTCCCCGATTACCTGCAACATCGGGTTCCTGATCAGCAAAATTGTGACAAATCATGATCAATCCTGTCCTCAATGTGGTAAATGCGCTGTTATGCTGGCGACTGTCAAATAGCTCAATTACACTGAATGCTTTCAGTTCAGCGACAAGGGATGCACTTGAGCCAGAAAGGTCTGTTTAATGTGGTTTCCATGTGCCTGGGGCTGGGCATCCTGCCGGCATGGTCTGTGGCTCAGGAACAAGTGGCACAGGAAGAAGAGGCACAGGAAGCTGCCTCAGCCGATACCATCCGTGCAGGTAATACCGTCCGGCCGCCAGCGTCACTCGACGACCTGACGGAGGAGCCCGGTCCGCTGCGCAGTACGCTGGAATTTCTGCAGTTTGATCGAACACTTCGCTGGCTGGAGGATCAGCGCGACGACATGTCGCACAATGTCTCCGTTGTTGGCAGTAACTTCGATGGCTGGCTGGCCGGTGACGATGAGGAGATTTCCCGCCAGAACGAAAGCTATGTCCGGCTGCGCTTCAATCAGCGTATCGGCCGCCATGATGCATACTTCTCCAATGCCCGCATTGGCGGGCGGCTGGACCTGCCTCGCGCGTCAGAGCGCTGGAAACTCATATTCGAGTCGGAAACTGCTGAACAGAATTCTCTGCGTGATCAGCGACTGAGCAACATCAATACCTCGTCCTTTACCGGTGGTTTCAGTTATCAGACAGCGGAGCGTAACGGCTGGCGTTTTAATCATGATATCGGTGTGAGCGGCGATCTGCCGCTGGATGTATTTTACCGCTTTCGTACCCGCTATGGCGTGAGTCTGTCGGATAACTGGACGTTCGGATTATCAAACCGCGTTTTTTATTATCACCATGATGGCTGGGGGCAGGATACCCGTCTGTCGCTGTTGAACAGGATAAATGATCAGTGGAGTTTCAGGGTTGATTCCGAGGTGAATTATGAACATCAGGATCGACTCACCGAGTTTGGCCAGTCCGTTGCCTGGCAGCAGCGACTCGGGGAACGGGAGACGATGTCGTATGAGTTGGGATTGCTGGGCCAGAATCGGCCCGAAAGTGGGGTAGACAGTTATTATGCCCAGATGATCTATCGCAAGGCCATTTATGAGGACTGGCTGGTGCTGGAAGTTGTTCCGCAGCTATTGTTCGAAAATCGTTATAACTGGGAGCCTGATCCGCGGGTGCAGTTGAATTTCGAAGTATACTTTTTTGAATTTGGACAGCAGGAAACCGATTGATGACAGGCACAACCGATAACCGACCCATTTTTATGCGACCGGGGCATTGCGCAGGAGATTTACTGGAGGCTCCTGACTGGGTAATCGATCAGGAATCTTATGGGTACGTAGATATTGATGCGCATGTGCCGGACCAGGTATTGAATCCGCGTCAGCAACTGTTTGGTGGTTTTACCGGAACTTATGTCGATATGGTTGCGCTGTATACCATCCGGACACTTTGTCCTGATCGGGAATCTTATTGGATAACCACCATCAATATGCGCATCGACTATCTGGACCCGGTTCTCGGACCCAGAATGCAACTGCAGGGGCGTCTGATCAACCAGGGGCGTTCCACATCACTGGTGTCAGTAACTTTCCTGGATAAGGCAGGCAACAAGCTGGTGTATGCGCTGGTCACGTTACGGGTGATCGAGCGGTAGGGCGCTGCGGTCGTCTCCTGGCGCGGTCCGTTAAAGGGCGTCGTTGCCAGTTTCGCCGGTACGGATACGGATACTCTGTTCAAGTGCGGTTACAAAAATTTTGCCGTCACCAATGTGACCGGTATTGGCGGCTTTGCATATGGCATCTATCGTCTGATCAACGATTTCGTCTGCTACGGCAACTTCAATCTTGGCTTTTGGCAGGAAATCAACCACATACTCTGCACCACGGTACAGTTCGGTATGTCCTTTCTGGCGTCCGAAACCCTTTACTTCGGTCATGGTCATGCCGTTCACGCCGAGTTCAGACAGCGCTTCGCGGACATCATCGGATTTAAACGGTTTAATGATAGCGGTTATCAGTTTCATCCAGCATCTCCGGCGTCAGTCAAGTCTGTTGCAAGGATGCGAACTTTATCACGTGCTTGAAAATTGCACCACTGCCGTGCAGTCAGGTCATGGTTCATGGCGCCGCTGTTGTGAGCGACTCAATCCATGGCTGCAACTCATTCCAGTCAAGCCGGAATACATGCTTGCCACCCGTTACCAGTCGGGCATTCACCCTGGCGCCTCCTATTTCCAGCGCCTGCACCAGCGCCGGCATTTCCCTGTTCCAGCGAAACAGGTCATCCTCTGCTATGCGCAGATAAACCGGCAGATTTTTCATGTCCTGTATCAGCGACAGATCCTTCAGCATACCCGGTACAGCAACAACGCCATGGTACTGATCCGGGTGTTGTGCCGCCAGTTCCAGTGCTGAACTGCCACCGGTCGATACTCCAACCAGCAGTGCTTTGCCCGGCATGATATCGTCAAACGTTTGCAGGTGTTTGATGACTTTGGGAATTTTCTGGCCATTTTCACCGGTAAAAGGCGTATTGGTGGGTGAAACCGGCACTGCAATCATCCAGCCCTGCTTGGCCAGTTCGCGCCCCAGCCAGAACTGTGCCCGTGCCACATATTCATTGCCACTGCCGCCGGACATCAGAATGGTCAGTGGCCAGGGGCCGGAGCTTTGATCCGCAGGTTCAAAAAGGAACACCTTGACGCTGCTGCCATCCTCAAGTTCAACTATAGTCTCACGGGCCAGCAGGGCACCTGGCATGAATGTCAGCGCGAGCACGATACAGTGGTGTCTGATCCAGTGATTGAATGGTCTAAGCAGTGTCATTGTCGAAAATTGCCGGGCTACGGTTCCAGTTTGGTCCCTGATTGTTGAATGCGCTCAGAATAACAGATGTGCGGTTTAAAAGGGGGCTCTGTCGACAGGATGCGGCCATTGTTCGACAGTTGGCCTGAATTACGCCATGAGCGACACGTTAAACAATACTAGAGACCAATGATTTCCATGCGCTCGCTGTCCGACACGTTAACCCGGGTGCCGTCGGATGTTGTAAAACTTCGCTCACCCAGGTCTTTTCTCGGTACACGATAAACAACCGGCGCCTGCTCACCGCTGCTGTACAGCAGTACCGTCAGTTCGCGGCGCTGATCCTGCCAGTGCCAGACACTGTAGGCGCTGCCCAGCAGTATCAGGCCGGCCAGAGCGATCCACAGGATCATGCGTAATTTGCCCGCCATGGTCGCAGGATTGCCTGACTGTAGTGTGGATTGCGAATCTTTTCCGTCTCTCTGCCAGCCATTGCTGCTGGCATGCGCGAGAAACGCAGTCACTTTGCCTGATTTGTCTGTCTTTACGGATACTGCGCTGGCCTGTTTGCGCCGCCGCAGATAAATCACCGCCAGTGAGATCACCAGCAATGTGATAAGCAGTTTTGACAGCATGGTTTCAGTTACCTCTTTCCTTGCAACGGATCATACCTGCAAGACAGGGGCAATGTCAGCCAGCTAGCCCCTGAATATGTGACACAGACTCGTTCAGACGCCCTTAAAGCGTTGTTGTTGATGCGCTGCACTGCCATAATCTGCCACCATGCCGGGAGGAAACAGGGGCAGGGACAGGTTTAGGGGAGGTGCGTATGAAAAAAATTCTGGCGTTGCTGCTGATCGGACTTGCAGGTGTATGTCTGTTAGCGGCTGTTGCAACACTGATCAATCTGGGATTTATCATGACACGACCGGATTCGATTTCTGTCGTCAACACGTTGATTGGCCAGTTTGTTGTCATCGTGGGCGCACTGGTGCTGGCGACCATACTGTTTCAGGCGGGCAAGGCGCGTCTGTAGATGGTGGGAACTGCCTTGGTAACACGTTATAATCCGCCTTTTTCTGTGGCAGCCGGCCCATGAACGTCATTGATACCACTGAAGGTTTCCTGGAGCAGCATGCGGGCTGTGTGGCAACTATCGGGAAATTTGATGGTGTTCATCTGGGGCATCAGCAGATAGTCAGTCAGTTGCTGGAGAAATCCCGACAGTACTCAGTGCCTTCGGTGGTCATTGTCATAGAGCCGCATCCGGAGGAGTTTTTTGCGGCAGACCCCCGGGATTGCCCGCCGCGACTGAGTGAAGCGGAAGAAAAAGTGAACCTGCTGCGTGAGCTGGGCGTGTCGACGGTATTTCTGCTCCGCTTTGACAGGGCCTTGTGTCAGTTGAGTCCGCAGGATTACATTGAACAGATTCTGGTAGCCGGACTCAATGTGCGCTGTCTGATTGTTGGCAATGACTTCCGGTTTGGCCATCAGCGATCAGGCGACTACGCTTTGTTACAGGAGTACGGTAACCGCGCCGGTTTTGAAGTGCTGGAGACCAGCAGTTGCCTGTATCGTGGCGTACGCGTCAGCAGCACGTATATTCGTGAACAGCTGGCAGCAGCGGACTTCACCGCTGTGGCCGGCGCACTGGGGCGACCCTACGCGATTGCCGGCACCGTGATCAGAGGCAAGCAACTGGGCCGCAGTCTTGGTTTCCCGACCTGTAACCTGGCGCTGAACCGTCGCAATATACCATTGCATGGTGTGTACGCCTGCGATGTGCAGATCGTGTCGCCGCAAGGCGAAACGCTGAGTGCCACAGGCGCTGCCAATATCGGCTACCGGCCGACTGTGGATCACAACGGAGCGGCCATGCTGGAAGTGCACCTGCTTGATTTTGATCGTGATATATATGGCGCATGGGTTTCTGTGGTGTTTCGCCAGCGAATCAGACCTGAGCAGAAATTTGCATCGCTGGAAGAACTGACCGGGCAGATATCCCGGGATATCGAGCAGGTAAGAGAGTATTTTGCAGGCGCAAACACGAACAACTTAAATGACCAGAGAAAGTGACGAGTTATGACTGACTACAAGCAAACCCTGAATCTGCCCAGTACGGAGTTTCCGATGAAGGCCAGCCTGTCCCAGCGCGAACCGGGGATGTTGGAGCGCTGGCAGAAAATGGATCTGTACGGCAGGATTCGGGAGCTACGTGCGGGTAGTCCCAAGTTTATTCTGCATGATGGCCCTCCCTACGCCAATGGTGATCTGCACCTGGGGCATGCGGTCAACAAGACCTTGAAGGATTTTATCATCAAGTCGCGCACACTGGCTGGCTTCGATGCGCCTTACGTGCCTGGCTGGGACTGTCACGGCTTGCCGATTGAGCACAATGTAGAGAAGAAAAAGGGCAAGGCCGGTCAGAAAATCAGTTATGCCGATTTCCGCCAGGCATGCCGCGAATATGCCGCCAAGCAGGTGGAGAACCAGAAAAAAGACTTTATCCGTATGGGTGTGCTGGGCGAGTGGGACAATCCCTACCTGACCATGAACTTTGATACCGAAGCCAATATCGTGCGGGCCCTGGGACGGATTGTCGCCAATGGACATCTGGTCAAGGGATTCAAACCAGTCTACTGGAGTGTGGTGGGTGGTTCTGCGCTGGCCGAGGCCGAAGTGGAGTACCAGGACAAGCAGTCATTTGCTATTGACGTAAGATTTGCTGTCGTGGAGCCGACTGCCTGGCTGTCCGCATTCGGGGTCGACGCCGACATTGCCCATGCCGACAGAATGTCAGTTGTCATCTGGACCACAACGCCCTGGACAATCCCTGCCAATCAGGCGGTATGTCTGAATGCAAATCTGGAGTATGCATTGATTCGCTGCACGGTGAGCGAAGAGCGTGGCGAAGAGTTGCTGATTGTGGCGGCCGATATGCAGGATGAGGTCATGACCCGCTATGGCTGTGCGGAGTCTGCTGTGCGACTTGGCACTGCAATGGGTTCAGCGTTTGAACGGGCCTTGCTGCAACACCCCTTTGTGGACAGACAGGTACCTGTGCTGCTGGGTGATCATGTTACGACGGACGCAGGCACGGGCGCAGTGCACACGGCGCCCGACCACGGCATGGAAGACTTTGTTGCCGGCCAGGCGTATGGCCTGGGTACACTCAACCTGGTAGATGGCAATGGCATCTTTTCAGCTGCTGCGGGGGAAGTGGCTGGGGAGCATGTCTACAAGGTTGATGAAAAAGTCATCGCCATACTGGAGCGTGAACAGGCGCTGGTGGCCGTCAAGAAAATTCAGCACAGTTATCCGCACTGCTGGCGCACCAAAACGCCGCTGATCTATCGCGCTACGCCGCAGTGGTTTATCAGCATGACAGAAAAAGGCCTGTTGAATGCTGCGCTGGAAGCAGTGAAAGGTGTGCAATGGGTGCCGGAATGGGGTCAGGCACGCATCGAACTCATGCTCAGGGCCAGCCCCGACTGGTGTGTATCGCGCCAGCGTACCTGGGGTGTTCCCATCACACTGTTTGTGCACAACGAAACCAGTGAGTTGCACCCGCGTACAGCGGAGTTGATAGAGCAGGTAGCCCTGCGTATAGAAAAAGCGGGCATTGACGCCTGGTTCGATCTGGAAGCAGCCGAATTGCTGGGTGAGGAGGCCGATCAGTACAGCAAAGTAACCGATACCCTGGACGTCTGGTTTGACTCAGGTGTCACACATTACTCGGTATTACAGGCGCGCGAGAATCTGCAGTATCCCGCGGATATTTATCTGGAAGGATCGGATCAGCACCGCGGGTGGTTCCAGTCTTCATTAAAAACCGCAATTGCCATGAATGGTACGGCACCCTATAAACAGGTGTTGACCCACGGTTTCACCGTGGATGCCGAAGGGCGCAAGATGTCCAAGTCGCTCGGCAATACCATATCTCCGCATGAGGTGTTTAATGAGTATGGCGCTGACATCATGCGGCTTTGGGTGGCTGCCACCGATTACCGGGGAGAGATTGCAGTGTCACCTGAGATTCTGAAGCGGGTGGCGGACTCCTATCGCCGGATTCGCAATACGGCGCGCTTCCTGTTGTCCAATCTGAACGGGTTTGATCCTGTCCGGGATGCAGTTGAACCAGAGCAGATGCTGGCGCTTGATTACTGGGTTACCCGTCAGGCGCAGTTGCTGCGTGAACAGGTACAGTCGGATTATGAAAATTATCAGTTCCTCAACGTTTATCAGAAAGTGCATAACTTCTGTGTGATTGAACTTGGCAGTTTCTATCTGGATATCATCAAGGACCGACAGTACACCGCCAGGACTGATGGACTGGCCAGACGTTCGACCCAGACCGCGATGTATCATATCACTGAGATACTGGTGCGACTGATTGCCCCAATCCTGAGTTTTACCGCTGATGAAATCTGGCAGTTTATTCCGGGGGAGCATGGTGAGTCGGTATTGTTGTCCTCCTTTGATGATGGTTTGAGCGCATTACCGGGCAGAGAGGATTTCAGTGATGAATTCTGGCGTGAACTGATTGGTGTCAAGACTGCAGTCAACAGGGAACTGGAACGGCAACGGGCAGAAAAGAAAGTCGGCGCGGCACTGAGTGCCGAAGTGACGCTGTTTTGTGATGATGCGCTGTTCGAGCGCTTGTCAGCATTGCAGAACGAGCTCCGGTTTGTACTGATTGTGTCCGCCGCCCGGTTGCAGCACCTGTCTGATCCGGCCGCCACAGATTCAGTTGCCACTGAACTGAGTGGCCTGCGGGTGCAGATCACGCCATCGGTGTTCGACAAATGTGTGCGCTGCTGGCATCACCGCGAAGACGTTGGTGCCCACGCTGAACACCCGGAGTTGTGCAGCCGTTGTGTGGAAAATATTTCCGGCGAGGGTGAGCAGCGTCTTTATGCCTGATCCTATGGTGCCAGACCGTTCAACGGAAAATTCAGTGCAGATCGCCCCGGGTGCCCGGGTAACCCTGCACTTCTCGCTGTCGCTGCCGGATGGCTCGGAGATTGATGGCAACTATGACAAATCACCGGCCACATTTGTCGTCGGAGATGGTAGTCTGCTGCCTGGCTTTGAAGCCGTACTTATGGGCGCCGCTGCCGGCGATTCACGGGAGCAGGTGCTGCCTCCGGAACAGGCATTTGGTGCTGTCAACAAGGACAACGTGCAGACATTTCCGCGGCAGCGCTTTGCGCGCCTGCTGGCGAATACCACCGACCCGGTAGAGCCAGGTACCGTGGTATCGTTTGCGGACAGTGGGGGCAATGAAATACCGGGCGTTCTGACACAGATTGGCGAATTGACCGTGGTGATTGACTTCAATCATCCACTGGCCGGCCGGGATATAGTGTTCAGAGCCGATATAATTTCAGTCATTCCTGCCGGTGTGCAGGCGGTCAGTATTCAGGGGTGATGTGATGAACAAGGCAGAAATCAGACTGGCAAATCCCAGGGGCTTTTGTGCCGGTGTGGACCGGGCGATAGATATCGTCAATCGTGCACTTGACGTTTACGGCGCACCGATCTACGTGCGGCATGAGGTGGTTCACAATAAATTTGTGGTTGATACGTTGCGGCAGCGTGGCGCGGTATTTGTCGATGAACTGGATGATGTTCCTCCCCGGGACAGCCTTGATCGCGAGCCAATTGTTATTTTCAGTGCACACGGCGTCTCACAGGAAGTGCAGCGGGAAGCCTCGGATCGCGGTTTTCGCGTTTTTGATGCGACCTGTCCCCTTGTTACCAAGGTGCATCTGGAAGTGGCGCGCTTTAGTGCGGAAGGCAGGGAGTGTGTGCTGATCGGGCATGCTCGTCACCCGGAGGTCGAAGGCACCATGGGGCAATATGATCGAGGCAACGGTGGAGATATCTATCTGGTGGAATCGGTCGCTGATGTTGCTGTGTTGAATGTTGAGAATCCCGAGCGTCTGGCTTATGTTACGCAGACAACACTGTCCATGGATGATACCGCGAAGGTGATTGATGCCTTGCATGCCCGCTTTCCGAAAATCGAAGGGCCCCGTAAAAAAGACATCTGCTACGCTACCCAGAACCGACAGGACGCAGTAAAACAACTGGCCCTGGAGTCAGATCTGGTATTGGTAGTTGGATCGCCCAATAGCTCAAATTCCAACAGACTTAGAGAGCTGGCAGAGCGGATGGGTTGCGAGGCATATCTGATTGACCGGGTTGAGGATGTAAAGCCTGAGTGGTTTACAGGTAAGCGTCGGTTTGGCGTTACCGCCGGCGCGTCAGCGCCGGAGGTACTGGTGCAACAGGTGGTTGACCGGCTCCGGCAAATCAGCGGCGAGCATCCGGTCGAAGTGCCTGGCGTGGAGGAAAACATTGTATTCCGGATGCCGCGCGAACTGGTCAGACCCGACTGACGGTGACTACTGGCCGGTTACTATTGAGCAGGGGTTTGCCCCGCCCGCTCTGCTGCCCGTGCACCGGAAAGAATACCCATTAACGCATAGTTGCCCTCGTGGCAGGCATACTCGAAAATCGGGTCCTCGCTGGCAGTGTAATTGATCACTGCGGTCCATGGAGTCTCCCACGTTGTGGGATCTTCAACAGTGAACTGATACTCCAGCACATCGTCGGCTATGCGGGTGTAACGCTCCGTGAAAAGCCGCTCGGCACCCGCTCCGCGGAACAGACTTTGATCCGAGAAGTTTTTCGACTGCACTACCAGTGTGTCACCGTCCCACCAGCCACGCGAGTCGCCATGCCAGAGTCGGACCCGTTCGTCCAGTGGTGGTTTGTCGGTCAACGGGATGACACGAACATCATGTATCATTTCCTGAATAATGGCCACCGAGTCCCTGCTCTGTACAATCTGATAATAGCTGTTGTATCCGGCCATGATGTAAGGCATTCCCCAGGTTATGCAGCGCTCCTGAAGAGGTCGGCCAAGATAGGAATCTGTCGGGCTGATCCGGTTGCTGGCGCGCTGTTGCATGCGCGCCCGACCCTGTTCGGTCATCGGCGGCAGCCGTCCGTTTGGCGGATCGATAATCAGCGACGTGCGGTTTTCCAGATTACGATCAACCATCCAGGCGGCATCGTAGTTACCGGTGGCCGGGTCGTAGGACTGTACTTCGCCACTGACCACGGCGTTCAGAAAGCCGTCACCAAACAATGCATCTCCGCCACTGGCCAGAACTTCCTCAGCCTGGCGCAGCAGATCCTGATACTCACTTTCTGACAGTGTGGCCCGGTTGCCAAAAAACTCCGGCCGCTCCAGCGGGGTGCTGCTGTTGTTGGCCCAGACACCCTGGAGGTCGGGCTGACCTTCGGCTGTGCGCGGTACCTGCCAGTCGTCAGCCTGTGCATGACTATGTCCACTGAGACAAATACCCAGTGTCAGTGAGGTCGTGGTCAGCACGCGTCGCAGCGCAACGGTTGTGTTCTTTCGGCTTGTTTTCATGGCCGGAACTCCTCGTCAGAATTATTCCTGGATGGTAAAGGGCATGCCGCGTGGTGGAACACGATCTGCCGGCGCGTCTTTGTTAAGGTAGCCGTAGACCAGTTCCTCTGCAAATTCGACACATTTGAACTCAAGTAACTGAGCGTTTTCCTCCAGCCGCCGGTACAGCGGAAACGCCATGGTCCAGGGTCGGGTGAACGTGACCGGGTCTCGCACTTCAGCCTGATACATGATGACATTGGGGCCCATTGGCGTATAACGTTCGATCACCTCCAGCTGGTCGCTGTGATGATTGCCGGCGTGATCAAACCACGTGTAGGGCATGAAGTCTGTTACCCGAATGACCAGTGTATCGTCTTCCCAATGGCCGCGGGAATGGCCCATCCAGGCGGGTACCGGGCCGTCAAAATCGGGTTGATCCATATACACAATTCGCATCGCACTGGCGAATTCGTAAGCCATGACCACATGTTCGTCCGACTGGACAATCTGAAAAGGAAAGGGCAGGTAGTTGGCGCGTGGCACACCAGGCATATAACACTTGGCGAGCGGATCAAGCGCCAGCCACTCGGCCTGATTGGCCTGCTTCTGTGCAAGTCCCGACGGGGTATAGGGCAGCTCTCCGTCTGTTACAACGCCCAGCGTTGCGGGGATGGCGCCAATGGCACCGCTGCGCCAGTCCGGACCTGCTTTGGCTGCAGACGGTTCAATGTTCCAGTGGTTATTGCCCAGCGCCTGCCAGATGCCGCTGAGATCAGGTTTGCCATGAGCTGTCCGCGACAGTTCAACAGATGTTTGTGCGCTGGAAACACTGGCAACTGTTATGCTGATCAACAGAACTGCGCCAGTCAGGTAATTCGACATGCTTGTTCTCCCGCCTTTTCTTCTTTATTGTGTCGGGGTTATTAGTTGCTTAACTATCACATGAGTTGCACCTGAAATCAATTCCGCCGGAGCGCGAATCTGGTATGTCGACACTGGTAGCGGTTTACGGAACCCTGAAGCGCGGGCTGATCAATTACCCGCTGTTGCAGGACGCCGGGTTTGTCGGCACAGATACACTGGATTGCATCACTCTTTATGATCTGGGTCCCTACCCGGGAGCCAGACTGGAGCCTTCCGGGGGAATTTTGGTTGAAGTCTTCCGGGTCAGCAATGCAGAGCTTGCCCAGCTGGATGTACTTGAAGACTATCTGCCGGAGGCCCCTCATCTTGGCCTCTACGACAGGCAGCAGGTGCAGACCTGCTACGGTCTGGCATGGGTGTATCTTTACAACCATTCGGTGCAGGGTATCGAGGCCATGCGGCAGGGCAGCTGGCAGCCCGCCGACTGATGCTCGCAGGCTGGTTCTCGCAGACAGTCAAAAGAGTATTCCGGTATTCTGGCCCGTATTATTTTTAGGACGCTATACTGACAGGCACTATCCTTGCATCAGCAGATGCTCATTCGGAGGTAAGTTTTGTGACCCAATCAAAAACAGAAATAAACGTATTGCGTGTTTTGACCCTGGCTGCGGTGCTGACATTGGCGGCCTGCGGTCAGCCCGAACCGGCGGCGACAACTGAGCCGATGGCGGCAGCAGCACCAGAGCTGGTGGCGGAAACGGCCGCTGAAACCGAGGCGGAGCTGGTTGCGCGGGCGCGTGGCATCCACGAACGGGTGATTGTGATGGACACCCATGTGGACATCAATACCGCCAATTTTACCGAACAGACCAATTATCTGTCTGATCTGAACACGCAGGTGAACCTGCCCAAAATGGACACCGGTGGCATGGATGTGGCCTGGTTTGTCGTCTACACCGGACAGGGGCCGCTGACCGAAGAGGGCTATGCTGGTGCAAGTGAGAACGCACTGGACAAATTCAGTGCAATACACCGTCTTGTGGAAGAGATTGCTCCTGATCATATCGAGCTGGCGCTGAACTCGGACGATGTGCGAAGAATTGTTGCCAGTGGCAAGCGGGTAGCAATGATTGGTGTCGAAAATGCCTATCCGATGGGGACCGATGTGGGGAATGTGCGTCGCTATCAGGAAATGGGCGCCCGATACATTTCTCTGGCGCACAACGGGCATAGCCAGTTTGCCGATTCCAACACCGGCGAAGGCGACGGTGTCTGGTTGCATGATGGTCTCAGTGAGCTGGGACGGCAGGCGATTGCCGAGATGAACAAGTGGGGTGTCATGATTGATATATCCCATCCGTCCTATGAAGCCAACAAACAGACAATCGAACTGAGCCGTGCACCAGTGATTGCATCTCACTCATCGGCACGCGAGCTGGATCCGGGTGTCAGTCGCAATCTCTGGGACGATGAACTGCTTGCCGTCAAGGCCAACGGTGGTGTGGTGCAGGCGGTAGCCTTTCGCAACTATGTCAATTCAGAAAAACAGCGCGCCTACACAACGGCGCTGCGCGCCCTGCAATCCACTGTTGCCGAAGGACTGGGTTACACGCTGCTTGAGCCTGCAGACGTGAGAGCATTAAGTGCAGATGCGCGTGCCCGGTACCAGACGCAACTGGCGGAGATCAATGAACTGGCTGCACCACGCCTGGCGGAAGCAGTAGATGCTGTCGCACCGCCGGTGGATGTGAGTGACTTTGTTGATCACATTGATTACATGGTCAATCTGATTGGTGTTGATCATGTCGGCATCAGCGGTGACTTTGATGGCGGTGGCGGCGTGACCGGCTGGGCCGATGCCGCCGAAACATTTAACGTGACGCTGGAAATGGTGCGTCGCGGATACAGCGAACAGGATATCGCCAAAATCTGGGGTGACAATGTGCTGCGGGTGCTTGATGAAGTACAGCAGATTGCTGCCGAGATACAGGCCGCGGAAGGCGTGTGAATTGCCTTGTCGCGATTGGCTGAAATCTAAGGGCGCCGGTTGTCTTTAATAGCGATTGCCTGCACAACGGCGCCATGTCCGGTATGGCCCTTGCCCTCAATGATGTCGCGTTCGGTTTCCTGCAGATAACGGAAAGTCAGGCCCTGAATTTCATTGCATAGCCGCTCGCGATTCATCATCATATCCGCATCCGGTGGCCCGCCGGTGCCAAATTGCAGTTGCGCGGGTGTATATGCTTCCAGCAACAAAACACCGCCAGGTGTCAGGGATGCGGCCAGGCGCGCGTGCACGGATTGCCGCACTGAGGGAGGCAGGTGGCAGAATATGGAAACAATCCCTTCCCATTTTTCAATTCCCGGGTCAAAACTGGCAAGATCTGCGTGAATAATTTCCAGTTCAACACCTTGCTGCTCTGCCAGTTTTGCAGCTTTGGCCAAGCCTACCGCCGATGCATCAACTGCCGTTACCCGATAGCCCTGTCTGGCCAGGAATACGGCATTACGTCCTTCACCTTCAGCCAGGCAGAGTACCCGGCCGGCAGGAATTTCCTGATAGTGTTGAGCAAGAAAATCATTCGGCTCAGTGCCGTAGACAAAATCATCCGTATCGTATCGTTTGTCCCACATGGTTTTGATCTCACAGGTAATTGGCCCGACATATCATTGCCTTGACTCAATTAATACAGCATCATTCAGGCATTGTTCCTGCCAGTGAGTCTACGGTGTTTCAACTCGATTTACTAACCATAGCGTTTGCAACAGGTCTGGCCTCACTTGTCAGTTCCTCCATCATGCTGGTGCTGTGGCAAATTAACAAAGGTATGCCCGGTGTGCCGCAGTGGACTCTGTCAGTGCTATTGAGTGCGGGCGCTTTTCTGGCCAGCGCATTCAGGGGAGCGATGCCAGATCCGATCTGGCTGGGTCCGGTGATCAGCAATTCCCTGTCAACCATTGCTGTGCTGGTGGCGCTGGAGGGTTGCCTGAGATTCAGGGGGTTTGCATCGCCACATCGCTGGCGGCTGATATTTGTGTTGGCACCCTTGGTGATGCTGGTCACTTTCTGGTTCCACGATGATGTGCGCAATCGCCTGCTGATCATTGATAGCATCAGCTTTTCCGCGTTTGTTGCAATCACCATTGTGATGATATGGAAGGTGAGTGACATCCACGAAAGACTGGTTTACGGGTTGTCGTCATTTTTTGCGAGCCTGCCGGCACTCGCACTGCTTGTTCGGGGCATGGAGATTCTGAGCACGCCGCAAATCGGGTCGCTGATGGATCTGGCCACGGGTAATCTGATATTTGTTACCGGTATGCTGTATATCATGGGCTGGACATTCAGTCTGACAGTTGCCTGTTACTTCAGGGCGCAACGAAAAATTTCCAGGTTGGCGCGTGAAGATTCCCTGACGGGCTTGCCGAACCGGCGCAGCATAGACGAGATGCTGGAGCGCAGCCTGTTGGAAGCGGCGCGTTACAATCGGCCTTTTGCAGTGCTCATGATGGACCTGGATGAATTCAAACAGATCAACGACTGCTTCGGCCATGCCGCCGGCGATCAGTTATTAAAAACCATGGGGCAGCGCCTGCAACGGTTTGTTCGTGGAACCGATTTTGCAGGACGAATGAGCGGTGACGAATTTATCCTTATTCTGGGCAATATAAGTAACCCGGAGACTGCCATGCTGACGATGCGGCGACTGGTTGATGTGGTATCGGGACCTGCCGACGTTCACGGGCAGATTGTGCATATCATGCCCAGTGTGGGAATGGCGATATGGCCGGTTGACGGGCAGACCCGCGATGAATTGCTGATAAGTGCAGACCGACGTATGTATGCCGACAAGGTTGCCCGCAAGACTGCAAAGTCCGCGCCTGCCTCAGCGCTGAGCTGAATCAACCAGCCCGCTGACCCGGAACACCCGTCGGCTGGCTGCGGTTTTCAGCAGGTCGGGATCAACATCCAACAGGGTAAACTGTCCGGAGGCTCGAGTGATAGCGGTATAAACCAGTTCCCTGGTCAATATCGGGTTGTCATAAGGTGGCAGAATCAGCGCGGTGTGACGGAACTCTGAACCCTGGGATTTGTGTACGGTCATGGCATACACCGTTTCAATGGACTGCAACCTGCTGGGTAACACCCAGCGGATTCCATTAGCATGACTGCTGTCCATAAATGCGACCCGCAATCGACTGTTGTCAGCCCCCGCGTCAGGATAGGGTAGCGCAATTCCGATATCTCCATTCATCAGTTTCAGTGCGTAGTCATTGCGCGTCAGCATGACCGGGCGTCCCGCATACCATTCGTGAGACTGTTGTTGTGGTTCATTGCGCAGTATGGACTCGATGCGCAGATTCAACTCTTCTACACCAAACTCGCCCTTGCGCAGGGCTGCTAGTAACTGAAAACGGCCAAAAGCCTGCAGAATTGCTTTTGCCAGGTTGTCCAGAATCGCTCTGGTATCCGGCCGGGTTGCTGAATTGACCGCCACGTCTGTTACGGCTTTGATCTGTGCCGGCAGTTCCCTCACCAGTTGCAGGTAGTCGCCATAGCCATGCTCATTATTGAGAATCAATTGTTCAAATTTCTGGTCGCGGGTACTGCGCAAAGTCAAATGTGCCAGTTCAGCATATCGGCCATCAAACAGCGCAAGTATGTTATCTGCGTTCTGATTGACTGCTTGCGCCAGCGCACCGATGCCCGGGATTTGGCCAAACCGGTGACTGTAGCGCAGCATGGTGACAGCCTGATCAAGCGGCAATCCACTGGCGTCGGTCATTGACGTGGGTACGGATTGACCTCCGGTTGTCTTTTTCAGCCAGTTGGCCGTATCAGGAGTGTAGTTGCCGGCCTCGGCCCGTTCACACAGACTTCCCAGAACAGCGCCTGCTTCCACGGATGCCAGCTGGTCCTTGTCGCCGAGCAATATCAGACGAGCATGCGATGGGAGTGCATCCATCAGTTGCGCCATCAGTTCTACATCCACCATTGATGCCTCATCAATGACCACTACGTCTGCGGGTAGGGGGTTGGTGCCATTGTGGCGGAAGAATCGACTGTTATGCACCGGGCCTAGCAGTCGGTGCACCGTGCTTACCTCGGTGGGAATATTGTCGGGATACCGGAGCTCATCAAGCTGCGATCTAATCGATTCACTGAGCCGCACAGCTGCCTTGCCGGTTGGGGCTGCAAGTCGAATACGCAGGGGTTTTTGATCCGCCGGATTGATCCTGTTCAGCGCCGCCAGCAGTCTGACCACGGTAGTAGTCTTGCCTGTGCCGGGCCCTCCGGTAATGATGGAAAACCGGCTGCGGGCGGCAAGCGCACAGGCGATCTTCTGCCAGTTGACTGGTATTGTCAGTCCCGGAAACAGTTCGTCCAGAACTTCCTGCAAACAATTGTCGTCAAGTCCGGCTGGGTGCAGCAGGCGTTGTTGAATCGCCTCGCGAATCTGTTGTTCGTATTGCCAGAAACGCCGCAGATAGAGCATGGGCCGGGGTTGCTGCCCGGGTACTGAAAGCACCAGTGGACTGTTGCCAGTGCCACTGCCAGTGATCAGTGGGTGCCTGATAGCATTCAGCCACTGCGGCAGGGTTATACAGGACAGCACACTGGCCGGTCGGATGTCAGGAGTGTGACTGGCATGATCAGGTGGCAGGGCAAGTGCTCTGTCCGGTTCCTGCAGGCAGTATTGCAGATCAAGACACACATGACCGTGGCCACTCTGATGGCTGGTCAGTGCAGCGGCCAGCAATAACAGTGCCGGGGCCGGTTGTTGCGAGTCAGTCTGCTGGTACAGGAAATCTGCCAGTTCAGCATCCAGCCAGCGAATCCAGCCTGCGCGTGCCCAATCCCGCAGCAGGGAGAGCATCAGTTCGCTGTCGTTGATGGCCTGTTCAGCAATAGTCATAAACTGTATTCCTGACTCCCGGAAACGGGCCCGTTACCTGAAAACAGGGCATCCATGGTGTCGATGAACATCTGCGAGGGCCGGTCAATCAGCAGGCCCTGTGACGCCGCCTGCCAGCCCCGCAGAAAGAAGTACACTGCGCCACCGATGTGTTGGTCGTAGCTGTAATCGGGCAGACGGCTGCGCAGCAGTCGATGCAGTGCCAGCAGGTAGATGCCGTACTGAACATCATAGCGTTTGTGCAACACTTCCTCCCGGATTGCTTCATCCGTGTAGCAGGCATCATCTGGTCCAAGGTAATTGGATTTCCAGTCGGCAACGTAATAGCAGCCGTCGACACTGAATACCAGGTCAATAAATCCCTTGACCATACCGTTCAGCTGAGCCGGTAGCAGTGCGGGCCGCGCCAGACCGGGAAGCAGGTATTGCTGGCAGATGTGGTCAATGGCTTCGCTGCTCACGTGATGGCTGGCAAACAGAAACTCCAGTTCGGCCTGGAAAGTATCCAGCTCGCACAGGTTGAGATCCTGCGTTGCTGACAGTCTGAACCGGGTCCCGCAAAAGGGTTTTAACCAGCCATCCAGCCGTTCGGCATCCTCCTCCGGCCAGCCCTGCGATCTGCAGCGGTCGCGGATCATTGTCAATCGGCCCTGATCGTTTTCACAGGTATTGGCAAATCCGGTTTCTGCAGCCCATTCCAGCAGATTGTGCAGAAACGTGCCGGGTTTCGGGCCACGCTGGAAACCATGCAGACCTGGCGCGGAGCGATTGAATTGTATTCGTACATTGCTTGTTGGTAGCTTTGCATCATTCTGCTCTTCAAGCGTCTGGTCATCACTTGCGCGTTCAGGCTCGAGGTGCCGGGCAGGACCGGTTTTCAGTGCTGAGTAACTGGCTATCCACCAGTTTTCGGCCGGACTGCGCTCTGACCGGGCGGCCGGTTTTGTGGGCTCTGCGTGATTACCGGCCCCGCCAACGACCGGCGCCGGAACAGGGGGTGCCGGTTCTGTAGAATCGAGCGCACAAACATTGACCCGTTTTATATGCTCACATCCGGTTATCCACCCGGCAAGTGTAGTGTCCAGCAGTTCAGCATCAACCGGTGCGCCGCCGGCGAGCAGATAACCGATGCTGCTGTTGTGCAGCGCGGACTTCTTGCTCCTGCCTTTGCTTAATGCTGCCAGGCCCAGCCAGATACCATGCGTGGCCCGGGTCATGGCAACATACAGCAGTCGCATGTCTTCAGAGAGTCTTTCGGCATCAGCAATTTGCCAGGCCTCGGCAGCCCGATTACTGCCAGCAATCTCCAGTTTTCGCTGCGATGCTATGGCGGAATCCGGAATGCTGACCTGCTTTGCATTGCCATCAATTTCTTTCCAGCCGGCAATAAATGGCAGGAACACCAGAGGATACTCGAGTCCCTTGGACTTGTGGATCGTTACCACCCGGATCAGATCCTCGTCGCTTTCCAGTCGCAGCACTTCCTCATCGCCCGGATCGTCCATCTGTTCAGACAGGTGACGGATCAACGCCTGTTCGCCGTCATGTTGCGCGCTGGCTTTTTGCAGGTATTCAGCCAGATGTAACAGATTGGTCAGAGCGCGTTCACCGTCCGGCAGGGAGCGCATACGCTGAGGCAGTTGGTGACACTGCATCAGATGACGCAGCATCGGCAGCACACCATGTGTCTGCCAGATGCTGTGCAGGTGGCGAAACAATTCTGTCTGCTGCTCCCAATGCAGTTCGTCCTGATTCAGTTGTGTCAGCTGCATCATTGTCAGGGCCATTGAACGGGTACCCAGTGCTGCCCGGAGCAGGCGTTCGTCGGACGGTTCGGCACAGGCTCGTAGCCAGCGCAGCACATCCCGGGCTTCCGGTGAGGCAAACACCGATTCGCGGTCCGACAGATAAACACTCGCCAGTTTGTGGCGTTGCAACGCACTGCGGATGGCGTCCGCTTCTGTGCGACTGCGTACCAGCACGGCAATGTCGCTGGGACGCAGCGGTTGCGATACACCTGTGGTGCCCTTGTCAGGTCGAAACCCTGAGTTGCCGCTACCGCTCAGATAACCGGCGATGGTGCCGGCGCAGATCCGGGCCATAGTTGAGCGATAGGCGGTTATCGGTACAGTGCCCTGATCATTGTCCGGGTCCGTCAGGTGCCACAGCGTCATGGCGGATGCGGGTTCTCCATTCAGAATCAGTGAGTGCTCGCGATCCTGGGCCTCAACGCGGATAAAGGGCAGTGGGTTGCTGTCACCAAGCCTGAACCGGAAAGCACCTTTTTCGAAGCGTTCGGCACATTCAAACAGATGATTGATGGCAGTCACGACACCTTGCGTGGAGCGGAAATTGCGATCCAGATTGTAGTGTCTCCCTGCGGTGGCGCTGCGCGCTGCAAGATAGGTGTGGATATCGGCATTGCGAAATGAATAGATTGCCTGCTTGGGGTCGCCGATCATTATCAGGGCGCAGTCCTGTCGATTGTCCGCGACCCGGTAGATGCGATCGAAAATCCGGTATTGCAATGGATCGGTGTCCTGGAATTCGTCAATCATTGCCACCGGAAAGTCGTCCCGTATCCTGGCCGCAAGTTTGTCACCCTGAGGTCCCTGTAATGCACGGTCAAGCTGCAGCAGCAGATCGTCAAAACCGAGTTCCGCTTTGTCGTGCAGGCGGTTCTGCAAAGCCTGTTCCAGCCACCTGCTGGCATGATTGAGAATGGTAGCCCTGACGTCGGGACCGGTGTGCTGCCGGACGGCTTCCTGCCCGGCCACCAGATCGGCAATGGCTGCCAGTGCCGGATGTTCGGGCTGGGCAGGCGAATTTTTCTTCAGCGGCCAGTTGTGCTGCGCAAAGCGCGTCAGATCTTTTGCATAATCTGCACCCGCCGACCAGTCCCGCAGAGCCTGCTTCATCCCGGCAAAGTCTTCATCAAATTTTGCTTCGCGGAATTTGATGCCATTCAGATACTGGCGGTAGTCATCCAGCAACGCTTCAAGCTGCTCTGTCGCTTTGGCCCATTCGTCGCGGGCGCGTTGTTGCAGATCCATTATGCGCTGCGCAGAGCCTGCAAAGGACTGCAGAGCGGTTGCCAGGTCTGCAATTGCAGACTGTGCATTTCCGGCGTAGGTCAACACCGAGTCGGTTTTATTGATCAGCGGCTTTACTGCCTTGAGCAGGGCTTCCGGATCACTGAATGCCTTCAGCACCTGGGCGGCGCTGGCAACAGGCAGTACATAAAACTGTTGGCGCCAGTAGTCACGCATCAACTCAGCCAGGATATCCTGCTGATTGGTGATCAATGTCTGCTGAAACAGGCTGCCGCTGTCAAAGGCGTG
Organism: uncultured Pseudohongiella sp.; assembly: GCA_963974875.1. GTDB lineage: Bacteria > Pseudomonadota > Gammaproteobacteria > Pseudomonadales > Pseudohongiellaceae > Pseudohongiella. Next base: position 169,539 of record CAXBER010000004.1, on the reverse strand, counting down.
CTCGCGCAGCATACGATAACACCAGCCGTGTATGGTGGAGACGGCGGCCTGATCCATTGATTGTGCTGCCAGCATAAGCCGCCTCGCACAGCCCGGCCACTGTCCGGGGGTATAGTCATCGCGCAAGGCCTGCAGCATCACATCACACTCTTCCTGCGGCGCCATGAAGCAACGTGCGGCTTCGGCCAGACGGGCACGGATGCGATCCTTGAGCTCCTGTGTCGCGGCGTCGGTAAAGGTGACAACCAGAATTTCTTCCGGCTCAAGCGCGCGAGTGAATGCCGCACCGTCGCCGTGTTGTAGAATCAGTCGGGTATAGAGCAACGCAATGGTGAAGGTTTTGCCGGTGCCGGCACTGGCTTCGATTAGCTGGCTGCCCAGCAACGGAAAACTGCGGATATCAAGACGCTTGCTCATGATGCGTCCTCCGTATCCCGGGTGGCGGCCTGCCGGTATTTCTGCCAGTGATCAATCATCGCATGGTAGAGTGCCGTGCTGTCCCGGACAAATTTGCTGTCGTCGGCATCAGGGGTTTCCAGCAGGTCAGTGAATGCCGGCCACAGGCGATAGAGTACATAACTTTGCTGTACAACACCGCGGTGATTGAATCCGCCGTCATAGATCTGTGCCGCTTCGTCTGCCGGTTTTTTGTCGCCGGTCGTGGTCAGAAATTTGCAGCTGGTTTTCACTTCAGCCGATAGTGGTTGTTGCAGATTCTGCTGCCAAAGTTGCAGTAGCTGCTGCAACAGAAGCTGTGCATCGCAGATTGCCAAGGGTGCAAATTTCTCTTCGGTGGCAGGTCCCAGCAGGTGGGTCGTTACCGGACCGGACAACTGTGCTGCCAGATGCAAAGGCCACTGGCGAACAAGATAGTGCCATTTGGGTTCGCCACGGCCATCCTGTTTGCCTTGCCAGATCTGACTGCTGAACAGCACGCAGCGAATTCGCTGGTCTGGTTGATCCGGATTGTAGCGAATATCGGAAATCATATCCTGCAGTTGTGGTGCACCCTCTTTTGGGGGCAGATCGACGAGCAGATCTGTTTTACCTGAATGATCGGTCAGAAGTTGCTGATACCGCTGCAATGGTTTGATCAGGGGCTGCGTAAGATCGGTGCGCTGGAGTTCACCAAACGGCGGTATTGGCAGAGCACCGCTTCGCTGTTGATTGTCGATCAGCTGTTCCAGCAAGGTTGTCATGTCGATATCAGCTGAGGGGTGTTGCCCCAGTGTGCTGCGGACATCGCCTAACACTGAGTCCATGATTTGCCAGCGAGTGAGTCCGTCAACCTTGAACAGTTCGTTGTCGTCACCGGTCAACTCCTCGTCATCAAATACAATGCCCAGCTGTTTGGCAAAAAACACCGCTGGCGGATTGCGCAACAGGGCAACCAGATCCCTGAGCGACAAAATGTTCATGTCGGCCGGGTGCGCTGCTGTGGTCATTGATGAATCAGGTGCGTCAGGTGTGGCTGGGGTGTCGAATGTGTCCGCGCCGGCAGGCGACTCCGGTTCCCACTCGTGGGCATAGGTTGTCAAAGAACTGTCAGCGTTGAAATACTGATCACTGAATGGCTGCAGGGGATACTCGCGTGTCAAGGAGCTGAGCAATGCCGGGCTGCAGCTGTCGGCGACATAGTCACGCAGCTGGGCTACCAGCACCGAAGGAGGACGTTCGCTATTGTCGCGGATATTGCGTCCGGCCCAGCTGATATACAGAGAGTCGCGGGCGGACAACAACGCTTCCAGAAACAGATAGCGGTCATCTTCGCGGCGCGAGCGGTCGCCGGGGCGATAGTCATGTCGCATCAGATCAAAATCAACCGCCGGTACCTGGCGCGGATAGTCGCCATCATTCATGCCCAGCAGACAGATGTGTCTGAAGGGAATTGCCCGCATCGGCATCAGCGTTGCAAAGTTCACTGTACCCGCCATGAAGCGCTGGCTCAGGTCATTTTCATCCAGTGCATCCAGAAAATATTCAGCGATGATATCGACGGGTAGCGGATCATGAAAATCCGCCTTGTTGCAGGCATCAAGCCAGCCATCCAGACACTTCTCAGCACGGCTGAGCAGCAGTGTGTCGGCATCGTCCTGCGGTATGAAACACTGGTTCAGTAACTGGCGGATGCGTTGTGTCCAGCCGCTGACATCAGTGGGTTGCTGAAACAGGTGCCAGTAGTCTTCAAGTACGTGCAGGAGATGACTCAGCTTGCCGGTGACTGCCGCGCTGAGTCCGCCCACCTCGGCAAAGGGTTCGATGTCCTGCCATGCATCACCATTGCCAACCGCATAACCTAGCAGCATACGGCGCAGGCCAAAGTGCCAGGTATTCTGGTCCAGCGCGGCATGACTGAGTGTTGACGGCAGACCCTGAGCGATGCGTTGCTCTCCGTTGAGACCCCAGCGGATGCCGGCACCTTCCACCCAGCGGTGCAGCAGGGTTTTGTCCGCTGAATCCAGTGCAAAGGCTTCCTGGAATGCAGGTACATCCATCAGATCCAGCAGTTCACTGACCCCGAAGCGCGAAGCAGTCAGATTCATCAGCATGGACAGCGCCTGATACACCGGCACCTGGTGGCGCCTGCCCTGATCGGAAATCGTGTAGGGGATATAGCGCGTGTCACTGCGGTTGATACGACCAAACACCGCCTGGATATGCGGGGCAAACTGATTGATGTCCGGTACCATCACCAGCACATCACGTGGGCGCAGGTTCGGGTCGGCATTGAACAGGCGTAACAGATGATCCTGCAATACTTCAACTTCGCGTTGCGCACTGTGCGCAATATGAAAACTCAGGCTGGTGTCGGTTTTGCTGCCGGTGTCACTGGCCTGCTGGTTTTCGGTGGCCTCTGCCAGGCTGCGCAAATGGAAAATGTCACTTTGGATACGGCCCAGCAGATGGTCTTCCGCAGGTGCCTCAAACAGATCGATGTCGAGTTTGTTATTGGTGAAATATTGTTCGTAGGCGGCGCGTTCGTCGTGTTCATCCAGCAGCCGGATATAGTCGCGTCCCTGTTTCCCCCACGCTGCCAGCAAGGGGTTGCCACGCAAAAAAAGTTCATCCGCCGCGTGCTCGCCTGTTATCAATGGCATGTCAGGGCGTGGTGCCTGACGTTTGTAGGGTTTGCTGAACAGTCGTTGCGCCATCTGAGGATCAATGATGTCTCCCCAGTAGTGTGCGCAGGGATTGTGAACACACAGCAACACCTGCGTGCAGCGGGCGATGGCAGCCAGGACCTCCAGACTTTGCCGGGGCAGCGAGGACAATCCGAATACCACTACCCGGCGTGGCAATGCAGCGGGCCGGGTCTCCGGTGTGAGTGAGGTGCAGGCATCCAGAAACTGCTGATGGACCTGGGCGCGACCGCCGAGTCGCTCGGCAGTTGCGATATCCTCTATCAGGCGTCGCCATAATGCTGCCTGCCAGCTTTGCTGGTCGGGCAGCGCCACATGTGCATTGTTGCCAGTGATGCGGTTGATGCCTTGTGCCCAGTCCTGCAACCAGTCAGCCCGGTAAATCTGATACTGATCCAGCAGATCCGCCAGTCGTTGTGCCAGTTGGAACTGCTTGCGTTGTTTACGGTCATCCTGCAGAAAGTGCTGCAGGGCTGCGAACTCGGGCTCTGCCAGCAAGGTCGGCAGCAGGCGCAGCAGCCGCCAGCTGAGCAGCTGTTTGTCGTAGGGTGAAGTCTCCGGTAGATTGCCCAGCACCGCGCGATAAGCCTGCCAGTGAAAACGGCCGGGCAGACTGATGTTCAGCGCCGCGGCAATTCCGCAACCGGGTTCGTCAGCGTCTGCATCCGCGGCCAGTGCCAGTTTCAGCCATTGCGCGATACCGTTGCTCTGTACCAGCAGGATTTCGTTTTCCAGGGGTTGTAATGGATTGCGGCCGAGCCATTCCACAGTGACCCGTCGCAGGTGTTCAAGCCGGTTACTTTGCAACACCATAAAACCAGGCTGGATGAAACCGGACCTTACAGGACTGCCTGTTGTGTTTATGACGGGATCCATACTCTTCCTGAGCGGGCTGTGATAATGCTCACGGTGCAGTGGCAGCCATGGCCGGCGTTACAACCGGTGCCACACGCGCCTGTGAGTGCTGTTCATAATCGTAGGCGATGCCAAGTAATAGAGGCTCCGTGAAGGCTCCTCCCATAAATGAAATGCCCACCGGCAGGCCGTTGACATAACCTGCCGGCACAGTGATTGATGGGTAGCCGGAGATTGCTGCCAGGCCAGCACTGGAGACGTAGTTTACACTGCTCCCATTATCGCCATTCTGCAGATCAATCGGCCAGCCCGGACCGTTGCTGGGGGCAACTATGGCATCCAGCTGGTGAGTCTGCAGGGCGTCGTTCAGCAGCGCCTGGCTGGTGGTTTTGCTGAAGTTCAGGGCGTCCTGATAAGCGGCTTCCTGCAGATCACCTTTCGCCTGCGCCAGGTGGAATATGTCCTGGTCAAAGTAGGGCATCTGTACACGTTGATTGATTTCATTAAACCGGATCAGGTGTGCCAGAGATTCATAAAAACCACCGCGTTGTGCCAGGTAGGCATTCAGGCCATGTTTGAACTCGTACAACAGAACATCAAACTCGGCCCGGCCCAGTTCGGCACTGCCGCCAAGTTGCAGATCGATAATGGTAGCGCCGGCATCACGCATGATGTCCAGCTGTGCTTCCATCAGCGCATCCACAGCAGCGTTACGGCCAGACAGATTGCGCATGACACCGATGCGCTTGCTGCTCAGCGCACCGGACTGCAGGGAGTCGGTGTAGTTGACCGGGAAGCGGGTGGTGGCATTGACCGTGATTGCGTCAGCGGAGTCGGCAGCCACCATGCCAGTCAGTAAAATGGCGGCGTCGGTGACTGTGCGGGCCATGGGGCCTGCCGTATCCTGACTGTGTGCAATCGGAATAATACCGCTGCGGGAAATCAGTCCCAGAGTGGGTTTTATGCCCACCACGCTGTTGTTGCTGGCAGGGCATATTATTGAACCATCCGTTTCTGTGCCAACCGCCAGGACAGTCAGGTTGGCAGCGACAGCCACCGCCGAGCCTGAGCTTGACCCGCAAGGTGTGATGTCCGGATGATACGCGTTACGTGTCTGGCCACCCCGTGCTGACCATCCGCTGGAAGAGCTGTTGGAGCGAAAATTTGCCCATTCACTGAGATTGGTTTTGCCCAGTATGATTGCCCCTGCCTGACGCAGTTGTTGCACAGCAAACGCGTCCCGGGCCGGGGTCGGTGCGTTCACCAGTGCCAGGCTGCCGGCGGTGGTTTTCATTTTGTCAGCGGTGTCGATATTGTCTTTCAGTAACACCGGTATGCCATGCAGTGTGGAACGAACCTGCCCTGCGGCGCGCTCGGCATCCAGACTGCCTGCGATAGACAGCGCGTCAGGGTTGACCTCAAGCACTGAGTGCAACTCGCCGTCCAGTTCGGCTATCCGGTCGATATAGTGTTGAACCAGGGTAACGGCATCCAGTGAGCCCGCGTTCATTGCAGCCTGCAATTCCGCAATGGTGACGTCCGGATGCAACACAAACGCTATCGGGGTCCGGGTTTCCGGGGTACAGGCTGAGATCAGAGGCATGGCGATCAAAAGCGGAATCAGCAGGGGACGGAGCGGGCGCATATATTCATTCCTGATTAATACTGCAGATATAGTACGCCCCGGATGCCGATTCTGCCGGCAGTTGCCGGCAGAATCGTAAATCAACGCTGACCATCAACGCCCGGAGGCTTCGGCTTCTGCCATTCGCGCCCCGGCGAGTACACCCGGTAAGGCGTAGTTGCCTTCGTGACAGGCATACTCAAACATCTGTTCGTCACTGGGTCGCGCATTGAACATCAGTTCACCGGTCCAGGGCTGGCTGAACACTGTGGGGTCTTCCACAGTAAAGGCATACAGAATTTCGGATTCTGATACCCGGGTGAAACGTTCGGTTACGGTGAGGTTCTCGGAGGCACCAAAAATGGTGTGCTGAGGATGATACCCGCCGGTGGTTACCACCAGTGTATCGCCGTCCCAGTGACCGACAGAGTCCCCCATCCATTTGTCCATGCCGCGATTCAGTTCGCCATTCAAGCGGATAATACGGGCATCGTGCATCATCTCGGCCATGATCATCACATAATCATCATTTTGCACGATCTGATAATTGTTGTTGTACATTACCGGCAGCATGGGTGGTCCGGAATGGTTGCCGAAAGATATCAGGCAGCGCTCGGACAACGGGCGGCCTTCGGGGCCGTCGTTGGCTGATACCCCTTCCGGCAATTGACGACGAAAACGCGCCCGCGGGTCACCGGCAAACGGAATCTGGCCGTTAGGCGGGTCAATGATAATGGAGGACCGGTATTCACCATTGATCATCTGGATCTGGTCACCAACCTCCTTCCAGAATTCATTGTATCCGTCGTCGGTGTCACCATCATCGCCAGCCTGGGCGCCGGCACCGGCCTGCCGGTCCGGATCGCTGGGCGCGTATTCGGCATCAATGAATTCGGCATGCTCACCTTCCATCGCCTGTACCTGTTCCGGTGTCAGCGTGCGCGAGTCACCCAGTGCCCGGTCGCGGGTCAGCGGCGTCAGTGTTTTATTGCTCCAGACACCCTGCAGGTCGGGTTGACCATTTGGCAGACGCGGCAGGTCGGTTTGCGCCATGCCCAGTGCCGGCAGGCACAGCAGCAGGGCGGCGGAAACTGCGGAAATATGTGTTCTCATTATTAGTTCCCCCTTTAATGTCGACTCTGATTATTGAGCAATCAGCGGCCACTGACAAGTTTTCCGCACATTCTGCTGTATCTGTGTTCACTCTAAATATATCCTGACACACAATTGGACATAAATTGATGCAATTCGTTGAAGCCATGGCCGGCTGCAGCCGGTATACTCCTCCGGTTAAATTTTCAATAAATTCAAACATCAATAATTTCAACTACAGGAATGTTGTTTTGAGATCCTTTTTGCGCCTGTCACTGACGACAATAGCCCTTCTGCAAGTATGCAGCCCCGCTTTCGCCCAGCCTGCCGATGAACCAATGCAGCGTATTGGCCGCGAATTTTCCATGCCGCTGCAGCGCATGGCCGATAACGTGGACATCAACATAGATGGTGAGCTGGATGAAGCCGTCTGGGCAGGCCTGCAAACCTACAGTGGCATGGGTATTGTCGAGCCGCAAACACAGCTGCCGGCACCCTATGAGACACTTATCAAAGTGTTTTACACCGATCGCGGTATTTACATAGGCGTGGACATGGAGCAGCCTGCCGATACGCTGGTGCGCCGCATCACCGCGCGTGACAACCGCAATGAGAGCAGGGACCGGATGTCCATTACGCTGGATACCTCCGGCGAGGGACAGTACGGTTACTGGGTGAGTCTTGCTCTGGGTGACAACCAGCTGGACGGGACGATATTGCCTGAGCGTCAGTATAACAGCCAGTGGGACGGTGCCTGGTACGGTGCAACGTCTGAAACGGCGCGTGGCTGGTCGGCAGAGTATTTTGTGCCCTGGGGGCAACTGGCAATGCCTTCCCGTGACGAAGAGCGTCAGATCGGTTTTTACGCTGAGCGTGTGGTTGCGCACCTGAATCAGAACTGGGCATGGCCGGTAATTTCCAAGTCTGACCCGATCTTCCTGAGTGACTTTCCGTTACTGCGTCTGGAAGGCGTAAATCCTCAGCAGCAGTGGAGTCTGTTTCCATCGGTAGCCTCTACCTATGATGAAATAGACAATCAGTGGAAGCACCGCACCGGCGCGGATCTGTTCTGGCGTCCTTCCAGTAATTTTCAGATGACAGCGACGGTCAACCCGGACTTTGGTTCTGCCGAAGCTGATGATGTGGTGGTCAACCTGACTGCCAGCGAAACGTTTTTCCCGGAAAAGCGCCTGTTCTTTCAGGAAGGGCAGGAAATCTTTAATGTGACTTCGCGGGCCAATGGCAGCAGTGGCAAGCGGTTTACCATACTGAATACCCGTCGTATTGGCGGACGTCCGCGTTCGCCTGATCTGCCTGTGGGTGCGAGTCTGCCAGCCCGTGAGCGCATCAAGAACGCCGATCTGCTGGGCGCTGCCAAAGTGACCGGGCAGCTGGGCAATATCCGTTATGGGTTGCTGACGGCGTTTGAAGATGAAACTGACTATTACGCCGCAGGACAGCGTGTTGAGCAGGCCGGGCGTGATTTTACGGCATTCCGGGTGCTCTACGAGGACCAGGGCGGTGGTGCTGCCTATCGCGGGCTGGGTTATATCGGCACCGTGGTGATGCATCCCGAGTCTGATGCGCAGGTGCATGCGGTGGACTATCGGTATCTGACCCAGGGTGGTATCTGGAGCTTTGACGGTGCCGTGGTGACGTCAGATTCGGATGACAGGGGCCAGGGTTATGGTGCTTTTACCGACGTGGTCTATACACCGCGTCAGGGGTTTACACACACGCTGAACCTGACCTATCTGGATGACACTATCAATATCAATGATTTTGGTTACCAGGACAGAAACAACGTCTGGGAAGCCTGGTACCGCTTCGAGTGGGTGAAAACCGGTCTGACCCGCGTGCGCGATATTCGTGTCAGTCCGTTTTTGCGTTATGAAGAAAATCTGGATGGTGATCGCACCAATAACGCAATACCGGTGGTCAGTACATCAATCACCCTGAACAATCTGGATCGGGTCAATCTGAGTTTTCAGCATTTCCCCAAACGTTATGATGATCTGAACAGTTTTGGCAACGGCGCATTTGCGACGCGTGAGCGAACCAACTTCAGTGCCAATTACAGGACCAACCCGGCCCGGGCAGTCAGCTGGAATGTTGGTGCAGGCCGCTCAGTCGAGTTTGCCGGCGGTCACAGTGAACGCTACGATGCAGGCATGAACTGGCGCCCACGCGCCAATATCAATTTCTCTGCAGCTGCAACCTATCAGGACCGTGATGGCTGGTTATTGCATCAGGGTGGTCAGAACTTCACCGCATTCAAGACCGATCAGTGGGAAACCAGTTTCCGTTTTGAGTATTATCTGACCGCCAAACAGCAGATCAGTGCCGGCATGCAATGGGTTGGTATCAAGGCGCTGGGAGACCGCTACTTTAATCTGCCGTCGGATGCACCCACCCGCAACCGTGATCTGGTCGAGGTGAACCAGCACAGCGGAACGCCGGGGGATTTCTCGATTACACAGATGAACTTCCAGTTACGTTATCGCTGGGAAATCGCACCGTTGTCAGATCTGTTTATCGTGTATAACCGCAACAGTAACCGTCGTGTCGGTATCTTTGATTTCTCTGATCAATTTGATGATGCCTGGCAGAATCCACTGGCTGGCCAACTCGTGATCAAGCTGCGTTATCGCTTGGGGACGTAATAGCCCTGACGCCGGGGCCGTTGATGTGGCTGCGGCCACCTGCCAGCGGATGGACGTTGATCTGAGTGGCAATGCGCTCCTTCAGCGCGGCCACATGCGAGATTACCCCGATCAGTTTGCCTTCCTGTTGCAGACTGGTCAGGGTTTCCAGCGCCATATCCAGAGCGTCATCGTCCAGAGTGCCAAATCCTTCATCCAGAAACAGTGAGTCGACTCGCACATTGCGACTGGCCATGCGTGACAGTCCCAGTGCCAATGCCAGGGATACGAGAAAGCTCTCACCTCCCGAGAGATTCTTGGTAGAGCGAATTTCTCCTGCCTGGTAGTTGTCCACAACGTTCAGATCCAGCGGCTGGTCCCTGTCCCTGATCAGCAAGTAGCGGTCAGTCATTTTCTGCAACTGAACATTGGCATGCTGAATCATCAATTCAAACGTCAGCCCTTGGGCAAAATTGCGGAATTTCTTGCCATCCCCGGAACCGATCAGTTGATGCAGGCGACCCCAGCGATCGACCTCGATTTTTTGCTGATCAATTTTTTCCGCCAGTTTTTGCTGGTGACGGCGGGTTTCATCGTTGTCCTTCAGGCTCTGACGCAATGCGCCGAATTTTTCCTGCAGCATGCGAGTGGTGGCTTCCTGCTTCTGCAAATCCTGGTGCAAGGCATCCAGTGACTTGTTTGTCAGTGTTTTGTCCTGCTCGCTGGCCAGCTCCTGCTGTGTCCGGGTCAGTGCGGCGCGCAGTTCGATACCCTGTTGCTGCTGTGTCATCACTGCCTTCTCCAGCGACCTGCGCTCACCTTCCTGCATTTGCGCTGCCAGGAACGACTGTTCACTGTCAAACTGCTGCTGTACCAGTGCTTTGCTGAAATCGGCTTCTGCCAATGCCAGGCGTCTGGCGCGTTGATCAATATGTTTCTGGTGCGCCTGAATCTGCTGTTGCAACTGCTGACGTTGCTGGTCGGTCTGTTGCAACTCCCGCTGAGCTGCACTTAGTCCCTGCTGCGCTCTGGTGACCTCTGCTTGCAGACGTGACTCTTCCTGATCGACATCCTTGTCCTGTAGCAACGTGTGTCGTTCCGACTGCAGTGCTGCCAGCGTGTTTTGCCGCGCATCCATGTCAGCCTTCAGCGCCATTGCGTCCTGGACAATGCCGGCAATCTGCAATTCGCGTTGACAGGTTTTTAGTGCCGCTTCGCCATCATCAATCTGCTGCAGTGCCTGCGCAATGGTCGTTTTTTGCTGCTGCAGGCCCTGCTCAAATGTGTCGACTGCATCTGTGGTGTCCGCAATCTGTAGTTCTTCGCAGTGAGACCGGATTAGCTGATCAAGTTTCTGCTGCAACTGCAGGGAATGTTCGCACTGGGCAACCAGGTGTTCCTGCCGGGTGCTCAGCTGAACGTGCTTTTTGTGTGCGGCAGCGTGGGCCTGCTCACTGCCGGCAACTTTTTGCTCTGTGATCCGGATGTCTGTCTGCAGCGCGTCAATATTGATGTCCGGCACATGCTCTGCATAGGGGTGATCTGTGGCGCCGCATAGCGGACAAGGGTCGTCTGGCTCCAGTTGCGAACGAAATGATTCCAGGTCAATAACACGTTGTTGCAGGACATGTTGTTCCTGCAAGGCCCGGAGTGCCGATTTGTGTGCAGAAAGGATTTCGTTTGCCTGTGCCAGCGCAGCACTACTTTGCTGCAGATTGTGGTTGATCTGGGCCAGGTCGGTTAGCAGTTGCTGGTGCTGACTGGCAATTCGGGTGCGCTCGCCTAACTGTTGCCGTATTGTCTGCACGCTGGCAAGTTGCCCCGACAGGCCGTCGAGCTGCTCGCGCCATTGTCCGGGCGTCTTGCCCCGGGTAAGGCTGGTCAGATGTTGCTGTGCCAGGTCCGCCGCTTTTTGTGCATCCTGATACCTTTGTTGAGATTCCTGATTGCTGGCTGGCAGTTCTATATTGTCCGGCAATCTGGCCTGCAAGGTTTTTTGCAGGTTTTGCAATGTCAGTTTTGCGTCATGAATGCGGCTGTCCAGGACATGAGTCTGTTTGAACACCGGGCGCATGCTGTTGAGTTGCCTTTCTGCATCTCTGCATTGCTTTTCTGTTTGAGTGACATGGCGCTGCTGCTTGTCATACCGTTGCACAACTTCAGGTAGTTGGTCCTGCGCCAGTTGCAGTTGCTGCTGCTCCTCTTGCTGATCATGTCGCAAGGTGTCCAGGGTGGCAAATTGTCCGTTGAGTTCCAGAGCACGATTGGCGGCGGCCAGCATATCGCGGGATGCCTGGAAGGTGTGGTCCTGCTGCTGCCAGCTGTCCAGTTCCTGCGTCAGTTGAAGCAGTTTACGCGACAGTTGTTCGCAGTTGAGTTTCCATTGATGTTGTTGGCGCAATGTCTCAACTTTGCTGTTTTCTGCCTGCAGTTGATCCTTCAGGGCTTCAACATTACTGCGCAATTCGCTTTCCTCGTCAGCTGTCAGCAGGCGCATACCCTGTTGCTCTGCATTGAGGATGTCCAGGTGCTGTCGTACCTGATTCAGACGCTCGTGCGCTGTGATGGACAGTTGGCTGTAGATGGCCGTGCCGGTAATTTTCTCCAGGATTGGCGCACGTTCGTCTGGTCCTGCGCGCAAAAAGACCGCAAAACCGCCCTGAGCCAACAGCATGGACTGGGTAAACCGGCTGAAATCCATGCCGGTAATCTCAATGATGCGCGGCCCAACTGTACTGAGCTTACTGTCGATGATCCGGCCGCTGTCGGCATCAACCAGTTCCTGTTTTGCCCGCTGCAGTTTGCCGCCTGGTTTTTTGAGTGCCCGACGTTGTGCCCAATAAGCCAGGTAGCGGCCATGTTGAGTACTGAAGGTGACCTCGGCGAAACATTCACCGGTTTGCCGTGTCATGATCTCATTGCTTGTGCCGGTAATCATACCCAGGCGTGGCGTCTGGCCATATAGCGCCAGGCACATGGCGTCCAGCAGGGTGGTTTTGCCGGCACCGGTGGGCCCGGCGATAGCAAAAATTCCATCACTGGTGTAGGCGGGATCCGTGAAGTCGATCTCCCACTCGCCAGCCAGCGAGTTGAGGTTTTTAAAGCGGATTTTCAGTATGCGCATCAGTATTGAATCTGCCGTTTATCATATCCGTCATAAATGAATCGCACTGGATGGCCTGTCATGTTTTACAGGTGGTCGCAAAGCGATTGGTTCGCTAGTCAGCGTTAGCATCCGATTCCTGCACCTGAGTCAGTATTTCCTGATATAAGCGCACCAGTTCAGGGCGCTGCTCCCGGGGCACAGCATGTGCGTCCAGACATCTGCTGAATACATCCTGCGGGCTCAGGTCATCCAGCGTTTGTTCCGTATCCTGCGCCGCCAGTGTCTGTATTGCGATACGCTGGTTCTTTACCCGCAACAACGTAATCAGTCCTTGTGAGTCCTCGACGAGCGCATCCAGCAGTTTCTCCCGCAGATCAGGCACAATGTCTTCGCCGGTGTAAACGACTTCCACCCACGTGGAGATGCCATCCGCGAGCAGTGCCTGCAACTCAGACTGCAGGCTGACAAGATTGCCGCTGAGCTGGCGCAGGCGCTGAAAGCCGGGAATGTCCAGCTGGATGATGTCGGGCCTGTGTCCTTCAAAAGCGACGATACAGACCGACTTCTGCTGCAGGGCTTCGCCGAACCCCATGGGCAGGGGAGAGCCGCTGTAGCGTATATGTGCCAGTCCGCCCACGGCCTGCGGAACATGCAGATGGCCCAGGGCGACGTAATCCAGAGAAGCAGGAAAGATGTCCATGCCGACATGCGCCAGTGAGCCTACATACAACTCCCTGACGCCATCGCCTTCCACTGTTCTGGCACCGGCCGCCCACAGATGACCCATGCCAATCAGCGGTATGTCAGTTTCGTACGTATCTTCCAGCTGCTCTCGCAATGTCTGTGCCTGCTCAGTGACTTCACGGTAGTGGTCGCGGATACCGTCCAGCAGTTTCTGTTCCTTTACATCAATGGTTTCGCCTGCCTCGGCGGTGCGGATATCCCGGTCACGCAGATACGGTACAGCACAGACCAGCACCATGGGCTGACCGTTGGCATCATCCAGGCGCAGCACTTCCTGAGCTGGATCACTGGTTTTTGCGCCGACCACATGCACATTAAGCATTTTTAAAATGTCGCGCGGAGCATCCAGAAACGTCGGGGAATCGTGATTGCCACCAATTATCACCACATGCCGGCAGGCGGTGTCGGCCGCACGGCGCAGAAACTGATAGTACTGTTGCATGGAGCGATTGCTCGGGGCGGTGGTATCAAATACATCGCCGGCAATCAGCAGCACATCGATCTGCCGGTCGGCAAGAGTGTCCAGTATCCAGTTCAGCAGAGCGTCAAATTCCTCATAACGACGCTGGCCGTAAAGGCTGCGGCCAAGGTGCCAGTCGGATGTGTGGAGTACATTCAATGCCATGGGTGCGAGACTCAGTGCCAGGTGGCCGGCTATCAGGGGTTGTCATGAAACTGTTGTCAGTGTGTCGTAATATCCCTCCATTCATGGGAGGACTGCCATGCAGCCGGATCAGACAGAAGGCGGGACAGCCGCAATTTACCCCAATAACACCGGGATAGAAAGGGCGACAATCAGCGGCATACGCTGTGTCAAAAGCCGCTACGGCGTTTATCTGAAAAATCGGTGGACGGACGCCACGTTTCATTTTTGCGTGTTTGGCCGCTATGGTACGGTACTGTCCGATATCCTCAACAACACGCAAGCCGACTTCACCTTCATTGACGTCGGTGCCAATCAGGGATTATACAGTCTGATTGCTGCACGTAATCCTGCCTGCCAAAAAGTCTATGCCTTTGAGCCGGTTGCCAATACCTATCAGTATCTGCTCGATAATGTACTGATCAATCAGGCGCACAAGATTGTGCCGGTTAATGCCGCGATATCAGACAAAGAAGGTATCGGACAGATTGCGGTACAGAGAGGGCATAGCGGGGCGGCTACGTTGCGTGAATTCAATCCATTGCTGGTCAGCAGGACTGATACCATCAGAACAATAGACGGGTCCGGCCTGGTCCGGTTGCTGGCGGAGGCAAACAACTGCATCATCAAGATAGATGTTGAAGGATTTGAGTCGACTGTTCTTGATCAGCTTGAAAAAGCTGGTGTCCTCGAACGCGCAGAAACGCTGTTTTACGAGATTGATGAAAAGTGGACTGATCCGGCTGAAATCGAAAGCAGATTGAGGGCGCTTGGATTCAAAGGGTTTGTCCGCAGTGGCAGCGAGCTGCATTATGACGTCACGGCCACTCGCAGTCAGGTTTCGATTTCGTCACAGTAAATGGCGTTGCGGCCGCTCTGTTTTGCCTTATACATGGCCACATCGGCGGCGCGCAGCACATCTTCACGGTCGAAACCGGCACAGCTGAAAATTTCCACGCCGATACTGGCGCTAATCTGGTAGTTGAGAAATTTCAATTCACCGGTATCTGCATCTGTTGTTTTCAATTGATACGGCTGGCTGATCTGATCCAGCACGCGACTTGCAACCTGCATGGCTTTGTCGCGAGCACCGTGTGCATCGGTATCCAGCCTTTCCAGTAATATGACAAACTCATCACCGCCAAGGCGAATGACTGCATCCGTGCTGCTGACGCTGCTCTTCAGTCTTTCCGCGACGTGAATCAGCAGTTGATCGCCCAGTGCATGGCCATAAGTGTCATTCAGCTCTTTGAAGTGATCCAGGTCAAGGAGGGTCAGTCCGCAATAGAAGGTGGTTTCAGAGGGTTGTTGTGACAATAGCCTGAGTCGCTGTTGCAGCACCCGACGATTGCCAACGGATGTCAGCGGGTCATGATGAGCCTGCTGCCACGCGGCAGTTTCTGCACGTTCCTTATAGTTGACCAGCAATCCAATGGCAAACATCACAATTGATACGGTTGCGATGGAAAAGTAAATCGACTGTTCAACGCCCGGCGCCAGGAAACTGTCTCCCTGGCTGATGCCAGCAGTGATCAATGCCGCTCTGACCAGAAACATCAGGGCATAACCGGCAACAGCAGTAAAAATGATCCACTTGCCCCTGCCGTCAGCTGAATGCAGGCTGCGGATGACCAGATACAAAACCAATATGCTGTGGTAGATGGTGACCACCACGCCCAGTGCGATCCGTCCGTCAAAGTCGTTTGCCAGCCAGCCGAAACCCACCACGCCCAACAATGGCACAGCCCAGATAAACCATCGGGAGACGTTGAAGCCGTAGAGTCTGCAAAGGCCCTCTGTGAACAGTGCAAACATCAGTGTCATGGACGCATTGCCACCGACCACTGATATTACATTGGGGATTTCCGTGCGCACACCAAACAGTGTGAATGCCAGCGCATACAATGCAAATCCCGATGCCCAGAACAAAAGCTCGCGATCTCTGCCGGTTGCTACAAAAGTTACGCACAGTGCCAATGTCAGGCCCACTGCGATATTGACTATGTAGAGCGGTTGCAGCGCATTGATCAGAGTCAGCAATTTATGGTCCCCCTGGCAAGGGTCGAAGTATAGCACTTGCAATCTGTTTGGCCAGATCGTCAATAATATTGGTATCCGGTGACAATCCGTATAAACTCGATCTGACTAAATAAGCGGTTGGCGAGGGGTGCCCGATGCAGGATGCGGTTCAAAATGTGCTGATGGAAGTCGGTAAATCTGTGTTGGGCAAAGAGCATCAGATCAAGTTGTCAGTCTGCTGTTTGCTGGCTGGTGGTCATCTGCTGATTGAAGATCTGCCAGGGATGGGCAAGACAACACTGGCGCAATCGCTGGGCCGGGTGTTTGGTCTGGGATTCAGGCGTGTACAGTTTACCAGCGATCTGTTGCCCGCCGACATTCTGGGTTTTTCCATCTACGATGCTGAGGCGAGCGGTTTTACCTTTCACCCGGGCCCGGTATTCTGTCAGCTGTTGCTGGCCGATGAGATTAATCGTGCCACGCCCAAAACGCAGAGCGCCCTGCTGGAGGCCATGGAGGAGGGCCAGGTGACAGTTGATGGCGTCACCCGCCCCTTGCCGCAACCGTTTTTTGTTATTGCCACCCAGAATCCGAGCACGCTGGCTGGTACCTATCCACTGCCCGAGTCACAGTTCGACCGGTTCATGATGCGCATCAGCCTGGGTTATCCGGATGCAGCTGCCGAACGGGTACTGCTTGAACGCAGTGAGGCCCGCGACAGAAGTGTACCGGTTGAGCCGATGATGGACATTCAGACTCTGCAGCACCTGCAGGCTCAGGTGTCCCTGGTCAAGGCCAGTTCCTATCTGCTGGACTACGTGCAGCGGCTGATCGCGTTCACAAGGGATCCGGCCTGTTTTCAGGCGGGCCTGTCACCACGGGCGGCGATAGCCCTGGTGCGCGCAGCCAAAGGACTGGCATTGATTTCAGGGCGTGATCACGTGGTGCCGGAAGATGTGCAGGCCGTGTTCGGACCGGTGGCAGAGCACCGGCTGCAAGCAAGTCAGAACAGTGCCCGACAACCAGGGGAATCGATCAGTCAATGGATACTCAACTCAGTCGACGTGTTCAACTCCTGAACCGCTGGATGGCCAAACGGTCGCCGGCCGCTTCCAGTGCCAGGTTAGGGTTGAAAACCATCTATATTCTGCCGACCCGCCAGGGCTTGCTGTTCATGACAGTTGCACTGGTGGTCTTTGTTGCGGCG
Organism: uncultured Pseudohongiella sp.; assembly: GCA_963974875.1. Lineage (GTDB taxonomy): Bacteria > Pseudomonadota > Gammaproteobacteria > Pseudomonadales > Pseudohongiellaceae > Pseudohongiella. Next base: position 152,467 of record CAXBER010000004.1, on the reverse strand, counting down.
GCCAATTATGAGCTGAGCCTGGCCTTCGCAATGTCCTTTCTGATGGTGTCGGTATTTCTGCTCACCGTAGTGCATACCTATCTGAATCTTCATAATCTCACTCTGGCAGCATCCCGCTCCGCCCCGTGCTTTTGTGGTGAAAAGGCGATTTTTTCTGTTGAACTCGGTTGCGAAGACAATCGGGAGCACGAGTCGGTGGTGATTCATGCGGATGCTGAATACACTAAAGCGGCTCGTGTCACTGCGGACAGGCCTGCCGAACTGTTTCTGGCGTTGACCACCCGGCGCAGGGGGCATTTTCGATTACCGCGGCTGAAGGTCGAAACCAGCTATCCGCTTGGGCTGTGGCGTGCGTGGTCACAACCGGATCTGGATATGACCTGTCTGGTATACCCGGCGCCCCTGGCCTGCGAGATGCCATTGCTCACCGGGCAGGGAGATCAGCAGGGGGAGCACGCGGTGGCTGGCGGTTCTGAGGACTACTATGGTCTTCGTGCGTTTCAGCCAGGCGATACGCCTTCCCAGGTCGACTGGAAATCGCTGGCAAAAAGCCGTGGTTTAAATACCAAACAGTTTACAGACCCGGTTGGCAGCGAGGTGATGCTTGACTGGCATCGCTTCAGCGGCATGGATACTGAACAGCGCTTGTCCTGCCTGTGTTATCAGGTGCTGCGTCTGTCTGCGCTGGATGTTGAATTCGGGCTGCGTCTGCCTGGCATGACCATAACGCCCGCACAAGGATCATTACACAGGGCACAACTGTTGGAGGTTCTGGCAACATGGCAGTAGATCGCGCTATTCCACGTGCAGCACTGCTCTGGGTGCTGGCCGTCATGGTGCTGATTGTCCTGCCGCACCTGAATCACTTGCCGCTATGGGTGATGTTGCTGAGTGCCATGGCAATTTGCTGGCGCTGGCTGATCTTTCTGGGCAGGGCGGCCTATCCCGGCAAGCTGGTGCGGGCAATGTTGCTGTCAGCTGTCAGCATTGTGGCGTTTGTGCAGTTTCGTGGCCAGGGTATGGGCATGGATGTGACTGTCAGTCTTCTGGTTTGTGGCGTTGCACTCAAGTTACTGGAAATGCGCTACAAGAGTGATATCTATATCGTCAATACCCTGGGTTTTCTGACATTGATGAGTGTGTTTCTCTATACACAGACGATGCTGATCAGTCTCTACAGCCTGTGCGTGATCGCGCTGATTCTGGCATCACTGGTGTCGTTGAATCGCGAGGTGTCGGGCGAACAGCCATCGGTCTGGCACCTGCGTAATATCAAGTTGAGCGGCATGCTCATGTTGCAGGCTCTGCCACTGATGCTGGTGCTGTTTATATTTTTTCCGCGCATCGCACCGTTGTGGTCTGTGCCGCTGCCCGGCAATGTGACTCAAACAGGTGTCAGTGATGAGATGACGCCGGGGGATATCACGCAACTTGCCCGTTCGGCTAACATTGCATTCAGGGCCAGTTTTGACGGTGCATCGCCTTTGCCACAGGATATGTATTGGCGTGGTGTTGTGCTGGACAGGTTTGACGGGCAGACCTGGCGACGCAGCGAAGGACGCTGGCTGCGCCCTAATGAACTGCAGACTCCGCCGGGCGATGCGCCAGCACTGGACTACAATATTGTACTGGAACCCACTTATCAGACCTGGCTGTATGGCATCAATGTGCCTCGTGTGCGACAGCCTGGCGTTGGCATGGACACCTACAACACGCTGATCACGGCCAGGCCGCTGACGCAGCGTCTTCGCTATGATGTGCGCTCGTTCCCGGGCATGGTTACCGAACGGGCCCTTTCAGACAGAGCGCGTGAGCGCGCCCTTCAGCTACCTGACGATCTGAATCCGAGAACCCGGGCGCTGGCAGCAGAGTTGCGCAGCCAGTATGCTGATGATCAGGCGCTGGTGCTGGCAGCACTGAGGCGGTTCCGTACCCAGGGCTATGCATATACCCTGACGCCGCCCGCCATGTCCGACAACAGCATTGATGATTTTCTTTTCGACAGTCAACAGGGGTTTTGTGGTCACTACGCCGGAGCGGCAGTTTTTCTGCTGCGCGCGGCCGGGGTGCCGGCACGCATGGTGGTCGGATATCAGGGAGCAGAATACAACCGCTTTGACGACTATCTGATTGTATATCAGTACAACGCCCATGCCTGGATTGAGGTCTGGCTTGACGGGCAGGGCTGGCAACACTTTGATCCAACTGCCTGGGTTGCGCCGGACCGGATTGAGCAGGGTGCCACTGAACTCTACCGGCAGTCCCTGGCCAACCAGCAGGAAGGTGGCCTGGCATTGGCATTGTCCAGTGTTGACTGGCTGAATACGCTGCGGCTGCGTTTTGATGCGCTTGAATATGCGTGGAACCTTCGCGTACTGGGTTATAACGAAAGCGCCCAGCTGGATTTTCTGCGCGATCTGTTTGGTGAACAGCGCATGGCCTGGTTGCCGGCGATTGTTGTGTTGATATTGCTTGCTCTGTTAACCGGGCTTGCAATGCTGCTGTTGGTGCGAGGCAGGCCGCCGACGGATCCGCTGGCCAGAGAACTGAACAGGTTTTTCAGAAACATGGCTGGCAAGGGCGTCGCCCGTGACCGGGGTGAAGCGCCGGGCCGTTATTTTAGAAGGCTGGCGACGCTCTATCCGCAGCAAGCCAATGATATCCGGCAATGTGAGGCAACACTTGATCATGCCCTTTATGGTAGTTCCGAGCCCCTGTCTCGCGATCAGTTGTTGCAGTTTCGTGTTCAACTACGCCGGTTGGTTCGCAATTACAGACAGATGCCTGGAAATTCGGGCACAAAGGGCTGACACAAAAATGTAACAAAAGTGACATCAATTGTTCATCTTACTGACAAGAATCGTCACTATAGTAGCCTCGAAGTCATTACTCTCAAGGGGAGTGCAAATGTATTTGTTAAAAACATCCATGAAAAAGAAACTGCTGGTCACCTCGGTCCTGATCGGACTGGGTTTGTCAGCACCGGTATTTGCGCAAGACACAACCTCAGCTATCCGGGGAAGAATCAGTGGCACTGACGGCAACCCACAAGCCAACGCCACAATCGTAATCGAAGATACCCGCACTGGCGCCATTCGCACACTGCAAAGCAACGACTCAGGCGCGTTTTATGCGACCAATCTGCCAGTTGGTGGCCCCTATCGTGTGACAGTCAATGGCGGCCGCTCAGTCGTTGTGGACTCCATTTCGCTGGGTGATATCTATAACCTGAGCATTGATCTGGGCGGTGCTCAGGTGGAAGAAGTGCTGGTGCTCGGACGCGCCGGTAACGCTGTAGAAGTGGCCTCCGGTCCTGCGGCAACGTTCTCTGCTTTTGATCTGGCTACCTCTGTCGCCTTCGATCGCGATATCAAAGATGTGTTCATGTACGATCCACGCATGAATCTGGATGCCGACTCGGCGATCAATTGCGTTGGCAAACATCCGCGTTTCAACAGCATCAGCCTGGATGGCGTCAGTCAAAACGACCGGTTCGGTCTTAATAGCAACGGCTACTCAACAGCAACCGGCATGCCGTTCCCGTTTGAAGGGGTTGCCCAGGTTGCCGTCGAACTGGCGCCGTTTGACGTGACATACGGGGGCTTTACTGCCTGTAACATTAATGCTGTAACCAAGACCGGCACGAATGATTGGTCCGGCACAGTATTTTTTGAATACAACGATCAGGATATGCGTGGTGACTCACTGACTGTGGATGGTGTAGAGCAGAAATTCCCGAGCCAGGATTTTACCGAGGAAAAACGCGGTTTCAGTTTTGGTGGGCCATTGCTTGAGGATCGAGTATTTTTCTACGGGGCGTATGAAGAAACCGAAACGCCGGAGTTTATTGCTCAGGGGTTTGCCGGATCGTCCAATGGCGTTGAGCGTCCCTGGCTGAGCAAGACCGATTTCGATCGAATCAATTCCATAGCGTCAACCGTTTATGACTACGACACCGGTGGTATGGCTGGCGATGGTGCGCAAACAGAAGAGAAATATATGGTGCGCCTGGACTGGAATATCAGTGAGCAACATGATGCATCGTTGATTTACAATTTCTATGACGGCATAGAAGATCGTGCGTCAGACTCCAGCAGCAATCAGTTTGCATTTGCGAATCATTTTTACAAAAAAGGCGCAGAATCGGAAACGTTTACGCTGAAAATGGCTTCGCAGTGGAGCAGCGCTCTATCTACTGACCTTTTTATCAGCCGCAACACCATGGATGACTCACAGGTTACTGTAGGACCCCTTGATTTTGCTGAATTCCAGATCTTCATGGGCAGCAACACGGTCTATCTGGGGGCCGACGATTCCCGTCAGGCGAACCGTCTGAACACTGAATCCGACTACCTTAAATTCACCGCAGAGTATCTGCTGGGCGATCACGTAATCACTGCCGGTTACGAGCGGGAGGATCTGGCAATCTTCAATCAGTTTGTGCAGCATGCGCGAGGTGGTGAGTATCGTTTTGAAGATCTGTCAGCCAATAACCCGGCATCGTGTGACGGGTTGACGGCGCTTGGTCGCCAGAGTGACCCCAATTGCGGCCTGACCGGCATTGACCACTTTGAACTGGGTATACCGACCGACATTTTTTATGGCAGCGGTGGCGGTACCAATAACGCCGCAGATGCAGCAGCCAGTTTCAGTAACGTGCTTCATACGCTGTACGCGCAGGATGAATTCCGTCTCTATGACTACAACCTGACTATTGTGGCAGGACTTCGTTATGACTGGTTTAGCAGTGATGACAATCCAGCATTCAACCAGGCATTTACGACACTAAATGGCGGTCTGCGCAATGACGTTAATATCGATGGTGTGGATTTGCTGATGCCGCGTCTGGGCTTTACCTGGGACGCAATGGACAACCTGACTGTTCGTGGTGGCCTGGGTCTGTACTCTGGAGGAAATCCCAATGTGTGGATCTCCAATGCATGGAGTAATGACGGTCTGTCCAATGTGCAGGTACGTGATCGTAATAACAGCAATCAGTCTGTGCTGACTGACTACGTGTTGAGTGGCAGTCAACGCCCGGGATACGATGTGCCTCAGGCGCTGAAAGATCAAGTGGCAGCCACAACAGCATCCAACGCTTCCAACAGCTTTCTGGTATTGATCGATCCTGACTATGAGCAGCCCTCAGAATGGAAGTTTGCACTGGGTGCCACGTATACCTTGCCGACGGGAACAATTCTGGAAGGAGACTATCTTTACTCAAAGCAGAATGATCCGGCCTACTATGTGGATGTTGCCCAGGATGTAGTGGGTACTACCACAGCAGGGCAGCCGATTTACGCCAACGTGCGCGGTCAAAGCAATTTCATGTTGACCAATTCCGGTGAATCTCCCGAAAGTCATTCAATGTCATTGCTGGCTAAGCAGACATACGACTGGGGTCTGGACTGGACATTCGGCTACGCCTATACGCAGGCAGAGGATGTCAGCCCGATGACTTCATCAGTGGCTGGTTCCAATTTCTCCAACCTGGCGCTGTATGATCTCAACAATCCGACTTCTGGCACATCAAACTACGAGTCGCCGCACAGGTTTACTGCACGTGTCAGTTTTGGCAAGGAATTTTTGCCTGGTTATGAAACCCGTGTGACAGCTCAGTGGTTCCGCGCGAAAGGGCAGCCACAGAGTTATGTCATGAGCAGTCGTGGGCTGGAAGGATCCAACAGCGGCAACCGCCGCCACCTGCTGTACGTACCTGGTCCGAATGACCCCAACGTTGTAGTAGGGCCGAACTTTGATGTGGCCGCTTTCTCGCAGTTCATTGACGATAATGGTCTGAGTCAGGGATTTGCTACTCGTAATGATCAATACTCACGCTGGACATCGCGTATGGATCTGCGACTCGATCAGGAATTACCTGCATTCTTTGAAGGCGCCCGTGGACGGGTGTACCTGAAGGTTTACAATATTCTGAATCTGCTCAATGACAAATGGGGACATCAGTATGATGCCCAGTTCTTCTCACCGGATGTTGTGACTCAGTCATTGAACGCTCAGGGCCAGTATGTGTTTGAGCGCTTCAATCCGCGAAGCATCAGTGATCTGCAGGAAACGCAGTCGCTGTGGCAGGTACGTCTGGGATTGCAGTTCGAGTTCTGAGGAATCGGGCGACGTTAGCGTTGCTCTGAAAAAAACGGGTCAACAGGCAATGTTGGCCCGTTTTTTTTGTGTAAATTGTTTTACCATATGCCTGAGCACAATCAACTACAACAGGGAGTCCCCGCATGAACCTATTCGACAACTTCTGGTTTTTTATCGTCCTGATAGTACTGATTACCCAGTTCTTTGAGTACCGCAAGAGCATGGCCAAGCTCAACACCAAGGTCACTGACATCAGCGACAGTTCCGTTCAGCGTGAACTGGATAATGTCAAACAGCGGCTGGCTGTGCTTGAGCGTATCGTCACCGACAAATCCTATGATCTTAATGATGAGCTGTCGAAGATGAAGCAGTCCTGACGCGCTGTTCCAATCCCAGCAGTTTTTCCTTGGTGGGCAGGCCTCCGCCGAAACCTGTCAGTTTGCCGGTGCTGCCGATGACCCGATGACAGGGAATGATGATGGGTAGCGGGTTCTGCCCGTTTGCTGCTCCCACAGCGCGGTATGCATTTGGCCTGTTTATCTGCCGGGCGATGTCTCCATAGCTGCAGGTCTGACCGTAGGGGATAGCGCGCAAAGCGTTCCATACCGATTTCTGGAAATCCGTACCCTGAAGTGACAGTTTCAACGTGAACTCCGTTAGTTCGCCATTAAAATAGGCAGTGAGCTGGCGTTTTTCCTCCATAAACACAGCGTCATTGCGCAACCAGTCACTCTGTCTGACGGCAGAGCGTTTGCCGGTAGGAAAACCGACCAGGTGCAAGGCATTGCCATCACCTGCCAGCAGCAGATCACCAACGGGGCTTGTCAGAAGGCTGTAGTAGACAGTCATGTGTTATCTCCGGGTATTTCAGTCACGGGTAGAAGCTGTCGCATAGTGCCGCCACAGCAACATCACCACATAAGCTCGCCACGGACGCCAGCGTTCCGCCTTTGCCAGTAATTGTCCCGGCGTCAACGTCTCGTCATCTGCAGCGGCAGCACGTAATAAAATCAGGTCTGAATGCGGAAAAGCATCCGGGTCGTTGAGCGCCCGCAGGGCAATATATTGCGCTGTCCAGGGACCGATACCGCTAATCCGGGTAATGCGCTCGACAAACTGCGCGGTTGCCATGCTGCCATCGAAATGCAATTCACCGGCACATACCGCAGCAGAGAGCTGTTTTATCGCATCGATGCGTCGTGTCGTCAGACCAAGGCCTGAGAGTGGCGCCTCAAGGACGGCCTGCGGTAGAGGAAATATCAGATTCAGTGCCGGGTTTATCGCAGACTGATAAGGTGTGCCGCAGGCAACTGCAAACCGTGATACAAGCGTCGTGGCACCTTTGACGGACACCTGTTGACCGATTATTGCCCGCACTGCTCCCTCGAATCCGTCCCAGGCGACAGGTACCCGGATGCCCGGATTGGCGGCAACCACGGGTCGCAGAAACGGATCGTTGGACAGAAAGTTCTCTATTTCCGTACTCACCGCCTTCAGGTCGAACATGATGCGTACGCGCTCAACAATCTGGTAGAGGAAACGTGTGTGCTCGTGGTGTATTGTGAGTAGCAGGGTATTGCTGTTGTCACTGAAGCACACTGACAGTTCACCAGCTTTGCCATCTGGCATGATGGTTCTGGAATAAGTGGAATCTGTTACATGCTCTACGCCCGGAATTGCCCGTCTGGCCAGGTAAGCCAGCATGGTGCGCCAGTCGAAAGGCGGGCGGAAGCTCAGTCGAATCCGGATGCCCTGGTTCGGTGCCGGCACCGCGCTGGCAACCGTATTTTTCCGCAAGGACATTGGTGATCGATCGTAAACCTGCCTGAATACGGCGTTGAAGCGTCGCACGCTGCTGAATCCTGCAGCAAAACAGATCTCGGTCATCGACAGTGTTGTTTCGTCGATAAGCTTTTTTGCCAGATGCAGGCGCTGCGTATTGGCAACCGTCAGCGGTGATACACCCAGATGTTTGTCAAACAGGCGAGTGAGTTGCCGGCCACTGACGCCCAGTTGAAGGGCCAGGTCTTGTACAGATCCGTTGTTGAGCGCTCCATTGGCAATCAATTGCAGGGCGCGCGATACAGTATGGGAGGTTCCCATCCAAGCCGGTGTACCAGGGGATGACTCTGGCCGGCAGCGCAGGCAGGGCCGAAAGCCCGCCTCAGCCGCAGCTGCCGCTGAGCTGTACAGCCGTATATTCTCCTTCTTTGGTATACGGACGGGGCATACGGGTCGGCAGTAGATGCCTGTTGTCAGTACACCAACAAAAAAGCGCCCGTCAAAATGCGGGTCACGCGTCTGTCTGGCCTGTTCGTATTCATCTGGATTGAGAAGCACTGCCGGGCTCCTGTACACTGATTGAAAGGCAAGTTTACACAGGACGACTGACACAGTCTGGTCATTTCAGGACATCATTAAAAAATGCCGACGACACCGCCAGGCATAACGCCAACCATAGTCAAGGCGGCACCGGAACATCTCTCGCCATTGCCAGCAATTGAACGCGCAGCGGCGGCACTGTTTCCATCAGACCTGCTGCCTGAAATACTGAAAAATGAGGTTACCTCGTTGGCTGATCTGGCCAGTGCACAGCAGGCAGGGCGCTTGTGGGTGGCGCTGATCAGCACAACTGGTAGCAGCTATGAACAGCAACCGGTTGGTTTTGCGCTGGCCTCAACGCTGGGTTCGGATGCATTCCTTGTGGAAATGGATGTACACCCGGACTACCAGCAACAGGGGTTGGGCCGGGCATTGATTACCACTGTCGCGCACTGGGCAAAAGACGCCGGTTATGCACGCCTTGCGCTGACAACGTTTGCTGAACTGCCCTGGAATGCACCGTTTTACCAGCGGATGGGCTTTGAAGTCTTAAGTCCGGAGAACGCCAGCGAGGCTCTGAGAGAGAAACTCCTGCAGGAACAGGCGGCAGGGTTGCGTGGCCGGGTCAGTATGTGCCTGAAATTTTGACAGGAAGAAGGGCGCTCGCCGGCCCGCCTTCCATGAAGCTGGACAAGTTCTGGTTGCAGAGATACTTTGACCTATGGATCTGGAATATCAGCTGACTCTGAAATTGCTCGCCGCCCTGGCGATTGGCCTGTTAATTGGTTCGGAACGTGGCTGGAGCGGCCGCGAAGACGGTGAAGGTACCCGCGTGGCAGGGCTACGCACCTTTGGCATTATCGGCCTCCTGGGCGGAGTGTCAGTCATCGCTGGCCAGCAGTTTGGTCAGTTGCTGATAGTTGGGGTCTTTCTGGCCGTTGCCATGCTGGTGATTGTTGCCCATGTGCTGGATTTCAAGAGCAACCAGGACCGCGGAACCACCACTGCCTTTGCCATGCTGCTGACTTTTCTGTTGTCCGCCTGGGCGGCAGGTGGTCAGCAACTGCCAGCGCTCGGCGTAGCCACCGTGGTGGTCGCACTGCTGGGGTACAAACGGGCGCTTCACCGCTGGCTGGAAAAACTGACCCAGGAAGAATTCTCGTCCAGTGTAGTGCTGTTACTGATATCTGTGGTCCTTCTGCCGCTGCTGCCGGATCAGGGTTATGGCCCCTGGGGTGCGCTTAATCCCTACTGGATCTGGTGGATGGTGGTGCTGATCTGCAGCCTTTCATTTGCCGGTTACATTGCCATCAAACTGACCGGACACCGGCTGGGCACGTTAATTACTGCCATAGCCGGTGGCATGGCGTCATCCACGGCGGTAACAGTTACGCTGGCAAATTTTAGCCGGCAACACAACAACAAACACCTGTTTGTGGCTGGCATACTGGTGGCAGCCAGTATTATGTTCGTGCGGGTGATTATTGAGGTGTCGGTTGTCAACGCCGCGCTTTTGCCACTGTTGTGGCTGCCATTGCTGCTCATGTTTGCAGGATTGATCGTGGCCGCAGGCATTTTCTGGCGTCATCACCAACAGGCCCCGACGGATCTGTCACTGGAGATGAAGCTGCCCAATCCCTTGCAACTTTCCACGGCTATCAAATTTGGTTCGTTGCTGGCGGTTATCCTGCTGCTTACCAGGGCACTGACGGACTGGCTTGGTGACAGCGGGGTTTACATTCTGGCTGTGGTCTCGGGCTTGATGGATGTGGATGCGATTACCTTGTCCCTGGCGAAAATGGCGCAAGGAGAAATTGCGCCGCAGGTGGCAGCTATGGGTATTCTGATTGCCTCAGTCACCAATACCCTGGTCAAGGGGGTGATATTTGCGGTTATTGTGAGAATGAAGCAAAATTCGTGGTTCTCAATATGGCGTTCATTATGGCTGCTTGGTGTTCTGTTGCTGGCACTTTCTCCCGGCATACTTGCAGGCGTGATCATAAGTGCAGGCATTTGAACGCCGTACAGCAGATGTATTACATTTGTTTACAATTTAACGTCAAAAACAATACAAGTTCCGTTGTGTGTGGCGGGTAAACTTCTGCTTCAGACCTTGAGAAACCCGCGAGAGAGTGATCTTGACTCCGAATCCGACCCACTGCCTGTCTCTGAATCGAACCTTTGCCCCGGGATTATGGTGCCTGTCTGTTCGCTTAGTGACTTTGTTTTGCCTGTGCCTGACATTGCCGGTTATAGCGCAACAGAGCGACGGACAAATTACCGGTGCTGAGGAAAGTGCATGGTCAGTCGGCGTTGCGGTGGGGCATGGGCGGCGCAATAATCCATTTGTTGCCTCTGACGACCTGAACCTGAACGCGATCGTTGATCTGGCATGGTATGGGGAACGCTGGTTCTTCGACAATGGCGATATCGGTTTGACGCTCAGGCAAACTGCTCAGTTCTCCGCGCATGCCCTGTTGACCTTTAATAATGAACGTAACTATTACAGTCACCTGAGCAACGGCAGTTCCGGGCTGGACATCTTCAGCCTGAGGCAGATTGCCGAGGACAAGGGCATCATGTTTCCGGGTATTGCAGGCGGTGAGGCCCCGGATCTTGAATCACTCAATACAGCCGAGCTGGAAGAAATCATCTTTGAGGACCTGGATACATCGCTGCCTGAGCGTGATTTTGCAGTAAATTCGGGTCTTGAAATGCTCTACATCAGTGAATGGGGAGACCTGCAGGCACAAGTTCTGACTGATGTCAGCGGCACCCATCGCGGACAATCAGCGTGGTTTGCGTATTCTTATCCCTGGATAACATTGAAGAGTGAATTCAGTCTCACCCTGGGTGCGGAATGGAAAAGCCGCGATCTTGTAGACTACTACTACGGTGTGCGCCCGCGAGAGATGATTGATGGCCGACCGGCGTACACAGGTAAGTCCAGTATCAACAGTGTGGTTCGAATTTCCGCCAGCCGCTCCCTGAGCGATCGGTGGCGGGTAGTCGGTGTTCTGGAACGGGAATACCTGGGGAAATCCATCCGGCGCAGTCCCATTATCGAGCGAGGCATCGTGAATACGGCGTTTCTTGGCCTATATTACCAATTCAAATAATCCTGCGGAACAATGTTGAAAATTTTCACAGGGAGCGGGAAAAATTCGGACACGGCCTGCCGGACTGTGGCGCTTTGCGTGCCTGTGTGGTTATCGCGCGCAATTTTACTGTGGATTTGTGCCCCCACGTTTGCGCTGGCAACATCAGTTGAAGAATATGTCACCCTCAGCGCACAACCGCGAATATGTGTTATGACACCTGGTGAACAAGTCTGCTCGATGCAGATGCTGGTGTCATGGACGGCCGTCAGCGATATCAGTGTCTGCCTGAAGTTCCCCGAGCAGGCAGAAGCGCTGCACTGCTGGCAGGCACAACAGCAGGGGGAATTTTCTGTGTCGGTATCGCGTGAGGAAAACGTCAGTGTGCAGTTGCTGGATGCGCAAACCAATCAGATATTGAGCGAAGTTGAGATACCTGTCATCAAACGGGATCTGCGCGATACACGCCGGCGCCGTCGTCACGCCTGGAGCATTTTCTGATGTCTGAATTTCATAAAGGGGCAGGCAGTTCTGCTGAAACAGGCTCATCGCCAGTAAGGCTTTTGCTGATTGAAGACGATGTCCGTTTGGCAAGCCTGGTGCGCGATTATCTGCAACAGGAACACTTCAGTGTGACGGTGCAGCATCAGGGTGGTATGGCGGTTGCCAGCTTTGATGCCAGCAAGGTGGATATCGTGATTCTTGATCTGATGCTGCCTGGCATGAACGGTTTGCAGGTGTGTACAGAGCTGCGCAAGACTTTCGCTGGCCCCATTCTGATTCTCACCGCCAAGAGCAGCGATATTGATCATGTCATGGGGCTGGAGCTGGGCGCAGACGATTTCGTTACCAAACCAATAGAGCCGCCGGTTCTGCTGGCACGTTTGCGGGCATTGCTACGACGTACACAGGGCGCGCAGAAGCCTCCGGCGAATGAGGTGCTGGTGTTTGGTCAGTTGCAGGTGAATCTGCAGTCTCATCAGGTATTACTGGACGGCCTGGAAGTTGACCTGACAACGCAGGAGTTCGAACTGCTGGGTTTGCTGGCGCAGCATGCAGGTACCGTGTTGAGCAGAGACGAAATCTATAACACGATTCGTGGTATTGAATACGATGGCCTGGATCGTACGGTCGATGTGCGGATATCCAGGCTACGCAAAAAACTGCACGATAATCCGGAGCAACCCTTTCGGATTCGTACCATCTGGGGCAAGGGTTATCTGTTTGTTGTGGATGCCTGGGAGCGGGTGGCTCGTGAATAGCCGGCTGTCGTCATGGTTTTTTCTGCGTTCCTATATCGTTATTGCAGCAGGCATATTGATTATTGCGCTGGCGCTGGACAGTCTGTTGCTCTGGATGCTCCCGACCAATGAGCAGACCAGTGTCCAGCGCTATGCTGCCGATTTTGCACTGATCGAATTGCTGCTGACTGAGCCCGGAGCAGATCCAGGTGCCGGTCCTGCAGATGTCGCCACCAATTTTGCTGCGCTGTCTTCGCAACTGGAGAGTGCATTGACTCTGCCGGTTAGGTTGTACGAAGCCGCAGACATGGGTGGCCAGCAGGCTTTCCTGGCAACACTGAGTAACGGGCAGGTGGAGTCCTATCGTGACGGTGAGTCACGGGAAATTCTGTACAAAATGATACTATCGACAGGGCAGATCATTGCGCTGGGCCCGCTGCCTGATCAAGCTGATTCTGCTGCAATTATCGAAACCAGTGTCATTGTCAGCTACTATTTTCTGGTTGCCTTGCTGCTGTTTCTCTGGGGCAGGCCGTTCTACCGTGATCTGAGTTCGCTACGTTTTGCGGCAAGCCAGTTCGGACGCGATGATTTTCACACCCGGGTATCAGTTGCCGAAAATTCCAGCATTTTGCCGGTAGCGCAATCCTTCAACAAAATGGCCGAACGCATACAGTATCTGGTCACGGCGCATCGCGAGCTGACCAATGCGGTTGCCCATGAGCTGAGAACACCACTGGCGCGTTTCAAGTTTGGTCTGGAGATGATTCCCAAAATTCACGATGCGCAACGTCTGGCCGAACACATCAATGCCATGAAAACAGATGTACAGGAACTGGAAGCGCTGATTGACGAGATGTTGTCCTACGCCAAACTCAGTGAGGACAACCTGCAGCTGCAATTGCACGCTGTCGATATCAACACATGGCTGCAGCGACAACTGGCCCGGTACGCTGATTCACAGATTCCTGTCCGTCTGCAGGTGCCGGCTGAAAGCGATACTCTGGAAGTGCGTTTCAACCCGGACCTGCTGGCGCGTGCCCTGCACAATGTCATGCGTAATTGCTTGCGTTATGCGGATAAAGAGGTGGTCGTGACCTGTAAACAGGAAGGCGCAGAAGTGTTTGTCTGTATCAGTGATGATGGCCCCGGCATTCCTGAAGGCTCCCGGGAAAGTATTTTTGAACCCTTCGCCAGACTCGACACCAGTCGAGACCGGCAATCCGGTGGTTACGGGCTGGGTCTGGCCATTGCGCGCCGCATTCTGCAGCGTCACGGTGGCAATATCCATGTCGAAAACAGACAAGCCCATGGGGCCAGTTTTGTCCTGCACTGGCCGTACAATTAGTCACAGTTTTTATACAAGTCTCCAACAGCCAACATGAAGTGAGCGATGCACAATACACTCAATTTCCGGCAATTGTGCCGGGAAGTGAATCAACGCAGTATGTGTGAGGTGAGTAACATGAATTTGAAGATCGTAAAAATGTTTGGCCTGCAGGTGCTGGTTACCGGCCTGCTGGTGGGAGTGCTGCAGTCAGCCAATGCTCAGGCGGACGGCGTGCTGTATCTGGACAATGAACTGACTATCAATGATGCCATTGTGATGGAAGGGGACAAGACCCGCTATTATCAGCAGGTACGTCTTGCCATGGAACCCAATGGTGACTTCAGGGTTGTTGATGCGGTGGAAAAACAGCTTGCCTACGTTGAAGAGTTGTCCGTTGCAGTGATTGAGACAAATCCTGTCGAGGTTGAATTGGGCATAGCCGGTTATAAGTCCACACCCTGCGTTGAGCTGAATACCGCCGTCACCCGCAAAGGCAACACCTTCTTTGTGGTTATTGGTGAGACGCCGCTGCAGACACTGGTGGCCTGTATACAGGTGACAGACCCATTCGAGATCACGTTGCCTCTGGACGTGAAGGGATTGTCTGCGGGTGAGTATCTTGTTGTGGTGAATGGCGACGAAATTGATTTCACGCTGGACTGAAGCAGGACGCTTTCTGAAAGACTGCGCCGGTGACCACACTACTTCAGGTCCCGGCGCATCTCAGTGATGTTGGCACTGATGCGCTGATTCGGGATACACTCCGGAAAATGACGGAGAAACACACCCGATGCAAGAAGCCGTTCACACCAGTATTCAGACAGCCCTCACGCAGATCAATCGCGCCGTGCTGGGCAAGGACGAACAGATACGTCTGGCCCTGTGCTGCCTTCTAAGCGACGGACACCTGCTGCTGGAAGACCTGCCTGGCATGGGCAAAACCACGTTGGCCCACGCTCTGGCCGGTGTGATGGGCCTGTCGTTCCGCCGCATACAATTCACCAGCGATCTGCTGCCAGCCGACATTCTGGGCGGCTCTGTGTTTGATCCTTCCACGGGCGAGTTTCATTTCCATGAAGGGCCGGTTTTCTGCCAGGTACTGATGGCTGATGAGATCAACCGCGCCACGCCGCGCACGCAAAGTGCTCTGCTGGAAGCCATGGAAGAGGGGCAGGTCTCGCTGGATGGTGAAACCCGTTCGTTGCCTGAACCGTTTTTTGTCATCGCCACCCAGAACCCTTCCGAACTGGCCGGCACTTACCCCTTGCCCGAATCACAGACCGACCGGTTTCTGATGTGTCTGTCGCTGGGATATCCGGATACCGCAGCTGAACGCCAGTTGCTGGCGCAGCCAGATCGGCGACTGAAACCACAGCCGGTGGAAGCTTTCCTGTCGGTTGCCGATCTGCAACAGTGGCAGCAGCAACTGACCCGGGTGCAGCTCAGTGATGCTGTACTGGACTATGTGCAGCGACTGATCGATTTCAGTCGACAATCACCGCGCATTCACCTAGGTCTGTCACCGCGTGGCGGTCTGGCCATCGTACGTGCAGCGCGCTGTTATGCCCTGATGGCCGGGCGTGATTATGTGACCCCGGATGATGTTCAGGCTGTATTTGCGGCCGTGGCTGATCATCGTCTGAGCGCCGGTGACCGGGTGGATATGGTTGTAGAACAGGCTGATAAATCCAATGAGGGTCACAGGACACTGGCGCAATGGATACTGGACTCCGTCAACGTATTGTCGGTCTGAGGCAGCACTGGCAGGCATACTGGTCTAAACGTCAGACCCGCTGGCTGGCGCGCCGGGTTCCGGCAGTTGCCAGTCTGCAGCTCAGTCAAAAAACCATCTTCATTTTGCCCACCGCGCGGGGAGCGCTGTTTGGTCTGGGCGCCATTGTTGTGCTGGTGATTGCCATTGCCGAGCGTAATCCCGTCACATTACTGTTGTCCTCGCTGATGCTGAGTCTGTTTCTGCTGAGTCTGGTGCTGTGTTATCGCAACCTGAGCGGGCTGAGGCTGGAGGCACACGATGCAGAATCAGATTTGCCAGCTCAACGCTGTTTTGTGGGCGACACGGCACAGTTCAGCGTCAGGATAAACGCCGCAGGTCAGCGTCGTGGTCATCAGGACCTGTGGCTGGGATTCAGCAATGATGCCCTGCAGCTGGTTTCGCTGCCCCCGGGAGCAGAAGTAACAATCAATCTGACTACGCCTGCCACCCAACGGGGCATGCTCAGTGCGCCCAGAATGACGCTGCGAACCCGCTACCCGATTGGCCTGTGGCAGGCCTGGTGCAGGCCGGATCTGGCCATGCGCTGTCTGGTGTATCCGCAGCCGCACATCTGTGCACTGCCACCGGCCGCTGTGCAATCGCCAGCTAATGCGCCCGGTCAGCAGCGGCTGTCGCGGCAGACCGGCGTGGATGACTTTACCGGCTTGCGAGATTATCAGTCAGGCGACAGTCGACGGCGCATTGCCTGGCAATCACTGGCGCGTGGGCAGGGGCTTAAAACCAAACAGTTTGTGCGCGAGGCAGAACCGCAGTTTATGCTGGCGTTCAGACACTTTCCAGGTCGTGACCCTGAAGCCGTATTGTCCTGCCTGTGTTTTCAGGTGCTGTTGCTAAGCCGTCGGCATCAGGCTGTAGGGCTGGAGCTGCCCGGTGCTGTGCCGGTAAGGCCGGGGCAGGGCGAGGCCCACAAACACAAAATGCTACAGGCGTTGGCGCTATGGGTGTGAATACATCAGCCAATGGCCCGGATCTGGTGATACCCGCCACATTGATGTCCGCCATTGCGCTGATTTTGCCGCCGCTGCAGACCCAGGCCTGGTGGTTGATCCTCCCTTGTCTGATCAGCCTGATACTGCGCTGGCACACCTTTGCCTTTGTTCTGCTGTTTGCTGCCATGAGTTATGCCGACTCCTGGGCGGCGGGCGCGTACTTTCTGGGATTGAGTCTGCTGCTGTTGATGCGTATGCACAGTAACCCCACCGCCAACAGTATGGTCCAGCTCAGCAGTGCGCTGCGCCAGGTGTTGCTGGCCACACCAATTCTGCTGGTGATTGTGCTGTTGATGCTGGCGGTGGGTGCACGCTGGTCGGATCGGGGGTCTCCCAGCCGTGCGTCGACCGGTATCAGCGACACCATGACCCCCGGTTCGGTCAGCGAACTGGTCAACGACTCCAGCCTGGCCATGCGTGTGCGCTTTAACGATGATGAATCGCCATTGGAGCCAGCCGATCTTTACTGGCGCGGCCTGGTGATGGAAGACTTTGACGGGCGCACCTGGTCGCGTACCAATCGCCTGCAGTTTGATCTGAACCCGGTGCCTGACGAGGTGCCACAGTCACGGCGGCTGACCTATCTGGTGACGCTGGAACCGATGCGTCAGTTCTGGCTGTATGGCCTGCATCAGGCCTACGCCTGGCGTCCACAGACCTTTCGCGATACCCGCGGCATGCTGGTCACGGCAGACATGATACGTCAGCGCGTGCGGTACCCGGTCACCTCCACTCCGCCACCGGCTGAACTGACACTCAGTGACGAGACCCGTCAGGTTAATGTGGCACTGCCCGCCAACAGTAATCCGCATACCCGCGAGTGGGTCGACACGTTGCGCTCACAATATAACGATGATCGCGCATTTGCCGACGCAGTCATGCGCCATTTCAACCAGGAAGCGTTTTTCTACACACTTACACCCGCAGCCAACGGTGAGAACAGCGTTGACGATTTTCTGTTTAATACCCGCGAGGGATTCTGCGAACACTATGCCGGCGCCTTGACCTTTACGTTGCGAGCCGCTGGCATCCCGGCACGGGTGGTTGCCGGTTATCAGGGTGGCGATTTTAATCCGATCACCGGCCACTGGACTGTCTACCAATACAATGCGCACGCCTGGGTAGAGGCGTGGTTCCCCGACAGCGGCTGGGTACAACTGGATCCCACCGCACAGGTTGCCCCGGAGCGCATCCGCCTGGGCATCGATGCCTGGCTGGCCTCCCTGACCAGCACAGCGGAAAACAACGTGGACCGCGATACCCGTCTGCGCCTGCAACTGGCTGCCATTCCCGGCTACCAGAGCGTTCGCAACTCACTGGACGCCCTGCAGTACGGCTGGAACCTGAGCATGTATGACAACGAAGGCAACCTGCGCACCGAAGATCTCAGCGACTGGCTGGACGGGCAGGGTATGGGCAATCTGCCAGTCTGGTTGCTGGCTGCATTACTGGTGGCGGTGGGATTGCGGGCAACATGGAGTGGTCGTCAGGCGCGGCAGAAACTGTCGCCGGCCATGCGGCAGTATCTGCGACTGGACGCGCGGCTGCGCAAGCTGGGACTGGGGCGCCGGCGACCGGAAACCATTGCTGCACATCTGGAACGGGTGGGCGCTAATTGGCCGGAAAGTATGGATAAGTGGCAGAAACTGGGTATTATGTTGTCGGAGTCGGAATATCGAGCTTCTGCGGCGGACAGGACGCCGGAGCAGGAAGATTTGCCAGCTAATTCGGAGTTTACGGGGTAAAGATATCGGGAGGGCAACAGATGGAAATTTTTGAGCCGTATGCAACAACAATTATTGTGCTGGGGGTTTCTGGATTACTGTTTTTTCTGCAACTTCTTGTTGCCGATGTGGTGAGTATCAAGACCGGACACCCGCCCGGTGTTGCCGTTGAGCAAACTCATGACAGTCTTTTGTTTCGTGCCAGTCGTGCGTTTGCCAATAGTAATGAAAGTGTTGGTATTTTTATCTTGTTCGTCTTGTTCGCCATTTTTTCTGCAGCCGATGCCGCTTGGGTAAATGGTTTTTCCCTGGTCTACTTCATTGGCCGGGTTGCTCATATGGTGTTCTATTATGCAAACCTGAAATTGCTGCGAAGTGTGGCGTTTGCTGTGAGCTGTGTTGGTTTACTGGGCATTTTTGTGGCTGGGGTGCGGTATTATATCTGAACGGGAATGCCGATGGGCCTGACACATCATTTTGAATTACTTGCAGCGTACAATCAGTCCATGAATCTGAAAGTTTACGCAGCGGCAGGGCGTCTGAACGAAACAGATCTGATGAAAGATCGTGGTGCATTTTTTGGCTCTATTGTGGGCACGCTCAATCATATCGTTGTGGCGGATACCATCTGGTTAAAGCGGTTTGCCTCACATCCCTCCTGTTCGGTCTCGTTGCGTGAGGTCGCTGGTATTCCAAACCCGACTGCCCTGGATCAGATGATTTTTGATGATTTTGCGAGTCTGACCGAGCACCGTTACTGGCTGGACCGGCAGATTGTCGACTGGACAGGTGCGTTAACCGAAGGTGATCTGGATTCTGTTATTAGCTACTCCCGACTCAAAGGGGCTGCGGTCAACAAACGGTTTTCGTATCTGATTCTGCATTTTTTTAACCATCAGACTCATCATCGGGGTCAGGTGTCCACTTTGTTGTCTCAAGCGGGTGGGGATGTCGGCGTTACTGATCTTTTGCCGCTGATTCCCGAAGAAACTCATGAGTGAAAAGTTTTGGTTGATCCTGTGCCGCTGGTTGGTCACCCGTTAACACCAACGGGATATTCTGACGGCAGATACATACGCAATTAACCTGGAGGTTTTCCGAAATTGATCATTCGCACATTTACAGAATCCGACAGAAAAGCAGTAATTGAACTCTGGAGTGCCTGTGATCTCACTCGTCCATGGAATGATCCGGATCTGGATATCACCAGAAAGCTTGCTGTTCAGCCTGAGCTGTTTCTGGTTGGCGAACTGGAAGGAGAAGTCATTGCATCTGTTATGGGTGGGTACGACGGGCACCGGGGATCTGTGTTTTATCTTGCCGTTTCGCCACGCCATCAGGGGCAGGGATATGGAAAGCTTTTAATGGCGAAGCTCGAAGAGCTTCTTGTTGCCATGGGTTGTCCAAAACTCAATATTGTTGTTCGTGTCACCAATAAAAAAGTCCTGAACTTTTACGACAAAGCGGGTTATGGCACAGATGATGTGATAAGTCTGGGAAAGCGCCTTATCCCGGATATAGAGCTGCAGCCAACCCTGACCTGAGATACGATGTAACAAATTGGATTGTTCATAGGTATGGCTACCATACTCCAGCGATAATCAGGCTTCATACACCTCTACCCGGTTCCTGCCCCTGTCCTTTGCCCGGTAAAGTGCCTCATCAACACGTTGAGCCAATGACCTGGCATTTTCCTGGGGCGCCAGTTCCGCGACGCCATAACTGGCGGTGACAGTGCCGACATGACTGAACTGGTGGCCGGCGACTGCCAGGCGTAATTTTTCGGCAACATCAAGGGCTGCCTCCAGTGTGGTCTGCGGCAGCAGTACCATAAACTCCTCACCACCCCAGCGGCCATGAAAGTCGGTGCTGCGGATATTGTCATTGGTCAGTTTGACGACCGTGCGCAGCACATCGTCTCCGGTGTCATGTCCAAAGCGGTCATTAACCAGCTTGAAGTGATCAAGATCGTACATGACAAGCGTGAGTGGGGTGTTGTAGCGGATTGCCCGTTCAATTTCCTTATCCAGCAACCGGCTGAACTCCTGTCGGTTGTTGATGCCAGTGAGGCCATCGGTAATGGCCATTGTCCGCACTTTTTCTTCAGCTTCCATACGCTGGGTAATGTCCAGCAGGATTCCGGTCCAGAGAATGCTGCCGTCTGCTTCCTTTGCAGGCGTGGAGCGCGCCTCTATCCAACGAATGGATCCATCGCCATGGCGAATTCGGAATTCTGTATGAAACTGGGTCAAAGCGCTGGCGGACTTTTGGGCTTTGGTTTCAATGTCCACCGCATCCTCGGGAAGTATGCGCGACATGACGGGGTCCGTATCGCTTCCGGACAACTGCTCCAATGTGAGCCCGCCCAACGCAATGATGCCTTCACTGAAATAAGGGAAGCTGCGCGTACCATCCGGCGCTATCCGATACTGATACAAAGCGCCGGGTATCTGGGAGGCGATACGTTGGAGTCTTTCTTCACTCTGCCGCAGATTCTTCTCGGTGGCGTTGCGTGCAGTGGTATCCCGGACGATACAGAAGACCAGTTTTTCACCCTTGTATTCGGCTCCGTTATTACTCAGTTCTACTTCGATAAAAGTGCCGTCCTTGCGGCGCTGTTGAGTGTCAATATGGGCGCCTGAATTGTCAACAGCTACCAGCATCTCCAGCAGTACTTCTTTGCTGAACCGGGTATCCCAGTCCCACACAGACAGTGCGTTCATTTCATCGGGTGTATAACCAAGCATTTCGGCATACCGACGGTTCGCCCGGTACACGCTGCCATCCTGTCGCAGCACAACCATAGCATCACCTGACTGTTCGAAAAGGGCCGTCCAGAGGATGGATTCGTCCTTCGTGATTGCTGGCATGTTCAGTTCCTTGACGTTGGACGGGCAAATGATTGAGAGCTTATCAGCGGAATAGCCGGCTGACCAGATATGGCGGTGCCGGTGCAAAAAGGACGCGTAAGCAGTAACATCCACTTTCAGTAGTTCTCCGACAACAAAAAGGACATCATGAATCCTCTGTTTTCAGCAATCGGCCGCGGTCTGGCCAACTATCTCAGCAAGCCCCGTCCGGGTTATGAGCGACTGAGTCGTACATCCCTGGAGGAGGTTATGGATACCCTGCAACCGGCGGACATCGTGCTGGTGGACGGCAACAGCCGTATCAGCACGGCGATAAAGTACCTGACACAATCCACCTGGTCGCATGCCTGTCTGTACGTGGGCGCGGACAAATGCGATCCCGATGTGCCGTCGATGATAGAAGCTGATCTGACCCAGGGTGTGATCCAGGTGCCGTTACGAAAATACGAGCCCTACAACATCCGTATCTGTCGCCCGGTTGGTCTGAGTGATAAAACCCGGGATGCCATCACAGATTTTGCCAAAGCCAGGCTGGGTTATGTCTATGATCTGAGAAATATCATTGATCTGGCTCGCTACCTGATCCAGAAACCCCTGGTGCCCGGTCGTTACCGGCGAGAGTTGATTACTCTGGGCAGCGGCGAACCTACCCGCGCAATCTGTTCAACACTGATCGCAGAAGCCTTTCAGTCTGTGGGGTATCCGATTCTGCCGGAGCTTATCCGGATTGACGACCGAAAAGGGCAGCAGATTGTTATACATCGCCACTACACACATTATGTGCCGGGCGACTTTGATCTCTCGCCACATTTTCGTATTGTCAAACCTACGCTGGAACATGGATTTGCTTTTGAGCAATGATGTATCCGGATTCGTGAGACATGCAAAACCGCGCATTTGAGGAACCACTGCTGGACACGCACTGGTCTGGTGTTTAATCTGACCTGAGCCCATTGCCCCCAAGAGAGGTTTTCCATGTCCACCAGACCGCAAACGCTCCGCCGCCTGGCCCTGTCCCTGTGTTCGATGACTTTCGGTTTTGCTGCAGCCACAGCACAGGCTGCAGACGAACGCTCCCTGGTTATGGACGGCCTGCAGGCCCCGGTCGAAATACTCAAGGATGCCTGGGGCGTGTCGCACATCTACGCAGAAACCGAGCACGATCTGTTTTTTGCCCAGGGTTACAATGCCGCCCGCGATCGTCTGTTTCAGCTGGAGATGTGGCGACGTCAGGCCACGGGCACTATGGCCGAGTTGATGGGTGAGCGCATGCTGGATCACGATATCGGTGCGCGACTGATGCGCTTTCGGGGTGATCTGCAGCAGGAGATGCGTCACTACCATCCGCGCGGCGACCAGATCATTCCTGCCTTTGTCGCCGGCATTAACGCCTATATTGACGAGATGCTGGCCGACCCTGCGCGGTTGCCACTTGAGTTTCGGCTCATGGATCTGCAGCCGCAGCACTGGACGCCGGAAATCGTCATCTCCCGCCACCAGGGTCTGGTCGGCAATGTTCGTCAGGAGCTGAATCTGGCGCGTGCCGTGGCAAGCACCGACAGCGACACCGTAAAGGATCTGATCTGGTTCCACCCGGGTGAGCCCGACCTTCATTTTGATGATGCAATAAATACAGAGCTTCTGCATGACGATATCCTGCGCCTGTACGACGCGGCGCGAAGCAGTGTGTCCTTTTTGCCGGAAGACATAGATGTGCAGTATCGGGCCACAGACACCGCCAGCGGTGAGGTGATTGTTGAACGTCTCAACGATCAACTGGCGGCTTCCCAGACTGAAGTGCTGGGGCGCAATCAGGATATTGGCAGCAATAACTGGGTCGTCAATGGTTCACTGAGTGAGAGTGGCTATCCGATCATGGCCAACGATCCGCACCGTGTGGTGGGGGCGCCGGCGCTGCGCTATTTTGTGCATCTGCACGGTCCGGGCTGGAATATTATCGGGGGCGGGGAACCTTCGCTGCCTGGCATTTCCATTGGTCACAATGGGTTTGGCGCCTGGGGTCTGACCGTGTTTCAGGTGGACAGTGAAGATCTGTATGTCTATGAAACACATCCAGATGATCCACATCGCTACCGCTATCAGGGGCGCTGGGAAACCATGCGTATTGAAGAAACCGAGATTGCTGTACGTGGTGGTGAAATACAAACGGTCCAGTTGAAATTCACCCGCCACGGCCCGGTGGTTCACGAGCGACCTGATGCCCAGGCCGCATTTGCGCTTCGTCTGGCATGGCTGGACATTGGCGCAGCGCCTTATCTGGCCGGTCTGCGCATGAGTCAGGCACAATCCTGGGAGGAGTTTCGTGAGGGAGCGGCCTATAGTCGGCTGCCCGGCGAAAATTTTGTATGGGCTGACCGTGACGGCAACATCGGTTACCAGGCGGTCGGTGTGGCGCCACTGCGCACTAATTGGGATGGTCTGTTGCCGGTGCCAGGTGATGGTCGCTATGAATGGGATGGATATCTGCCGATTCTGGCGCTGCCCAATGCTACCAACCCCCAGCAAGGATTCTGGAACACATCCAACGAAAACCTGGTGCCGGACAATTACGCTTTCCGTAATGCAGTAGGGTGGACGTGGACTGACCCGTACCGCAGCAACCGCGTACGGGAAGTGCTGGCCTCCGGCCAGAAGTTCAATCTGCAGGACATGGCTCAGCTGCAAAATGACTCCCTGTCCATTCCGGCGCGCACACTGGTGCCTCTGTTAAATGGTCTGGCGTTTGACAACCGGGCAGTGGAACGTGCCCGCCAGCAACTGCTGGACTGGAACTTCCGTATGAACATTGATTCGGTAGCTGCCGGCATCTATATGGCCTGGGAGCGTGAGTTGCGCGAGCGCGTGTCGGCGCTGTACGTGCCGGAAGCAGCAGCGGACTTTATCGGGTTGCTGCAGATGAAGCTAACAGTGGATCGGCTGCTGTCTCCGGATGGCCGTTTTGGTAACAACCCGACAGCGGATCGCAACCGCCTGCTGCACGATGCCCTGGCAGCCGCTGTGGATGATCTGCGTGAACGTTTTGGCAGTGACATCTCGAACTGGCAATATGGTCAGGAAGGTTACAAACATGTCCACCTGCGCCACCCGATGAGTGCGGCGGTCAATGATGAATTGCGCGCATCACTCGAAGTGGGACCTGCGCCCCGGCACGGCTATAGCTATACCGTCAGCAACACCTCCTATGGAGACAACCAGACCAGTGGAGCTTCGTTTCGTATGCTGGTAGATACCGAAGATTTCGATCGTGCGCTGGCGTCCAATACGCCCGGCCAGTCCGGTGATCCGGATAGCCCGTTCTACGACAATCTGTTTGAGGAGTGGGTCGACAACCGGTATTTTCCGCTGTTCTACAGTCGGGACAAAGTGGAGTCGGTGGTTGCTGAAAAGCTGCTGCTGATGCCGGCTGAATGACACATAAAGTAGAGTGCCCGGACTGATGTCCGGCACCAGCGCTGACTGTGTACTATCAGTTCAGTCGCCGTTGGTGGCATCTTTTACTGCATCGCTTGCTTCATCGATTTGCTGATCGATCGATTCCCCGGCTTCTTCAAACGTTCCCTGCCGGTCACAACCCGACAAACAGAGTGCCACAGCACTCCCAAGCAGGACGGCATATACAGAGCTACTGAATTTCATGATGGACTACCTTCTGTTGTTGATATGGAAGGTGTGAATCATGACAATAGTTTACAGAATGGTCTGTGCGGTAGTGAACACAAGAGCGCTGTGCTATTTGTTCGCGGACCTGCCGGACAGCAGCATACCTGCTCCTGCTACAGTAGACGCTGCACCAGCTATAAACAACCAGAGGGTTGAGTCGGTGAAACGGCCGGTAACTGCTTCAGTTACCTGATCACCCATGCTTTGCGATGACTGATACGCAAAAAAAAGCAGGATCAGGCCTACAACAAGTAGTACCAGAGCCAGTGTTTTATTGTTAGTCATTGATTTCTCCTGCTGCACAGTTGGTAGGGGTGACAGTATTTCAGGAGTGTAATTCAGAATTCGTGTCAGGCGATGTGCGCTGGCACACATTCGAAAAAGAAAGGTAGCGATGCGGGGCGGCCCTTCAGGTCGCCCCGCCGTAACATCAGAAGGAGTAGTTTATACCTGCATAGAGTGAACGTCCCATGCCCGGTACGCCAACACCAAACGGAATGCCGTTCATTGACATGGTCATACCCTGACCAACATACGTACCGCCTGCAGGCAGGAAGTAGAATTCGTCAAACAGGTTCTCGACACCCAGGTCCAGCCGTATTGCATCCCAGCTATGGCTGAGGCGCAGATTGAGGATGGAATAACTGTCGGTGGGCAGTTCATTGCGGATTGACGACAGATCATCCTTTTTGCCCGCAAATACCCATTCCAGGCTGTTGTCCCAACCTGCCAGTTGCTGTGTCAGTGACAACCGTCCCTGCATAGGCACTATGTTGTAAAGTCCGGCGCCGGTGTCAGTGTTTTCTGCATCGATGTAACTCAGATTACCCGCCAGTTGCCACTGTCCGCTGGCATTATTTATCAGACTGGCAGACATCGTCAGATCCACACCCTTCAGCTCGGCCTGCTGGTTCTGATATCGCAATACATTGTATTGACCAGGTCGCCACATGGGGCTGGCTGCTGCATCAATGTAGTCGTCCACCCGGGTGAAGTAGGGGTTGATGCTGACCTGCTGATTCCCGCTTTCACTGCGCCATGCCAGGCTACCCGATAAAGTATGGGCCTTTTCCGGTTTCAGGGCCAGATTGCCGACATAACCGTTGCCATCGCCCACCAGGTTGTTCATGGACGCTGCCATCATCCAGGATGACCAGGGGTAAGCCTCATAGAGGTTTGCCGAGCGTACTTTTTGTGCTACGCCGAGCTCCAGGTCAAGCTGGCTGCTCAACTGATAACGCGTAAGCAAGGTCAGGTCGATATTGGTATCTGACTTTTTACGGTCCGCCTGATTAAATGCATTAGCTTCCATAAACTGCATGCCCGGGGCTGTCATGGCAGTGGAGTAGCCACGTACTTCGTCGGCATTTCGCACGACACGTTCTGCCCGCGCGCCATACATGACCAGCCAGTCGTCGGTTATTTGCAGTTCATGTTCTGCAAAAATTGCACTTCGGTCGCGCTCGCCATTGTTGATATTCTGGAAGGTGCCGGGCCCCATGCCACCACCCGATGCGGTCCAGTAGTCATCCAGGCGGAATTGCTGCAGGTCAGCACCTATACGCACCATCCCTCTTGCGGGCAGATCAATCTCGGCAGATACACTCAATCCTGTGTTCTTTGAGTCGGAAAACATCGGCATGCCTGATGCACAGGTGCCAGCCGGATCTCCATGGAAACGTATCGTGTCACAGGCGTTGCCACCCATGGCATTTGTGCCATACCAGAACTGTCGATCCGGGCCGAAGTCCATCGCATGCTCGACCTCTTCATGGTAAAGCCGGCTTTGCAACTGCCCCCAACTGGTCTCGCGCTGCCAGTTCAGATTGAGACGAACCTGCTGATTGTCCAGCAGGTCCATGCGCTGATTTGGATACAGCTGAACTGGCATATTCTGATATCCCAACTGTACGTCAAACACATCAGCGGCTGTTCGATAGGCGATACGCAGATTATGATTCTGCGTCTCATACGCCGTGGAGCCGACCTCATCCAGTGGCAGGGTATGACCGGGTCGTCCGGTTTGTGCGACAGTCTTGAAATCTTTTGCTGCAGTATAGTTGTCGCCTTTGCTGTAGCTGCCGCTGTAACTTGTGTACAGATTTTCACTGGTTCGGCTCAACCTGACATTGGTGCCACTGGCGTTATTGTTGCTGCGGCTGAAACCGCCAACATCACCTTCAAATGCGGCCGTATCGGAAAATGCCGGCGATTTGGACTCACTGATTACCGTGCCACCAATGCTGTCCCCGCCGACACTGACCGGTGTGATGCCGGCAAATACTGTCATCTGCCCCACATCACTGGGTGCCATATAGGATAATGGCGGATTCATATGGTTCGGGCAGGCTGCAATCATGTCCATGCCATCAACCTTGATGCGCAGGCGATCATCGGAAAGGCCGCGGATCATTGGCAAACTTGACACTGCGCCGGTTTGATTGACACTGACGCCAGCAAGCATGGACAGCAGACTTGCGGTATCGCTGGTAGCTGCTGACAGTTTTCTGACGTCTGCTTCGCTGATGCTCTGAAGGTGGCCACCACTGCTGTGCCTTTGACCTTCCACGAGTATCATCTCGACATCGACGGGTGGCTCAGCTGCGGCAATTGTGCCGGCTGACAGGGCCAGAGAAACCGCCAGAGTTACCTGTGACAGGCGAAATGATTCAGATTTCTGTTTTGCAGACATATGTACTCCGATTTATCCAGGTTTTCGGGATTTGTTGATATGGTGCCGCAAGACAGTCTTCAGGAGAATGCGACATAACGTCGCAAGTATTCAGAGGCCGGTCGAAATGCCGGTTACATCAAAGCGGGTCAACCCGATCAGCTGGCCCGAATCAGTGACGACTCTGATCTGCCAGTGGCCAACCACGTCGGAGGGGAAATTGAGTTTGTGTGTCCATGCCCGATAGCCTGCATCGCCGCCACCCTCGATATCGAGGGTGATACGGTCCACCTCGTCACCATCGTAGATCCAGACGTGATGAATGTTCTCGCGCAGGCCGCGCGGCGCTCGCACCGATGTCCAGGCAAAAAGTCCGTCCAGGCGTAGTGATTCTTCACTGATAGTTTTCAGGCTCACGCCGGGATTGCGCTGTTCGCGATCCACGTGTTGTGAGAGTGTGATTCCGGTCAGCGACAGCGCTGCTGGTGGAATCAGCGTCCGTAGTTGCCACAGTACCGCGCCAAGCGTCACAAGCGCCATCAGTGTGGCCGGCAGTCGCCACCAGTGGCCGTTTGGCATGACACCGCCCATGCTCGGCAGGCTGAATGCCAATGCGACGATCAGCGCCAGTTGCAGGCTCTGCTCCGTATCCAGAAGCAGAATCAGCGGCAGCACTACCAGCAGCACGGCAAACAGTGTGATGGCGTGAAATACCATGTACAACGTTTTACGGCTTGCAAGCTGCGTGTGATAAATCGGGTCGATCACTGAAATGAGCGCAAAAATGGCCAGTGCGGCAGTGAACAGAGCCTGTGAATGATTCCAGGTTGTTGCGGCAAAAAAGAATGGCAATACAAAAAACAGACTCTCCTGGTGAACCATCTGTGTGCCGAAACGCATTACTGTGCCGGGCAACCTGACGCCAAATATTTTCAGGAACAGTGTGCGTAGCCATCGCTCCATGACAAGCATCAGCCAACTGGCCAGCATCAGAATCGCGACCGCCTGGGCAACTTCCTCGCGTCTCTCCACCAAAAGATAGCTGGCAATGCCCGATACAAAGCCGAATACCGCCATGATCCAGGGGTGTGAGCGGAGTAATTCGAACACGCGCAGGGTAACTGCCTTGGCCAGTTTCATAAGTGACATGCTGTGGTTGGTGTCGCGGTGGGCGGTGAAGAGTTCGCAGGAGAGAGACGGTCAATATACGCTGATTTAGTCTGGGGGAATAGAGTTCCGTTAGAAATCGTAGACCAGACGAGCATAGAGCGATCGGCTCATTTCGCCACCACCCAACTCAATTTCCCGGTAGGTATCGGCGATATCCATATCGGTCCAAGCCTTGGTGCCGGTAGACCATGTCCGGCAGGATTCTGCTTTTTCAGCTGATAGGCCAGTGCAAGCATCCTGGTATTAAAGCTGTCCCGATCATCAAAGTTGCAGCACGCCCCCGAATCAGGGGGGAGGCGCCGGGAACCAGCTACTTTATAGTACCTGTTGTGCATTCCATTTTTGAAAAAACTGCCTGAGAGGAGCAACATCATGGGATATTTTACCAGGATAAAAACCGATCGGTATCTTCAGATATGGCCTGATTGCAGGCGGTATTTTCCAGCTCTGTCGCTTTTGCTACTTTCCAGCGTAACCTTGGCTCAGCCCGGATCCCTGGATACTGATTTCAATGGCTCTGGTGCGCTCTACGACACTTACAACCCCAATGATCATGCTTCGCGAAGAAATCAGGCAATCCTGCCGATTATCAATCCGGACGGTTCGTTTCAGATGCTGGGAATAACATCTGACAGCAGCAGTTCGCTGGCACTGACAAATTTCAGCGCCAACGGTCAGCGGGAAGAAGTAATTCTGATTCCCGGACCAACAGGCACAGCAGCAGCGCTTACCGCCGACAACAAGCTCATAGTCGGCAGACAAAGCGCCTCTGTTGCAGGTATCAACTCACCTGGTTATCTGAAACGTTTTACGCGCGATGGGGCGCTGGATGCCAGCTTTGCCTCCGGTGGCACGTTTGCCGACAGCAATTTATTGTTTCTGGGGTCGGAATTCAGTATTGCCATCGATGCAGAGAACCGGATCCTGGTGACGTCATTCTCAAATGGGCTGATCCGCTTTACGCCTGATGGGGTGCCTGACACAACGTTTGGTACCAATGGTGTGGGTGAGTTGCCTGCCGAGAAGGGGCAATTTGAGACATTTCTGGCACAGACACAGGCGACAGATGGCGCCTACTATCTGCTGACCGGTGGATCCGGCGGGGATGCCAACAGCCTGTTGCGTCTGACTTCCTCCGGCACGCTGGACACGGGATTCGGGGATGGCGGAAGAAAAAAACTGCTCGCCAACAGTGGCACCCACAATATCCTTGCCATGCCTGATGGCGGTGTGCTGGCGCTGGAAGGCTGTCTGCAGGGGAATCCGGTATGCAGACTCTCTCATTTCGGCTCCACTGGTGCAACAGTGGCAACCGCGACCGTGCGCGAAGTCCCTGCAGGTGCAGCTACACAGGCACGGCTGCTGCGAGGCGCACTGCTGGCCAGACTTGATGATGGCAGAATTGTGCTCAGTGCTCACTGGACCGGTACCTTGTCGGCACCACCCTGGTTGTCTGACGGGCAGCTATTCGGCATGTTCAATGAAGATCTGACGCCCGTCACCGAGTTTGATGGTGATAACGGACTGATCGTGCATCCGCTGGATTTTGAGTTCAATACCACCATGCCGGGCAGAGGCGTTCTGGGTCAGACAGCCGATGGCGGTATTCTGCTGATTGGAGAGGGTCTTGCTGCCAGTGACAATTATATGCCGCGCTGGGCGGCAGTGCGTCTGAACGGGGGTGTTGCCGGGCCAGGTACGCCGCCTGAGAAACCTGCACTACCCGTGCGGCTTACACAACGGGTGGATGGCAGATCGAGTACTGCTGTCATTTCAGGCGGGATTTACAATTCAGCAAATGCGCTGGCCACACAGGCCACTGCGCCCGCTCAGGTAGAAATTGAAGTCTCGATTGCGCCAGAGCCGGAGGATGTTGGTCAGTCGGTACAGATTCTTGTGGTCGTTGAGGTTGGCGGGGCGATGTTGACAGTCAATTCGGCGGGCGCAATATTGCCGTTTGACGAAACCAATCTGCAGTTCTTTACCAGTCGCGAGTCTGTGGCTGCGCTGGAGACGTTTACGCTGTTTGACGGCGTGCTGGCGACCGGCGACAGGGGCTCATACAATATCTTTGTGGGGTATCTGCGCACAGGTGATATGAATCAGGGAAATATCATCTACAATGCAGTGCCAATCAGCCTGGTGCTGGACTGACAGAATTCCCGGTGTGGAACAGTGCAGCGGTCCTCTTGACTCGCTGCGCTGAATTCTACATTGTCATTGCCAGAAGGCGGAATGTGTGGCACAGCAACTGGAGTTCTGATAAAAAGGGGGAGGCCGGAAATGGTTTATGGAGATATCAGTGAAAGATCCCAGGGAATTCTGGAACAAACTTGCACCTCGTTACGCCAAAAGCCCCATTCGGAACGAGGCAACGTATCACAGGAAGGTCGAGATCACCCAGGCGTACTTTCAGCCTGACTGGTCTGTATTGGAGTTTGGCTGTGGCACGGGTAGCACTGCCCTCATTCATGCGCCTTGCGTAAAGCATATTCTGGCAACGGATATATCGGACGGGATGCTTGCCATTGCAGAGCAGAAGACCAGGGATGCCGGGGTCAAGAATATCAGCTATCGGCAGGGTACACTGGATAGTCTGCCACTGGAACCGGAAAGCTTTGATGCCGTTTTAGGTCTCAATATTCTGCATCTGCTGGAAGATCTGGATGGCACGATCGCACGGGTCAGCACGCTATTGAAACCAGGCGGAATTTTTGTGTCCAGTACCGCCCTGATTGGTGATATCAATTTGTTGTGGCGGCTGCTGATTCCGGGTATGCAGTTACTGGGATTTGCACCTTATGTGAATCGCTTCGGTAAACAGGCGCTTGTGTCGAAACTGACCAATGCCGGTTTAAGGATTGACCACGAATGGCAGCCGGAAAAAGGCTCGGTGTTTATTGTTGCCCGGAAGTGAAATTATGCTGATTACTGCTCAGATAGCCTCTCTCAAATGTCGATTCCCGTTCCTGGACTGGAGTATGAAAATGAAAAAAACCATGCAAGTGCTCGCCCTGATCGTTCTCGGTATATTCTCGTTGTCAGCAAATGCGCAAATCTCCAGATTTGTAGAAGGTACTCACTACACAAAGCTTGAAAATCCGGTCAGAACTGCAGACGAGACGAAGATCGAGGTAATTGAGTTATTCTGGTACGGATGCCCCGGTTGTTACACATTCGAGCCACTCATGAGTCATTGGGAGTCGTCCCAGCCAACCGATGTCGACCACAAACGCCTGCCTGCCGTCTGGGATCCGCTGACTACCTTACATGCCCGGGCTTTTTATGCCGCCGAAGCCATCGGTGCCATGGACGCGATTCATCATCCATTTTTTGATGAATTTCACCTGAAAAGGAATCGTCTGCACAACGAAGTCGCCATTCGGGACTTTTTTGAATCCTGTGGCATCTCACGGGAAGATTTTGAGCGCACCTTCAACTCCTTCTCTGTCCGCACCAAGGTGACACAGGCCGCCAACAAAGTCAGAGACTACGGCGTGGCACAGACGCCTACCATGTATGTGAACGGAAAATACGTGGTAACCACCAGCGCCGGAGGATATCAGCAGATGTTGGATGTTGTTGACTACCTTGTCAGTCTGGAACGGGGATAGGTTTGTGGCATCGGTGCTAGAGTAAAGATACCAGCCGCTCCTCCTCAGATATCGCCGCTTGTCCGAATCCTCACCTCCCTCTCTGTGGGTCTGTCACAGTCATGTGACTCAAACCCAAAGGAGAGGGAAATGAAAAACCAAACCAATTTCATCACACATGTGTTTCTTGCCTTGACGTTGACGGCATTAAGCTGGAACAGCCTGGCGCAGGAAACACGTGAACATCAGGATCTGACGGTCATCGTTCGCGGTTCGACTGCCGGGCCGGACATCATCTTTATCCCGGGCCTCACCAGCCACTGGACCACGTTCGAGGATGTCTGTGCGGCACTGGAAGACAGCTATCGCTGCCACCTGGTGCAGTTGCCCGGTTTCGCCGGTTATGAGCCGATGCAGAGCCTCGAAGACGGTTTTCTGCGGCCTCTGCGCGACCAGCTGGTGAGTTACCTTGATACTTTGCCCGGAGCGGTCACGCTGGTTGGACACAGCCTGGGTGGTACCCTGGCCATTGATGTGGCGGCTGTGCAGCCCAAGTTGATATCACGGTTGGTCTTGGTCGATGCGCTGCCGTTTTTGCCAGTGGTGCAGAACCCGGCAGCCACATCGGAGTTGATGCAACCGATGGCCGCACAGATGCGCAGTGTCATCATCGCCCAGAGCCGGGAAGAGTTTGATGCCCGCGTGCCGATGAATATCATGGGCCTGACCCGCAGTGCCGGGTACAATGAAGTTTTGCTGGAATGGGGTCTTGCGACCGATCAGGTAACCCTGGCGCATGCCATGTATGATCTGCAAACACTTGACCTGCGGCCGGACCTGGAACGGATTGAGGCGCCAGCGCTGATTCTGGGCGCATGGGCAGCCTACGAAAGTTATGGAGCGACTGAGGCGACAACAAGAACGACGTTTGAGCAGTCCTATCGGCAACTGTCAGATAAGACCATTAAGATGTCAGAACGCGGCTATCATTTTTTGATGTGGGATGACCCGGTGTGGCTGATTGATAGTCTTCGGCATTTCATGGAGCGGAATTAGTGGGTTACTGGATTGCTCAAGGTCTGTTCTGGGGCACTATGGCTGCGATCAGTATCTCAGCCACAGCCACCTGGGGAACGGTGTATAGCAGCGCGGTCACCATACCGATTCTGCTGTGCTGTCTCAGCCTGTTAGCGACTCATGCACTGAGGCTGGGGTACCACCGCTACGGACAAAGTCTGTCGCTGCCTGCGCTGATTCTGGTGCTGATCATCGCACTGCCTGTCACTGCGCTGCTGATACAATCGTTTCTGTTTGTGTTGTTTGCGGCGGTGGTCGAGCGCTTGCCGGTGCTGTTTAATGGGTTTGTAGCGTATCGGTGGAGCTATTTCCTGGCTTACGTTGGCAACACCACAATGTTGCTGGGATTGTGGACAGCCTTGTATCTGATGGTAAGCCAGTTTCGTCGGCGCCAGCAAACGCAGGCAGCGTACTGGCAAACACAGGCACAGCTGCGCGATGCCGAGTTGCAATTTCTGCATAGTCAGATCAATTCCCATTTTTTGTTTAATGCCATTAACAATCTGCGATCACTGATTCGCGAAGACCCGGAAGCGGCCCGGGACGGTCTGGCGCAATTGGCGGATACTCTGCGCGCTGTCCTGCAGGCTGAGTCGCAAACGCAGATCAGTGTGGGGGAGGAGTTGGAGCTGGTACGGGCGTATGTCGCGTTGGAGAGTCTGCAGCTGGAATCGAGACTGCAGGTTCAATGGTCGGTGGACGACAACTGTCTGGCGGCGCCGATCCCGCCGCTGTTGATTCAGACACTGGTGGAAAATGCCATCAGCCACGGCATTGCCTGTCGGCCGGAAGGCGGTGTGTTGGGAATCAAGTGTATGTGCGATGACAGCGGGCTGACTATCCGGGTAACCAACCCAACAGGATCGGGTGCGGCAACGCGGAAGGGCAGCGGTATCGGTCTGAGCAACGCGCGGCGTCGGCTTGATTCCCTGTTTGGCAACCGCGCCCGGCTTAAGCTGCAGGAGGAAAACAACCAGATGGTCGTGACGGTGCATATCCAGCCATGAATATTGCAATAATCGAAGACTCCAGACTCGCCCGGCAAGAGCTGTGTGCATTGTTGGCGGCGCACCCTGCGCACGGTGTTGTCGGTGAGGCTGATTCCGTGAAGACCGGGATCGCGTTGGTAGAGGCCGAAAAACCTGATCTTATTCTGTTGGATATTCAGCTGCCCGATGGTGATGGTTTCTCGCTGCTGGAACAGCTCAGCTACGTGCCACCGGTCATATTCACCACTGCCTACGATGAATATGCCGTGCAGGCATTCAAGGTGAGTGCGCTGGATTATCTGCTGAAGCCGGTCACCGCAAGCAACCTGTCGCAGGCCCTGGCCAAAGCCGAGGATAAACTGCAGGTCGACCGCACAAAAAGTTCAGGCGATACGCCCAAGACGCGCCAGGATCATATCTTCTTCCGCGACGGTACGCGCTATCATTTTGTGCGCTTGCGTGACATCTCACTGTTTGAAGTCGATGGCAACTACACGCGCATTTACTACCAGGGTCGTCACGCCATGATGCCGCACTCTCTGAGTTACCTGACCGGCCGCCTGGATGACAAGACATTCTTTCGTGTCAGTCGCCAACATATTGTTAATTTGGATTATGTGGCAACTATTGAACCCTGGATAAATGACGGTTTGCATATCAGGCTGGTCGACGGCAGCGAGATCGAGGTGTCTCGTCGACAGGCTGCGGCGCTGCGTCAGCTATTGACGATTTGAGCCGACAGACAATTATGTCAAATCCCCATCTCTCACCCTGATAATCTCATATTCGGGATATTTGCTTTTTACCGCATAACTGAATGTCACCAATTGCCTGAGTCCTTCTGTTCCCAGATCTTCCCAATAGGCGTCACCGTAGCGATCAGCAAATCGAAGGAACACTTTTTCAATATCCTGCATGAGCTCCTCACAATGTTTTGCCGGTAAGAACAATATCGACAGATCAGATGTCTCGTCCTGTTGTCCCAGCAATGCATTCGTGGCTTGCTCCAGACTCCAGGCGACCCCTTTTCGAATAAACTGGCTGTCCGGCGCGAAGGTCATGATGACACTGGGCATTTTTACCCGGTTACCCTCGTGCAGCTCGATCAGACCCAGGTCTTCCAGCTTGCGCAGATACAGATAGGTGGACAGGTCGTCAAGATTGAACAGTCGGGCCACCGTCTCCGGTGATTTGTCGTGTTCCTGCAACTTCATGAAATACTGGAAAAGGTGCGGATGACGGACAAAAGCCTTGTCCTGTTGTGGAGTGAAACACGTGACCTCCGGCAGCTTTTCCTCAGCGATACCAATCAGCCTGGACATGGAATAGCCGGCCGCTTCGGCCAGCACCGCGAGCCTGCCAACACTGATGTCATCCTGATTGAGCATACGTTTCACGGTGATTTCCGAGAGGCCCATGCGCTCAGCGATGTCAGCGTAGGCGATACCTTTTCGTTTTAACTGCTGCTTGACCTCGTGCAGGCATTTCCTGACCAGTATGTTATCCATTTGGCATTTCTCCATCCCGTTGACCCGAAAATGGTCAGAGTAAGTATCACAAAGCGATACTTTAAAATTATATCTGGTATCGGTTATTGATCCTTCATCATATTCCGACTAGCCTGACAATCAAAGTCCATGGCATAAAAGAGTCAAGGAGAGAGTGTGCAAACATCCCCGGTGCTAGAGGTCAGCGGTCTCACCAAAACCTATTCCAAAAAGGGTGAAAACTTTCAGGCAGTCAACAACATCAGTTTTGCTGTAGCTGGTGGGGAGATAGTCGGCGTGCTCGGACCCAATGGTTCGGGAAAAACCACCACCTTAAAATCTATTTGTGGTCTCACCGGCATTGATGCAGGGGAAATACGGTTACACGGTGACAATACCGCCACCCGGCAGCGGTCCCTAAAACTGCATATCGGTGCCGTATTGGAAGGTGCGCGCAATGTCTACTGGCGCTTAACACCGATGGAAAATATTGTGTATTTTGCCGGCCTGAAAGGCTTGGGCCGCAAGCAAGCAAAACTGCGCGCCGACGAATTGCTCACAATACTGGCCCTGAACGATTACCGCGATCAGGAAGTGAGAATGTTATCCAAAGGCAACCAGCAGAAAGTAGCCATCGCCTGTGCGTTGGTGCACCGGCCGGGTTTGATTCTGCTGGATGAACCAACACTGGGGCTGGACGTGGACATGGTTCGTGGCATGAAGACCTGGTTGCGAACCATTGTCGACAGTAGCCAAAGTGCCATGTTGATTACATCGCATGACATGGACTTCATTGAGGCTATCTGTGATCGCGTGGTGATCCTGTACCGTGGTGAAATTATCTCGGAAAACACCGTTGAAGAGCTACGTCGCCGGTACGCGCCACAGAAGACATTCCTGCTGCAGATACAGGGTTGCCTTTCACCTGATGTAAAAAGCGCATTGGAGCAAGACGGGTGGGCAGTCGATGAGTCGGGAAACTCCTCACAACTCAGCCTGCGAACCCATGACCTGCTGCTACTGTCATCCAGCCTGAACACGCTGGCGCAAGGTGGCTCAGTACTCACCGACATCAATGTCAGCAGCGACACACTCGAGGATATTTTTGTCCATGCAGTGCGAGGGGACTCTGCCGAACACCGTAGCAAAACTGCCAGATCAGGGGAGATGTTATGACCACGACCGGGTTCAAATTCTGGTGGCTGACATGCGTCAATGAAGCGAGGTTTGCCCTCGTCATGATGCGACGCTATCTGTTTGATACATTGGTGGGCCTCATTGCGGTTTTCCTGCTGTTCATGGTGGTGTTCATGGGGTTGAGAACCTTTCTGGGTGAAGGCCTGACCACAGACACCCTGGACGCCGTTATAGTTGGTTACATCATGTGGATGTTTGCTCTGTTGGCGTATACCGGAACCGCGAATGAGATTATTGATGAAGCAAAACAGGGCACGCTGGAGCAGCTGTTTATGGCACCTGCAGGGATTTGCCGATTATTGATTGTGCGCATGGGTGCGGGAATTGTCACTGCCATTGTCTTTAATTCAGTGCTGCTTCTGTTGGCCATGCTAAGCACGGGTCGCTGGTTGCAGATTCCCTATCTGCAATGTCTGTCTGTTATTGTACTCGGCCTTCCCGCTGTACACGGGCTTGGCTTTGCCATTGCCGGCATTGCCCTGGTGCATAAACGGGTGGCGGCGGTTTCCAGCATTATGCAGTTTGCCCTGATTGCGCTGGTCAGTGTGCCGGCATATCCGTTTAATGGCTTGTCCCTGCTGCCGTTCACCGCAGCCGCAGGCGGCGTTAACCAGCTTGTGTCACACCAGGCACCGTTACCGCTGGCGTGGTACGGACTGATTTTTGCGAGTTCGCTGTTTTATCTGCTGCTTGGGGTGTTTATATTTAAGCGCTTTGAAGCAAAAGCCAAGTCGCTGAATGTGCTCGGTCATTATTAGGGTGTTTTTAGTTTAAGACTAATCCCCAAAATTAATATAAACCGGATTGGACATAAGTAGCACCTTACCCGTGGACGAGACAATCTCAACCCGCACCCACTCGGGTTCCCCGGATGCCTGTAGCGTTATCACGCTCTCCAGCAGACCACCATCGCGGACGTCGTCATGCTCAGTGCTTAGCAGCTCACCATTGCGGTATAAAGCTACGGTGGCGTCAGGTGTATTCTGTGAGGTCACCGTCAGGCTGATGGAGCCACCGTCAGCAACCATCAACGACTCGCCCATCAAGGCCTGGTTGCCATCGGCCACTGCTCGCAGCTCAAGCAGACGATCCGTCGTGCCTTCAAGGTCGATAAATGCTCTGCCACTGCGCAGCCCGTCCAGCAGGCTACTCTGTGCCAATGAACTGGCAAAAATCACAGTGGTGACTGCACCAATCGCCGTCTGCCTTTCGCTGTCGCTGCGCAGGTCGGCATTGTGATTGTCCGAGCCGGCAATAGCTGTCACCTTATGTCCCGCATTCAACAGATTTTCCCAAAACGGAATGCCAGAGAGAGGGCTTTTCAAAAGGCCGCCACCACTGTCAATGACGCTGCCGTTGACGACTTCTACCGCATCAATCAATGAGTAGTCGGTGTCGGCGATCCAGCCGCAGCCCATACAGATCTCGCCTGACGGTAACCCGGGATGGTTGATGGAGATAAATGCGCCTTTTTCCGACGCCTCCTGAAGCACCGGGTTGATCTGGTTGTCGCGGACCCGAAAGTCGATAAACTCCGTCGTGCCAAAGATATTGGCATGCCCGTAAAAAGTGGTGATTTCCCGGCCGCTCATCAGCACGGTCTGATCAAAAGCTATCTGCAGTTCGTTTAAACTTTGATGATGCGATACAGTGTTGTGTTCGGTCACGGCAACAAAGTCCAGTTTTTGCTCGACAGCGGCTTCTACCGTTTTGTAGACCGGGCAGGGACCTGTCTCGCCGCTTTGCAGTTCGCAACTGCCATCACTGTGTGACGTATGGGTGTGCAGTTCACCGCGATACCAGCCGGCTTCGGTGTTCAGAGGTGCAGGGGCAAATGCGTGGGTTCCTGCTGTGTTGCCAAACTCCAGTCGCACTTCGGCGCGATATTCAGCAACACTGTCAGCGCGGATATTGGGCACACCCAGAATCAGCGTCCATTCACCGGCAGGCAACGGGCCGGGCAGGTAGGAGGGGGTGGCATAAGTCTCAGCCAGACTGAAACTGGCCTTGTTGCCGCCGCTCCAGCCCCGAAAGCGCTCCGGGTCGAAAATGCCCAGATCAACAACCGTGCGGTTGTCGCGCTCATACTCCACACTAACGTTGATGCGTTTAACACCGGCAGGGACCTGGAAGGGGACTTCGTAGTAGGTCTCATGATCCGCACCAGTCAATTCACCTGTCAGTAGCAGCACAGTGTCCGGATCGTCGGCTGCTCTTGCCAGTTGTGTGGCTGCAACGGCAACAAGCAGCACAATGTTTACGCACAGTTGACGGTATGGCATTAATTTCTCCCCTGGTGAGCGTTGTTTATAAACTGGCAGGCACACAATACATCAGATATATGACAGAAAGGCGCATTTCCGTCATGCCTGTTAAGTCCAACGAATTCGTAGTATTGTCTTGAGAATAACAACACGTATGGAATGACTATGTTTTTCACACTGCTGGCCATTACGCTCAGCCTGTCCGTTGCGGTGTCATATACCGCTGCCCGCGTTTTTCGAAAACCCATAGGCGCGATCTTCAGCCGCATTATCCAGGATGAAATCAGCGCCGCATGGCAGCGCTATGTCATGTTCGCCACTTACGTGGTCGGCATCTCCGCCGGTGTTCGCATTTATGATCTGGAGCGATATATCAGTCCCCAGTTTCAGAACATGGAAATTCTGCAACTCAACGCAGAGCGGTGGGTGCTGGAGATTTACCGGACGCTGATTGCCTGTCTGCAGGGCATCGCCTGGATGTATCTGGTCGTGTTTGTTGTAGCGTTGCTTGCGTATGTAATAGTGCGCGGGTTTGAATTGAAACGCGGCTCCGGAGGTTAACGGCCGTTCTGCCAGTGTCTGAATTCAGGATCAGTTTGATAGGGGGTCTTTATGAACGTCTTACGTGTCCTGCTTGTTATTACCTGTTTATGTGTGCCGGGTACATGGCCGACTGAATCTCTGGCGCAAAGTGACATCTCGGCCTCGCAGAGCTGGCTTGTGCATTCGGTCAATGTAGTCGATGTGCGTGCTGGCAGTTTGCTCGAAAACCAGCAGGTGCTCATCCGGGACGGGCGTATTATATCGATTGGCGATGATATAGCTGATACACCGGATACGCTGCGTATAGATGGACAACAGGGATATCTGTTGCCGGGGCTGTGGGACATGCATGCGCACGTTCGGCACCCGCTGGCAGCCGAGCTGATCTTTCCACAATTCATTGCCAATGGCGTCACCGGTATTCGTGAGATGAATTCGGAGTGTGATGGTCCACAAGCCGAAGGCATACCTTGCCTGGAGCAGATGCAGCAATGGCAACAACAGATTGCGAGTGGGGAGCTGACGGGCCCGCGCCTCGTGGCCCTGAGCAGTTTTCAGGTCAATCCGCCGTGGGACTACGATGTCACCGAAGAGCAAATCCGGGGGCTGGTGGCCGAGATGCACAGACGCGGTGTCGACCTCATCAAGACTTACTTCCGCTTAAGTCCGCAGGCTTTCTTGTGGCTGGCCGATGAGGCGCAGCGACTCAATATCGATGTCGCCGGACATCTGCCGATGCAGATGACTGCCACCGAAGCATCTGCGGCGGGATTAAACAGTCTTGAGCATGCCCGGGATTTTTTGTTTGATTGTTTTCCCGGCTCAGCAGAATTCCGCAGCACGGCTCGCACCCAAAACCCTCCCGTTGAATGGTTGCAGCAAATGGTGGCCGGCTATGATAGTGCCCGGTGTGCCGAAAGCTTCGAGGTACTTAAAACCAATGACACCTGGTATGTGCCGACGCACGTCACCCGTCGCATGGAGGCAATGGCGGACGACAGGGGGTTCCGTAATGATCCGCGCCGCCGCTACATCTGGCCGGAGGTATTGGCAGAGTGGGATGCAGATGCCGATGCAACGCTGTCGGGTACGTCGGCACCTGCGGATCGCGCAGCGGTTGTGGCGTTTTACCGAAAAGGTCTTGAAATTACCGGTCAGGCACATCAGTCTGGTGTCAGGGTGCTGCTGGGAACCGATTCAGGGGACAGTTTTTCTTTTTTTGGATCGGCTGCGCATGATGAGCTTCTCGAACTGGTTAAAGCTGGTTTGAGCCCGGCAGCAGCAATACATGCGGCGACCCTGTCAGCTGCAGAGTTTCTGGAAATGGACGGTGATTATGGCAGTGTAGAAGTGGGTAAAGCTGCAGACCTGATATTGGTGCGTGAAAATCCGCTAGAGCAGATAGATCATATCAAAGGTATTGAAGCGGTCTTCTTTAACGGTCATTTTTTTGACCGCACGGCCCTGGATGAGATGCTGGAGGCCGTAGCCTCCAGCATTGCACAAATGTAGAAATAGGGTCACTGTGACCTTTATCTGAGTAGCATAAGGAGTACAACCATGAGCAATGAAAATAATACCGGCGGCAAATGCCCGGTAATGCACGGCGGTAACACTGCAGTTGGTACTGACAACATGGAATGGTGGCCCAAATCGCTGAATTTCGACATTCTGCATCAGCATGATCACAAGACTGATCCGCTGGGTGCGGACTTTGATTATCGTGCTGCACTCAAGACGCTGGATGTGAATGCACTGAAGAAGGATCTGACTGATCTGATGACGGACAGCCAGGACTGGTGGCCGGCTGACTGGGGACACTACGGTGGCCTGATGATTCGTATGGCCTGGCACGCCGCCGGTACCTATCGGGTGGCTGACGGGCGAGGCGGTGCAGGCACCGGCAACCAGCGCTTTGCGCCCATCAATAGCTGGCCGGACAATGCCAATCTGGACAAGGCGCGCCGTTTGTTATGGCCCATCAAGAAAAAGTATGGCAGCAAGCTCAGTTGGGCAGATCTTATTGTTCTGGCCGGCAATGTTGCCTATGAGTCCATGGGATTCAAAACGTTTGGATTTTCCTTCGGCCGGCAGGATATCTGGCATCCTGAGAAGGACACTTACTGGGGTTCGGAGAAAGAATGGCTGGCGCCCAGCGACAGTGAGGAAAGCCGTTATTCCGGAGACCGTGAATCTCTGGAGAATCCGCTGGCCGCGGTTATGATGGGACTGATTTATGTAAACCCGGAAGGGGTTGACGGTAATCCTGATCCGCTCAAGACAGCCAGGGACGTGCGGGTGACGTTTGAGCGCATGGCAATGAACGATGAAGAAACCGTTGCCCTGACAGCCGGTGGACACACGGTCGGTAAATGCCATGGTAATGGTGATGCGGCCAATCTTGGCCCGGAGCCGGAGGCGGCGGATCTGGAAGAACAGGGTCTGGGCTGGAACAACAAGGTGGGTCGGGGTGTCGGTCGTGACACGGTTACCAGTGGTCTGGAAGGCGCCTGGACTACTCATCCCACGCAATGGGACAACGGTTATTTCAAGCTGCTGCTGAACTACGAGTGGGAGTCCAGGAAAAGTCCGGCTGGCGCCTGGCAGTGGGAGCCGGTAAACATCAGCGAAGAAGACAAACCGGTGGACGTGGAGGATATGACAACACGTTACAACCCGATCATGACTGACGCCGACATGGCCATGAAAATGGATCCGGCGTATCGTAAAATTTCGGAACGTTTTTACAAGGATCCTGCCTATTTTGATGAAGTCTTCGCCAGGGCATGGTTCAAGCTGACTCACCGTGATATGGGACCAAAGTCGCGTTATTTTGGCCCGGAAGTGCCGCAGG
This sequence comes from uncultured Pseudohongiella sp., assembly GCA_963974875.1. Lineage (GTDB taxonomy): Bacteria > Pseudomonadota > Gammaproteobacteria > Pseudomonadales > Pseudohongiellaceae > Pseudohongiella. The sequence continues at coordinate 109,470 of CAXBER010000004.1, read as the reverse complement.
AAGAGTTGATATGGCAGGATCCGGTGCCGACCGGTAAAACAGACTACGATGTGGGTGTGGTCAAGGCAAAAATAGCAGCCAGCGGCCTGTCCATAGGCGAGATGGTCAGCACGGCCTGGGACAGTGCCCGCACTTTCCGCGGCTCTGACTTCCGTGGTGGTGCCAATGGTGCGCGTATTCGTCTGGCACCCCAGAAGGACTGGCAAGGCAATGAACCAGAGCGACTGGCGAAAGTGCTGGCTGTGCTGGAAGGGATCGCAGGCGAATGTGGTGCCAGCGTGGCTGATGTGATTGTGCTGGCGGGCAACGTGGGTGTCGAGCAGGCCGCCAAGGCTGCTGGCCATCCTGTCACCGTGCCGTTTGCACCTGGCCGGGGTGATGCCACCGACGAGATGACCGATGCTGATTCTTTCCAGTATCTGGAGCCGTTGGCAGATGGTTATCGTAACTGGCAGAAGCAGGACTATGTGGTCACGCCCGAAGAGATGCTGCTGGATCGTACCCAGTTGCTTGGTCTGACTGCGCCGGAAATGACCGTGCTGATTGGCGGCATGCGTGTGCTTGGGACCAATCATGGCGGCAGCAGACATGGCGTGTTCACTGACCGGGAAGGTCAGTTGACCAACGACTTTTTTGTCAATCTTACTGACATGGGTTACAGATGGAAGCCAACTGGCAGCAACCTGTACGAGATTTGCGACCGCAAGACCGATCAGGTCAGGTGGACTGCAACGCGGGTTGATCTGGTATTTGGTTCCAACTCCGTTCTGCGCGCCTATGCGGAACTCTACGCTCAGGATGACAGTCAGGAGAAGTTTGTGAAGGACTTTGTGGCGGCATGGACAAAGGTCATGAACGCGGATCGCTTTGATCTGACATGATGTAACTGCTTGTCATTGCCCCGTCAGGAGCACGGGGCCAGTGGAGGTATTGCCCAGATGATCGTCTGCGTTGTAAAGCGGGCATGCCTCCATTGACAGACAGCCGCACCCGATACACCCGGTCAGGGAGTCACGCAGACTTTCCAGTCGCCGGATACGCTGGTTCAATGCCGCCTGCCACTGCGCGGAAAGCAGCTGCCAGTGCTGTTTTCCGGGGGCTGAATGTCTGGGCAGTCCGGCAAATACCCGTTGTACCTCTGCCAGGCTGATGCCCAACTGCTGTGCTGCCTTGATGATAGACACACGCCGGATGACATCTTTTCCCATACGCCGTTGATTGCCTGCATTGCGAGTGCTGTGAATCAGTCCCTTGCGCTCATAAAAGTGCAGAGCTGACACTGAAACTCCGCAGCGTGCGGCAACTGCACCCACACTCAATTCAATCTGCTTCATGGTACTAATTTCCGCTTTACCTAAACTTTGGTTGAGGTTTTAGCATGTCCGTGAAAATTCAACAACCGATGAGAGGAGATTGTTCATGTTGAGACTGGAGCATCTGAATCTGGTGGTACGTGACATGCAGGAAACGCTGGCGTTTTATCAGGCGGCAATGCCGCACTGGCGGGTGCGCTGTGAAGGAGAAGGCACCTGGAATGGCGTGCCGCGCCGCTGGTTACACTTTGGTGATGACTTTACGTACATTGCTTTTGGCGACAACGGAACGGGGCAGAACCGGAATCTGGCGGGATATGAGCTGGGGCTGGCACATTTTGCCTTTGAGGTCAGTGATCTGGATATGCTGACGGAACAACTTGCACGGGCAGGTTTTCAACCGGACAGTCCGGGCAACAAGGATCCCTATCGCAGGAATGTGTATTTTATTGATCCGAACGGATTCGAAGTGGAATTTGTCCAGTATCTGAGTGATGATCCTGAGCAGAGGAATCTGACGCAGTAATGACTGAAAACCTGCTCAGGTTTGGCGCATGGGTTGTGGTCGCCAGTATGTGAGTGAGCGCCACAACCATTCCAGCGGCCCGAACCGGAAGTGACTCAACCAGATGGGTGAGAGCCACAGTTGCAGCATCCAGATGCCGAGCACTATCAGGAGTTGACCTGCGCGCTCTACATTGCCAATCAGTCCCAGACCATGACCGTAGAATATCAGTCCACAGAGAAGGGTGTGCATAATGTAGTTGGTAAAGGCCATGCGACCGACTGCAGCCAGTCTGTTGGTAAGTCCGGTCAAGATGTTGTGTTTCAGTATCAGCAGCAGGGCCGACATCCAGCCCAGGCTGATCAGTACACTGCCCCAATAGTTGAACTGCGAACCAAGGAACATGGAAGACAATTCCCACTCATTGTTGAAGTTCCAGTAGATGCCATAGATGACAACGGGCACACCGAAAAGCATCGCCAGACCCAGCAGGCGGTGGTAGAGCTGGCTGTCTGCCTTGCCCGTAATGACGCCGGTTTTATACAGGGCCATGCCCAGCAGCATCATGCCGCTGGCGCGCCAGAATCCCCATGCCATCAGTGCCAGCCCCTGCATCTCCTGCGTCATGGGTATCCGTGCCGTCAGCTGGCTTGCCCAGCCACCCCGATAGGCTGCCAGTTCAGCAGTCATCTGCTCTGCAGCAGGTCGCCACTGCGGCATGATCTGCTCGGCAATGGCTTCATCCGACATGGTCTGCAGTCCGGCAGCCGTCAGCAGATAGAAAATGGATGAAACTGCCAGAAACAGTATGCCGAGTTTGAACAGGGTGCGCGCCGAACGATTACGCAGTGGAAACAGCACAAAAGCGCACAACGCATAAAGAAACAGGATGTCGCCGTGCCACAGCAGGTATCCGTGCAGCAATCCGAAAATCAGCAGCCAGAAATTGCGTCGGTAGTGGTAGCCGGCAACTGACCGGCCAGAGTGTGCTGCACGTTCACAGAACAGCACAATGCCGGCACCAAAGAGCATGGAAAACAGTGCCATCATTTTCTGGTCTGCGAGAACGTGACTGAGAATCCAGACTGCGCCGTTGACGCCGTCCAGTGATCCATAGGCATCAGGGTTCAGGTAGGCCGCCACTGGCATGGCAAAACTCTGGATATTCATGACCAGTATACCCAGAACTGCCAGACCTCTGAGAGCATCCAGAGCATCTATTCGCTGATTTGAAGGTTCCATAAGTATCTTCCTTGAATATCAACAGTCAACTTGGTTCTTTTGTCCCCGGTCGCACCTGAAGGTCAGTGTAGCAACCGGATTCTTCAGGGGGCCGCCTTTACATTGGACATGCTGGTCCAGAATATATCAAAATTACCCAGACTGTTGTCCTGTCGTGATGAGAACCATGTCATGGTCTCGCCGCCCGGCGGCAGTGCCGGACACATATCTGCCGCCGCGGTATTGATCCGGGGACCAAGGTTGAAGGCCGTTGCCCACTCATTTTCACTCAACTGCTGTGCACCCCAGATGTCCATGCCGCCGTAGCCGCCCGGACGGGTAGAGGTAAAGTACACAACGCCGTTGGCATCCTGTGTGAAGTGAAATTCTTCACCGGAGGTGTTTATGTTGGGTCCCTGATTGACCGGTTCCTGCCAGCCGCCATTGTTGTCGGGTCTGGAACACCAGATGTCAGAGCCGCCGTATCCGCCTGCGCGCCGTGACGCAAAACACAAGGTTTCTCCGTCCTGCAGGATTGCCGGACAATGTTCATCACCCTCATTGGTACTGATGGGGTAACCGACTATTTCGGGTGTCGACCACTCACCATTGACCTTGCGGGTTACAAATACGTCGTTGTTATTGCGAGGCGAGGTGGTCGCCAGCCGGTCGGACTTGAAGTAGATGGTGTTGCCGTCAGCGGTAATCCAGGGTTCACGGTCATCACCCAGTCTCAACGGATCGACATCAGTGGCTGGCGCGGCATTGATCGGGATGCCCATATTGACAGGTGTGTTCCAGCTGCCGGTTTCAGCATTGAACGTGGCAATATACAGATCCTTGGGGTCACCGGGTGCCACTGCCATATCTTCGCGAGCGCTGCAGTACACCATGGTGCCATCGTCAGCGAAGGTCAGTTCGCCTTCAGCCCACATGGTATTGATGGGAGCGCCAAAATTATGGACGGCCAGTTCCACCCAGCCTGGTCCGTCGGTCTGGGCTATTGCTGTCAGTGGCACGGACAACAGAAAAAGCGTGATCAGGTTGCGTTGAGTCGATTTCATGGACTGCTCCCGGCAATTCTTATAGTGTGCAAACAATAGCGTTGAATACGGCTGGTGTCCAATATCAGCTATGCTTGCAGGCTATGACATTGCGGGTGAAAATGGGTTTAACTCCGCGACTTCCTGAGGCGACTTTATGTATCAGACTGTGATTGACTTCTGGTTTCAGGAGACTGAACCATCCTTTTGGTGGAAAAAGGATGAGGCATTTGATCAGTTGATCGGGGAACGTTTCGGCGAGCTGCTGAGGCAGGCCAGTCAATGTGAGCTCCACAGCTGGCGCACTACTGCAGCCGGACGGCTGGCTGAAGTCATCGTGCTGGACCAGTTTTCACGAAACGTCTACAGAGATACAGCAGCTGCCTTTGCGCAGGATCCCCTGGCACTGGCGCTGGCGCAGGAGGCGATAGGCACAGGCGCGCTTGATGAGCTATCGGAAATTGAGCGAACCTTCCTGCTGATGCCCTACATGCACAGTGAATCACCAGTCATCCATGTTGAAGCGGAAATACTGTTCAGAAAATTCGCTCCCGCCGGTAACCATGATTTTGAGTTAAAACACAAGGCGATCATTGATCGTTTTGGACGCTATCCGCACCGGAATGTGATTCTTGGCCGGCAATCGACTGAGGAAGAGTTGGCGTTTCTGACGCAACCCGGTTCGTCATTTTGAGTCTTTGCAATGACAGGGCTGCGTCAACATGTCACATACGGCTGCCGGCGGCAGTCTGTTAATATGCCTGGCATTCCCTGAACAAAAATCCTTCACCGCACCGGAGCGTAGCCATGTCAGGCCGGTTATTTGTTGTTCTGCTTGTGTTTTTCAGCTTGCCGGTGCGGGCAGATACCCTCACGTTTTCAAATGCCTGGATTCGGGCGACTCCACCGGGTGCAGTGACGGCAGCGGCTTATGTGGATATTAACAATACTGGTGAGGACGATACATTGTTAGCCCTGCAATGGGAGGGCACGGGGCAGCTTGAGATTCACACCATTGAGCATCGGGACGGAATGATGCGGATGTTGCGGCAGGATGCTTTGCCTGTGCCTTCAGGACAACTCACACAACTGGCGCCGGGCGCTCAGCACTTTATGTTTGTTGGTCTTGCACGCGGGTTTGCTGCCGGCGATAGTGTCTCGCTGATATTGATCTTCCAGCAGGCAGGGGAACGCAAAGTGAGTTTTCCGGTTGTTGATGCGCGGGAGCAACGATGAATAAAGGATTGCTCGCTATAGTGGCGACGCTGGCACTTGTGGCAGGTGTGTGGGTCAATGTAGTCATGAAAGGCGCAGGTAATGAGACTGAGAGCAGGGCATCCCTGCTCCCGCCAGAGGTCGGTGGTCTGGTACTGAAAGAACCACGGCAGTTGCCCGCTTTTCAATTGCTTGATACGCGCGGTGAGTTATTCCGCGAGACGGATTTTGTCGGTGACTGGTCATTTTTATATTTCGGGTTTACCTATTGTCCGGATATTTGTCCGACCTCGCTGGTTGAAATGGCGAAGCTCAAACGTTCTCTGGAGGAGTCTCACCCGGGGTTGCCGCTGCAGTTTTATCTGGTAACCGTTGATCCGGTTCGTGATACCCCGGATCGTATGCGAGAGTATGTGGGTTTTTTCGACAGCAGTTTTCGTGGCCTGACAGGAGAGCGAGCAGAAATCGACAAACTGGCTGATGCCGCCGCCGTCGTCTATCAGTTGCCTGCTGATGCCCGGGCTGGTGGAACCTATGATGTCGGTCATTCTTCGACAATAGTGGTGATTGATCCGCGGGGTGATGTACGAGCCATTTTGACTCCGCCATTAAAAGCCGCCGGACTGGCTCGTGATTTTTCGGTCATCGAGCCATGGTGGTCACAGCAGAACACAAATCAGCGCGAATAGCCGTCTCAGTCCACTGCATCAGGCTGCGTTGCATCAGGTCCCATTGCCGCGCGCCAGCGCACCTGATTCAGATATACCTGGCGTAAGTGGATACCTCCGGCAACAAGCAGACTCACCAGGGCCAGCAGGGACTGATCTCCGGTTACGCCCAGTGTGATGCCCAGCAGGGAAAGTACGCTGACGACGGCGATACTCGGGTAAAAATCGCGACGGGTGGCAGGTGCAACTTTTGAGAAAAATGCATTGTTCTCCTGGTCCCGCCGCGCCCGACGCATAATTGACTGCAAACTTGCTGTCATGCCAGCAAAAATTGCCGCCAGAATCAGGAACCACTGCATCAGGTACCCGAGTCCCAACGACGCTATCAGGGTAAATTCCAGGATGCCGATGCCGAACGGCACCAGAGAATCGCCGGGTGTTGGCACCCAGCTGAAACGCATTGTCATGCTGCTGTAGAGCAGCCAGATGAGCATGATGCCGAGCAAGGTGACGGCGATCTGCAGCCAGCTCAGGAAAGATACCCAGGAAAGCGTCAACAGCATGGCCTCGTCGGTTATGTGCACCCAGAGCAGCTCCAGTGCCAGCGCCTGTATGATGCTCAGCAGTGTCAGCAGGACCATTGGCATTTGACTTTTGGCGCGTTCGCGCATGATTAACTCCTCTCCTGATCACGGGCACTGTCAAGCAATATGCGCAGTTTGCGAAGTGGTGGCAAGAGCGCATTGGCATCCCCGGCATTAAACTGCGGGATCATGGCCATGATGTCCGGCGTAATGGCATCAATGGCGCTATCGCGCAGCAGGCGACCCGCGTCGGTGAGATAGATCAGTTTGCCGCGACCGTCCTGCGGGTTAGGAGCCATGTGAATCAGGTTCCGCTTCTCCAGGCCGGCCAACGTATGCGACATGCTGGTTTTGGGTACCTGGAACGCTCGTGCCATCTCAAGCGGGGTTCGGCCATCTCCCAATCTGACCAGATGGTTCAGCGCGCTGAAATGATGTTGTGTTAATCCATCCTCCAACCTTGATTCCAATAGCGTGCGGCTGAGTTGAGCAATAATGCCGATTTCATTGAGTACGTCGAACATTAACTGCGCGCTATTGATGTCAGAGGTCTCAGGTGCTGCTGATTTTTTCATCAAGACTCCAGCGAGGCGTAGGCGGAACAGGTGCAGCATAACCCAAACGACCCAGCATCTGCACGGTCTCTCCCGTGTTCGCAAGCAATTGATGTGCGTGCTGGTAGTAGTCAAGCATTTGCGGATATTCCTGCAGACACTGACTGACAGGATGAAGCGCCATGCCTTGTTGTGTGGCAGTCAAATTGAGTCGCAGCCATGCCCGGCCCGCTGCTATCTGGCTTTGGCGGCTGTTACCGGGCGTTGTCAGCCAGACAAAAGCAGGGGTGGCGGCGAACATTTCCTGATACATGTCCAGTCCGGTCTGATATGCCAGTGTGCCTGGTGTCGCAAGATCCTCCGGCGTAATCAGGCCCAGACGTTGCAGTCCTTCCAGTGGCATGCCGCCGATATCTATCCCGTCGGGCGTAGCATTTATGGCGGCTTTACCCAGTCGCATCAGGTCAATGCTTTCCTGTAGCGTTGCCGGTGTCTGGTACTCCACTTTAAATGCGTTCCAGATGAGTTCACGCAGGGTTGTTACCCGGGCAGGATTACGCGAGCCGGCGAATCGGACACCCTCAATCACAGGGGAGAGCGTTGCAATGTCGGTGTCGTTAACCGGTTGCGCCATGTCAAAAGGTTCTTTGGTTGAGCGTCGTGATAGGATGTGACCGAACAAGGGGTCGGTTGCGGTTGATTTTTTATGGAACTGAACCCGGGCAACTGGTCGCGAGCCGAGCAGTGTCTGGTCAGAGCCCTCGGGGAAAAGAGTCAGGTCAACGGCATATCCCCGGACGGACGCTGCTATCCGCAACAACTCTAAAAAGCAGCCAAGGCCAATGGTTAACTGACGGTCAAACGGGTCTGTCTCGGGTAGCCGTCTGTTTGGATCTGCCAGGAGCGTTATCACATCCGGTTCACTCAGATCGACCATCCAGGGCTGCAGGTTGTGGGGATTGGGCGCCAGTATTGCGTAGGAAAGGGCAAAGCGGCGCGGCTCCTCAAATTGACCTGCCTGCACCCAGGGTGCCAATGCTGCATGTGGGGTTCTGGTGAGTGAAAAACCGGCAATGCCCGCGCCTGCGGCGAGAATCACGCCGCCGCCGACTGTTGCAATGAATTGTCTTCGCGAAAGGGTAGACCGGGTTCCTGTTGCGTGACCGCGTTGTTGTGTCATGCTGTTTGTCTCCGGGAAGTAACAAATGAGCATTAAGCATATAGTACGATATCGCACAATACAAGTACGATATCGTACTAATATTTTTATCGGAGGAGGTTTAAGCAAGACGTTCAGGACAATTGTTCTGCCGCACGACAACCTGGGGCCAGGGCGATTGGGCGCGGAGCGCCGGGCGCACTGCCAGTATGAGCCCGGGCAGCAGAATAGCTGGTCTGCTTACAGTTGTACCAACGATTCCAGCATTACGCTTCAGTGATGCGCTTTGCCCAGGTGCTGAACAAAAAAGCTTTTCCACTTCTGGCGTTCGGACACCGGTATGGCAACGTGGCCGCCAGGATTGATGTGCATGGTTTTGTCTGTTGATCCGAAGGCATCAAAGAGGTCGATACCACTCTGCAGGGTCATGAGCGTATCGCTGCGTTGAAATACGAATATCAGCGGTATTGCGATACTTCGGGCGTCATCACCCCAGCCCACGGGAACCGTGGTGCCTTCAGGGAACAGTCCGAACAGGCCCAGCAGGGCGGCCTTGATGCGTGGATCCGCGGCAATCAGTGGCACGCCAAACCGGGTACCCATGGAAACGCCCCAGTAGCCAACAGGCCCGGGTCCGACATCCGCCAGTTGCTGGACGGCGTCAATTGCGGCCATGGTTTCTGCTGTCATGTTTTCACCACGTGGTGATCCGTCTGCTGGCTCGGTAGCCGGTTCCCGGTCGCCGTGGCCGTAGCCGTCGATGGCAAGCGCGGCGTAGTGCTCATTGCTGACAAAATCGCGTGCCATGCGCAGAATGTTGCTTACCCGTTTGTGCTGACGGCCACCATGGCCGAACACCATCAACGGCCGTGTGCCGTCAGCGCCTTCCGGTGTCCAGAGTATGCCGGGAACCACGACACCGTCTACGTCGATGTTGAAACGGGTTTCCTTGATGCCGGCTTCTACGGTTTCGGACACAATCTGCAGGGCAGGGGTTTGTGATGTGGAAGACGTCTGTGCAAATACGGAGCCTGCAAACAGGAGAGTTAAGCAGGCCAGTGTTAGTCTGATGTTGTGAAATACAGGTGTTTTACGAGCCATAAATGCAATCCTTGTCCCGAATTATCGGTTAGTGTGTAAACTCCCTCGATCACAACCAGTCTATGCGCTGCGCTCGCTGAATTGAACACCGTTCATCGCATCAAAACGCCATTTCCACGTCATTGCTCTGTCTGCTTACGACAGCAAATATTCAAGCCCGGTGTCTGCCAGACCTATCAGCTGAATGTATTCTTCAGTGACGGGATGCGATGCTGCATCAACAGCCAAAGAAGCCTGGGTATAGGTACCGTTTGCAATCAGGCCAGTGAATAGCTCAAGCTCTGCCTGTGGTGGCGCTTCTCCGACGAGGTTTGAGTAGAGCAATTTGACCACAGCCTCGTTGCTCGGGTTTTTACCCAGTACCGTCTCAAGTGCCAGTCCCATGAGTTGCTCAAAGGTCATACTACCGCTATCGAGCACATCCAGGCCGATGCTCACATACTCGGGAATACGCCAGATATCCTTGCCCAGCATCGAGATCAGCAGCTTGGCAACCAGTCCGGCATTGCCATCCAGGTCAAACGCCAGGCCCGAGTCACCAAACGCCAGGCGCTCCACATTGATCAGCGTGTCTGTACCTTCTTCGCCGGTCAGGTCCTTCACGGTAATACCCAGACCGTTGTTGGTAATCAGAAAGCCGGCTTTCTGACCCTGGTATCTGGCGGTGTCGATGCCAGCCAGGCCGTCGATCACATCGTCACCACTGCCGCCGATAAACACATCATTGCCCGGTGTGCCGGTCAGAGTTTCGTTCGGGTTCTTCAGAATGCTAAGACTGAAACTGTCGGAGACGCTGAGCCCACCCGTATCAGTGGCGGTAATGCGAATAGTCAAATCACCTTCATCTGCCAGTCCTGGTGTGCCCGAGAACTTGCCAGAGGATGCGTCGAAAACCAGCCAGTCGGGCAACGACATGCCATCGCCACGCGTGGCACTATAGACCAGCATGTCACCCGCGTCGGGGTCGGTAATGAAACCTGTGGGTAACAGGTATTCAAATGCTGACGCCTGAACAGTGGTCTGATCCGGGATTGCAGTATTCAGAAGCGGCGCGGTATTGGTTTTTACAACTGCAGCTGCGGCGTAGTCAGTCTGTACTGCAACGCTTGAGTTGCTGGTGATGGTTTCGATGGTGCCACGACCATCCGTGTAGGTCAGTGTTGCGCTGAGCTCAGAGCCCAGATCATCATCAGTCAATGCATAGCTTGCGCCGACCGCACCGGCGACGGGCGCACCTTTGCGTAACCATTGATAACTGACAGTACCCATGCCATCGGCGTCTGCCAGCGCACTGGTGTCGATGGTAAGTGTCTGGCCAGTAATGGCCGGGCCGGCTACCAAGGCTGTTCCACTGAGTGGCGAGTTTATGTGGAGCTCTCCGAACAGCGCCACGCTGGGTGCATCAGTCCTGCCCAGCAGGATGTCGGTGCCACCATCGCCATTAATGTCGCCTGCCGATGCCACTTCGCCACCAAAGCCGCTGCCATCAGGCGAAATTACAATAAATCCTTCTCTGGGGGAGATGTTGTCGAGATTGACGGTCGCAGCCAATCCCTGTTTGCTGCCGTACAGCACAAACACTTTGCCGTTGTTGACCTGGGTTGGATTGCCTTCCGGGGAATAAGTCGTGGTTGTGCGGGTGCCAATCACAATATCGGCGAGTCGATCGTTGTTGATATCGTCAACAATAGCAACAGAGCCTGTACCCGATGCATAGTGATCTGGTCCCGGGAAATCCAGATTAAATGCAGTACCGTTGCTGCCGTCCAGATCCTCCAGGCGCAGCACCTCTCCCAGACCATCGGCACTACCATACACCAGATAGGCGCGTGCAGGCTGATCCGGAACAGCGGGTGATGTGGGTCGCATAACACCAATAATCACGTCGTCATAGCCGTCACCATTCACGTCGCCACCGCCGGCAACCACCCCGCCGGTGCGGTCCTGACCAGAGGCATAAACACCGGTAATTTTTGTGCCCTGAGTCGCTGACATGGACATTAAGTCAAGGGATGCGGACAATGGCGCTTTACTGCCATACACAACAAAGGCACCACCAATCAGGTCGCTGGAACCTACGCCAGCCGGATCTGACACCTCCAGATAGGGCGCACCAATAATCAGATCGTGGATGTCGTCGCCATTGACGTCACCGGCATTGCTGACACTTTCGCCGGTCAAGGTGAAACTACCGAAACCGTTAATGCGCATGCCATTGCTGCCATTCAGGTTCGCAGTGTCCAGATCAGCATTGAACGGGCCTGCAGATCCAAACAACACATAGGCAGCACCTGCCAAATCGTTATCCAGCGGCGAACCTATCACTACGTCATCGATACCATCGCCATTAAAATCTAAACCGCCGGCGACATACGGCTGCGTAGAACCACCAGCGACGGTTATCCGGAATCCATTTTCACCATTCAGATTGTCGAGGTTGATAACCGGATCAAACGCCGTGGTTTTTCCAAACAGGATATAGCTTTGGTTATCGCCACCAATAATCAGGTCATCGATACCATCGTTGTTAAAATCCCCGGCGGTACTGATTGACAGTCCGGTATCATTTTGTTTGGACAGTAATCTGAAACTAACTGTACCCGGAAGCGCCGGATCTCCCAAATACACGGTGGTGTTAGGGGTGAAGATGCCGGGCGATGAGCCTGAGGATGCCAACGATGCATTGCCGATAGCAAAATCGCCAACCCCATCGTTATTGATATCACCAATGCCACTGAGCGCAACATGATTGCCGAGAGAGCCGATATCAAAAGTCTTGCCGTTGAAGGTATTTAGCGATAGATCAACAACATTGCTTGCGATGCCGGGCAACTGGACATTCTGCAAGGTCAGTGTCGAGCCATCCGGCAAGGTGATGATGGTATTCAGTCCGGCTATGCTATAACTCAGTAATGACGCGCCATTGCTGCCCAGGCTTGATGTATCCAGCTCGTCGACACCGACTTCCCAGTCCGTCATGATGTCATGTCCCATGCCCAGCCCGACTGCAATGCTATCTGCACCCGCACCGCCGGTCAGCGTATCATTGCCTTCGCCACCATCCAGGCGATCGTCGCCAGTTCCGCCGTACAGTATATCGTTTCCCGGGCCGCCTATCAGGGTATCGTTTCCTGTGCCACCGTCAAGAATGTCGTTGCCTTCACCACCGTCTATATAGTCGTCACCATCAAATACAAAGAATGCAGGGTTGGTGGCTGTTTTGCCGGGGTCGCGTATTGTTGACGGTCTTGGGCTGGGGGCGGAGCCTTCTACGTTGTAGTTCTCTTTGTCACCCAGGCCACCAAAAATAATATCGTCACCACGATAACCAACCAGTTTGTCTGAATAATACGAACCAGTTATACGGTCATCACCGCCAAAAATAGCGTTCTGGTAGAACAGCCAGTTGGCACCAATCATGGTCAGTATTGGTACGCTGAACCCCCCCACGGACAGTTGTGTGGTATTGCCACCGGAGAAGTCAACAGCCAGGCGTGACACAGTACCCGTTTGCGGGTTTAACAACCCGGTACCTTCAAAAAATGCTTTGCCGTTGGATTGGAATTCTGTGGTGAAATAATATTTGTTGTTGTCATTGCTGCCAGGGCTGCGAAGTTCCTTCAGCAGGAATTGTTTTCCGCCGCCTTCCTGTGTCATATCGATAGGGAAGTCCGTGTCGTAGCGGTTGCCCGCAAACAGCTGAACGTGTTGCGCCGGGTAGAGTGTTTCAAACAGTTCGTCATAACTGACGGTTTTGTCGGTAAACACAAAATTTTCAACGGAACGTGCCCTGTCGGTCTGGTTGCCGTTGCTGATGCGCAGGAACCCATCAGCATCCAGAGCAAACGTTGAGTCAGCAAAGGCATAGCTCAAGGTCAGGCTGTCCCTGCCAGCGCCACCGTCAAAGGTGCTGCTGCCCATGCCTTGCAGAGGATCTTCGGCGTTAAGAAGACTATTGCTGCCATCATAAAAAGAATTATTGCGATAATCGCCGGTAATTGTGATGCTTGCGTCGCCGCCGACAGCATAATTCTCAATATTGTCCCGCACTGTCAGGTTTATCGTGGTGATGATGGTGTCTATGCCGCCATCAGCTGACTCAGGGCCAACCACATCGCCAGCGTTATCAACAAAATAAATTTCATCACCGGCGCCGCCGATCATGATGTCTGCGCCTTCACCGCCATCAAGGGTATCATTACCTGCAAGTCCGATCAGGGTTTGACTGCCAATCCCGCCACGCAGCACGTTGTTGAGACTGTTGCCGGTCACCGTTACGGTTTTTCCATCAACAACCAATGCAGCTTCAACATTGGCGGGCAGGGTGAAATCGACACTTGTTTCCACTGTGTCAAAGCCTTCATTGAACTCCTCCATAATGATTTCGTTGGAATTGTCCACGACATAGGTGTCATCCCCGGTGCCGCCTGCAAACTGGTCCAGGCCAGTGCCACCGATAAGGCGATCGTTGCCACCTGCGCCGATCAGCAGGTCATCACCGTCGCCACCGTCCAGGATGTCATTACTTACAAGTCCGTAGATAATATCGTTGCCGCCCAGGCCTTCAATATAATCAGGTATGACTGTGCCCGTGAGTACGTTATTGTCGTTAGTGCCACGTATCACAAGTATAACTGCGTCCGTGAGACTCAGTGTTCTGTCTGTAAACTCCAGGAACTCAACATCGTCAGCGATGGTGTCTATCGACAATACGGTCGGACCATCTGCAGCGATGACACGAAGGTCGCCGTCAACCAGTTGATAGTAGAGGCCCGTGCTGGCGAACTCGAAGACAACGGTGTCAATGCCTGCACCACCCGCCACATAGTCATTGCCGGTGCCCGGGGTCAGGCGGTTGTCCGTGGCGTTGCCGATAAGTCTGTCAGCAAAGGCCGAACCGATGAGGTTTTCAATGTTTGTTAATGAATCGCCTTCAGCATCACCACCCTTAAAGACAAGATTAGTCAAATCAACGGTGACGCCTTGTTCTGAATGCTGGTATCCCGCGGTATCTGTACCGGCACCGCCATCAATGGTATCGGCGCCGGCTCCACCGTAAAAGAAGGTGTCTTCAGCGTTGCCGACAAAGTTGTCATTGCCTTTGCCGCCAATGATCCGTTCAATGCTGGTAAAGATGTCGCGGGAAGTAACGTACTCCTGAACAACTGACACTTCCTGTTCGGCGAGCAGACCTTCGTCGGGGAGAAAACGTACTTCATTTAGATCGTCTGGTGTTTCTGCAAACAACGGATTCAGTTTCCAGATTCGCTCAGGTGTTATGGGATCTTCCTGGCGGCGGACGGGGTCGCCGAAGCCCAGATCTATCATCTGATAGGTGTAGCGTGTTTCGTTGGTGCCTGATTCAATGACATCATCAGGCAGCCCGGTTGGTCCGGGAACTGTTGTCAATGAGTCAGTCCAGACGTATGCATCAACCGGTGTCAGGCTATTTACCTCGCCGGTCGCAAAAGCCGCGCGGGTTCCGGCACCGGCCATGACCACGGAGACACCGTAAACAAGAGACGAGTAATCTATCGAGTCAGTGCCTTCGCCACCGTCGAGTTCATTATTGCCGGCGCCGCCACTCAGGTAGTCATCGCCATCACCACCGCGCAGAATGTCATCGCCACGGCCGCCGATCAGTACATCATGACCGCCTCGTCCATCGAGCAGATCATTGCCTGCGCCACCGCCGAGGAAGTTGTCGCCATCATCACCAAAGAATTGATCGTCACCCACGCCGCCAATCAGGTTTTCAATGCTGACCAGGGTGTCAAGACCCGCCTTGCCAGTTTTCAGGTCAGCGATCACGCCGGTGGTGTCATTGGTCAACCTGTTGATACCGCTCTTGGGGTGAACCTGATAGAGGCTCCAGCTGGCAGTATCGTTGCCCTCACCGCCGTCCAGTAAATCTGCACCATTGCCTCCGTGCAGGATGTCACTGCCGTCTCCGCCATACAACTGATCATCGCCGTCGTTGCCATACAAGTGGTCACTGCCACCCATGCCGCGAATGATGTCATTGCCATCCCAGCCAACGAGTTCATTCTGCAGCTCATCCCCGGTCAAAATGTCGTCAAACTGCGAACCAATGACATTGATGATACCGCCGATCAGGAGGTCGCCGGTTGCATAGCCGCGGTCGAGTGTTTTGGTGGTCAGGTCAACAGTCACGCCGGAAGTACTGACCTCGTAGGTCAAGAGGTTGATACCTTCGCCACCATCAATCTGCTCCCGGAAATCGCCACCTACAAACGTGTCATCGCCTTTGCCGCCATTGAGGATAGCGATGAGCATTGGGTCATAAAATCGCGCAGGATTTTCATTGCCAAGGGTATGGTTGAAGGTGCCAAGTACATCATTGCCGTCGCCACCCTCAACCAGCGAGGCAAAACGTTGAGACGCAAACAGCACATCATCACCGCCCTGCCCATCAATGGTGATGGCACTGCGTGCGCTGCCGCCGGTAATGAAGTCGCGGTGTTGTGAACCAATAATGCGGTTAAATTCACCGACGCTTGTAGTCCAGCCACCCGGGTCGGACGTGTTGGGGTCCGCCACACGCAGCTCAAAATTCACCCCGGGGTACACTTCACCGGGCAACTGGACACCCGGCAGTTTCTGCACAACACCGTTTACACCCAGTGTTGGCTGGGTAAACCGGGGGTCGACATCATACAGACTGGTTAAAGGCGATTTGCCCGTCAGGACGCCGCTGGACACGGGGTTGAAGTACATGTGCCATGAATAGTTGCTTTGACTGAAATCCAGGGTATCGATGTCCGACGTTGTTTTTTGTCGGTTTTCGTGGCCAAAAAACAGGTCGCCATCAACCCCGAATCCAACATTGTTGTCGCCCCAGATGCGGACGGTATCGTTGCCATC
Organism: uncultured Pseudohongiella sp.; assembly: GCA_963974875.1. Classification (GTDB taxonomy): domain Bacteria; phylum Pseudomonadota; class Gammaproteobacteria; order Pseudomonadales; family Pseudohongiellaceae; genus Pseudohongiella. The sequence goes on along the minus strand of CAXBER010000004.1, from coordinate 93,222 downwards.
GCCACCAAAGAAGGTATCTTTAGCATCGGGACTACTGATAAACAGGTCATCTCCGGCGCCACCGTAGATGTCGTTGTCCGTGCTGCCAAGGGTAATCAGCTGATCGTTGCCCTCTCTGCCGAAAATAGTCTGATTGATGCCCGCGGCCGTGTAAATGATGTCGTCGCCTGTTGAGCCCACAATCTGCTCGACGCCTTCCAGATAATCGACGCCAAAACGGTCACCAGCTTCGGTGCTGGTTTTATATTTGGACACCTGTTGTTCATGGGGGACATCCGACGGGAAAATAACAATCGCCCCGGGCATATGATCGGAGATGGAGGAGAGCCCATCGTTGGTGGACAAAGCGGACAGATCCACGTCTGTCGATGAGATTGAGTAAAACACCTGGGAGAGTGAACTGGACAGATCAACGATGTAGTCGTCGCCAAGGCCGGCAATGTAGTAGTTAAACCCTGCACCGCCTTCCAGATAATCATTGCCGGCATCGCCGATCAGAATGTCACTGCCGTCGCCACCGAGCAAGATGTCGTCGCCGTCAAGGCCACGAATCAGATCATTGCCAGCGCCGCCACTGATCTTGTTGATCGCATCAGTACCAAAAAATATATCGTTGAAGCCGGTGCCAATGATGTTTTCGATGCCAATGATCACACCGGTCCGATAGTTCAGGCCAGCCGGGACGCGACCCACTGGATCTGCATCAATACTTATAGTTGTTGGCCGGTACAACAGTTCCCTGTTTGTCGCACCCAGAAATACAGTGAGTCCATATTCGCTGAGCGTGTAGTCGACGGTGTCGTTGCCGCCGATGTCCTCAATGAAATCCTGATTGCCACTGCGCGGGCCGGTAATATAGATGTCATTGCCCATTCCTCCGCGCAGAATGTCGCCTGCAGCCCCCTGAGAGGTCAGTGTCAGCGGATCATTCGAACCGCTGTGCAGCTGATCGTTGCCGCCAGCGGTGTCCAGAATGTCCAGCCCCAGCGCCCCATAGATCAGGTCAATACCACCATCTGCGGTAAATGCCGTCTGGCCGCCATATACCACTGTGGAGAACGTCGGTGTGACTTCCGCGCGTCCACCTGCAACGCTGCGTGTCAGGATATACGTGTCGATATTTCTCAGGTCGAGCACAGTGTCGTCAAACACCAGGACTTCGATGCCACGTAATTCATCGGTACCCAGATTAATGCGATCACTGGTGCCGTCTATCGACGTATCACTGCGAAGATCCGTCACAAACCAGGTGCCAGATGCAAAGCCATCCTTCAGGATGCTGACAATGCCGTAGTCATTGATAGAGCCTGTATACATGGCAAAGTCTGGCTGATCGGACAGATTATCTCCGCCATCCAGCAAGTCATTGCCACCGCCGCCAACAAGAATGTCCATGCCTGCGCCACCACGCAGGGTGTCGCCAAATTCGGAACCAAGCAGGATGTCATCGCCGCCAAGTCCATCAAGTGTCAACGCACCCTTTGAGTTCAACGATCCCATCATGGTGTCGTCGCCTTCGGTCGCTATTGAAAACTGATTCGGGAAATTGATATCGTCGAGTTTTGCTTTTACCGCGTTAAAAGGCGCTTCAATTTTCTGCTCATAGAATTCCTTCATGTCTGACAGGAAAACGCGCTCCAACTCAGCAATGATACCGTTCAGGAAGCTTGTGTCTGGCAGGAGTTTGAGCAGTTCGTTGGCCACCGCCTCAATGATTTTGTTGATGCCTGTTGCTTCAATGACCGCATCCAGCGCCCACTCCAGCGGCTTCAGAAACCAGCCAAAGATGGAGTCCAATGCGTCCAGCACGGGCTCCAGTGCGTTGTATATTTTCTGTATCGGTGTAAAAACCGGCGACAGGGCGTTGCCTACCGCTGTAATGGCATCTGAAAATTCTTCGATAATCTGGAAAACAGGATTTTCAACAAAACTGGAAATTTCCTTACCGGCATCCACGATGCCATCCAGCATGGCGGTCAGTTGTGACACCTCGGCCGCAACCTCCGAGGCATCGGCCCCTGCCTGGGAAATTCTCAGCAATATTTTCTGCTTGATATTGTCATCATTACCCAAAAACGGAATGTCGGTATCAAACAACTGCCTGGCGTCATCCAGTTGCTGGCCAGCAACCGCAAGTTTGCGGGAGAATGTGTCCGCAGCAACCCCGGCGACCAGGCCGAACCTGTCAATCTGGGTCAACGTCTCGGCGATTGGTTCGATGAACGCGCCAATTTTGCGCTGTGTTTCTGACAGGTTTATCAACTCTGCCTTGGTGCGGGCGGACCATGCCGCCAGCGCACCGGCAACGGGTTTCAGCGCTTTGGCGATGGGGCCAACAAGGGGTTTGTTATCGAGGTAATTGGCGGCTTTCTCAACAGCCTGTACTTTTTGGTCCAGGTCTTTGATCTTTTTGACCAGCGAGTCACCGGTCTTGGCGTAAAGTTGCAGTGGTTTGAGCGAGTTTTTCCCAATATTTGCCGCGCCTGCGACGGTGTACAGCACATTTGCCAGGTCGCGGAATTTAACGGCAGCTTCGGAACGGATGCTGTCCGGTATCTGGTCCAGGGGTGTATTGTTGTCAGGCATCGCAATTATCCTTCTTCTCTTTTGTTATTGAGAACCAGACGTGGATACCTGACAGTTTCTGAGGTGGCGAAACAGAAACGGGAAATCCGGCCATGGCGCAGCTACATCTTTATGAAGGTAATTCCTGTTTCCGAATGTTGTTGTTCCCGGAAAACCGAACACTACCCGACAGCCAGCGGATATCGATTGTGTTCGATATGCCGTGACGGTCTTTAGTCATTAAACGGAGTAACCGGCGGAGTAGGGGGCTGTTTCAACGAACCTTATCAGGTTGGAAAAGCGGAAAAAGCGAAGCTGCCTGGCCGTACTGAGAACCTAACAGGTTTTTTGGCATGTGCCTACCAAAAAACCTGAAAATTCGTTCAATAAGACTTTTCTACCAATGCTTCAGTAAAAGGTTTGCTGCAAAAAAGCAGACCTGTATCGCGGCGACCCTGATTTGAGGTTGACAGGCACTGAATCTGTGTATAGTGTATATATCACTATGCACAGTGAAATTACCATATCACAAGCTGACCACCGGCCCATGTACCTGCAGATCATGGAGCAGATACGGCACCGCGTTGCCATTGGTGACTGGCAGGCCGGTCAGGAGATACCCTCCATCAGGGCATTGGCGATTGCCCTGAATATCAGCGTGATTACAGTGAAACGAGCGTATCTGGAACTTGAGCACGAAGGTGTCATTTCTACCAGACAAGGCCGTGGCTCCTGTATCTCGGATAACGTCAATCTGCGTGCCTCGCTGCAGCGGCAGGCGCTTGAGACACATCTGCAGGCGGCCATCAGCACAGCCCGACTGCTGGGCATGAGCAGCGACGAACTGGAGGCGCGGCTGCGCCAGATGCAACAGAAAACCAGGGGCAAACGATGATGACTGCACTCGCTATTGAATTGCGCAATGTCTCCAAACAATTCCCGTTTTTTGCGCTGGAGGATGTCTCCCTGACGTTGGAAGAAGGTCAGATCATGGGTTTTGTGGGACCGAACGGTGCAGGCAAGAGCACGACCATTCGCATCCTCATGGGTCTGCTGGCACCGGATACGGGGAGTGTCAGGGTGCTGGGACTGCCCATTCCGCAACAACAGATTGAGGCCAAGCGACAAATCGGGTTTGTTTCGGACGACATGGCACTGTTCAACAATGTCACGCTGGCATGGCACATTGAGTTTGTTCGCGCCATCTACCCGGACTGGGATGACGCCTATGCCACAAGGCTGCTGGATCGATTTAACCTGAACCCCCGGCAATTGATAAAGGGGCTATCCCGGGGCGAACGTATCAAGGCCCTGCTGTTGCTGGCCCTTGCCCGCCGCCCGCGTCTGCTGATTCTTGACGAACCAACTTCCGGACTCGACCCGGTGGCGCGCCACGAGGTGCTGGCTGAGTTTATGGATGTACTTCGCGATGATGGGCGCTCAATCCTGTTTTCCTCACACAATACGGTGGATGTTGAGCAGATATCTGATTGCATTACCTTTATTGACAGAGGGCACATTATTGAAAGCAGTGACAAAGAATCGTTTCTGGAGGGTTGGCGACGGCTGAAACTCGATATTCCTGAGGGGGCCGGGTTGCCGCTTCTGGACGAAATTATCGATACATCAACCGGTGGTATGGTGGCGACTGTCACTACCAACCGCTTCACCCCGGAACTGGTAGCACGCTATGGCCAGGCGGGCATTGCCGTTCATGAAATCCAACGCATGACGCTTGAGGAAGTGTTTGTCGCCAACGTGATGCACAGCAGAAAGGAGCGCAGGTAATGCAAACATCACTCATGATGCGACTCATTTTGAAAGACATATATATGAACAGGGTACTCATTATCGGTTCGCTGGTCGCAGTGCTGATGTCGCTTTATGTCGCGACCCTTGGCACAACGGGCTTCAATATCGGCAGCGTGTTATTCATCACGACCATCATTGTCATGGGCATTTTTGTTGCGATGTTTGGCGTAGTGCGGGAGCGCGAGAACAGATCCTGGATGTTTGTGCTGAGCCTGCCGGTGTCAACCATACAGTATTTTATTGCCAAACTGGTTGCGGCACTGGTCTCGTTCCTGCTGGTGTGGGGGGTATCTCTGCTCGCAACCGTGCTGGTCATTTTTCTGGCCGACAGTATACCCAATGGCCTGTTGCCCTTTTTTGTCCTGATGATGCTGTTTATGTTCCATAATTTCGCAATTTTTCTGGCAGTCGCTCTGCTGACTGTATCGGAAGTCTGGGTTGGTGCCACTATCGTGGTTACAAATACCTCTACCACTCTGTTCATATTCTATCTGGCTGGCCTGCCATCCATTCAGGAGAATATGGGTGGTTCTGTTGTTGTCTGGTCTCCGGCGATTTTTTCCATCATGTTTTACGAACTCACTGTAGTGGTAGCAGTACTTGCATTAGCCATGTTTTTGCAGTCCCGACGCAACGATTTTGTCTAGGAGCAATACCATGCAATCCACCGATCGCTTACATGCGCTGGACGCAGTCAGATCCTTCGCGCTTTTCCTGGGTATCGTGCTACACGCTACCATGTCGTTTTTTCTGCCCATTCCTGCGATGGATAACTCACCCAGCACGGCGTTGGGTGTCACGTTTTTCGTGATTCATATGTTCCGGATGAGTCTGTTTTATGTGATTGCCGGTTTTTTTGCGCATCTTGTGTTTCATCGCAAGGGCTTTGCCGTTTTTGTCAGGGAGAGAACAAAACGTATTGCTGTTCCGATGGTGACAGGCTGGCTGATTTTGTCCCCCATACTGGGAATCATTATGGTCTGGGGTTTGACACGCACATTTGGCGCTGAGGCGTTGACAGGCATGGAGCCACCGGCAATGGGTTTGCCGCTGACGCACCTGTGGTTTCTCTATTATCTCTGTATTTTCTATGTGTGTGCCCTGGCATTGCGCCCGGTCTTCGTAATGATGGATAGCGCCGGTAAATTCCGCGACGCGATTGACCGGTTTCTGGCGCGGGTCCTGCCTACGCCACTCGCCCCGCTTTTGCTCGCCATACCGGCGGGTGTGTATTTTTTCAACAGCGAGACCTGGGCACCATGGATGGGTATCCCAACACCCGACTACGGGCTGATGCCACAGATTCCTGCCATGATTGCCTATGGCACAGCGTTCAGTCTGGGCTGGCTTCTCCACCGTCAAACCCATTTGCTGCTTAAGTGGAAAGACCACTGGCAGTTGAATCTGGCAGCGGCAGTTGCCCTGACAATTGTGTGTCTGCAGTTGATCGGATTGGCTCCGGCGATGGAGCCTTCGTTTGGTGCAGATGTGCCTGCGTGGCACAAACCTGTCTATACCGCGTCCTATACTATGGCTATCTGGTTCTGGACTTTCGGTCTGATCGGTGCCGCTTTACGGTTCTTTTCCAAAGCCAGTGACCTGCAACGTTATCTGGCGGATTCATCCTACTGGTTGTATCTCGCGCATCTTCCCATTGTGTTTCTGTTGCAGGTGCTGCTGATGAATGTGAATCTGCACTGGTCGTTAAAGTTTCCGCTGATTCTGATTGTCACCATGAGTATTCTGCTGCTGAGCTATCACTATATGGTGCGCTCGACGTTCATTGGCAAGGCGCTCAATGGTCGAAAGTACCCGCGCAAGCGAGTCAGCCTGTCATCGCCTGCTAATCAGGGTGAGGTTTTTCCTTCCGACGGCGGCAAGCGGTCTGTCGCTACACTGCAGAACGTCACGCATCGCTACGGCAATACTCTGGCGCTGGATGCGGTAAATCTCAGCGTTGAACCGGGCGAACTGCTTGCTGTTCTGGGGCCAAACGGTGCAGGGAAGTCAACGGCAATCTCGCTGTGGCTTGGCATGCTGGAGCCGGACGAAGGTACCGTAGAGCTGATGGGTAAGTCGCCATCGGAAGTAGAGAACAGACTGGAGATTGGTGTGATGATGCAGGAAGTCAGCCTGGCACCTGAGTTGCGCGCCCGCGAGCAGATAGAACTGACAGCCAGCTACTACCCGAACCCGCGACCTGTTGATGAGGTCATTGCGCTGACGCAGATAGAGGCGTTGGCAAACAGGCGGTACAGTACCATGTCGACCGGACAGAAGCGTCAAGTGCAGTTTGCAACGGCCATCTGTGGCCGACCCAGACTGCTGTTCCTTGATGAACCCACCGTTGGTCTGGATATAAAAGCGCGCGAGATGATGTGGCAGATGATACGTCAGCTACTGAGTCAGGGTTGCTCCATTGTGCTGACAACACATTATCTGGAGGAAGCCGAAGCGCTGGCCGACCGCGTTGCTGTACTGGCGAAGGGTCAGCTGATCGCACTTGGCAGCGTTGATGAGGTGCGTTCCATCGTCACGCGAAGGCAAATCAGGTGTACCAGCACCATGGAGGTTGAGCAGATCAGACAGTGGCCGGGTGTTGTCAGTGCAATACGTGAGGAGAATATTATAAAGATCTCCGTGGTAGACGCTGAAACGGTTGTCCGCAAACTCCTGGCTGCTGATCAGCAGTTGAGTAATCTGGAAATCAGGGCGGCGAGCCTTGCTGATGCATTTACGTCACTCACCGGGGAGGCCGCCTGATGAAAAATTCGTTAAACGTTGATATTTTGACCAGCACTGCTCCGGCACAGATGTCATTCGGCCGACAGCTAAATGCCTACCTCACAGAAATTAAATTCGAAACGTTGATGTCACTGCGGACACCTGCGTTCGCAATACCTTTTCTGCTTCTGCCACCTTTAATTTATCTGATGTTCGGGGTCATCATGGTTATTCCGACGGAAGGAGACGCAAGGCCGGAGCTCGCCAATTATCTGTTTTCCGGGTTTTCTGTCATGGCCAGTATGATGGCCGGTATTTTTGGTGGTTGTGTGGGTGTGTCCGCGGAGCGCGAGAACGGTCTGCTGAAGCTTAAGCGCGCATTGCCCACGCCTGCCGGGGCCGGCCTGATTGCGAAGATGACGATGTCGATGATTGTCTCTTCGCTGGCCATCGGTCTTATTGTCATGGTGGCGCTGCTGGCGGACACAACAACCCTGACTGCCGCGCAGATAGTGGCTATCTGGTCCACACTGACGATTTGCACAATCCCCCTGTTTGCGATCGGTTATTGTATCGGGGCATTTGCGTCAGCATCAGCTTCACCGGCCTGGGGCAATCTGGCTTTTCTGCCAATGATGTGGCTCTCCGGGTTATTCATCCCACTGCCCGGGTTTCTGGAACCGTGGACCATCATCTGGCCAGCGTTTCATGCCAACCAGATCGCCATTGGCCTGGCAGGAATCACAGAGTTCAGCTTTTTTCCGCCACTGATGTCGGCAGGAATTCTGCTGGGTGTTACTCTGCTGTTTGGAGGCATTGCCACTCACAAACTGACCCGCAAAGGCTAACCTGACATCGAGGTTATCCACTGCCAGACCGACCCGGCATCCAGGCCCGAGCCGGTCATTGTCAGGCCGCGGTTGAGCATCATGGCGCCCATGATGAGGACAAGGATGCCCGAAACCTTGATCATGTCATGAATGGTTTTGCGGGACAGGAAGCTGGCAAAAAAACCAAAACCAAGAAGCGGTGGCAGGGTGCCCAGCCCAAAGAAGAACAGCAGGGTTGCCCCTTCGCCGGGACTGCCGGTGCCCGCGGCCATGATGTACATGGCCTGTAGCGGACCGCAACCAAGCAGCAGGCCACTTAGCAAACCGATCAGCAGCGGGTTTTTGCGCAGGTTGATCTGTTTATTGACTTTACTGACAAAAGCGTCGGGTAGTCGAAGTGAGAGCACGCCCATACTCTGTATGACATTCAGCATTTTCAGACCGAAAAGAAGGAGAAACAGACCGGCAAGAATTGCTGCTGAACCACGCATGACCGGCGTAATCGTAAGCGCAGCGCCCAGCAGTCCGAATCCCGCTCCAATGACAGAGTAGGAAATCGTTTTGCCAGCGCCATATGAGAAATGCGCAACGGCAGCTGCGGCATTGGATCTGGCCGCATCAGCATAACTGACGATAAAGCTGCCACACATGCCAATGCAATGAAACCCGGTCAGAAAACCGATGCCGAATAACATGGCATAACTCAGTTCTGCATTCATCTGCTGCATGACACCTGGCATCAGGCTCTTGCCCCAGAATGCCACCCCGCCCACCAGTGCAAGCAGGCCTGCAAACAAGAGCACCTTGTACACCAGCGGCCATTTTTTCTCTGACGCCTGTACTACGTTGTATCCAGTGGAGCGGATAACAGATTCGATAGCCTGTTGTGTTACTATATTGCTGTTGAATTCAATCAGAACACGGGCAGCAAGGTGGTCAGCCTTGACAGATTCAACACCTGCCAGGTTGCCCACCGCGGATTCGATAGCATGTTCACAACCGGTACAGTGCATACCGGTTACCTGCAGGTTGAGCGATGTTTTACTCATAAGGTCTACCACCGTGTCGGATTTGATTGCCAGGCAACCTACTTGATGATGTAGATCAAGTAATGACGTAACTGGTTGCTTGAATTTACCCAGGCGCGATGGCACCATCAATCGACACCATCGAGCCTGCAGTATTCAGTCTCGCATGCATGTCAAACCACAATATTGAGGAGAAACAAAAAATGTCCAGAGAAGTAGGCGAACGTTACCGTTGTGAATCCTGTAAAGCAGAACTGGTTTATGAAGTGGGTTGCCCGTGCCCGGATAAAATGGCGCATTCCGAGATTTGCTGTGGCACTCAGATGAGCAAGGTTGAGCAGAAGTAAGCTGCTGCGGTGGCATAAGGGTCGCTGACATAGGCAGTTGCTTCACTGTTGACCAAACGCCACTTTACCAGTCCTTACCCCCGGACTCCCGCCCTTGTCCGGGGATACAGCTGGCTGCCGGATCCTGGAGCCAGACCAAAACAGATGCTTTCCCATTGTCTGTAGGTTCTCTTTTGTAAAATCAAATTTGCCGCTACCATGCCGGTGCTCCACTCTTTAATCCAATATATTGATATATAGGAAATTAATCTCCATCAGGATTCTTTTGCGGGAATCTCTTGCCTGTTTGCTGTATGGCGCATAGTATATTGCTGTGTGAAACACAGTATATGCCACACAGTATCGGATGAAATCATGACAATTGCACAACTGGACAAAATGCGACTTGAATTGCGCCGGGGCGTACTGGTGCTGGCGGTTCTGGCGTCATTAAAACAGCCACATTATGGCTATTCGCTTCGAAAGCAGTTGCAGGATCGTGGCATCGAGATCGATGAAGGCACCCTGTATCCGCTGATCCGTCGGCTGGCAGAGCAGGGGCTGCTGGAGAGCGAGTGGCAGCAGGGTGAGGGCCGTGAACGGCGCTACTATCGTCTGTCCGAACCCGGGTCGGAATTGCTGGAACAGTTGACAGGCGAATGGCAGCAGCTGAACTCTGCCCTGGGCTGTTTGTTGAGTCATGCGACAGAGGAGAGAGACTGATGGATTTGGTACAACGTTATGTTGCCGCAGTGCAGCGTGAATTGCCCGAGAACAAGCGTGCGGAGATTGGCCGCGAGTTGAACGCAAATATCATGGATCAGGTTGATGCATTGGCTGAAGAGAAAGGTGCACTAAGCAACACCGATATTGTAGGGCTGCTGAAACAAATGGGACATCCACGCAAGGTGGCACAACAGTTTGTGCCCCCAAAGCCATTAATACGTCCGGACTATATGCCATTGTATCGGTACACACTGTTTTTGGTTTTTGGTGTTTGGGGTTTTGTTCCTGCTCCAGGTTCTGGAAAGCACGGTTGTCTGGCTGTCCGGTAATGACATGGGGCTGGTCAGGTATCTAATTGGTCTGGCCGGTGGTTTTCTGGATAATGCAATCTTTGGTTTCGCCAGTGTAACCCTCGTATTCTGGGCGCTGTCCTGGCAACAACTGTCCACATCCGCTGATCGGGAGGCTGACTGGCAGCCTGAACGATTGCCAAGGATCGGGCCGGGCTGGCAGTTTATTCCCTTACAGGATATATTTTCAGATCTGGCAACCTGTCTGTTTCTGCTCATGGTTATCTGGTATCCCGTTTGGATGCCATCGGAGCAATTGGAGAGCAGTCGCTTTATGCTTAGCGATCATGCGCACCTGTATCTGAAATGGGTCAGTCCGTTAATATTGCTGAGTGTCGTCTTCAGTCTGGTGCAATTGCGTCAGCGAATCTGGAGCCGTTTACTGTTGACTGCCAATGTTCTGATCAGTCTGGCGTTTGTGATTGCAATTGCCGTGCTGGCTGTTAGCGGACCATTGTTGCAGTTTGACAGTACCCAGTGGCAGGGTGTTTTCGATCTGGATCAACTGGAGCGAAGTGCCCTGATAGCGCTGATTATTTTTTCCATGTTTCCTTTGTGGGAAGCGGGCAGAGACATATTAAGGCTGAGAAAACTCCAATGAATTATGAGCAATTGATGTACGTTCATCTCGCAACAGTGGTGCCGGCGTTTTTGCTGGGTACAGTACTGTTGCTGATGACGAAGGGGACCGCCCGGCACAAATTGCTGGGCAAAATTTACATGCCCCTGATGATTGTCACAGCCATCGTCACGTTGTTTATGCCGGCTCATCTGGGCCCGCAATTTTTGAACCACTTTGGTTTTATACACGGATTCAGCATACTGGTTCTGTATTCTGTGCCCATGGCCTATATTTATGCGCGGCGCGGAAATGTTGCCGGACATCGCGGGTCAATGATCGGTGTCTATGTCGGGGGAATCCTGATTGCCGGGTCGTTTGCCCTGATGCCGGGCCGGTTCCTGCATGGGCTGTTGTTCAGCTGACAGGAATTTGTAGTAAGCTGTGCCTGCGGCTGCGAAATTGTCTCGCGAGTTGTCATAATAAGAACAGGAGCTGTTATGAAGAATACTGCCCGTAAATTATTGGTCTCTTTATTGGTCTCTGGCGCTGCGTTGGGTGTCGCCCTGCTCGCTGGTTGTACCAGCAACCCTGCAACGGTTGGCAATGTCATCAGTGGCGAAGGTATGCCCAATCCCAATCCGGTTGTGACCAGAAACTGGGGCGAACTGCCTGAGGGACGGGAGTGGGGCTCGACCGCAGGGGTTGATATTGATCCATTTGACGGCCATGTGTGGGCTTATGAGCGCTGTGGTGCCGGTAGTTTCGGATCGGGTGTGCCTATCAACTGCCATACCAATCCGGTAGCGCCCATCTTCAAGTTCGATCGTCACACCGGTGAGGTACTGGCCAATTTTGGCGCCGGCGTCATGGTCACACCACACGGAATTCATGTCGACGACGAGGGCAATGTGTGGGTGACTGACTTTGCCACCAATGCCGAAGGTAACAAAGGTCAGCAGGTGCACAAATTCAGCGCGTCAGGCGAGCTTCTGCTGAGTCTGGGTACGCCGGGAAGGACTGGCAACGACAGTCGCCACTTCAATCAGCCCAATGATGTTGTGGTGGGTCCGGATGGTAGTATCTATGTGTCGGACGGACACAGTGGTCAGGGTATGACCACTAATCAGGCGATGGCGGAAGGCCGCGCCAATGGCCAGACTGCGCGTGTCATGAAATTTGCGCCAGATGGCACATTTATCAGACAGTGGGGTCAGATTGGTGTTCGCCATGGCGAGTTCCGCACACCGCATGCACTCGATTTTGATTCGCAGGGCCGTCTGTGGGTTGCTGACCGTGGCAATCACCGCCTGGAAATATTTGACCAGGATGGCAATTACCTGGAATCGCGCTACATGTTCAGCCGCGTCAGTGGCATCTTTATCACCGATGACGACATGCTCTACGCCATCGACTCTGAATCCAGTCCGACCAACCACGTCGGTTGGCGCAATGGCGTGCGAATCGGCCACATTGACCACGATCACGTGACCGGTTTTATCCCGCCTTTTGAACGTGAGGATCGCGTCTATCAGGGTACGGCCGGTGAGGGTGTGGCAGTGGACGCTGATGGCAATGTATACGCAGCCGAAGGCCCCAATTCGCTGAATCAGGCCGGCGGCGCGTTTACCAGATACTCGGTGGACTGATAGGTTTTCAGTGGATTAAAGCGCCCTGATTGCTGCCAGTTTTTCGTTGAGCGACGCGATGGCAGCCTGGGCCGCACGCTGACGCTCGCGCTCAACTTCCACCAGGTCAGCTGGGGCATTCTGCACAAATTTTTCATTGTTCAGTTTGCCACTGATGCCCTGCAGGTTTTTCTCCAGCTTGCCGATCTCTTTGCCAAGACGGGCAATTTCCGCATCCTTGTCAATCAGATCAGACAGCGGCACCAGAATCTCCATGTCCTGATAAAGCTGGGTCGCGCTGACCGGTACTTCTTCGTTGTCTGCCAGGCACCGAATGTCCGACAGCTTGGCCAGTTTGAGCAGGTTCTGCAGGTTTTCATCCAGACGGCGACTATCGTCGGCGCTGGTTTTGCGCAGCAGGGCCGGGAAGGTCTTGCCTGGCGGAATATTCATTTCGCCACGTATATTACGCACGCCGATGATCACACCTTTGACCCAGTCAATGTCGCTTTCAGCGCTGGTGTTGATCAGTGCCTCGTCCGCAAGCGGATAGGCCTGTAGCATGATGCTGGTGTCGGCGGTGTTGACGCCGGTGAGCGTAGCGATTTTCTGCCAGATCTCCTCCGTAATAAATGGCATCAGCGGGTGCAACATGCGCAGACTGGTTTCCAGTACAGTCAGCAGTGTCAGTCGCGCGGTACGTGCTTTCTCCGGTTGATTGTCGGCGTCCCACAAGACAGGTTTGGACAGTTCCACGTACCAGTCACAATACTCGTTCCAGAAAAAGTCATAAATGACCTGAGACATCAGATCGAAACGGTAGCTGGCCATGTGCTCGTGAACCTGAGTCACAGTCTGCTGCAGGCGCGACAGTATCCAGCGGTCGGCCAGGCTCAGGTGCGGGTCATTGCGCAATGAGGCCACATCGTCGGCAGTAAACTGAATGTCTTTTTCTTCCGTGTTCATGATCACATAACGTGAGGCGTTCCAGATCTTGTTGCAGAAGTTGCGGAAACCTTCCATGCGACCCAGGTCAAACTTGATATCACGGCCGGTGGAGGCCAGTGAATAATAGGTGTAGCGCAGCGCGTCGGTACCATAACCGGTGATGCCGTCAGGGAAGGCGTCACGGGTGAACTTTTCGATCTTCTTTTCCAGCTGCGGCTGCATCAGGCCTTCGGTACGCTTGGCCACCAGGTCTTCCAGTCCGATGCCGTCGATCAGGTCAATCGGGTCCAGCACATTGCCCTTTGACTTGGACATTTTCTGGCCATGCTCATCGCGGATCAGGCCCGTGATGTAAACCTTTTTGAACGGGATCTGACCGGTGAACTTCATGGTCATCATGATCATCCGGGCAACCCAGAAGAAAATAATGTCAAACCCCGTCACCAGCACATTGGTGGGGTGGAAGGTTTTTAATGTTTCCAGGTCATCCGGCCAGCCCAGGGTGGAGAATGTCCACAGTGCCGAGGAGAACCAGGTGTCGAGCACATCCTCATCCTGGCGCAGGCTCAGCGATGCATCAAGCTTGTACTTCTCCCGAACCTGCTCTTCGCTGCGGCCGACATAAATATTGCCGTCGGTATCATACCAGGCTGGAATGCGGTGACCCCACCACAGCTGGCGGGAAATACACCAGTCCTGCAGATCTCGCATCCAGGCAAAATAGGTGTTCTCCCAGTTTTTGGGCACGAACTCGATTTCGCCGTCCTCGACCGCTTTGATGGCCGGCTCAGCCAGCGACTTGACCGCGACATACCATTGATTGGTCAGGTAGGGCTCAATGATCACACCGGTGCGATCGCCACGCGGCACTTTCAATTTGTGCGGCTCGACTTTCAGCAACAGGCCCAGCGCTTCCATGTCGGCAACCAGCTTTTTGCGTGCCTCGAAGCGGTCCAGTCCACGGTAGTTTTCCGGCGCATTATCATTGATGGCGGCATCAACGGTGAAGATATTGATCATCTCCAGGTCGTGACGTTTGCCTACTTCATAGTCGTTGAAGTCATGTGCGGGTGTGATCTTGACACAGCCGGTACCAAACTCTGGATCAACATAGTCGTCGGCGATGATGGGAATGCGCCGGTCACACAGAGGCAGGTCAATGGTTTTGCCGACCAGTGATTTGAAACGCGGATCTTCCGGGTTGACGGCCACGGCTGTATCACCCAGCAGGGTTTCCGGCCGGGTCGTGGCGATGGTGATAAAGGTATCACCACTGTCCGTGGTGGCGCCGTCAGCGAGCGGGTATTTGAAGTACCAGAAAAAGCCGTCCTCTTCTTCAGACAGCACTTCCAGATCTGACACCGCGGTGTGCAGTTTGGGATCCCAGTTGACCAGACGGTTGCCACGGTAAATCAGACCCTCGTCGTACAGACGAACGAACACTTCCTCAACCGCCGCAGACAGGCCTTCATCCATGGTGAAGCGTTCACGCGACCAGTCAATGGAGCCGCCCAGACGACGAATCTGCTGGGTGATGATGCCACCGGACTCTTCCTTCCATTTCCACACTTCGTCCGTGAACTTCTCCCGGCCCAGGTCAGTGCGTTTGATGCCGTCGCGCTCCAGGCGGCGTTCCACCACCATCTGGGTGGCGATACCGGCATGGTCGGTACCCACCTGCCACAGTGTGTTTTTCCCCATCATGCGCTGATACCGGATCAGGGCATCCATGATGGCGTTCTGGAAACCATGACCCATGTGCAGACGGCCGGTGACATTGGGGGGCGGAATCACAATGCTGTAGGATTCGCCTTCACCGCTGGGGGCAAAATAATTGCGTTCTTCCCAGGTGCTGTACCACTGTTGCTCGATGTCTTTGGGCTGGTAGGTCTTGTCCATGTCTGTGCTCGGTCTGCTCTGGTTCTGGTGTCTTCAGGGGTTTGCTGAGCCGGCAAGTATACCCGATACACGGCTGAGTGTCAGACAGTCGGATGCTCAACGCTGGTGCGTTGTTTTATTCCCAGCAGGACCAGTGGTACAACAATCATCAGGCTGCCGATCATGAACCATACGTCCGGTGTCTCGGAAAACCAGACCCAGCCTATAAGCACCGCCCAGATGAGTCCGGTATATTCAGCGCTGGTTACTTTGTGGGCGTCCATTGTCCGGTAGGCCAGCAACACTGTCATGCTGTAGACAAGTATCAGGGCGCCTGATCCGAGTGCATAAATGAGTATGTCGGGTCGCCACTGCGAGTCTGTGCCTCTCAGTTCCAGGCCAAACAGGATGGCGGCGGGCGGAACCATCAGCAGATGGGAAACCATCAGTTTGTGCATGGTGGTCTGTCCGGTCGGCAACAGTCTGACCAGTACCGCGTTTACCGCCAGTGCTGCCGCACCGCCCAATGCTGCCAATGCCCCCCAGTTGAATTCGGTGGGGCGCAGTATGACCAGTGTGCCGACAAAACCACTTAACACAGCCAGTGCGGCCAACCACGTCAGTTTCTCATGAAAGATGACCACGGCAAGCAGCATCACCATCAACGGTGCCAGATAGAACACAGCATTGGCAGTTGCCAGCGGCAGATTGGTCAGTGCAATGACCATGCAATAGATACCAAACAATGCAGTGATGGATCTGATTGAATGTATCAACAGGCCCTCAAAAGGACGTGCAAGATTGAACTCGCGATAAAACGGCAACAGCAATCCGATTGTTATCAGTGTGCGGATAAACATGAACTGAAAAACAGGCGCATCAGTGCCCATCATTTTGACAACGACATCGGAAAGCACGGCCAGGGCATTGCCGACTATCAATAGCAGTATCGCACTACGCAGTGTTTTACCTGACATGTCAGACGTCCGTGATAGGAAAGTGGTTGGGAGACACTGCTATCGGGTGCAGCGCTGGCAACGGGTCAGCGTGGGATCAAATTCAAGCCGCCGCGGGTCAATCTCGTCGTCACACACCGCGCCGCATGGCTGTCGATTGGTATCTCGATGTAACATTGCGTTTTCCGGAAAAATTAATTTCTGTTGTGAATGCAGTCACAGCTGAATCTGTTCGCTGCGTTGCAGATAGGTGTCAAGGTCACCCAACAAGACGGGCTTGCTGATGTAATAGCCTTGCAGTACATCGCATCCCATTGTGATCAGCAAGTCAGCAGTAGCTTTGTCCTCAACACCTTCGGCAACGACGATCGCACCCAGGCTGTGGGCCAGCTCAATACTGGCCTGAGTCAACGCCAGATTCCGATTAATGCCAATAAGCTCAGTAATGAACATTCTGTCTATTTTTATCTCGTCAAAACTGAATGCCTGCAGGTATTCGAGCGATGAATACCCCGTTCCGTAGTCATCCAATGATAAATCGATGCCGGTGCCTTTTAACAGTTCAACATTGCGAACCACTGCGTCCATGTCTTTCATCAATGCAGTTTCAGTAATCTCCAGCGTAAGAAACTCAGTGTTACCTCCGGTCTGCGCGATAATATTTTTCACCACGTCGGTATCAGCAAGATCATTGGATGACAGATTGACTGACAACTGAAATTGACGATTGGCATTTTTCATATGTCGGAGTATCAGGCCAGCCTGCTCAATAGCGGCATCGGTTATCTGCCTGACAATGCCGATTTGTTCCGCCCACAAAATGAACTCAGCGGGGGGAGTCCACCCATGGCTGGGATGTTGCCATCGGACCAGGAGTTCGGCACCGATAATGCGCTGGCTGCTGACCTCATACTGTGGTTGCAGAGCCCACTTCAATTCGTGTGCGGCCAGCGTGCTCTTGAGATCGGAGACCAGTTGCAGTTTATGCAGGTCAGGTGCCATATTCTGGTTGAACAATAGTAATTGAGCACCGGTTTTTTTGGCATTGGTCATGGCAAGTTTGGCTTTTTGAATTACCGCAGTGGCAGTGTCTGCGTCGCCCGGACAAATGGCAAGACCACCTATGACCTTAATGCGGAGTGGCAAGTCAGCCACGATTAGATCGTGACTGACCTGTTTCATGATTTCCTGCATAGCCGCAAACGCAGTTTTCCTGTCATAAATATCCTCAATTACAAAAGCGAACACGCCGGGTCCAACGTAACCCAGATATAGGGGGACCTCGTGTCTCAAAACCTCGGTAAATTTACTGACAAGTTCATCGCCGGCATCATCATCAATAATGTCCTGTATGGTCTCCAGATTATGCAAGTGCAGAATTCCAACGGCGAGATGGCTACTACCGTGATGAGATGATGACAGTAATCTGGCCAGATAATCCCGAAAACGGGTACGATTTGGCAGTCCGGTCAGTACGTCATTATTCAGCAGTTTCCGTGCTTGCCGGGCCTTGTCGCGTAGCAACCTGGCGCGGGACAGCAGCGCCAACCGTGTATCGATCAGTTCGGAGCGGAACAACCACAGTAACCCGGACACCGACATTGCCAACGCCGCAATCGCCACGAAAGTCCATTGTGGAGACCTGTCCACCGCAAGCAATGCGTAAATGGCTAAAAAAATGGCGACAGTTGCGCCCGTTAACGTGGTCTTACGTCGGGGTCCCCTCATTAAGCCGTGTTTCATAAACGCATCCTGAGGAGGTGAGCTACATCAGTTGATTTTGCTTGATTATACCGAGTGTAACCAGAATGACTCAGATTGAAAATGAAATTTAAGCGGGGGGAAGAAATGCCGCACAGTCTCTTCCAAAACTGTGCGGGCCATCACTTTTTCGCCGAAAAAACAGCCCTGTAATCACGCAAGGGGATGCCATCCCGACCGCTGTCTCGCAGAGTTGTGTCGCGAGTTATGCCTTTTGTTTACGCAGATATTCCACCAGCAATGGTACCGGCCGTCCGGTAGCGCCTTTGGCCGCGCCACTGGCCCAGGCTGTGCCGGCAATATCCAGGTGCGCCCAGTGGAATTTTTCCGTAAATCGTGACAGGAAACATGCCGCTGTGATCGTGCCGGCTTTGGGGCCGCCAATGTTTGCCAGGTCGGCAAAGTTGGAATCCAGCAGCGGGAAATACTCTTCATCCAGGGGCAACTGCCACACGGTATCCAGCGTTTCCTGGCCCAGCGCAAACAACTCCTTTGCCAGCGGTTCATGGTTGCTCAGCATGGCGGTATTGACTTCGCCGAAGGTGGCCACCGCGGCACCAGTCAGAGTGGCTATGTCAATAACGGTTCGGGGACTGAAGCGCTCCGCATAGGTCAGTGCATCACACAGCACCAGTCGGCCTTCTGCATCAGTGTTGAGGATCTCAATGGTTTTGCCTGACATGCTGGTGACAATATCACCTGGCTTGGTGGCCATGCTGCCCGGCATGTTTTCCGCTGAGGCAATGACTGCCACAACATTGATTGGCAGATTCAATTCGGCGACCGTTGTCATGGTGCCCAGCACCGACGCTGCACCGCACATATCAAACTTCATTTCATCCATGCCGGCCCCGGGTTTCAGGCTGATGCCGCCGGTATCAAAGGTGATACCCTTGCCAACCAGGCAAAAGGGTTTGCTGTTGGCCTTGGTCGTACCTTTATGTTCAATCACAATCAGGCGCGACTCTTCTTTGGAGCCCCGTCCGACAGAAAGCAACGAGCCCATGCCCAGTTTTTCCATCTGTTTTTCGTTCAGCACTTTAACTTTCAGCGATTTATAGGTCAGGCCCATTTGCGTGGCTTTTTCAGCCAGATAGGACGGGGTGCAGATGTTACCGGGCAGATTGCCCAGTTCGCGTGCAACACTCATGCCCAGACTGGTGCTCTCACCAACCCTTATGGCTTCGTCCAGCGCTTTCCTGTCAGCGTCAGCAGGTGCCGCGATGTTGATGGTTTTTAATGACCAGGCATCGGCTTTTTTGCTTTTGGTTTCCTGGTAGCGATACTGGGCATTGCCGGCTTCCATCGTGAGTTGCGAAACGGCCCAACTGGCGTCCCGATCTTTTACGGGTAACTGCGCAAGTGCGATGGTGGCTGACTTTGCGCCGGTCTTGTTGATTGCCAGGACTGCCGCACGCACGGCCTTTCGCCACGCTTTTGCGGTGAGCTTGTTTTTTTCACCGCAGCCAACCAGTAACAGACGATCCGCGCGGGCATTGCCGGGAATGGGTACCATCAGCGTTTCACCGGCTTTGCCCTTGATGTCGCCGGATTTGCCCAGTGTGGCGATCAGCGCAACCAGTGATTCATCCAGGCCTATGGCATCGGTTGCCAGTGCGGCTTTTTCCCAGAGGCCCAGTACCAGGCAATCTGATTTTTTGTCCTGGGATTTACCAGTCAGTAACTGAAATTTCATAAATCGTATCCTGAAAAATGTTGCGTGTAGAAAAAAATAGCTAACTGTTTGACATGCTAGTGAAAACCGACAAACAAGGCAACTGGGGACGGCTTCAGTGTACTTTAGTCGCCGGGGCGATTAAAATTGGCGCCTTGCTTTTCCAGCCACATGTTCAAAGCTCAAACTACGGAGTTATTATGGCCCGCGTCAAAGTCAATATGCCGGAAGAATTCCTGTTTACCATGGAGTATCCCGTCCGATTCAGTGATCTTGATTATGCGCGACATCTGACCAGTGTGGCCATGGTGAACGTGCTGCATGAGGCGCGTCTGCAGTTTCTGGCCAGTCTGGGATTGACTGAAGCCAATATCTTCGGTCTGGGGATGGTGGTAACCGATATGGCCATCGATTACCGGTCCGAGTCGTTTGCCAAAGATGTTCTGGTGATAGAGGTGGGTGTCTCACGATTCAACAAGTATGGTTGTGACATCTGTTTTCAGGTCACCAATTCTGCGCTGGAGAAGGTGGTGTGCAATGCCAAACAGGGCGTTGTGTTTTTTGATTTTGACAAACACAAGATAGCGGCAGTTCCGCCAGCCTTTACCAGTCTTGTTGGTGAGACAGAGTCATAATCGGGGCAGTGCCGTTGATTTTATTCCGTTATTTCACTAAGCAGCTGTTGCAGATTACTGCTGCAGTGTCGCTTATCCTGCTGGTAGTTTCCTTTACATCCCGTTTTCTTCAATACCTGGCTGATGCGGTGGCCGGGCAGATGACCACCGATATTCTGCTGATGCTGATGTTGTATCGGTTGCCAGAGTTTC
The DNA here is from genome assembly GCA_963974875.1 of uncultured Pseudohongiella sp. Lineage (GTDB taxonomy): Bacteria > Pseudomonadota > Gammaproteobacteria > Pseudomonadales > Pseudohongiellaceae > Pseudohongiella. Next base: position 72,629 of record CAXBER010000004.1, on the reverse strand, counting down.
TGATGATTATTGTGCCATTTGCCTGGTTTCTGGCCGTGCTGCTTGCATATGGCCGTATGTACGCGGAAAACGAGCTGGTGGTACTGCATGCCTGTGGCTTCAGTCGCGGCAAGTTGCTGGCAATGACGCTGGGCACGGCTCTGATACTGTCTTCAATGATGGGCACGCTCAGTCTGTACGCCGCGCCGGCAGGTTTACAACAGACTGAGCTTTTACGCCAGTCACAGGAAGAGTTGACAGAAATCGATCTTATCGTGGCGGGTCAGTTCCAGTCCTTTGCCAGAGGACAGCGCGTCACGTATGCCGAGGCGATCTCCGAAACCGGCCAGGGACGTCAGCTCGACAATACCTTTGTTGTCATCCGCGATCCGTCGCCGGAAGAGGGCGAATCCGGTTTGCGTGTCATGGTGGCCAGCACGGCACGACCCGTGCTGGATGAACCGACGGGGCGGCGCTTTATGCTGCTGGAGAATGGCTATTTTTATGACGGCACGCCCGGTCAGGCAGATTACACAATTACCGCGTTTGAAGAGCAGGGCATTCTGCTGCCCGATCAGACCAGTATCGCCCCGGTATTGCGCGAACGGGCCCTGCCTACGCTGACGCTACTCGGATCCGCCGACCCGGGATATCAGGCAGAGCTGCAGTGGCGTATCTCGGTAATCCTGTTATTGCCCATTCTTTCGCTGATCGCAGTGCCGCTGAGCAAGGTGGAACCACGGCAGGGACGATTCGCCCGACTGGTGCCGGCTGCACTGCTGTATGGTGCGTACTTCATGCTGCTTCAGGTCTCGCGTGATGCGCTGGAGGATGGAAGTCTGCCGGCAGGTATTGGCCTGTGGTGGGTGCATGTGGTGTTTCTGGCAGGCGGGATACTGTTGCTGCTACAGGGACGTCCCAGACGCCAGGTCCGGCTGGCAGGGAGAATCTGATCATGTCCAGGCTCGCACGATATCTGAGCAGGACAGTATTTGGCGCCATGCTGGTGGTACTGGGTCTGATTGCCATGATAGATCTGGTGTTTACACTGGCGGACGAGCTGGCAGATACCAATCAGTTCTACAGCGCAGGTGATGCCGTCATTTTTGTACTGCGTACGCTGCCCACCAGTGTTTATGAACTACTGCCGTATGTTGCTCTCGGAGGCGCGCTGATAGGTTTGGGTGTGCTGGCATCCAGCCAGGAATTGCTGATCATGCAGTCCGCCGGCATCCCTACCCGGGTGCTGGTGGGATGGGTGATGCTGCCGGTGCTGGGCGTAATGCTTTTCAGCCTGGTTCTGGGGGAATGGGTTGCGCCGACCCTGCAGCAGAAAGCCCAGAGCGACCGGGCACTCATTCAGAGTGGCGGACAGGCGATCAGCGGCGCTGATGGCGATTGGCGCAAAATTGGCAACGAATTCGTACATATCAACGCGATTGCGCCGGGCGGACGTGAACTGTTCGGCATTACCATTTATGAACTTGATGAGTCGCGTAATTTGCTGCGTAGTGCGTTTGCACGGCAGGGGGAGCATATCGTTGAGGGTGACAGTTATTTCTGGCGTCTGACTGATGTCCAGGAAACCCTGTTCGGGGATCAGCGACTGATCGCCTCCGAATATCCAGTGTATCGCTGGGATATCGACATGTCGCCGGAGCTGTTGAGTGTGCTGCTGGTGCGTCCCGATCGTCAATCAATCAGTGGCCTGTACCAGTTCGCCCGCTATTTTGACCGTGAAGGTCTGGACAGCAGCAGTTACTATCTGGCTTTCTGGAAGAAGCTGCTGCAACCGCTGGCGACGCTCAGTCTGGTGCTGTTGGCCGTGTCTTTTGTATTCGGGCCTTTGCGTGAAGCTACCATGGGTCATCGTGTCTTTGTTGCCATTGCCATTGCGCTGGCGTTCACCATCATTCAGCGTACGCTTGGCCCGGCTACGATTCTCTATGGCATCAGTCCATCGGTGGCGGTGCTGATGCCAATTGTGCTGGCGGCGTTGATAGGTCTGTTTCTGCTCCGGCGCGTCTGAATAACTGCGTACCAGGTACCTGTCAGCAAACCGCCCGCATTGTCAGGGAATCAGGCTGTGCATGCGCATATTGATCATACGCAGGGTGGCCTTGACAGCCGCCAGCACCTGGTTGGCATCCACCCCACGGGTTTTTAATTCACGATCTTCCAGATTCCACGTAATGATGCATTCAGTCAGCGCGTTGGTGTTGCCACCGCGTGGGATATGTACCTCATAGTCGATCAGGGTTGGCATGGTAAAGTCCCGTTTCTTCAGAATCTTGTTCATGGCGTCAATGAAGGCGGCAAACCCCCCGTTACCTGAGCCTGAGGCATTGTAGATTTTGCCCTGAATGCTGATACGGACGCTGGCGGTGCTGTCCACATCAAGTCCGCTGCTGATATAGCAGTTGAGCAGTTCGACGTAGCGATATTCGCGACGTTCCAGCACATCGGCAATGATGAATGGCAGATCATCGGCTGTGATCAGCGCCTTTGAGTCACCCAGTTTGACTATTTCCTGCAGCACCTTGCGCTGATCCTCAGCAGACAGTTCCAGGCCAAGTTCTTCCAGATTATTGGCCAGCGAGGCCTTGCCGCTCATCTTGCCCAATGCGTAAGTGCGCTTGCGTGCGAAGCGCTCCGGCCGCAGCGCCGTGATGTACAGGCCGCCTTTCTGATCGCCATCGGCGTGAATGCCGGCAGTCTGGGTAAACACGTCAGCGCCCACGATAGGCGTATTTGCGGCAATCCATTTGCCGGAGAAGTTTTCCACCATGCGGCTGAGCATCGCTATGCGGGTTTCATCAATGGATAAATGAATGTTGAGCTTGTCCTTCAAAACCACGGCAACTTCCGCCAGTGAGGCATTGCCGGCGCGTTCACCCAGACAGTTTATGGTGCAATGAATGGTGTCGATACCTGCTTTTACTGCTGCCATGACGTTTGCCGTCGCCAGGCCATAGTCATTGTGTGGATGAAAATCGAAGCGTTGTTGCGGAAATCGTGCAGTCATGTCTGACAGCGCAGAGTACACTTCGTCCGGTGTCATCACGCCCAGCGTGTCCGGCAGCATGAAGTTGCTGATGCCGATGTCCTGAACCCCAGCGATCAGTGCAAACACATAATCAGGACTGTCTTTATACCCATTTGACCAGTCTTCAAGGTACATATTGACCCGCAGACCGTTCTCCTGTGCGTATTGAGTCGTGCGTTTTATGTCATTGACATGCTCTTCCAGTGTCCGGCCGAGTTGCTCGCGACAGTGTTTTTCGCTGCCCTTGGCAAGCAGGTTGATGACCTTGCCGCCGGCATCGCGCACCCAGTTCACACTCAGGGTGTGGTCTACAAAACCCAGTACTTCAACCTTTTCCAGCAAACCTTCCTGTCTTGCCCATGCGTTAATGTCGGCGACAGCACGCTGCTCTCCGTCCGATACCCGCGCCGATGCCACTTCAATTCGGTCCACGCGCAGGGCCTGCAGCAGCGATCTGGCGATCTGCAGTTTTTCCTTCGGGGTAAACGAGACCCCTTGAGTCTGCTCGCCATCCCTGAGAGTGGTGTCCAGCAACTGGACGTGTCTGCGGTTGTCTGGTGACTTGTCGGTCATGAAAAAACGGATCCTTGAGCGCTGAACCTGAAGGTGGAGGATTCTAACAGAGTTTAAGTTTTCGGCGAAATGACCGATACTGATGGCATGAGACCAGCACTGATACTGATATCCACGTTGCTTATGGGTGTGTTCGTCACAGACGCCCGGGCTGACATTTCTCCCGAGCGCCTGTGGCTTCCCGCCGGCAGCTCACATTTGCGCGATTTGCTGAACATTGCGGCGTTTCGTGCGCTTGAGCATCCTGACTGTAAAGAATTGCTGTACGGGCGCCTGAATGAATATCGTACTGAAAACGCCGAAACAGCGTTTACCATCCTGTGCATGAAAGACGAACGTACAACGTTCAATCTGGTGTTTTATGCCAGAGACCTGAGTCCCGGTGCCGGACAATCCGGCCAGTCCGGCAGTGCTGCGTCCAGTGAGGATCTTGAGCGGCTGAGAAATCTGTTGCAGGGGTCCCCTTCGGCCACCGATAATACAGGCTCTGAAGCACAAGCCCCTCAAACACCTCCGGAAAACGGAGCGACTCCGGAAATATTCTGATCCTATGGCTGTCACCAACAAAAAACCCAAACCTGACCCGAAGTTGCTGAGTCCGGAGGAGATCGCTGCACTTCCGCGTGCTGGATTGCTGCGGCGACTCGCGGCGCTGCTGTATGACATGTTTCTGGTCGCTGCCATCTGGTTCTGTTTTGGTTATCTGCTGATTTATCTGTTCGGTTTTTTCGCAGACAACACCAGCGAGCTGGTTGATGGCAGGGTTGTTACCCATCCGGCGCTGTTGTTTATTCAGCGCATAATGATGGTTTTGACGGCGGGAACATTTTATATCTGGTTCTGGCGACGGACGGGGCAGACGCTGGGCATGATAGCCTGGCGCATCAAAGCGCTGCAGCTGGATAATGAACCCCTCACTATCCGGCAGGGTGTGATCCGGCTGGTACTGGCATGGCCGTCGTTCTGGCTGTTTGGCCTGGGCTACCTCTGGATGTATATCGACAGCCAGCATGACGCTGTTCACGAGAAGATTTCAGGTACTAAAACGGTCGTGCTGCCGAAACACGCACGGCCGTTTTAGCATCAGCAACCACGCTTGCCCCATGACCGTGTTACATGGGACATCGGGTAATTCAGGCAGGAACCGGCATCCTGCGCAATGCATCGACAACCCGGTCGCCAAATGCCGGCGTGTCGATCATGTGCACGCCACTGCCGGGCCGGGACAGATCCGCCGTAGAATAGCCATCGGCAAAAACACTCTGCATGGCATGCCAGACATTTTTTGCTTCCTGATCCATACCAAAACTCATTTCCAGCATCATGGCGACTGATCCGATCATCGAGTAGGGGTTGGCTATGTTTTTGCCCGCGATGTCAGGCGCCGAGCCATGTGACGGTTCGTAGTAAGCCTTGTCATCTCCGACACACGCGGATGGCATCAGTCCCAGTGAGCCAAGAATCCCACCGCCCTGGTCGCTGAGAATGTCACCAAACATGTTTTCCATGACCATCACGTCAAACCGACCCGGGTTCAGACACAGGTAAGTCGCTGCTGCGTCCACCAGAATGTGTTCGATTTTTACGTCCGGAAAATCCTGGCCGACTTCTTCCATCACGGTATTCCACAGGACGCTTGATTTCAGAACATTGCTTTTGTGGATATTGTGCAGGACTTTTTTGCGTTTCTGAGCCGTTGCAAATGCAACCCTGGCGATGCGTCGAATCTGCACTTCGTCGTATTCCAGCGTTTCCTTGACATAACGGATGCCGTCCGCTGTTGTCCCGGTCTCTTTTTCGCCAAAGTACAGGCCACCAACAAGTTCACGAATGATCATGATGTCGATACCTTCGCCTATGATTTCAGCCTTTAATGGCGAAAAATGCCCAAGGGCTTTAGGCAGGTAGACCGGCCTGAAATTGGCGTAAGTGTTGTACCTGCGCCGTAGTGGCAGAAGGGCGCCGCGTTCCGGCTGCATATCAACCGGAATTTTTTGTGACTCCTCATGGCTAAGACCGATCGGTCCCTTGAGAATCGCGTGGGCCTCGTCACATACTTTCTGCGTTTGTTCCGGAAACGGATGGCCGCACTCAAAGTAGGCGCTGGCACCAAACGGCGTATGTATCAGATCGAATATGATGTTGTTGCGTTCAGCGACAAGATTCAGCACCTTGACAGCCTCGCGCATAATTTCGGGACCAATACCGTCACCGTCGAGCAGTGCAATTTTATATTGAGTCATGAGAACTCCAGTTATTCCGGTTGAATTGTCCTGACACTCCATATGTAGCGCAATATCAATTTGCACGCTGGCGCGAGCAAGTCAGACCAGAGGTCAATTCAGGTATTGTCAGTGTTGGAGTGTTCAGGCTTTAGTGAGTAAAAAACGCGGTAATTTATCACGGAAAGTGCTCCGCGGGAAAGAAACTGGTCAGTCCCGGGACGGATAAGGTGCGGTGCACACCTGCCTGTTACTAAAAAAGAGCCATTACCTGGCGAATAAAAATGATCGCCAGTATGACTATGACAATATAGGTTACGGTGTCACTAACCTCAAAGCCAAAAAATTTCTTGGGTTTTTCGTTGTTGTTAGATGCCATCAGTTCAACCTGTGTCCATGTTGGTAAACGTAGAGACTACACGAAAATGCCTGCCCCGGATAGCACTGAACAGGGGGTTGCGGCTTATTGTCGCAGTTGTTCTTTAAAAATAATAGCGTCAATTTTGATTTATCACTGATTTTTTTATGATATCGGCCAGTCAGCGGCGTCAACCGAGTCCAGCCGGGTTTCGGGTTTGTCCGGTGCCCAGTCAGCCACAAAACGCCCGTCCGGGTCAAACGTGTGCGTCTGTTTTTCCAGGTTGAAGTGACGTCCGCCACGGGGGTCAACACCAACGCCGGCTATGTACTGCCAGTTGCCCCAGTTTGAGGCTACATTGTAATCGGTCAGTTGATGTTCAAACCAGGCTGCGCCGTAACGCCAGTCCATACCCAGTTCGTTGACAAAACAACTGGCGGCAATCTGACGCCCACGATTGGACAGATAGCCGGTTAATTTCAGCTGCCGCATGCAGGCATTGACTATCGGCCATGGGGTGTTGCCGTGACACCATTTCTGGTAGCGCTCGGGGTGCAGACACGCATGCGGTGCTTTGGCTGCCAGACCTCTCAGTGAAAAAAGTCTGTTGCCCTGTGCCAATGCCAGCCACTGGAAATATTCACGCCAGAGCAATTCAAAATAGAGCCAGTTTGTGGATTCACTAGCACCATGGCTGTGTTCAAACTGACTTAGCACCTGTTTTACACGCCGGACAGACAGGCAGCCGGTGTTGAGCCAGGGTGACAATTTGGATGAGTTCTCCCAGCCGTCCAGCTGGTCACGAACACGTTTGTAATGCAGTGGCAGATCGGTCGCAAAGTAACTGGTCAAATGGTGGTGTGCCGCGGTCTCACCCCCGGCAAACAGTGGGCCGGTACCTGCGTTGTGCTGCAGTCTTGTATACCTGTCAGGAATCCAGTCGGGGTGTGATGTCATCCCGACAACTCTCAGCATTGGCCGCGGCAGTGACATGGGCGCCTGCAGAGGCTGGGGAACAGGGAGTGGCTCCATCTGCTCGCGAAATGGTGTGAAACCTTTGAGCAGGTGATGTGGCGCCGCCGGCACCTGGTCTTTGTCAAACAGCGTTGTTGCGTCTGTCTGCTCGATTTCCAGCTGTGGAAAGCAGCCTGCCAGGTAGTTGATTATTTTCTGCTCATCGCTGCCGAACTGACGACTGCAAACCAGCCGGGTGACCTTGTGTTTGGCAATCAGGGCAGCAAGTTGCAGTTCCGGGTAGCCATACTCCAGGTGGAGATGCTGATTCAGGGCGGCGAGGGCCTCTGACAGGCTGACAAGAGACTGTTGCAAAAATTGCCAGCGATGCATACCCATGGACGAGACGTGATATCGATGCGGGCTGAACCAGCGCTGGTCGATACAGAAAGCGCATATCAGGGCATCACTTTGTGCTGCCCGTGTCAGGGCAGGATTGTCGTCAAGGCGAAGGTCCTGGGTAATCCAATACAGCGTGACGTCCATTGTTTGTTCCTCTGACTGTCTTTACGAACTGCAGATGAGCGCAGATCACCGCTGGCACTGAGATTACCTTATCTGGAGCGTTGCTGCGATCTGTTGGCCCGCGTCGAACGTATCAGGACTGCACCCAATCATGAGGAATCTTTATGAAGCAGTATGTTTTACCCGGTCTTTGTTTTATTGGCACTGCAGCCTTGCTGGGAATTGCCTATATCAATCTGGATCTGCCGAACCAGCCGCGGGTCCACGCATGCACTGGCGCGTGTTATGAAGAATACGTTGCAGCCAATGGTAATATTCTGGATCAGCAACGGATCGCAGCGGCGGAAGCAGCGTCAGCAGGTCCTGTGGAGCTCGGTCGACCACTCTACGCTGGTTGTCAGGCCTGCCATGGCGCCGGGGGCGAAGGCGGTGTGGGACCTCAGCTGAATGGTCGTGATCAGGCGTTTGTTGTGTCGGCGTTAAATGCCTACAAAAACAGGGAAACGCGGGGGCCACAAAGCGCATTGATGTGGCCGTCTGCCTCGGCGCTGTCGGGAGCAGACATCGAAAACCTGGGTGCATTTATAGAGAGTCTGTAATCAGGGTGGACAGCAGTAGTGGCTCTGACAGATCATGACCTTTTACTCATCGACGAGATCGGGTTATGCTTTGTGTTCCGGGTCGGTTTGCCCTTGGTAAATTCATTATCGCTGCGTTTCTTATCTTGCCAATGGCGTCTTGTGTCAGTTCGGGCAATCCTTCTTTTCTTCCGGCGCCCGGTGTGTCGGAAGAACTGGCCGGGCAACGCAGCGGCCTGATCGGCGATCTGACATACCAGTTACATTTTCATGTTCCGGCATCTGATGCGGAGCCGGTGTCAGGCACTTTGGTCGCTGAATTTGATCTGAGTCTGGCGACAGTGCCGCTGGTCTTTGATTTTCGTGCGCCGCCGGGCAACGTTCACAGTGTTCTGCTTAATGACGCTGCGGTCGACTTTCTGTCGCCGCCGGATCACATTGTCATACCCGTGTCAGCGCTCAGGGCTGGACGGCAAAAGGTGACTATCGAGTTTGTCAGCACGGATACTGCACTGAACCGGCAAGCTGATTTCATGTATACGCTGTTTGTCCCCGATCGGGCATCAACTGCCTTTCCCGTATTTGAACAGCCGGATATCAAGGCGCGTTACCGCTTGAGTCTGACAATACCGCGTGGCTGGCAGGCGCTTGCCAATGGCGGGATGACGTCCAGATCTGCTGACCCCATGCACAGCGATATGGACACGCTGGCGTTCTCTGAAACCCTGCCCATCAGTTCATATCTGTTTGCGTTCGCTGCGGGCAAGTTGCAGATTGAAACCGCTGAGCGCAACGGCCGGACCTACAATATGTATCACCGCGAGACAGATCCTGATTCACTGTCCCGAAATCGTGATGCCATTTTTGACCTGCATGCCACCGCTATGGAGTGGCTTGAGAATTACACCCGGATTGATTATCCGTTTGGCAAATTTGACTTTTTTGCCATCCCGGCATTTCAGTTTGGCGGCATGGAACACCCGGGTGCCATCTGGTATCGCGCCGAAAGTCTGTTTCTGGACCCCGGCTCTTCACGCAATCAGCAGCTCAGCAGGGCGAGTCTTATTGCGCACGAAACAGCGCATATGTGGTTCGGAGATCTGGTGACCATGCGCTGGTTCAACGATGTCTGGATGAAAGAGGTGTTTGCCAATTTCATGGCGGCAAAAATTGCCGGTCCCGCATTCCCGGAACTTGATCTGGATCTGCGGTTTTTCCTGGCACATCATCCGACAGCGTATGCTGTAGATCGCACTGCCGGGGCGAATCCGATTCGCCAGCAGCTTGAAAATTTGCGCGATGCCGGATCTTTGTACGGTGCCATCATTTATCAGAAAGCCCCTGTGGTTATGCAGCAGCTTGAGTTGTTGCTGGGTGAGGATGTCCTGCAACGGGGCCTGCGTCAGTATCTGACGGACTACCAGTTTGGCAATGCTGGCTGGCCGGAGCTGATCGGGATTCTGGATCGGTTGAGCAGTGACGATCTTGCGCAGTGGAGCAACGCCTGGGTGGACGAGCCCGGAAGACCCAGGGTTACAGTGCAATGGCAGGATGGAAAAATCACCGTACGTCAGCTGGATGATGTTGCCGGAAGGGCACTGCGCTGGCGACAACCCATTGTTATTGCGGTTGGCGCTAACGGCAGCGTCACCGAGTATACCCTGATGCTCAATAACGATGACGAGTCCATGGTTGTGCCTGGTGCCACAGAGCTGGAGTTTCTACTTGCCGGTGTTGATGGAGTGGGCTATGCGCGCTTTGAGTCGGATGCCAGCAGTCAGGTCTGGCTGACAGACAATATCAATGCGCTCGATTCCGCATTGCAGCGTGCTGTTGCCTGGCAGCAGTTGTGGGAAGATGTGCTGGAGGCAAAACTCGACCCGATTGTATTCTTTGAAACCTTGATAAATGGCGTTGAGCTTGAGCAGGATCAGCTGATTGCACAGCAGATTCTTGGATTGCTGCGAAATGTCTGGTGGCGCTATTTGCCGGATACGTATCGGGAAGAACAGGCAGGGCGCCTGGAGAATGTTCTCTGGCAGGCTGTGAATCGTGTTGAATCTTCGGGTCAAAAGGGTGCCTATTTCAGTGCCCTGGTGGACATGACACTCTCCTCGCAGGGTACACAGATGCTTGAACGTATCTGGCGGATGGAGCAGGCAGTGGCAGGCCTGCCATTGCAGGAGCAGCAATATATCAGTCTGGCGGAAGCGCTGGCCCTGCGGGAAGTGCCGGGCATGAATGCCATTCTGGATCAACAACAGGAACGTATTGCCAATCCTGATCGCCTGGCCCGTTTCCGGTTTGTACGGCCTGCATTCAGTGCAGACCCGGCTGAAAGGGAGGCCTTTTTTCTGTCTTTTGCCGAACCCGGTAACAGGCGCCAGGAATCCTGGGTGCTGGATGCGGCCAGAGCGATTCACCATCCAATCCGCGCGGAATCCTCCCTCGCCCTGATACTGCCTGCGCTCGGCTTGCTGGAGCCTATACAACAAACCGGGGACATATTTTTTCCGTTGCGATGGCTTAACGCAACACTGGATGGTCATAACTCGATTGAGGCGGCGGATATTGTGCGGCAGTTTCTTGAGGATGAAGCGGACATGCAGCCCAAGCTTCGCGCCAAATTGTTGCAGGCGGCCGATGGTTTGTTCAGAGCCGCCCGCTGACAATCACACAGGAAAGCAACTGATTACACAGTAGGCAGTTCGTCAACGGTTGCAATCATGCGGCGCCGCATGGCTGCGTCCGGTAATCGACCCAACATGCCGCCAATGTTGTCTTCCATATTGGCCGGCCGACTGGTGGATGGAGTTGCCGCTGTGACAGCCGGATGGCTGAGTACAAATTTCAGGAAGAACTGACCCCAGGTGTGTGCGTCAAATTCCTGTGCGTAGTCGGGAACCGGCCGGTCTCCGACACGGGACCAGAGACGTGTCCGACCAAACGGTGCGTACACCAGAACACCGATACCCCGTTCCTGCGCCAGGGGCAGGATGACCTGCTCTACGTCCAGATTGTCGACGGCATAGTCCACACCAATAAAGTCCAGGGGTTCATTGCGCATCACTTGAATCAGATGATCATACTGGTTCGGAAATGTAGTCGTAATACCTATATAACGGATGCGGCCGGCTTCCTTGAGGTCGCGTAACAGCGGGAGTTGCACCTCAGGGTCGCCCATGTTGTGCACCTGGATCAAATCAATGACGGGTTTGCCAATGCGCTGAAAAGAGGTTTCAAGCTGGGCCCTGGCTGCCGCCGGATCAGCCGGGCCGCCGCTGCGGGGCGCAACATTCAGTTTGGTGGCCCAGAACAGTGACTCATTGATGCCCAGATCCTGGGCTATCTGGCCGGCGACCTGCTCTGATGCACCGTAGCTGGGGGCGGTATCAAAAATGCGTCCACCGAGTTCATGCATTTTTGCCATCACCTCCCGCACTGCGGTGACGTCCTCGCTGCGGGCAACCTGTGCAAATGTTGCTGAACTTCCCAGACCGATCGCAGGGATCAGCTGGCCACTGGAGGGAATCGGGCGCATTATGGGCGCAGCACGTTGGGCAAACGCCAGAAATGACGGACTCAGTGTCAGTGCTGCGCCTGCAGTCAAGCTGGTGCCAAGAAATCTGCGTCGCGATACTGAATGTTTATCACCATAACCTTCACTCATCTGAAATCTCCGGCTGTCAGTGGGACTTGTCATGAGTTTACCCAGACTGTGATTGCCGGATCAACAATTACCGGAGAAATCAGAGCAGGGCGATCCAGACCTGGAAAATGGCCCGCGATCCCAGGGCGATGGTAACAACAAAAATAAGCCCTCCCATCATGTTGTGCAGTAAACTGTTTTTGTAAGCGCCCAATACCATTTGCTGATTCATTATCCACAGCAGTATGCCAACGATCACGGGCAGGGCGATCCCGTTGGCGACCTGCGCAAAACGAATGATTTCAATCGGGCTGATGCCCAGCGAGGAGAACGTGACGCCCAACACCAGGATGACAATCCACACCAGTCGGAAGCCGCTGTGTTTCAGGTCATCGGGCCACCCGAGGCAGCCCCGGACAACATAGGCTGCTGCCAGTGGGGCAGTTATCGCTGACGTAATACCGGCGGCGAACAGGCCAGCACTGAGGAAGTATCTTGCAGAGCTGCCAAACAGCGGTTCCAGGCTGACTGCGAGATCTGCAGCGCTGTTGATGCCCGTTGCGTTGGCGGCGGCAGCCGAGATGATAATGGCCATGGATACCAGTCCGCCCAGTGCAACCGCAATCACAGTGTCACGCCGCGCATGTGGCAAATCAGCAGGGTCGTGCCACTTTTCCCGCGCCAGTGATGCGTGCAGGAATAAATTGTAAGGTACCACCGTCGTGCCAATCAGTCCCACAATGGTGAGCAGGCTGGCATCGTTGAATGAGGGTACCAGAAGTCCGCGGAGTACGGCCGCCAGATCCGGGCGGGTGAGGATGGCCGTGACTACAAAGGCCACACTCATGACGACGACCATGGCTACCAGCACCCGTTCCAGCAATTTGTAGCTGCCCTGATACAGCAGCGCAAATGCCAAAACCCCGATGATAATGCTCAGGTATCGCGAATCAGTCGCTTCACCCAGGCCCAGCAAGGTTTCCAGTCCGAGGCGGCCACCACTGATATTGCCCGCTTCATAGGCAGCATTGCCCACAACAATGGCGCAGATTATCAACAGCAGCACCAGGGTTCTGGTGACAGGGCGGGACTCCAGTTGCTGACGAATGACCGCCGTCAGTCCCTGGCCGGTGATGATGCCGATACGAGCGGACATTTCCTGCAGAATGATTGTGGCGAAAATGGATAGCAGCATGGCCCAGAGCAGGTCGTAGCCAAAACTGACACCGGCAATGGTGCAGACAGTCACCGTGCCGGGGCCAATGAAGGCGGCTGCCACCAGCGCGCCTGGGCCAGAGTTCCTGAGCCATGAACCGGAAGGGTTGTCTGCTTTCATCGCATCTCTTGTCTTCGTTTCAGGCGTGCATTTTCCGGAAAATCACGCTCAGGTTATTGGCCGGCATTTCGACCACATCGTGCAGTGCCAATGTGTGCTGCTGTGCCTGCGCGCAGACATCGTCAAGATTGCGTATACCCCATTCGGGATTCCGTGATTGCAGATCGGCGTCGAATTCGGCATTGCTTGGCGCCGTGTGCCGACCGTCGCGTTTGTACGGGCCGTAAAGATAGAGCAGACCCTCTTCCCGCAGCAGGGAGTCGGCAAGTCGCATCAGTCCCTGTGTTGTCGCCCAGGGACTGATATGAATCATATTGATGCAAAGCAGGGCGTCAAACGCCGGCGGCAGGGCGCCGGCATCAAGCAGGCGCTTCCGTGTTGTCTCAACCGGATCACTGACATCCAGCAGCAGAGCGCATTGCATACCCTCCGGGCCATCTGTCTCACGCCAGGCATCAATGCTGTCTATGGCGGTCGGGTTTGCATCGGTGGGCAGCCAGTAGTCCGCAGCAAGCAGTCGACTCAGGTAGACTGCCTGTTCGCCGGTGCCGGCGGCAATCTCCAGGACCCTGCTGCGGGCTGACAGGTGTGTTTGTAACACCTGGCCTATGGGCTCCCGGTTGCGCAGTGAAGACGGGTGACTGCGCCTTCTGTCTGAGGCATTGTCCGGCATTGTTAGAGCAGGGACATGGCTGCGCCGATCAGTGAGCCAATGGCCATGATCGCCGATGGCAGAAGCGTCAGCATGAATCCAACGCCCCGGGACCCGGGATCCTTGATATAGGCACGGGCATAAATCTGGCGACCAATGATGAATATCACGCCCAAACCGGCAGCAATTTCCGCATTGACATAAGTGGCAAACATAAAAATAGCGGGCAGAAACATGATCAGACTTTCCAGCGTGTTCATGTGTACCCGGTAATAACGTTCAAATATCGGGTCGCCATGTACTGCAGGCGCATCCACTTTGTATGTGCCACGGGCCTTGCCGACCATCGCCCCAAACACGGTGTATTGGATCAGTGCCAATGCAACTACAATAATTACCCAGGCCATGTCATTTTCCTTTTAGTTAATTTGCTCAGATCATACGGTGCCGGCTGTGCATAAACAAGCCTGGCTCAGAGATTGAATCGCTCACGCAGAAAGCGTGCAATGCCGTCCTGATTATGGTGGCCGATGACGGCGGATGCTGCCGCTTTTACTGCAGCTTTGGCGTTGTCCGGCGCGTAACATTCATCGGCCACGGCAAACATGCTCAGATCATTGTCACTGTCACCAAAACAAACCACCTTGCTGATGCCCAGTTGTTCACGCAGCAATGTGACAGCGCTGCCTTTGCTCGCGTTGCTGTGATGGATGTCAATCCACCTGAGCGCCTTGTTCTCAATTGCGGGGCCTGAGTAAGCAACCAGATGGGCCTCAGTGGTCAGGCTTACTTCTACCGACTCGATTGCGCCGGCATCACCCAGCATATTGATATTGGTGATTTGAGCATTCGCAGGGAGTTGTGAGAGCGGTCTTACCGGTGTTGCCGTTCTGGCGGTAAATACGGCCAGCAATTTTTCTTCGACGGCATGGCGCACCGGTGGATGACAAATGTAGTGTTGATGATCAGCTGTGATGGCGTGTACAAAAGGCGTCAGGTCAGCTTTTGCAGCCGCCGCCAGTACATGCTCTGCTTCATCAACCGTCAGGAAATTGGCGAGCGATAGCGATTCCAGTTGCGGATCCCAGATGATGACACCATTGGTGTAAACATGCGGCAGGGAAAAACCGTGGTCATGGATGATTTCCTGGGCGGAGTGCAGATTGCGGCCAGTGGCTACGGTATAGGCAATACCGCGCCTGGTCAGCAGTTGCAGGGTCTCACGGGTGAATCCGGAAATGCGTGACGATTCGTCGAGCAGCGTGCCATCCAGATCAAATACGAGCAGTTCCATCAGGTTGCAGTGCCTCCGGGACCAGTGCGGGCGCCGGCACGCGAGGTCACATTTGTGAATGAGGACATAGTGTAACAAATCCGCGCGGCAGATTGGCGACTGGATTTGTTGGATATGCTGGGCTACTCTTCAGACGGAATAGTTCAAATGACAGGTTCTCTGACGAGGTGATGCCATGAAGCTGATTAACGGATTGATAATGCTGCTGATGGTCAGCGGTACCAGCGCCGCTCAAGTGCCGGCGCTGCCTGATCATGTGCAGGGCGTTGTGGATTCTGTGATGCCGCAGGTTGTGGAGTGGCGCAGAGATTTTCATCAGCATCCTGAACTTGGAAACCGCGAGTTCAGGACTGCGGAAATTATTGCTGATCAACTGCGGGCGCTGGGTATGGAGGTGCAGACAGAGGTCGCGCACACCGGCGTAGTCGGTATTTTGCGTGGCGGCAGGGCTGGTCCGGTCGTGGCATTGCGCGCAGACATGGATGCACTGCCGGTGCAGGAGATGGTAGACCTGCCATTCGCCTCCACAGTACGCACGCAGTATAACGGTCAGGACGTGGGGGTGATGCATGCCTGTGGTCATGACAATCACATGGCTATATTGCTGGGGGCAGCAACCGCACTGGCAGAAATACGTGATGAACTCCCCGGCACTGTCATGTTTATCTTTCAGCCGGCCGAAGAAGGTGCGCCGGAAGGTGAGGAAGGTGGTGCAGAGTTGATGTTGAAGGAAGGACTGTTCGATACCCTTCGGCCGGATGCTGTGTTTGGCCTGCATGTGTGGCCAATACCGGCCGGGCAGATTGCAGTACGCGAGGGCGGTACGATGGCATCCAGTGACTCCTTCAGGATTCGTGTGCAGGGTCAGCAGACGCATGGCGCAGCGCCCTGGGCAGGAATTGATCCGGTGGTGGTGGCGGCGCAGATTGTGATGGGACTGCAAACCATACCGAGTCGCCAGCTGGATTCCACCCTGACACCGTCGATTGTGACTGTGGGTGCCATCAATGGTGGTGTGCGCAGCAATATAATCCCTGACTACGTAGACATGATTGGCACATTGCGTACCTTTGATGCAGAGACCCGGCGCCAGATTCACGAGCGGGTGGAGCGCACGGCGACGCAGATTGCGGCCAGTGCAGGTGCAACGGTCGATGTAGAGATCAGTCTGGGGTATCCGGTCACGCATAACGATCCGGCATTGACGCGCGCCATGTCGGCTACTCTGCAGCGGGTGGCTGGAGAACGATTCGTTGAAGCGTCACTGATTACCGGTGCCGAAGATTTCTCGTACTATGCCAATGAGGTGCCGGGCATGTTTTTCTTTTTGGGGATTGGCGCGGATGATCCTGCCATGGTCTATCCCAATCATTCGCCATATTTTTATGCGGATGAGCGGGCATTGCCGGTGGGCGTCAGGGCCATGACGGCACTGGCGCTGGATTTTATGTCGGGAAACAACCTTTGACATTGAGGGTGTTAATATGGAACAGGCAGTATAGTCAATAACCCAATTTGGTATTTGTAGAACAGAATGGCTGAAATGTGCGGCAAATCTCTTTTTTGCCGCTGTTCGCTGTCTAATTTGCAAACTTCCCTGTTTTTGAAAAGTGCGTTTGATTAGAATTCCGGTTGCCTGCAAAGAGGCATCATCTGGAGGGATTCTATGATCAATTTTCCTGCGGTTCTTCGCAATATCACCCTGCTATCTGTTTTTTTGTCAGCAACAGACGTTTTTGCCCAATCGGTAAGTGCCGAAGATTTTTTCCGGACTAATACGGTTGAGGATGTGCGTCTGTCGCCTGACGGGAAGCATCTGGCCATGTTATACCCGGAAAAAGACAACGTTTTTCTGCATATCGTCAACGTGGCCAGTGGTGAGGTTGTCGCCAGTTTTTCGACCCGGTCCCGCATTGGCGTGGCGGAGTTTCACTGGGCGACAGCAGAACGGTTGCTGATTGCCACCAGCCGTTTTCTTGGTGGTCTTGATGAGCCGATGCTGACCGGTGAGATATTTGGTCTGAATATCGACAACACACGAAAATTCCAGATGGTGGGGCCGGGTGTTGGTGATTTTGCGGCCTTTCGCCTGGAAAACCTTCTACCTTCCATGCCGGACCGGGTAAGGGTGACGCGATATGAGGTCAGTCGTCGTTCCATTGCCCGCAGCCGTCCCTCCTCCTTTATGCTGGATATCAACAATCCTCCGCCGTCTACACGCACCGGAAGAATGAGCAATCTGATGCGGGAAGTGCGCAGCCCACTGCCATGGGGTGAACTGCACTCGGATCGTGCCGGCGAAGTACGTCTGGCAACCGCGGTTGATGATGATATGCAACTGCAGGTGCAATATCGCGCTGACACGGGCGAGTGGCAGGATATCAGCGATAGCTTTATCCGGTCAGCGCAGGAAGGGGGCTTTGCGTTTGTCGGGTTCTCCCGTGAAAACGATGATTTTTATTTTATGCAACTCAGTGCTCACGGCACTATTGGTCTGCACCGGTATCAGGTTGATCAGGGTGAATCGGTTGAGGTGTTTGCGCATCCCCGGTTTGATCTGACCCGAAGTGACCTGGTACTGTCCAGTCAGCGCGATACCATACTGGGGGCAAAATTCAGCGGACATGCCTTCGAGACTCACTATTTCGCGGATCATCCGGAAGTGGATCTGCAGCGCGGGCTTGACGCATCATTTCCGGGTGAACTGGTGAAGGTCACCAGCATGAGTCACGATGGTGCCCGTTCGCTGGTATCAGTGTTCGGTCCGCAACGTATTGGCGAGTTCTACCTGCTGGAAAACGAAGCCCGGCAGATGGTTCAGCTCGGTGGCTTCAACGCAGATTTGCCGCCGGACAGCATGTCGCCGGTGACTCCGTTTGCCATACGCAGTCCTGATGGACTGGTGCTGAGTGGATATCTGACCAGGCCGGACGCTGCAGAAGGCCGGTTGCCCTTGATCGTGCTCCCGCACGGAGGCCCGATTGGCATCAGGGACTATTTTACATTCAATCGGGAAGCGCAATTTCTTGCCCATCATGGTTATGCAGTACTTCAATTGAACTTTCGGGGTTCGGGTGGATTTGGCTACGAGCATATGAAAAAAGGCTATGGCCAATGGGGTAGTGGCATGATCAATGATTTGCATCTGGCCATGCGCTGGGCCATACAGGCAGGGCATGCTGATGAGAACCGGGTCTGTATCTATGGGTCAAGTTACGGGGCCTTCGCCGCCCTGGCATCAGTGGCGCGTTTTCCGGATGACTATCAATGCGCAGCAGGTTACGCGGGTGTCTATGATCTGAATGAGCTGTCAAAGTCCGATATTCCGTTTCAGCCTGGCGGAGATCAGTATCTCAGGGTGGCCGTGGGCGATGATCCGGATGAGCTGTTTGAGCAATCCCCCGTCAATCATGCGGACAAAATTGCCGTGCCAGTACTGCTGGCGCATGGCGGAGAAGACAGACGTGCACCTCAGTCTCAGGCTGACGCAATGCGGGATGCGCTCCTGGCGGTTGGTAATGAGCCGGAGTGGATATTGCATTCGACGGAAGGACATGGTTTTTACAATCAGGAGAATCGTATTGCGTACTATGAGCGGTTATTGCAATTCTTCAATACACATCTGCAGCCATCGGAAAACTGAAGTTCCTCCCCAGGCTGACTGACAAAGAGTTTGCGCCCCTCGTTTTTATTGTTATTCGAGGGGCACAAACCTGGCGGTCAATTGGCGCTGATCAGATAGCGGTTTTGATCGACGTACTTGTAGTAAACCTGACCAAAGAACATTTCGTCCCAACTCTGATCACCCCACCCGACAGCGATGCTCGGGTCCGGGTTGGCCGGATTTTGCGCGGAATTGTCAAAGGCGCCCGTCACAACTATCCGTGTGCCTGCGGGTACCAGCTTTGGTTCTTCCAGCTTGTATTCCATTTGCCAGTTATAGTTGTAGTTTGCGATGTTCATTAACTCTTCGACACTTCCATCCGGGTAATGGGCATGAAAGCGCATGTATTTGCCCCGAAAGTGCATGTGAGAGATGAAGCTCATCACATAGGCATCATCGTCTATTGTGATTTCAGCCTGCTGCTCAAAATTCGGATGGTTGGGCGGAATATCTGTCCATGTTGGCGTGAATATGCACGCACAGTCGCCAGCCCTGCGCTCGGTGGGTATTGCATCATCGTCATAGAACCAGACGCCGATACGCCCGGCGTCGACGGACTCGCGGCCCATGGTTGTGTAGTGCAATTGCAGAGCAATGGATGAGCCGGCTTTCAGCAAACCGCCGGTATTTGGTGGCTCCATGTAGGGCTCCGCACCAGGGATATAGGCTGTGATGTGTGCAACATTCGGGTCACCACTGGCGGCAAAACCACCGCGCATGCGCTCGCCGGGACCGATAACCGAGTTCAGCGTGTGGTGTAATACCTGACGGTCACCGGCGATATACTGGCTGGCGCGTACCCACCGGTCACGATCCATGCCTTCTATGGGTACAACAACATTAATATAATCAAGCACACCGGTCGCAGGAATGGTCTGCGGCGGCACATTGATGACAAGATCGGGTTCTCCGAATGCCCATTCGGTCTCAGGCCAGACCAGTGCGGCCAGCGGATCGGCGCCATCACCGCGCGGTGAGCCGGCAGCAATCCAGTCCAGCAGTTTACGCTGATCCTCAAACGGCACCGTGTACGGGTTCACAAAGGTGCCGACATGCGGATCCAGCTGGCCCGGTGGCATGCGTTTGGTTACCAGCACTTCGCGAATCATGGGCGACCATCCCTGAGCCATGGCGTGACTGTTCAATGCAAATGGTGCTATGCCGCCTTCACGATGGCAGCTGGCGCAGTTGTCGGCAATGATGGGGGCGATCTCCTCGCTATAGGAGGGCACCTCGGTATTGCGTTTGTTGTAAACGACACTGCGGCCCTGCGCAGCAACAACCGGTTTGCTGACTGTGTTGCCTGCGGCGACCTCCGCAAGTGCCTGTTCAAATGCCTGGCCGGCATCTCCGCGATACAGAACCCTGAAACTGTTGGGGTCATAGATCAGCGCCTCACCCAGGCGTTCTACCCCCAGAGCCTCTGAAACTGCCTGCATGTCATCGATCAGGACGGGAATCTGACTGTGCATGGCCGTCGTATCCTGTTTGACAGATTGACGCGACTCGCCCAGCGGGTTCAGCATAAAAAACACGATACCCTGGTCCTGATAACGTTGCTGAAGAGCCGTAAATCCGGGCAGGGCAGCACTGGTCTCGCTGGCGCCGTTTGCCTGAACCAGAAAAGCTACGGCCTTATTGTTGTTGTACCAGGCCATGTGGTGGAAATAGCCTTCGTGGTCAAGCAGTGCAAAGTCACCTGCCCGATCCCCCGCGGCATAACCCGCGGCAGATCCGGTCAGCATGATCAATGCGGTCAATACTGAGCCAATGCAATAGCTGATACGTTTCCTGAGTGATAACATCGGAGGGTCCCCCGCAACTGGATTTGTATTGCCGAGGCTAGCCTTGTTGAACAAATGGTTTTTTGATCGACGTCAACAAAGCGTCCGATGTCGGCGGGAAGAACTCTTTGTCGGCATTGGAAAGGCAGGATTCGTTTGAATTATGAGGATTGCATGAGTATTGAATGGCGACACACTACCCCGTTCACGGTAAACATGGTGGTGTGCAAGGAAGATATTGATGAGCTGGGGCATGCCAACAACGCAGCCTATGTGCGCTGGCTGGAGCGATGCGCCTGGCAGCACTCGGAAGCCCTGGGGCTGTCACTGGCCGATTACCGGCGACTGGACCGGGCGATGGTGGTGCTGCGTCATGAAATCGACTACCTTGCTGCAAGTTATCTGGGTGACCGCCTCATTGTTGCCACCTGGATTGTGCAGTCCGACGGGAAGCTGCGGTTGACCCGCCACTTTCAGATTTGTCGGCTCAGCGACGGTGCTACCCTGCTGCGCGCGCAAAGCACCTTTGTGTGCATGGCGCTTTCCAGCGGCAAACCCAAACGTATGCCGCCGGAATTTTTGTCCGGCTATGGCCAGGCCATCATCAGAGGACAGGCCGTCAGCTGAGGTCTGATTCAGTCCTGTGACGGAAACACATCCGGCAAGTCACTTGAAACCCTGGCGGAGAATTGCGGATCGCGTTTATCCAGGAAGGCCTGAATGCCTTCTTTGCCGTCACCCTGGCTGGTGTAAAACACTGCCAGCGATTCCACTTTGTGTGCCTCGACGGGATGAGGCAGGGCTGCATTGCGCAGCATCATCTGGCGTGCCAGCGCTATACCTACCGGCGAGCGGTTGGTGATGTAACTGCGGGCCAGGTCTTCCGCAGCCTGCAGCAGTGCGTCTGCCGGGTATGCTGCCCGTGCCAGCCCGGCATCGACGGCGACGTCGGCCTTGATCAGTTCGCCGGTGTAGACCCAGTCCAGAGCCTGCGAGATACCCACCAAACGGGGCAGAAACCAGGTTGAACACGCTTCAGGTACAATGCCGATCTTGCCAAACACAAACCCCATGCGTGCAGTGTCTGCCATCAGTCGCACATCCATGGCCAGTGTCATGGTGGCGCCGACGCCAACTGCCACGCCGTTGATAGCGCCGATTACCGGTTTGTTGCATTGATAAATGGCCAGCGATACCCGCCCGCCGGTGTCGCGTACTCCGCTGACCATGTCGGGATCTTCAAATCGTTGTGTCAGCTCTTCCGGGGTGGGCGACATGGATTCATCCAGGCCAAACACATTGCCGCCCACAGACAGATCCATGCCTGCGCAAAATGCCCGACCGGCACCGGTGACAATAATGGCGCCGATGTCGTCATCAATACTGGCTGAATTGAACGCATCAATCAGTTCATTGGCCATGGTTACCGTAAAGGCGTTGAGTTTGTCGGGACGGTTCAAGGTAATGGTCAGAATGCGGTCCTTGACCTGATAATCCAGTGTGCTGTAAGTCAAATCGGTGCTCCTGTCAGTCAGTGTTTGGTGTCAATTCCGGTTTTGCATCATGTCGATAATCGCCGGCACGGGTGCGTTGCCGTAGCTCAGAAACTGATTATGGAAAGTCTTCAGATCAAAGGCATCACCCAGCTCCGCCTTTCTGCGTTCGCGAAAATCATAGATCTCGGCATATCCGGTGAAATATGAGGTCAACTGCACTTGCGAGAGGGTAATCCGCCGCCATTTGTTTTCCGCTTCCGTCTGTTCCTGGAACGCTTCGCGCAACATCATGTCCATGGCCTGCTCCTGCGTCATTCCCAGCACCTGCACGGCGTAATCCATGATGGCATTGGTTACCACCCGTAAATTCCATTTGCCATACATCAGCCACATTTCAGGTTCCTGATTACCCCAGCCTGCTTCCAGCATCATGCGTTCTGAATAGACAGCCCAGCCCTCAATCATGGCGCCATTGCGCAACAGACTCTTGATCAGGCCGCTTGATTTATTGCCGTGCACCAATTGTGTGTAGTGCCCGGGTATGGCTTCATGGATATTGAGTATCTGCAGCACCCAGTGGTTGTATTCGCGCAGATAACTTGCGGCCTGGGCATCGGAGTAGTCATCCAGCGGCGTGACGTTGTAGTAGGTGTCAGCGGTAGGATTGAAGGGTCCCGGAGCGCTGACGGACGCACCGGCGCCGCCACCACGCATATATTCAGGCGTTTCGCGAACGACCAGCGGTCGTGTGGGATCCTGATCCAGCAGGTCACGCTCATTGACAAATTCGGTCAGTAGCGGGATCTGGCGTCTGATTTCGTCAATGAATTCTTCGCGTGCAATATGCCGGTCTGACAGATGATCGATCAATTCGCCTATGCGCTCAAGACGGTTTTCCGGCATGGGCCGATCAGGGAAGTAGGTTGGCCACAGATCAATGGTGATTGCATCCATGTCGTCATGCAGCCGGTTTTTCTCCGCAACGGCCCGATCATAAAGTTCCCGTGCAGTGAAGCCGGATTGAATGTCGTAGCCGAATTTGGCTTCATAAAGATCGGCGCCGATCCTGAACGGGCGCGCCTCTCCCGACTGTGCCAATGTGGCAGAAATGTCCTGCAGTTCCTGAATAAAGCCCTCAACGGTGCTCACTGCCGCTTGCCGTACCTGTTCGAACCCGGCCTTTTCTGCGCTTTCCAGACTGGAGGCAGCGACCCTGTCACGCAGCGAATCACCCAGCAGATTCAATGTGCCCCGGTTTTGTGTGATTGCGAGTTCAGTGTGCTCTGCAGTCGGATTAATGATGTTGGCACGTGCGGCCTGATAATACGCAGGCACTTGCTCCAGTCGGGACATGACGGTACGCAGGCGGTCCTCTTCCGGTGCATAGGGCGTGTTCAGCAGCAGGCCGACGGGGCCGGCAACATTGTAATTTGACGGATTCCATTGCCAGTCCTGAAAGTCGGTCAGGTACCAGCGCATGGATTCCAGTCTGTTACGCAGCAGGGTATGATCAATACGCAGTTCCGGTGGCAATATCGCAGGGTCGGTGTCGGCCAGATTGGCCAGTTCAGTCTCTATAAACATCAGATCAGCGGTCCTGCGACTGGCATCGGGTATGGTGACC
The DNA here is from genome assembly GCA_963974875.1 of uncultured Pseudohongiella sp. Taxonomy (GTDB): domain Bacteria; phylum Pseudomonadota; class Gammaproteobacteria; order Pseudomonadales; family Pseudohongiellaceae; genus Pseudohongiella. Next base: position 48,895 of record CAXBER010000004.1, on the reverse strand, counting down.
CTGTGTGCATCATCATAGCGACCGGCGTAAATTGACCATTCGGGGTTTCGCGCCAGCATTCGCTGCATCAGGGATTCACTGTAATTGGCGAACTCCCGTACCGCCGGTGAATCAGTCGGTGACTGTGCTGACGTGTCTGTTTCAGTCAGCGGTACCGCGGGAGAGGGCGAGGCGGGCGGGTTATCGGGCGAGCAGGCTGTCAGACCTGCAATGAGTGCTAGCGTCAGAATGAGCATTGATCGCATATTGGTATTCTCCTGTAGGCAGTAATTGTACTACCGGATGGCACTTTCCGATATTATCACGGGGCAGACAATGAATTGACGGGGATTGTTTATGGGTTCCAATCAAAGTGAGTCCGGGAACCGCACCGCCGAGCCAACGCTGGACGGAACGCGGATCGGTATAAAAGACCTGAATCTGGGACAGGTGCAGGGCCGGGGCAGACTGCGACGGTTGTTGCGGAATGTTTCACACTTTCTGGCTGGCATGTATACAGGTGAGAGTTGCGCCGGATCCCCGCACAGCCATCGTCCAGCGGATCCGGACACGCACCGCAAACCTGATTAAATCGACAATGTGAGGAAATACAGTATGCGTTTTTTATTGGCATGGGGTGTCGCGCTAATTATCGCGCTGCCAGCAGTTGCTCAGGAAACGGCAACGCCAAATGGCATCGCTGACAACAGAAACAATGCACTGGCTCTGACCGGTGGCAATGTTTACCTGCCCGATGGTCGCTTGCTGGAAAGTGGCACGGTCCTGCTGCGTGAAGGCCGTATTGTGGACGTTGTTGCCGGGACTGATGTGCCAGCTGGCTATTTTGCTGTGGATATGGCCGGCAAATACATCTATCCGGGACTGGTGGATATGTATACCGGTTATGGTTTGCCGGATCCGGCCCGACCCGCTTCAGGTGGCGGGGCAGAGGTGGTTCAGTCCAGCGGTCAGGCATACAACGCCAATGATGCGATTCGTGCCCATTACCGGGCCGTGATGGAATTCAGACCCGATACAAAACGCGCAGCCGAACTGCGTAGATCCGGTTTTTCTGCAGTCCTGAGTCTGCATGCAGACGGCATTGCACGCGGCACCTCCGCGCTGGTGACGCTGGGCAATGAAAATGCCAATGAGGCAGTGGTGCTGCCGGATGCTGCCGCACATTATTCATTGAAGAAAGGCAGTTCGCGGCAGACTGTGCCGGTTTCACTGATGGGGTCAGTGGCGCTGCTGCGCCAGACCTATCTTGATGCCCAGTGGTTCGGGCAGCAAAACCCAAGACCGTTTGCCGAGGAATCACTGGAGGGCTGGATCCGAAGTCAGTCATTGCCTCAGGTCATGGAAGTTGACAACTGGCATCAGGCACTCACGGTGAATGATGTCGCCGATGAATTTGAAAAACAGTATGTCATCCGGGTAGCCAATGACGCCTATCAGCAGGCTGCAGAGTTGGCGGCAACCGGCGCAACACTTATCGTTCCTGTTGATTATCCGGAAGCGCCGGAGGTTGCAGATCCGTTTGTTGCTGATGAAGTGTCGTTTGCTGATCTCAAACACTGGGAACTGGCACCATTTAACCTGCGGTTGTTACACGAGCAGGGTGTCGGGTTTGCGATCACCAGCGCAGGTTCCGGCGATAAGTTCTGGGACAATCTGCGTGTGGCGGTGAAAAATGGTTTGCCGGCGGACGCAGCGATTGCCGCGCTGACAACTGTACCTGCCAGAATTCTGGGCGTCGAAGACAGAATCGGCAGTCTGCAGGAAGGCTCACTGGCGAATCTGCTGGTGACATCAGCACCCCTGTTTGAAGAAGGCGCCAGGTTGCTGGAAAACTGGGTGCGTGGTGATCGATTTGTGCTCGCCAGCGATGTGGATGAGCGTCGGGGACAGTACGACCTCAGAGCCGGGCAGCAGCAGCTGGTTTTGGCATTGGACTTCAAAAATGGCAAACCCGGGGCGTCCATTCTTGATGGATCAACCGGAGAGCCTGCAGAAGGCAGCAGGGTGACTGTCGATATCAGTGAGAATATCATCAATCTGAATTTCAGTGCCGGGGAAGACAGCAGCACAACACGACTCAGCGGCTGGTCAATCGAAAACGGCTGGCAGGGAACAGGACAGACACCCACCGGGGAATCAATTGACTGGCGCATGACGTTTACCGGCCCATTGGTCGTGGCGGAAGAGGAGTCCCCGGCGCAGCAGATGGCAAGCGAGCCGGTATCCCTGCCGTCGCCCGTGTTGTTTCCGTTCGCAGCGTATGGCAGTGAGACGTTGCCATCAGCGCAAGATACATTGATACGCAACGCGACGGTGTGGACCAATGAGGATATGGGGACGGTAGTAACCGATGTCCTCATCAGTGATGGCCGGATCGCGGCTGTTGGTGAAAATCTGACGGCGCGCAATGCGCTGGAAGTTGACGGCACTGGCAAGCACCTGACGCCGGGTATTATTGATGAGCACACGCATATTGCGCTGTTCAGTATCAACGAGATCGCAACCAACTCCAGCATGGTACGCATGCGGGACGTGGTGAATTCCCAGGATGTAAACATCTACCGCAATCTGGCTGGTGGTGTGGTTGCAGCGCAGCAGTTGCACGGCTCTTCAAATCCCATCGGCGGACAGTCGTCCATGATCAAACTGCGCTGGGGTATGCCGCCCGAAGGGTTGCTGATTGATGATGCACCGAAATTCATCAAATTCGCTCTCGGCGAAAACGTCAAGCGCAGCACCAATCCGGCCTCCATTCGCTACCCGCAAACACGCATGGGTGTGGAGCAGGTTTATTTCAATGCGTTCAGTCAGGCACAGGAGTATGAGCAGCGCTGGAATGCCTATAACAGCCTGTCAGGTGCGCAGCGACGCAACGCGGTCATGCCGCGCAGAGACCTGGTTGACGAAACCATGCTCGAGATCATGAAGGGTGAACGTTTTGTGACCAATCATTCCTATGTGCAGTCAGAGATCAACATGATGATGCACATGGCAGAAAGTTTTGGGTTCAACATCAATACATTCACTCACATCCTGGAAGGCTACAAGGTGGCTGACAAAATGGCGGCGCACGGGGCAGGTGGCTCCACGTTCTCGGACTGGTGGGCGTTCAAATGGGAAGTACGCTATGCGATTCCCTACAATGCCGCACTCATGCAAATGGCCGGTGTGGTGGTTGCACTGAATTCAGACGATGCCGAGATGTCGCGCCGTCTGAATCAGGAAGCGGGCAAAATGGTCAAATACGGGAATGTCAGTGAGGTAGATGCGCTTAAAATGATCACGCTAAATCCTGCCAAACTGATGCATCTGGATCATCGTATGGGCAGTATACGTGTTGGCAAGGATGCAGATCTGGTGCTGTGGGATGAACATCCCCTGTCGGTCTACGCGCAGGCGCAGACAACATGGGTAGACGGCATCCCCTATTTTGACAGAGCGCGCGACCGCGATTTGCGCCAACAGATATCTGATGAGCGAGCGCGTATCATCGCAGCCATCACCAGTGGACAGGAGTAAGGTCATGAGCATACGTATATCCTCAATTCTCACCGCATTTCTGCTGTTCGCTAATCCATTGGCGCAGGCAGTCGTGCCGCAGCCCGCGCCGGACCAGAGTGAACCGATTGCCATTACCGGCGCTGTCATTCATGTCGGCAATGGTCAGGTCATCAACAACGGGGTGCTGGCGTTTGACGCCGGCGTGATTACCTATGTCGGGACTGCTGCAGGTCAGCCGAGCTTTTTTAATCACCAGGTCATCGATGTACAGGGCATGCACGTCTACCCGGGCTTTGTGCTGCCAAATACGTCCCTTGGTTTGTCAGAAGTTGCCAATTTGCGTGCCACCAACGATGTGGTGGAAACAGGTGACATCAACGCCAGTGTCCGCTCGGCCATTGCTTACAATACTGATTCCGAGCTGATACCGACCTTCCGCTTTAATGGCATATTGACTGCACAGATCACCCCGCAGGGTGGTTTTGTATCGGGACGTTCCAGTGTCATGAAACTTGATGGCTGGAATTGGGAGGACTCTATGCTCACGGCAGATGCCGGCATGCACCTGCACTGGCCATCGCGCACGCGACGACAGCGCAATGAAGTGACCGGACAATTTGAGACAGTTGCCAATGAGGATTATCAGGCGCAGACCCAGATGTTGCATGCATTGTTTCAGAATGCGCGCAGTTACTCGGGCAGTCCGGTCAATCTGAACCTTGCTGCAATGCAGCCGCTGTTTACCGGCGAGACCAAACTGTTTCTGCATGCCAATGACGCGCGCACCATTATCAGCGGTATACAGTTTGCGAGCGGCTATGGCATCGAAAATATCGTTCTGATTGGCGGACGTGATGCCCTGAAGGTCAAGGACCTGTTGCTGGCCGAGTCTGTAGCTGTGGTCTATGAGTCCGTTCATGCGCTGCCGGGGCGTGAATGGTATGACATAGACGAACCGTTCAAGGTGCCGTTTCAACTGCACCAGGCCGGTATCAAGGTTGGGATAGGCGGTGGTGAAACGGCGCTGGACTCCCAGCGCAACCTGCCATTTTTTGCCGGTACTGCGGCGGGTTACGGTCTGGATCGGGAAACCGCATTATCCATGGTAACCAAACACAATGCTGAAATTATCGGTGTGGATGAGCGGGTGGGAACTCTCGAAGTGGGCAAAGACGCTACGTTTTTTGTCTCACTGGGAGATGCACTGGACATGCGTACCAGCCAGGTTCAGGAAGCCTTTATTCAGGGGCGTCTGATAGACCTGTATGGCACGCAGCAGGAACTTTATGACCGGTATTTTGAGCGTTATTCCAGCCAGCCGCTAGAGCAGCGTTGACGGATAATTTTCTATCGGTTGCGGCGCGCCTCCCGTCGGGCATCGCGGTAAGCCTTGTCGACTGCCTTTTCATGGCCTTTTTCCAGCTCAGGATAAACGGCCATGGCGGCAGCAAGTGCCTGCTCGTACGCCAGATCCCCGTTAAAACGGCTGTGCATATAGACGGAGAGGTCATCCAGTCTGGTGAATGACAGCTCGGAGTTTTCACGTATGAATTCCCAGCCTCCGATTGCCATCACTGCGCCGGTTTCCTGCGCCTTGCTGCGAGCAAAGCGCGATGCCAGCCCGCCCAATGGGACTCGAGCCGCCAGGGCATTGGTTGCACGGTCAGCTACTTCGCCCGCTACCCGCGACCCGATCTGCGCATTCAATGCCTTGTCTGCCCATGCCGTCATTTCACCGTCCCTGGTAAAAGGGAACATGAAATCACCACTGTTGTCCTCCAGCGGCTCGACAACCTCAAGTTCCAGCGTGCCCTGATCGAGCAAGGCCTGGACATCCTCATACTTGCTTGCCAGTTGCGATATCTGACCGAGAATAACCTGAGCCTTGATGATGTTGCCAAGGTCGGCAGATTGGGCAAGGCCGGTCAGCGTGTGTGTCAGAAAGATAATTGTGGTCAGCGCCAGTGCAGTTCTTTTCATGCTATTGTCTCCATGCAGAGTTATTTTTGAAGCCCTGAGGGAAGTCTAAGTGACTCGGACACTTCTGTACCCCCCCCTGTTTGAGCCCCCACGTATGGGTGTAAACGGTATTGAAATGAGTAAAGAGATGAATGAAGTGACGGTACGACAGACACGCAGGGAGGATATTCCGGCCCTGATTGCTTTACAGACGCGTATCTATCCAACCATTCCACCCTGGAATCGGATTGATTTGCAGGAACAGTTGCATACGTTTCCGCAGGGGCAAGTAATAGCCGAGGACAAAAACGGTGTTGTTGGTTGTGCGAGTTCCATTATGGTGGCGTGGGAGGACTGGTCGGAGTCCCACAGCTGGGATGAAATAACCAGTCAGGGACGTTTTAACAATCACAACACCGAGGGGCGCACATTGTATGGCGTAGAGGTTTTTGTTGATCCGGAAACCCAGGGGCAGGGGGTAGGACACATGCTCTATGAGGCGCGCCGAAATTTGTGCCGTGCCATGAATCTGCGACGGATTATCTGCTGCGGCCGCCTGCCCGGATATCACGAGCATGCTACAGAAATGTCCGCTGAATACTACGCCCAGAAGGTTGTCTGGGGTGATTTTAACGATCCGGTTCTGAGCTTTCAGATCAAGGAAGGTTTCAGTTACTGCGGCATCATGCCGGACTATATTCCAGAGGATGAGGAGTCCGGCGGACATGCGTCACTCATTGTCTGGCTCAATCCGGACTATGATCCGGACCAGCCGACACGGTTTACCGTCTGACAGTACGCCGTTGGCGAACCTCTGAATAAGCCGGGGTGATCACAGACTTATTCAGAGGTTCCTTAGCGCACTGCGAGAAACGCCTCGTTCAGTTGGGCTGCTGTACTGTCAATTTTAGAGTCGCGCAACTCACGGATTTTGGACTGTGCCAGCTGCTGCTGCGCACTCAATGCGGCGGCCGTATCACCCAGGGTACCTGTAACTGTGCCGGATGCCGGCTGATCACTATGTGCCCCCAGAATCTGTGTCAACGCCCGGGCGCGCAGAAAGTCGGCAATTACCCATTCCAGCTGATTGGTTTCAGCTAACAGCTGTTCCGCCAGCGATACCAGTTGCTCACGCTTGTTTCCGGTTATGCCGGACGGCGGATGATGCAACGCCCTGGCATGACGAATCAGTTCAAGGTGCTGGTATTGCAGAAAGTCGTAGTGTGCAACTTCACCCGTGCGGATACGCTCCATTTCTGCAAGCAATCTGTTTTTTGCCGTTTCAGTGATCGCTATCGCTGACTGATAGGCTTCGTTGTGGGAGCCTGCCGGTGCTGCTGCAATCGGAGTCTGTTCGCTTGCGCTGGCCTGTGGTGCGGCTGGGTCGGTGTTCATCCGCCCGGGCATGCCCTGGCCCCTTTGCATGCCGCCCTGATGCATGCCACCCTGATGCATACCGCCCTGATGCATTCCCCCTTGTTGCATACCGCCGCCCTGACGCATGCCCATACCGCGCCCCATACCCATCATGGGCATTCCCATCGGGCGCCCGCCCAGTGAGCGCAGGAATGCCGAGATATCGTCAATATCCTGTTGGCTGAGTGAGCGGCCCAGCTGACTTCTACCCATTTCCTCAATGGCTTGCTCCAGTGTTTCAACGCTGCCGTCATGGAAATAGGGTGCGGTTTCGGCGACACCGTGCAGAGTAGGCACTTTAAAAACATGTTTGTCGTTTTCGCGGCCACTGCGGTTTATCAGGCCATTGTCATTTGGTCCTGCAGTTCGTGGTTCGACAAAATAATCTGACACCGCGCCAAGCTGCTGGTAAGAGTTGCCGCCCAGATTAATGCCGTTATGGCAGGAGGCGCAGCCAACTTCGTCAAAACGATCCCAGCCACGCAGTGCCTGCTCGCTGAGCTGACCTTCTTCACCATTCAGGTGACGAACAAATGGTGTGCTGGCACGCGTGAAATTGACAGTCTGAAAGTAGGCAATGGCATCCGCCATATTGTGAGTAGTAATGCCGTCCGGGTAGATGCCGGCGAATTCTGCAGGATAGTTGGCATCGTTTTCCAGCAGGCTGAGCACGTCACTCAGGTCATGGGCCATCTCCAGTTCGCTCTCGACCGGCCCCGTCGCCTGATCGGTCAGCGTGACGGCACGCCCATCCCAGAACTGCCTGAAGTTCATGGCAGCATTAAATGTTGTCGGGGCATTGAGGTTCCCCAGCACACCATTAGCGCCGATCGATACCTTTCGGCCATCAGTGCCGCCAAACATGCCGGAATGGCAGCTGTTGCAACCAACAGTGTTATCGACAGACAGTCTGCGCTCATGAAACAGGTCAAAACCAAGTCGCATTTTATTGGCGTCAATGTCACCGATAGCAAATGCCTGAACCGGGCGATATGCAGTCAACGCCAGTGGATGGTCAGCGTTGGCGCCAATCAGAGGGGCTTCTCCACGGGCGTTGTTAAAGTCCAGCCAGGCCTGATCAGGTGTTTCCGCTGCGTGCAGCAAAGCGCTTCCGAGCGTCAGGCAGAGTGCGGTAATTGACACGTGTTTTATGCGCATATTGGTTATTCCTCTTGATTGCCAGCCTGTTTTAACTCAGAAAGAAACCGACCAGACAGCCCTTGGAGTCAGGTATGTCATTCATGTTGACGGTACCCCCGGCCATTACCGTGTCCAGGGCATCGCGCAGGTAGTTGTGGTTGGTGCTGGTGCGTTGTGTCTCATAACCCAGAGAGTCGTCAATCGGGCCCCGGAACAATACCTCACGGGTGCGAGGATCAACGATAAACACTTCAGCAGTTCTTTCTACCCCGAGTGAACGGGCAACTGACTGGTCCGCATCCTTGAGGATCGGGAAATCGATGTTGAAATCTTCCGCTTCTTTGCGGATTCGCGTGAGATCATCCTGGATAAAGGAGTTGAGCATCAGAAAGCTGACATTCCTGTCCGTGTAGTCATCGCGGATTGACAGAAACGTTGGAACCGAAAGACGTGCAATGGGGCACCCTGAACCGTGGATGTACATCACGATAAAGTCCTGGTCAGTATACTCATCCAGAGCATGAGTCACACCCATATGGTCTGTCAGCTCGAAGTCCTTCATGGTTTTCAGGAACCCATCAGCTGCTGCAAATGTTGCAAACGTCGACAGAAGCGCTATCAGTGCGATATTCAGTATCTTTTTCATGGTTACGTCCTCGGTAATTCCTGTGTCTGCGGGTAGTCATCAGTTTACTACCAGAATTTTATTATCCGCCTATTATACGGGAAGGTCGTGTGACACATTGCCGCAGGTGCAGATTGCTGCCTGCGCCGCCTTTATGGTACAACAGATGTCCTTTTTTCCGGCGGAGTCTGTCATGCGTCACTTATCTGTTTTTGTGTCTGTCTTTCTAATGCTGGTCCTGTGCTCGGGCGCGGCGGCGCAAAGCACCACGGCCATCGATGCTGGTCGCGGTGATGTGCCTGTGTTTGTGCCTTCCAGCTACGCGGCAGATGCGTCAGTACCGTTGATTGTATTGCTGCATGGGTATGGTTCCAGCGGTTTGCAGCAGAACGACTATATGCGTTTGAGTGAGCAGGTTGATCGTTATGGGTTTGTGCTGGCGACCCCGGACGGTACGCAGGAAACTGCGGGGCGAAATGCGCGTTTCTGGAATGCGTCCGATGCCTGCTGTAATTTTTACGCTAACGAACTGGACGATGCCGCATACGTGATGGGGATCATCAATGCGGTAAAAGCAAAATACAATATCGATGCCCGTCGTGTTTATCTTATTGGCCATTCCAATGGCGGTTTTATGTCCTACCGCACAGCGCATGAGTATTCGGATGTGATTGCTGGCGTTGCGAGTCTGGCCGGTGCCGAAGCGACAGCAGCACTGCCTTCTCCTGCCAGTCCTGTGCATGTGCTGCAGATTCACGGTACCGCAGATGGCACCATCGCCTATGATGGCGGGGATATCCAGGGTAATACGTATCCCGGCGCCAGAGAGACAGTCTCCCGCTGGGCGGCTTACAACGGCTGCGCTGATGAGGGTGTGGTGACTGCCACACTGGATCTGGATGTCAGCCTGGATGGTCTTGAAACGACGGTTACCCGGTACAATCAGGGTTGCCAGCCCGGTGGTTCAGCTGAGCTGTGGACTATTGCCGAGGGCTCACACATTCCGGCAATTTCTCCTGTGTTCCCGGAAAAAGTCGTAGAGTGGTTGCTGGCGCGACCAAAAATTGTCAGTGCGGGTAATCTGGCGGTTTCACAGAACTGAAATCACCCGGTTCCCTTCAGGAATATCAAGTCTGCGGCCCTGTCTGACCTGTTTTAGCAGCAGGAGATCGTCTTTAAGAAGATGGTCCAGGGTCAGCTTGATAGCGCTTGCACCGTAGTGCTCAAAACCCATTTGGCGCAATTGTGAGTTGTGCTCATTCAACAGGTGTTTAAGCTCTGCGTACCGGTCGAAAAACTGGTGGAAATAGCGGATTGACGCATTCTTTGCATTGATGCCGCATCCTGACTCATCAAGAATGATGGCATTCAATTGCTGTTCAAACTGTCCCTGCATGGGCAGTGCCAGGTAAGGCTTCTCCAGGTACATTGCCTCACTGATCAGGGTGAATCCTGCTGTTGCAATGACTGATTTGCAGCCTGCCAGGTCCCTGAGAAAACCATCGCTGCTGAACTCTCTGAACTGGATATTCTGTTCGGTGTCACTGCGATCATGTCCGTAGACCACAAACGTTTTGTCGGAAAAACTTTTTAAGGTGTGAATCAGTGTTTCAAACGCGCTGGTGACATAGACCAGATGGTAGTCATTCTCGGCAGGTGTCAGTTCCAGCACTTCCTGGCGGACTATGGGTGGAAATATTGCAGCTTTTTTACTGGTGCTTTCGCCAACCACCAATGACGTTGCCAGAGCTATATCCGGGCGCGGAATCATCAATGCGATAATCAATCGCGTCAGCCACTTCTGGAAACTCAGGCTCACAGGAACACTGAATTTCATGTAGCGCATACGATGCTGGTTATCCAGGCTTATCAACGGTATTCGTCGGAGCATCGCCATCCATGCGGTCGAAGGCTCAAAGTCGGTAATTACACAGTCCGGTGAGAAGTCATCAAACAGCTTTATCAGTCGTTTATTGTATTTGATGGCGCGCGGTGCCCGGCGCAGATTGTGCTGCAAAGTACGCAGTATATTTACCCGGTTGTCGATGCTGACGATATGCAGGCCTTCTATCTCCAGACAATCGAACTCACTGCGCAGTGCAGTATAGCTGCGATCATAGGTGACAGCGCGTACCTCATGTCCCTGCGACTGCAAGTGACGAATGATTTCGCGCGCCCGGCTGGTATGTCCCGATCCCTCACCGGAAACACCATATATGATTCGGCTCACTACATCACCCCATTAGCATCAGAAGCATAAATGGTAGTTGTTTATTGTGACAAAAATATTTCAGCGGTGAGAAACGGACATCAAATGTGTTGGTGAAGAATTGATGTAACTCAAGGATCTGTCGGGTTATCTATGCAAAAACCGGATCGTTACCATAACTTATTTAAATTAAATATTATTTTATATTAGGTTTACTATATTAAAGGAAAACAACACTTCTGACCCAAGGGGAAAACTGCAATGCGTAAATTTACGATACCGTTAGCAACAGCCATCGCGATAGCAATGTCACCGATGGTCATGACAGGTTCTGTTTTTGCCCAGGACAGCATGGCGCCATCCAATGATTATTGGTGGCCGAATCGTCTGAGCCTGGATCCTCTGCGCATCAATGCCGCAGCATCCAATCCGCTGGGCGAAGATTTCAACTATGCCGAGGCATTTGGAAGTCTGGATCTGGACGAAGTCAAGCGTGACCTGATTGACGTAATGAAAACCTCTCAGGACTGGTGGCCAGCTGACTATGGTCATTACGGTCCGTTCTTTATCCGTATGTCCTGGCACAGCGCAGGTACTTATCGGATATTTGATGGACGTGGCGGCTCGGATGGGGGCATGCAACGATTTGCGCCACTGAACAGCTGGCCCGATAACGTCAACCTGGACAAGGCACAGCGATTGTTATGGCCGGTGAAAGCCAAATATGGCAGCAAGATTTCATGGGCAGATCTGATGGTGATGGCGGGCACTGTCGCCATGGAAGACATGGGGATGGAGATTTACGGTTTTGCCGGTGGCCGGGTTGATGCATGGGAACCGGAAGAAGTGTATTGGGGGCCGGAAGGTGAATGGCTGGCAGGAGATGAGCGCTACAGCGGCGACAGAGACCTGCAGAACCCGCTGGCGGCCGTGCAAATGGGCCTGATTTATGTGAACCCGGAAGGTCCGAACGGTGTGCCTGATCCACTGGCCGCTGCCCGCGATATCCGCGATACATTTGCTCGCATGGCGATGAACGATGAAGAGACTGTGGCACTGATTGCCGGCGGTCACACATTTGGTAAGGCACACGGTGCGGCGTCACCTGAAGGCAACATGGGCGCGGAGCCCGAAGCGGCTGACCTGACGCAGCAGGGGCTGGGCTGGAGCAATGCCTATGGCTCGGGCAATGCCGGCGACACGATTACCAGCGGCCTGGAAGGGGCGTGGACGGTTGCACCGAACATGTGGACCAGCAACTTTCTGCAAAACCTGTTTGGTTATGAGTGGGAACAGACGCGCAGCCCTGCTGGCGCTATTCAATGGAAACCCACAGACGAGTCGGCCGGCGATCTGGTGCCCGATGCACATGATCCTGCAAAGCGCCATGCGCCGATGATGTTTACGACGGACCTGGCGCTGCGCTACGACCCGATCTATGGTGAAATTTCCCGTCGCTTCCTTGAGAATCCTGATGAGTTTGAGCGTGCTTTTGCCAAAGCCTGGTTCAAGCTGACACACCGCGATCTTGGGCCGCGCACGCGCTATCTGGGTGACATGGTGCCTGCAGAAGAGCTGATCTGGCAGGATCCGGTCCCTGCTGTTGAGCATCCGCTGGTCAATGCCCGCGACATAGCCGGTCTGAAGTCGAGCGTCCTGAACTCGGGACTGTCTACTGACGACCTGATAGGCACGGCCTGGGCTTCTGCTGTTACATTCCGCGGCAGCGACATGCGCGGCGGTGCCAATGGTGCCCGCCTCCGTCTGGCGCCACAGAATCAATGGGCAGTTAACGAACCCGCTGAACTCGCCCGTGTTCTGGATGTTCTGGAAGGGATCCGCAGTGAGTTCAACAACGCACAACGTCGTGGCAAACAGATCTCCATGGCTGATCTGATTGTGCTGGCCGGTTCTGCAGGCATCGAACAGGCGGCTCAGCGTGCCGGTTACGATGTTGAGGTACCGTTTACGCCCGGACGCGGCGATGCCACCGCAGAACAGACAGACGTAGATTCATTTGCAGTGCTGGAGCCGAAAGCAGATGGCTTCAGAAACTACATTGAAGAAGGGTATGCAAGGTCACCGACCGAGGCGTTGATTGAGCGTTCTGCGCAGCTCAAGCTGAGTATTCCGGAAATGACCGTACTGGTAGGCGGCATGCGTGCACTTGACGCCAACTATCAGGATGTCAAACACGGTGTGTTCACCGATCAGCCCGGTACACTGAGCAATGATTTCTTTGTGAATCTGGTAGATATGTCCACTGTTTGGAGCCAGTCCACCTCATCTGCAGGCATATACGAAGGGCGTGATCGTGATACCGGCAATCTGAAATGGACGGCAACACCGGTTGATCTGATATTCGGCTCGAACACCGAGTTGCGTGCGGTGGCAGAATTCTACGCTGCCAATGACGGAGAAGAAAAGTTTGTGAATGACTTCGTCGCTGCATGGACCAAGGTGATGGAGTTGGACCGCTTCGATATCTGACGCTCTGCTTCGGTGAAAAAAAGCGGCGATGCCCCCGGGTATCGCCGTTTTTTTATGCAGACCGTATTTCTTATGCAGAGGGTACCCATGCATCGTATAATGCCCCGCGCAAACACTTTAATTGAGATGGCAGACAGCAATTTATGATTCTTAACGATGTACTCCGGCGTATCCGCTATATCTTTGACCTGAATGATAACCAGGTGATTGAAGTATTTGCCGGCGCTGACTGTGAAGTGAGCAGGGATCAGGTGTGCGCCTGGCTGAAGCAGGAGGACGATCCGGGATTTGTCAAAATAGCCGACCGAGAGATGGCGGTTTTTCTGAATGGATTGATCAATGCCCGCCGCGGTCGTCGTGATGGCCCGCAACCGATACCAGAGGATCACCTTACCAACAACATGGTGTTGATGAAGTTACGCATTGCCCTGAATCTGCAGTCTGACGACGTGCTGGAACTTCTGAAGGAAACCGGTCTGGCGTTCAGCAAGCATGAACTGACCGCGCTGTTTCGCAAGCCCGGGCACAAGCACTACCGCAAATGTGAAGATCAGATTCTGCGAAATTTTCTCAAAGGTCTGCAGCACCGCCTGCGCGATCATCCTGTGGCAGCAGATTCCTGATCGGGGCCGTCAGAACGGCCCGTTCTCCCAGGGACCCCAGATGGCGAAGGTTACGCCCGGGTTCTGTATGTTTACAAACAGGAATTCACCATCCGGATCAAAACAGGCGCCCGCGATTTCGCTGTTGCGGTAGTCTGCAGCGGCCACATTTTTGCCGGCCAGCGTAATGTCTGCTTCTGACAATATGATGTTGTTTTTGGCAAAAATAAATGAATTGCCAGTCACCTCCAGACCCATTATCCGCTCACCAAAACCGAACTCGTCCTCGATCCCGCCGCCGTCTTCACACATCACCACGCCACCGCGCGGGCTGATGGTGATATTGTCAGGGTTGTTGGCCATGCTGGCGTCCGTGGATGCAAACAGACATCGCATGCGATTGCCGGCCGGATCCAGCATCCAGACGGCTCCGTTGCCCTGGCCTGCGTGACCTTCCACATTGCTGCCAGCGCTGGTGTCGACGATATAAAACAGCCCGTCGGCATACCAGATGCCTTCGCCGCGGCTGATGCTCAGCGCACCGGCTTCACGCGCCTGCAGATACGTGCCGCTCGCATTGCCTTCCGGCGCCATGTCGGGGTCTGCAATATCCACCCATTCGATTTCCAACTCGTCGCCCAGTGCGGGTGCCAGCAGGTCAGCACGTTCAACGCCACGCACTTTTGCTGCCTGCAACCGGCCTCCACGTTCAAGGGATCCCGGTTGCTGGCTGCTGTCTTGCGGGATAAAGCGATAGATCGGTGACAGATTGCGATTGTCTTCGGTCAGGTAAACATAACTGTTACGCGGATCCACAGCGGCAGCTTCATGCTTGAAACGCCCCATGGCCACAATAGGCACACTGCTGGTCCGGGTCGGGTCAGCAGGGACTTCAAAGACGTAACCATGTTTGCGACCACCCTGTGCGGTGGTGTCGTTGACAGTTTCTTCACAGGACAGCCAGGTACCCCAGGGTGTTACACCGCCAGCACAATTGGCCAGAGTGCCGCCCAGACTGGGTTCAGTGCGAATGACCTGCCGATTGCTGCGGGAAAAATAGATATTGGTGTTGCCACCGGCAGCGCGCTGGCCGTCAGCCAGTTGAGTCTGATCGTACAGCGCCGCAGCGCGTATCAACTCTCCCGCCCCCAGTTCGTGATTACGCACCAGCACGATTTCGTCGCCGTTGACTGTGATAACACCCATGCCGTCGTGTCCACGAGGTACTGCCTGACCATTGGCCATCATGTCGCCGGTCCATGACAGGCTGGCGTAGCGAAAACCTTCTGGTAATTGCAGCAACTCAAGCCCCGTAACTTCATCCTTGACGGGGCTGATGGGACCATAGGGGCTGTGGGTGAGCAGGGAGGTAACGCCCGAACCCTGATTCTGTCTGACGGAATACGACTGCAAGGCATTCACAAAAGGCGATGCAGAAAGCGCAGTAGCCATGGCAGCGCTCTTCAGCACAAATCGGCGACCAGGATTTTGAGGCTGTTGTCCGGACATGGTGATATTCCCGTTTGGATGGCAATTTTCAACAATTAGAGGAAAGCTGTAGTTAACCGCAAAAGCGTGACAGCAGTATTACAGATCAGGCGCAATGGGCGGCCAAGGACTTAATCCACGACTTGATTGTGAAGAGACGCTGGCACAAATGCGACTTGTAGATTATTCAGACGGATAGCTGGATCACAGAAAACTGGTACCGGAGGCCGGACTTGAACCGGCACGCTTTTAAAGGCACCGGATTTTGAATCCGGCGTGTCTACCAATTTCACCACTCCGGCAGGAAGTGCGCTATTGCAGAAGGGCGACATTATAACAACATTGCGCCAACTGACAATGGCTGTTCATTGAATTGTTATGCTTGGAATTAGTCACCCATTCGGGCAAACTTGCCGCCCTTATGAAATTATCCGATTTTGATTACGTTCTTCCCGAAGAACTCATTGCTCACTACCCGCTGCCTGCCCGCAGCGACAGTCGTCTGCTGTGTCTGGACCGGCAGTCGGGCGTGATTCTTCACCAACAGTTCCGGCAGATTGTGGACATGATCAGCCCTGCGGATCTGCTGGTGTTTAATGATACTCGCGTCCTGCCTGCCCGATTGCAGGGAAGGCGGGCGGACACCGGCGGTTTTGTCGAGGTGATGATTGAGCGTCTGCTCCCCGGCAATGAGGCGATGGCGCACGTCAGGGCGAGCAATACCCGCAGTCCGGGATTACGTCTGGTACTGACGTCGGCAGAAACCGATCAGACACTGGAGGCCGAAATTATCAGCCGCCATGGTGATTTTTATCATCTTCGCTTCCTGTGTACAGAGCCCCTGGTAGATATGCTTGAGAAAGTCGGGCATATACCGTTGCCGACCTATATCGATCGCCATGACGAACTGGCGGACAGAAGTCGGTATCAGACAGTCTATGGGCGACACCCCGGCGCTGTGGCTGCACCCACAGCAGGCCTGCATTTTGACGATCAGTTGCTGCAGAATCTTAAAACACGTCAGATTGAAATGGGATTTGTGACTTTGCATGTCGGCTCGGGTACGTTCCAGCCGGTGCGTACCGAGAACGTACTGGAACATAAAATGCACAGCGAGTGGGTAAGTGTACCTCATGCAGTCTGTGAGCAGATAAGTGCCTGCCGTGCGCGCGGTGGCAACGTCATTGCCGTTGGCACAACTTCCGTGCGAAGTCTTGAGTCGGCTGCCCTAAAAAACCCTGATAGTGCAGTGTTGCAGCCTTATGAAGGTGAAACGGACATCTTTATTTATCCCGGTTACACGTTCAGAGTCGTGGATGCCATGATTACCAACTTCCATTTGCCACGATCGACACTGATGATGCTGATCAGCGCCTTTGCTGGCCGGGAACGGGTGATGGCTGCCTACCAGGTGGCGATAGAGGAGCGGTACCGGTTCTACAGCTATGGCGATGCCATGTACATCAGGTAATGGTATACTCTGCGTCCTCAAATCTTCATGCAACACAATCAACTTGAACTTTAGAAGGGTTTTATCATGGCAAAAGCACCCGTCCGCGTCGCTGTCACCGGGGCAGCAGGTCAAATCAGTTACTCATTGCTGTTCAGAATCGCCTCTGGTGAGATGCTGGGAAAAGACCAGCCAGTCATCCTGCAATTGCTGGAAATTACGCCTGCTCTGGAAGCGCTGAAAGGTGTGGTTATGGAGATTGAAGACTGCGCATTTCCGCTGGTGCACGGCATAGTCCAGACCGATGACCCGAACACGGCCTTCAAGGACGCAGATTACTGCCTGCTGGTAGGGGCACGTCCGCGTGGTCCGGGCATGGAGCGTAAGGATCTGCTGGCTGCCAACGCTGCCATTTTCTCCGTCCAGGGCAAGGCGATAAATGATCACGCAAGCCGTGATGTAAAAGTGCTGGTTGTCGGCAATCCTGCCAATACCAACGCGCTGATTGCCTATCGCAACGCGCCGGATCTGAAGCCCGGTCAGTTCACTGCGATGACACGCCTGGACCACAACCGAGCAATTGCCCAGTTGGCCGAAAAAACCGGCAAGCACAGCACAGATGTTGACGGTATGATCATCTGGGGTAATCACTCAGCCACACAGTACCCGGACGTTCATCACACAACAGTTGACGGCAGCAAAGCCACTGACCTGGTTGATCAGGACTGGCTCATCAGCACGTTTATCCCCAGCGTGCAGCAGCGTGGCGCTGCTATCATCAAGGCGCGGGGGCTGTCTTCCGCAGCGTCTGCTGCAAACGCTGCCATTGAACACATGCGTGACTGGGCATTGGGTACCAACGGTAAAATCGTCAGCATGGGCATCCACAGTGATGGCAGCTACGGTATCTCGGAAGGGTTGATTTATTCCTTCCCTGTGACCTGTGAAAACGGTCAGTACACAATTGTTCAGGGTCTGGAGATCAGTGAGTTCAGTCGTGGCCTGATGAGCAAAACCGAAACCGAATTGCAGGAAGAGCGTGACGGTGTTGCGCATCTGCTTCCCTGATATTTACGGGATGAAAAGGATTCACCAACATGCGGCGTGAAATCCAGTTCTGGTCCTTTCAGCTTGCCGGCTGGGCCATCTGGATTGTCATGCTGGTGTTGCGTGACCTGACTTTTGTTCCACAGGAATATATTCTGGAGCGCATCGGCGTGTTTGCCGTTGATGCGCTGATAGGGATATTGCTGACCACAGCGCTGCGCTATGTTTATCGTGCTGTATGGGATCAGCCTGTCTATCTTCGCGTATTTGCAGTTTTCTTTGGCTGCTGGCTGGCCTCACAGGTCTGGCGGCCGATCAAGGTCCTGATTACAGATTCTGATTTTGGTGCCAGTGTTGATCTGACCGGTTATGGATGGGCAACGTTCAGCAACTGGTTGCCGGTGTCGATGTCAATTCTCCTGATCTGGAGTGTGCTTTACTTTTTTCTGAAATATTATCAGCTGTTTCAAAAAGAGAAAGAGAAAAGTCTGCGCTCGGAATCGCTTGCGCATGAGGCTCAATTGCGCATGCTGCGCTATCAGCTTAACCCTCATTTCCTATTCAATACCCTCAATGCCATTTCAACATTGATTCTGATTCAGTCAACGGATCAGGCCAACGCCATGGTGACGCGATTGAGCAAGTTCCTGCGCTATTCGCTGGAGCATGATCCGCTGGATAAGGTGGATCTTAGCCATGAGATCAGTTCATTGAATCTTTATCTGGATATCGAAAAAGTACGCTTTGAAGAGCGGCTCAAGGTGGAAATTGATCTGGAACCTGGCACTGAGAAGGCATTGGTTCCCAGCATGATATTGCAACCGCTGGTGGAGAATTCGATCAAGCATGCAATTGCCCGCAGCGAGGGCGGCGGCACAATCTGGGTACAGGCGAAGCGTTGTAATCACAGCTCGCTTTGTATTACGGTAGCTGATGATGGCCCCGGTTCCATCGACCACCCGACATCCATCGGGGTGGGATTAAAGAATATTCGTGATCGATTGCAGGAAATTTATGGTGAACAACACAGGGCTGAGTTCTCGACACGGCAGCCCAGAGGTTTTCAGGTAACGGTAGTGATCCCTTATGAAACACGATAATCAGCAGGCCAGATTGCGCGCAGTGGTAGTGGATGATGAGTCGCTGGCCCGTCAGGGGCTGGAACTGAGGTTGGCAGAACTGGGCGGCGTGGAAGTCGTGCGCAGCTGTCAGAACGGGCGCGAGGCGCTGGCGGCGATAGCCGAGTTGGCACCTGATCTGGTGTTTCTGGATATCCAGATGCCCGGCATGACCGGTTTTGACGTGGTTGAACGGTTGCAGCAGGACAATATGCCGCTGATTATTTTTGTCACCGCATATGATGAGTTTGCAGTGAGCGCGTTTGAGATTCATGCTGTCGACTATCTGCTTAAGCCGATAGAGAACGAGCGCCTTGCCTTGGCGCTGGACAAGGCGCGGCAACGGCTGGCCGGTGCCCGCGACGACCAGGAGAAAAAGCAGCTGCTTGATATTGTTATCAGTCTGACCGGAAAATCAGAAAACGCGATCGCGGAATTGTTAAAAGGGGGCGGTCTTCCCGCCAGATACAGTGAAAAACTGGCAATCAAGGACGGTGCATCGACAACATTTGTGCCGGTGCGTGACATCGACTGGATTGATGCTGCCGGCGATTATATGTGTGTGCATGTCAAAGGCGAGACGCACATCATGCGCACAACCATGAAGGAACTTGAAGCGCTGCTTGATCCGACCGTGTTTCAGCGCGTGCATCGCTCGACCATTGTGAACCTGGACCGGGTAGAAAAAGTGTCATCACATATCAATGGCGAGTTCCATCTGACCCTGAGTTGTGGCGCATCATTAAAAATGAGCCGGTCGTACAAGGACAAGGTAAAGCACTTCTTTTAGTCGGACCGCAAGTCAGGGTCAGTCAAGGTGATGTAATGGCAGGGCGGTTGTATCCAGCACCTTACGCATGATAAAGCTGGAATGCACATCCGCCACGCCATCAATCCGGGTCAGCGTGTTAAGCAGAAACTCCTGGTAATAGTCCATGTCCGGCACCACAATCTTCAATTGATAGTCCGCCGACTGGCCGGTAATCAGCAGGCATTCGATAACTTCCGGGTGTTTGTGGATTTCAGCTTCAAAGTGTCTGAACCGGTCAGGTGTATGACGATCCATGCTGACCTGGACCAGGGCGCTGAGTTTGAGTCCCAGTTTCGATGGGTCCAGAATTATTACCTGATCCATAATCAGGCCTTCATCCTGCATGCGTTTGACCCGGCGAGCACAGGGAGTGGCGGACAGCCCGACCCGTTCCGCAAGCTCAGTGTTGGTAATGCCGCCATCGCGCTGAAGCTCATGCAAAATGCGTCTGTCAAGCTTATCCAAATCCATAAAAATCACCAGGCATGGTTATATCCGCCAATATTATTCAAATTAATGGTGTTATGCACCAATAAAATTGAAAAAATGCCAAAATTAGATGTGGAAACACTAATGCAAACTGCCTATTCTATGCAACATCTGGCCGGACATGATCCTGTTGCCGGTTGCCAGGCGAGATGGGCAGTGATTCTGACCGCTTTCTACCCGAAAGTTCACGTCGGACACTGACATACTGATGCCATCAGCGTCAGATAGCCTGCCGGATACACGAGTTGAGTTAATAAATACGGATTCCTGAGGTAAATGATGTCGTTCTCCAACCGTTTTGATCATCGTAAATATGTTGCGTTTCCGCCCGTGGCACTTAAAGACCGCACCTGGCCTGATCAGGTGATCGAAACAGCACCGCGCTGGTGCAGCGTGGATCTGCGCGACGGTAATCAGGCGTTGATCGAGCCGATGTCAGTCAGTCAGAAAAAGCAGATGTTTGATCTGCTGCTGGAAATTGGTTTCAAGGAAATCGAAGTCGGATTCCCGTCAGCCTCTCAGCCGGATTTTGATTTTGTCCGGTACCTGATTGAAGAAAACCGGATTCCGGAGGATGTGACGGTGCAGGTGCTTACCCAGGCGCGACCGGAATTGATCGCAAGAACCTATGAGGCATTAAAAGGCGTCAGACGCGCAATAGTTCATGTCTATAATTCCACGTCAATTGTGCAGCGCGAAAAAGTCTTCAGAATGGACAGGGAAGGTATCAAAAAGATTGCGGTTGCCGGTGCCAGTGAAGTGAAACGACATGCCGGTATGTATCCGGAAACGGAATGGATCTTCCAGTACTCCCCGGAAAGCTTTACCGGCACTGAGGTTGATTATGCCGTTGAGGTTTGCAACGCCGTGATCGATGTCTGGCAGCCCACGCCGGCGCACAAATGTATTATCAATCTGCCGGCGACAGTGGAAATGTCCACGCCCAATGTGTTTGCTGATCAGGTGGAGCTGTTCTGCAGAATGGTTGACCGGCGCGATTCGGTGATTGTCAGTTTGCATACTCACAATGATCGCGGCTGTGCGGTGGCCGCTGCTGAGCAGGCGGTGATGGCTGGTGCGGATCGGGTAGAAGGTACCCTGCTGGGCAATGGAGAGCGAACCGGCAATATGGATATCATCACCATGGCGATGAATCTTTACAGTCAGGGTATTGATCCCATGCTTGACTTCAGCGACATGGACAAGATCTGTACCGTCAGCAAAGCCTGCACCCAGATAGACGTGCACCCGCGGCAGCCCTATGCGGGTGACTTGGTCTTTACTGCATTTTCCGGCAGCCATCAGGATGCTATCAAGAAGTGTCTGGATACTTATCAGGAAGGTTCGGTCTGGGAAATTGCCTATTTGCCCATCGATCCGCGTGATCTGGGCCGAACCTACCAGGATGTGATTCGTGTCAATAGCCAGTCAGGGAAGGGCGGTGTGGCTTATGTGCTGCAGAGTAAGTTCGGTTTCAATTTGCCGCGCTGGTTACAGATCGAATTCAGTCGGGTGGTCCAGAAAGAGGCCGAAGTAACCGGACAGGAAATAGCTGCTGACAAGATCTGGGGACTTTTCCAGTCCGCCTTTCTGAGTCCGCATCAGGATGTATCGCTGGAAGATTTCACCTTTGAAAAAGTCGGCGAGCGGGAGCGTTTCAAGGCAGTGATGAACTGTTTTGATCAGACTCTGGACATCAGCGGTGAAGGTGATGGTGTGGTCGACGCATTTGTCGAAGCGATAAAAAAGGCCACCGATATCGACTTTGAAATCATGGAGTATGGCGAGCACGCTCTGGGCCAGGGTGCTGACGCTGAAGCTGTAACCTATATCCAGCTGAAGAGCGGCCTGGCACGCTATACCGGTGTGGCGATCAGCCGTGATATAGTCAGTTCATCATTAAACGCGTTGCTGCGTGCTGCGGGTCAATTGATCCAGGAGTCGCGCAAACGCTCTGCAGCATGATCCACTTCCTGTTGCAGGGGTGATAAAACTATTTCTTTTGCCACTGCGACAAACCTACCAGACAATGAAGCAGCCTGCTCATGACTCCGCTGATCATGAATTGATCAGCGGCGCACTCAACGGATCCCTGTCTGCCTGGGAGCTGCTGGTGCGTCGTTATGAGGGACGTGTGTATAACTTCAGTCTGCGTCTGACCGGCAATGCTGACGACGCCATGGATCTGATGCAGGAGGTGTTTCTGGGTGTTTACCGCAATCTTGAGCGGTTCCGCGGTGAATCCCTGTTTTCTACCTGGCTGTTCCGGATAGCCCACAACAAGGCCGTTGATATGGCGCGCCGGCGCGGCGTCGGGCCGCCCACTGAACCGGTCACAGAGGCGCAGCAGGAGCAGGCTCAGGGGGATGAGCAGTTTCATCCAGAGCATGAGTTGCAGCAGCAGCAGCTGAACGATCAGATAAAGCGCCTGTTGACGCAATTGCCAGCGGAGCAGCGCATGACAATAGAGTTGAAGTTCTATCAGGAGCTGACATTTGAGCAGATTGCAGACATTGAAGATATCTCTGCCAATACCGCCAAAACGCGGTTCTATTCAGCCATCAGAAAATTGAAGGAATTGCTGGAGAGCGCGCCATGAGTTGTGAACACACCCCCGAGATTCTTGCCGATCATTTTGATACCCGTCTTGCTGACCGCCGTCGTCTGGAGGTGCAACGGCATCTGGCCGCCTGCACGGACTGTGCCGCTGAGCTTGCGGCGCTGGATCCGGTCAGAGCGGTGTTGGGCAACTGGCGCGAGCAGAGGGTGCCGCAATGGACGCCCACAGCTGGTGCCGGGTTGGTCCGGCCATCTGTGTCAGAACGCTTCAGTCGCCGGCGGGGAATTGACTGGCTGCGGTGGGTGCCGGTGGCCGCGTCGCTGGTGTTGACTGTTGCTGTAGTCCTGCAGCTGCGGGTCGAAGTCACTGACGGTGGCTGGCAGGTGAGTTTTGGTGCAGAAGCTGCAGTCGCAAATTCTGCAGTCAGCGCTGAAATCAACAGCCTGGCTCCTATTGAGCAGTATCTGCAGGCATTTTCCGAGCAGCAGCGCAGCGAAACACAACAGCTGATTGAAACTGCACTGACGCAATTCGGTGAAACCTCAGCAGACAGCCTCTACCAGATCGTGTCCTTTTTTGAGGAGCAGCGCCGACTGGATATGCAGCGCATGGAAGCCGGATTCCAGCAGATGCTTGATCGGGACTATCAGACCGTCAATTCAGTGCAGCAACTGGCAACCTATGTGCAGTATCAGGGCGGGCTGCAGCAGTGATCTGTCCAATCTCAACACGGAAGGATTTATTATGAAATCTCAGTCGCTGGACAATTCTGGTCGCGCTGGTCGTTCTGCAGTCCGGAACGGGGTGTTGGCACTGGTATTGTTGGCAATGCCGTTGTCATTGGCATCTGCCCAGAATGCAGAAGACCATATTGCTGACATGCGTCGCAGTGTCGAAGTGTTCAGCGGTGTGCTAAGAGAGAGCCTGGGTCTGAATGTACGCCAGGGGATATTCAGTCCACGCAATGGTGAGGTTAAAGGCAGGTACCTGCTGGGCCAGGGGATCGTGCTGGAGCTGGTGACTCCCATGCAGAATAATCGTGCCTGGCCAGGTGTGGATATGCAATCCCTGAATCAGTCTCTGGAGCAGCTGTCAGGCCAGCTGGACAGTATGATGGAGCGTGGTCTGGTCACCCGGCCGGACCTGGATGCTGTTCGCGATGCCATGGCGCTCAGTTTGAGAACTGATGACGTGGCCCGGTTCTATCGTGAGCAATTGCAAATGCTGTCAACGCTGGGAGATTTGCCGTCAATAGAACGGACCATGAGCGCTGCAGCTTCCACCCTCCAGCGCCTGCAGGAAGCAGGTCAGCTGGATGAGTCAACGATTGAAAATCTGACTTCACAGTTTCAGGCGTTGCAGGGCCAGCTGGCGATGCAAATCCGGGAAACCGATCAGCTGCGGGCGGAAATGCGTGAGCTGGCAGCAGAGGCACAGGCGTTGCCGGATGAACAGACACTGGATCGCTGGCTGACAGCAAAGGCGCAAATCGAAGAACAATTGACCTCTCTGGGTGAACGGTTGAACAGTCAGGTCAGTACTCTGCGAGAGCAGCAGCAGCGCGCCCGCGAATTGCAACAGGTGCAGCGTGAGCAGGATCTGGCGCACTTTGAGTCGCAGATGTTTGCCACGGTTTGTGACTATGCAGCAGGCCTGCGTGCCCTGCCTGAGGATGAGCATCTGACGCTGGTCATGGTCGGCGTTGGCGAATTGACCGAGAACGGCAATCGGCAGGACCGGATTCATGTCATACCACAACAATCTGTAGCGCAGTGCCTGCGTGGTGAGATCTCCGGCGTCAGTCTGGCTGAAAGTGTTGTTACTTACAGTTATTGATGCATTTGGGAGCTGTTAAGCATTGAATTTATCTTATAGAATAGTTGGCGATTAGGCGCCTGCAGATCGCGATACGCGGATGCAATAAAAAAATGCAATAAAAAGAGCAGGGTGCTGTGTATGGTTGCGATACAGGCAACACAAACAGCACAACAGGAGAACAAGATGGACTGCCCGAAATGTAACTCTAAAATGGTTGAGCGATCAGTGGAAGTACTGCACGGTACAGTAGTGATCGATCAGTGTTCAGGTTGTCAGGGACTGTGGTTCGACCACGGTGAAGCCGAACAGCTTAAAGAGTCCTGGATGTCGGACTTTCTGGATAGCGGTGACCCGCGCATCGGCAAGACCTACAACCGGGTGCGTGATATCCAGTGTCCGCGCTGCAACAAGCCCATGATCAAACTTAACGACAGTAAACAGACTCACCTTGAGTACGAAGCCTGCCCTGATCATGGCATGTTCATGGACGCAGGCGAGTTTACAGATTACAAACACGAAACACTGATGGATATTTTCAAGGGTGTGATAGCGAAGATCAAGCGCCGCTGATGTAACACGTCTGGCGTGCCGTCAGGTTTGTGGTTCCACAGGTCTGGCAAGCCGGGCCCAGCGTGGATGCAGCCAGATTGCCCGATCCCGACAGATCTCGGGCAATCGACGAATACGGCCCATCTCCATCCACGTGTTGTCCGGCGAGTGGAAATCGGAGCCAACGCTGGCCCACAACGATTTTTCATGGCAGATTACTGCAAGATTCTTGAGTACATCGGGATTCAGGTTTGAGTAGCTTACTTCAATGGCCTCGCCGCCGGCTGCGCAGAATTCATCAACCAGGCGTTTGAATTTTGGTTTGCTCAGTGGATACCGATCAGGGTGTGCCAGCACAGCAACACCACCTGCCGCCGCGATGGCGGCAACAGCCTCGTCTATTGTGCACCAGCTGGCACTGACATAGGCATTGCCACGTTTGGCCAGATATCTGGTAAATGCCTGCTGCTTGCTGCTCACTACCGACTGACTAATCAGGAAGTCAGCAACATGATTACGGCCAACCGCCTGGCAGGGCTGTTCGCTCAGGTAGGCGGAAAGGCCACAAATACCCGCTCGCTGCAGCTTTTTATCAATTGCCCCGGCTCTGTCCCGGCGGCGCTCTTGCTGGGATTCAAGTAGTTGATTCAGATTGGAATTTTCGGTTTCAACCAGAAGCCCAATGATGTGTATTTCCTGGTTTTCCCATACGGTAGAGATTTCGACGCCGGAGATGATGTCCATTGATTGCGGGACTGAAACTGCACCGGATTGAATCTGGGTATGGGCTGCTATGCAGTCATGGTCGGTGATGGCCAGATGGCGAACACCAACCGACTCTGCACGTGCAATAAGCTGTGCCGGACCAAGGTGGCCATCGGAGAGCCAGGTGTGAGAATGCAGATCGATCATGTGGCGCAGCCTACGTGAGTGATCCTTGCTTGTAAATGATTGATATGAATCAGCCGCAAACAGGGCTAATAGTTGATTAAAATACTGTGGTATTCCATAATCCCGCTCATTCAGACAATCAGTGCGTACCACAGTGAGCAGGTTATGCGACTTACCACAAAAGGCCGTTATGCGGTGACCGCAATGCTCGATCTGGCGATCCATGCCGATCGGGAACCGGTGACACTGTCTGATATTTCTGTCCGGCAGGACATCTCATTGTCCTATCTTGAGCAATTGTTTGCCCGGTTGCGGCGCCGTGAACTGGTGCGCAGCGTGCGCGGGCCGGGTGGTGGTTACCGCCTGGGGCGTGATACGTGTCAGATTGCCATTGTTGATATTATCGATGCTGTTGACGAATCGGTGGACGCCACACGTTGTCAGGGGCAGGGGAATTGTCAGCAAGGGGATATTTGTCTTACCCACCATTTATGGGAAGATCTGAGTCAGCAGATTCATGGTTTTCTCAAAGGCATCAGTCTTGCGGATCTGATGGCCCGTCACGATATCCGCGGTATCGCGAATGATCAGGACGAGCGGCGCGAGTTGATTGTCCGCGACATGCGCCTGTCATCCTGATTTGCACCTTATCAGGAGGTTACAGAAGTTCAGATGAAACTACCGGTATATATGGATTATGCTGCCACCACGCCTGTTGATCCGCGCGTGGCTGCGCGCATGGCTGAATGTCTGTCCATGGATGGGTACTTCGGCAATCCGGCATCCCGCTCCCATATCTATGGCTGGCAGGCCGAGGAAATTGTTGAAAATGCACGGCGCGATGTAGCAGATCTGCTGGGCTGCGAGTCTCGGGAAATCGTGTGGACATCCGGTGCCACGGAAGCTGACAATCTCGCCATCAAGGGTGTTGCGCAATTCCACGCCGATAAGGGCAGGCACATCATTACCTCGGCAATCGAACACAAAGCCGTGCTGGACAGCTGCCGTTATCTGGAGTCGAACGGCTACGATGTAAGCTACCTGAAACCCGATCAGCATGGCCTGATCAGTGCACAGCAGCTGGCTGATGCTATCCGCCCGGATACAATTCTGGTTTCACTGATGCACGTCAATAACGAATTGGGTTGCGCCAATGATCTGATGGCACTGGGTACAATCGCCCGTGAACAGGGCGTCCTGTTTCATGTGGATGCGGCACAAAGTGCGGGCAAATTGCCTGTTGACCTGCGGCAGTTGCCGGTGGATCTGATGTCTTTTTCGGCGCACAAGGTATACGGTCCGAAGGGTGTGGGCGCGCTATTTGTACGTCGTGAGCCGCGGGTGGATCTGGCTGCGCAGATTCATGGCGGGGGACACGAGCGTGGCATGCGCTCGGGCACACTGGCAACACATCAGTTGGCAGGAATGGGTGATGCGTTCCGGCTGGCTGCGGCCGAGCTGGAGAGCGATCATCGGAATATCAGTCTGTTGCGGAAACGATTTCTGACGGGGTTGCAGGCGCTTGATGACTGGACCCTGAACGGTCATCCGGAGCAGCATGCACCGGGTATCATCAACATTGCATTTGACGGCGTTGATGGCGAGTCACTGCTGCTTGCCTTGCGGGGCATTGCAGTCTCCTCGGGGTCTGCGTGCATGTCCGCCACCGTCGAGCCGTCCTTTGTACTTCGTGGTATTGGCCTGGCTGATGCGCTGGCGCAAAGTGCCATCCGTTTCTCCCTTGGGCGCTACAGCACAGAAAAAGATATAGATATTGCATTAAATGGTTTGTTGGAGACGGTTCCCCGGCTGCGCGCTGTAGAATTACAGGCTCGATAACACGTATAATACCCGCCTTTTATACTTGTGACATGCAGTGGGAGATTATCAATGGCTATTGAACGTACATTATCTATCATCAAACCGGACGCAGTGGGCAAAAACGTGATCGGCGAAATCTATTCCCGGTTCGAAAAAGCGGGTCTGAGCATCATTGCTGCCAAAATGGTACAGCTGACTGACGAATCTGCGGGTGGTTTTTACGCAGAGCACAAAGAGCGCGGTTTTTTTGGTGATCTTATTGCATTTATGACCTCCGGTCCGGTTATGGTACAGGTCCTGGAAGGTGAGGGTGCGGTAGCACTAAACCGTGAACTTATGGGCGCAACCAATCCGGCTGATGCCAAGCCAGGTACAATCCGTGCGGATTTTGCCAGGTCAATTGATGCCAATGCAGTCCACGGGTCGGATTCAGAGCAGTCCGCCGCCCGCGAAATCGCTTATTTCTTCAAGAACGAAGAGATCTGCCCACGCGCCTGATTCCTTCGGGAATTGGTCTGGAGTCAAGTCATGAGCGAAACGGCACAAAAAATCAATTTGTTGGGCATGAGCCTGCCGAAAATGCAGGCGTATTTTGTCTCGATTGGTGAAAAACCGTTTCGCGCTGTGCAATTGATGAAATGGATTCATCAGCGTGGCGTGACCGATCTGGATGCGATGACGGATATCAGTCGCGGTCTTCGTGACAAGCTGCGGGAACAGGCCGAGATTTGCCTGCCGAATATTGTTGAGGAGTTTCTGTCCAGCGACGGATGTTACAAATGGATTGTGCAGGTTGCCAGCGGCAGCCGGGTGGAAACCGTTTTTATTCCGGAAGCTACCCGCGGCACGTTGTGTATTTCATCCCAGGCCGGATGCACTCTGGACTGCAGTTTTTGTGCAACCGGAAAGCAGGGCTTTAACAGCAATCTGACAACGGCAGAAATCATTGGCCAGTTATGGTGGGCTAACCATCGACTGGGTGGTTTTGCGACCAGCAGACCGGGTGAAGGCAAGATGAATCGCAAGGTCAGCAATATTGTCATGATGGGCATGGGTGAACCCCTGCTCAATTTTGATAATGTGATGGATGCCCTGAGTCTGATGATGGAGGACAACGCCTATGGCCTGTCCAAGCGGCGTGTGACCATCAGCACCGCAGGCGTGGTGCCTGCCATCGATCGCCTGAAAGATTACACCGATGCATCGCTGGCAGTTTCCCTGCATGCACCCAATGATGAGTTGCGTAACCAGATAGTGCCCGTGAACAAAAAGTACCCGATCAAGGAACTTTTACGCGCTGTAGCGGACTATATGGCTAGTCTGCCTGATAAACGAGTGCCAGTGATTGAGTACACGCTGATTGCCGGTGTCAACGATCACCGCCAGCATGCCCGCGAACTTGCTGCGTTGCTACAGGACTTTCCCTGTAAAATCAATTTAATACCGTTTAATCCTTTCGCTCAGTCTGACTATCGGCGCCCGAGCAGTTCCTCTGTTTCTAATTTCAGGGAGATTTTGCACCAGGGCGGTTACACAGTGACTGTCAGGACCACCCGCGGCGACGATATCGGTGCCGCCTGTGGTCAGCTGGTAGGTGAAGTGGCCGACCAGACCCGACGAAGTGCACGTTATCGCAAGGCCGCCGAACAGGCGGCAGAGCGCCTGAATGTCCAGAATATTTCCTGAAGCGACGATGTATGAGTACTGAAAACACACCGGCACAAGAGTCATCGCTGCCAGATGAACAGGCCGAGCCACCAGCGACGCCAAAACCTTCGCCTGGCGCCCTGTTGCAGGCGCAGCGCGAAACGCTGGAACTGTCGTTGCAGCAGGTGTCGGAAAAACTCAATCTGACCATGCACTATGTGCGGTCGCTGGAATCGGACAGTTTTGACAAGCTGCCTGCGGATATTTTCGTCCGCGGGTATATCCGTAATTATGCCAACCTGCTGGGTCTGGATCCGGTGCATGTGCTGCAGGTTTACGCTGATTTTACAGTCAAGAAACAGGCCCGGAAAGAAGAGGCCATAAAACGTTATACGCGTCGCCGGCGTGACAAGAACCGGCCGTGGGTATTGTTCTCCGGTATCGCGTTTGTTGTGGTGGCGGTGGCGCTCTGGTGGCTGAGCAGCACAGAAGACGTGGCTGAGCTGACATCACAGGCATCCTCGGCGCCACAGGCATCCTCGGCACTGCAAGTGTCCTCGGCTTCACAGATCTCATCTGCGCCCGAATCGGTTGACCTGACTGACAATGTGACTGTTTTCGATGATTCGGCGGAAACTGCGACGCTTCCGGAGGCGCCGGCGATTGCACTGGCGTGGCCAGGTGATGACACGCTGGAGATCGACTTTGATTCGGAGTGCTGGGTGGAAGTCGAGCACAGGGGCAGCGAGGAAACTTATCGCGAGTTGCAACATGCCGGCGACAGGCTGCATATTACCGGCACCGCGCCATTTACAGTCATGCTGGGCAATGCCCGGGCGGTGACGGTCAGTTATAATAACCGACACCTTGATATCAGCAACAATATACGCCAGGACGACACAGCGCGGCTGAGTGTGGGGCTGTGATAGTCGGGACGATGACATTTGAACGCGGGTAACTGAAACATGATGAGTGCATCTCCAATAATTCGACGCAAGAGCAGACAGATCATGGTCGGCAATGTAGCTGTGGGTGGTGATGCGCCGATTTCAGTGCAGAGCATGACCAACACCGAAACCTGCGATGTGCAGGCAACTGTTGCACAGATTCAGCGACTGGCGGCAGTGGGAGCTGACATTGTCCGTGTGTCCGTACCGTCAATGGAAGCGGCTGAGGCGTTTCGGAATATCCGGGCTCAAGTGAATTTACCATTGGTTGCTGATATTCATTTCGATTACAAGATTGCCCTGAAAGTTGCTGAATACGGTGTCGACTGTTTGCGTATCAATCCCGGAAATATCGGCAGCGAAAAGCGCATTCGCGCTGTCATCGATGCGGCACGGGACAAGGGTATTCCGCTGCGTATTGGTGTCAATGCCGGTTCACTGGGTAAAACGCTGCTCCGCAAGTATAAAGAACCCTCTGCAGATGCGATGGTGGAGTCCGCGCTGACCCAGATTGATATCCTGGACAAGCTGGACTTCCAGGATTTCAAGATCAGTCTGAAAGCGTCAGAGATTTTCATGACGCTTGCTGCCTATCGCAAACTGGCATCCCAGATTGAGCAGCCCCTGCACCTTGGTATTACGGAGGCCGGGGGTTTACGCTCGGGCACAGTGAAGTCTGCTGTGGGTCTGGGTGCCTTGTTGATGGAGGGAATCGGAGACACCATCAGGATTTCTCTTGCTGCCGATCCGGTAGAAGAAATCCGTGTCGGTTTTGATATCCTGAAGAGTCTGGGATTGCGCAGTAAAGGTGTCAATCTGGTCGCCTGTCCGAGCTGCTCACGGCAGAATTTTGATGTCATCGGTGTGGTAAACGAACTGGAATCCAGACTGGAGGACATCATCACGCCAGTGGACGTGGCGGTGATCGGCTGCATCGTGAATGGACCGGGAGAGGCAATGGTGGCCGAAATCGGCCTGACCGGCGCGACACCAAACAATCTTGCCTATGTTGATGGCAAACCCCATCACAAGGTGGACAATGCCCGCCTGGTTGATGAGCTGGAGGCCATGGTGCGTGCGCGCGTTGCGGCCAAACTCAAGGCGGAGAACGAGCAGGCGCCGGCCGGCATTATCGCTCGTGGTTAACGAAGGAAGCATATGAGTAAAATACAGGCAATCCGCGGAATGAATGACATTCTGCCGGATGATTCGCCGGTTTGGCAGTACGTTGAGAAAATAACCGAACAGGTTGTGCAATCGTATGGTTATCGGGAAATTCGCTTCCCGGTGCTGGAGCAGACCCAGCTTTTCAAGCGTTCCATCGGTGAAGTGACAGACATTGTTGAGAAGGAGATGTACTCATTTTCAGACCGCAATGGAGATGATCTGAGTCTGCGACCTGAAGGCACAGCCGGCTGCGTCCGCGCGGCCGAGCAACACGGGTTGTTATACAACCAGCAACAACGCCTCTGGTATCGCGGCCCCATGTTTCGTCACGAACGACCGCAGAAGGGGAGATATCGGCAATTTCATCAGGTCGGTCTGGAAGCCTTTGGCATGGCGGGACCGGATATTGACGCGGAAGTCATTCTGGTTTCAGTGGCGCTTTGGCGCGCACTTGGACTTACCGACAGTGTGCGACTTGAAATCAACAATATTGGTACTGCCGATGACCGGAAAGCATTTGGCGCGGCGCTCACTGAATTTCTGCTAAAACACGAAGCGCATCTTGACGAAGACAGTCAGCGCCGTCTGCATACCAACCCGTTGCGGGTTCTGGACAGTAAAGTGCCAGCAACACGCGCGATACTTGCAGATGCGCCCTGTCTTGCAGATTTTACAGGTGCGCAGACAGTTGAGCACTATCAGGCGCTTAAGCAGTTGCTGGCCGGTAATGGTGTTGCTTTTGTAGAGAATCCGAATCTTGTCCGGGGTCTGGATTACTACAATAATATGGTGTTCGAGTGGATAACCGATGACCTTGGAGCCCAGGGTACAGTGTGCGCGGGCGGGCGTTACGATTCACTGGTTGCGCAACTCGGTGGCCGGGGAACACCAGCTGTCGGGCTGGCCTTTGGGATGGAACGGTTGATTCTGCTGCTGGAGAGCATGGGGAAGGTGCCGGCTGCGGTGCGGCAGACAGTTGATGTTTATCTGCTGATCTCCGATAACTCGCTGCAGGCAGAGGCGCTCACGCTGGCCGAGTGGATACGGGCCGAAGTGCCTGATATACGAATTGTTGTGCATTGTGGTGGTGGCAAGTTCAATAATCAGCTGAAGAAAGCCTATAATAGCGGCGCGAAGGTTGCCGTGATTGTTGATTCGGCCAATGATGGCAAGCCGGGGCTGCGATATCGGCAGCTGGATGATGAAGGTGTCACGCAGGATGTTGACCGGGCAGGGCTGCTGAAGGCTCTAAGTTCGCTGAAGGCTCAGCTGTCTTGACAGCATGGTGACGGTAAGCCACGATGCCTGCCAGGAAATATTGATAAATAAACGGGCGATATCCCGACAGATTCGCTTTTAAATATTCTAAAACACAAAACAGGAGCTGTTTGTGGCATTAAGTGCAGCTGAAGAAGAAAGTATTGACGCGATAAAACGCTGGTGGAATGAAAGTGGTCGCCAGATTGCGCTCGGCATTGCTGCCGTGGCGCTTGTCTATTTTGGCTGGCAGTTCTGGCAGAACAGTCAGACTCAGGCCTCTGCACAAGCGTCAGCCGTCTATGATCGATTGTCTGCGCTGGCAGTGGCAGCGCCCGGAGAAATGATCAGCGAGGAAGCCCGCACCCAGGCCGAAGAATTGATTGCCACACTCAAGTCCGAACATGGTGACAGTGTTTATGCGCTTTATGGTGCGCTGTTTGGTGCCCGTCTGGCAGTTGAGAATGACGATCTGGCCGGGGCACAGCAAGAGCTGGAGTGGCTGTTGGCCAATACCCGTAGCGGACTGTTTGGCAGTACCGATGAAACGCTGGTGCAACTGGCGCAGCTGCGGCTGGGGCGCGTGTTGCTGGCCAGCGATCAGACGGAACGTGCGTTGACACTGATCAGTGGTGTCAGTGAAGGCAGCCTGCAGGCGGAGTTTGAAGAATTGCGTGGTGATATCTACCTTGCCCAGGGGCAGCGCGATGAGGCATTGCGTGCCTACCAGACGGCTGCGGATCTTGGCAGCGCCAATCCGGTGCTGCAAATGAAAATCTCCGAGCTGCAAGGCAGTCTCTGATAACCACAACGCGCCGGGCTGAATACTATGAAACATGCAGTTAATGTAGCCTTTTGGCTAGTGTCGGTTAGCTTGTTGAGCGCCTGTAATATTTTCTCGCCGGACAAGTCTGAACAACCGCGCGAACTGACCCGAATAGAGGCTGAATTCAACCTTGAGCGGCTGTGGTCGACCAGCGTGGGCGATGGGCAGGGTGGGCTCTACAATCGACTGACACCCGCTATTGATGGCGACATCATTTATGTTGCTGCAGCTGACGGCACTGTGACGGCCATCAATAAAACCAATGGTTCAGTACAGTGGCGGCAACGTACGGGACTGCCCATTACCGGCGGTGTTGGCGCTGCCTCAGGCATGGTGCTGGTTGGTACGCTGGATGCGCGGGTAGTGGCGCTGGATCAGGCAAACGGTCAACAGCTGTGGAGTACCCGGGTGAGCAGCGAGGTATTGGCTGCTCCGCAAACAGACGGACGCAGGGTGGTTGCGCAGACCATTGATGGCAAGTTGGTAGCGATGAATCCGGAAACCGGGGAGCAGCGCTGGATCTACGAAAGCACGGTGCCTGCACTTTCACTGCGTGGCACCAGCAAACCGTTGATTGCCGGCAATGTTGTGGTTACCGGCTTTGCGAACGGCATGGTTGCTGCAGTTGATGCCGATAGCGGTTCGCTGTTATGGGAAGAGCGTGTCGCTGTTCCTCAGGGGCGATATGATATTGAGCGTATCATCGATATTGACGGTGATCTGATTATTTCCGGCGGTGTTGTATATGCCACCAGCTACCAGGGTAACCTGATGGGTTTTGACCTGCAAAGTGGCCGTATTGTCTGGGGTATGCCCGGATCGAGCTATAACTCGGTAGCGCTGGGCCTGGGCAATATCTATTGGGTAGATGGCTTCAGTCACATCCGCGCCGTGCAGAACAACACTGAACGAACGGTTTGGGAGAATGAAGACCTGAGATTGCGCCGGGTCAGTAGCCCCGTCACGTTCAATAACTATCTGGCGGTCGGAGATTTTGAAGGATATGTACACGTGCTGTCACAGATCAATGGTCGCATCATCAGTCGATTCCGTGCCGACCGGGACGGTGTTCGTGCCAATATTCTGTCCGAAGGCACAACACTTTACGTTTACGGTAACAGCGGGCGCCTGACCGCGCTGCGTCTGCCCTGAGACGACTTTGCGCAGCCCGTGTGGCTGCGCGCTTATATACTGGAACCCTTATGAAACCCGTAATAGCCCTGGTCGGTCGGCCTAATGTGGGTAAATCCACCCTGTTCAACCGTTTGACCCGCAGTCGCGATGCGCTGGTGGCCGATTTTCCCGGATTAACACGTGACCGCAAGTATGGCGAGGGTGTCGGCGCCGACAAGCCTTATATCGTGATCGACACGGGTGGCCTGGAAGGCGGGGAGCAGGGTATTGATTTTGCGATGGCATCCCAGTCGCTGCTGGCAATAGAAGAAGCCGATGTCGTGTTATTGCTGGTTGACGGACGTGCCGGTCTGAATCCCGCTGATGTACAGATTGTCGAGCACCTGCGCAAGTTGAACAAGCCGGCATTTCTGATCGTCAACAAGGTTGATGGTATCGACGAAGATGTGGCCGTCGGTGATTTCTACACATTGGGCATCGAACGCATTTTTGCTGTGACCGCATCTCAGGGACGCGGTGTCACCAAGATGATTGATGCCGTGCTGGCCGGATTTCCTGAGCCGGAAGTCGAGGAAGACCGGGCAGAACAGGGTATCCGCATAGCAATAGCCGGACGACCCAACGTCGGCAAATCCACGTTGGTCAACCGTATGCTGGGCGAGGATCGCGTGGTGGTGTTTGATGAGGGTGGTACCACACGCGACAGTGTTTATATTCCGTTTGAGCGGCATGGCAAGCGGTACACCCTTATTGATACTGCCGGTATCCGGCGTCGGGGAAAAACCACTGAAACGGTGGAAAAATTTTCCGTTGTCAAATCCTTGAGCGCCATTCAGGATGCCAACGTTGTCATTCTGGTGGTTGATGCCCGTGATGGCATTGTAGAGCAGGATCTGCATTTGCTGGGTTACGTGCTGGATGCCGGTCGGGCACTGGTGATTGCGCTCAACAAATGGGACGGCATGGATCTGGAGCAGAAAGAACGGATAAAAAGCGATATCCGGCGTCGGTTCTCGTTTGTGGATTTTGCCGCCATTCATTTTATCTCGGCCATGCACGGCACCGGCGTAGGTGATTTGTACAAGTCGGTGGAAAAAGCCTACGAGTCAGCCAAACGCGATCTCAATACCAATGAACTGACACGGATTCTGCAGGACGCGGTGACTGACCACTCGCCGCCAATGATCGACGGGCGTCGCATCAAAATGAAATACGCCCATGCCGGCGGGCAGAATCCGCCCATCATTGTGATCCACGGCAAACAGACCGACAAACTGCCGGATCACTACAAGCGTTATCTGGAAAAAACCTTCCGGGCAGTGCTGAAACTTGAAGGCACACCCATCCGCATAGAACTGCGCAGTGATGCCAATCCATATGTGAAACATGAACAGGGGCTGACAGGCCAGCAGATTGCCCAGAAACGCCGCATCAGCAAAAACCGTAAAGCACCGGACAAGGCGCATGGCAAAGCGTCGACCAGAACGTCTGGCAAGTTTCGGGGGCACTGAGTGATGAGTGAGCTGCGCGCCTGGCACGACTGCGGATACGACGTGCGTTGCATTGACACGGGGCTTTTCCGGGAAGGACTGGCGGCCTGTTATCTGATATGTCATGAAGGTGAGGCGGCCTTTATCGACACCGGGACCAGCAACAGTCTGCCTCGCCTGTTGCAGGCGCTGGAGGATAGCGGATTATCTCCCGGGCAGGTGCGCTGGGTCATGCCAACGCACGTTCATCTGGATCATGCTGGTGGTGCTGGCGTGCTGATGGATGCCTTGCCTGCCGCCAGGCTGGTTGTGCACGAGCGAGGAGCGCGGCATATGATCGACCCGGCCCGGCTGCAGGCAGGATCGCTGGCGGTGTATGGGCCGGAGCGCTACCGGGCTGCGTTTGGTGAGTTGATGCCGATACCGGCATCACGGGTTGTGATTGCCCGCGATGGAGATGAATTCCGGTTGGGCCAACGTGTATTGCAGACACTGGATACACCCGGGCACGCCAGACATCATTATGTGGTCTGGGATCAGTTCAGCAAAGGCATGTTCACCGGGGACACCTTTGGTGTGAGTTATCCCGAGCTTAATGGTGGCACCGGGCGCTTTATTTTTCCGCCGACAACCCCGGTACAGTTTGATCCGCAGGCCTGGCATGCATCCGTAACACGATTGCTGACCCTGCCGGTGGAGCGGGTATTTCTGACACACTTTGGCATGCATGAAAATCCGGCTGAACTGGCTGAACAGCTGCATGAACAGATTGATTGCTATGCAGACGTTGCCAGGGACATGGAGCCGCAATCACAGGCGCAGATTCAGGTACAGACCCGGGCACTGGCAGAGCAGTTGATGCAACACAGTCTTGCGTTGCTGGCCTCACGGCAGTGCCCGCAAACACCCGCCGTAATCAGGCAGTTGCTTGCGGGTGACATGGAGCTGAATGCACAGGGGCTGATTCACTGGTTGACGTCGACGGCTGTCAGCGGCGCCCAAAAACCAGCGCATCCAGACTGAGTTTGCCAGGTCCGAATGAAAACAATACCAGGAACATTGAAAAATACATCGCGGCCAGTTCGCCATTGTTAAGTGTAGGAAACCAGGCCGGGTGAGCCGTCAGATAGGCCATCACCATCAGAATGGCGGCCAGCAGGGCCATTGGCCGGGTCAGTAATCCGACAGCAATCAAAGCACCGCCAAACAACTCGATGGCGCCGGCAACCCACAGCATATTGACACCAACATCAAACCCAAAAAAGTCCATGCCGCCCATAAAAGGCTGGGCACGCTCACCAAACATTTTGGGCCAGCCGTGCGTCATGAACATCGCACTTCCCAGTACGCGCATGATGGTCCAGGACAATGTCTGGGTGTTTTCAGCTATCCAGTCAATAAAGCGAACCAACGATCTCAACGCTGACATAGTTACTCCATTATCAGAGGCAGGTAGTATCGGGAGCATAGACTTAAATGGATTGTTCAGCTACCCTTCGTGTCAATTTTCTTTGCAGGAAAAGTTTTTTGCATGCCCGATTTACTGCGCCGCCTCAATAGTCCGGGATTCGAGATCAGCCCCCAGGAGCGCAGCCTTGCGTGGCGGCTGCATCTCGATTTGCCTTTGCTGGTTGCATTATTGCTGGTCAGTGGTCTTGGTCTGCTGGTGCTTTACAGTGCCAGTGGTGAGGATGTCGACTCGGTGGTCAGGCAGCTTGTCAGGCTGGGTATTGGTTTTGGTGTACTGCTCGCATTTGCGCAGTTGCCACCTCGCACTTATCGTTACTGGGCAATACCGGTCTTTTCCCTGGGGCTTTTACTGTTGGTGCTGGTGTTGTTTTTTGGCACGGTTTCCAACGGCGCGCAGCGCTGGTTGAGCATACCGGGTGTTGGCCGTTTTCAGCCTTCGGAGATCATGAAAATTGCCCTGCCGGTAACCGTGGCATGGTTTTTCAGCAAGCGCAGTCTGCCTCCCAAATTCATGGATATTTGCGTTGCCCTGCTGATTGTCGCGATTCCCAGTTTTCTGATCGCCAACCAGCCCGACCTTGGCACATCCATTCTGGTGGGTATGGCGGGTATCATCGTACTGTTTTTTGCCGGTATTTCGTGGCGGATCGTTTCCGTTGCCGGTATAGGCGCCATGATAGCGGCACCATTGATGTATCTGTTTGTACTTGAGCCCTATCAAAGGCGCAGAGTGGATACGTTGTTTAATCCCGAGGCAGATCCGTTAGGCGCA
Organism: uncultured Pseudohongiella sp.; assembly: GCA_963974875.1. Lineage (GTDB taxonomy): Bacteria > Pseudomonadota > Gammaproteobacteria > Pseudomonadales > Pseudohongiellaceae > Pseudohongiella. The sequence continues at coordinate 10,201 of CAXBER010000004.1, read as the reverse complement.
GGCTGGAATATCATTCAGTCCAAGATCGCCATCGGCTCCGGGGGGATCATGGGCAAGGGCTGGCTCAATGGCACTCAATCCCGCCTCGATTTTTTGCCGGAATCTTCCACGGATTTTATTCTGGCTGTGATTGGTGAAGAATTCGGTCTCATAGGTATTGCGCTGCTGCTGGGCCTGTATCTGTTCATTATTGCGCGCGGACTGTTTATAAGCTGGCAGGCAAGGGAAACGTTCAGCAGATTGCTGGCGGTGAGTCTGTCACTGACCTTCTGTATCTACGTTATCGTCAATATGGGCATGGTGTCCGGTCTGCTGCCGGTGGTGGGGGTTCCCCTGCCGCTGGTCAGTTATGGAGGTACGTCTGCTGTGACACTGCTGGCCGGGTTTGGCATTCTGATGTCTATCCATACTCACCGCCGACTACTGACGCACTGACGCTGTCCCCTCAAGTTTGCGGCCGGTACGGCCGCTAACCCTGTTATCGGATCAGTTTGATAGCAGGAGACAATAAAACCAACATGTTTTCCCGACTTGCAAATTCCTCCGTGCCCGTGGCCGCCATGGCGGCTTCCCAGGTTGTGCTCGCTGTGCTGATTATGGTGGCGTCCGGTGACTGGCTCCAATGGGCCGGTCTGGCATTGATACTGATCAGTCTGGCAGGTGTTGCTGCAATCCGGTACGGTCGCGGTGATACCGGAAACGATGAGCTGCTGCGGGTGCTGCGGACTGTCAATGAGGCTCAGGGGGATCTCTCCTCGCACATGGACGAGTCTGGTGACTCGCGCAGTGTTGAGACCGCCAGGCTGTTCAATCAGTTCATGGAACGTTTGCGTGGGGCGCTGGAGGATCTGCGCAATCACAGTATCAACGTTACGTTAACGTCGGCGCAGGGTCGGAAAATTGCTGAGGAAGCCAGCCGTGACGCCGGCAAGCAGGAGAGCTACTCCGACATCATCTTTCGCTCCAGTGAGGAGGCGGCTTCAGCCATTGAACAGTTGTCACGCTGGGCATCCAATATTGCCGACCTGAACTCGCGTCATTTATCAACAGCACAGGATGCTGTTCGCGATCTGGTGACCGCTCACAGTCAGTTCATTGAAGTTGGCGGCATGATGCAGCAATTTCATGGCACTGTTGCACAGCTTGAAAAAACGTCAGAGAGCATTCGTGCGATTCTGGGTACCGTGCAGGGTTTTGCCGCGCAGACCAATATGCTTGCCCTGAACGCGGCAATTGAAGCGGCGCGGGCTGGTGAGCAGGGGCGTGGCTTTGCAGTTGTCGCTGACGAAGTGCGTGAGCTAGCAGTCAAAGTGCGCGGCTCCGCCGATGAGATAGGCGGGTTGCTGGAAGAAATGATCAGCGTGGTATCCAGAACCTCGGCGGGGACGGAAAAAATGATTGCTGAAACCAATCATGCGCGTAGCGCTGTTGATAAGTCCGCAACTGAATTTCAGGAGATGGTGAGTGGTTTTGAATCAACTCATTCTGACCTGCTGCAAGTCAGTGCTGCGGCAGAGCAACTGTCGGTCAGTAACCAGGACATTCTTGGTCGTAGTCACGAGATTCGTGATCTGGGCATCCGCATCAGACAGGATATGGATCGTAACAACGAGCAAACCCAGACGTTACTTGACTCAACTGATCGGGCTCTGCACAAACTCTGTCAGTTCCGAATTGGCCGCGGTGAACTGGAGTCAGTACTGGAAACGCTTGAACTGCGGCGGGACCACCTCGAGCCTGCACTGTACACCCTGGTGGCATCAGGCGTGGACATGTTTGACCGCAATCATCATCCGATACCTGGCACCAATCCGGTCAAACACGATGTGTCATATGCGCGGGCGTTTCAGCAGGCCTGTCAGCACCTGATTGACAGCTGGGCCAAAGAGGAGGACGGCGCATTGTATTGTCTGCCTCTGGACAGCAAAGGGTATGTGGCTGTGCACCGGAGCGAACTGTCCGCTGCGCCGACGGGCAATCCGGAAATTGACCTGGTAAAAAGCCGTCACATGCGGTTTTTCCAGAATCGGGACATTCCCTATATGGGCAGGTTCCGGTTGCAAAGCTATCTGCGTGATACCGGGGAAGTGATGTTCAATCTGTCCGTGCCCATTCATATTCAGGGTAAATACTGGGGCGGCCTGTTTCTGGGACTGCCGGCCGCCCGTCTGGGTCTGGATGTCTGATCAGGTGACGCTGTTCAGCTGGCACTGTTCAGGTGTCAGTGCGATTGACCAGTGAGATCATGTCAACCGGATTTTGTGGAACGGTGGTCTGACGTCCGTTAACAAACAGTGCGGGTGTGGACCTGACGCCGGCCCGTGTGCCGCCACGCTGGTCATTTCGCACTTTCTGCAATACAGCCTCAGATTGCATGTCTTCATGTGCTTTGTCGATATCCAGCCCAAGCTGCTCAAGGTAGCCGTCAAATTCAGCCTCGACTTCGGCCAGTCCGGACCAGTAGGTCTGGTTGAGAAACAGCAGATCATACATTTCCCAGAACTGCCCCTGCCTGCCGGCGGCTTCGGCATACAGAGCAGCCGTCCAGGCAAATCGATGCGTGCCGGTTAACGGATAGTGCCGGAACACTACCTGTACCTGGTCGGCAATGCGAGGCCATGCCTGAGCCATAACGCGGTGTTCAGTGGCGCAGGCCGGACACTGAAAGTCAGCATAGACCACCATAGTGACATTGCTGTCGGGATTGCCCTTCACGTGATCCCCGGCGCTGATCTGGTCCGGCGGATAAATCTCACCCTGGCCGGCAATGCCATAAAAGACAGCGATTAAAAGCAGCGGTACCACAACAAATACCGCCAACCGGGAAATCTGTTTGCGCCTGACGGCACTGCGTTCTGCCGCCTGCTGTTTCTGTTCACGGATCAGTCGTTGCTGTTCCCGTTTGTTCATGGTTGCCTCCGTTTGTTGCAGTGCAGACTGTACTGGTAATGATACCGTCTGTTACCTTGCTGGTGATCTGGTCACCTGTGTTTACCTGATGAATACTGGTAATGACTGCGCCGTTATGGTCGCGCGTGATGCTATACCCACGCTGCAAGGTCTGCAATGGGCTGATGCTGTCGAGATTGCGTGCGAGCATTTGCAGTCGTATCTGTTTTTGTTCCAGCAGGCGCGAGATTGCCCGGTTTAACCGTTGGTCCAGTCGGTCCAGTGACTGAGCCTGGTCCTGCAGACGGCGCCCGGGGTGTTGCAGCCTGCGCGCCAGCCACTGTAATTGTTGCTGGCGCTGGCTGATCGTTGCCTGTATCAGTCGCAGCAGGCGCGTCTGTTGCGAGCGCAATTGCTGAAGCATTGCCTGCTGGTCGGGGCTCAATAGCTCGGCTGCGGCTGAAGGGGTGGGCGCTCGCACATCAGCAACAAAGTCGGCGATACTGACATCGGTTTCATGGCCCACTGCGCTGACCACTGGCAGAGAGCTGGCAGCTATTGCCCGGGCGACGCCTTCATCGTTGAATGCCTGCAGGTCCTCCAGAGAGCCACCGCCGCGTGCCACCACAATCACATCCAGCGCCAGTTGTTCAGCGAGCCTGTTGGCATTGGCAATGGCGGCAATTATCGCTGCGGGGGCGTCCGCGCCCTGAACGGGTGTGGGAAAAATTGTCACATGCATGGCGGGAAAGCGACGCCTGAACACACTGATGATGTCTCGGATCACTGCGCCTGTAGGTGATGTAACAACAGCAATATGGCGACAACGCTCAGGCAAGGCGCGCTTGCGTTCCGTCGCAAACAGACCTTCAGTCGCGAGTTTTTCCTTGAGCGCATCAAAGGCTTTCTGTAATGCGCCGGCGCCGGCATCCTGCAGACTGTCCAGTATGAGCTGGTAGTCGCCACGTCCTTCATAGAGACTTAATCGTCCGCGGACGACCACCTGCATGCCGTTTGCAGGTTTGAAGCGCACCGACATATTCCGGTTTCGGAACATGGCACAGCGAACCTGTGCGTTGCTGTCCTTGAGGGTCAGGTACCAGTGGCCGGAGGCGGGCACAGACAGATTGGAGATTTCTCCTTCAACGGTCACGCTGGGGAATTGTTCTTCCAGCAGGCTGCGGGCCAGGCGGTTCAATGTGCTGACGGTAAGTATGGATTGCTCTTGAATCATATCCGCAGTTTACCTCAGCCCCGGTCATCTGTATAATCTGCTTTTTGTGGATAGGTGAAAACTTATGTTACGCATTGCTGAAGAAGCGCTGACATTCGACGATGTCCTGCTTCTGCCCGCCCACTCTTCTGTTCTGCCCAAAACCGTCAGTCTGAAGACCCGATTGACTGCCAATATAGCGCTGAATATTCCCTTGATGTCTGCGGCCATGGATACTGTGACCGAAGCTCGTCTGGCGATTGCCATGGCGCAGGAAGGTGGTATCGGCGTCATTCACAAAAACATGACGATCGAGCAGCAGGCACGTGAAGTACGGGCGGTAAAGAAGTTTGAAAGCGGCGTTGTCAAAGACCCCATTACTATTTCACCCGACGCCACGATCAGTGAATTGATTGCGTTGATGCGTGAAAACGATATTTCAGGCATGCCCGTTGTGGTAGGGCGCCAGTTGGTAGGCATTGTCACCAGTCGTGATGTGCGCTTTGAATCCAACCTGGCAGCCAGGGTTGACACCATCATGACGCCCAAGCCAAGTCTGGTTACCGTCAAGGAAGATGCCAGTCATGATCAGATCAAGGAATTGTTGCACCAGCACCGGATTGAAAAAATTCTGGTCGTCAATGACGAGTTTGAGCTGCGTGGTCTGATCACATTGAAAGACATTCGCAAGTCAGAAGATTTCCCCAATGCATCCAAGGATCAGCAGGGCCGTTTGCGTGTTGCCGCTGCGGTTGGCACCAGTGCGGATACTGAAGATCGGGTGCATGCTCTGGTGGAAGCCGGCGTTGACGTCATCGTTGTAGACACCGCTCATGGTCATTCAGTGGGTGTGCTTGACATGGTCCGGCGCATCAAGGGGTTATACCCGGAGGTCGGCGTTATCGGCGGAAATATTGCGACTGCACAGGCAGCGAGGGATCTGGCTGCTGCTGGCGCAGATGCAGTGAAGGTTGGAATTGGCCCCGGGTCAATCTGTACCACCCGTATTGTAACCGGCGTTGGTGTGCCGCAGATGACCGCGGTTGCCAATGTGGTGGAGGCGCTCAAGGATACCGATGTATGTGTGATCTCGGATGGCGGTATTCGTTTCTCCGGAGATTTTGCCAAAGTGATTGCTGCCGGCGCGCATGTGGTCATGATTGGCAGTCTGCTGGCCGGCACTGAAGAGGCACCGGGTGAAGTAGAGCTGTTTCAGGGGCGCAGTTATAAAGCCTATCGCGGCATGGGTTCGCTGGGCGCGATGTCCCAGAATCAGGGCTCCAGTGATCGCTATTTTCAGGATGCTGCCGCGGGTGTTGAAAAACTGGTGCCGGAAGGCATCGAGGGTCGTGTACCTTACAAAGGCTCCATGTCCGCCATTGTGCACCAGTTGATGGGCGGCCTGAGATCCAGCATGGGTTATACCGGCAGCGATTCGATTGACGTAATGCGCACCAAACCGGAGTTTGTGAAGATCACCAATGCCGGTATGCAGGAAAGCCATGTACACGATGTAAGTATTACCAAGGAAGCACCCAACTACCGCGTCAGTTAATAGACAGCTGGTCGACCGGCAAGTTGGACACAAATTAATGGCAGTCATCATTCACCGCCGTCGGCAACCTGACGGCGGTGTTGTTTTTATCAGGAACCTGACGTCACATGACACAACAGAATATCCACAGCCAGAAAATTCTGATCCTTGATTTTGGGTCACAGTACACCCAGCTGATAGCGCGGCGGGTTCGCGAGCTTGGTGTGTACTGTGAGATCTGGGACTACCAGTGTACTGAAGCTGAAGTCAGGGCCTTTTCGGCGCAGGGAATTATTTTTTCCGGTGGGCCGGAAACTGCAACGCTGGTCGACTCTCCCCGTGCAGCCGATTATCTGTTTACGCTGGGCGTGCCATTGCTGGGTATCTGTTATGGTATGCAGACCATGGCCGAGCAACTTGGCGGCAAGGTCGAGGCGTCTGATAAGTCCGAGTTCGGTTATGCTGAAGTTGATCTGCCGGCGCCAGGTGCCTTATTTGAAGGCATTGAGGATCGCATGGCAGAAGGTGGTGTACCGCAGCTTGATGTGTGGATGAGCCACGGGGACAAGGTGGTGCAGTTGCCGCCGGGTTTTGTCGTCAGTGCGGAAACCGACAGTGCACCGATTGCTGCAATGGCTGATGAATCCCGCCAGTTCTATGGCGTGCAGTTTCACCCGGAAGTGACACACACACTGCAGGGGCAGCGCATACTGGAACGTTTTGTAAGAAAAATATGCGGCTGTGACGCGTTGTGGACGTCTGCCAATATTATTGAGGATGCGATCAATACTGTGCGTGAGCAGGTGGGCAATGATCATGTGTTGCTGGGACTGTCGGGTGGCGTGGATTCGTCTGTGGTTGCGGCATTACTGCACAAAGCCATTGGTGATCAACTGACCTGCGTGTTTGTCGACAATGGTTTGCTGCGTCTGCATGAAGGCGATCAGGTTATGGCAACCTTTGCACAGAATATGGGTGTCAAGGTGATTCGTGTGGATGCGGAAGACATGTTCCTGTCCCGTCTTGCGGGTGTCAGTGACCCGGAACTGAAGCGCAAGGCCATCGGCAACACCTTTATCGAAGTATTCGACCAGGAAGCCGCAAAGATTGATAACGTGCGCTGGCTGGCGCAGGGAACAATCTATCCGGATGTGATCGAGTCAGCCGGTTCACGCACCGGCAAGGCGCATGTCATCAAGTCCCATCATAATGTGGGTGGATTGCCGGAACATATGGCTCTGAAACTGGTGGAACCGCTGCGTGAACTGTTCAAGGATGAGGTGCGTCGGATTGGTCTGGAGCTGGGCCTGCCCTACGATATGGTCTACCGTCATCCGTTCCCCGGCCCGGGTCTGGGTGTGCGCATTCTGGGCGAAGTAAAGAAAGAATACTGCGAGGTGCTGCGCCGTGCGGATGCCATTTTCATCGAAGAGCTTCACAAGGCTGACTTCTATCATAAAACCAGCCAGGCCTTTGCTGTGTTTTTGCCGGTCAAATCAGTGGGCGTGGTGGGAGATGCTCGCCGTTACTCATACGTGATTGCACTGCGGGCAGTTGAGACCATCGACTTTATGACCGCACGCTGGGCGCATCTTCCGTACGAAATGCTGGAAACAGTCAGCAACCGGATTATCAATGAAATTGCAGAAGTGTCGCGGGTGACTTACGATATTTCCTCGAAGCCACCGGCGACGATTGAGTGGGAATAGCATGGCACGCCCATGGCGTTGTTGCCGGGTTTGCTGCTCCATTTGAAACCGGTCTAATTGATATTTGAATACTTCAGTACCGATGCAGACTGACGGCCCACAATTGCCGGTGCTTTATGAATCAGATCATCGTTCTCCAGTGCATGCACCATGAATAGCGCAAAGTCTGTCCTTCGGGTAAGATTGGTTTCCAGTAGCGGGTCTCCCACATGATCTCTCCATACTGGTAATCCCTGACTGTCACCTTCTTCAATATCACTGCACCGTACCACTGTCCAGCGGCGGTCACTGGAGAATATTCGTCTGCAGGATTCAACCTGATCGTTCAGATCAGCGACGCGAAAAACTCTGGCTATCCAGCCAAATACCCTGACAAACGTTTTTAGTTGCCATGAATATCTATCCCTGCCATCTTTGGTTATATGCCAGCCGCATGAAAAAATCAGTCGGGCCTGCGGTTCGCAAAAATCGAGTACCGCCTGGGCTGTTCCGGTTGAATACTGCTGCACCCCCCAGGGCACCAGTACAGTGAGTACGCCATCACAACCCTGTACTGCTTTCTGAATTACATCGCGATCATTCGTGGCACCTGGAATAATGCTGATACGATCTTTGAATCGTGCCAGTTTATGAATGCTTTTTTCCCGACACACACCCACTACTTCGTAACCCTGATTCAGGGCATGCTGAATCATATATTGGCCCAGCTTGCCGGAAGCGCCAACAATACAAAGTCTTCTATTGCTCATCTGTTGATCTCCTTTGGAAGTTGCCGCCCATCTACCGGAATAATACGGGACGGGTTCAGGTCGCGAATTTCTCCATCGACGTGCATAACGCTGCAGTAATAGTGCTGTTTGTTCAGTGAGATATTGTATGTGTCTGCGACACCTTCCATGGTGCAGAGCCGGTTCAGATAGTCGCTCAGTACCGGATAGTCGGCAATATGCCGATAACTGCATCTGAATAAGGGGTAGTACACGGGATCAAAACGTACCAGGGTTGCCAGCAGATACAGATCGCATTCGGTCAACCTGTCGCCCATTAAAAACGGTTGCTGCCCAAGTCGCTGATCGAGCATATCAATGGCATTGAATAGTTCGCTTACCCTGATTTCATACACGCTTTGCTTCGTGGCGAAACCAACGTGGTAGACAGCACGGTTAATGTTTTCATGTAGCCACTGGTTCATGTTGTTGATGTCGCCAATAATCTGTGGCGGGGCAAGCTGCTGCTTCACCGGGAACCGGTCATTCATACCTGTTGAGATGTATCTGGTTATTTCTGCCGAGTTTGCAGACAGCAATTTTCCCGAAATCAGATCCACCAGTAAAGGTACTGACGGTGGATGGCTCTCAGATGGATCAAGTTTTTCGTAAATGCGTTTAAGTGTGGTTTCTCCAAACAGTGGGTCACCGCCAGCAGCAATTTCCCACCCTGTGGTTTTTTTGATAGTGCGCATCCAGGTAATACTGACCTGTTCACTTAATCCGGAGATCACCAATGCGGCAAAAACGCGATGGCAGAAGGGACAGGGCCAGGCAAGGTAGAGGTGCAGCTTCAACGTGCTGTCTGGCGAATACATTGGATTATCAACGTTCATTTTCTGACACCAGTTTGGTATGTCTTTGGCAGGCTTGCACGCCATGCAGCATGCAGATAATGCCGAGCACTACAAACAGAGCGCTAACAAGAAACCCGGGAGCAACTGCTTCATTCAGCAGGATGACCGCAATAGGCACACCGAATAGGGCACTCACTCCACCCATAAGGCTGAGCAGGACCGGCCCGCCCAGTTTTTGCAGAGCAAACATCAGCAGGAACTGACCGGCGAAAATGAAGGCCTGAATGCCGACCAGAGTAATTGCGTTTGTGTTTCCAGGGGGTATGTTCAGTGACAGGCCGTTTAACAAAGAGAACGTGATCAGCATGGCCAGAGCAGCCAGCAGCATCCCTGAGGCCAGTGATTCCGCGCTGGCCCCGGGAGGCCAGCGGTGTGTTCGGTAGAGGTTGCCAATCGCCAGCAGAACCGGACCAGTGAGGGTGATTACAATCCATACCGGATCAACATGGGACGAGGTCCATGTGTGCATCACCAGAACCAGCGTTCCGGTCAGGGCCAGTCCTACGCCTGTCATCCGCCACCAGCAGAATCGTTCCATATGCAAAAACAGGGCACCGATATAGGTCAGTAGCGGTGGCAAGGCCATCATCAACGCGACAAAGCTCACACCCATATACCTGATGGCAGAAACAAAAATCAGGTTGGCAGCCGCAGTGGTAAGAAAGCCCGAGACAATGAAATATTCGACAGTCTGTCGATTTATCTGAGTTGATTGTCCTCGAAAATAGCTGATGGTTGTCAACAGGAAAGACGCTCCAGCCAATGACCAGACCAGGTAGGCCAGTGGTGTGATACCTATATTCTGAGCCACTTTTGACAGGTTTGTTGATATGGCGAGTAACAGTCCTGCCAGTAACAAAATCAGCGGTGCAACATAACCCGGGGAGGTTGTCAGTAATTGCTTGTGTGATGCCGGGACTGATATGGTATTCATTGGTCAGCACCCCCAACTCCCACTATTCCTTGTGACTTTTTGAGAGGGATGGCGACCGGACGTATCGGAGCAGCGTCGGCGCCACGCAATTTCAGCGATCCACCGATAAAGGCGAACTCATACACTTTGTCACGAGACAATTCCTCCAGAAAGACCAGTTCGATTATCGGCGCACCCTGTTCCGCGAGCAGATAGGTGTGCACAGGTACATAGTCCGAATCCAGTTCTGACGGGAAGGCCTCGAAAGGTCCAGACCGGGGACATAGGTTACATTTCATACCGAAGACATAGGTTACAC